>CALODM010000001.1:0-7921 GCA_942492125.1 uncultured Bacteroidota bacterium
AAAGGCCCAAGGGTGATATAAGGCTCTTCGTAACTGAAATCACCGTAATCATTGCCATTGCCCAGAACGCTGAAACCCTGGTTACCAAAATTCTCCCCTACCACTTCGAGGTCAACGAAGAAATAACCGTCTGCGTTACAGTCAGGTGAGCTTCTACAATAACGTGGTTGATCACAGAATACACCATTGCCTCCGCAATCCGGGGTTGCTACTTCAAAAGTGGCACAACAACCAGGGTTATCATTATCACAAATGGTTACCAGGAAATGATCGGTTTCGAAAAGCCCGACATTCGCAATAAATTGCGTCAAACCCTCATACGGGAAAGTTTCAAATAAAACGTCATTGATATACAGGTTATAAAAATCATTAATTGTATTGACAGGGTCAAAATTATAGGGCAAAATAGTAGCCTCCCCAGATCATGGCAGCCTTCAAAATTCATCGTAATGCCCTCAAATCCGCAATCGTTAAAACAATCTTCCAAAACCACAACAGTTTCACAAACCTGGTATCCCAAAAGGACAGTCCGGCGTTTCTATTAAAGCGCAAATTTCGTGTTCCCCGGGGCTTTCCACTGCAAAATCAAAAGCCTGAGAGGAATTCCATATAATTCCCATTGAAAGTCCAGTCGACATTTTGCTCCAGGTTGGTGAAGAACAGAAAAGTATTGCAGGAAACTGACTCATACCCTATTTCAGAAGGCACAAGGGTCATCATTACAATCAACGGGTCCCAATCCCGCAAAATTCCTGGCAATTGGGAAATTCGAGGTCTGTAACGAATAAATTCATAAACCGTTTCCCCGTCACCTTTCAGCGGTCCGATGGTGACATAAACCGGATCATAACCTTGGGTACCGTATTCCTGACCATTGCCGTGTACGGTAAACCCCCGAGTACCAAAATTTCCTCCTGTACTTCCAGGTCAACATAGAATAATGCCGGCCTCGCAAGGATGAGCTTCCACCACGACATTTTCTATAAAACAGCCGTCTGAAACGGGACAATCCGGTGTCATCATTTCAATGCCGGCACAACAATTTGGGTTGTCATTATCACAAACCCGCAAATAAAACCAGTCCGTATTTAACTGGCCAAAGGCAGCCAATTGTACCGGCAGGTCTTCGTAATGATAGAACCCGAGGAAATCACCGCCCAGAAACACATCAAATCCTAAATTAGCGGTGTTGGCATATTCAAAATTCAGGACAAATTCATATTGCCCTTGCTCATTACAGTTCTGAAAATCCAGCACAACATCATGAATGCCACATTCCGGAGGGGTGCAATCCACCGGTCCGACTTCAATAAAGTCAGAACACCCTTCAAATTGATTATCGATTACCACAAATTCGTAGGGGGTTTCTCCGTTACCTTTCAGGGGACCAATTTCAATAAATACAGCTTCGTAGCTAAAATCGCCATAATCATGACCGTTACCTAGTACACTAAAACCTTCCGCACCCGGATTCACCACACCAACTGCGATATGTATAAAAAAGAAACCATCATTACATTCCTGCAATTCGTACTCAATACTTTGGATGGAACAATCCTGCTGTGCATTGCCCATAAACGGTAATAACACCAGCGCAAACAAAGAGAAGATTTTTGAAAATTTGACCATAGTGGGATGTTTTACTTTTAGTTTGGATTTTTTGATGTTACAAAAATGCCAACTGGACAACAAATTTAAAATTACATTTCCTGTATTTTTTTGTATTAAATAGCTATTTTTATCACCCCAAATTTTCCTATAAAACTTTAAATATCAACATTTTAATGAAAATTTAAATTTGTAAAAAATTAATGACCAGTCATAAGCTATTTGAAATACTTTCTACTTTCGACCGAAAAGAAATGAGTCGTTTTGAGGCATTTGTGTTCTCCCCCTACCACAACAAGCATCAGGGGGTGCGACAATTGGTTCAATATTTGAGCAAGATTTATCCCGAATTCAATATCCGCAACTGCTCCAGGGATCACATCATCAGAAAGGCTTTGGATAAAGATACGGAATATTCCCAACTGGCCTTATTGTTCACTTATGCCGTACGCCTTGTCGAACAATTCCTCATTACCGAACGGCATAAAAAGAAGACCTTTCTGAACAAGATTATGTTGCTGGAAGCATTACGTCAGCGTAAATGTTTTAAGCCTTATCGGAAAAATCTGGACAACAACCAAGGAAAACTTGAGGCTCATACCGAAAAAGACAGTGCATTTTTTCGAGCATAGTTTTCAACTGGCCCGAGAGGCCGACAGTTATTTTATCCTGACAGATGGCCGAAAGTAATGACCCAAACCTGGAACGAAAGATCAGGCAACTGGACTATTTTTACATGGCAGAAAAACTCAAAAGATGCGTACAAATTCACAACCGCAAGAATATTCTCAGTGGAAATTACGATTCCAACCGGATGCTCGAAGGAGTGATGGTTGAAATTGCCAGTAACATCCCGGAATATCAGGAAGTCCCCGGAGTTTTTATTTGTTTCCTGTTACATAAAATGACTACCGAAGAACAGGATGAGGTTCACTTTCAGGCCATGCAATATATGCAGCAACAGGAAGGTTATCTGGGAAAGGAGGAGCGAATCATCATTTACAATAACTCCCAAAACTATTGTATCAAGCAGATCAACCGGAACAACCTGAAATTCCTGGCTGAATTATTTCAATTATATAAAGTCCAGCTGGAAGAAGAGCTGATCTTTGAAGACAACTACCTGTCCGAATGGCATTATAAAAATATTGTCACCACAGCAATAAGATTGAATGAAACAGACTGGGTGAAAAAACTTCATTGCAACATTCAAAAAAAGGCTGTGACCTGAATGTATCGAAAATGCCTACCGGTTTAACCTGGCATCCTACTACCATGCAGTAGGGGAATTTGGAAAAGTCCTGGAATTATTGTTATGCCTCGGACCCAGTGACCTGAGGTATAACCTTGGCGCCAAAGCCCTTACTCCTGCGAACCTATTACGAAATGGAGGAATTTGAGGCGCTCAACTCTCTGTTCGCTTCCTTTTATCAGTACCTGCAACGCAACAAACTGATGGCGGATACCCGAAAGGATGCTTACCACAACCTTTTCCGGTTCACCAAAAGAGTAGCCCATCTGAGAGCCGAAATACCTTATACGAATAAAGAAAAACTCCAACAAACCCTTAAAAAGCTGCAAAATGACATCGATAAATCACCTATCATTTTCAACCAAAGCTGGCTGGAAGGAAAGGTTGCTGATCTGGAGAAAAATATACGTTAATTACGAATTTCAAATTATGAATTACGAATTATGTCTCAGGAGTTTCCGTTTTCGAATCAATAACAATTCTCCTAATTCGTAATCCGTAATTCGCAATTGATTTTTATATTTGCCAAAATTTTAAACCAAATACAATATGGGACGTGCGTTTGAGTTTCACAAGAAAGAAAAATGAAGCGTTGGGCCAATATGGCTAAGACGTTTACCAAAATTGGAAGAGAAATCGCTATCTCCGTAAAAGAAGGTGGCGCTGACCCCAATTACAATTCCCGTCTTCGTCTGGCAATCCAGAATGCCAAGGCGGCCAATATGCCCAAGAC
Organism: uncultured Bacteroidota bacterium; assembly: GCA_942492125.1. Lineage (GTDB taxonomy): Bacteria > Bacteroidota > Bacteroidia > Chitinophagales > Saprospiraceae > BCD1. Next base: position 3,594 of record CALODM010000001.1, read on the forward strand.
CAACATTGAAAATGCCATTAAAAAGGCGAGTTCCAAAGATGCGGCTGACTTCAAAGAGATCGTTTATGAAGGGTATGCACCTCATGGCATCGCTGTAATCGTGGAAACCGCCACCGACAATACCAACAGAACCGTTTCCGGTGTCAGATTGATCTTTTCCAAATACGGAGGCTCTATGGGTACCTCCGGTTCGGTAGATTATATGTTCCAGCGCAAATGTATTTTTTTAAGATCAATGCCGAAGGGGTTGACCTGGAAGAACTCGAACTGGATTTAATCGACCATGGCTTAGAAGAAGTCAAAGCCGATGATGAAGGCCTCCTGGAGCTCTACGCTGCCTTTGAAGATTTCGGCAACTTACAGAAAGCATTGGAAGAAAGAGAAATTGAGGTAAAAGAATCCGAATTGGTCAGAATCCCTGATCACACCACTACCCTCAGCGAAGATCAGGTGGAAGAAGTCATCAAACTCATCGATAAAATGGAAGAAGATGAGGATGTGCTGAATGTGTTTCACAATATGAATATGGATGACTAGGGAAGGGGGGTGGATTAGGGAGGGCATTCCAGACCAGTAGGGATGGGGTGGGATGGTGGGGAGTGGGAGGGTTAGTTTTGGGTGCCTGGAAGGGTTAGTTCTCCCTATTAATGATATGGCAATATGTGGGGGTAGGGGGGTAGTGGTGGTTATAGTGGTTGGGGGCCGGTGAGCAAGTGGTTACCCTAGCCTTATGGAAGTCGTTGTGGAGTAGGGGATGATGGGATTTAGCTGGGAGAAGGTACTATGGTTAGGTTGAGGAGGGGAGTGGGCTCCCGTAGGTAGTGGATTGTTTATGGGTGCCATCCTATAGGAGTATATATTGGCGCTTTTTGGGGGGGGTTGGGAATGGGAGGAAAGTGAGTTGGGGTTTAGGGCATGACTCATCCCAGGGGGGTAGTGTTGTGGACCATATATATAGGGGGGGGGGCGTGGGGGGGATAGTGGTGGTTAAACCTATATTGGAGGGTTGGTTGAAACGCATGTTATGTGTTTGGGGGGCAGAGATGGGGTTAGTGGGTTTAGTGGTGTGGGGACCATGGGAGGGGGGGTGGGAGGGGGTAAGTGGTTTGGGGGGGGGGGGGGGGGGGGGGGAGAGGGGTGGGGGAGGGGGGGGGGGGGGGGGGGGGGTAATGGGGGGGGGGGGGGGAGGAGGGGAATTTTGGTTAAAACCAAAATTTGGGATTATCGTGTGTCTTAAGGCTATCAAACAGAGAAAAAATGTATTGAAACCTGAGATAAAAGCCGGAAGTTCGCTCTTGAGTATCGAAGTGGACGAAAATGCTTGCGAATTACGGTAAAATGATTAAAATCCTTTAGTTCCACGACAGCATTAGAAGATTTGACAATACCGGGCACCAAAAAATATCCCGAATTTTGCTCTTGGCAAAATTCGGGATGAGTCATGTTTTGCGGTTCTGCAGGAAATAATTTTTGACAGAACCGCAGAACACCCAATACTGGATTTCGAATATCCAAGTGGAAATATTTCTTACCTATTAATTGGGATACATCTTTGCGCAACTCCGCGAGTTCTCAACGTGAATTTGCGGTACAACTCCCCCACCCCATTTCTGGCCATCCCCGGAAAATAATAACCTTCCTAAAATTCGGCCTTCGGCTATCTATTTCTATTCAAAAAACGCCTCAATCCCCGTCAACCCTTTAGGCGTTGCAAAAATGGCCAGTTGCTGGCTCAAAATACCCAGGTATTTATCAATCACCTCTGTTTTTGATAAATGATCATAGCTCAGAAATGCCTCCTGAATCCAGAACCTCGAGAATATGGAAATAAAATCAACCATAAAATCACAACCTTTCTCATTGAGAGTGAGTTCATCCTTTTCTGAAGGCATTGCAAATATTTCTTTTTGTTTGGTCTTCCGTTGCCTTTCAACCACTTTGTAGTCAAACAATGCCTGGTAGATCTTTTTGATATCTAATGGCGAAATCACCACCCCCCTGAAATCATATTGATTGCTGAGCACACCTTTCATTAAGGTCAGATAGGCAAAAACAGAGGGTTCCGAAGAGAAATATTTTTCATAGTGCCGGTTATTCCTGAGGCGCAGCAACCTCAATATCTCGGCCACGATATCTTCCTTCTTTGGAAAATGGTAAGACAAATTCCCCACACTGATGGACATAGCCCGGGCAATTTCCCTGACACCCACATTGTGAATTCCGGATTCATTGAACATTTTGAGCGCCGTAAGTACTATTTCATCTCTCCTTTTCATCTGTTTGAAAAATCATTAATGTTTTGAACCTGTCTGCCGCCAGGCAGGAATGAAGTGAATAATAATTTTTTAATCAGATGTAACCACTTCGTTTTCGCATAAAACAAAAGTAAGCATATTTCAACAAAAATAGCACATTGTTCTATTTTTTCTGCATATTTTAGGACAATGTGCTAATATTGCATTATTAATTATAAAAATGAACAACATGCAATTTCCACTAACAATCAAAAATACAGGAGAGCAATTGACTTTTTTGAAAATCGAAAAAGAAGGCAGCATTGATAAAGTCTACGTAGAATGAGAAGTGAAACCCAGGAAAAGGACCGGCCATGGCTACACATTTTCTTCAGGACGAACAACTCACTGTCGTTTTCGGTAAAATGGGGTATCAATTTTGAGGAAGTGAGCATCAATTTGCCCTGCCAGTGTGAAAGTGTTTTATTTGAAAGAGAGCAACCACATCGATTCTGGAACGCAGGAGAAGAAATGCTCCAAATAGAAGGTTGGGTAGGGCCTGTACACAATTTCCCATACTTCTTGTCTAAAGTATATGAAGCTCAAACCAAATCAGGGGGAAGAACAGCCTGAGATGTTTGATGCTGCTTTCCTTTTAACGCGTTATTCCTCAGAGTACGATACGCCTCGAAATACAAAAGGGATTCGTTAAAAAGGTAATCATGCCCATCACCGTAATAATTGGAAAGCTTTTAGGGAAATACAAAACATTTCAAGGACGCACCTGCTCCCGTTAAGTAAATGTCAAAAAAACATGAGTCATCTTACCATAGCGGCAGGAAATTAAATTTGGTAAATTTGAAATGAAAAAATAAGGAAGCTGAAAAAGACTATTATGAGTCATTTGTCATAAAGACAGTTCGGGATAGCCAGTCCCGCTTCCTTTTCTCTGTTTCACCTCGGACAGCTTGTTGTAAGCAAAAAGCCTGAGTAACATAGATGAGGCTAACAGGAACTTATTTTATTAATACAAATTGGCAGAGATGGACGAATGAAAAACAATTCGGTCGTTTTGTAGAAACCGAGCATATCAAAAGATAGTTTTGATGTCTGCGTTTTAACACAAGAGGCTCTATTAGAAGAAGGCCGTTTTAACAATGATGCTCAAGGTTGGCAAAAAGTTTGCTAAAAACCTCATTGATCGGGACTTATGCATAATAGAAGTAACTGGATCTTATCGCGCGAAGTTGGCATTATATTTAGCCGGAGCAGCGTTAAACGTGTTAGTGGTGCCAACCTTTTGTTTGCAAAGTATTTTTCTCGATTGAATCTCAGGAGGGCAAAAACAGATAGGATAGATGTTTCTGTTATTGACCTGTACATGGTCATTCATTTAAGCCTGAAAGTTGGACGGCAGGAACCACCCATTATCAAGACAACTTCAACAGTTAATGACAGTTTTACCACCAATGTTCAGAAAAAAAGACGGCTTTAATCAATCAACAAAAAACTTTGAACTTGTACCAGACCCCAGTAAAGAAGCCCAATGACCCAATAAAGTGCCAAATAGTAAAATTAGAGGAACATTTACAGGAAATACAATGCCTTATCAATAACAGCATTAAAAGAACATTACAAAGAATTAGAAGCTTCTTTAGGATCGATTCCCGGTTTAGGTCCCAAAACGGTAGCCACCTTAATCCTAATAACTGGAGGCTTTACCAAGTTTGGATCATATAAAGCTTTGATAGCCTATGTGGGGTTAGCTCCTCGGACATACGAGAGTCAGGAGTAAGTGTTAAGGGAGCTTCACACATCTGCAAGTTAGGGTCATCCTATCTTCGAAAGTTACTTTATCAATGTGCTTTAAGTGCCAAGAGGTTTAATCCTGTATGTAAGGAACTATTTGAAAGACTCTATCGTGCAAAGAAAAAACCATTTAAAGTAGCCATGATTGCGGTGGCCAATAAGTTGTTGAAAATTGCATTCACAATAGCTACTACCGGTCAAAAGTTTGACCCGGAATACAGAATGAAATATCAATTAGCCAAATAAAATTTCCTGATTTCTCGGAAAAAATTTGGGAATGAACAC
>CALODM010000002.1:0-6698 GCA_942492125.1 uncultured Bacteroidota bacterium
TTGCGTATGTCAAAAAAAATCATTCTGTGAATTCCCTAAAAACAGTATTTAATGCTAAACCTTCGAGAAGCTGCATGAAATGGAAAGGTGGATTACTGGAACTGTAGGGGTCACTTCCAATATTCTATTTTTCCAACTATCTTAAGCGTACGGGTGAATTTACCATCAAAATTAAATAAATGATTTTCAGAAGATTGAAATTTGGTAAAATATGATATTCAATATTTTGTGCGGTCGTTTAGATTCGAATTTCCATCGATTCGACTCCTTTTTGATTTCACAAGGTGCTGACCAATAGTATGGTAAATAATAAAGCAATTGATTTCCTTACATAAAGCTAAGTTGACTCCTGTTTGGCAGGTCAGTATTTAAGAATGAATTCCGTCAGATTATCTTTTGCATCGAGCCCCATTTTTTTTCTCAAACGATACCTGCCTCCCTCCACTCCACGGAGAGTATTATTCATCAGGAGGCAATTTCTTTTGTGCTCAGGTTCATTCTTAGATAAGCACACAACTTCAGATCTTTATTGGAAAGATCAGGAAATTGCTTCTGAAGGTTTTCGAAGAAATCTGGATGGATTTCACTGAAATGAGCAATGAATTGTTCCCAGTGTTTCTCGGAATTGTCTTCAATACCGATCATTTTAATGACTTTGTTAATACTTTTTATGCTTTCAGATTCCTGGCTCACCTTTTTAATTTTTTCCAGATCATTCCGAATTTTGAATAGGATCTCGTTCTTGTGTTGGAGATGAATCGTTGAGCTGGCAAGTTCCCTGTTCTTGTGAGCAATTTCTACTTCGAGCCTTTCATTTTTCAAACGATCTATCTCTTTTTCAGATTGAACCACCATTTCTTTTTGGTAATAATATTTTCGCAAAAGAAATCTGGAGAAGAAAAAAAGCAATACGAGGCCAATTATGGTATAAACAAATTTCGCTGTTCGCGAGTAATACCAGGCCGGTAAAATTTCAAATTGAAAATGAATAGCCTTTGATGGCTGATCCAGGGCGTTCAGAGCCCTGACATGAAAAGTATATTTACCATTGCTGAGGTTGGTGTACTCTTTTTCGGATTTCGAGGTCCAGTCTGACCAGTCGTTTTCCAGACCTTCGAGGAAAAACTGGAATTTCATGGCTTCAGGCTCCGTAAAATCAGTCGCCGAGAATTCAAACCGGAAGGCGTTAAAGTAATTAGGCAGCTTTGGGATGACCTTTTCTGGCTGCTGGTATGTTACCTGTTGGCCATCAAAAAATAAGCCTCTGGATATCACCGAATCTCCTTTTGAAGTCATGGATATTTCATCAAATATTACTTCAAAATTGCTGCTCTTGGAGAATTTAACTTCCGGATTGAAGTGGATGAACCCTGTTTCTGTACCGATAAAAACATTATGCTCATCAACAGGATAAATTAATTCAAACCGGGTGACCAACTGATCTCTGATGTATTTGGGAAGCGGATACCGTTCTATTTCCTTAAAAAGGACTTTATCCTTGATCTGAAGCAAACCAACTTCTTCTTCTGTTACGTACCAGATGTTGTTTTGGTCTTCGCTTTCAAAAAGTCTCCTCACACCAGTTTGCCCACCTAGTAAATTATTGAAAGATTCATTGGGATAAAAACGATCTGTAGCTTCATCGAAGGAAAAGACCCCCTTTTCAGAGCAGAAAATAAGGTCATCCCTGATTTTGAAAACATGGTTTTGAAGATCAGAGTTGAGCCCGGAAATTTTTCCGTATTTTTTCACAGTAGCCGTTACGAAATTTTTATCCGGAGTAATTTTGTAAATGCCCTTATAAGGATGGGCTACCCATAAATTATCTGATTTGTCTTCTTCCAGAAATCGACTGGATTCATCAAATCCTGTCATTTTGTTCCTGAAAGACCAGTGATTGTTCACTTGATGGTACACGGAAATACCCGTATAGGTGCCTGCCAGTAACAGATCCGGTCTGTTGGCCGGTCTTTTAAAGAGCCAAACGCCCCATTTCGGGTAATTTTTATTGCACCGGCAGCACTGATCAGGAATGATCCTGCATGGTGGGACAATAACAAGTCATTATCGAAAGCATCTAAACCCCAGGCTTGTCCTTTAGAACCCGCGACCTGCCGGAAACGATTTTTTTCAAAGGCAGAATAATGGGATTTCCAGGGAGTCCTGAATAGTCCGTTGGCTGTTGCGAAATAGATATTATTTTCAAAAATCCGGACGTCGTAACCTGCTCCCCGGGCTTTACCATCGGGTGAGAAACGAGTAAACGGAGAACTCGCCAGGATATAGTTGATCCCATTATCCAGCCCAACCCATAGGTGTTGGTCCTTATCCACAAATAAATGACGTACGATATTGTTGAGCAGGCCGTCCTCCCGGTCAAGGTGTTGCAATAACTTATATTCTTTGGAATATATAAGGACACCATTAAGGGATGTGCCCAGAGCTATCCGACCATCTTCGAAAATTGCGGAAGAATAGACTCTGTTGTTTTCCAAAAAATCATTTCCTTCCGGTTTCCATGGCTTGAACTTTTTTCCATCAAAAAGGTACTGGCCATTGTAAAGGGTGGTAACGAGCCATTCTCCTTCCGCAACAGGAAGGATTCCGGTAAGTGGGCCGTCTATGAATTGGCCGGATTCTTCAATGAAGTCAAAATCATTTCCGTTAAATAAACTCAATCCCTGCCCGGTATCCTGTATTAGGATACGAACTTCCAAAAGGCCCATGAAATTAAATAAATCCTTACTTTTAAAAAGGGAAATGTGGCCATTCCAGTAAATGAAAATTCTTTTATTGGTCAGAAAAAAAACCCCCTCTTCATGGATGAGTATATTCCAGACATCCTCGAAATCACCGATTTGCTCCGGAAGAAATTTTCTAAGGGATTTAAAGGTCCAGTTTCCCTGACCATCGGGTACGAAAAATCCAAACTCGTTCTGTCCGCCGACATAGATGATTCCCGTTGAATCGACTGCCAGCGATCTCACTATTGTCTTGTTGGGCAGTGGGAAACAACTCCAGTTTTTACCATCGTATTGCAACATGCCGGAATTGTTTGCAAAGAACAACACACCGGCGCTGTTCTGCACAATGTCCCAGTTCTGAGTACCAGCCAGATACTGCTTTTTAGAGTAACTTCTGATGAAAGGATTACCAATGTTGGATGGTTGAGCAACAGCCAGAACTACAAAACATAACCAGAGAAATATGAAGCTGAGTTTTATGTTTCTCATATTTGTTTTTATCGGCGATTTGCTAATATACTTTATTATTTACTTCCCAAAGATTTAAATCGTAAAAAAAACGTAGTCCTCCAGACCAAATGTCGAAATGTTTAGGAGGTTTTTCATAAAAAATAGGGTTTTTTAAGTAGCTCTTTATTTTGTAAACCTTTTTTAATTATCTAGCTTTAAGTTATTAAAATTTTGAAATAATGTCATTAAATAAAATTTTATTTCAAATGGCTAATTGCAGTAACTGTCTTTTTTAAGTAGGCAGGTGAATGATTGATTTACCCGTTTTGAGTGTTGATAAAACATACCTCAATTGAAATAAAAAACAAGTCGACTCAATTTTTTTTGAAAAAATTATCCCCTGATTTAGGGCTTCTTTTTTGGTATTGAGATTCCTTTTGGGATAGGATAAATGAGTACGGGTTTTATATTTTTTGAGTTGAATTCTGATGATCTTATTAAAAAAAACAATTATTAATATGCGAAAAATTTACTTGCTTTTTTGTCTGGTAGTCCTGACTAATGTATACCTTTTTGGACAACATACCATAAAAGGAACTATCAGAGATGCCAATGGGGAGACCCTTCCTTTCGCAACCATCCAGATCCAAGGTACCAATCAGGGTGCCAATGCAGATATGGATGGTAATTACGAACTGACATTTACCGGAGATGAAAATTCGGTGATTGTCTTCTCTTTTACCGGCTTTTCACCCAAAAAGGTTGTTTTTGCCAATCAATCTGTAATCGATGTAACCCTGGAAATTTCCTCCGAAATCTTGGAGGAAGTGGTTGTGGTAGGTTATGGAACCCAAAAGAAAAGTGACCTGGTAAGCTCTGTGGCCGTGATAGACGCAGAAGATGCCAAAAGGGTACCAACCACCAACGTAGCAGAGATGTTGCGGGGGAAGACTGCAGGTGTGCAGGTTACGCTCAACGATGCACGGCCGGGAGGGAATTCCGATATTCTCATTCGGGGAAGAAATTCTTTTGTGGGTGGTAACGCCCCCCTCTTTATCGTAGACGGTGTTCCCGCTGATAATATCAACGGTATAAACTCCGAAGATGTTAAGTCAATTGAAGTATTGAAAGATGCCTCAGCTCAGGCTATTTATGGCGCTCGTGCCTCCAACGGGGTGATACTCGTAACCACCAAGAGAGGTGCTGCCGGGACCATAAAAGCTTCCTATCATGGTTATTATGGAGAACAGTCACTGGTTCGGAATTTTGACCTTTATAATGGTGAGGAGTGGGCGAATCTGGCCCGTGAGGCTTATCGGACAGACAACCTGAATGATGAATATGAGGAGGATTCTTTTGTATTCCGCCCTTGCAACTGGAGGTTCTGGAAGCTGGTGAATCGGTGGATTGGGAAGAAGAGATAATGCGTAATACCTCTCAGCAAAGTCATGCACTTTCGCTGTCAGGAGGAACAGACAAATCAAGCTTGTTTGCCAGTTTTGGGTTCTTTGATCAAAATGGCCTTGTACCTGGCTCCCGGTACCAGCGAGGCACCGCCAGGCTCAATATAGATCAGAAGGTATCGGATCGCCTGAAATTCGGAGCGAATATCTATTTGCTGACAGACCGGCAGGATCTCGAATCGGATCGTTACCTTTCCTTTATCACACTGACACCTCTTGGGAAAATAAGGGATGAGAAAGGGGATCTGGTCAGATTCCCTACGGGAGATCCCGGATTTACCAATCCACTTTGGGATCTCAGGGACTCCAACAGAGACCTAAAAACGAATGAATATAATCTCACAGCCTTTGGTGAGGTGGAGATCTTCAGGAATTTCAAGTATAAACTGAATGCCTACCTTTCCAGGAGGAACCGGGATGGGGGAAATTACCAGTCCAGCGTACATTCTGCAGCCTTCAATGTCAATGGACGTGCCGTTCTGTTTAGCGATGTCCGTGAAGAATACATGATAGAGAATATCCTGACCTATGAAAATACTTTTGCCGCGGGTAAACATAACTTTGATGTTACCCTGTTGCAAAGTGCCAATGAGCGTAACTATAATAATGCAACTACGGAAGCTACCGGATTTCCTAATGACCTCCTTGGGTATGAAGGAATTGCGTCGGCTTCAACCATTCTTCCTGTGCGAAGGACAGCCTGGGACAGAACCTTGCTCTCCTACATGGGAAGGGTTCGTGTGAATTTTTTCGATAAATACCTCATAACTTTTACAGGACGTGCAGATGGTTCTTCGGTTTTTGCACCCGATAATAAGTGGGGATTTTTTCCTTCCGTAGCCTTTGGATGGAAAGCCCACATGGAACCTTGGCTGGCAGAGTTGGATCTGATCAATGAATTTAAGATCAGGGCCAGTTACGGTTCCATTGGAAATGAGGCGATATCTCCTTATCAGACCCTAGGGCTGGCTTCGGAAGCTAATTATATTTTTGGGGGTATTACCGCCGGAGGTTACCAGGCAGGCTCTGCATTGTTTAATCCCGATCTGCGGTGGGAAACTTCCACAACCCTTAACCTGGGCCTTGATTTTGGTCTGTTCCGAAACTTCCTTGTGGGGAGTTTTGAATTCTATGACACCGAAACGACAGACCTGCTCGTTGACCGGACAACACCCGGAGGAACAGGCTACTCTTCTATCATTTCCAATATAGGCAAGGTACGGAACAGGGCGTGGAACTGTTACTGACGGCCAACCTCCTCCGGAAAAACAATTTTGACTGGTCGATCACAGGGGCCTTCTCCAGAAATACCAATGAGATCCTAGACCTCTTTGGTGAACTGGATGAGGAGGGTAATCCGATTGATGATATTGACAGAAGAAGATTTATCGGTCATCCGATCAATGTTATTTTCCAATACGAATACGACGGTATCTGGCAGACAGAGGAAGAGATCGAAGGATCCCATATGCCGGATTCCGAACCGGGGCGTATCCGCGTAGTCGATATTAATGGTGATACCCTCATCAATAATGAGGATCAGGTGATCATTAATGCTGACCCCAAATGGTATGGATCATTATCGACCAATATTCGTTTTCGTGGTTTTGAAATTTTCGCGGAACTTTATATGGTCCAGGGGGCTATGAGAACCAATGGATTCCTGGCAGACTATAATTCAGGAGGTACCCTTCAGGGAGTACTTAATGGTATAAAAGTCGATTATTGGACACCCGAAAATCCCACGGGAACTTTCCCGAGGCCCAGAAGGAGTCAGGCCGATCCATTCATCTGGTCAGCCAGTGTTCAGGATGCTTCCTATGTGCGGTTACGTACCTTGCAGGTTGCTTATCATTTGCCTGCACGGTGGCTTCAGCGGCTCCGGATTTCCGATCTGACCATTTACGGAACTGCCACGAACCTGCTGACCTGGACGGACTTTTATTCTTATAGTCCTGAGGTTAATATCAACGGTTACCCCGATGGAAAAAGTTTTATTTTCGGTATCAAGATAAACTAACGGGGTTGACATTAATTTACC
>CALODM010000003.1:0-88924 GCA_942492125.1 uncultured Bacteroidota bacterium
TTTTGTATCGCGTCAATTCTGCTAGATTTCTGCTCACAAAAGCTTCATCTGAAATCTCGTCTTTATGGGAAGGAGAGTAGGATTCGTTTCTTCTAAATATTGCTAATGCTGTGGTCATTTGCTAATAAGGTAAGTTTAAATGGCTTCTACTCTACTTTTTTTCTAAATATAAAATTTCATTTCTTTCTGTGTGTGTGTGTGTGTGTGTGTGTGTGTGTGTGTGTGTGTGTGTGTGTGTGTGTGTGTGTGTGTGTGTGTGTGTGTGTGTGTGTGTGTGTGTGTGTGTGTGTGTGTGTGTGTGTGTGTGTGTGTGTGTGTGTGTGTGTGGTGTGATTTCCCCCCCCCCCCCCCCCCCCCCCCCCCCCCCCCCCCCCCCCCCCCCCCCCCCCCCCCCCCCCCCCACATGTTGTCATCCCTCCCTTTTTTTTTTTTTTTTTTTTTTTTTTTTTTTTTTTTTTTTTTTTTTTTTTGTGTTGTCCCCCCCCCCCCCCCCCCCCCCCCCCCCCCCCCCCCCCCCCCCCCCCCCCCCCCCCCCCCCCCCCCCCCCCCCCCCCCCCCCCCCCCCCCCCCCCCCCCCCCGGGGCTTGTAGTATAAAGGTTTTCGATACAGCAGCAAAATGGTTCTTGTGATTTCGGTGTTTTTGTAATGCTGGTACTAGCGAAGGACATGTTTAAAAATTCTGGCATCTATTGCTTTATAAGGATGTCCCTAAATGTTTTTCCGTTGCAATTGTGTTCGTGGGTTAACCTCCACTTTGGCCTTGCAATTGTGTAGTGAACAGTACAATATCGATAGTCACCATGGTCCACTCTGATACTGATAAAATTTTCATTCATCAATTTTTGTGACCTCTGCACCAAGTTCCTCTCTCCATTACATGACACTCAATGGCAAGATGAATTCTGATACTTAAGAGAATCAATTTATTGGCATTTTTTGCCTCCTTCCAATACATTTCGTTCCCATTTTGCCCCCAGTTCACTGGTTATGCGTATGCTGCAATAAATGTACGGCTAGTCCTCGAAGAGCTCATTTGTAAAATAAAACCAGCTTGGCTACGTAAGAAATGAAATACAATAGCGCAATGGAAAGCAACAACTCAATACCTCTTCAAAACATAAATCACCACATTTTTAAATGGTAAAAGTAAGATATTGAAAAGAATACCAGTAAAACCTCTTGATAAAATAGCACTGCCCATGTTGTTCTTAGCCTCAACGGGAGCTTCTCGTATCCAACTAAAATACAAAAAAGTGCCATTTATATAATTGTAATCTTTTTTCTTACGTTATAGTATTCGATAATTTTCCCGACAAATTTCTAGAGAATATGCCGTTCGGATTAAAGAAATTTCAGCAAGGACGTGCATTGAAATATTTTAGGTTAGTTAAACATGCGATGCAATGCATGGAAGTAGATCTTGCGATTCACTGCAGGGTCTCGATTCCAACAACACGAGCAACGTACAAGTAGATCTACCGTATGCTTATCTCGTTCATCAACCTGCATTGTCGGCTTGTCAACATCAGATGATGGTATGACCGTAATTGGCATGAAGATATATAAGAGCTTCATTAGAGTGTCTAATTTCGGTCATTTGAAAATTTCCACAGAAAAATGTTACAACTTGAAGACATATGCTACCAAATTGGTGGACAAGTTTTATACCTTAAGAAAACTCTATTCCGGCAAATTGAGAAGTCATAAATACAGGAAAACTACTACCTCTAACCATGCCAGGCGAATCGCTACTGAAAAGGGTTATGGCCTTTAATACCTCGTATTCCCGGTTCCGGATACTCAAATTTGAGAGCTTTCACATTTCCCGAAAAGTTAACTTAAAATCGATTTCAATCAGCAGTATTTCCTCGAGGCAATACCGGTACGACAAATTTCTGCGTCAGGATTAGCCCAAAATCAGAGGTTGTTTCCCATTTGCATTGGTGCAATGAGAATTCAAAGAAATTCGCCAAGCCTTCAATTGAATAGGTTTGTAACCAATGAATATCAAGTTCAATTTTGATTGATGGTACTCCAGCAACTCCATACTGTAGGCAAGGTTGAGTACTGGTAATATTACCTCTACGTTCTCCCAACTGCCAGTCGAGTGAGAATTTGCGTTATAAATTGAACATTTTAGGGCTGAATGCCAAGATTTCGCCAGAAACAACATCATCATCTCATCTACGGTAGCATCGGCAACGTCCGTCACAATGTCTTGAAGCGTTCCATTAAAGTTGGTGACGGAGTATTCCTCCAATTCATCCCTATTGTTCTTGAGGAATTAAATTGGAATAGGTGTAAGGTAAACGGTTCTCTGAGTTTCGTTCAGTCACCCCGATTCTTAGTTGGCTCCAAAAGCTCGTTGTACAAAATGAAAAGTTAAAGGTCCCATTTCAAGCCCATTTCTGGTTGATTTTCTGGACCTCCTTTTTGATTGATGGGTACATCTGAAAGTTACCGGAAATGTCCTTCTAATTGTGTCTTGTTCCTCCAGATCTTAGTGTCTTCCTTCTTTTTGCACCAATCCTACCGAAATGATAATATCTCGTAGTCAACTTCCAACTTGCCTTCACGCGAAAATATTACAGTATACAAGGTATTTGAGTCTCCACGTCATTTACCTGCCTATCGAAATTTTCGGCGGTTTATCGTTTCATAACGAGTACAAGGTCTAAATGAGCCCAATGCGCTATGGCATAGCTCGAGAATTAACAGAAAAGTCCCCTGTAGTTAGCCCTACTTATCTCGGCGTGTAGGATTTCTCAACCAACCGCAACATTCTAGGTTGGGTTCATAGGTCACATAACCAAAGTTTCCCTAAAAAAAGGGAGGTATTCGAAAAAACCACTGGAAAATCCGTGTTCTCAAATCGTACTGTTTACCGAAAAGTCACTGGGTCCATCCACTTGCCGTATTGTCATTGCAATAGGTAGCGCGGGCTCATTCTATTCCGTCAAGGTTAGGTACTCCAATATTTGTGAGGTGGGTCAAAATTCAAGTGCCTCACCCCGAAAAATTGCCACGACAAAGTTATTAATTTGCGTTTCACTTCCCGGTTTTATCCCGAAAAACCAAGTTTCGAAGTTGCCGAAAATGTCACCGAATAAAATCCCAAAACACCAAACCTGAAACAAGAAAATCATCCAAGGAAACAAATTATTGCTAATTGTCCCATTCGAAATTTAAGATTATTGTGAATTAGACAACCCGCTTCCCGTTCCTGTACAAGCCCACCAACGCACGGCCTTAACCCTTGCAGGCGGTCAAAATCGTCTGGGCACCTAACGACCATTTCCGAATGGCTGAATTAAAGAAGGGTATCATTAAGGCAGTAGTATTGAAATCTTGTCTAGCTTGGGGTTATCCTACTACAGCTGCTACAACGATTGGTGTCATCCAATAGTTTTCCATAGAATTTAAAATATTACGGTTACAAGGTCTGCCTTTACGGTAATCCAAAATTTTTGGCGCCTTCATAGTAATGCCCTCCAATATTATAGAACCAATTATCGAGAGGCTCACCAAAATCTAAATCAACCCTAGTCAATGGGTCCCTCCCGACAATCGGAACTTCAAAAAGTATTTGAATTCCTGTGAAAATGAAATTGTATTCTGGCCTGAAAATTCAAAGCCGTAATGCATATACCGCGCTCAACAATTTTTGTATCAAATTGAGCTGATGAAAAATATCAGGAATAATAGGAATGTTGTGTACGAGGTTGTCTCTTGTAAAGAAACATACTCACAACTAAGCTGAAGCCAAATAATAAGTGCGCTGGTTATGGCCTAGTGAAAATCTTCACCTGCAGATATCGACGAAAGTGTCGTAGTTCGCAGCGAGAACTCGGAAAAATTCCAGTTCAAGGTCTTGGTTTCAAAGGGTCGCGGTGCTAGATTCCATTTGCTCTATGCAACGTACCTGCACGACAACGGATTCAAGATTCAATGTATCCTCTTCATCAATGACGATTGGAAACACGGGTTGCGCTTGAGCCAATCAAGTTTCGAAATGGTTCTTCATTTCAAAATGGTAACCAATAGTGCCCACCGCTCCCGGGGTTTTCACGGAAATCCAAAAAATTTCATCTACATTTGTAATGCCAAAAAAACCATATGTTAGCATGACATTCGGCCCCAACTGCAATCATGATATCTTGGATTGTTTCCGAAACGGTTACTTGTGAAATAATTGAATAGAAAGGTGGTTACTCAAACGCGCATCGTATTGTTCTTTATTTTGATTTGAAGAACGCAAAAGATAAGATGGTTTAGTCTGATTGGGTCATGATTTAAATCATAAAAAGTTATGGAATACTGCGAATGTTGCTTTTTGGTTGGCGGTTTCACTTCATTTTCATTTGAGATACTACGCCTTTTGAGTTAAAACAGTTTATTACCCAAAATTCCAATTTGCTTTTCAGACCTGGAATACCTGCTTCAAATAACTTCCGATTTCTTCCACGATTCTATTTGCGTTCATATCAATACCTGACAACGCTGGCCAGACGTTCTTGAGCTGCAATTTGCTCCGATTTGAATGCGCTGTGCTTGAGGATCCCGCCATTTCGCGGTGGTTCCACGGCATTTTCCCATGGTACTTCACGCGTCGGAATTTTCCGTTCATTTTCGAGATACTTAATAATTTGCCTATTGCCGGATGATTCAGTCTCTCCGAGGCGTTTGCACCCAATGCTCAGTCTCTGCGCCAGTCGACTTATTTCAGCAGTAGCCTAATACGGTTTCGCAGACATTCGCCAACATGCTCGGCCATATTTGGTTCCTCGACATCTGGTTTGGTACCTTGATAAGAAGCGGCAATACCTGTCCCATAGACCGTTTCATTTCAAATGCGTCATTTTTCAGCCTTTTCTATTATGATGCCTTGTCAATCCGTTCATTTCGGCAAATGTGGTGGCGGCGCCAAGGTACGTCTCAGTCACCAGATTTACACATTACAGTTTCTTCTATGATAATTGTCGTTCGTTCATCATGGCCGCATTACAATTTCCCATCCATGTGTCAAATGTTGGGTATGGACAATTTCTCCTCGAAAATGACCATGGCCTCTTGACCCCCATATTGTGGTTTCCAACGTCAATAGACCCCCTCTTCACTTCTGGTATCACAAGATTGTCTTCCGTAGATACACAATGTATCGCTGCTTTCTCCATGAAACGGCTCCATCCATAGCATAATCCCTGCTCATTTTCACCTGCTGCATGGTGGGCATCACCATCATATAATGCGAATTGACGTCTCCGGTTTGATGCGCCTTGCACTGTAATATTGTTTGTGACATGCACAAACATATCGGCACTTCTTGCTGATGAGGCGCGTTTCTATCTCCCTACATCGGTGTCACTTACAATATGTATGCATGGTCTTTGTCCTTCATCTTTGAATGATAGCTTGTGTTCTATCAGCCATCTCATTAAAGTGACGGAACATACAGTATTGAAGGCATCTACAATATCAGTTGAAACATAACTTTGTAGTCGTAATCTAATTTACGCTGCATTTGTTTTGTTCACCCCACGTACAAAACGACCCCATAGTACCTCCTAAAAGGGGAAATACAGCCGCCAATTCAGCTTACGGCTAAATCATATTTTAAATAATGCATTTAGATTTCGGCGACAATTTATTATCTACAATTTTACAACTTCTCACCGAACAAGTGCATACTTTTAACCCTGCGAAATAGAGGGTTAAAAGTATACTTGTTCGGTGAAGAAGTTGTAGAGCCTGTAGATAATAAAATTATTCGCCCTTCGATAAATGCATTGACTCAAAAAACCTATGATTTAACCGCAAGCAATCCAGAATTGGCAGCTGTGATTTCCCCTTTTACAGGAGAACCTGTAAGTCGTTTTTTGCACGTTGGTGTTAAGCGCTGAAGATTTGGTGAAACAAAACAAAAATGCAGCGTAAATTAGGCCAACTTACAGGGACATGTTTTCAACGTTGTGTCGGTATGGATGCTTTCAATGCCTTGTATTCCGTCACTTTTGAAATGGATGAAGCATTAGGAACAAGCTATCATTCCAAGATGAAGGATTTTTAAAGACCATGCATACATACAACTATGTTGTAGGGGGCGCTATGACCGATGTAAAGGGAGATAAGAAGCCTTGTGCCGCATCAACAAGAAGATACCGATATGTTTGTGCATGTCACCAAACGAACAGAAGAAGGGGTATATATTACAGGTGAAAAGCGCATCAAACGGGTTGTATCAATTCACATTATATGATGGTGATGCCCACCATGCGCTTGGGTGAAAATGACAGGGATTATGCTATAGTTGGAGCCGTTTCCGTGGAAGCGGCAGGTATTACGTATATCTACGGAAGACAATCTTGTGATACCAGAAGTGAAGAGGGATCTAATATCGCTGGAAACGCACAATATGGGGGTCAAGAGGCCATGGTCATTTTCGAGGAGGTATTCATACCCAACGATCTGATTTTTATGGATGGGGAGTACTAATATGTGGCCATGTTGGTTGAACGTTTTGCCAATTATCATAGAAGAAGCTATGTGTGTAAATCTGGTGTTGGAGACGTACTTGGCTGGCGCCGCCGCCGCGATTGCCGAAATGAACGGATTGACCAAGGCATCGCATATTAAAGACAAACTGGTAGAAATGACGCATTTGAATGAAACGGTCTATGGAACAGGTATTGCCGCTTCTTATCAAGGGTACCAAACCAGATCAGGAAATTATATGGCCGATGACATGTTGGCGAATGTCTGCAAGCACCATGTCACCAAACTACCTTTTGAAATAAGTCGACTGGCACAGGACTTGGGCGGTGGATTGGTTTCTACTTTACCCTCGGAAAAGGATTTGAATCATCCGGTAATAGGCAAATTATTAAAGAAATATCTCCGAGGAAAAGCGGACGGGCATACAGAGGATAGAATTCGAACGCTTCGTTTGATCGAAAACATTACCATGGGAAGAAATGCCGTGGGTTACCTCACGGAAAGTATGCATGGCGCGGGATCTCCTCAAGCGCAGCGCATTCAAATCGGTAGAATGATGCAGCTCGAATACAAAAACGTCTTACCAGCGTTATTTCAGGTATTGATATGAACGCAAATAAAGATGAAATCGTGGAAGAAATTCGAAGTTATTTTGAGCGTGGATTTCAGGTCTGAAAAGCAAATTCGAATTTGGGTAATGAGCTGTTTGCTCAAAAGGCGTAGTATCTCAAATGAAAAAATGAGGTATGGACCGCCAATAAAGACCAAAAAGCCTTTTATTCGCAGTATTCCAGTAATCTTTTTATGATTTGAAATCATGACCCAATCAGACTAAACCATCTTATCTTTGCGTTCTTCAAATCAAAATAAAGAACAATACGATGCGCACATTTTGGGTAACCGCCTTTTTTTATTGCTTTCCTATTCAATTATTTCACAAGTAACCGTTTCGGGTGAAGTCAAAGATAATTGCGATCAACCTTTGGTTGGGGCGAATGTCAGTGCTTGAAGCATATGGTTTTTTTGGCATTACAAATGTAGATGGGGTTTTTGAGATTTCCGATGTAAACCCCGGGAGCATTGAACTTGTGGTTACTCATTTGGGAATGAAGAACCATTTCGAAACTGTTGCTGTAATCACAACTGATGTTTCCAATATCGATCGTGATGAAAGAGGATCTATTGAATCTTGAATCCGTTGTCGTTACAGGTACATTCGACCCACGTAAACAAATGGAATCTAGCACCGCGATCACCACTTTGAAAACCAAGACCTTGAGGCAAATTTTTCCGAGGGGATCTGTTGATGTACTGCAGGCGATTCCCGGTACTTTCGTCGATCCATCTGCGGGTGAGGTTTTCACTAAGGTATATGCGCGCGGTATTTCGGCTTCAGCTGAGGATGACACGGGTTGGTGGCTATGTTTCTTTACAAGAAGACGGACTTCCGCTTAGCCTCGTACAACATTCCTATTATTCCCCTGATGAGCCTTTTTCATCGGCTCGATTTGACCACAAAAAGTGTTGAGAAGGAATACGCGGAGATAAAGAGTGCATCCATTACGGCTTTGAATGCGCCAGGCGGAATCTACAATTTCATTTCACAGGGCCCAAGGGATACTTTTGGGGAGAGGTTCAATTGTCAGGAGGGGTTCAGGGAGAAGGAAACCCGATGACTAGGGTTGATTTAGATTTTGTATTCTCGGCAATAATTGGAATTCTATAATATTGGAGTGGCATTACTGTCGTGATGAAGGCGCCAGAAGTACGGATTACACCTTTAGTAAAGGCGGACAGGTAAAGTTCAATATTATTAAGCGTAACCGTAATGGCTATTTTAAATTCTATGGAAAACTATTGGATGACTTTACCAATCGTTATACGGGCGTAGCAGCAACCAATTGGGATAACCCCCAAGCTGCTTTTGGACAAGATTTCAATACAACTGCCTTAACGATGCCTTCTTTTAATTCAGCCATTCCTGATGGTCGTCGATTAGGTGAAGGTGCGACGAATGATTTTGACCCATCGCAAGTGGGGTTGATGCCCAAGACCGTGCGTTTGGAGTAGACTTGTTACAAAGATTGGGAGCGGGTTGGTCTGTTCGCAATAATCTTAAATTTTCGAATAAGGTCATGCGAATTGGCAGACCTCGATTAGCAATAATTTTGTTTCTTTGGATGATTTTCTTGTTTCAGGTTTGAGTCGTGATTTTGGGATTTTATTCGGTGGTGATTTTTCAGCCTTCGGAAACTTGGTTTTTCGGGATGCTAAAACGGGAAGTGAAATAGCACAAATTAATAACTTTGGCTCATTGGCAATTCTTCAGGGTGAGGCACCCAGTTTTGACTACCTCACAAATGGTAGATTGCCCAATGACGGAATAATGGGTACCGCTACCTGGTACAATGACAATACGGCTAAGGAGTGGATGGACCAATTGACTTTTCGAAACAAGCTGAAAACCACGATTTGAATTTTGGATTTTCCGGTGGTTTTTCGAATACCTCCTTTACACAAGGAAGCTTTGCTATGTGACCTATGAACCCAACCCTAGAATGTTGCGGGTTACAGTTGAAAATCCAGGCGAACCTGTTCTTGCACTTTCGGATGAAAACGGGGTGAGCAACTACGGGGGACTTTTCTTTGTTAATTCTCGAGCTAAGGTAAGCCAGATTGCCGCCTTTGTGAATGATCGTTGGAAAATCGCGGACAAGTTTCATTTAGACCTTGGCCTTCGTTATGAAACGATAAATCATAAGGTAGTAAAGATCGCTTCGCACCTTTCGATAGGCAAGGTGGTGTCGATGGAGACTCAAATACCTTGTATGACAGCAATGTTTTCGCGCCGACCGGAGAACGGGATGAGTTCGACTTTAACTACGATATTCATCCATTGATCGGATTGAATTATAAATTTAAGGAAGACGCGGCTTTATTTGCTCGTTTTTCTGGAGGGAACAAGGCCCCTGAGTTAAACTATTATTTCAATAACTTTTCAAATGTACCCATCAATCAAAAAGGAGAGGTCCAGAAAATCAACCAATTGGAAATGGGCCTGAAATGGAACCTTCCTAACTTTTCATTTACTACAACGGCTTTTTGGAGCCAACTAAAGAATATCGGGGTGACTAATTTTGAGTTTGACGAAGGCTCAGGAACCGTTTTTTATACACCTATTCAATTTAATTCCTCAAGAACAATAGGGATGGAGTGGGAGAGTGCCTACTCCGTCACCAATGACCTTAGCTTTAGCTTTAATGGAACGCTTCAAGACGGCAAAGCAAATGACTGGACGATTTATGATGCTGCCGGCTCTGTGACTGTGGCGATGACAGATAGTACCAAGACTTTTCTGGCAATGCGCTGGCATTCAACCCTAAGGTAATGTTCAATTTAGAGCGGAATACCAACGCAAAAGTTCTCCTCATTTCTAAGATGGCAGTTTATGGGAGAACGTGAAGGTAATATTGCCAATGCCTTTCAACTGCCTGCCTACGGTATATTCAATATGGGTGCTGGCATGTACTATCAACTGGGCAATTGGACGGTGAATGCATTGGTTACAAACCTATTCAATTCTGAAGGCTTGGCGAATTTCTTTGGTGCGAATAGCTTCGGTGCCAATGCAAATGGGGTAACTTCTGATTTTATACAGGCTAATCCTGACGCAAGTTTTGTTGTCGTACCGGTATTGCCTCGAGGAGTACTGCTACGATTGGGGTATCGATTTTAAGTTAACTTTTCAGGAAATGGAAGTCTTTTCTCAAATTTTCTAGTATCCCTTCCAGATCTGAGGTGTTATTAAAGGCCATAACCTTTTCGGATAGCACTTGATTCGCCTGAAAAATAGCATGGTTCAATGCTATGGTGAACGCCTTAGTTTCCTCGTATTTATGACTTCTCAATTTACCGGAATAAGCAGCTTCAAAGGTTTTTCTTAAAGTATAAAACTTGTCTACCAAAAGTTCAGTAGCATGTTTTGAGTCTTCAAGTTGTAACGATTTTTCTGTGGAAGTGGTCATGTGGTTGACAGTTTTTAGAGGGTAGCTCTTTTAAATGGTAGGAATTAGATACCTCTAATGAAACTCTTATATATCTTCATGCCAATTATAATCGATAAAGTACCATCATCTGATGTTGACAAGTCGAGCATGGATGATTGCAGTGAAATTCTTGGGTTGATATTTGAAACAGATAAAAATAACATACGGTAGATCTACTTGTACGCGTTGTAAATGTTGTGTTGGAATCTAGTTTTAAAGACCCTGCAGTGAATCGGTCTTTTTCCATGCATTGCATCGCATGTTTAACTAACCTAAAATATTTCAATGCACGTCCTTTAACATTGAAATTTCCTTTAATCCGAACGGCATATTCGTCCTAGGGAATTTCGGGAAAACCTTATCGAATACTATAACGTAAGAAAAAGATTACAATTATATAAATGGCACTTTTTTTTGTATTTAGTTGATACGAAGGCTTCCGTTCCGAATAAGAACAATTATGGGCAGTGCTATTTTATCCAAGAGGTTTTACTGGTATTCTTTTCAATATCTTACTTTTACCATTTAAAAATGTGGTGATTTATGGTTTTGAAGAAGGTATTGAGTTGTTGCTTTTCCATTGCGCTATTGGTATTTCTGTTTCTTGCATGTAAGAAAACAGTTAAAACCGACGCACCTGATTTTACAAATGAGCTCATTCAGGAGACTAGCCCGTATTTATTGCAGCATGCGCATAACCCAGTGAACTGAGTGGCATGGAACGAAAGTGTATTGGAGGAGGCAAAAAATGCCAATAAATTGATTCTCTTAAGCATTGGGTATTCAGCCTGCCATTGGTGTCATGTGATGGAACATGAGACTTTTGAAGATACGAAGAAGTGGCAGAGTATATGAATGAATCATTTTATCAGCATCAAGGTAGACCGCGAGGAACGACCCGATATCGACCAAGTATACCATGGATGTGGTCCAATTGCAATGACAGGTAGTGGAGGTTGGCCTCTGAACGCAATTACCTTACCGGATGGGAGACCTTTGTATGTCGGGACGTACCACACGAAAGAACAGTGGATGAATATTAAGGTAGCAGGTTGTCAACAAGCAATTTTCCGAAAAACAACCCGACAAGGCAGAAAAACATGCAGACAGACTTACTGAAGGTACTCCAAAGAAACGAACGGCTTCACACCAGTCGAATTTCGAAAAATTGAACAAGGAGATATTGCAATCAGGATATTGACATACTTGGAAAGAAAATTGGGACTTGATTTCTAGTGAGGTGACAAAGGGCAACCCAAGTTTCCTGTTGCGAGTGACCTTGATTCTACTTCTAGACTATGCCGTTCTAACGAACAATAATGAAGTCTTTGCACATGTCAGGTAATACCTTGGATAAGATGGCCAATGGAGGAATATACGATCATTTAGGTGGCGGTTTTGCGCGAGATACAGCACTGACCTGCAATGGAAAGTTCCTCATTTTGAAAAAATGCTCTATGACAATGGACAATTGATCGGTCTGTATTCTAGAGCCTATTCAGACTTCCAAAAGCAAGCAAAATATGAAGAAGTCGTTTTTGAAACTATTAGTTTATTGAACGAGAATTGATATCAAAGGTGAGGGCGGATTCTATTCTGCCTTGATGCGGATAGTGAAGGCGAAGAGGGTAAATTTTATGTCTGGAAAAAGAAGAATTGGAAGCCGTTTTAGAGATGACTTTACCTTATTCAGCGGGTTACAGCATTGAAAAAAGCAATGTTTGGGAGAACGAATCCTATATCCTTTATAAAGACGGTTCAGATGAACCTTTTGTGAAGGAGCAGGAAATTAGTCTAGCGGAATTGACGCGATACAAGAAAAAATGGAATGAAATCTTGATGAAGGCCAGAAACATTCGCGTTCACCCAATACCGATGACAAAGTACTTACCTCTTGGAATGCCCTTTTAATAAGCGGTTTTGTAGAAGCATACACAGCTTTTGGAGGAGGAAGAATTTCTAAATCAAGCTATTGCTGTTTTTATGATTTCATACGGGATAAAAGCTATGACTACGGACGATCAAATCATCTCCTACAAAGTAGGAAGTAAACGAAGGGAAGGTTTTCTGGAGGATTATGCTTTTTTAACTAAAGCAGCTATTGAACTATATAAGATAAGTCTGAATGCTTCGTATCTTGATTTTGCCAACTCCTTGACTGAAAAAACACAAGAAGGGTTTTTAGATGCCAATTCAAGCTTGTTTCGATTCAATGAGACTGAAAACTTGATTTCGAATATCATCAAGACACACGATGGTGATATTCCCTCTCCAAACTCCGTCAAGGCCAGTAATCTGTTCCAATTGGGACATATCAACTACAATGTTTCGTACACAGAAGCAATCGAAAACGATGTTGACCACCTTGTTGCCATATGTAACGGAGTATAGTTCTAGCTACGCCAATTGGAGTCACCTTTCTTTAGAATGTATCGCACCCGTTCTACGAGATTGCCGTAGTAAGGAAAGAGGCACAATCAAAGATAGCAGACCTGCAGCATAAGCACCTACCGAATACACTGATTGTTGGAAGCCCACAAGAAAGCGAATTACCGCTTTTCGAGGATCGTTTTGTGGATGGTGAAACCTATATTTATGTCTGCCAGGATCGTGTCCGAAAAATTGCCGAGTCACTACTGTGGAAGCTGCTTTGGGTCAGTTGAAGAATTTTTTAGGAACGCTTATGTGATTATTTTAAATCTACCGTCAAGATGTAATCATCGGCGGTCATAAGGCTTTTCTCATCTTTGCCAAAAGCGCAGTTCGCTTTTTGCCCCGTTCGGATGCCTGCAATCGCTTTTCCTTCGGGATCGAATAACATCCAAACGCCACCTGGCCCTGTAGCGAAAATGATACCATGACGATTTACCCCAAGTCCGTCATGGAAGACCTGGTTCATTTTCTTGTCCCACTAAATGCGTTGCGTCCGCAATCTTTATTTTATCCGAAACAATACCGGGAGAATTAATACTGTATTTGTTCCAAATGAAGCTTGTTCAGGGTCAGAAACCGCGACATAAAGCAGATTTTCCATCGGGCGATATACCTATTCCGTTAGGTCTTGTATTTGCGGCGTCGACCAAAAGCAGTTCTCCTGTGGTCAATAAACAATATACCCCCTGAAAATCCAACTCCTTTTCTGGGTCGTTCAATTTGTCCAAAACGGTAGCCCGTATGGCGGGTCGGTAAAATAGAGATTTCCCATAGTGTCATAACAGGCATCATTAGGGCTATTAAATCGCTTGCCCCTATAATTATTCACCAAGGCCGAATAATCTGCCACCTTAGGATTGGATAAGGAGGAATTCATCTTGGCCACCTGTCGATTTCCATGCTGCATCAATACAAGTTCCCCTTCGGGGCTCAAAAGAAGTCCGTTCGATCCAGGTTCTGCTCCAGTAAAGCTATCACCTGAAAAGCCGGATGGATGTAAATAGGTCGTGGTGTCTTTTGAGCATTTAATTTGTATACCTTTTATTGGGAATGTCAGAGAATAATAGGTAGTCTCCATCTTCGATATAAAGTGGACCCTCTGTCCATTCGAAACTACTCTCGGCCAAAATGGCTATCTCCGCATTTGGGTCTAGAATCTCTTTAGCAGCATCATCTAGAATTTCAATCGAGAACTTGGAAGTCACTTCGGAATCCATAATTTCATTTATATTGATGGTTTCCATGGGTTTTACAGCGGATTTTTTATCCTGCTTGCAGCTGAAAACCACTGCTAATAGTGTTATTCCAATTATTTTGGTCATTATTGAAAGGTTATGTTGCCACATTTTTATTTGATCGGATTACGCTAAAATTACCAATTTTTTCTTTATTCTATTCGCGTTTTCGGAAGCATCAGAAATTCGCTAGGCGACATATTCTTGATCGCTCAGAATTTGTCGGTTGAAGTTTGAAATAGTATTAAAGCCGGATTCGTAACATATGGAGGCGATGTTACTCCTATTCTCGATGGAGCTTTTTACAGGCATATCTCTATTCGTACTTCATTCAAATATCTCGAAAAGGTTTGGCGATTGACCCTTTTAAAGAATCGACTAAATGCCGAAGGATTCATATTGGCTATTCCGGCTACATCATTTAACGATATGGGGCGGGCAAAATTTTCGAAAATATATTCATAGGTCTTGTCCAAGTTTTCATGTTTGTTTTGTTTAAAGGAGTTCACGAATCCTTCGCTCGCCAATAATTCGAACTCCTTATGATCGGCCAAAATGTTCAAGACCTTAATGAATTTAATGGTTCTTTCGAATCCTGTATGCAGTAGATTTATTTTCTTTAAATCGCGAATGACCTTTTTCGACGGATTGATGAATTTTATACCATAACGCGATTTTTGAAGTAAGTCGCCAATGTGCTGCATTTCATTTTGCCTCCAGAAACCCGGGCCCTAAAAATTCCTTGTTAAAGTGGATGACGATATCTTCAGCAACAAGATGATTGTCTTTTTCAAAATAAGCCTCATCGTTAAGCCACATGTGTGGTAGGTTTTTACCGATCAATACGACATCACCTTCTTCAAAATTTTTTATACTGTCGCCAACGAAACGTGTGCCGGTACTTTTCAAAGAAAGCACTAATTCCAATTCTGGGTGATAATGCCAAATTTTTAAGGAAAAAAGGTTCCATATGGTGGGTGACCATAAAAGGAACTATTTTCGGTTTATCATGATGTAATCGCCTTAGTTTCATCTGCCAAATAAATTTATCCCCGAAATATCACTATTTTAAGTGCAAAATATGGATAAGAATCTAAATATGGGCAAAAAAAGTATCAGGAAAAGCATGATTTGTAGTAGACGCGTATCTTTCCATAATGTATTTTTGATGGTACATTCCATCTTTATAAATCAGGTATGAAATATATTGTCTGCGAAAGCCAGGTACGTTTTGTTTTAAAAGAAAAAGAAGCGCCGATAAGAAAACCTGGAGAAGCCTTGCTAAAAATCACGCAAATAGGTATTTGCGGAACTGATCTGCATGCCTTTGCCGGTAATCAGGCTTTTTTACCTATCCGAGAATTCTAGGGCACGAAATTGCAGCAAGGGTTGAAGAAATTGATGATAACGACAAAGGTCTTAGTGCAGGCGATAATGTAATTAGTCATTCCCCATTTATTTTGTGGTAGCTGTGTTGCCTGTAAACAAGGCAAAACGAATTGTTGTACAAGTCTTAAATTATATGGTATACATACGGATGGTGCCATGCAAGAGTATTTTACCGTACCTGTGGCACTTTTATTGCCAGCACAAAAATTGACTATTGATCGATCGCTCTTGTAGAACCATTGGCCATCGGTGCACATGCCGTGAGACGTGCACAATTGGTGCCTGATGAAACCGTAGTTGTACTAGGTTGCGGCCCAATTGGATTAGGCCTAATGAAATTCGCCAAGTTGGCAGGCACTAAGGTAATTGCGGTTGATCTAAATCAAGAACGTCTTGATTATGCAAAGAATGTAATAGTCATTGACCATGCCGTAAAAGCAGGCGAAAACACCATTGGCGAAATAAGGCAAACTTACCAATGGCGAGATGGCTACCGCTGTCTTTGATTGCACTGGTCATAAAGGTGCAATGGAGTCAGGGCCGGACTATATGGCGCACGGTGGACGCTACATTTTGGTTGGCTTATATAAAGGAAGCTTAACTTTTGATCATCCGGCAATCCATGCTAAAGAAACGACCATTATGTGTAGCCGAAATGCGTCTCTTGAAGATTTTGAGTTTGTAGTGAAAGTACTGGAAAACGGAGATTTTCCTACGGATAGTTTTATTACGCATAATGTAGACTTTACCGATATGATCGCTAACTTCAATAGTTGGCTTGATCCTGCCACAGGAGTAATAAAAGCAACAGTGAATTTTTAATAAACCGACTCCCTTTTTAAGGGAATGCAATACATCAAATATTCCATAATGAAAAAAGTAGTAACCTTTGGAGAGATCGTGCTTCGTTTGTCACCTCCAGGATTCTTAAGATTCTCACAAGCCAACTCGTTTGATGTTGTCTATGGGGGAGGGGAATCCAATGTCGCCGTATCATTGGCCAATTATGGTGTGCCCGTTGATTTTGTGACCCGTTTACCTAAAAACGATATCGGGGAGTGTGCCTTAATGGAAATGCGCAAGCGTGGTGTTGGGGTAGATAAAATCGTCTATGGGGGTGACCGTCTGGGAATATATTTTTTGGAAACTGGTGCGGTGAGTAGAGGCTCTAAGGTAGTTTACGATAGAGCATATTCTGCAATTGCCGAAATTGAATCAGGAATGATCGATTGGGATGCCGTTTTTGACGGTGTAGAATGGTTTCATTGGACGGGGATTACGCCCGCAATCTCACAAGGAGCTGCTGATGTATGTTTAGAAGCCGTAAAAGCAGCTAGTGCAAAAGGGGTTGCGATTTCTACGGACCTGAATTATAGGGCAAAGCTTTGGAATTATGGCGGAGATAGGGGAAAGATCATGGCAGAACTGACCTCTTATTGTGATGTTATTTTAGGAAACGAGGAAGATGCTGAAAAGCACTTCGGCATTCACTCGGAAGGTTTGGATGTTCATAAGCACGGCCATGAGGTCAAGGCAGAAGCGTTCTTGTCCGTATGTAAACAGATGATGCAGAAATTCCCAAGGGCGAAAAAGGTGATTACGACCTTACGAGGTTCCATATCGGCATCCCACAATACTTGGGCTGGAGTACTATTACGACGGCGAAAAAATGTATGAAACACGTCAGTATCAAATAACCGATATCGTGGACAGAGTGGGTGGTGGCGATTCCTTTATGGGTGGTTTGATTTACGGATTGTTGAAATACCCGGAAGATGATCAAAATGCTTTGGATTTTGCCGTTGCCGCATCTTGTTTAAAGCATACGATAAAAGGAGACGCCAACTTGGTAACCGTGGCTGAAGTGGAAAAATTAATGGGGAGGTAATTCCCGACTTTCGAAGGGTCAGCAATATGCTTTCGAGAAATTTGGAAGGGATGTTCTCTGATTTGGCTATTTCAGAAACTGCCACCGGATTACCCTGGTAATTCCGTGCGATGAAAGCCAATGCTTTCAACCCGTATTTTGTCCTTTTGGATAGCATCTAGCTAATATAAACAAATACCCCTGTTTCACAAGTAATTTGGGCATATTTTGTCAGGATCTCTCTTTGGGTTATGGTAGAATTTAAATAAAAAATCCCGAATACTGCATCTGGGCAAAATTCGGGATCATTTGACAATTTATCTTGATTACCGGTTATGGGAATATTCCCATGGCATTATAATCATCGGCAATTTTCAACAGTGCAGTTACAAAAGACGCTGTTCGCAAATCCTGAATTTTCTTTTTGCGTTTTTGGGTATCGCGCACTTCATTGTAAGCTGTGATCATGGTTTCCTCCAATCCGGAACGGACCAGATCCACCTCATCAGCTCCCCGGGCAATGATACCGCGATCACGCGGACTCATCGTTTTTCCGGTCAATTCTTCCACCTGGCGCAAGATGGCATCAACCTGATTTTGCTGAAAGCGTTTCTCCATCCGGCCAAATCTCATATGGGAGAGGTTTTTAAGCCATTCGAAATAAGAAACTGTTACTCCTCCGGCGTTGAGATATACATCCGGGATGATCAGCACACCTGCTTTAAGTAAAATATCTTCTGCAGGTGCAGTGATGGGACCATTGGCAGCTTCCGCGATGATCCTGGCTTTTATTTTATGAGCGTTTTCGGCAGTGATCTGATTTTCCAGGGCCGCTGGTACCAGGATATCACATTCAAACTCCAATCCTTTATTGCGCTTATCCTGAGGCAGGGTAATATCCACATCGGGGTAATTCAAAATGGATCCGGTCTCTTTTCTTACTTTTAGCAGTTTGTTGATATCAATGCCATCTTTTTTGTAAATGGCTCCTTCGAACTCAACCACGCCAACCACTTTCACATCACCCTCTTCCTGGGAAATGGAACCAGAGTAAGACCCTACATTTCCAAGTCCCTGGATAACCATGGTTTTTCCGGCAATACCTTTGGAAAGGCCGATTTTTTTCATGTCACTTTCATGGCTGCAAGCCTCTCTGATTCCATAATAAACACCTCGTCCTGTTGCTTCCGTTCTTCCCCGAATACCGCTCTGCGTAACTGGTTTTCCCGTCACAACGCCTGCAGCATCAATATCTTCTCCATAAAAGGTACGATAAGTATCATAAATCCAGGCCATTTCTCTTGGACCGGTACCATAGTCAGGTGCAGGAACATCTATAGCGGGGCCAATAAAATTTCGGCGAATAAGTTCTGTGGTATACCGTCGTGTGATCTTTTCAAGCTGCCCGGGCGTATAATCCCAGGGGGTGATTTTCACCCCGCCTTTCGCTCCCCCAAAAGGTACATTGACAATGGCACATTTATAAGTCATCAAGGTAGCCAGTGCCATTACTTCCTCCTGATTAACATGATTGCTGAATCGAATCCCTCCCTTGGTAGGTGCCCGGTGGTGGCTGTGCTGCACCCGGTATGCTTCTATCACTTTTACCTCTTTTCCGAATTTTACGGGAAAGTACATTTTATAAACAGCGTTACAAACATTGATTTGTTCTAATAATCCCGGTTGTAAACCAGTATGTGCCGCAGCTTTTTCAAAATAGTGCTGGACACTTTCGTAAAAGGTCATTGTTTCTTTACTCATGATCTAATTTAGGTTCTATTAAAAATGGTTAAGGACTAAATATCCGGTTAAATTCAGCCGCTTAAAAATAAGGGCCAAAAGTCGGTCTTTTTTCTCAAAAGGCAAGCATTTCGAGCATAAAATAAACGCGCAGTTTGATCTTTCTCTGGTAAAGAAAATAGAATCAACTATGGCTTATTTCCCAAAATTATCTTGCTTACGGCTGAAATGAAGACAAATATCTCCTGCCATCAGTTTAAAAAAAATCATAAAATCTCGTTGCTCAACTCTTAAAATAAAAGACAATTTCTCTATTTCGAAGGATAAGTTTTACTACTTTTGTATCGATTCAAATCCACTGTTTCTGCTATTCAACATGAAAAAATATTTTTTCAAGGTTTCTTTTATCGTTTTTCTCCTGCTGTTTTCCAGTAATTTATCCGTATTGTTCAGCCAGTCACCGGATCAGATTACAGAGGAAGACCTGGCCAAGATGCCGAGGGACAGTACCAAAATGAGGTTGCTCAGTGATCTTGCCTGGGAGATCAAGGCAAAGGAATCAGCCAAGGCACTTGAATATGTGAATGAGGCACTTGAAATAGCGACTACCCTGAATCTCACCAAAGGTAAAGCCGATATAACCCACGATAAGGGTATGGTTTACTGGTACCAGGGAAATTACGAGCAAGCTTCAAAATTCTTTTTCGACGCCCTTGCCCAAAGGGAAAAACTTGGAGACAAACTCGGATTATCCCGTTCTTACAATAATATCGGGAATGTCTTCTTTCACCAGGAGGACTTCGAACAGGCTTTTGAGTACTACAACCTCGGTCTTGAGATGCGTAAAGAACTCAATGACAGTGTAGGTTTGATCTATTCCTACAACAACCTGGCTGATGTTGCGCTCAAAAAAAAGGATTTTGACGGAGCTTTGAAAAACTACAAAGTGGCCAAAAGCTACGGGGAAGCTACCGGCCACAAAGGCGGATTGAGTTTTGTCCTGCAAAATATGGGACTTCTGTACAGAGAAAAAGCTCAGGTCGACTCTGCATTGTATTATTTCAATAATTCTCTGCCCCTTGCCCAGGCTATTGAAGACAAAAACAAGGTTTCCTTTCTCTTGAATCAAATTGCCCAAATCGAACTGGAAAACAGAAATTATAAAAAAGCCCTTGATCTGGGTCAGCGCAGTTTTCGCTACGGTAATGAAGCAGGAGCCAAAGATAAAATGAGAGATGCCTGCGAAATCCTGTCTATGGCTTATTCCGGAACAGGAGATTATGAACAGGCTTTCCTCGAAATGCAAAAATTTAATAAACTGGATGAGGAAATTGCCGGGGAAGACAAAGAAAAGGCCATTATTGAAATCACCTCCAAATACGAGACGGCCAAAAAAGAAGCAGAGATCCTGAGTCAGAAAACAGAACTTCTGGAGAATGAAAAAAAAGTAAACAGGCTGACGATATTCATTTTTGTACTCATCTTCCTGACCATTGTCCTCGTTGCCCTGGGGCTTTTCTTTCGATACCGCCTGCAAATTCAAAATGCTAAAATGCTTCGACAGAAAAACAAACAAATCGAAGCCCAGAACGAAAAACTTATCCGATCCAATTCAGCGTTGGAGCAATTTGCTTACGTGGCATCTCATGACCTCAAAGAACCCCTGAGGAATATAAGTTCTTTTTCCTCCCTTTTGAAAAGGAATTATGAATCCAAACTGGATAAAACAGGAAAAGATTACATTGAAATAATCACCAAAGGAGTCAGACATATGAGCTCTCTTTTGGAAGATGTCCTGGCTTACTCCAGGCTGACCCAAAATACACTCACCAGGGATGAGGAGATCAATATGAATGATGTGGTAGCTTCGGTAAAAGAAACCCTGGAGCAGGTGATTGATGAAAAAAATGTACTCATCACTGCTGATGATCTGCCAAAAGTGAAATCCAATAGCATTCAAATGTACCAGCTGTTACAAAACCTGATCAGTAACGGAATTAAATTCAATAACAAAACCAAACCTACCGTTCATGTAGGTTATATCCGGGAAAAAGGTCAACACCATTTCACCGTTTCGGATAATGGCATTGGCATCAATAAAGAGTACGAGAACAAAATATTCCAGATATTTCAAAGGCTCCACAAAAAAGAGGAATATACCGGAACCGGGATCGGGCTGGCCATTTGTGAAAGAATCGTAAAACAACACGGAGGGGAAATATGGCTGGAATCCGAAGAGGAAAAAGGATCCACTTTCCACTTCACCATTAGTGACAGTAATTAAAATTCGGAAAAAATATTTTCTACCCTAAAACTTTTAACTGTTTTTTCATGTTGCATTAAAAGTAAGGAAGTCATAATTTTGAAGTTTTCCTCAAAAAGACATATCTTGCAAAATTAAAGTTATTATTATTTTAATAATAACAGTCGGGTGATTTCTAACACGAGCGAAGCAATTAATTTTGTCTTCGCTCTGTTTTTTTCACCTACTCTCCGGCTCTTATATGGAGCTGAATATTATACCTTTGGGGGTTCTCAAACTGATCTCTTCTGACAGTCAATCCTACCCTGTCCGCCTCGGTGAGTATCTGATAATTTTGGGCTATGATGGAATCCAGCTCTGCCTTGATTTTTATGGCGTCCTCCCAATAGGTCACTTCTGCGAGGGTTATATCATCCATTATTCTTTGGCGGAAATCGTTAACTTCCATAGCGAAAAGCGGAGTCTTCGACTGATAGGAATTCAATTGGTCTAAAATGTCCCGGTGAATGCCCCGCCCCAGCAGGCTGTGACCGCCATAATCCCAGGTTTGGATAGTCCATGCAGGAAAAAAATACTCTATGCTGTCCGAAGGAAATATACTGGTACAAATCGATATAAAAGCGTCATCCTCCCCCTCGGGTGTTTTTTGGGCCCAGGCCAGCCACTGTCTGTAATCGAAGAACAAATAATAACTCGTGCCTTCTGCGACAATCTGTGGTACAAAACCGGGAATAGCTTCTGCCAGCCAAAATAAATCGGGAAGTCCAGATGGCCCCGCCAGATCATAGGAAATTTGTTCTAAACGCTGATTGATCTGTGCCTGTAATTTTTCCGCCTGGTGGTAGACATTTTCAAACGATTCCGGATCAGGTATCCCGTTAACGGTTTCCAACAATAAATCGATAGAATCTTTTAGCTCTCCACCCACTAAAGCGGTCGTTCTCGCATCCAAATAAATATCTTTTTCAGATTTATTATCAATAGCACCTCCAAAGATCCACCCCTCCAGCCCCTGAGCCAGTTTGACCCTGAGCCAGGGTTCACAATAAGTCACAGAATCTAAAGTCATGACAGTCAATGCATTGCTTACTTCGCCAATATAATAGACCGATGCTCCTTTTTCGAGCCTGGTGACGATATTACCTTCCAGGGAAGGCATGTTTCTTACCGGTGTATTCTCCTGCCAGACGAAGTATTGCACCATATTTTCAAAAGCTGTTTTTTCGTCTTTTTTTGTTTCCGGCTGACAAGACGAAAGGAAGCATAAAGCCGGTAAAAGAAGGATGAATATTTTTTTCATAATGAATGAGCTTTTTATTTTGATGAAGAAGTTGTTTTAAAAAGTCTGCTGTAACCGAGCCTGTCTGCCGTTGGCCTTGCCGAGAAGACAGGTATGGGACTGGCTATTTTGAGTTTCCTATCCTGATGCGGGACAGGCTTTGGAATGTACGGGATGAACTCCGGGGAGCGTAGCCACAATTACCGATAGCCTGCACCGCACACATGGTGTCTGTGGTAAAAATAGCTGCAGTCCAGCAAGCACCATACTTTTCGAGCAGATATGTGAAATATTTTAAAACAACTTGGCATTAAAAAACCCTTCCTTTTGGCATAAAGGAAGGGTTTTGGTAATAGTATGTCATTTACCCCAAATAGGATTTAAGGCTATTGCGATTATAGGATTTTCGTAATCTGCGGATAGCACGCTCCTTGATCTGGCGTACCCGTTCGCGAGTCAATCCATAAAGGTCTCCAATTTCTTCCAGGGTGAGAGATTTTTTTCCGTTGAGCCCATAATAGGAGGAAAGTACTTCGAGCTCTCTGGGAGCTAAAATAGACAAACCCTGTTGTACTTCTTCTTTGAGGGATTGATCCATAAGACTGCCGTCCGGAGACATTTCATCATCATTTGACATCACGTCCAACATGGTTGAGTTGCCATCATCTCCACTCAAGGGAGCATCAACACTCATGTGTCTTCCGTTCCCTTTAAGGACATTGGAAATCTCTTTGACTGTTAACCCCAATACATCAGCCAACTCTTCATGTGTTGGCTCCCGTTCAAATTCCTGTACAAATTTAACATAGGCTTCATTTACTTTATTGTAAGACCCTACCTTGTTCAAAGGTAAACGTACAATCCTGGAATATTCAACGATTGCCTGCAAGATAGATTGACGAATCCACCAAACGGCATAGGATATAAATTTAAATCCCTTGGTTTCATCAAAGCGTTTGGCAGCTTTCATCAGCCCCACATTACCTTCGTTGATCAAATCACTCAAAGACAACCCGTGATTCTGATATTGCTTGGCTACAGAAACAACAAAACGAAGGTTTGACTTGGTCAAAATCTCAAGAGCCTCGTGATCCCCCTCCCGAATGCGTCTGGCCAAATCCGCTTCTTCATCAGGGGTAAGCAAGGGGATTTTTCCAATATCATTGAGGTACTTATCCAGGGCAAGACTTTCTCTCGAAGTAATTTTGTTGGTAATTTTTAGCTGACGCATAAGAAGGATTTTGAGATAACTGTTTGTTAATTGGACTGAACAACTACAAAAAAACGATGTTTTTTTGTAGAATGACTTAAGATATACGTTTTTTTTAAAAAAAATGTTGCTTTACTTTTAAATAAACTTGACTTTTTCCTTGAAAAACTATATAGCTCCTCTCTTTATACAAATCCTTGGAAAGAAAAGTTTCATAAATCCCGATTTAATCAAAAACAAATTCCAACTCTACCCTTCTGTTGAGTTGACGCCCTGATTCTTTGTCATTCGAAGCGAATGGTCTGGTCTCTCCATAATACTCCACAATCAGTTGTTTTTTGGGTACGCCACGATTGACTAAATAGAACATAACCGCTTCCGCTCGCCTCTTCGAAACTTCCAAATTTGATTTTTCTGTCCCTTTGTTATCGGTATGACCGATTATCTTCAATTCCCAATCGGCCCGTTCGACCATAAGCTCTGCCAGGCGATCCAGATGGGGATAAGACTTCCTCCATATGCTGGCTTTCGCGGAGTCAAAATACAGGTTCCGCATGGCCACCTGAATAATTTCCAATTCTTTGGTTGAAACAATAGGACAACCTTCATTGGTCGCAGGCCCGAAGGTATTTGGGCATTTGTCCATTGCATTGACAATGCCATCTTTATCGGTATCCCTGTCAGGACAACCGTGACTCACAAAAGAACCGGCCTGATCCGGACATTTATCAAACTGATCAACGATGCCATCCCGATCCCGATCATCCACCGGACAACCATTGTTACTGGCCACACCAGCCAGTCCCGGACATTCGTCAATGTCATCGCGGATACCGTCAAAATCACGGTCTGCCCAGGGGCATCCCTTATTTTCGTAAGGCCCTCTCACATCAGGACATTCATCCAGTTCGTCCCATATACCATCCCCGTCCCTGTCTGGCCCTTCCTCCTCTTTCTCAGCACCTTTCTCGCTGAACAAATCCTGGGGACAGCCATTGTTCTTTTGGGGACCAGGCTCTGCCGGACATTTATCATGTATATCTGCAACGCCATCACCATCACTATCTGTTGTTTTCACCAACCTAAGTGTCAGGGATAGTTCATGGCTGCCTTCGCTTACATGACGCAAACCGGAAGTGGAGATATCATAAGCGTAACTAATGTCAAAAATCTCCCGGAGTGTAAAGCCTGCCATAGCAGAGGCGGCATCTTCGGTCCGGTAGGTGCCTCCGATCCAAAAAGCATTCAAAAAGGTCATCTTCAGGGAAGCATCAATTTGTGGATTGGTCAATTCCGTCAATTTAACCAGGACCGAAGGTTCAACCCTGAAGTTTTTAGACACCGGTATATCATAACCTGTATTAAAAAAATAATGTCTTTTAAGAGCATTGGTCCCTATCTCAGGATTACCAAAAGTGATTTTTCGCTCCAGGATCTGGGGAACGGAAAATCCGAGGTAGAAATCCCCTATACTCAATTGAACCCCTGCATTAAAATCAGGAAACCAGCTTCCTGCCATACCGTTGATGATCACTTCGTCCATTTCATCCTCCACAGAAATATCATCCCTGAGCCTCAGGTTATAAAAGCCTCCGGCAATTCCTCCCGAGAGGGAAGAACGCCTGCCCAGGCGCTGGGAATACGACAGCAAAAGAGAACCACCGGTGCGCTTGAGCGCACCGGCCTCGTCCTTAAAAAAATAGCCTCCCAGGCCCAATGGAATCGCATTGAGCCGTGAGCGGAAACTCACCAGTTGCGTCACCGGAGCATCCTCTATCCCTACCCACTGGGCACGGTATAAAAAATTGAATTGCATGCCGGTTACATCCCCCGTCACCGCGGGATTGTAACCATACTCATTGGTGAGGTAGTTCGTAAATAAAGGGTATTGCTGCCCCTGAAGGGAAACAAATCCCATGGTAATCATAAATATGGAGATCAGGTAAATCTTTTTCATGTCCTTTAGATTATAACTTGTTGCTAACCGGAAACCGGTAAAAAAAATTTCACAGATAATTCTTGAACTAATGGTATTCGTCAGACAGGTCTTCATCTCACAACACTTATAGCTCCGGTATATATTGCGCCACTGCCGTCATGGAGGTTCATCACAAAATAATAGGTACCAAAGGGCAATGGCTTCCCATCCTTTCCGGTGCCTTGCCAGTCATTGGCATAACCCTTTTGCTCAAAAACGGGTCTGCCCCACCGGTCGTAAATGATCAACTCATTTTCCGGAAAATTTTGGAGACTTTCCACTATCCACCTATCATTTTGGCCATCCCCGTTGGGTGTGATAACTTCATAAAAAGTCAACGCCTCACAAACCACTTCCACGACAACCGGTTCGATGTGCAGACAGTTATTATCATCGGTAACCGTCAGTGTGTAAATTCCAGCACTCAACTGAGCGATTGACTCGCCTGATGAGCCGTCGGGCCAATCAAAAGAATAGGGTGCTGTGCCTCCGCTGGCCATAACCTCAATCAGACCATCCTGGTTGCCGTGACAACTTTCATCCGTTATGGCAATATCAATTTGCAGGCTGTCTGCCGGCCCAAAAACCTCTGTAGATCCTTCTTGGATACAATTGTTGATATCCGTAATGGTGTAGCTGTACAATCCAGGAAACAAGTCCGTTTGCGAAAGGCCGGTAGCCCCATTGGACCAGTTGACCTGGTAGGGTTCAGTACCCCCTTCAACGAACAAATCAATTCCGCCATCAGCATCTTCGAGACACAATAAATCCATCGTTGCCAGTTCAGCACTGACCGGCGTAAAGAATATATCAAGGTTGAGACTGGCTGTATCAACACATGCTCCGGTGGCCACACTCAGGAATACCGTTTTGGTTCCTGTTGAAAAGTAGGTAACACCGGTAGGGTCTTTAACCAAAGAAGTATCCGGCATAGCCCCCTGGCCAAACTGCCAGTAAAAAGTCGTTTCCGGCCTTGGATCATCCATATAAAAAAACTGGTAGGGACCTCCACATACTGCATTGCCCTGCACATCAATGGCAAAAGCTGCCTTAGGTGCGGTAACACAGGAAGAAGGTTGTTGAAATCCTTGTCGCAGGTAGTTATCTGCTGTGGCAATGGTACCCGCATTAGGGGGCTGGCCCACCGTGCTTCGAATCGTGGCACCACCAGCCTGCTCAGAAGCCCCGACACTGCAAATGACACTTCTGCGTACGGATTGCCCGGGAGCATCAACGCTGAACAGTATAGCAGATAATAGGATGAAAAATGTAAATTTCTTATTCATAATAGATTTTGATACAGTCAAAATTAACTTCCCAAATATCCGGTCAGGATCATCTCTTCTGTCCCGGTATTTTTGATTTGAATACCTCCCGGGATGACGATGGCTTCTATTTCTGTACTGAAAAAGTCAATGGAAATGTTGTTCAGCGACAGGTTGCTATTATTGGCGTCCAAACCGCTTTTAACTACCAGGTAGCTGCCTACAGGAATGGTAAACGTACTTCCGCCATTGGGCAATAAAACCAGTACTACCGGACTGATCAAATTGGTATTATCAACCAGGAAACCAATACAATGACAGTTATCGATCATAGAATTCGGGGGCAACATGGGCAGGTTTGGCTGGGTGATATGGTTTCCCAATCCACTACCCACGCCGGGCAAGCGTATCTCTTCTTCTCCGGCAACCATGTAGAATATCTTGTCTGGAGGAACGGTATATTGATCTGGTATGAAAATAAAATTATCGCCGCTGGGATACCCTTGCGGATAATTGATGGTGGCTCCGGGAAAGTTAAAAACACTTCCACTGGAAAGCGTGATGAAGTTGCCTTCCGAAATTGAGATGGTATCCCCCGAAAACTCGAGGGTCTGGATTTCATTGGTAGAATCCGGGTCTTCATCACTTATGGCGATGTAGGCAGCCTGGGCAAAGGCGGCGCTTTGGGCTTCCAGGGCATAATTGGCATTTTGGGCGGCAAATGCATTTTGAGCGAACCCGGCAGTATTGGCATACTGGGCCGTATCGGCTGTGAGGGCGTGACTGGCAACTCCGGTGATACCGGCACTATCTGCAAAAGTTGCTGAAATCGCTGTCTGGGAAACGGAAGCACTGTCAGCAAAAGCAGCGGATCCTGCCTTTTCAGATTCATCCGCATACAGGGCAAACGGGACACTCAGCAGTTGGTTGGTGCCAACGTGTACAAAAGTACTGCCTCCGGTAACATCCATTTCTATACGCAAAAAGAAGGGGCCGTTATTCCAGTTGATAGCCTCGAACTGACTTGCCGAACCACCGTTGGGGTTACCTTCCCCAATATTAATGGTGAACAATCCGAATTCATCGGTAGTGATATAGTGTAACTCCTCCCATTGAACGGTTCC
The DNA here is from genome assembly GCA_942492125.1 of uncultured Bacteroidota bacterium. Taxonomy (GTDB): domain Bacteria; phylum Bacteroidota; class Bacteroidia; order Chitinophagales; family Saprospiraceae; genus BCD1. Next base: position 28,323 of record CALODM010000003.1, read on the forward strand.
GGAAACAGAACCGCTGATGATCACAGCTTTGATGCCAATATTCTGCTGTGCGAGTTCATCCCCGTCCGCATCCGTAGCTACAGCCTGATAACTAAAGGATTGCGGGCTTTGTCCCATAACAATGACCGACATGATCAGGCCAATGATCAACAATCCAGGTTTTAAGTAATTCATTGCTCAGTAATCTTTTTTATGTTAAAAAATACCCCTGACCCAGGATAGACCTCCGAGGTTTTAGAAACCTCGAAGGTCTTCCAGGCAGGAAAAAAGTAGATAGCCTCTATTGCACCAATCGGCCATTTGTCAACCTAAACAAGGCATTTTCCTTCCGCAAGGGCGTAATTAGCTACAACCCTGGAAGGTCAAAACCGGAATTTAGAAGTTGCTCAAATTGCCGTGCAATTTGAATTAGATAGCTTGTGCTCAAAGGTTGCGGAAACAGCGGGATACCCGGGGCATAGCCATTCCGAAAATAACTGAGGTAAGTACAGTGACTTAATCCCTGTGAACAATGAAAAACGGAGGATGATTTTCCTCTTCTAAAGATAAGTTGCCATGAAGGAAAGAAGGTTTGACATGAGTTATGATGACAAAAGCATCCGGGGGAAACCTTTTTCCTGATTTAATCGGTAATTGGCAAAAGTTGGATCAGACTTGTGTTTTCAATGCGGCAAATGTAAGGGATTTTTTGATTTGTGTCAAGGGTTGGGTATTTTATCAACATCAAGGTGACGCCTTGAAACCATCCAAGGTGACACCTTGACAAAGCCAGATTAGCCAGGAAAGGCGTTACCGTGTCGAGGAATTACTAAGCAAAACAAAGCCTTGAATAGTTTTTTTTCAAGGTGACGCCTTGGCCGCTCTTAAGTCCAACACAGGCAAAACTTCACAAAACTCTGGCCGACATTTCCCATTTTTTCAACCCAAAGGTTTTCCTTTTTCGTTTTTAAAGGATAATTTGCAATTTAGTTCTCTCGTTAAAAACAAAACCGACAGTATGAACCACCGGATTATAGCAACGCTGATAATCGCTTACTCATTTGTTGCCCCTACTTTTTCGCAACAACTCGACCGTGTACAGGGAGAGGTACTCGTAATGCTTGAAGAAACAACGGACGTCAGGGCATGGGCATGGCAATTCAGGGAATTTGATGGAGAAAAATCCGGGTTTGACGTTAACAAACTCGTCTCCAGCCCCATGAACATTTGGTCCTTTACTTTTGACCATACCGTCATAAGTGAATACAAAATATTGGAAGTCATACGTCGCCAACCTGAAGTAAAACTGGCTCAATTCAACCACCTGATCGAAATGCGATCCACCGTTCCCAATGATACAGAGTTCAATAATCAGTGGCAGTACATCAATACCGGCCAGGGCGGCGGACTGCCCGGGGCAGATATCGATGCAGACCTGGCCTGGGATATTACTACAGGTGGGCTGACAGCTTTTGGAGACACCATTGTGGTTTGCGTTATCGATGGAGGCATCGACCTGACCCACCAGGACTTTGAAGACAATCGGTGGATCAATCATCAGGAAATCCCGGACAATGGCATTGACGATGATGAAAACGGCTACATCGACGACTACCTGGGCTGGGTTCCCATCCTGGAAAATGATGATATCGCCGGAACAAATCACGGTACGGCGGTCACTGGTATCATTGGAGCCAAAGGAAATAATGGATTAGGCGTAACCGGGGTTAGCTGGGATGTCAAAGTAATGATCGTGCGACGGAATCTTTCCTCACCCGAATCAATCATTTTGGAAGCTTATTCCTACCCGCTTATCCAGCGAAGACTGTACAATGAATCGAACGGAGAAAAAGGCGCCTTTGTGGTTGCCACCAATGCTTCCTGGGGGCAGAATTTCGGACAACCCGAAGATTCTCCATTATGGTGCGCCATGTACGACACGCTGGGCCATGCAGGTATCCTGAATTGTGGTGCAACAGCCAATCTGGATATCAACGTAGAGGAAGAAGGCGACCTGCCAACCAATTGTACCAGTGATTACCTTATTGGTGTTACTAATCTCAACCGTTTTGACCAAAAAGTAACCAATGCCGCCTATGGCCCCATTTCCATCGATCTTGGAGCATATGGTGCCGATACCTGGACTACCTCCATCGGCAATTCCTATAACGGATTCGGTGGCACTTCAGGCGCTACACCTCACGTAACCGGAACGATTGGACTATTGTATGCCGTTCCCTGTGAAGGGTTTATTTCCCTGGCCAAGACGGCCCCTGCTGCCGCTGCTTTGCTGATGAAGCAAGTCATCCTTGAAGGGGTCACTCCCAACGAATCCCTTGACACGATCACCGTCACTGGCGGACGGCTTAATGTTTACAACAGCCTTACCCTGCTTATGGAAAATTGTGGAGGCTGCTTCCCTCCTGTTACTTTATCATCAACCAATATTAATGTCACTTCGGCAGATATCCAATGGGCTCAATCCGATAGCATTCTCAGAGTTGATGCACGGTGGAGAGCAATTGGAACATCAGATTGGATAGAAGCAGAAGAGGTGAATTTACCTTTTGAACTGACAGGTCTGACCATTTGTACAGATTATGAATTACAGCTCCAGGGCTATTGTCAAAATGATACGCTGGACTTTACGCCAAGCTTATTATTCCGAACCGGTGGTTGTTGTGAGCCACCGGAAGATATTCAGATAACAGCGGTCACCGATAATTCTGTAACCCTGGACTGGGGAGACATCCTCACCGCCAACGGTTACGTCATAGAGTACCGGGAAACCGGGGATCAAATTTGGTTTACTGCCCAGGCATTGGTCAGTGAAGTCTCTTTATCTAATCTTAATAATTGTACGGAATATGAATATCGAATTCGAACCTTTTGTGGTGAGGACGGGGAAAATGGCCAGATTCGTACGTTTATGACCACCAGTTGTGGAGAATGTGCAGATACGCCCTACTGTATCCCTGAAAACCTTGCAGGCAGTAACGAATGGATCGATGAATTTTCATTAGGTGACCTTGTAAATGAATCAGGCATGAATGACAGTTACGGAAACTTCACCCTTATGGAGTCTGTTGTACTACTTCGGGGGCAGTCTTATGAAATGAGCATAACACCCGAATATAACGGGTTTCCGTATAGTGAAGATGTACATATTTATGTTGATTATGATAATGATGGCGAATTTGAAGAAGAGGAGATTTTGTTTGAATTGGAGGAAACCATCAATTCTAATTTTACAACCAATATTCAAATCCCCGAAGACGCTCCCCTGGGTCTGACCCGTTTACGGGTGGTGATGCAATTTCAATCTGTTGACGGACCGTGCCCTGGTGGATTACAGGAATACGGAGAAGTAGAAGACTATTGTGTCATTATTGATTCGCCTGATAATGTGCAGGAGATCGACGGTTTGATCCTTTGGAATGTTTACCCGAATCCATTTAACGAGCAGTTACGACTGGAGTTGGATTTCCCGAAAAAAATGGAAGCTTTCACCCTGAATATTGTGGATCCTTCCGGGCGGTTGGTATTAAACCAGTATTATCCTCGAATCGACTCTGGAAAAAATATTATCGAACTCGATCTTGAACAATTGCCTCCGGGACTTTATTACCTTAACATCAAAGATAAAAATGGTAATTTTGCATCCAGGAAAATAGTGAAGATGGATTGATATTCTGAAAAGAGTTGGAAGTAATTAAAGTCGACATTAATGCAAATTGAACACATCGCTATTTGGGCAAAGGACTTAGAGAAAATGAAAGCATTTTATTTGAAATTCTTTGACCTGACCTCCAATGAGAAATATTTTAATCCAAAGAAAAAATTCAGTTCCTATTTTTTATCTTTTAAAAATGGTGCTCGAATTGAATTAATGAACAGCCCGGATATTAATGAATTGATTGACAAAAATGATCTAAAATTTGGACTGACTCATTTCGCGATATCCGTGGGCAGTAAAAACAAGGTTAACCAACTAACTGAAACCATCCGTCAAGACGGGTATGCTGTGGTAGGTGAACCAAGAACTACCGGAGATGGTTATTATGAAAGTGTCATCACTGACCCGGAAGGAAATTTAATCGAATTAACCGTATAAAAACATATAATGTCATTTATAGAATCAAATATGTTGCCACTAGGCACCAAAGCCCCACACTTTAAATTACCGGATACCGTTTCCGGTCAGGAAATCAGCCTGGATGACATCCAGTCAGACAAGGCCACCGTAGTGATGTTTCTGTGCAATCATTGCCCCTATGTAATTCACGTCAATGAAGAAATTGTGCGAATTGTTGCTGACTACAAACCCAAAGGGGTTGGATTCGTTGGCATCAGCTCCAATGATGTTATCAATTATCCACAAGATGGTCCGGATAAGATGAAAATTCATGCACAGGAAACAGGATACGATTTTCCTTATCTGTATGATGAAAGCCAGGAAGTAGCTAAAGCCTATGATGCTGCCTGCACCCCTGACTTTTACATTTTTGACGGAGACATGAAATTGGTTTACCGGGGAAGGATTGACAATTCCAGACCGGGAAATGATGAACCGCTTTCAGGAAAAGACCTGAGAAGTGCTTTGGATGCAGTAATTGCCGGCGAACCGGTCACTGAAAAGCAATATCCCAGCGGCGGGTGTAATATCAAGTGGAAGTAGCAGGAATTACGAATTACGAATTGGTCGATTTCATCCGTTAATTCGTAATCCGTAATTCACTAGACATCAAAAGCCCTGTCGACAATATCCAGTTGTTGTTTGTCGTGAACTTTTTTGAAACCGGTAGCCGGTGAGGCACTCGATTTACGGGCAATCAGTTTGAAGTCGTGTTCCAGGAAAATAGCATTTACATACTGCCAGGCGCCCATGTTGGAAGGTTCTTCCTGGACCCAAAAGGTTTCTTTACCCTTGTATTTCTCCTTGAGCATATCTACCTGTTTGGTCGGAAAAGGATACAACTGCTCAAAACGGATGATGGCAATATCATCCCGTTTTTCTTCCCGCTTTCGTTCCAGCAAATCATAATATACTTTCCCGGAACATTGCAGTACTCTCTTGACCTTTTTAACCTCTGCTTTCGTATTTACTTCAGGATCATCAATAATTTCTCTGAAACGATTTCCGGATTCAAAATCAGCAATATCTGAAACCACTTCCGGGTGTCGCAACAGTGATTTAGGCGTCATCAAAATCAATGGTTTGCGAAACGGCCTTACCAACTGCCTTCTCAGAATATGGAACAAATTAGCCGGGGTAGTCACATTGGCCACCGTCATATTAAATTCAGCACAACTTTGCAGGAACCTTTCCAGACGTGCACTTGAGTGTTCCGGGCCTTGGCCTTCATAACCATGAGGCAGGTAAAGTACCAGACCGTTCATCCTTCTCCATTTACTCTCCCCGGCCACAATGTACTGGTCAACGATGGTCTGGGCTCCATTGAAGAAATCACCAAACTGAGCTTCCCAGATAACCAGCGGGTCAGGGGAAGCCATCGCATACCCATATTCAAAACCCAAAACCGCAAATTCGGATAAAAGAGAATTGTAAATATGAAATTTGCCCTGATCAGGGCTCATTCCGTCCAAACGATTGATTCGCTCAAAAGTTTTAGCATCTGTCAGTACTGCGTGACGGTGAGAAAAGGTACCCCTTTTTACATCTTCTCCGCTCAGGCGAACATCACGACCTTCCAGCAAAATACTGCCGTAGGCCAGCAATTCCGCCAAAGCCCAATCCAGTTGATGGGCATCAAGCAGTTTCTTTTTGCCCTTGAACAAACGGTTCATCTTAGGAACCAGGGTAAAACCTTTGGGAGTCTTCATCAGCCAATCCAGGATTTTGGTAACTTTATCCTTTTCGATACCTGTCGGCGGTGACATCTCAAATTCCTCGTAACTTGTAGCAAATCGCAAATCTTTCCAGGCCAACTCAGGCTCCTGGTAGGTATAGGGCAAAGGTTTTTCCCTTACTTCATCCAACCTGTCCTGAAGCAATTGCTTGAATGCTTCCTCCATACTGTTGGCCAGTTCAGCTTCGACATCTCCCCTGGAGATCAAGGTTTCCGAATATAACTTACGTGGATTAGGGTGCGTTTTGATAAATTCATACATTTCAGGCTGGGTAAACTGTGGATCATCCCCTTCATTATGACCATGTTTACGATAACAGACCATATCAACAAACACATCCTCCTTGAATTTTTGCCTGAACCTAACGGCAAATTCCACAGCAAACAAAACCGCTTCCGGATCATCTCCATTTACATGAAAAACAGGGGCCTGTATCGCATTGGCGGAAGCTGTAGAATAGGTCGAGGAACGCGCATCGTCGAAATCGGTCGTAAATCCGATTTGGTTATTGATTACAAAATGAATGGTGCCTCCGGTCTGATATCCTGAGAGTTTACTCATCTGCACTGTTTCATAAACAATGCCCAGTCCCGCAACAGCAGCATCCCCATGTATTAAAATGGGCAATACCCTATCGTGATTTCCATCATAAAGCAAATCTGCCTTGGCTCTGGCAAAACCTTCTACAACCGGATTAACAGATTCCAGGTGGGAAGGGTTAGGAACAAGCTTCAGATCCATTTGTTTGCCTGACAGGGTGTTGACCTGGGAAGAATAACCCAGGTGATATTTCACATCACCATCACCATAAATTTGCTCAGGCACTGCCATTCCTTCAAACTCACTAAAAATTTGCTGGTAGGTCTTACCTAAAATATTCGCCAGAACATTCAAACGGCCACGGTGGGCCATTCCAATGACAATCTCGTCAACACCGCTGATGGCAGCTTCATTGATTATTCCGTCGAGACCAACAATCGTTGTTTCTCCACCCTCCAGGGAAAATCGTTTTTGTCCGATATATTTGGTTCCTAAAAACTCTTCCAGTACAACGGCTTCATTAAGCTTTTGGAGAATTCTTTTTTTCTTCTCAATCGGAATATTATAATCCCGCTTAGGTTGATGAGTTTCTACATAATCCCGAATCCAGTTACGCACCTCCGAATCGGAAATATGATTGTATTCAAAGCCTATGTGGCCACAATAAATTTCCTGCAATTTGGCGATGATTTCCCGTAAGGTGGCATTGGGCAGTCCAATTTGAGCCCCCGAGTGGAAAACCGTATCCAGATCATCATCCGACAACCCGAAATCCCGCTTTCTCAATTTAGGCCTTCGGTCACGACGCTCGCGAATAGGGTTCGTATCCGATAATAGGTGACCACGGTTACGATAACCGATGATCAGGTTGAAAACATTGAGCTCTTTAGGGTCTATTTCTCCGTCTTCCCCTGCCGATACAACACCATTACCACGTTCAGCATAGTCAAACCCTGAGAAAAAAGTACGCCAGCTTTCTTCCACACTTTCCGGCGCCTCCTGATATTGCCGGTACATCGAATCGATGAACGATGGATGGGCATTGGTTATAAATGAATAATCACTCATTTTTAAAAATTCCGATTATTTGAAATAAAGTCTGCAAATATATATCCACCCCTGATAAAATGGTGTTTTTTAATACTGATTTTTAAACCTTATGACATAAAAATCAATAAAATAGGTTTAAAATATATTTCATAGCCTGTTTTGGATATTCCCCAGCCTGCAAAATTCCACCATTCCAAAAGAAATTTCTTACGAAAACAAAAATTTTCATGCGGATGTTTTCTTTTGTTTAAAAAAAACATAACTTTGCACTCCGAAATTTTAGCCATCATTTAAAATAAAGAAAAAGTAAGTATTACATGGCACAACATCAATCTTCAAAGAAAAGAATTCGCCAGGACGCCAAAAAACGTCTGCGTAACCGTTATTATAAAAAATCAACCCGTACCGCTATACAGAAGTTACGCGGTATGACTGACAAGAAGGAAGCGGAGTCTTTCCTGCCCAAAGTTTTGAGCATGATTGACAGATTAGCCAAGCGTAATGTCTGGCATGACAACAAAGCTTCTAATCTTAAAAGTAAACTGACCAAGCAGATCAACAACCTCTAAGGTAATTGATCCTTCAGGCTTACTTTTTAAGTGTATCTCTGGACCCACGCGCCAGAGATACACTTTTTTTGTGCAACAGAATTAGCCTGGCCAAAAACCGCCGAAGTTTAGCCCTCCCTCTGTTCGTAAAAGCCACGGCAACGCCAAACGTGCTATTTTTCACATTCTTTTTATTATTTCTGAAGTCTTTTGCCAATCTTTTCAGATCTCCTTCCTTCAGCAAATCCCCCTGCATAAAAAAGTTGTTTTTTTAAGAAAATATTAAGTTCTCCAAAATACTTTTTAATACTCAAATAGCATTTTACTATTGAACAAAAGTGTTAAAAGACTTAGAGCATTTTTAAAAACTCTATTGGGATTCCTTAATTTTTCCGCAAAGAAATTCTGATTCATGAGGAAAAATGGAAGAAAGGAACGGTGGAAAAGGATTTTGCTCGTCCAATTTTCCAGTCCTTCCAGCTTTCCAGTATTGCGGCAAGCAAGCAATCTCAGGTGAAATATTGATTATCAGTCATCAAAAAATTTTGACAAGCTCGTAATTTTAATATTGTAGCCTAAGGCTTAATTTCACCATTCCACCTTAAGCCCCCCTATAATCTATGAGCAATTGATCTTTAGGCTAGCCACACCATCCTGCTGACTTTTTTTTAACTAAAAAAGTAACTGATTATGAAAACCAAAGCATTTTTCTTCATTCTGATTCTATCCATTTTTACTTTCAGCGGTGTTCAGGCTCAATACTTCGGCCGCAACAAACCAAATTATGAGAAAATAGACTTCAAGGTCCAGGAAAGTCCTCACTTCCGGATTTACGAATATATCGGCAATGAACAATTATTGGAAGACCTCACCTTCTGGTCTGAAGAGTGGTATCTGGCACATCAGCGGATTCTCAAAGATACCATCAAGGGAAAAAATCCCATCCTGTTTTATAACGACCATGCCGACTTCCAGCAAACCAACGCCATCCGGGGTTCTATTGGAATAGGAACCGGGGGAGTAACAGAAGGGTTGAAGAACAGGGTAATCATGCCGCTGGCGATGTCTAATGCGCAGACCAACCACGTACTTGGACACGAATTGGTACACGCCTGGCAATACAATATGATCCTGGAAGGTGATTCGACATCCATTCAAAGCCTGAGCAATATTCCCTTATGGATGATCGAAGGGCTGGCAGAATATATGTCTATCGGAAGCCTGGATGCCCATACGGCCATGTGGATGCGGGATGCCTTATTAAATAAAGATGTTCCCGAGATCAAGGACCTTTCCAATCCAAAGTACTTCCCATATCGTTACGGGCATGCTTTTTGGTCCTTCCTGACAGGCTGGAAAAGCGATACCATCATCGCGCCATTCTTCACCAGTGTTGCTAAATACGGATTTGAGCAGGCAAGTATTCGGGAGCTCGGCATGGGCAGTAAAAACCTGTCGGCACTCTGGGTAAAATCCCTCGAAAACCAATTCGGCCCCTACCTGAAAGGGAAAGTTGAAAACCCGGTAGGGAAAAAGCTTATCAGCAAAGAAAATGCCGGAGAAATGAATATTTCCCCATCCCTGAGTCCCAACGGGAGATACGTGGTATTTATGTCAGAAAAAGATCTGTTTACCACCGATTTGTTCGTGGCAGATGCACAGTCCGGAGAAATTCTGAACAAACTGGCCAGCACTTTGAAGGATGGTCATATTGATGATTACAATTATTATGAATCTGCAGGGACCTGGTCTCCCAAAAGTAAAGAATTCGCCTTTGTCGGGGTGAGCAAAGGGCGGAATATTTTAATCATAAAAGAAGCCCTAACGGGCAAAACAATAGAAGAAATTCCAATTAAAGACCTCCCGGCATTTTCAAGCCCTGCCTGGTCACCCGACGGAAATACTATTGTTGTCAGTGGAATAGTGAATGGCCAGACAGACCTCTTTGCACTGGATATTAAAACAAAGAAAGTTACGCGTTTGACCAATGACACCTATGCTGAAATCCAGGCTTCCTGGTCACCGGATGGGACTATGCTCGTTTTCGCTACTGATTTCAACAGCATGCAAGGCAAACCTGCCTATGGTCCGTGGAGTTTTAATATTGCCGTAATGGATTGGGTATCCAAATATGTCGAACATCTCCGTTTTTTTCCTGGCGCCAACAATCTTAATCCCGTTGTGGATACCTCCGGCAATATTATTTTTCTGTCCAACAGAGATGGGTACCGCAATGTGTACAAATACATCCCTGATGAAGGAACCCTTTACCAGATCACTGATTTGATCACAGGCGTGAGTGGCATTACCCCGTTTTCTCCGGCCATAACCATAGCCCGGAACAGAAACAGGTTGATATATACTCATTATTTCAATAACGAGTACAACCTTTACCGTACCCAAACGGAAGAAATGCCTGAAGTGATGGTTGACCCGGCTGAAGTAAATATGGATGCTGCCCAATTACCAAGAATTGATAAAACCATAACCAGTGCCGTTGATCAGCAAATCCAACAATTATACGGATATACAAGCCCCCCCGCAATGGCCATCAAAGAAGTTCCCTATAAACCGAACTTCAAATTAGATTTCGTGGGAGGAGGTGCCGGCGTGGGTATAGGATCCAGCCAGGCCTTTGGCACAACGACGGGTGCCGCAGGTGGGATTGATTTGTTATTCAGTGACATCCTCGGGAATAATCAATTATTTACCAGCCTGGCCCTGAATGGTGAAATCGCAGATTTTGGCGGAGTCGTGGCCTATCTTAATTCCAGTAAAAAAATCAATTGGGGGGCCTCCATCTCCCACATACCTTATCGAAGTGTTTACGGTGGATTTGCCGGTTTTGAAGTTCTTGAGATCCAGGGCGGAGGATTGATCGAAACAGCTAAATATCAGTACCTCATCAACCGTTTATTTGAAGACAAGGTAGGTGTTTTTGGCCAACTCCCGTTTTCTACGACCTTGAGGGTTGAAGCCAATGCTTCCTTTTCGAGATACAGTAATAAAATTATTCAAATGGATAATTATTATGATGTATTTAACCGCCTGGTACTGCAGGAAAGAACCAAATTGGAAGGCGCGCCCGGGTTCAACTTATGGACGGCAGGTACCGCACTGGTTGGGGATAATTCTTTCTTTGGCATTACTGCTCCATTGCAAGGATACCGCTTCAGGTTAGGGGTGGATCAGTTTATGGGAGAATTTGACTTTACCGCTCCTACCGCAGATTTCCGGGTCTATAAATTTTTCAAACCTATTGGCCTGGCTTTCCGTTTCTACCATTATGGCCGATACGGCGGCAATAGTGAGGATCTGTATCCCTTGTATGTAGGTAGCCCGTGGTTTGTCCGGGGTTTCAACTCTAATAAAGCGATTGATCTTTTCATTCAAAACGATAAACAATTTGATCAATTGATCGGCAGCAAGATGCTGATCTCTAATTTTGAAGTCAGGATTCCGTTTACAGGCCCGGAAAGGCTTTCCCTGATCAAGTCAAAGGTATTCCTGACAGATTTAAACTTCTTCATTGACGGCGGAGTGGCCTGGACTGATTTTGAACAGTTTAGCGGTGAAAATAAATCCGGATACCTGGATGCTGCCCCGGTGTTCAGTATGGGGGTATCGTTGAGGATCAACCTGTTTGGAGCGATGATTCTCGAACCATATTACGCTTATCCTTTGCTTAAGGAAAGTAAAGGTTCCTTTGGATTTAACTTTATACCGGGGTGGTAGGTTTGACGGTGGACGAGGGACGGTTTTTGAGTACCAAAGATTTATTTAAATTGCCTTGATCAGAAAATAACCGAAACAGGAAAAAGACAAGGCTAAATCTTGAGATTCAATAAACATGGAAGAAAATAAAAACGGGGTTGGAAAGCATCTTTTCCAACCCCGTTAAGGTTTTTAGCTGAAAGCTAATTGATTACTTAACAACAACCTTGGTAGTTACTACCTGGCTGGCTGTCTGTAAACGTACAAAGTAAGTCCCTTGCGGGAAGTTATTCATTTCAATGAGTTTTGAATGAGTACCAACCACATAATCTGCAACGCCTGCAGAAGATACTCTGCGGCCTGTCAGGTCAAAGAGATCAATAGCTACTCTGGAGTCTTCCATCAAATCAAAGTTAACCCAGATATGGTTTGAAGCCGGATTAGGGAATACCTTGAGGGTACCTTCATTGATCTGTGGCTCTTCCGTTGATACGGGATCGAATTCTGCTTCATCAAAACCAGCTCCGTAGAGGTATAAATAATCAATCGGTGCAAGTTCGTCGCCCGGATCCCTGGGTATACCGTAAACGATGGGTAACTCATGATCCCAGAATTCTCCATCAGAAATAGCTACGGGAGAAGTCATATGCAGGTAAGAGGTAAAGGCAGCATCAGTAAACTCAAAATCTTCCCATACAAAACCTGGAACTACACCGAAGTTCTTTTCATAAACAGTTGCCCCATCACTTACCCGGTAGGCATATCCATAAACATCCGGGTTGCTGTTTGGCCTTTCCGTTGCCGTCTCGTCATAATAAGTCCTGGCATAGGTAAAAAATACATACTGGCCATCAGCAGAACGGGAAGCCTGCAGTCGTTCATCATTGACAGCAACTGTTCCGATATCACCATCGGTATTTTCATAACCGGCTACTCTTTGGTGTTCCCAATTCACCCCGTCGGTAATGAAATGGAAAAACTCAACAGTGAAAGTACCAATCCAGATGAATCCAAACTGAGTGGCACTGGTATCTGAGCTACTCAGCATACTTCCAATTATATGCAATTGTCCATCTGCATCTACAACCATATCAAACTGGCTCATATATGGAACACGGATGGCATCATCAGTAATGGAATCAGAAGTTCCATCACCATCGGCATCCACAGGAATGGTCCATGCGATCAGAGAATCCATCTGCTGGTATTCAACACGAGGTTGTTTGGCCCAGGAGTCACCACCATCGGTTGTTTTCCAGATAATAGGTTTAACACTTGGGTAGATCTCATCATCATCAGCGTCAATACCGGTAACTACATAGTACCCGGTTTGACCGTCAGGGCTGAAGGCAATACGTGGGTTAAGTACAAAGCTATCACGAGCCCCTGAATAATCAATTTCCAAGTCGTGTACCGTTCTGGTATAGCCTCCATCGTCAAAAGACAACTGGACAGCCATTCCAGGACTCCAGTACTGATCTGCAAAAGTTGTTGCACCAGCTCTGGCTTCACGCTTGAGGTTAGCATACCACAGGGTTCCGTCAGCATTGGATACCAAACCGTAAGGCAAATAAGCTGCTGAATCTGGAATCGTGGTGTAATAATCCTCCGTAGGATTACTACCGTCCATGTCAGCAGTTGTTACAAATTCCCATCCCCAGCCACTATCACCATACTCTGGATGTGTCCAAAGGGCAGGACCGATACCAACGAATTTTGCGTTGTTGATATCTTCATTTCCCGGTGGGTTGTAAATGGCAGCACTGGGGTAGCGATTCCCACCGATAGCCATTCCGTCAGCATTCACCAAAGCAGGAGTAACCTGCTTGTTGGAAGCATCCCAGGTAGCTCCTCCGTCAGTGGAAACATCAAAACTCATGACACCACTACCTCCGGCCTCACCGGCATTCTGACGGTGAATGAACACCAAAGAATTTAAAGCAGGATCATAACTCAGAGAATTGGGACTTCCTGAAACCACTGAATAAATATTGTAAGAAGAACCCAGTTCAATCGCATAAGGAGTGCCTTCGCGATAACTGACCTCTTCCTCGTTGCCATTTGTATTCGTTGGAGTTTGCCATGTAGGATCAGCGGCCGGAATATCGGCAGGCATGGCCTTGAGTGCTTCAACACGCGCATCAGCTTTCTCGCTGACTTTCATTTGCACCTTGCGGACGTAATCTGACTGGGCTGTCATAACGCTCGCAATCAGTAAAAAAATAAATACTGGTAACAGTTTTTTCATACTACTAGATTTTAATTGAATTAATTTTCAAAAATAAAAATATTATTGTTTCGACAATTTCCTAACAATTTTAAGCCCGTTTTTTTCGAGACTCAGGAGATAAGCACCTGACGGAATCCTTTCCAAAGAGATTTCCCTGGTCCAAACACCCGTGATTCGCTCCATGTTTTGAAATACTATTTTTCCGGATAAGTCCCTCAAGGTCAGCAGATAATCCCCGGGCATCCTGGCTTCCGCTACAATCCGAAAATCTGCCTCAAATGGGTTTGGGCTTACCTCAAAACTTTCCAATTGAAGATCAGCTAAAATATTCACAACAACATCAACACCCGCGGATAATGCCGTACATCCCTCCGGGGAGGAAACTTCTACCGTGTAATTGCCACTCGTGGTGGCTTCATAAGATGCTTGTTCCGCTCCGGCGATTGCATTCCCGTTCCATAACCACTGGTATCCTGCATAAATATCAGGCACGGATAAGATATTATCTACCACTCCAATAACAGGAGCTACTACTGAACCATTGGTTAACTCAAAGGTCTGTATATCCTCACAGGCATTGTTGTCGACAACCGTCACGCTGTAGGTTCCCGCTGCCAGACCTGATATATTTTGCTGAGTCATACCATTCGACCATGTTATGGTATAGGGAGTCGTTCCATTATTTAAAGACAAACTGATACTTCCGTTTAAATCTCCCTCGCAAGTCTCATTTTGAACTGCCCCTTCAACAGAAAAAGCAGTACATACTCCCTGTATCTGGTAAATATTCCCCGTACCACGACCAGCAAGATATAGTTCCCCTTCCTGGTCTTCTCCAAAACTGGTAAACTCATTATTGGTGGAGTTGAGCAATTCTATATTTGTCCAACCTCCATCCTCATCAGGCGTTATAGACCAAATTCTGCCTGAACAATAATCTGTGTAGAGGTAATGTCCGTATAATTCCGGAAAGGATTGCCCCCGGTAAACAAACCCGCCGGTAATGGAGCAACCATTGGTGAAATTATTATTGTAAACCTGAACAGGCATGATCAACTGGCTCACATCAGGGCAATCATCAGGATCGTTATTGTAAGGCACCAGGCCTTCGTAACAACGCCAGCCGTAATTCTCCCCTCCGGAACTGCTGCCCGGTTGAAAATTCACTTCTTCCCATTCATTCTGACCGACATCTGCAATCCACATATCACCGGTTTGCCGATCAAAACTGAACCGCCAGGCGTTGCGAAGTCCCAAAGCCCAGATTTCATCAAGGGTGAAATCATCAAAGGCAAAGGGATTGGTATCGGGAATACTGTAAGGATTTCCGTTGTCAATATCAATTCGAAGCATTTTTCCCAGAAAGGTCAATCGATTCTGCCCATTACCCTGGGGATCTCCGCCGGAACCTCCATCTCCAAGACTAATGTAGAGGTACCCGTCTGGACCAAACTTTATACATCCGCCATTATGGTTGGAATAAGGCTGATCAGCTTCCAAAATAACGAGTTCACTGGACACGTCCGCTAAATTGGGATTACTGCCGTCCACTGAAAACCTGGATACACGGGTATCTCCGTTATTTTTAGTGTAATACACAAAAAAGTATCCGTTATCACTATAATTCGGATGAAATGCCAAACCGAGTAAACCCTGCTCATTACCACTGGAACCTACCTGTCCGTCAATATCGAGAAAAGGTACGGGCAATACGTCCTGATTGCCGTCAATAATTTTTATCGCACCGTCCTGTTCAACAACGAACAACCGGTCATCCCCAGCAGTAGCAATATCTACCGGAGAATCAAAACCATTGGCTATTACATTCAAGGTGATTTCAGGCTGAGCGAAAAGGCCATTAAAAAAGAAAAGACCCAACAGTGAAAAAAACAGGTATTGGAAGTTGTGATGGCCACAGGAAAAAACATGTTCCCTGGAAACCAGTTTCAGGTTACCACTTAAAGCAAGCAGACAGAAGTTCATCTCGTAGTTTTTTTGAAAAATTAAAGGTACTCCAATTTTTCAAAAAGCCCGAAGACACTCTTCTGTTTTTGTAATTTGGGAGACAAGAATTGAAGGATTGAAGGATTGAAGGATTGAATGATTGAAGGATTGAATGATTGAATGATTGAATGATTGAATGATTGAATGATTGAATGATTGAATGATTGAATGAGACATCCATGCATTCTCACATTCTCACATTCACACATCCATGCATTCTCGCATTCATGCATTCACACATTCACACATTAATCATTCAATGCCCAGTCGTATTCCAGGTAGGTAACCTTGGCATTGGATTTTATTTCCACTTCGGAATATTTATTCAAATAAGTCACGATATCTCCGAAGTCTGCACTGTACCACTCGAAAATTTTGGATATCTGCACTTTTTTTTCTGACAGGATATTGAATTTGGGGTTGTTGATAAATTTTTTCGCCTGGGTTTCGAAGTTGGACTCCAGGTTATCTGCTGTCCATGCTTTATTGAGCAATGGCGGGCAGGACTGAGCGGCACAATTGACAGCAAAGTGAATCCGTGCATCTTTGAATTGGGGGCGAAGGATTTCATTTTCTATTTGGTCCAGGGAATAGGTCTGATCGCCCAATTTGATCCATTTTTTACTCCAGGGTTTGCCTGAATGAATATTGGTGATACTTTTAACCGGCATATGATCGATGATCAACTTGACGGTAAAAGCATTATAGGCGTTGATCCAATAGGCCATTTGTTCATTTCCGGACCAGGATTTCTGAACCGGGTTAGCAGCCAGGAGGTCGAGGTAGGCCTGCAATTTTTCCTTTTCTTTGCTAAAGCCTGCATAATCTACTTTCCCGCTGGAAGTAACATATTTTTGAAGCAAGGCATTCCAGCTTTCATGTGATAATTTTGCTGCTTCAATTGTGGAAACAGGTGTTATGATTGCGGGTTTATTTGCTACTGCTTCAACAGATTCTACAATCCCTTTTTCAACCTCAACTTTATTTTCATCCTGACTTTCTGCAATTTCAGTTTGCTGTTCTGGTTCAGGTATATTTTTTTCAGGCTTTATAGCCGACGGAGCTTCCATGGTAGTTTGTGGCACTTTGGCATCTGCAACAATCTCTTCAGAAGGATCATCCTGATCTATTGCAGCAACAGTTGGTTCAGGAATACTATTTTCCTGCACAGGTTCCGCATTGGAACATGCGGCAAAAAATATCAAAGACACAAAAAGAACAATATGTTTTTGGAACATTGTATTGGTTTTGTTGATTTTAAAGTTTGTTAGAAATATTCGATCCACTACAATAACAAAGGTATTTTGAAAGATATTGTTCAGGGATTTTTCAAAGTTGTTCAATTCCGGACAATTTTAGCGAATCTTTGCTGGTTATTTGTTCTAAACTATAATCATAAGGGTTGATAATGTCTTCCAAAAGTAATTATGCTTTCTTTAGAATTACAAAACAAAAAAATTATATTAAATTTACCGAATAAACACTTTAACCCATAAATGCAATCTCCTGTAATATTTCTGGCTTTTTCCAATGACAACGACGACCATCTGGCCATGCTGGATGATGAGCGCCGTGCCATTAGTGACCACCTGGTGCCTTTGGAAAGTCAGCAATTTATGCAATTGCATACCGAAACTTCCGCCAGGGTAAAAGACCTGAGTAAGTACATCACGCTTTTTAAAGACCGCATTGCCATCTTCCATTATGCCGGCCATGCCAACAGCTCAAAAATATTCCTGCAGGAGGGAGGTGCCGATGCTTCCGGCCTGGCCAACCTCCTGGCAACTCAGGCTAATATTAAACTCGTCTTTCTCAATGGATGCTCCACCAAAGCTCAGGTTCAAAAACTGATAGACCTGGGAATTCCGGCAGTAATTGCCACAAGTGTGCCTATTGCAGATCCGGCTGCCAGGAATTTTGCCGACACTTTTTACAAGGCCATTGCCAGCGATCACACCATTGAAAAAGCATTTACCCTGGCTGCCTCTGATTACCAAATGACCACCGGTAACGAACCACAGATTCACCGCGGACTGGATATCGACACCGAAGAGGCAACAGATGTGATGCCATGGGGTTTGTTTGTTCATAAAGACAAACAGGAAGTTTTACAATGGAAACTCCCCAGGAAAAGTGCCGCTTCCTTTATTATCCGGGACGCCAAATTCAAATACCAGTCAGAGGGCAGTCTTAATAAAAAACTGGTAGAAACCATTGCCAATGCCATATTGCCCTATGCAGAGACCATCCGGGATTTGATAGAAGATGCCAAACGGAAACGCCGGGAACCTAAAATGAGGGACCTCCGGGTGGCTGTGATTGATGCCTTCCCTACCCCCGTTGGTACTCATTTGCGTAAATTGCTACAGGCCGAAGATGTCAACACAGACAGACTGCAAAAGATTGTCAATGTATATTCTATTGCTGCCCAATTTCTTGCCTATATCCTGCTGGCTCAGTTATGGGACGAAAAACACCGGAACCATGACCTCAAAATAAATGAAGAGCACCGGAGTAGTTTGAAATCCTTTCTTTCCCTCACGAAGGAAAATGTAAAAGATTACGACTACATCAATCTCATCCGAACTTTGGGGGATATTTTCGAAGCCAACCAGGTGGAACCATTTGTTTCAGAATTTACGGAGCTGCGCAAAGAGTTTTATGCCGATAGTGATTTCCGAAAAGCATGTGCTTTCCTGGAAGAGTTGAAACAAGTGCTCAAAGGAACTGTTTCCAGCGAAGAAGTTGAAAGCTTTTGTGTGCAGGCGGAGGATCACCTTTGTGAGGTTTTTAAACACATCGGCTTCTCCACAAAATACACTTTGATGACCGTCAAACGGATTGACCTGATCAAAGAGCGACATAAAAAACCGGAATTTTTACACAACCTTGTCATACTTGACAAACTCACTGCAGCGTTTGGAGAATTAGACGATGTGCTTTATTCAACTTCCTTCACTGAAAATGAGTCGGTCATCCTGTTGTACGATGAAGACGATGTAAAACCGAACTTAAACTTATCTCCCTTTCTGATTGACGAAAATGCCCTGAGTGGTCAGAAAAATTCGAAATTGTTTTTCTACAATCACCAACGGGATACCGAAGTGTGTTATTTATTGACAGACAATCTCAAAGACACCATTTTAGTTAACCAACAAAAATACAGCCAGATCAAGAAACTTTTCGACCGGTTTTACAGGGAAGTCGTGGAGGGCGATTCCTCCGTTTCCGAAGTGGTAGAATAAGCGCACGACAAAACCGGCACAGAGTCCAATTAGGAGAAACATACTATAAAAAGCGTTAATAAATATTACTAACATGCATAAATCATCACCATTCAAATTCCTGGATGCATATGAGAAGGAAGATCAGGAAATCTTCTTCGGCAGGGAAACGGAGGTTGAGGTTTTATACCAGATGACCTACCAGTCCAATTTACTGTTGGTTTATGGCATGTCAGGAACCGGCAAGACCAGTATCATCAAGTGTGGCCTGGCCAATAAATTTGACCAGAGTGACTGGTTTGATATTTATATTCGCCGGCAGGAGAACATCAACGATTCGCTGGTCAGGGAGTTGAATGCCAGGGATAACCTGGATTCTTTTGAGGACGGAGATACCGTTCCTCGAATGGTACATTCCCTTTACCTGGATCATCTCCGGCCCGTATACCTCATTTTTGACCAGTTTGAAGAACTATTCATCCTGGGCTCGGAGGAAGAGCAAGAACAGTTGATCATCACCATCAAGGCCATCCTCGACACCCAGGATCTCCCGTGCAAGATCATTATTGTCATGCGGGAAGAATATCTGGCACACATGTCCACTTTCGAAAAAATCGTACCCACACTCTTCGATAAACGACTACGCATAGAACCCATGACAAGAGCCCTGGCCAAGGATGTGATCATCAAAACAGCCAGAAACGATAAATTCAATATAGAACTTTGCTACGAAGAAATTGCCGATGACATCATCGATAAAGTCACGGAAGGTCGTGGTCGGGTACCGCTGACTTATTTGCAGGTTTTTTTGGATAAGATGTATCGGGTTGCTTTCGAAAGGGACCCCGAACAAATTGTTTTTGACAATGAACTGGTGGAAGAGATTGGTGAAATTGACGATGTTCTGGAAAGTTTCCTGGATGAACAATTAAAGGTGTTTGCCAAAGAAGTGGACAGTTGGGATGAAGCCCTTCGTTTCCTCAAGGTTTTTGTATCTGACAAAGGCACCAAAATACCTATCCGTCGATTCAATCTGCCTGACCTGCTGCCAAATTTCAGCCTGGCCAGGATCAATATCCATTTGAATTTCTTCGTCAATCGCCGCATACTCAGACCGCTGGAAGATGACCAGTACGAAATGGCTCACGACAGTCTGGCGTCAAAGATATTCAGATCCCGGACCCGTGGAATACCCATGCCGACAGAATTACCGGCCAACGGGGCTCACGAAACGCCATTCCGAGGGTTTGAACCCTACACAGAAAGTTTTGCCGATATTTTTTACGGTCGGGATGAAGAACTGGAAGACTTGTTTCACAAAGTGGTGAATGATATCGACATTCGCACAACACTGGTCATCGGCCCTATGGGGGTAGGAAAAACCTCCCTGATCCGGGCTGGACTATTGCCGAGATTGCGGTTATTATTCAAAGCTCAGTATATTCGTTGCAACAGAGCCTTCATCGATAGTTCCGAAGTGCAACAGATCATGTCGACGGAACCACAACAAGGAACCGTACCGCTACTCTTGCAACTGGCTTTTAAATGGGAGGAAAAATTCCCCAGAGAGGAAGAGCGAAAAATCATCATTCTGGACCAGTTTGAAGAATTTTTCATTTGGGTAAAGCAGCAACAACAACTAAGCTATTTTTTCCTGCACATCGGACATATGCTGGAAGCCAGACTCAATGTGGATCTGGTGATCATTGTACGGGACGAATTTTTCTCCCAGTTGCAGGATCTGGAGGCATTTGTACCTGCACTGCTGGAAGAACAGGTTCGGATCAAACACCTGAGTTTTAAAAAGACAAAAGAGGTGGTTAAAAGAATGATATCCGAGGCGGATATGGAAGTGTCGGATGAAGAAGTCATAGATAGGATTGTTACCAATATCCTGGAGGAAAATGGAAAAGTAAATCTCACATACCTTCAGTTGTATATGGAACGTTTGTATGTGGAAGGATGATAGTGACGGGGGAGCCCCAAAAAGTCGCATAGCGACGTCCTACAGGTAACAAGGTGCGAAGTGCCTCGGCCGATGAAAATATAAAGCAAGTGCCGCAGGTACGACATATACTGCATAAGCCATAAAAGATAGACTTTTAAGTTGTGTAACAAAAACAACCGGTTTGAAAAAAATTGATCTCAATTCATTGCGGAATATCGGTAAGCCAAGGGCAATAATCGATAGCATGCTCGACAGGCAGATCCAGACTTTGGAAGCAAAGCTTGGGCGTCGTGCCGGTGGTGCAGGCAATAAATTGTTGTCTCTTTTTGTCAAAAATGGTTTCCGGGTGCAACTTACTGAGCCGGAAATCAAGGAGAAGATGAAATCCATGAAAAATCTCTCCTCCAACCAGGTTGACACCCTGCTTACCGGCATGCTCGATTCAGGCTTGCTCCGCAAAACACCTGAGGATCTTTATGAGTTGGCCAATAACTTTATTGCCCGCAAGGCTCACGAAAAGGTAGAAGCGGAAAACCGGGTTTTGAGAACCATCAAAACCACCATCCAGGACAGAATGAGTCGTAATCAACTGCTGGATGAAACCTACCTCAATTATATCAGGCCATCTCTTGATCAGCTCGAATTAAGTTCCGATGAAAGGAAATTTATCCGCAACTCAGAAGATGCAGTCCGCAGGAGGAAAAGGTGGATCAATACCCTCCTGACTATCCTATTCATATTGATGGCAATATTTTTATTTGGCGCCATATACAATTCCATCCAAATCAGGCGAAATGCCAACGCTTTAGTGCAAAAAAATCAGGAGTTGGAGGCAGCCCGTGACAGTACACAAAAGGCCTTAGAAGAGGTTTTAGCTGCTCAAAAACTTACGGATTCTCTTCGCTTGGAAGCAGAGCAAAAGACCCAAATCGCCCTGCTGGCAAGAGATACAGCAGAGATTTTACGCCGCAAAGCCATTGCTGACCGCGACAGTATTTTTGCGCTGCGGCAATCAGCACTGGCCCTGGCGTCTGAGAACATTAAACTCAGAAAACAGGCTGAAGGCAAGGCGAAGGAAGAAAAAAACCTACGCGAACGTGCCGAAAAAAACGAAGCCATTGCTGATTCGCTCTATCTGCGATCCAACCAACTCAATAAAATCATCACCTCCAGGATCGCTGCTTCGAGGAGTTTACAAATTGAAGATAAACATATGCGATCCCTTATCGCACTTGAGGCTTATAAGATCAACAAACAAAATGAAGAGGTTGGGGATATTTATCATCCGAATATCGTCAAAGCACTCTATTCGGCGGTGGATGCCAGTGAGGAAGACTTCTTCCGGAGTAAAGAAATGATCGGCAGTGTCAGGGATATAATCGTATCCCCTAATGGAGAAGCTTTTTATACGGCAGGCAGTGACGGCAGGGTGAGGAAATGGAGCATCCAGGGTAACTGGAATGATGTCCAACTGGGAAAACCAGGAGTGAAAATCGACACAATGGGTGCACAAGGCGGTGGTATACACAACACCATTGCCTTAAGTCCTGATGGAAAATTATTACTTGTCGGCGGCGGACTGGGTAAATTCCAGATACTGGACACCCAAAGTGGCCGCTTATTATCAACTTACGAATTGCCTCATATCGGAGAGAAAATTTTTGATTGTGCCTTTGATGACGAGGGCAACTTTTGCGGACTCGGTCAGGATCACGCTTATTTCTGGTTTGCCGGAATCCTGGGGGATGTGGAACAAAAATATTTCCGTTTCCGCAGAAGCGATGAAAACAGAAGCCCCCTGATCAGTATAGACAAACTCTCTTCTTCGATTGGACTCCTCCGTAAAAAGGACGGAGAAATACAGGCCTATGCTGTTAATGGAAAATACGACAGATACGCCTATACGATCAATGCACAGCAGCTTGATGGTAACCAAAATAAAATTGAAGAATACGCTCTCGCTTTCGGATCATCCAATGAAGTTAATTTCGGAAAAATAACGGCGCTTTCCTTCCATCAATACGATGAAAAAAACGGATTGCTGGTTTATGGTTTCAGCAGTGGAAAAATTATTTTTCTCAAATTAGATGAACTCGATTTGGATGATGATCCTTTCTTTGGATCAGGCAGTAATGTTTTTAAAGCACATCAGGCTTCCATTTCAACAATCTCCTTCAGTGATGATGGAAGATTACTTGCAGTGGCCAGTTATGACGGCAGCGTGAGCGTCTGGGATCTGACCAAATATAAGGATGCTTCCTATCAACCCATGGTTTTTGACGAAATGACTTCCTGGGCCATGACCGTTGCTTTTGCCAACAATAACCGAACCCTCATTACAGGTTGTAAAGACGGAAGTTTATATTTCTGGAATACAAACCCGGATGATTACGCCCAATATTTGTGCGCTCACCTGGATGACAATAAAGAAGTATTCATTGCCCAGCAAAAAGAACTCAATGAACGACAAAAGAAAACCGGAGTTCTGGGCGTAAGGTACAATGAATTGGACGAAAATGATTACATCAAATTCTTCGGTGCGATGGAGGATCCTTCCAAACGCAAGGTAAATGTCTGTGAAAGATGATCAACAAACTGATTCCGATATTGCTGTTTTTCCTATTTGCCCTGCCGCTTTTCGGTCAGGAACAGGCAGAAGTATATGATGATTGTTATGAATTGCTGGACAAAGCCAGAAATGATTTTGAGATCGGTAAAATAGAGCGCGTTGAGGAGCGAATAAAAGGATGCCTCCAAAAGCAATTATCAACAAGTCTTCGTAAAAAAATATTGGAGTTGCTCATTGAATCAGCCCTGTTTATGGGGGAAGATGAACTGGCGAAAGAATATTATAAAGACCTGAAATTTATCGACCCTTTTGCCAGACTCAACAGCTTTGTACCAGAACTGCGGTATCTGGAAAATCAATTCGAAACTTTCCCTTCGACCACCTACAGTTTTCATGCCGGAGTTACCCCTAATCTCACCCCACTTGACATGGATAGCGCTCCCGGCGGCGTTGACATAACCTCAATGGATTTCAAAAGGGAAAGAGGAGATCTTTTGGGCTGGTTTGTAGGCGTGGAAGCTGCCTTTAATGTCGATAACTCCAAATGGGATGCCAGTATTGGCTACACCTTCCATAAAAACAATCTCTACTACTCAGCAGAATTAAACAATGCCTTTGAGACTTCCTCCGGTGATCGCCTCCCCGCAACCCTGACCTTCAGGGAACAATCCGACTGGTCTCAATTGACCCTGGGGTTGGTTTACCAATTTAAAAAAAGGGATCGGTTTGAGAAAAGGCTTTCTCCTTATCTCTTCGTACGTTTTGGTGGAATATATAACCACAACAAAGCGGCAAAGATATTTGAACCAACTATTGACTTTGGCAGTATTTTGCGAACGCGAAACAGTTTAGATATCGGATCTTTCCGGAGAGATTTCCTATTGTCGGCCAAAGCAGGAGCGGCTGTCAGAGTCAGACTTTACCGGCATCTGTTTGCACAAACGGGCATCGTCTACCACAGAATTTTGACCAACATTGGGAAGGAGGTGGAAAATAACGGTAACTACGACAATCTTGTTGATGTTTTCAACTTCCAGGACGACAATTTCACTGCTCACCAGATAGGCTTTTTTGCAGGTTTTGGCTATTACCTGTTTAAAACCAAAAAGAAATAAAAATGAGAATAAAGTTATCATTGCTTTTGGCATTTCTGTTTTTGACAATTTCAACCATTCAGGCGCAACAGATTTACGGTAAAGAGCCCCTGGTTCATACCTACTCCATCGTTGCCATGGATCCTGAAACAGGAGAAATGGGGGTTGCAGTACAGTCTCATTGGTTTTCCGTGGGATCCATTGTGATCTGGGGGGAAGCCGGCGCCGGGGTGGTAGCCACGCAGTCTTTTGTCAACCCCGCTTATGGACTAAACGGACTGGCTTTGATGAAGATGGGGTTCTCCGCGAAAGAGGCTTTGAAAATGTTGTTGCAAAAAGATGAAGCCCGGGAAGTACGACAAGTGGCCTTTTTAGATGTTAATGGAAAAGTGGCCGCCCACACCGGAACCAACTGCATCGACTTTGCCGGTGATCAACAGGGAAAAAAATTACTCCGTACAAGCCAACCTGATGGCCAGCGATAAAGTATGGCCAATGATGGCTGAGGCCTATGAAAGATCCGAAGGTAAACCACTGGCAGAAAGACTCATTATCGCCCTCGAAGCAGCCCAAAAAGCAGGAGGTGATCTCCGTGGCAAACAATCTGCAGCCATCCTGGTCGTCGCTCCAAAATCTACCGGACAACCATGGGTAGATCGCCGGGTAGATTTGCGCGTCGAAGACCACCCTGCCCCGGTCAAGGAACTGCGCAGACTGTTAAAAGTACATACCGCTTACACCCATATGAATAACGGTGATTTAGCCATAGAACATGGGGATGTAGAAAAAGCACTCGAGGAATACAGCGCTGCCGAAGCCATGTTCCCGGACAATATTGAAATGAAATTCTGGCACGCCGTTAGCCTGGCCAACATTGGTAACCTGGAAGATTCCCTGCCTATCTTCAGAAGCTGCTTCAAGGCGGACAAGAACTGGAAAACAGTCACTCAAAATATTGTCAAAAGCGGGATTCTGATAGTCTCTGAAGATGACTTTGAACGAATTATGAAGTAAGAGTCTCTCCAAAAAGATTTTCCTTTTGCACTCTTAATTCTGGCCATTTCAAATTTCAACTGCCTCCTTACTTCAGGAATTCATCCGTAAAATGAGCTTTTCCTTTGGGTTTTGAAAATTTCTCCGCATTAAAAGCCTTTGAATCGCCTTTGGGGATAGATAGGCTTTGCCAGTGCTCCCCGCAGATCATTTTTCCCAGAAAAACGATCTGCCCCACATGATAGGCATAATGCGCCAATTGCCGGTTAATGGCTTCCGTAACGGTATGCCCCTGATTCCGGATATAGATGATTTTCTCCAGATCTTCGGGCTCCAGAGAATTGATCGCATTGAATAAACTATCCCAGCCAGCGTCCCATTTTTGCATTAAAGCTTCCCGGGAATCAATATCCGCCTTGAATTCCTCGTCTCTTTTTCGCCAATCCTTTTCTCCATCTGAAGTCAGAAAATCCGTCCAGCGAGACAGCATATTGCCCCACATATGTTTTGCAATAATGGCGATGCTGTTACTGTCCTCATCGTATTGCCAGAAGAGCTTTTCATCTGGTACCTGGCTAATGGTTTTGGTACCGAGCATTTTGTAGTACTCAAATTGTTTGCGAATGCTGGAAAGGTAGGAATTTGCCATAATTGCGGTTAAAAGATGAAGGAAGACAATAGCTGCTGGATGATTTTTGGTTGTAATATCATCACTATTCGGTCCTTTGCATACTGGTAGGTGGTCAAACAGGGTTATTACCTGAATTACCCCAAAAATCAGCAAGTAAATTAATCATTAATTGGGAACAACTGAGCCATTCACATCCCCTATCTTAATACCAAGGTAATTAACCTCAACGTCTCCCGAAACACCATCAATATTGATAATATCGGGAAAATCCTCAAGCCACGGATTGGCCGGATCCGGAAACACATAATCTGCCGGGATAAAACGCCAGGAAGTATT
This sequence comes from uncultured Bacteroidota bacterium, assembly GCA_942492125.1. Taxonomy (GTDB): domain Bacteria; phylum Bacteroidota; class Bacteroidia; order Chitinophagales; family Saprospiraceae; genus BCD1. Next base: position 55,054 of record CALODM010000003.1, read on the forward strand.
GTTGGGAAATCCATCAATATCCCCATAGTTAAACGCCATCAATTCGAGCAGGTCAGATTCAGAAATTTGTTCGTTATTGTTGATATCTGCTGCGATCATTTTGTAGGGAGAATCCAGCAATTGAACAGTTAATATATGTTTTGAAATCAATATAAAGTCAAAAGGTGAAACACCATTGTTCCAATCATCATTCCAATACACCCCTATGCTGCAGAGGTCTCCTTCCGGTATATTTTCAAAAATATAACTACCTGAAGCATCCGTTGTCGTTGTATAGACTGATGAACAGGACAGGGAGACGGTAACCCCCTCAATCCCTTCAGCGGCTTCCGTAGTAATCGTACCGTAAATAGTTTGACCTGAAAGCAATGGCAAATAAAATAAACATAGACACAAAAGTCCGCACAATGGTTTTAGGTTGTTGGTGTTCATAAGATTTGGTTTTTAATCCGCATTAAAATTAAGGAGTTTTTAAAGAGCAAGCAAATGTTTTGTTTTTGCTTCGACAAGGGGGCGCCTTGACGGTGGCTTAACTGACGGTGGACGAGGGACGGTGGACGAGGGACGGTGGACGAAGGACGGTGGACGAGGGACGGTGGACGAGGGAGGGACGAAGGACGGTGGACGAGGACGGGTGGACGGTGGACGGGGGACGGTGGACGGGGGACGGTGGACGGAGGGGGGACGGTGGACGGTGGACGAGGGACGGTGGACGAAGGACGAGGGACGGTGGACGAGGGACGGTGGACGAGGGACGGTGGACGAGGGACGGTGGACGAAGGACGGTGGACGAAGGACGGTGGACGAGGGACGGTGGACGAGGGACGGTGGACGAGGGACGGTGGACGAGGGACGGTGGACGAGGGACGGTGGACGAGGGACGGTGGACGAGGGACGGTGGACGAGGGACGGTGGACGGTGGACGGCTAAAAACTTGTCATTTAAATTACCAAACCATTCCCGTAACTGCATTTTTGGAATTGAATTTTTGTAAGCATTAATCTTTAACCTATCTTGGGTGGCATTTCCAAAAGATTTTTTTCTTCACTTTCAAACAAAACAAATGCAACGATTCTACACTTCCTTTAAAATTTTGTTATTGGTAATGATCGCGGTGCCATTACAGGCGCAAATTTCCTTTACCAACAGAAATGACATGCTCACCAATAGCAACTTTCACAGTGGCGTGGCTATCACCGTAGCAGATATGAACAACGACGGGCTTGATGATATTGCCAGGATGAACAACGGCAATGCCATTGAAATCCAATACCAAATGCCCGGTGGTAATGGTTTTACCAGTATGTATGTGATGACCGTCAACGGGGGCAGCCAGTGGAGTATGTGTGCCGGGGATGTGGATAATAACGGCTATACCGATATCCTCGCAGGTGGATTTTATGATGAAATAAAAGTGGTGACCGCCAATAACGACGGAAGTGCTTACGCTTCGCAATACATGCCGGGAGCAACCATCTTTGCCCAATGTTCCAATATGGCAGATATCAACAATGACGGATTCCTTGACTTGTTTGTTTGCCACGATGACGGCGAAAGCCGAATCTGGGGAAATAACGGTGATGGTACTTTTTTTGAAGCGGATGACTGGATCGATATGGCCACCTCGCCTGTTTCTGATAATTCTGGTAACTATGGCAGCATCTGGTCTGATTTTGATAATGACGGCGACATTGATCTCTATATAGCCAAATGCCGCGGTGGCGTTGGTGACCCTACCGACCCGCGTCGCATCAATGCCCTTTTTGTTAATGACGGCAATAATAACTACACGGAAGCAGCCGAGGAATATGGCCTGAAGATTGGCGCCCAGTCCTGGACTGCAGACTTCAATGACATTGACAATGACGGTGACCTGGATTGTTTTGTCACCAATCACGACGTTGCCAATATGCTGCTGGAGAATGACGGAACCGGTCATTTTACGGATATTTCTGCGGAAGCAGGCATCATCGGCAGCCAATTCCCCATCCAGGGTGTTATGCGGGATTTTGACAATGATGGTTTTGTGGATATCATGATCGCTGGAGGTGAGCATGAATTGTATAAAAACAATGGAGATAAGACTTTTACGCTGGTTCAGGGGTTGTTTGATAATAACGATATGGAATCCTATGCTATCGGTGATTTGAATAATGACGGATACCTCGACATCTATGGCGGTTATGCAGAAATATATACCAATCCGTCCGATATTGACGATGTGCTTTGGTTGAATGACGGTGGAGAAAATCACTATCTTTCTGTTCACCTGACTGGTAATGAAAGCAATAAAGGCGGTGTGGGCTCTCGCGTTGAAGTTTATGGCCCATGGGGTATTCAGGTTCGGGAAATCAGATCCGGTGAAAGTTACGGGATCCAAAACTCTCTGAATGCTCACTTTGGCCTTGGACAACATGCCATGGTTGATTCCCTGATCGTTCGCTGGCCTTCAGGCATCGTAGATAAATTTGAAAATGTTGAATCCAACCAACTCATTACCATAATTGAAGATAATTGTATTTCTCCGTCAGCGGATATAGCAATGGAGGGTGAAACAACCATTTGTCCTGGTGAAAGTACCAACCTGATTGCTCCTGATGGTTTTCAATATCTCTGGTCCACAGGCGAAACAACCCAATACATCACCGTTTCCGAACAAGGGAGTTACAGTGTGACTATTGATGACGGCTCGGGTTGTCAGGGGGTTTCTGCGGCTATAAATATTGTCGTGAATCCGGACAATACCCCCATGATTTCCATGGAGGGAGACCTTACGCAATGCCAGGGCGGAACAATTACCCTTACCGCCACCGAGGCAGATTACTACCTTTGGTCTACCGGAGAAACTTCTCAGTCAATTGAAGTTTCTGGTACCGATGTATATTCAGTAACGGTTCCGGGCCTTTGCCAGGAATTCACTTCTCCTGAGGTGAATCCGGGAGTTACCGTTTTGTACCCGGATCTGCCGGTAGTCGATAATGACACCCTGTATGAGGTTGGTTCAACTGTTTTAACAGCCTTGGGTGACAGTCTGACCTGGTATGATGCTTTTGGCAACTTAGTGGGGTCAGAAAGCAGTTACGAGACACCGGAGTTGATGGAGACCACTGCTTATTTCGTGACCAATACGCAATCTTTTGAATCCAACTTCTTTACAGGTATGGAGGAACCGTCTGCTTCAACACCTTACAGCGGTGCGCAATACAATGGTCAGATCATTTTTGATGCCTTGGAACCTTTCATCCTCAGAAATGTAACGATCTACACGGACACAGAAGGTGAGCGAATCATTGAATTACAGAACAGTGACGGTACGGTTTTGGCTTCCCAAAGTTTCAATGCCTCAGGCGGTGGTCAGGTCGTATCCCTCAATTTTGAAGTACCTCAGGGTTCTGATTTAATTCTCACGACCAATACTGAAAAAAACCAGGAGGTTTTGGGCACCGTTTCTCCCCGCTTGCAGAGAAGCAATATGGATGTTATTTACCCTTATGTTGTAGACGAAATAGTGCAGCTCAACACTTCCAATTTCGGTATAGAATACTACTATTATTTTTACAATTGGGAAATCAAAACCATCGGCAGGGTTTGCACCAGTGATGCCGTTGAAGTCATCGTTGAATTGTTCCTGGTAGGGACAAATGATCCGGGCACGCCGGAGACAATTACGGTATTCCCGAATCCTTCTTCCGGCCAGTTCACCATCGAATTGAATGAAGTTCCGCAAAAAGGAGATCACATCAGGATCTACAATTTTGCCGGAGCACTGGTTCAAAGCCAGGTTACCGACAATGGATCGAAGCTACAGCAAATATCCCTACAAAATAAAGCTGCGGGACTTTACACCATTGAACTGATCAGTGGCAACAAAGTATATTCCGGTAAGGTAATGATTGATTAAAAGAAAGTCACTTTTCGGAGGTTCCGGGTTACGGGTTCAGGTTAAACAGGTTTTTCAAACACCTGTTTAACCTGCAACTTGAAGCGCATAACCTTCAACGTAAATAATTAAAACCAAAAGGGCTGTCCCCTAAAGTCAACTTTTACACAGAACCCGCAGAAAATCGCAGAAGATATTTTTGAAATTTCTACGATTTTCTGCGGGTTCTGTGTTTTTTGCGTGACCTGAAAATCTACCCGGGAAATCAGCACTTGTTTCGTCAGGCAACCTCTTTTTTGTTTATGTCTGCTCCGTCATTCTGCGCCTCACCAGAAAAACGCAGGCTTTTGATCCGGCATAAATCAAAAGACTACCTTCCTGGAAAATTCCCCAAGTGCTGTGTCCACCTTGATCACAAACACGCCTTTTTGAGTCAACTGAATTGACCGGTGGTCACCTTCCATTTTCGAGATCAACTGTCCTTGGACATTATAAATCTCAATACCCAAAACAGCCACGTCCTCGGGAATATCTAACAGGATCCTGCCATCAATAGCAGGGTTCGGATATAACTTAAATCCATCGGTCTTCGGGTCGTTTAGGCTATTGACTTCAGGAATTAGCACATCCGCCAGTAATTGTTGTTTGATCAGGACAGGCTCCCGGTCAGCCCCATAAAACATTTCTTCGAACAACTCTACCTCCGGCGTATTGATCGTGAACAGCTCGCTGACCCAGCGTGGCGGCAAGGTTTGATAAAAAACCTTCACGGACACATCTACATAGCCATCATAACCGTTCATCGGAATATTAAAGTGAACGATATCCGCTCCGGTGCCTTCTTCCCCAAGTTCATTTTTATTAAAATCTTCATCCAGTAAGGCAGCTCCGGCTATTACGGTAGTATCGTAAACAATATCATCGGTTGTAAAACCGAGTGGTGGCAAACGGTTGTCCTTCGCCGGAGTATTCGCACGTTCCAGAACTGTGGTAAAGTCCCCGTTGACATCCACAGGTACCAACTGGTATATCTGGACTTCATCTTCACTGGAAATGACGTCGTAATGTGGTTCAAAATTGTCGTCATGGCCAATCACTTCGAAATCCTCATCCATCCTGCCGGAGTGGAACAATGTATCTCCGTTCTCGGAAGTTACCAGGAATTCCACAAAAGCCCTCCGGCTGTTATATCCTGAAGGGAATTTATGCCCTGCCTTATTGACGAGTTCCAGATCAAAAAATGCCGTATCGTTTTCTGCTTTTACAAAATCTAAAGACAAATTTAAGGTCTGTGTTTTGAGCATCGTCAGGGTCTTGGCAATGGTTTCATTAAATGCGGAAATTTTTCCATCCAGGCCCAGAGTATCCCGGTTGTCTTTCATCAGCTCCAGCATAAAGGAATTGGCCCCTGCAAGATCATGCAATCCGTAGGGCACCCTCCCCTCAATCTTCATATTATCGGACGAAATGATTACCGGTTCTTCCAGGCGTGGCATATGGCAGGCCTGACAGGTTATATTATCATCATTGTAGGAGGAATTAAGCCATTCATGGTAAGTGGCCTGCTCAACAAATTCTGTACCCGACGGTTGTCCCTCAAGATCGACAGAAGAGGTGATCAAAGTATGGCAGGAGGCACAAACACCTGCATCATTTATATGAGGACCATACGCAGGTGTAAAACCGGTGTAAAGCTCCATCGGCGCTTCAAACGGACCGGGATAGGGACCGTAAATCACCCTCGTGGTATCAAAAATCATAAACCCTGAATTGTGATCACCAATATCTGTGGAACTCATTTTATGGCAAACAGCACAAGAAACACCATCCAGGGCAATGGTATCACTCTGCATTTCCTCAATGGTATAGTGCTCGGCACCCGCATACATGGCATTATAGTGTCCCATTGGTGCGTGGCAACTCGTGCACAAAGTCTGAAGTTCATTGGAATGGCCGGGATTTATGGTAACCTCATGACTCACCTTTGCCAGCCAAAAAGGATCTTTGGCGGCCATCCCCATCATGCTGGTCTTCCAATCGTCGTAAACATTGACATCATTCCCAAAGAAATCAACCATAGCATTCCCATTCAGATCAAACCCATGGCAAGCTACACACTCGCCGGAAGTAGGAAATATCTTTGAACTGTCGACCAGAGGTGGTGGGGTAAAGAACTGAGCATGACCAGCAGGAATCTTTAACTTCTTCCCCATTACATAATCAGCCTGAATATTGTCTTTTATCGAAAGGAAGGCAACAGCAAAGATTAAAATGGTAAAGCCGTATTTGAAGTAGGTTTTGAAATTCATGCGTTGTATTTTTCTAAAATGGTCTGAACACCGGCTCCTGCCTCATTCGAAAAACGAAAGGAGGAAACAAGTGAACAGGAATAATCACTCAAAAACTGCAAATCCTAAAATTATTATATTTTTGTCCTTTATTTCTAAAAATCGGTGACATTATTTGTCAGCCATCATCGCAAACAGAACTATGGAAAAACTCGACGCTTTAAACCAGGTAGCAGAATTCCACCGCACCTTTGGCCATCCGGTTGAACCCAACCCGATTATCCCGGCTGAAAAACGCTGCAACCTGCGTATTGCCTTACTCGCCGAAGAACTGGAAGAACTCAAAAAAGCCATTGAGGATAAAGACATTGTAGAAATTGCCGATGCCCTTTGTGATCTGCAATATGTATTGTCGGGTGCTGTTCTGGAATTTGGCCTGGGAGAAAAATTCAAAGCTCTCTTTGATGAGGTGCAACGATCCAACATGAGCAAAACCTGTAATACCCTGGAAGAAGCCGAAGCTACCCAAAAGCACTACAAGGAGACCAGGGGATTTGAAAGCTTCATAGAAAAGTCAGGAGACCACTACCTCGTTTACCGGAAAGAAGATCATAAAACGCTGAAGTCTGTCAATTATTCTCCCGCTGACCTGGAAGGTTTGCTGGGGGAATAACTTCCCGTTTTTTCCCACGAGTTCAAGGGTTTCAATCTTCATCGATCTGGTACAAACTACAGCTCTTTCATCAGGCGTTTTGCCGCCTTTTCCCAGGTGTAGTTATTGCCTCTGGCCATTTTTTCGGCATTGGCAGCCAATTTTTTATGCAATTCGGGATTTTCAGCTATTCGGCAAAGCTGAACAACAAGACTTTCTATTCTATCACAAACTACACCATTTTTTTCTTCAAACACATGGTTTCCAGCATTACCTCCGTTTAAAACCAATAAAGGCAAACCCGCTGCTGCTGCCTCCTGAATCGCCATGCCATAGGTTTCCATAAAGGCTGTTGAGATAAACAAATTAGCCCTGGAATACAATTCCCAAACATCCTCCGGACTTATCTCTCCCAGGTATTGGACATGCTTTTTGAGCATCGGTAAGTGGTCGATCAATTCCATACACCTCTGTGCATAGGCAGGTTCCAACCGGGCACTTCCGGCAATGGATATCTTCAGTCCCTCCGGTAATCTGGCATCACTCAGATTTTTCAAAAACGGGACAATACCTTTTCGTTCCTGTAAATTAGCAATGATGAGGGCTTTGACATTTTCAATTCGCCTTTCCGTAATCTCAGGCTTTTTATCCAGCGCGGGTTCTACAACAATTATTTTTTTTCTAGGTAAACCTCCTTTCTCCAGATACTTTGCTGTAAAATTACTGCTGACCAAAAAACCGTCAAATTTTTCCAGCAGTTGGCGTTCCCTTTGTTCGAACCACTGAACAGAAGAAAAGCCTTCAGAAGGGTAAAGACTCTCCAGGTGATGCACGATCAACCAATTATTGGCCTTAGGAAGTAGATAGCTCAATTGGTCGAAAAAAAGGGTGTCCCAAAAAAAGTATTCCTCACGAGTAGATCTCAATGCTGAAAGTTCAGCAGGATTGACCAAAGAACACTCCTGCCCCATCGCCGATAAAGCATGGATTAATGCCGCATTATAGAGATTCCCCCCCGAGTGAAAAGACACAGGGTCGGGAATGACAAAATTTAACTTTTTCCGATCAGGATTCATAAGAGGCCCAGGCAATGTGTGACTCTCCAAGGGTAACTTTCAGCTTTCCGTTAAACTGTCCAGATACTATTTTTTTCACTTCATCATGGATATACTTTGCCAGGAATTCGGTAGTTGTGAGCTGTCCCTTGAATTGTGGCAATTCGTCTAGATTTTGATAATTAAGGGGGGTGAGCACTTCTTTTAAAGCATCATGTGCCAGAGAAATGTCGATTACCACCGCCATATCATTCAATGTAGGTGTAAAAAAAGTTACATCAACGATGTAGGTCGCTCCGTGCATTTTCTGGGCCGGCCCAAATCCCGGGTGTGCGAAGGAATGGGCGATCATTATGTGTTGTCTGATTTTTACGCTGTACATAGGTTGGTTGCTGGTTTTAATTAATTGGTTCAAAAGGATAAAAGATTCAAGGGCTTCAGATGATGAATGAAAAGTATTTCAGGGCTTATCTAAATTTTTTAATGAATGATAATCAATATCTTACCTTAGGTTTTGCCTTTGTTCAGCCATGGATAGGACTCAAGGTAAAACCTTGTCGGAGTGATATTTAATACAACATCCCAACCCTTCAAAATTTCCTTGCCGCAAATCTTTGAAAAAAGCAGGAGACTCTTCAAATAAAATCACCTTGTTTATATGGTTATCAAAAACGTCAGATTTCAACAATTCAAAAACCACTTTTTTCCTTCGTTTATAGTCCCACCGAATGCTTCGAGCAGCAGGTATCCTGGAAACCTGCGAACTGATTATCTTTTTGCGAAGGTAATGAAAATCCGATCCCAACTGGAGGTTTACAGCAGCATTTCCATACCAGCTGAGTTCAATAATTTTGCCCTCTGTGCCAACACTTAGGATACACTGTTGCAGGGCATTTCCATTGGCGGTAGTATTAAAAGCTGCATCAAAATAGTGTTCCGGAATATCTTCCATCAATTGGAATCCCTGCTGCCTGGCCAGTTGTCGTTTATTTTCATCCTTTTCCAAAACAAATAACTCAACTGCCGGCATCATTTTCAAAACCCTGGACAACAGAGATCCTATCATACCAAACCCGGCGACCAAAACCCGGTCACCAACACTCACCCCGGCATCCCAGATGGCATTAACGACGGTCTCCACATTACTTGCCAAAGTCGCTCTTTTGGCCGGAACGGCTTGTGGAATTTCAAAAATAGCTGAACTGTTCACCCTGATGACTTCCTGGTGGGGGTGCAACAAATGAACCTTTTTTCCGAAAAATGCTCCGGGAGTTACTACTTCGCCAACGAGAGAATAACCGTATTTCACCGGAAAACCAAAGTCTCCTTCCATATAAGGCACCCTCATCGCTTCCCGGGCATTTTCAGGAACGAATCCTTTAGCGACGAGTCTTTCTGTTCCTGTACTGATGAGTGAGTACAGGCTTTTGATTTCCAAGACGCCTGATTCCAGCGCTCCATAATTCACCTGACGGAGTTCAGAAAAATCCCCGGAATTGTGCCATAAGGCTCTATTCATATCCTAATGTTTTATTGAGGTCCGAAAAAAATGAGCAGTCATCTTCATACCAGGCAACCGGCAAACATGATGGCATCGCCCATCTTCCAGAATCGGAAATTTTCAAACTGGAGACCATCCGTAACCTGTTCAATACGCGGTAACTGGATGGCTTGTTTTCCAGAGCCAAACAGCATGGGTGCCAGATGCAGCTGTAATACATCCACTTTTTTGTCTTCCATGAAATTCGAGGTGGTCATTGGTCCGCCTTCAAGATAAACAGAATACAAGCCCCGGGAAAACAGGAACTGCAGGATAGATTCCGCGGCAATATGATAAGTATCGCTTTCCAGTTTAAAATAATTCACCCCTTCCGGAAAAGAGCAATCGATACTCCCCAGTACCGTAACTTCTTCGGGACAAGCCTCGAACAAACTGTCAAAATCTTCACAGGAATGCCCGATGACCACCCGATGAGGATTCGGGCCTGGCACCATACGAACCGTTAGCTTTGGTTTATCAAATTTAACGGTACCACTTCCCACCATAATGGCATCACATAAGGCTCGCATCCTGTGCGCATGAATTAGATTTTCCTCATTGCCAATCCATTTGGAGTGGCCTGTAGCTGTGGCGATCTTACCATCAAGGGTTTGCGCAAAATGAGCAACGGCAAGGGATCTGCCTGCTTTTAAGGCATGTAATTTAAGCAGACAATAAGGCAGGTAAATGTGTAAAAACTGAAGATGCTTCTTTTTGAGCTTACCTTTCTTTTTAAGGATAACCTCACATAGGTCTTTAACTACAAATACCGTACTGTGCTTCGCCTCTACATCCGCCTGCTGATCTATGAGAATCAGGATGGAATGCATTTGTGGGCGAAAGTGCTGCAGCTGGTTTACGGAGACTTTCCCGCCCACCACGATATGGCAAAAAGCTATTTCCCCGACATAAGCATCTATGCGGGTTTTTAATTCAAGCAGCTTTAGCCATAATTTGTCTTTCATAAACGAAAGCAGAATTAAGCATTAATGAATATATCATTCCAGATAATCTTACAACTTATACAGGTGCCCCATTTCATCCTGTTTGGTTTTGAGATAACCACGGTTGTTGTCATTGGGCTTAATAATGGTTGGGACTCTCTCCGTTACCTTGACCGGTCCATTCTCAAACGCTTCAATTTTTTCAGGATTATTGGTCATAAGTTTAATTTCCTTAATCCCAAGAGACACAAGCATATCAACGGCGATATCGTACTTTCTGGCATCCCGTTCCAATCCAAGATGTAAATTGGCATCTACGGTATTAAAACCTTTATCCTGAAGATTATAGGCTTTCAATTTATTGATGATGCCAATACCACGACCTTCCTGCCGCAGATACAGTACAATTCCTCCTTGTTCAGCGGCCATTTTCAAGGCCATGTCAAGTTGTTCCCCGCAATCGCATCGCTTTGAATGGAAAAGATCTCCGGTTATACATTCCGAATGTACCCGTGTCAGAACAGGTCCCGCAGAAATATCACATGATTGGTGGACCAATGCCAAATGAGGCATCCACTCATCCTCTTTTTCCGCAAACGCGATCATATTGAATTCTCCCCAGGGTGTGGGGATCATTGCTTCTGCGTGTTTTTTCATTAAAAAAAGTTTAAAAAAAGTTTTCCGGCTTTATCGAATCGGAATCCCTTAATGTTAAATGTCAAACCCAGCCAAGCTTGCTGCTTCGAAAAGAACTACAACTTACAGCGGATTTTGTTCTATTTTAATGGATTTTGGTATTAGTACGGGCATGCTTCGACTGCAAATTTAACAATTTCCAACAAAAGAATTTTCCCCTCCGGATATTTGTTAAAAATCCATGCGGTCATGAGCTATATTCATTCGCACACCGCCACCAAAATAGAGTACAGATTGATCTAAATCATTGTCAACACTATCCTTATTCCTGTAGAACATCCTGGCATCTAAAAAAAGATTGTGGCGTATCATATAACTGACATCTATTCCCGCAATAAGGGTTTGCCCTTTAATGCCTTGTCCAATCACATTACCATAGTCCTGAACCCTGGAACCATAGGGTAACAAAATATTTTCGCCCCAATTCTCTCCGTCAGTATCCTCTCCAAAAGAAGCACTTATCAGGCGCCCTTCGAATAACCACTTTTGATTCAACCGATATCTACCCAACAATATCCACTCCCTAAAGTTTGCCCCTAATGGATGAGCAAGGGGTTGATCATAATGCGTATAGGGTGCTGTTTCATCCCTGAAAGTATAGGTGTATGGCTGAACGCTGTTGAATTCGGCCTGAAAGTCCAGGTGATCAATTCCCAGTACGTCATAGTATTTCAATCCCAGTTGAACGCCGTATTTATTAGCCCACCAACCATCCCGTTTGATAAATAACTCGTCGAATTTGAATTCATCCAGCATCAATTGTCCGTACAACTGGAATCGACGTAAAAGGTTCCACCGGGCATTTAACCCGATTAAAATATTATCCGGACTACCTAAACTGTGTTCCACCAAACGGTAAAGGATGACAGGGTTCAGATATTGAAATTCAAAATTATTGGTCCTGCTGAAAATGACCGTTTCATAAAAGCCAAATTCTAAATTTGCCGATGGCCTGAAGCTGAAATAATGAGCGGCCATATATTTTTTTCCTACAAGGTTGCCGCCAGTCTTGTAAGTGTCCGCAGCCAATTCTGCAAAAAGATTCTGATAATGAAATTTCCAAACCCGCCAATTGAATTTCAGATAGAAAAAATTGTTCGAGAAATCAGACAACAGCAGCGAGCGATAGCCATTCCCAATAAAATGCTTTCCATACCCGATTTGCATGCCTACATGGCGGGTGATATGATACCCCAGGTAACCCTGGCCATTTAAAAAATCATAACCGTTTTCGATTTCGAAAAAATTGCTTTTATAGGCTTTCACATATCCTTGTCCCGGAATATAGTTGAATTGCTCATGTCGCTCGTTGACATACTCCGGAAAACCGGCCTGGGTTTCCCGGATATTCATGAAAAAATACAACCGGTCGTCTACACCACCCCGAACCTGAATACCCCGCAGATTATAAAAAAACAAACCGTCTGAACTCGAAGCGACATTGAAATTGAGCAAAGGGTTGACCCTGATGTGGAAATATTTGTCATTGATATCAAATAAATTGGCGGGTGTCTGGTATAAGTATTTTAAAACCGGACGCTTGCTCAATACAAACCGGGCATCTGAACGGCTGGCTTCCATTTGGGTCATGCCGGCCAAAGCAGTGGTTTCCTTTGTTCCCAACAGTGTAGTGGCAAACTGTCCGATACCCAGCCATTCATTATTATCCAGAAACAAGTATTCCAGATCCTGCTTATCCTGCAAGGATAAATCAATAGTGGCGGTATCCAGAACAAGAGCATAACGGATAGCCGAACTTCTGTTCCAGCCTCGCACCGCATTATGATAAGGCGCTTTGATGCCTGTCTTTACCTCCAACCTGTCAAGGGCGTGATATGCTTCATTGCCCAAAGGCAACAAACTGCCTTGCGACAACAATATTATTGGTAGAAGCATCAATAACAGCAGGGGCAACAGTTTATTCATCGATATTCATTTTGACAGGCAAAGGTAGGGAATTTGTGGTTGTTTTGTACCTTAGACCACGAGCAAGGCTTTTTGGTAAATCCAAATTAAACGGTCTGCATTCAATTTTGATAAAACTATTATTAACAATTCAATATGGAAGCATTTTACCTTATTAAAAATGGCAAACCCGAAGTAGCCTTTGAACGTCGTCCAATTTCACTGGGAGAGCCGGCTGCCCTGGAAGTATCCATAGAAGTAGAAGCTTTTGGATTAAATTTTGCCGATGTAACTGCCCGTCTTGGCCTGTATCGGGACTGTCCTCCCCTGCCGACGGTAGTGGGATATGAAGTAGTCGGCAGAATTACCAAAACCGGTACCGACGTCGACAATGTAAAAACAGGTGACAGGGTGATTGCCTTTACCCGTTTTGGAGGTTATGCCACCCATGTAATTACGGACTCCCGTGGCGTTGCCAAAATTGAGGAGGATTACCCGGTAGGTAAGGCACTTGCCCTCGGTGTGCAATACACTACGGCATACTATTCTGCAGAAATGGCTTCCAGCCTGAATCCCGGTGAAAAGGTACTTATCCAGGCAGCAGCCGGTGGTGTTGGTACCGCACTTATTCAGTTGTGTAAACTCAAGGGATGTAAAATTTATGGTACAGCCGGTTCAGAAGAAAAACTCGAATACCTTAGAAAACAAGGGGTGGATGTTCCTATCAATTACCGGGAACAGGACTTCAGTACAGTGATCCGGGAGGAACTCGATGTGGTATATGATTCCATCGGTGGAAGCACCTTCAAAAAAGGGTTTAAGCTTTTAGGGCCTGGTGGGCGCATCGTTACATTTGGGGCTGCCTCACAATTAGACGCCAGTAACTTTTTCAGCAAGGTCCGATTTGGCCTTTCTTTTGGTTTTTATCACCCGGTTCAGTTCATTGCAAATTCGAAATCTCTTAGTGGTGTCAATATGCTGAAGATTGCGGACAATAAGCCATTCCTGCTCAAGCATGCCATTGAGCAGGTAGCTCAACTGGCCAAAGAGGGAAAGATCGACCCGCATGTGGGAGGTCTTTACCCGGCAAGTCAGTTGAATGAGGCACACAATGCCCTGGAGAAAAGAAAGACTATGGGTAAAGTGGGCGTGGTCTGGGATGGATAATTACGAGTTGATAATTCGTAATTCGTGAATCGTAATTCGTAATCAAAGCAATATCCCGCAATTATCACAGGAGATGTCATTTTTCTGAATTTTGCTACCGCAATTGTAGCAGGTCAGTACAGTTGGAGCAATCACTTTAAATTCGGTTTTCCGGTCCAGGACGCTCTGGTAATCCCCGGAATCTATCCATTTGTACAATTCATTTGCACGATCGATGGTCCAGTGTTGGTCTCCGAACATGAGGCTTATGTATTTGATGGCTTTGTTGTAACCTCCAGTTTCAAATCCTTTATATTTTTTGGCCTGACGGACAAAGTGATCCGTATTAAAGGAATTGTAATGCGTGTTGGGCAGACCGGCAATCTTGGATAAAGCGGAAGTGGCCGCCTCAATATTTTGGCACGCGAGTAAACCTGCACGATCCGCTGTATATTCAGACATTCGCCGCCAATTGAACAAGGCCACCTGCAACCCCATAGAAATGAGGGAGCTCAACCCCAAAGTAGCTCCGGCAAAAATGTCGCTCAATAAAGGTAACACAGCACCGATCTCGTAGTACAAAACGTGTTTGCTTTTGATATGACCAATTTCCCTGCCAATAATAAACAACATTTCATCTTCTGAAAAGCTTTCGATACTGCCATTACTGATGGAAATCAGCGGATGCTCCACACCAGTGGTAAAGCCCTGTAATTCATCATCGCTCCGGTAGATATAAACTTCCGGCGGAAGCGTCAGATTCAGGACTTTCAGGGCTTTCTCAAAGGTCGCATAAAGCCCGGGGAAACTATCCGGCGTAACCTTTATATTACTTCCGGTAATCTGGATGGTGAAGATCTTTTCGATGCCATACTCGTGGAATTTCCGGACCACGGTATCGATTCCGCGGGTGGTTTGCAGGGCATCCAGGGCCTTTTGGTCATCGGGATGTTCGTATTCTCCGGGAGCGAGGTTGTGAAGGATTTTGTAATCCATGGCAGGTGGGTTGTGGTATTTATCAATTTGTTTTGTAAATATAAAAATTAACCTTGCAAGAATTAACCTTTAACTTCAATTCATCTGCCACGGTGATAAAATAAAAACGGAGCAGAAAAATCCGCCCCGTTAAAAACGCCTTTATTCTTCAGGCAACAGCCTGGGTTTGTTAAGGTTTTATGTAGGTTGTCGGATCGACATATGCGCCGTTTTTGATCACTTCGAAATGAAGGTGCGGCGCGGTGGAAGCCCCGGTGTTACCAACAGCTCCTATGACTTCTCCTTTTTCGACCTCCTGTCCGGCTTTAACATCTATTTTGGACATATGACAGTATGCTGACTCAAACTCCTCGTCGTGTTTGATAACAACCTTCAAACCGTTGAGGCCGTCTTCTCCGGCAAAAACAATCTTACCGCCACCTGTGGCCACAATAGCCGTTCCGGTGGGTGCCTTGATGTCTATTCCCCTGTGTAATTTCTTCATTTTAGTTAAAGGGTGCAGGCGCATTCCATAATCGCTCGTCACATGAAAATCTCCTTTCAAAGGAGGAATACTCGGCGGATCTTTTTGAATGGCTCTGGTCACGGAAATACTGAAAATTAAAACAAGTAGTGTAAGGACGGGTAATTTCTTCATAAAAAAATATTTGCTTTTGATTGATAATAAGGTTTGCCGTTCAATGGCTTCAAACTCTCCCCCACCAAATAACCGGAATGCATTGTCCATGGCTTCCTGAAATGGTTCTCCCTGAGCCAGTTTTTCTTCAACGGCACAACACAGGTGATCGAGCAACTCCTCCTGAAGCGGTTCGTATTTCAGCTGACTTTCCTGCAGCCGGAGTTGTATCAGCAAGGTCTGATTTTCTGTTAACGGTGTCATGTTTTGTCAATTTTCCTGATGATGTCTACAAGACACCACCGGCAGGGTTGATTTTTTCAGGATTCAGAATCAATTGCATCATCCGGACGAATTCCTGGAATTCCCGGACCTTATCAAGGGAGGCTTCACTGCCGGAAGGTGTCAGCGAATAATATTTACGGACACGCTTGCCTATACTCTCTTTTTCAGTGACGAGAAACCCTTCTTTCTCCAGTTTGTGCAAGGTCGGGTACAACGCCCCTTCGGTCAAAACGAGTTCACCATCAGTGAGCTCTCTGACGTGTCGGGTGATTTCATAACCATACATGCGGTCGTTCTCCGCCAGGAGCTTCAAAATGATGGTTTTTAATGTTCCTTTTACGAGTTCTTTTGAATGCATAAGTCAAAGATACATAATTTTCTTATGTATTGTAACTTTGGACAAAAAAATAGCCGCGAATGTTTAAATTTTAACATTTGCGGCTATCTGTCTCAGAAATACTTTTTCCGGAAAAACAGTATTTCCTGAAACCTCTACATCTTCTTTAGCATTTTAAATTCCCTAGGGCTTGACCTGCTTGCCAATCGACAACATATTGGCAAACAACCTAAATGCGCCTGGAACACCTGCGGGTAATTCCCGGAAAAAAGACAATCCTGTATAAATATAATATCCTTCTCCGTATTGGGCCACCAACAAGCCACCATCTTTGGGATCTTCTCCCGGATCATTAGAGGAAAGGATAGCAGTATATTTTTCATCCCATTCATTCGGGTAATAAAGCCCATGTTCCTGCACCCAGCCTTTGAAATCATCTTTAGAAAGTCGGTTGGGGAAATTCAGCACCTCATGTTCCGGTGCGAGGAAGCGCATTTCAGCCTCTTCCACCGTCACCCTATCCCTGGAGAGTTCAAACGGGTATGGGCCAATTTCGGCTGAAGGAACTTTAGTGCCTCTGCTGGTACCCAGAAAAAGAAAGGGAGGGGAGGGGGAAGGGGGGGAGCCTTGTACTGGAGGATCAACGTACCGCCTTTTCTGACATATTCCAATAATTTAGGATTCTGGAATTTGATTCTTTCATTGGTATTGTATGCACGGATCCCCACGATCACAGCATCGTATTTCCTAAGGTTCTCCACCGAAATATCCCCATCTTCCAGCATCGTCACATTATACCCTATCTGTCGCAGGGCAGTAGGAACTTTATCGCCTGCTCCCATTAGGTAGGCCACATTATCTCCGGCCTTGCGCAAATCTACACGAACAGCCTTCGCACTGGCATCCCGGTAGATTGTTTGTTTGGGAATATGATCATAATCGATGGTAATCACCTCATTCGAATACACCTCCTCCCCGATTCGTACCATAGGCAACAGGAAATTCTCATCCTGTTCTGTTGGGGGTATCACCGTAAAAGTATAAGTTTTCTCTTCTCCTTTTTGTGTCAGATTAACCGGGTAATTGGCGGGTTCTACCTTCCATTTGTCTCCATAACAAAGCTCCACGGTTCCTTCCACATTATCCCTGGCCGCTTTGACCGTTACCTGGACTTTCTGTGGTTCATCGGAAGCAAAAAGATAAACTTCTTCACTCAGACCTGCTGCTACGGGTTGTGTGATCTCAAAGGGATTGAAAACTTCCCCATCCACGGGATCTCTGAATTTATGAACGACGGTTTCTTCAAAAGCAATCGAAGTTCCTTCAATATTCAGCACATAAGCGATCTTAAAGGCCCTCGGTGTTTCCGGCAGTCCTCTTAACAGCTGGTCGGTAACTTTGTACCGTCCCAGGGTTCCTTTTTCATTCAACCAATAGGGATTTGTCAATGGCATATCCGCCGGCAAGGTTATGGCAGCTTCCAGTTTATTTTCTTTATTATAACCCAATTCCATTCCTGCTTCCACGGAAATATTCATTGGCAGAACCTTGACAGATTCCAATTTTACAGCAACAGGCGACCGGTTGGTGAATTCCATATTGAGGGTAACATCCTGGCCGGGGGTAGCAGAAGGTTCCGGAACAACGGCCTCAACATAAAGTGCCATACAGGCCTTGATGACCTGATGGATTTCTGCCAGCTTTACTTTTTTCCAATAGCCGTCTTCGAGTTTTTCAATGAGGTTCCGGGCCTTGACCAATTCAGGTACACTGAGATAAGGCTGATCAAAACGGAATTCTTTTTCCACCTTGGCCAGGATCTTTCCAATAGGTGCACCATTTTCCACTCTTGTCCAGGTGGTGTTGATCCCTTCAAAAGGATCGCCGTTTAGGGGCATATCGCCCTTGAGCAATTCGAGGTATTCCTCCTGGGAGCCACGCGTACCGGTAACACCAAAACCCTGACATTTGTGCTGACTGCGGCTTAAAGCAGCAATCTCTGTATTGGACTTACCGATAACAGGATAAAAGACCCCTATATCTACGGACAACAATTTTGATTTGTCAGCCTCATCAAATTTTTCCTGGCTGCCATAAAACCACCAGGAGGTGTTAAAAAATATCCTGCGGGGTTTCCAGGGAGCTGTATATTTAAGTTGCTCGGGGTAAGCATTAGGATCACCAGCCAGGGAAAAAGCCTCGAGCCCGACGATAGCAGAACCGGTATGATGCCCGTGTGTTCTGCCGGGTGTTCTGTGATCAAAACGGTTGACGATGATATCTGGCTGTAAATTGCGAATTGCCCAAACGGCGTCCGACAGTATTTCTTCCTTATTCCAGATATTGAAAGTTTCATCAGGATGTTTGGAATAGCCAAAGTCATTGGCACGGCTAAATCGTTGATTGCCGCCATCGATACGACGAGCGGCCAGTAATTCCTGGGTGCGCAACAAACCCAGTAATTCCTGGATTTCTGTTCCAATAAGGTTCTGACCACCATCTCCCCTGGTTAGAGAAAGGTAAGTTGTCTGTGCTTTCTTTTGATTAGCCAACCAGGCAATCAAACGTGTATTTTCATCATCCGGGTGGGCAGCAACATAAAGTGCAGACCCTAAGAAGTTAAGTTTCCTGATACCCTCATAAATTTCTGAGGAAGTCCACTTTTCCGGCATTTGTGCCTTTCCCGTCAAGCCAAATATCAATACAATAATAAAAGTCAGCAGATAAGGTGTTCTGGCCATTTTTTGAATTTTTTATTTTATTCAAATTGAACAAGCCAGGCAAAGATAGGGTTTTGCGCGGAACCTGTTAATTTTTGCGGAAATTAGAAAAACAGAATAGTATTCCAAAAATCAACCGCTGAATTCTGCTATGCAGGATTGTGGGTTGAAGCCAACTTTAACAACCGTTCCTATGAGCCTCCCGGCGCGTCCCGGCTAAAATGTACGGGATGATTCACATCATGCCGCGAGCCTGTCCCCGGCATCAAATGCCGGGGATGTCGTTGCATTCCATTATTCCATTATTCCCTTGTTCTCCCGTTCCCCCATTCCCTTTAAATTGCGTAACTTAGCCAGATACAATTCAACTATAAAAGTTTAATCCAACTGATATGATACACCGGGAAAAACTGTTGCAATCTTTCATGAATCGCGAGAGTAAACATCGCGACATTTACCATGATATGATGCCCTTTAAGGTTAAGGAAATTCTTTTGGTCGCCAATCTTTACGATGCTTTTTTTATTGAAAGAGAGGGGCGGTTTTCGGAAATCATGTTATATGATTACGCCAATATGAACTTATCTTCTTTTCCCAGGATTACGGGGGTATCTACCAAAGAGGAAGTTTTTGAACAACTGGAAGAAAAGAATATTGACATGGTTATCGTCATGGTGGGCTTAACACCATGCGGCCGATGGGCATCAGCAAAAAGATCAAAGAAAATTTCCCGGACATGCCGGTATTTGTTTTGCTTAACAACAATCAAAATGTAGGTTTTTTCCAAAGATACCAGGGTAAAAAAGTATTTGACCAGCTATTTGTATGGAACGGAGAATCCAGAATATTCTTTGCGATGATCAAATACCTGGAGGACTTAAAAAATGCCCAGAACGACACAGCAATCGCAGCTGTAAGGCAGATCTTGATCGTGGAAGACTCTCCCGTTTTTTATTCCTCCTTCCTGACACATTTGTACAGGATCATTTACCGGCAAACCAATGAGATCATCAACGATGTCAGTACCGACAACCTATACAAGGTCCTGAAATTGCGGGCACGGCCCAAAATTTTGCTGGCTACCAATTACGAACAAGCCATGGATCTTTTTCATGAGTACAAGGATTTTATTTTTTGCCTGATAACGGATGTTCAATACGAAAGGCAAGGCGAAATGGATAAAAATGCCGGTTTCAAACTCATTGATGAAATTACCCGGGAGAAACCTGACATCCCCACCATCATGTTGTCCCAGGACATTTCGAAAGGAGAAATTGCCAAGGCCCGGGGAATCAGTTTTATTGACAAAAACACGCAAAACCTATACAAAGATCTCAAGCATACCGTTACCCAAAAGATCGGATTTGGCGCTTTCATTTTTAAAGACAAGCAAGAAAATGAAATTGCTGTTGCCAAAAACCTCAGGGAGTTCAAAGAATGTCTCGAGGAGGTGCCGGATGAATCCATACTATTCCACGGCGAGCGTGATCACTTTTCCCTGTGGCTTATGGCGCGTGCAGAAATTCAGCTGGCAAAAGTACTGGTTAGCAAAAAGGCCAGTGAATTTGAAGATGCAGATGAAATCAGGGAATATCTGATCAAATCCATTAAATCCTACCGGGATGAACAACCCTCCGGCAAAGTGGTGCCTTTTGATCGGGAAGCTTGCCAAACGGAGGAGAACATCGTTACCCTTGCCAGTGGTTCTTATGGCGGAAAAGGCCGCGGGCTTGCTTTTGTGCATTCCCTAAAAGATAAATTTGTATTTGAAAGAGCCGTCGAGGGGGTCAAAATCCGGATACCCAAAACTGCGGTTATTGGTACCGACGAATTTGAATCCTTCCTCGAACGCAACAATTTCACTGCTTTTAAAGAGAACCCGCCAGCTTATCAGGAGGTCAAAACAATGTTTCTGGGTGCTGAACTTTCGGAAAAATTAAATGAACGTTTAAAAATTCTCCTGGAATGTTACGATAAACCAATCGCTATCAGGTCTTCAGGCACCTTTGAAGACAGTTTTTCGCAACCTTTTGCCGGAATTTTTGAAACCTATATACTGCCCAATAACGATCCCGATGAAAATACCCGGCTAAAGCAACTTCAGGATGCCATTAAATTGGTTTTCGCTTCCGTTTTTTCTGAAAAAGCCATTAATTACACCCTGGCTCTCGATCAAAAACTCGGAGAAGAAAAAATGGCTATTGTGATCCAGGAACTGGTAGGCAACCAGTTCAACGGTTACTACTATCCACATATCAGTGGCGTTGCCCAGTCTTACAATTTCTATCCTTTTTCCCATATGAAACCAGAGGAAGGCTTTGTAACAGCAGCTATTGGCTTGGGCACTTATGTCGTGGAAGGAGAAGCTGCTTTCAGGTTTTCCCCAAAATACCCCAAAACACAGTTCCTCTCCCTGGAAGACCAGGTAAAATACACCCAAACTTATTTTTATGCAGTCGATCTCAACAAAAAAGATCTAAACCTTGAGGAAGGTTCGATGAACAGCCTCAAGAAAATTGACATCTATGACGCCAGGGAACACGGCTCGCTCACTCACTGTGTTTCTGTATATGACAATAACAACAGGGCCATCTACCCCGGCCTTAGCCGGTATGGTCCCATCGTTGTTAACTTTGCCTCCATCCTGAACTATGAATATATCGAACTTGCCAAAACCATAGAGATTATCCTGGGATTGATCAAAGATGCTTTCGGGTCACCCGTCGAAATAGAATTTGCTGTGGATCTGAACAAGGATGCGGAAGGTGAGGTGTCCTTTTATATTTTGCAGGTCAAGCCCATCATCAGAGCCGCGGAAACCTATAGTTTCAATTTTTCAAAAATATCCCCAAAAGACACCATTCTTCATGCCGGCAAAGGGATGGGTAATGGGCTTATCGACGACCTGGAAGATTTTATCTTTATCAAAAATGATGTCTTTGACAGGGTCAGGACAGAAGAAATGGCCGCAGAGGTTGGAAAACTGAATGCTAAAATGCGTCGGGAAGGTCGAAAATACATACTTATCGGTCCAGGACGCTGGGGAACCAGAGATCGTTTTATCGGCATCCCGGTCAACTGGCCACAAATTTCCAATGCCAAAGTCATTATTGAAACAGGGCTGGAAGGATTCCCCCTGGATGCTTCCTATGGTTCTCATTTTTTCCATAACCTCACCACCCTTAACATCGCCTATTTCTCTGTTTCCCACAGTCATGAAAACGACTTCATCAGTTACGACATTTTGAATTCAGCAGAACTGCTGGAAGAAACCCAGTTTTTTAAACATGTCAGATTCAGTCAACCTGTTATAGTAAAAATTGACGGAAGGAAACGCAAGGCTGTTATTCATTTGTGAGAGGAGTGGTTTTTTGAGAAAAGCAAAACCATGGGGCTCCAAAACCGGTCCGGGAACCGACTCCATTAGTCTGATCATTAATTCGTTGTCAATTCGTCCTGTATTGTTTTTTTTGTAATAAATATAATCAAAAAGATTACAAAATGTAAATAATTCAACATTTAGTTATTTTTTTAGCTTATATATTTGGTGATCATTCACTAATTAATTACATTTGTAAAATACAAAAGGAACAAACACTTACACACTGTAAATACTATCCGGAATGCCAAATGGAATTCAAAATCGCGCTCATTAAAAAGTTCCCTGCGACCAACCATCAGGGTATGGTCTCAAAAAACATTTAACCAGTTTGACACGCGCTATACATCAAATGGGATTTGAAAAAAGGTATAGCCATAAAAGCAAAGCCTGTCGAGAGAATCTCGAACAGGCTTTCGTTTTCAATGGATTGAGGCAAATACAAGAGGCTTTGGTTGTTGCAGGGGCCAAGAGGCGAAATAAGGTCTTAGGGGTTATCCCCGCAACCTGGGGTCATGCATAAGCCAATTTCAGGGAAACAGGGTCAAACAAAAATTCAACACCTCTGATTTCCACCTTTAGTTTTCTTTCCGAAATGGAAGCCTTGCTTTTTTTATTAAAACATATTACGCGTGCTCCATTTTCCAGGTCATTTTCATCGATCAAAACAATGAGAAATGCATGGTCTTCGCTGGTTACCAGTTTATAGGTGGCACGCAAGTGATTTTCTTCCCGAAAAATGCTGTAATCCATAGGAGCAGCAACCTCAGGACTTTTGAGATTTTTAAATGGCATAGTCGAGTAATTGGAGGGATTAAATCGTCATTTTTTCACTTTTGTCAAAATCGGTATTCCTGGATTGGATACATCCAGATTGAATTCATCGTTGTCACTGTCGTTGAGTTTGATCACCTGGGGCGGGCCATCTGTCATACCGACTTCCAGATCATCAAAATTACCCTGCAGGGAAACATCACCGTCATCTACTACAATGTATACCCTGCTTTCATATTCAATCACCTGCATGGGTACCGGATCACCATTCCCATTTGTAAATGTGCCTTTGTATATCTTATAAGGTTTTCGTACCATCTGTTTGGTTTTTTGTTCTTATCAATGTTTTTCAACACTGTAAAGTTCCGGGTTAAACCGAAACCAAGAGAAACAAAAAACGAAATTTTTAATTACCTCAATTTTAATAAAAATGATTTAACAAACTATAAATCAATAAATTAATAAACCAACTAAAGCTATTTTACTGAAAAAAACCAAATTCCCTTTTTCTACCACAAAGAAAGGTCCTCTCAATGAAAATAAATTACCATTTTTTTATTATTTTAAGACTTCAAAATTGATTAAAAAAAATATAATTAATTGTATATCAATAATTTAAAGATTCAAAATGGCAAAATCAACAATTCTTTTTGATTTAATAAAAACCTTCAATGGTGCCGAAAAACGGTATTTTAAAACGCAAACCAGCCAGTTTAACCCTGAAGAAAAGTTTAACTATGAAGAATTATTTGACTTAATTGAAGGCCAGGATGCCTATGATGAAGAGGCCATCATCAGCCAGCTAAGCAATACATCATTTGCCAAAAACCTGTCGGCCGGGAAAAATTACCTGTACAATTTTCTTTTGAAGTGCCTGAGAAATTATCATTCCGGAAAAACGGCACGCATCAAAATAAGGGAGATGATGATCAATGCAATGATCCTTTTTGACCGACGGTTGAATGAACAGGTCAAAAAAATATTGATGAAGGCTGAAAAGATTGCCCGGAAACACGATTTATTTATTGAATTATTATCGATTAATTTAGTTCAGAGAATGCTGTACAGATCTTTCACAGAAAAACAGGCAGAAGAAAACGTTTCGCGCTTGCAGGCTGATTTCGACTTTTTTCTGGACAAAATCGCCTATGAACAAAAGTTGCAAACCATATACGAAAGTATTTATATCATCAGCAGAACCAGAAATTTCTCTACCGCTAAAGTCCAATCCCTGGTAGAGGAATACAACAATATTGGCTACCCGGACAACGAAGAGGATATCTCTTTCACTGAGATAAGTTTTCGAATCTTTACAGAGAATATCTTTAACAGGAAGGCTCCCAACTTCATTATGAAACAGAACATCCACCAGGAAGCGCTGCAATATTTCCACAAAAATCCACACTTCATTAAAGAATACCAAATCCGGTACATCATCTTATTTGCCAACATAATAGGCCACCATCTAACCAACAAGGAATACGACAAAATTCCGGAAAAGATCAAACTGCTCGAGGCCATACAACCCAACAACAGTCAGCTGATGATCATCAAATACGACAATCTGTATTACACCAAAATCATTTACCTTTTAACCTCAAAACAATTTGAAGAAACCGTGAAAATTGCCCCGGAAATATGGCGTTTCCTCGAGCAATATAAACATCAACTGTCCAATACACGCAGAAAAAGCATTGCTATGAACCTCTCTTTTGGCTTATTTATGTCCAGGCAATTTGAAGCTTCGCTGGATGGAATTGACATTATCCTTAGCCAATTCGATGAAAAAACTATCCCCATCGTAAACTTCCTGGCGCTGAGGTTACAAATCCTCAATCATTTCGAACTCAACAACGACATTTTGGTGATCCACCAAATGCGCAACATTGTGCGAAAATACCGCAGCGGGCCTTACAGGGAAATCCTGAAACCATTACTTAATACGCTTCGAAAAATACTTCGGCAACCGGCTTCCAAAAAAGATTTGCTTCGTGAGCATGCAACCTCCCTGAAGCAAACCAATTTAACGGATGACGTCATAACATGGATCAACCACTTCTACCCTCCCAACCGATAGTTCTTTCCAAATGGTTACAATTGTATTATCTTTGTCCCTCATAAATCATACTTTTCCAATTAACCCTCTTATTGACGAACATTCTTTACAATAGGGCGTTTTAAAACACTGTATGGCAAACAATTCCAACAAGATCGATCTTTCCTTGCTTTGGCGGGTCATAAAACTTGCCAGCCCTTACAGGCTGGTATTCATCATGGCAGCAGTCCTGGCTTTGGTCCTGGCTCCTTTATCTGTCGTCCGCCCGCAATTGATCAAGATCATGGTGGACGATTACATCGTATCTAAAGATATAGACGGCTTAGTGTATATTGCGCTTATCGCTTTGGGAGTGCTTGTCATTGAAGGAGTTGTCAGGTATAGCTTTATTTATTCCACCAGTTGGTTGGGGCAATCCGTTATCCGTGACCTCCGGGTAAGGGTTTTTCAAAAGATCATGTCGTTGCGTTTGTCTTATTTTGACAAAACGGCTATCGGAACATCTACCACCAGGACCATCAATGACATTGAAACTGTTAACAGTATATTTTCCAGAGGAGTAATTACCATCGTAGCGGACATTCTCGCTGTGTTCTGGGTGTTGGGAATGATGTTGTATACCAGCTGGCAGCTCACCCTGGTTTGTCTGACTGTTTTACCGCTTATGGTTTATGCCAGTTACGTATTCAAGGAAAAAGTAAAAGCATCCTACCAGATTGTACGAACCCAGATCTCTAAAATGAATGCCTTTTTGCAGGAACGGATAACCGGGATGCGGGTTGTCCAGATATTTAACGTCGAAGAACAGGAAGCGCAGAAATTCAGAACCATTAACCGCGAATATACCCAGGCCAACCAGGATTCCATTTTGTACTATGCCGTGTTTTTTCCGGTTGTCGAGATCATTTCTGCCGCTGCTTTGGGGCTGATGATCTGGTATGGCGCCAATGACATTCTCAAAGCCGGTGGAGTCACGCCCGGAGACATGGTCGCTTTCCCCATTTACCTCGACATGTTGTTCCGGCCCATACGAATGCTGGCAGACAAATTCAATACCCTGCAGATGGGACTCATAGCTGCAGACAGAGTATTCAATGTTCTGGACAAAGACGAATATATAGAAAATACGGGTCAGTTGACAGCCAAAAAATTTGAAGGCAAGGTAGCCTTTGAAGACGTTGGCTTTAGCTACGATGAAGAAACCTATGTGCTCAACGGGTTGACCTTTGACATTGATCCGGGAAAGACCCTGGCGATCATTGGAAGTACGGGTTCCGGAAAATCAACCATCATCAATATACTGAACCGCTTTTACGACATTCAAAAAGGCACCATAAAGGTTGACGGTAAAAACATCCGTGACTACGAACTTTCGAGCTACCGTAAAAGAATTGCCGTTGTTCTGCAGGATGTCTTCCTTTTTTCAGGAACTGTTTTTGAAAACATTACCCTCCGCAATGAGACCATCACACAAAATGAGGTTATGGAAGCCTCCAGGATGATCGGTGCCCATGAGTTCATTGAAAAACTGCCCGGAGGCTATAATTACCAGGTCATGGAACGCGGGGCCACTTTATCTATGGGACAACGGCAGCTGATCTCCTTTGTACGGGCCCTGGTTTTCAACCCTGACATCCTCATCCTTGATGAAGCCACTTCTTCCATAGATCCGGAATCAGAATCCATCATACAGCACGCTATTGAGAAATTGATTGAAAAAAGAACTTCAATCATCATAGCCCACCGTTTATCCACGATACGCAATGCGGACAACATCATGGTGCTCGAAAAAGGAAAAATTGTAGAATATGGTCCTCACGATGAGCTCATCCAGTCGGAGAACGGCCGATACCGGGAGTTGTATGAAATGCAGTTTTTAGAAACGGAAAAAATATAGCCTCGTCCCCTTTTACGTTCAGAAGCCTTCTACTGGTTTTATCAGAAAAAAACCGTCTTCGCCCTGGTCCTGGTACAGAGGCATAAGGATATGTCCGCTTACAGGTGCCTGGATGACCCCAAATTTATCCCTGGCCAGGATCTCTCCCTTTTCGATTTCCTGAAAGTTCAGGAAGCCGGGTTCCATGCGAAATTCATCGGCATGGGCAATATGATGACAAGTGATGAGTTCGGCTACCTTCGGAAGGTTTTTGGAATATTCGATCAGTAAATCATCATGGCGATTTTCAACATCCTCTGCTCTGACACAGCCTATGGTACGGAGGCAGTTCGTAATGGCCGCAATGGCTCTGTTGACCGATAAGTGATCATTGTGCTGGCCGGACTCGAAGGTAACCGCAACCATTTCAACACCAAAGTTATCGGCATTAAAATAATGAAGCGTGGTTCCTCTGATTCCTTTGAGCATACCTTTTATTACCGGAGCATGCATTTCCACGCCGATTTTCACACTTTCCTCATCCTCTGAAGCTATGACAAAGATACCTCCATGGGCTGTAGTTGTATGCAGATCAAGAACAATCACTTTGTCGGGCTTGTAAGTATCAATTTCCCTTTCAACAACCTCGATTAGTTCTTTTAACTCCTGTTCTTCAAAATTGAGGGAATCCATGGAGCTATACTTTACCTTTTCGACCAATTCCGGTCGCCACATTCTGTTGAGGTCCTGCTCGTGGAAACGTACATTATCTCTTATCGCCTTAAGGTTGCCACGCAATCCTACCATCCTGCCTTTGAAGGTAAATTTCGGGTTTGCCAGGGGCTCACGTTCCAATAATTTGAAAATAATATCCAATGCTTCGATACCTGCCGGCTCATTACCATGCATACCTCCAAAACAGATCAGTAATGGTCCCCTTTCCTTACCCGTATATTCCCCAATGTATCTTTCCATAAATTTTCAGCATTCAAACGCTCCCAAGGACATTTTTGGCGAAATCGCAAGATAATTTCTTCTGTACAATTTCAGAACTTTTTGAAGATGAAAATATGGTTAATGCCATTGTATTACATAGAAAAAGCCCGGCATTTTCACATACCGGGCCTGAGGAGTTAAAGGTTTTTTCCCGATGCCGGGAATAACCATTGATTGGTATTGATTGATGCCGCTTCCGGGGATCTGGCAACAATCTTGATTTAATGGAACATCAGAAAGTTGGCGTTTTTGCTATTAAATTGTTTACAAAAACGTAAGGCCCATGGGTTATTCCTTTATTATTTTTCCGGAAACAATCATCTGGCCATTTACCTGTAACCTAAAGAAATACAATCCAGTTTTCAGGTCATTTCCCTGGAGTTCAAACTGTTTTCCTTCAAACTCTTTTTCAAAAACCAATTGTCCGGAGCTATTATAAAGCGAAAGAAATCCTTGCTCAACGATTTGTCCTTCAATGGTAAAACGTGTGCTTTCATTATAAGGATTTGGAAAAACTTTCACTTCTGTTTCAGGCAGCAAAACAGCTCCAACGCTCACGGTAATAAAATGCTCCCCAATGGTGTGCATCACCTCATTGGTCACCACTACAGGGTTCGCATCAAAATAGATTCCCGCTCGATTCAGAATAACGGTTCCGTTTGGGATATCAGGGAGTTGGTCAATTTTGAACTTCACAAATCCATGAGAAGCCGGTTCATTGGTAGTACTATCTGGTAAAACAATACCATCAAATGTAAATTTGAGGATATTGCCTCCCACCAACTCTGCTCTGTATGGATGGCTTGCTGCTCCCGTTTGTAAAGTTGCGGGATCAAGATATCCTGAAAGGGTGTCCAGCAACACTACCTTAAATGCTGGTGCAGTTCCAGTATTCTGAAATCGGATCATATATTCAATTTCGGTATTCGCTTCGATGTAGTTGGCATTGCTGTAGCCGGTAGGGAACGCCTGTTTGTCATTCGGGTCGAAAGAACTCACATTGGGCTGGCAATCAACAGAGGCAAAGTTCGGCTCATCATTAAAACCAAAAATGTTGACAAGGCCCGTCATATCAATGCCCCCACAGCCTTCCACGGCCACAGCGTTCTGACTATATCCCTGATATCCGGGTTCCTGCTCAGCTTCCAGCCTCCAGGTGGAGCCATTGGCGGGAAAGTCGATCTGCATATCCATGCCGGCATCCAATTGAAAAGGAGACGAGCTAAACATGACAACATCCTCAACCACGATGTAATTCCTGGGTTCCGGCATATTGCCATTTCCCACGTTTTCAATAATCATATGCACCCCTTCGTCATCACAAAATCCACTCACTTCAACAATCGCACCCGACCAGGCTTCGTCTGGTTCATCACAAGGATCATCCGGAAAAATGTGCGCCTCTGTACAGTGCGTCAACCCCATTTCAGCTTCACAAGCCACAAAAATATCCAAACTAAAACTACCACATTCCAGGGGGCCCAGTGTTCCGATGTCAAATCGATAGACATTACCTTCAGCATTGGCATACGGCAAACTACTGCCCGTATACTCCAAAAATTCATCAAGCTCAATTTCGATATATGCATCCCCCACTGTACCAAGGCTGTTATTGCAATAAAACACCTGGTATTGATTCTCAAAACAGTGCCTCAGCGCTTCCGTGCCCAAATCCACAGACAATGACGCACAATAGGGGTCTTGTTGTTCAAACCCAAATCCAAAGTCATTTTCATGGTTTGCTGTAGTTCCGGGAGGTACATCTAAAACCACTGTCATCTCACAATCCATATTGGTATTGGGTGTATTTACAATACCAAGCTCATATTGCGTAGGCTGAAGTAGAAGGTAGGTTTCAGAAACTTCGTAATATCCGTTGGCATCTGATTCGACAAATTGAATATTACCTGTTTGTATATTCCTTAAAAAAATGGTCCGTCCGGCAATTCCGGCTTCCTCACTGTCCATAGTACAGTTGGAAAGCGTATCCGCAAAGACATACCCCGATACATTGATCATTGTTGGCGTCGTACTGTAAAATAAGATACTCTCACAATAAGCCCAATTTCCGGATTCATCACCCACCCAGACCATTACCGGATAAACTCCGGTTGCCAATCCGTCCAGGGAAAGGTAATCGGCGGAAGGCGGATCGTCCTCGACAAAATCTGCAGAAAATTCGATCGCATAAACAAGGTTATCTGAAGGCGTACAATTATCCACAACATCATCATGAGCTACGTCCACAGCCCACAGTTTAGGATTAGGCAGGTTATTTTGATTCAAATAGGAAATAGACCCGGGACAGCCCAATTGTGGAGCCACGGTATCTTCTGTACAATTCCAATCCACCGTTACTGTAGTAAAACAAAAACTCTGGTTGCCGGATTCATCGGTCACTACCAGAACCACCGGGTGTTCAGCAGATGCATTGGTCAAAATAATGTCTTCTGTAACGGGAGGGTTATATTGGTCAAAACCATCTAAAAACCCGATACTTAAGGTCACCTCCCCGCAGTTATCATAACTTCCATCATCCACATCAATGGCCAACAAAGGAAATTCAGATTCATCGACAACATTAAAACTCAGCTGTTCATCACAAACAGCTACCGGAGCAATCACATCATTGTCGCAGGAAACAATAGCTAACGTAGTAGTACAATAATCCCAGTTGCCGCTTTCATCCCCTACCCACATATGAACAACCTGGATTGCCGGGTCTGCTTCGGTTACTGTGATAAAGGCAGTTTCAGGCGGAGTTCCCGAAAAATCTCCTTCCCGTTCAAGCCGGAACAACAAATTTTCTGACGGTGTACAATTATCGAAAGAAGCCACATCAAAATCCAAAGCCCAAACATCGATGTCGAATTCATCAAACTGACCATTGACTTCTAAACCAACCAAACAATAGGGCGTTGGAGCAGTCTGGTCATCCTCACAATCGCCCCAGTTCACCTGAACCGTTGCCCAACAAGCATTTTCATTGCCCGAATCATCCTGTACAGAAAGTACTACCGTATATTCACTTTGAAAATCATTGAGCAATAATGTTGTCGCAGCAGGCGGGTTTTCTGAATCGTAATCATCAAACAAAGCCAGCGCCAAGGACACTTCCGAGCAGTTATCATAACTCCCCTCGTCGAGGTCGTTGACATTTATTTCCGCCTGATTTCCCGTTGCATTGATGGTCAGCTGTTCATCACAAATTGCAATAGGAGCCACCATATCCGACTGGCAGGATACTTCCACGGTAGTATTGCAATAATCCCAATTCCCGGAACCATCTCCTACCCAAAGCACAACCTCTTCAACCAAAGGCCCGGTAATAAAATTCAGGGATTCTGAAACCGGAACGTTATTATCAAATTGAGATGCCAGTTGAATCCGGAAATCAAGTTCACCGGCTTCCGTACAATTATCCAGGGTCCCTGCATCCAGGTCTGTTGCCCAAACAGTGAGTATAGGTTCACCATTGTTAAAATTGACCACAAGACCATTGAGGCAAATAACGGAAGGAGGCTCCGTATCCGGGTCACAATTTTGGGCAAAAACCTGTGTATTCATTGCTGCCAAAATAAAGAGCAATAAAATATTCGTTTTGTTAAATATGTTTGAAATTTTGTTCACGATTATACTTTTTTGGTGTAACATTTTTTCCCGGGGGGAAAGGAATTTAAGTTCTGAATATGAATTATGATCATTATCACGATACAAATATGGCCAATTGATATAGCCTGCGCAAAAACAGTTTAACTCAATTGTAGAATAATTATCAAACAATTTTAGCAATAATGCTTTGTTTTTATTGATTAAAATAATATTTATGTAGAAATATTATTGACAATATAATGAAAAAAGAAGTCGAAAAACTCCAGTCAATTATTGCTGGATTTAATACACAGGAGGTTTTAAGGGTTAAAAAATTTCTCAATTCTCCTTTTTTTAATCAACGGGAGGACGTAAAACAACTGTTTGACCTATATCTTTTACAACCTGAAATAAGCGGTGAACTTTTATTTACTCATTTGTTTCCAAAAACGCCCTATGACAACCAGCAACTACGGCTGATAAAAAGTTATCTTTTTAAGTTGATTGAAAAGTATTTATCGATCCGGGAATTTTCCGAGGACAAAATCGCTGTACAATATTATACTACCATTGCCTTACGCAAAAGAGGCATGACCGAAGTTTTCAAAAAAGCCTTTAAAAAAGCAAGAAACCTGCTCGACAAACAACCGGAGCGGAATTCGCGGTATTTCGAATATCACTACAGGCTTCAATGGGAACAACATTTATTGAGTTCAACCGACTCCCCGAGTGAAATAAAAAACCTGACAGACCTGTCGCACGCACTTGATATTTCCTATTTAACACTTAAACTCAAAAACCTCTGCCTGGTAGCCGCTCACCAAAGCGTTTATCATTCGGAAATAAAAGCGGGTTTATCGAATGAAATTTTGAACCATGTTCAAAAGGGTGCTCTCCTGAAAATACCGGCGATTGCGATTTATTATTTTGGGTACAAAATGTTTAATGACCCCATAGCCGAAAATGCATTTAAAAAGTTTAAATCACTGGTGCTAACGCAAGGGGCTGCCTTTCCGGATGATGAGATCCGTGACCTTTACCTGATGGCCATCAACTATTGCGTACGTCAACTGAACAACGGAGACGAAAAATACGCGAGAGAAGCTTTTGAGTTATACCAGGAAGGGCTGCAAAAACTTTACCTGCTGGAAAATGGCATTTTATCCAGGTTTACCTATCACAATATCGTTGCGATAGGTTTAAAAATCGGAGAATACAACTGGGTGGAATTTTTTATTCAGCGTTTCAGGAATGCTTTGGAAAGGAAATACAGAGAGAGTTCTTTTAGCTTTAACGCTGCTCAATTAGAGTTTAGCCGTAAGCAGTACGGAGCCGTATTGGAGTTACTGCAAAGAGCCAATTATCGGGATCTGTTGCTCAACCTGCGAGCTAAAACACTGCTCCTGAAAACCTATTACGAATTGGGAGAGACCAATTTGTTAAATGCCCATCTGGACGCCATGACCAATTACATCCGAAGAAAAAGAATCATGGGTTACCACCGAACCAATTATCAGAATATCATTCGCTATACCCGGAAAATGATCAACGCCAATCCCTATGATAAAAAATGGAGAAAGGATCTTGTTCTACAGATCGAAAAGGAGGAAATCCTGACAGAAAAGAAGTGGTTGCTGGAGCGTTTGGCTGGATAAAGGTTTTGCCGGTTGCAGAATTAGTATGTACAGAAAGACTATTTTTTCTAAAAAAATAGTCTTTCTGTACGGAACAAAACCTGCTACTGGTACTGCTAACTGAAAACTGAACCACTCACTCCGTCACCTCAAAAGTCATATCCAGGCGACTGGGCTGGTCAAAAGGAGTGATTTGCCCGAAATTGAGGAAAAGGACGACTTCCGCTCTGAAGTATTCTCCAGTCATTAATTCCTTGACATTTTGCAACCCGGGTTGCAGGTCAATCCTGTCATCAGCGCGGCCATTGAGTTCTTCGATATAAAAAACACCATCAATTTGAGCCGTACAATCAGACAATGCACTGGAACACACCCGGACTTCCACCTCCT
Source organism: uncultured Bacteroidota bacterium (assembly GCA_942492125.1). GTDB lineage: Bacteria > Bacteroidota > Bacteroidia > Chitinophagales > Saprospiraceae > BCD1. The sequence continues at coordinate 88,810 of CALODM010000003.1, forward strand.
GGATGTAATAATAGTCGGTTCCGTCAAAAGAAGAAATTCGGGCATTTAAGGGATAAATCCCGCCTATGGTGGCAGGGTCCGCTCCGTTTTGATCCAGGAATGCCTCAAAATTGGT
>CALODM010000004.1:0-29073 GCA_942492125.1 uncultured Bacteroidota bacterium
GGAAGCAATTCGTGATTTCCCTCAAAAATCATCAGTTCAATATTCCGGTAACGCTTTTTAAGGTACAGTTTTCGCCCACCTATACTGCCAAAATCGCCCAAGGGCTTTCTGTGCTCCAGAAGGAATAGTTTTTCCGCGTCGGAAACGAAGTATTTTTCATCGGCTTTAAGAGTGGTAAGCAATTTATTGTAGAAATTGATGGAGCGGGTAATGGGCACACTGCCCTGTATGCCGACGTAGATTACCGAATGGATAAAAATTCTGGCCTTTTTTAGTTTTTTTGGGGAAGTTTCCCAATGTAAGGGGGACCTTTGCTTCAATACTTCCGGATCCGGAGTCTCCGTTCCGGTACAAGTGCATTTTACAATATCGTCTGCATATTTGTTTTTCCTGATCATACTTTCCGTATACCATGCCTCGAGGTCGGTGACGGGGACCCAGGCCGAGAATTTATCTATGCAGTGCCGGGTTTTCAAAAGCATGCAGATGGATGCATATCCACCACCGCTGGTTCCGATCAGGTAAATGGCTGATGGTTTTATTCTGGAATTTTCAATGGCCCAGGTGATGGACTCATCAATGTCGCTGATTACCAGGTCGCTGCAGCAGGCCTCGGTATGGTTGTTGGGGCCCCTGAAATCCGGGTGGATGTAATTGAGGTCCTTTTCAACGCATAATTTGGCCAAAGGATCCTTCTGGGTATAGTTCCCGCTCCAGGTATGAAGACTTACAATCAGCGCCCGGGGCGTTGAAGATTCGGAAGCGAAGAAATATGCTTTTTGCTGGTGACTGTCGATTTTTGATGGAATGTTCACCAGCTGAAAGTTCTCCGGCCAGGTGTAACCGGCAGCATCGTCAAAAGGAGGTGATTTTTTTTCTTCGGAAGGGATGTTTTTTACGGTTACTACCTGCAAAAAGCCCCTGACCGGCATCAGGCACATCAGCCAAATTATCAGAAAAAATCTTGTATTCAACACTTATAAATTTAGAATATTTAAAAAAAATTCAACCTCCTCCCAAAGAGGACCACCCCTGGCTTGAATGGCTATACTCAGATTTTTTCCTCCTGTGCCTCATGACAAGCTCGCGATCTTTTCAGATTCCCTTGTCTGTCTTTCACTAGTTGGTCGGCAGATACCAGTTATTTGAATCTGAGAAATAATTTTGAATGAATGTGCTGTCCGGAGAACTGAATCTCCCCATTACCGCGTTGGCGATAAATGCAGAATCGTTTCGTCTTTTCCCTATTCTCAAAATATCAAACCAGCGTTTTCCCTCAAAGGCCAGTTCCCGGCCACGTACCTCCATTATCAGGTTCTCAAGGTTGATCATAATTACTTCATCAGTGTCACCGCTTACGGAAACAGACGGTAAGGCAACCCTTCCCCTTATGCCTTTGGAACCAGCAGTAAACAGGGAGTCGCTTCCATTATTGAGCAGATCCAGGGCTAATTCATTTGCTCCAATTCTATTGAAAGCCTCCGCTAACATCAGGTGCACATCGGCAGCCCTGTAAAGAATCACCGGCATGTCGCTTAAATACGGATCTTCCAGGTTCCGGGTATATTTTCCCACCTCATTGGCATTTTTGAAGGTGCCTGCAAAACGGTTAGTACCTGCCATGCCTGAAATAACCCGGGAAACAGGTATCAGTTGATTACCCTCAGCAGTGATGGAAGAAAAAATCGGCATGAGATCATTCTCCTGTTTTTCGGCTTTATCAAAGATCACCTTGGTCATGATCTCATCGGTGGCGCTTTCGTCCCCCTTGAAAATGTTCTGCCATTTGTTGTTCTCCAGGTCTCTGTCGAGTATGAAGCGGGCTCCCCCTCCTGTTTCAACCGATTGCGTCAATGCTGCCACGGCATTCTCGTACTGATCTTCCCACAAAAAGATCTCCCCCAGCATGGCGTATCCTGAACTGAGGTTAAAAAACGCTGATTCGGTGATTTTTTCCGGATCCAGCAAACTCACCGCATAAGTGACATCCGCTATTAATTGATCCGCCGTAAGTTTTTCACCTGCCTGCTGCGCTATCCAATCCGCAAAAGTAAGATCACTTCCACTATCCTGGTAAGATGCAGTGATGTAGGGACAGTCTCCATAGGTTCTCAAAAGGTAAAAATAGACCCAGGATCGCAGAGCAATGGTCTCCCCTATCATATTGTCCAGTGCTTCATCAAAAGTGGTTCCTTTTTCCTGCAAACGTTCGAGCTGTGCCAAAACATCATTACACCCGGCCACTACTCCATACCCTTCCCTGAAGACAATAAACTGATTATCAGGACTTACCTGGAGCTCATATATGTCTACCAGATCGGGATCGGCATTGGGTTTTATTGTCAGTTGATCACCGCGCAGCTCTCCGGTAACCACATAGGCTGTCATTAACGGCTGAAGCTGGGAATACAGCCCGTTGACTGCTGCCCGGGAAGAAAGGTAATCTTTATAACTGTTTTCTTCCAGCAATAAAGTTTCCGTATCTGGTGAGAAAAAATCTGAGCAGGAGTAGGTGCTCAACACCAGTACAGACATCAGGGTCATTAAAAATGGAATATATCGGTTCATAAATGCTTGGATAAATTTATGTTGAAATAATATCCAGCCTTAGCCTTAGCCTTAGCCTTGTCATCTCCTTACAATTCAAGTTTCAAACCCACTATCACCATAGGGCTGAGCGGGATCTGGGAATAATCTGCTCCTCGCAAAGCAGGATTCGTCGAGTATGAAAACTCAGGATGATATCCCAGATAATTGTTCATCGTGAGCAGGTTTTTTCCCGTCACATAAAGGGTCAGGTTTTTATAGACTTTTGTTTCCGAAAGCCGATAAGCCAGGCTGATTTCCTTCAACCTGAAAAACGAACCGTCTTCGATCCATCTGTCAGAAAAAACGGCATTTCCCGCTGGATCATTAAAAGCAACTCTCGGGATATCGGTATCATTGCCCTCCCCTTTCCAGGCGTAAAAACTGGCGATGGTCTGATTGGCATAACCTGAGAAGGTCTCCGTCTGCATACGTGCGTAATTGAACAATTTATTTCCATAAACAAAATCAAAGAGCACGTTAAAACTCAATGAACCAAAAGAGGCGTTCAGGAATACGCCACCTGTCAAATCGGGAAAAACATTGCCCAGGATCGTCCGGTCGTTTCCATCAATTACATTGTCTCCATTGATGTCTTCAAACCATATATCTCCCGCCTGATAGGCTATTCCTGTTTCGTTGACGAGATTGGCTTGTGCGGCCTGTTCGCTCGTACTGAAAACGCCATTGGTTTTCAATCCATAATAAGCAAAGGGCGATGCTCCTTCGGCAAGCATAACCTGCCCCCCCGGGGTATCAATGATAATATCCTGAGCTATATTTAGTTCCAACCGGGTATAAGTAACATTGACCCCGGCAGTTATTTTCACTTTGGGTCTGTAAACGAGCCTGCCTGTCAAATTGAGATCAACGCCTGAAGACAACAGGGAACCGTCGTTTTCCCAGAGATAATCATATCCGCTAATGGCCGGAAGTGGCGTATAGGTAAACAGGTCATTGGTCTGTCTTTGGAAAAAGTTTCCGCTGAATTGTAACCTTTCCTCAAAAAACGCCCCATCCAGACCAATCCCGAACTGGCGGACCAGTTCCCACTGCAACCCCGGATTGGGAATGTAATCCCTGACAATACCGGAATTGGTTCCGTAAGGTTGTGAGGTGTAGGCATATCGGGAATACCTGGTGAAAAAGTCATTGCCGGAGTATCCAAGACTTGCCCGCAATTTGAGCATATCGATGTTGCTGACGTTTCTGAGGAACTTTTCCGAGGACAACAGCCATCCTGCCTGGACAGCAGGAAAAAAGCCCCAATTGCCGCCCACAAGCTTAATAGCATTAGCTTCATCCCCTATATTGGAAGATCCGGAAAGGTTCAGCACCAGGCTGCCCATAAACCTGTCCTTGAACCGGTAATTTCCCTGAAGGAACAATTCTCCCCTGTTTTCCCGCTGGTCAGATCCATATATCAGGATATCTTCCAGGGAACTAACGGAAGAAAGGGATTTAAATTCATCGGTAGGAGTATTGAAAACACTGCCTTCATTATAGTTTACCGCGGAGGTGATCAGTCTGACACCGGCATTGAGATTCATGAAATGCCGCAGATCGAGATTGGCATTGTACCCCAGCCGGGTTTCACTAACAAACCCGGACACTTTCGAAATGCTTTCTTTAGCATAGTTTTTGATCTCTCCTTCCCCAAAGTCTGCGATGCCATAGTCGGGAATGAAGACATTTTCCTTGTTGTTGTTGAAGTTCAGATTGATCATACTGTTGAGATCCAGCCGATCATTAAACTGGTATTTTAAAGCTACCCCGGCAAATAAATTCGACCCGAAACTTCCGGATCCTGTATTATTGACAATGGCCGCCGGGTTACTGAAGCCATAGGCATCGGTATCACTAAGCAGTGCAATTCGATTGCCCATGTTGTCCCGGAGGTAAGGGGCCAGCATTGGCGGCTTTAGCAGTGCCGAGGAAATGGGGTTCAGGTGAAAATCCGTTCCCATGGTCAACAGCGCGGCATCGTGGTAAGTGAATCCTACATTGGCGACCATCGACAAGCGTTTCAGGATCTGCAAATTGGAATTCAATCTGAAATTATACCGCTGGAAACCTGTATTTCTAACAACGCTTTCCTGGTTTAGATAACCAAGGGAAACAGAAAATTTGGCGACCTCATCCCCACCCTGCAAGGTAAAATTGACCTTGTTGACGGAGGCAGGATCCATCACCTCATCCTGCCAGTTGGTATCATTGTCGAAATTGTAATAATAAAAGTAAGCAGGGTTTCCGGAGATCCACGGATTTTGCTGATTAATCTCAGCAGCAGACAAACCGCTGTTTTGTAACTGATTCAGAAGATAAGTTTTATACTGGGTGCCGGATAACAGCTTTCTGTATTCCGGTTCAAAAGTAATGCCCGAGAAAATGGAAAAATCTATTTTGGTGCTTACCAGTTCGGGCTGGCGGGTTTTGATGAAAATAAGCCCCTGGCTGCCTTGCAGGCCGTAAAGCCCGCCACCATCGGGATACACCTCCACCTGTTCTACATCATTTACATCAATATCTGTGACAGGATTATAAAAATTCCCTTCAATTATCCGGCTTTCAACAATGGTCGAATTCACCGGAACGCCGTCCAAAATAACAAGCGGCTGTTTGGCAGAGAAAAGGGATGAAATACCTCTCATATTCAAGGTGCTGCCTTCTCCTGGCATTCCGGAAAGCCGCTGAACATTGAGTCCGGGCATCCGGCCCTGTAAGGCATTGAACAGGTTGGTCTCACCGCTAAACCTCAACTCCTCTCCCGTAATGGTGCTAAAGCTGCTGTTCTTGTAAAGGCGTTTATCCCCGAAAAGCCCGGGCATGTGTTGATCCATAGATTTCACTTCCCTGGGAAATAAAACAACCTCGAATTCACCTGGCTCTTTAACCAGTATTTCTTTGGTCGAAAATTCCGGATATACAAACCTGATCCAGACTTCCTCACCGCTCCAGGGAAAACGGAAAGCACCATCTTCACCGGTGACTATCGGCTTCCCGTCTGGCAATATTTCGATCTGCACGTCGGCAAGCAATCTACTGCCGCTTCCATGATCTGTATACACCTTCCCAAAGATGAATTGCTCTTGCTTTTGGTCGCTTATAATGCCATCCTGAGCCCAGTTTTGAGCGGATAAGAAAAGCATAAAGCATAGGATAATTAATTTTCTCACAATAAAATTAATTTGTAGGTTCAAATTTCAGATAATCCAGGTACCCCCTTGTATGGCCACCGTTGAAGCCTTGTACAGAAAAAGTTACCCAATTGCCTGTTTCCCGGGTGATATAAGCTGTACCGATTTCCCTGGTGTCCCAGTTATAGATTCCGCCATTGAGGCTTGCCGTCGTTTCAATTTCTTCATCGTTTATCCATACGGTGAAGTCTATGGCGTCAACCACTCGGATCTGGGCGCCCAGGGAAATCAGGTATTTACCAGGTAAAATATCCGGCAGCTTAAAGCTGATTTTGACCGTAGTTCCCCCGGAGGTGATTATTTTCAGGTAATCATTATTCAATGGCCCCGGTAGTATATCATACTTAAAATTGGTGAACGAACCGTCCAGGTCTGTGACGATTATTTCCGTCATCTGATCATAAACAGCAGCATATTCCGTAGCGGTAGTAAACCGAATGGAATCGAAATCCGAAACCGCTGTCAGTTCCCATTCAAACTCCTTCGGAATCTTGATGTCCTCAAATCCATTTAATTTGTAGGCATAACCATTGCTTAACTTTTGGAGCAGGGAGTAATTTCCCGAATTGACGTTCAGGGAAAAGCCGTTAACGGCTGTAAACGATCCCGGCATCTCGCTTTCTTCCACAAGCCCGTTAATGATGAAATTGCCCAGATTTGAAAGGTAACCGAATTTGAAACTCCCGGAAGAAAAAGTATCCAGAAAGGAATTGCTCACCAGGAAAAGAGTAAAAGTTTCATCCTCTGAACTGATGTCCGCTATCTGGTCAAAAAAATCGTTGGATTGTTTCCAAACGGAATCATAAACGGTTTGCCCCTCTTCATTGATCCCGATAGGCGAACTGTTTTCCTCGTCAAAAAGCAGGGTTGTTCCATCTGCTAAAATTTCAGCCACATAGGAATATTCCGGGTTGCCTTGCAAGAATTCAAGCAAATTAGGGCGTATTTCCAGCAAATTATCAATCTGGTGCAAAACGCCGTTGGTAGCCAAATGATCCGTTGAGACCAACAGGGCATCATCATTGACGGAAAAACCGCTGCCCGCCCGGGAAAAGAAGACTTTCTTTCCACTCAACATTTTCAGGGACGAGCCATCGTGCATATCAGCCGTAAAAACCACAAAATTTGAAATGTGGTTGGACGCGTATTGCCGCTTCTGCTGCAGGCTCAAGCCAGAGATATCCGGAAAAAGGGCATTGGGAATGGCAAAGACCGTAAAAGCGGTATTCCTGTTTAAAACAGAATCCATGCCTGTTTCCTGCAAAAGATCCACAAATCCTGAATACTCGGCATTTTCGGTCAGCAACTGCCAGACCGTTTCTGTGGGTATTTCACCCTGATCAAACCTGGCATCCAACGGATCGGAGCAGTTGCTTATCAGGAGTAGTGATGCGAAAAAGAAAAAGAAAAAAATGTTCCTAAGCATGCCTTTATCTTTATTAATTAGGTTCGAATCTCAAATAATCCATTTGTCCCTGACCACTGTTTACGGTAACAAGTCTGATATCATTTTCCTTTGTTTCCGTCAGGTTGATTTCCGCTACATAAGTTTCCTGCACATGCCATACCCCGGTCCCGTTGAGGTTGATCGGCTCCCCTACGGGAACACCATTTACCAGCGTTTGTACAGTGGCACGCCCACCGCCGCCTTTGGCAGCGATGTAGAGTTTGTACCTGCCCTTTACTATTTTTATCGGCATCCTGAAGGTCACATCCCAGTCCGGGGCCCCGAAGATCAGCCCATCACCATATTGGTTGGGATATTTTTTTGCTCCGGTCAGCATAAATCCGTAATTGTCCCACGGATAATGGATGAACATGGTGGAAATGGTACCAAACATATTGGGAAACGGCTGAAGGGTCGTATAATAATCCCCATCCTGGCCGTTAGCCCTGGGCAAATCGCGAACTACTGGTTGATCGTTGAACTGCCAGATGACTTCCACGGGTTCCGGATAAAAGATATCCATCAGGTGGTCTATGCAATGAAAGACCCCGTTCTTGGTCTGAAAATCCGTATTGTCTTCCAGGAAAGAAATATACCAGTAATCCTCACCGACTCCCTGGGGATTTATCCTGAAATCCAAATCAACCACAAAATTGATCAGTTGCCCCTGGTAAGTCTGATAATTGCTCGTGCTAAAGTCTTTAAGGAAAATAGCTTTTTCCGGGATGATATGGTTGGCCATGAATTGATACAAGGAATCAGCAGGATCAGCAGGGTTGTTTATACCGTTATCGTAAATTTCCTTCAACTGATCGAGATTGTCAATTCCCCGTGCATGAAAAATGGCATCGGATTCGGCAAAAACCGTAAAATATTTTCGCTGGACCTCACCGGTCTGGAGGGTATCGTATTTGTCATTTAATATTTCATAAAACCCGGTGGCGTGAGCGGCCTGGAGAAAAATGGAATACCCTCCCTTTTCTTCCATCTCCTGTACAATACTGTTGGTAATCGGATCAAGTGTTTTGTCAATGACATGTAAAATACCATTGCTGAGTTCAATGTCGCGTTTGATGACTTTGGATTCCCTGTTGATGATAATTCCCTGGATACCCGTAGAATCAAAGGCAGAAACCAATTCATCGTCCTCGAGATTTTTGACAGGCAGTTTTCCAAAGCCCAGACTACTGGAGGTCACTACGGAGTTCAGAGAATGGTACCTCACCAGTGTCTTGGCCTGTTCCAAACTGAGGTCAGACACGGAAGTAAATTCTTTAGACTGCAGATATGCCGATAGCACGTCGTTGGAATAAATAAACATGGTATAAGTTCCATATGCATTAAAAGCCGTTTTAAAATTGGCCCTTTCCAACAACTCCAGCAGCATGGAATATTCATCTGCATGGGATTCCAGATAAGCTGTAATGGTCAGTTCATCCTCACTGAAAAATCTGATTTCTTCATGCTCCTTAACGCATGATGAAATGACCATTAAACAAAATAGCAGTAAAAAAGAAAATTTATTCATCGTACATTAATTTTGATAATATGGATTTTGCTCCAGATTGTTATTTATCATCAGCTCGTCCCTGTGAATGGGCAGATACCAGCTGTAAGGATCCTGGAATTTTGCCGTAAGTGCGGGGATCTCATCGGCGGAGGCATTCAGTGTAAGTGCCGCAATGACTTTTTCTTTATTCCGGAAGTTATCCCTTTTGCCAAACCTGATCAGGTCGAACCAGTATTTACCTTCAAAAGCAAGTTCACGCGAACGTTCCTCGAGGATCAAATCCTCAAAAGCATTGATGGACGGATCGCTGTTTACTGCCTCTGCATCTCTTTTTTCTCTCAATGAATTGATAACCTCAAGGGATTCATCAAAACGCTGTAATTCGGCCAGGGCTTCGGCTTTCAGCAACATGATGTCTGCTAATCTGTAGATGATAAAGTTGTTATCATTCAAAGCATCTCCCCTTTCTTCCGTTTCATTTATGCCGATATACTTCCATATCTCGAGGTTGGCGATGGCGTAAGTGGCGCCCAACCCGCGGACATCGGACTCGCCAAATATCTCTACGACGCGGGGATTCATGATATATTGTTTACCTCTCTGGTAAGAAAACGTCTCATACAGGTTAGAGGTATAATTCCAGTTATTGGAAAACTGCACTTCGAAGATGCTGCTGTTGGAATTGCCGGGATAGAAATTCTGGAACCAGCTATTGGGGCCCATCAATCCAAATTGTTCACTGTTGATAATCGCGTCGCAGTGTTCCAATGCGGACGTATAGTCGTCCTGCCACAGGAAGATGTCGGCGAGTAATGCCTGGACGGCAAAAACCGTTGCACGGCCCTTGGTGCTTTCAATAGAACCAAAGGATTCTGCCGCACCGTCAAGTGCCTGATTGAGGTCGTTTTCTATTTGCTGGAGAATCTCGGCCTCATCAGCCTTTACCGGATAAAAATCCTGGCCGTCAGAAGTGTAGGGTTCGAGTACCAGCGGAACCTCCTTAAAGGCACGTACCAGGTAAAAATAGGACAACGCGCGCAGGAATAAAGCTTCGGACTCTATTTGCTTCAATTCCGCAAGGCTGAAAGAGGGATCGAAATCCATCACCCCAGGGGCAAACTTGAGTATCTGGTTGACTCCGTTGATGAGTTCATACAATTCATTCCATTTGATCAGACTGTTTACGTCCGTGATATCGCCACGCATTATTCTGCTTGCATCGCTGGGAACCTGCTGACCTTCACTCATCAAACCACCACGCAATTCGCCCCACAACAAAAGCGGTTTTACCTGTATGGCCAACTGGTTGTAAGCATTGGCCAAAACGGCTTCCACATCTTTTTGAGATTTCCAGAACTCATTGCTGACCAGGTCATCTTCGGGCGTTAGTTCCAGCCAATCCGAACAAGCGGTCAGTCCAAAGGAAAACAGTAAAATGATCCAGATATATTTAATTAATTTTTTCATAAACGTGAATTCACTTTAGCATTAAAATAACATATTTAACCCAAAGGTCAACGTCACAGGAGGTGGCGTCAGGGAAATATCCCTTCCTACTGCAAACCTGTCTCTGCCGTTGAATCCTATTTCGGGATCCTGTCCTGTGTAATTCGTCAGGGTCAGGATATTATAGGCTGTCAAAAAAGTCTTGATCTTCTGAACATTCATCCTTTCCGTCAAAACCGAAGGTACCTCATAGGAAAGGGTCAGTGATTTCATTCTCAGAAAAGAGGCATCTTCCACAAACCGGTCAGATCCCAGCCAGTTCCTGGACTGTCCATAAACTGCCCGCGGAATATCTGTGACATCGCCGCTTTTTCTCCATCTTCTCAATACGGCCGTACTTTGGTTGTCAGTGGTAAACATATTCTCGTTGTACATCCTGGTTTCATTGACTACATCCTGCCCCAGTTTGTAGTTGAAATAAGTGGATAACACCCAGTTTTTGTATTCCAGGGTCACCCCAAAGCCCCCGTAGAATTGTGGGTTGGCATCTCCCAGGTAAACGATGTCCAGCTCATTGATATTTCCGTCGTGATTAATGTCCGCATAAATGGCATCCCCGGCCTTGACGGCAGAACCATTCACCAGGTAGGGTAAAGGCTCCCCGGTTACCGGATTGATGATCACCTCGCCGTTGGCATCAGTGGCTACGGCGTCCTCTTCGGTGGAGAAAACCCCCAGATACTGGAATCCGTAAAAAGACCCGATGGGGTCTCCTTCCTGTATCCGTCGGGCATATCTGCCGTTTTCTACAGAAAAAGTTTCGTTGGTGAAATTCTCCGGAATACTCTCAATTATGTTGGTATTATGGGAAATATTAAAATCGATAAAAACATTAAAGTCGTTGGCTCTGAGAACATTCGAACTTGCATTGAACTCCCATCCCCTATTGGTCATGGAACCCCAGTTTCCCGTAATGGAAGAAAATCCGGAACTGGAAGGTATCTCCAGGTTGGTCAGGATAATATCCTTGGTAAATTTATCGTAATAATCAAAATTTATCGTAAGCCTGTAATCAAATATGGCTAGATCAAACCCGTAATTAAACTGACTGGTGGCCTCCCATTTTAAGTTATTCAACTCTATGTTGCCCAGCTTGATCCCGTCCATGCCCAGGTAACCTGTGGCAGATACGTATTTGGCCAGATAAGCATAACTGCCCTGCGTGGCCAGACCGTTTTCACCATAACTGGCCCTTAACTTGAGGTCAGAGAGCCATTTTAAATTACCAAGGAAAGTCTCGGAAGATACCCGCCAGGCAACTGAGAAAGAGGGGAAATACCCGTATTTGTTGTTCGGCCCAAATCGCGAATCTCCGTCAATCCGGATACCTCCGCTGAAAATATACTTGTCATTCAGCACGTAATGGGCGTTCGTCAGGTAGGACAATGTTCTGATTTTACTTCTGCCGGAAAAAGTCTGGTTCGAAACCCCGACATTTCCGGGGCCGATGAGGTTAAACGAGGGAATACCGGAAACCGTAAGACTGGTCTGGGAAAAGTATTTCTCATAGGTAGCAAACATACCCATCAACATCAAACGATGATTTTTACCCAGGTTAGGGGTAAAGGTCAGTTTGTTAAACGTCTGGATGATATTCTGCAAATCTTCCCTGCTTCTGGTTTTATTAAGGTTGGGATTGCCTATCTCAACCCCCGTGGCACTCTCCGGAAGCAAGCTTTTGTTATTATTGTCGGTAAGGTCGAAGGATACATTGGCTGAATAGTTCAAGCCCCTGGCAATCTCATACTGCAGCAGGAATTTACTCAACACCCTGTTCTTGACATCCTTGTTTATTCCGTCTCTGGCAAGAGCCACGGGGTTGGGAAAATCAATACCAAGACCCTGTTCCGTTCGTTCGGGGTTAAAATAATTTCCTGTATTTTCGCCGTTTTCATCGTATTCGTAAATGGACATATGAGGCGCTTTCCTGTAGGCCATGGACCTCAGGTTCCAGAAATAACTCTGATCCCTGTCAGAATTGGCGTAGGAGAAATCCGAGGAAAACTGCAATTTATCGGATATCCTGTAATCCAGGTTAAGCCTGGCAGTGATCCGCTCGATCCCGGTTCCGACGGTGGTTCCTGACTGATTGTAATAGCCGATGGACGCCCGGTACCTCGCCTTGTCCCCGCCACCGGTAATGGAAAAGTTAAGGTCATTGGTCAGACCGTTTCTCGTAATTTCATCTATCCAGTTGGAATTGCGATTAAAATTATAATAGTTCACATTACCCGGTTCATTCAAATATTCTGCGGGAATCTGGGTTATGCCGACAGGATTCCTGTTAAACCGGGAATCGATCATCAGCCTTACGTATTGATCTCCGTCGAGCATGGGCAGGGGTTCGGGCTCAAATACATAACTGTTGCGGTAATCCAGGGCAAATACTGTTTTTTTGTTTCGGCCCCGCTTGGTGTTGATCACCACAACCCCGTTAGCTCCTCTTGATCCCCAGACGGCTGTGGAGGCCGCATCCTTTAAGATTTGAATGGAACTGATATCAGCCGGGGAGATATCTACCAAAGAACCGAAATCCGCCACGTCAGCATTGGCAAAATTAAAATCTGTACCGATGGTCGTTTCATAAGGGACCCCATCCAGAACGATCAAAGGCCGGCTATTGCCGTTCAGGGAGGTATTCCCCCGAATAATGATAGACATTCCCGCCCCGGGGTCTCCGCTGGTGGAGGTGATATCTACCCCACTCAATCTGCCCTGCAGGGCTTCGGAGACGGAGCTCGTCGGCAATTTTGATAATTTGCTCATTTCGATAGTCGCCACAGAAGTTGCAAGATCCCGGATAGGGACATTGGATATACCATCCCCCATGTCTGTGGTACTGGTAGCGACGATGCTGATCTCCTGGAGCAAGGTTGATTCCGACGAAAGTGAAATTTGCAAAGCTTCCCCGGATCTGCACACCAGTTGCTTGGAACTGTAGCCTATAAAGGAAAAGCCTAACAATACTTCCTCCGCAGATACTTTCAGATTGAAATTCCCGTCGAAATCGGTGACGGTTCCGTTGAGGAACCTGCCGTTTTGGTCTACTTCAACAACGGTAGCACCAATCAGCGGTTCGTTGCTAATGGAATCAATAACGGTTCCCCGGATGATCTGTGCCTGGAGCAGGTTCACAAAAGTTCCGAAAAACAATAGAAGCAAAATGAAACGTGTCTTGTGCATAGGTGTGATCATCTCTTTTAAAATAATGAAACCTGAGATACAACGTGTACTATCCCTGTTGAGGTAATAATATTGGATTGTGGGCCCGTGGTTATCTGATAATGATTATCATTCAAATCCGTAATGTCAATTATGCCGTTTGCCGCCTCGACGGTCAACTTGTAGCGCTGGCCTCCGATGTAGAGATCAGTTCCATAATCACCTTCAATGAATTCATCATCTGTAAACATGACCCGCTCGGATATTATCTGATACTGAACCAGTTGCCGGTAATTAAAGGTACTGCTGTTGGCATCAGGAGGAATATAACTGCCAATGATTGCCTGAACAGCCTGATCTGTGGGAAGCAGAACTGTAATGCCGGAAAAAAGAGATAACTTATCCAGGAACCCCTGGGCGTTCAACATTCCGGCACTGTCGCAAAGCATAAAAAACTGTCCGAATTCTTCCTTATTATCATTGAGGTAATTTTCTATGGTGTATTCCTCTCCCTGGCTCAGGTCATTGTCAATTTCGAGTACGGTTCCGTTGATAGAAGAATAGTTCTCTACAATTTCTGCAGTTCCAAACAATCCTTCCACCGTATTTCCCGAAATATGGAGATACTTGTCATTTTTCGTTTTCACAAAGGCTTCATTGCTTCCGGTCACTTCTTTGGAAGTAATGCTGATGAAATTCTGAAGAAAATCCTTGATTTCATCAATGGTCATTTCGTTGTTGTTCCGGAATATTTTGTCATCCGTAAAATCGATAGGGTCCCCTTCGTCATAAGCAAAGCCCAACTCCGTCATTTTTTCATCCGATAAGACAAAGACGATGTGATTTATCTCAAATTTAAAAAAGGACCTGATCTCACCGGATAATTCCAGCAGCAACGTAAAAATCTTATATTTCGGATCCCGGATGATGGGCCCGCTGACGGTGGAGAAAGCATTGGTCTGGATCACTTCATCCACCCCGTAAATAATGGCATTGGAGGAAATGTTCGCAGAATGGATGCCGTAGTCCAGATCGAAAAGGATCTCATCAGAAAAATCGTTTGTTTCATTTTCGGCTCTTGAAAGCACCGTTGGGAAGAGTTTCTTATTGGGGATCATGTGGGCTTCCACAAAGTATTTCACAATGATGTTGGGGACAGATTCAATCGTTGGGTAAGCAGGGAAATTCTGGGAAAAATAGCTTTCTATCTCCTGGTTGCCCGGAATGAACATCGTGTTAAAAACATGGTAATAACCGTCATAGGCATTATCGGGTATTTTTTCATTGGCAAGATCAAAATTCAGGGCATATTTCCGTTTAAAAAGGGAATCATATTCTACAATACTCTGGGAACTGGCGGCATTGTACTCATAGGTAATGAATCGGTCGGCCAGATTTTTGAACAGAGAAAATTCAGGTATTTCAGCAATAACTTTATCTGCTGTCGTCCTAGGGTTCAGGACTTTGTCTATTTTATAGTAAAACCCGTTTTCGGCCCCTATCTCATTTTCGAGTATAGCAGCCCGGTCGATATTGAAATCAGTCCATTGTGATTGTGGAAAAAAGGTTACATAATCCACGTCCGAATAACCGTTATTATCGAAAAAAGCCTTGGAGAACAAGTGTAAAAAGGTATTGTCGTACACCACATTTCTCCCATCCACATATTCCACAGGGGGAGTGTAAATAGAAGGTGTCCGGAAGTTATCCGGAAGATCATTCCACCATCCAAAGCTCGTTTTGCCGGTCATTTTCAGGGAGTCCCAAGCGTTTTGCATGGTGTGATATTGCAGCAGTTCCAGCAATTCATCCTTATCCATGTCTTCCACCGAGGAAATACTCCGCTCCTGGTAAAACTCCTGGAATGCGGCATCGGTCGGCACAAAAACCGTAAAAGTCAGCCTGGAAGATAGAAATTCGTCATAGCCCGTCAATTCGGCGGCCTTTACAAACTCATTAAATTCCCCGGAAGCTTTTATCTGATCAAACAATGGTCCTTCCAGCCAGTCGGGTTTGTCGTAATAGGAAAGACGATCTTTATTACAACTAAAAAGGGTGAACAAAAGGTGGATAATGACAAATAGCAGAAGTAAAATCCTTTTCATATACCAGTTTTTACTATGGTGATACTCATTTAAAAACATATGCCAGATTATTCGTCCTAAGGATACGGGAACAGCATGTAACAAATGTAAATAAAATCAAATTAAGGGTTCAATACGTTTCTACTATTATAACTCGTCAATACAGCTCTTATGCTACTTGCATTATACGTCAAACAATAAATATTAAATCTTCAATAAAACCAAGGCCTGGAAACCTGCTTGATTGTTATAAAAACAAGGTCTTTAATACCGTTATTTAATACGTCATTGGAGAAAAAGAAATGGTTATACCTTGTTAAAAGAAAAAACATTTTAATAATGATTTACGTATTATCGCGACAAAAGAATAAAGAAAAAAAATTATATTTGGAAAATGAAAAAACGAGGTATTGCTATTTTTTTTCTCTATGGCTTTTTGCTTTCGGCTACGGCAGGAATTGGTCAGGCCAATAATATTGATATCAAAAATATTGGCATTTCCTTTATATCCAATTATGCGCCTCGTGAAAATAATTTCGGCAAGCAAACCTGGGACATATGTGTGGGTCCGGAAGGCCTGGTGTATTTTGCGAATAACGGCTTACTGGTATCCGGCGACAGGTCCTGGAAAACCCATAAGTTCCCGGGAGATGCCATGAGAAGTGTTCATGCTATCAGCAAAGATACCCTGTTGGTTGGCGGAGCAAATGAGATCGGGCTGTTTATCGCCGGAAATATCCCTGGCGAATTCTCCTATCACAGCCTCATACCGCAAATAGACAGTAGTTTTGAAAATTTTGGCACCGTATGGGATATTTTAGCGTCTCCTCATGCCATCTATTTGAGATCCGGTTCCGCAATATTTGAGTTTAAAGATAACCGGGTCACTCCTTTAATGCATGCTCAGCTTTTTGAGTATATGGCCTTGCTCCACGACACGCTCTATTTTTCCATCGCCGGGAAAGGTTTGGGAACATATTTCGACTCGACATTCCATTTGCTGCCTTTCGGTGGCTTTTTTGCCAATAAAAATATCAAAGGCCTCTTTCAGCTTAATGCCTCAGAAAAAATAATCTTTTCGGACGCCGAGGGGATTTTCCTTGTCAAGGATGGCCAACTGAAGCCTTTTGAATCGGATATTTCAAAAGAAATTGCTGAAGACCTGATCTCTGACGTACTAATGATAGACAATCGGTATTTTATCATTGGAACGGTAAAAAACGGGATTTTTATCATTGATCAGCAAGGAAAACTTTTACAACACATCAATAAAAATGTCGGTCTTCAAAACAATACCATCATTTCGATGGAACTCGATGACAACAACAACCTCTGGCTTGGCCTGGATAACGGCATTAGTTATATCGAACTGAATTCCTGCCTCACAAAAATCAACTCGGAAACGGATATCGGTACGGGTTATGTCACAGCCTTTCTAGACGACAAATTATTCCTGGGTACCAATCAGGGACTTTTTTATACGTCCTGGAAAAAGACCGATGACGGCCAGATCAAAACGTCGGCTATAGTGCCGGTCAAAAACACTTCCGGCCAGGTTTGGTCCTTGTTTGAGAGCGGTGGGAAACTGTATTGCGGACACCACAAAGGCCTCTATCGCATCAACGGCAGGGAGGCCGTTGTGGTAAACCAGAATATGGGTTGCTGGAAAGTGGATTCCATTCTCAACTGGCCGGGATATTTTATAGAATCGACCTATCGCGGATTTTATATTCTAAAAGCAGGGGAAAACCAAATACTGGAATCCGTGTCCAAACTATCAGGATTGAATCATAAAACGAGAATATTTCAACAGGATGAAAGAGGATATTTTTGGATAATAACTTCAGAAAACAAGATCATCAGATTTCGTATCGATGGGGAAACCTTCGCTGCAAAGGACATAGAAGATATGACCAATGCACCGGGATTGCCCGATCATGAACGGATATTGATGGTGGGTTCCAACAACCAGATTTTCTTCTCAACTGAAAGCGGAATATTCAATTATAATGAGCAGGAGAAGAAATTCGTAAGAAATGAATTTTACAATTATTTCCTTGGAGATAATAAGCTTTGCTATGAATTTTTTGAAGATGATTTTGAACGCATCTGGTTTGTTACAGAAGATGAGATCGGCTACCTCTCCCTGAACTTTGGAGATACAAAAAAAGAATATCTGAACTTTAGTGAACTGTCAGATTTCTATACCCGGATCTTTGGGAAAATAGGCGTGCTTGACCAGGACAATATTCTTTTTGGTGTGGATAATGGATTTTATCATTTCCAGACGAATTGCCGGGAAAGTGGCATCTCTAATTTCAATTCGTTCATCAACGGTGTGGAATATAATGCACCTCCTATTGCATGGGAAGAACAAGACAACGGCACCTCCTCTGTCCCTGTTTTTTCTCACAAAAAAAATTCTTTCAGCATCAGTTTTACCTCTAATCAATACATCGATCAGGAGGAAGTGCAGTACAAATATTTCCTGGAAGGACTCGACGACGATTGGTCGGATTGGACCAACCGGAATATCAAAGAATACAATAACCTCCGGGAAGGAAAATACTGCTTCAAGGTGGTGTCAAAGAATAAGTTCAACACCGAATCTGCTCCCGCCAGTTTTGATTTTGTGATCAAGCCGCCCTTGCTCAGATCAACAGGTTTTATTTTTCTTTATGGTATGCTCCTGGCTGGTCTCGTATTAACGTTCAGGCTTTTCTGGCTTAGGAAAATAAGTTCAGAACGTCAAAAAATGGAACAATTGAGAATCACCGAACTGGAGAAAAAAAAGAAAAGCTTTGAAAAAGAGCGACTTAAATCCCAGCGTAAAATCATTGAACTTCAAAATGAAAAACTGGAAAAGGACCTGTTGCTTAAATCCAAAGAATTGTCGAATTCCACCTATAATATACTGCAGAAAAACAGAATGCTGCAAAACCTGAAAAAAGAGATGGAACAGATGTATCTTGAAAAAGATCTTCTGAAAAGAGATAAAAACATCAAACGCCTGATCAGACTCATTGGCAACGAAATAAACACCAATAAGGACTGGGAAGTATTTGATATGCATTTCGATGCTGTACATGAAGATTTTATCGAAAAACTCCGGGAAAAGTATCCCGACCTTACCCAAAATGATCAAAGGTTCTGCGTTTTTATTAAGATGAACAATACGACAAAAGAAATTGCTACGCTTATGAATTTGTCCGTCCGGGGAGTTGAAACTGCCAGATACCGGCTCAGGAAAAAGATGGGACTTAAACGCACAGAAAACCTTTTTGATGTTATTACTTCTCTTTGAAAAGGTAATTGCCGTTCATTTTTCGCACTTAACCCCTTTCCTTTCTTTCCGGAATTCAATTGACTTGAAGTAGTAATTAAGTAATTGATTGGTTGCCAAAAGTAATTTGCACGTGTCAGGCATTTTGCTTTGAAGTTGATCTATGCATATCTTACCATTGCTTTCAAATTATACGGTCAAAAGTCAGGTTTGAATAAAAACGACATAAGCCCTGCTTACCAATAATCGAAGAAGGGCTGAATTCAAAATCTCAAACCAGATAGTATCCCATTAACTCATAGCTCAAAAAAATCCATTTCATGAAGTTTAGTCTTATAATAAAATCATGTTTTCTGCTCCTGATATTGACTTCAGGATTAACAGCCCAGGTGATCCCCGTTGAAATAGTGAATGAACCTGATGGCACCTTTCAGTTGCTCAGAGGAGGAGAGCCCTACTGGATCGAAGGTGGGGCCACCAGCAACCCGGAAAGGTTTGCAGAACTTGCCCGCAGGGGCGGTAATTCCCTACGAACCTGGGGTGCCGATTCGACAACCGGAGCACTGCTGGATTCCGCTTATCATCACGGCTTGTCCGTCATGCTGGGATTATGGGTAGGCCATGAAGCCCACGGGTTTGACTATGATAATGAAGCGGCAGTAGCGGCCCAGCTGGAAGCTTTTGAAGAGATCGTCCTCTTGTACAAGGATCATCCGGCACTGCTGGCATGGGCTATTGGCAATGAGGTGAATCTCGGGTATTCCAATCAAAAAGTTTGGGATGCCGTCAATGATATCTCTTTGATGATCCATGAATTGGATAGCAACCATCCAACCCTGACCATCACGGCGGGGCTCAGTGTAAATTTGGCCAACACCATCACTTTAAAAGCAAATGACCTTGATTTCCTGGGAGTCAATTCTTATGGAGGTATATCCTCGATTGCCGCAAACCTGAACAATTCGAACTGGGAAAAACCGTATGTCATCACCGAATGGGGAGTAAATGGCCCGTGGGAAACGGCGCATACCTCCTGGGGGGCCCCGATCGAACCCAACAGCTCCCAGAAAGCCATTACGTTCCAAAACCGTTATCAAAATGCTATCCTGCCCAACGCAGGAAAAATTCTGGGGAGCTACGCCTTCTTATGGAACGAAAAAGACGAAGGAACCCTCACATGGTTCGGTCTCTTTGTAGGCCAGGAAACCACGCCGATGATCGATGCACTCCAGGCTATGTGGACAGATACAATGGCACTAAATATGGCTCCGGATATTACCAGCGTATCTTTTATCGGGCAGCCACAGCAGAGCAGTTATGCCTTGTATAATTCCCAGGGAAATGAGCTTGTGGTTCAGGCTTCAGATCCTGATGGGGACAACCTCTATTACGAGTTCATCATCCGCCCTGAATCTGGCGAGGAAGGGGTTGTTCCAATCCCCGGTGCGACCTTTGACGGGATTCCCGGGATCATTGATTATTCTTCCGGCAATACAGCGACTTTATCCTTTAACAATTCTGAAAACGACAGGGAATTCCGCATATACATTCTGGTTCATGACGGCAAGGGGCATGTGGCGACTGCCAGTTTACCCATCCGAACGGATCTGGTAGATTTACAGGAATCCTATGAATTTTTGCCCGAACAGGATGCTTATATTGGAAATGGCGCGAATGCCGGAACCAAATTTGGCGCTGTTGACCCGGAAAACCTCAAGGTAAAATATTCGAGTGAAGCAGGAGCAGGTTTTGAGACCTATCTGTTGTTTGACCTCAACCAGGCGCCACCTATTTTCACCTCAGTCACCCTGGAAATGTATGGACTTCCCGATGAGTCCGTGGAACTCGAAGTCTGGGGTTTTGGCGGATTTTACTGGAACGAATACAACATCACTGGCAACAACAGTATTATCCCCGGGTCAGGCTCCCTCGCCGTTTTTGAGCATCAGGAAAGCGGCGACCAGTGGTTCACCTGGGAACTAAAGGAGTTCATTGAAAAACAATTCAGCCAGAATAACCGGCAGATCACTTTGGTCGTCCGCGGCAATCAAACTTTTAATGGAGATCCGGTCGTTTTTGAAAGCAAAGAAGGTGGAGGTCAGCATCCTCCGAAGCTGGTATTTAATACCACTACAGCAAATACAACTTTGGCAGAAAAACCACAGCCTGGTATTTCGATATTCCCCAATCCGGTCAGCGAAGCTTTACACGTAAAGCTTCCTGTGCAGAAAGAAGGGCCATCAGAATGCTTCATTTTTACAATGGACGGTAAACTGGTCAGTTATTTGGAAAGGTCAGGACATGATTTTTCAATACCTGTATCTTCTTTGCCGGCAAACCCATATATTTTGCGCATTACAAACCGGGCCGCTGATTTTCATGATCAGCGTAAATTCTTGAAAAGGGAGTAATTAGCGCCTTTTTAAATGGCGATAATTAAGATTTTATCTATTAATGAAGGACAAGGAATATCGGGCATTCGACAAAATCCGACTAACGTTCCTATCCTCTATATATGCAGGCATCCCGGGCAAGTATCCCCGGGCAGATAGTGTCCTTATTTTACCAAGCGGGTCACGGAAAATAATTGACCTCCTCACTTTTTAGTTGACGGATCTGGGGAGCAAAAAAAAACCGGATTCTGGCTGATACCAGAATCCGGGAAATATAACGATTACTATTTTGTTACGTAATTTGTTTTATTTTATTGTTTTACAAACTTCTTGGTAGTAGAGTTTCCGTACTGGTCACTGACACTGATGAAATAGATACCAGGTATCAGGTCATTGGTATTCAAACTGAAAACCTGACGGCTTCCATCGAGTTGTTTATTCATTACCAAATTACCCAGGAGGTCATGGACATTAACCTCGGCTTCATCCTGTAAAGAAATGCTTACATTAAGCAAATTCCTTGCAGGATTTGGAAACATCCTGAAATCCGTTGTTGCAAGATCCGTAACAGCAATAATATTGTGTGTATAAGGAACTTCCACCGTTGAAAGGGTCATCGGCAGATTAAACTCAATATCACCATTCTCAATCAAAGTACCGTCGGCATAAATATCATAAACGTGATCTCCCTCTGGAACTCCCGCAACAAATACACTCCAGATATTATCTCCGGCAGTTACATCACCGTTGGTTCCGTCATCATACAGCTGAATGACATTGCCGTCGTTATCAATTTCCATAGTGTAGTCGGTGCTTCCGGTTAAAGAAGTAACGGTAAACAAGGTATTGATGTAATACACAGGCGTCAATCCCGGACCATTCATATCGTCAAAATACCAGTACTCCTCAATATCACCATCCTCATCATCAAAAATAAGCTTGACGGTCACGTAAGAATCATCTGTTACTTCTCCTGTTGAATTCGATATTACCTCAAACGGGCTGAAAGTGAGTTCCTGCCATTCTCCCGGAGTAGTATAAGGAACGCTCATCTTAAGGTTCAGGCCGTTGGCGTCATCTAACTGAATCCGGGCATTTCCGGTTGAATCAGCATGATAAACTTTCATGGTGAACTGATAGCCTTCACTAAAATCAATGGTACGATCCAGTTTCCATTCGGCATAATGCCAATTGACATTCCCTGAAATCCACAATCCAACGTTATCACTTCCATTGACCTCATCCGGAGAAGGATTGTCAACTTTTCCTCCGTATACAACACTTCCCCAGGTTGGAGCTACAATATCAGGAGTTGTTTCCTCCGTTTCGTAGTCAAAAAAGTTGTAATAAGGGCCTAAGTCCAGCAGGTCTGGTCCCAGGAGTTTGTCAAAATACCATTCTTCTCCTACATCGCCATCCTGATCGTCAAAAATGACCACGACGCGGTCATAGGTATCGGTAATCAATGGGTCTCCCACGTTGTTAGCTTCTGTAAATACCAGTTTTTTCCATTGTCCGGGAGTATCGTATAAAACAGACAATTTAGGTTTAGTCGAAACTCCGCCCGGGTTTTCGAGCTGAACGCGCACATTACCTATTGAATCGGAATAGACCCACATCTGGAAGGTTTGCTCCAGGCTGAAATCTATCGGAGCCGGCAGGTCGTAGTACATACCTGACCATCCGTTATTACCGGTAAAGGCTTTCCCGGCATGCGCACCATCATATACATCATCAGGGGCTGGGTTATCAACGATACCTCCATATAAAGCGGCATCAAATCCGAGCCATTCTTTTCGGAAATTCTCTGAACTGAAATAGGTTTTAGCAGGCTCATAATCCGGGATAGGATTTTCAGGAGCTCCACGGAGTTCATCAAAATACCATTCTTCAACGTCCGCGCCATCGGCTCCACCGGGCTGGCCGTTATTGTGGTCAAAAACGAGCAGGACCTTCGTGATCTGATCATCGTACTGAGCAGGTACGTGCCAGGTCAAAAGTTGCCAGGCACCGGGAGTAGTATAGTCGACATTCAGTTTAAGAGAGGACATGCCAATACCGTCAAACTGTAGTCGAATGCTGCCGGTTGAATCCGGATGGTAAACAAGCATTGTAAAAATGGTATCTCCCGACAAGTCAATGGGCTGGCCAAAGTCATATCTTATACCATCCCAATCTACTTCCGAGGTCGTCATAAGTCCAACACTGTCGCTTGGATTCGTACCATCCTGCATGGGATTGGCAACTACTCCGAGGAAGGAAGCAGTGCTCTCCGTCCATACAGGGTTGGTTTCAGCGGCTCCTTCAAAATCGAAAAATAAATGTTGTCCGGTTACAGGGTAGGTGGGGGTTCCCCTGAGTTCGTCAAAATACCATTCCTGGCCAGCTTCTGCCTGATCGTGGGCAAAGACCAGCATCACCTGTTTAAATACATCATCGTACTGCTGGGGAATAACCCAGGTCAGTAATTGCCAGGCGCCGGGAGTCGAATAATCGACATTGAGCTTGAGTGTCATACCCGAGCCGTCAAACTGCAGACGTGTGCTTCCTGTAAGCGTCGGATGATATACCAGCATGGTAAAAGTAGAATCCTCGCTGAGATCGAGGGTATTGTCAAATTTAAATATAATACCATCCCAGGCATTGGATCCTGTAGTACATTTGCCGACCTTGGCACTTCCGTTTTGTGCATCCACAAGCGGATTGTCAAAAAGACCGGAATAGGTAGCTCCTCCAGGATTAAACTGAGGTTCTGATTCTTCAAAATCAAAATACAATACAGGTGGTGTATCACCTTGTGCGTAGATAGTCAGGTTGTAGATAACAACGCCAATGATTAATAGTAAGATTTTTTTCATAAAAGTAGGTTTTATTATTTGAGTTATAAAGTTATACCCTATCCCTGCAACTTCTAAAAATTAAGCCACATCAGTATTTCGTCATAAAAAAAAACACCTACTATTTAATTACGTCAATTCATTATTTTGTGAAGTTGTTTAAAGTTTCATACTTCACCGAGCCTGTCTGCCGTTGGCTTTGACAGGCAGGCGTAAAGGCTTGGTTTCCCTGGCAAAACTCATTTTGAGTTTCGTACACGGAATGTAAGGAAGGAACTCCGAGGAACGTAGTGACGATCACCGATAGCCTGCACCGCACACATGGTGCCGGTCGTAAAAATAGCTGCATTCCAGAGGAAGCAATGTTTTGCGTGACCGGTAAGTGAGGAACCTTTAAACCATTTCTGTTCAAGGATTCACCCAGACGCATAATCTATGAGCTACTATCTTACTTTTGAAGAAATCACCTGCAAAAGAATTTCATGTCCCCGGCTGGAAGGATGGAGGCCGTCAGACAGGTTCTCAGGTTCTTCGAATAAATAAGGAACTTCGATATAGCCGGCACCAAGTGATCGGGCTGTTGCTTCAATTTTGGCATTAAATATTTCGATGTTTTTATTAAAGTAGTATTTATCTGGTTTATAGGGAGATGCTTTGCTTTCATCAACCCTGGTCAACCCTACAAAGAATATAGAGACATCCGGATTTCTTTTTCTGAAGAATTCTGCAAAAGCAGTCAATCCCTGCTGAAAATCTTCCAGAGGGACTTCATACCCGCTCAGGGAAGGCCTGTACCTGCTGTCGTTGAGACCAACCCCCAATATAACCACATCAAATACGGAATCCTGCAGAGCGGCCAATCTGTTGTTAACCTTTAAAATGTTATCTCCGCCAACCCCGGCGATTTCAACATTTAAGTCCGGATTGTTGGTTTTGAACATTTGAGCCCATCCCTGGTTGTTTTGAGCACCGCCTCCGGCGATAAAGCTGTCTCCTATAATTAAGTAGTCTGTTTGCCCTTTTTTACCGGGCAGAAAATTATGGCAAGCACCCAAAACCAGAACAAAGATCAGAAGAATGATATTCCTTAACATAAGTTTTTTTTAAAGGATTGGAAAAATATATTTGTTCCCCGGGCTCATTGAGTTTCAAGTGTATTACTCCCGGGAAAGTTTGTTCGTACTTCAGGCCTAAAATTAAGCATTAAAGTTTAGGGTGCCACCCCGGAACTGAAAAAACGCTTTCAAGGAGTTTACCTCCATTTTTTTCATAAACTATATTCCTCCCTACATTTCCATTTATTCTTCGTAATTTTGCAGCGCTGTAAAGCAAACCCCTGAGGATTACTTTTTAAATTGCTAAAATCAAAAATCGTTAATCATTATTCGGTGTGCTGCTAAATTAGCCATGCTGATGCCGATGAAGGTTCCGGGATTTTGGCATAATTCCTAAAACACTTTTAACAGGAATTTTAAGGCTAATATAAAAATAGACCGCCTCAACCTCAAAAACCACGCGGAATCGTTACATTTTACTATTTTTACCCTCAGGAAAATACAATACTTATGGTATTCTTAGAGTTTGAAAAACCTTTAGAAGAATTATACGAACAACTCGATAAGATCCGCGAGGTCGAAAAAGGCGGTGTTGTAGACGTTTCTGCCACCATCAGGGAGTTGGAAAACAAGATCAAAAATACCCGCAAGGAAATTTACAGCAACCTTACCGGCTGGCAACGCGTACTGCTGTCCCGCCATCCGGAAAGGCCTTACACCCTGTATTATATCGACCAGATGTGCCGAAAGTTCATCGAACTGCACGGTGACCGGAATTTCAAGGACGATAAAGCTATTGTGGGAGGCATTGGCAATATTGACGGCCAAACGATGGTTATTATAGGACACCAGAAGGGTGTTAGTACTAAAATGCGCCAGTACCGTAATTTCGGTATGGCCAACCCGGAGGGTTACCGCAAAGCCCTGCGACTGATGAAACTGGCCGAAAGGTTCAATCTGCCGGTCGTTACCCTCATCGATACCATGGGCGCTTACCCGGGTATTGAAGCAGAGGAACGCGGACAGGCAGAAGCCATCGCCCGCAACCTGTTTGAAATGGCCAAACTGAAAGTCCCCGTCGTATGCATCGTCATCGGTGAAGGAGCCTCAGGAGGTGCAATCGGTATCGGACTCGGCGACAGGGTTTATATGCTGGAAAATACATGGTATTCGGTTATTTCTCCGGAATCCTGTTCTTCCATTCTCTGGCGCAGCTGGGATTACAAAGAACAAGCCGCAGAGGCCCTTAAACTGACCGCCGATGATATGTTGTCCATGGGACTCATCGACGACATCATCAAGGAGCCGCTCGGAGGAGCACACTCTGCCCCGGAAGAAATGGCCAAAACGCTGAAAAAACACATCAAAAAAGCAGTGGCTGAATTGAAAGAACTGTCCACCGAAGAGCGAATCGCCCAGCGTATTGAAAAATATGAAGCTATGGGAGAATACGATTATATCGAAGAAGAAGAGGAAGTAAAGGAGAAAAAATAGATCACATACACTACACACAATATGAGTATCATTCAAAGGTTACGCCAATTCGTTTTTCGCAATACCTTGAATAAAAAACTGAGCAGTACCCGAAATTCCACAGGCAAAAAGGTTTCTTTTGAAACAGCGAAAACCATTGGGCTGCTCTTTGATGCCAACGATCTCAATACGCGGAATATGGTATTGAAATACGGGACATCTTTGAAAAAACAAGGCAAAAAAGTAACCTACCTGGGTTTTCTGAACAACAAACACGATACCGAAAATTATACCTTCGATTATTATAACCTCAAAAATATCGATTGGGCTCAGCGTACCAAGGGGGAACATGTAGATGAATTTGTCAACCAGCCTTTCGACATCCTGATCGCCGCCATGCTGAAAACCAGCCGGCATACGGAATTCATTGCAGCATCCAGCAGAGCAAGTATCAAGGCGGGCCCTATCCCCGAATTCGTTCCCGAAGCCTTCGATGTGATGGTCGATTACAAAACAGGCACTGATCTGCCTGAATTTCTCCAACAAACCGAATCCCTGCTCAAAAAAACCCAAACCGGAAAATCCTCCCTGACTGTTTAACAAGGGCCGCTGAAGACACTTTAGGCGTTCTCCTACCCTATCCAGCTTTGGGATAAAACAATATCACCCATCAGGAGGCCTAATCATGATTTCCAGGTTGTTGTCCCACACCATTGATTAGAATTTATAAATAATGCGAAGCAAGGGTTGATTTTTTTCCCTTATTGAATATCATCTCCCCGCAACCTTCTGTAACGCTTTCGCGCTTCCACGGCGAAAGTACTGCCGGAAAAATCGATGAATAAGGTCTCGTATAGCATTTTGGCTTTTTCTACGTCATTGAGATGGGTTTCATACAACTCACCGAGTTCGAAAAGGGCATTATCGGCGCGTATATCTTCTTTGTAGTTGTCAAAGATATCCTGTAAGATTACGGCAGCTTTTTCCCATTCGTGCTGCTTTTTGAAAATCTGTGCCTTCAGGTAAAGCACATCATCATCCAGGCTGTGCTCCGGGAATTGGGTCAACAGTTCATCCAGCTCACTGAAAGCCTCGGCAAATCTGTTTTGAAAAACCATCAAATCTGCCTCCGCATACATCTCCAGGGCCGTAGTAGTACTATCGAGTCCCATATTGTCCATGATAAATACCGATAAATCAAGCGCATCGTTAGCTATCAGCTTGGAAGTTGAAGCCTTCAATACATCAAATTGCGACTGCGCCCATTCAAAATCTCCGAAAAAGTAGGACAGCTTGGCATTGCGGAACCGCGCTTCGTGCCCCAGAACTCCTTCTTTAAACTCCTTGTCCACCTGCGGAATACAGCAAGGTGGATTCCCAGCGATCACCCTTCATGAGATAAAAGTCTGCCAGGCTGATCTTGGCATTCGCCAACAATACCCTTTCGATCCCACGGTAATCGATCATTTCAGAAAGCAAATCTATTGCTTTGTCCAGATCATTTAGATAAAAGGCTTCAAATTCCGCCAACTCCAGTACGATGGAGGCCGTAGCTGTTGATTTGCCAAATTCCGCCAAAAATCCTTCATATTGAGCTTCCAGAGCCTTTAATTCCTCTGAAGTATAATTACTGCCTTCTACCAGCCTATCCCTGCGCACGAGCAATCCATCCCGCTTGGCATCAATGTAATAAGTGGACGCCAATCCTTTCTCCTCCACGATATAGTCAAAAGCTTCAATAGCCGTATCATAATCTTCATCGTTGGCAGCAATTTGAGCCAGTTGGTAGATACGTCCGCCATTTTCATTCATCCTGCGATCGAGTGCTTTTACCTGGCGAAAGGCATTTTTATAATCCTTCCGCTGGATAAATACCCATGTGAGCATTTCCACATAGGGGATTGACGCCTCATTGTCCTGGATACGTTCGTACAATTTGGCCTGCAGTTCCATAAAGTCATCTTCGGAAAGATACCGTTGAAAATAGGTCTTGATCTGGTTGGCCCGATCAGGACTCATCATCAAGGTATTGAGGTAGTTGTCCATCATTTTGGAGATATCCCCCTTGCGGCGGTAGAGTTCTCCGAGGTTGAGAGAAAAAATGTAATCGTCTCTGAGTATTTTTGCGCCTTTTTCATAAGTAGCCACAGCCTCATCATATTTCTGAAGGCGCATGAATGAACTGGCCAGTTGTGTGACAGCATATTGATCGCGTGGCAAATTATCTATGGCTGTTTTATACTGCTCGGCAGCTTTCTCCGGCTCATCCAATCGGTCATAAACCTGGCCATAGCTGACGTAGAGGCTCACATTCTCAGGCTGCTTGCGTATCTGTTTTTTGATGACCGAAATACAATCATCATATGCCCCTTGCCCCAACAAACTCTCGACATAACGCTCAAAGTAATAATCACTTTTAGTTTTCTCGTAAAGTTTTTCATACAACACCGCTGACTTTTCAAACTCACCGTTTTGGTAATATTGTTGAGCCAGGCGGGCATCCTGGGCACTGGCATAAAAGGCTGAAAGCCCCAAAATAA
>CALODM010000005.1:0-7889 GCA_942492125.1 uncultured Bacteroidota bacterium
ATCGAGCGGTTCTCCCATAGTTTTGAAACTACGATCCCAATCTTTGACCTTGCCTCTGGTGGAAACTACAATTTCGTCTTTGGGAATGAAAATATTACAAATGCTGACAGCTTCTCTCAGCAATCCCCCGCCGTTATTCCTCAGGTCGAGAATAAGACCCTTCATTTCAGGGTTTTTTTCCTTGAGATCTTTGAGCGCATTGGCAATATTACGTCCGGCATCCTTAGTAAAAACGGTCAGCGCAATGTATCCCACATCATCGGTGACCATACCGTAGTAGGGAACATTCTCAACATTGACTTCTCCACGAACCAGGGTGATGTCCAGGTTTTTAGATTCTCCCGGTCGCTTGATGGTCAATTTCACGGAAGTGCCCGGGTACCCCTTGATGATCAGGTTAAAGTCATCCATGGACTTGCCTTTGGCACTTTCCCCATCCACTGCGACAATCTGGTCACCCACTTTTAATCCTGCCATGTCGGCAGGCTGTCCTTTGTAAAGCGAAGTTATGGTGACATAATCGTCATGAACTTCGCTTACCGCACCAATACCATGGTATTTACCTTCGGTCATGAAACGGTAACCTTCGATGTCAGACTCTGAAATATAATTGGTAAAAGGATCCAGAGATCCGACCATGGCGTCAATCCCCGTGCGCATAAATTGCCCGGGGTCGATCTCATCTACATAGTTGGTATTCACCTCCCGGTATACATTGGCAAATATTTCAATGTTTTTAAGTATCTCAAAGTGTCTGTTTGTTTCGGTAATCACAGTGGTGGCCATGCCGGAGACAAAGATCAGCAGCACTGCCACGATTTTTAACATTTTTTTCCTCATTGCATCTTATTTGTTCATAAAGGTAAATGATTGAAGTTGCCTTAAGTGAATCTGGATTGTATCTGGCAACTTTCAATAATCGATCAATTTCCCTGAAAATCAATTTTTCTCTTTAGTTGTATTCAATTATTGTGCCGAAAATTAAATTTCATCAAAATGTCTGCTACAACAACGGTGTAAATCAATTATTTATTTAGATAGACGTCTGTTTTTCTTCAGGGTTGCCCTGGAAAAGCAAAGAAATACTATTTTTTTGAAAAAATACTATTTCTGCTCTTCATCAGCAGCTATCAGGCTCCGCTTCTGATGGCTGCGTCTCTCACGGCCTTGGCTACCTTCCAGGCTACATGTTCATCCAGGGTAGCCGGGATTATTTGCTCATGTGTTGGGTTTTTCAGGTAGTCGGCGATGGCAAAAGCTGCAGCCAGTTTCATGGAAGAGTTGATGGATTTGGCACGCGCATCGAGAGCGCCCCGGAAAATACCCGGAAACCCCAATACATTATTCACCTGATTGGGCAGGTCGCTTCGGCCAGTACCTACGATAGCTGCTCCCCCGGCCAGCGCTTCCTCCGGCATAATCTCCGGAGTGGGATTGGCCAGAGCGAAAATGATGGCATCAGCTGCCATGGTTTTGATGTCTGACCTGTTGAGGAGGTTGCCCTGGCTCACGCCTATGAAAACATCAGCATCCCTGATGGCTTCTTTTAGCCCACCTTTTAGATCCTGGGGATTGGAATACCGTAAAGCTTCCTGCTTCATGCCATTGAGGTCAGTCCTGTCCGCGGTGGATAATTCCTTCAAGGAAGTCCACATAGAATCACCTGTTTTACCGAGACACATTCTTCGGCATCATTATAAGTGTCTTCACACATGAGCAATTTCGCAATGGCGATACCGGCTGCCCCGGCACCGTTGATGACAACTTTCAGGTTGAAAATATTTTTTCCGACAACCTTGGCGGCATTGATCAATCCTGCGAGCACAACTACAGCGGTTCCGTGTTGATCATCGTGAAAAACAGGAATCCCGATATCCTGTAAACGTCGTTCTACCTCAAAACTTCGCGGCGCTGCAATATCTTCCAGGTTGATCCCGCCGAAAACCGGTGCGATCAACTTCACGGTTTCCACTATTTTGTCAGTATCTTGTGAGTCAATACATATAGGGAAAGCATTGATGGCTGCAAATCTTTTAAACAACATGGCTTTGCCCTCCATGACAGGAATAGAGGCATGAGCCCCAATATTGCCGAGCCCCAAAACAGCAGAACCGTCGCTTACAATGGCAACTGTATTGCTTTTTATGGTGTAATCCCAGACAGTCTCCGGGTTTTTGGCAATTTCACGACAAGGCTCTGCTACTCCGGGAGAATATACCAGGGAAAGGTCATCTTTTGTCCTTACATCCATTTTCAGGCCTATCCTTATTTTGCCTTTCAGGCGTTTGTGCAAATTGAGCGATTCTTTAAAATAATCCATAAATTTTATTGGTTAGGAATTTTTACAAAATGGTTTGGCAAAAGAGGGCATGATAGGGATTTCAGGCAACCAAGTCAGTTAAGAACTTGTCCGGGTTTTAATCTTCTGAAAATCATGTATTTAATTTATCCTCGTACTTAAATTCCCCCGAAAGCTTAGGATAGGTTGAAGAATGGAATATTGGAAGAGATACCTGCAGTTCCGGTAAGCCACCTTTCCATTTTATCCGGTTTTCCAGAAGGTTTAGCATTAAATACTGTTTTCAGGGAATTAATTGAATAACATTTTCAGACACACACCAAGACATTCTCTTAAATCAAAGCATTACTACAATTTTTTGCCGAAATTGTTTATCCCCTCTGGGGCCGCCGCCGAAAATCCTGTACCAGCTGAAGCGGATAACAATCAATAAAACGGCAAAAATCAATAATACGATTTCAAACCGCAGCATGGAAAATACGATAATATGCGTGCGATCAATAAACCACATCAATCCCAGCGTTGCCGAAATAATGAGTACCAGGGCTGATAACTTGCCAAATCCGGGCACATCGTCCAGATTCACATTGCCTCGGATTATGAACAAGGTCAGTATCATCGAGAGTATCGGTAATAGCTGTATGTAAATATCCGTATCCATAATGGATCTTTTTTCGAATAAAAACATGTAAACACTCAGGGTTACGGAGAAAATACCAGGGATGCAAATCAGATAGATCAACGTCGAATAAAGGTATTTCCATGGAGTCAGATGACCTTCGTTTTTGCCGAAAATGCCAGCCAGTAAAGCTGTCAGCGGGATGACGATAAAATAAAATAGCGGATAAACAGGGTTTGCTGCAATCGCGTCAAAAAGTTCTTTCAGAGTCATGATTTAATTGGTTTTTAATTTGACCGGCCCAAGATAAGCATATTTCGAACGACTGCCGAAATGTTCAAAAAAAGGTGTTCGCTAAATTTAATGCTGCGAGGGTGTAATTTGATGAATTCATGACACTGTTTTCATGTAAATTTGGTAATTTGTGCCTTTGGAGTTTTACATCTCAAACGGCTTAAACCCGCCTAAACCTTAATCGGACACCCACCGGATTTTTAATAAAAACAGACTTATCATGAAAACCACGGGGATTACCATTAAATGTCTAACAGTTATTGCATTTTTTATTTTTTCATTAAACTGGAACTTTGGGCAAACAGTTAAAATTTGCCCTGAAGACGGTATTGCGGGAGACGAATTCGGTGTGTTCGTTTCGATTTCGGGAAATTATGCGTTGATAGGGGCCAGTGCGGCCAAGGTAGGAGAGACTACTTGTGGAGCCGCTTATATTTTTAAAAATGAATCTGATAACTGGGTGCAACAGGCCAAATTTGTCCCCGACTCCCCGGATAGTGACGACCTGTTCGGTAAGATTCTGAAAATTGATGGTGACCATGCACTGGTAACAGCTTACAATGATGATGACATGGGCACTAATGCGGGCGCTGCATATATCTACAAACGAACGGACGACAACTGGGCTTTGCAGGATAAGCTGTATGCAGAAGATGCAGCAGCTTTTGATATTTTCGGAGTGGCAGCTGATATTTCTGGTGACAGGGCTATTATTGGTGCTTTTGGTGATGATGATAACGGTTTTTTCAGTGGCTCTGCTTATGTATTTGTCCTGCAGGGAGGTGAATGGGTTCAGGAGGCCAAGCTATTACCTTCTGACGGAGCTACCGATGATAAATTCGGCAGAAGTGTGGCTATCTCCGATGATTATGCTGTTGTTTGCGGGGTTTTGGATGATGACAATGGCGAAGAAAGCGGCTCCGTTTACATTTTTAGACGCAATGGTTCTTCATGGACACAAGAAGCCAAAATCACTCCTGAAGACGGAGCTCCGAATGACCGTTTCGGACGGAGTATCAGCATTGCCGGGAATTATGTAGCTATTAGTGCTGCCCAAAAAGATGAACATGGCCTGGACGGAAGTGGTTCTGCCTACGTCTTTAAATACGAGGATGGACAATGGGTTCAACAAAGTAAATTGGTTCCTGATGATCTTGGCGAAGGGGACCTGATGGGGTACTGCATTACGAGCAATGAGGACTTTGTAGCCATTAGCGCCCACCTCAATGATGAGATGGCAGCCGATGCTGGCGCCTTTTACCTTTTCCACAGGGAGGGAGATCAATGGAGTCAGGCTGCCAAGGTGACGGCAGAGAATCCTGCGGAAATGGATTATTTTGGCATCTGCGTGGATATTTGCGGGGACAAGCTTATCACCGGTGCTCCCCTGGACCAAAGTGAAGCAGGGATCGAGTGTGGCACGGCCTATGTCTACGACCTGCAGCAATATGTTTCTACACAGGAAATTGAAGTGGAGGAAATGAGCGTATTCCCCAATCCGGTCAGGCAGGTGATGTATTTCAAAACAAATGAGGAGCTCTCGGGAGCAATGATCACTGTTTTTGAAGTTGATGGAAAAATCCTGTACGAAAATACCCTTAAGGAAGCCTCTTTGAATGTATCGGGTTTTGTGCCAGGTACCTACTTTTTTGAACTCGAAACAGCAAGTGGCAAGAAAAACGGCCGGTTTGTCGTGGAGTGAATTAGAATGAGGGTAGAAACAATTGGAACAGTCAGGAACGGGTTAACTCAGGTGAAACTGTTTAAGTTTCAGTTTGGAGACAAAATTGCTTTTCATTAATCGTGGCTATCTGGTCCTTATCAACCACAGGGTTACGGAAAATGTAATTTAAAAACCTATGGAAGCAGGGAGAACAATTTGAAACCACCTGGAAGGAGATCCCCTGTAAGCAGTGCCGGGACTAATTTTGTCTGGATAACAATCTCCCATATTCCTATTGTACCAGCAATTTACCCCAATTGCCCAAAAGATCTTTTTCTTCATTATTTTTTTCCAGTATGTCCAGGAATTCATCCCGTGGAATTCCTCTGGCTCCTAATCTTGCCAGGTGTGAGGTTGCCTGTTGACAATCTATCAGGTTGAACCCGAGGGTTTCCAGTTTTTTGACCAGGGTGATAAATCCGAACTTGGAGGCATTGGGTTCGATGCTGAACATGGATTCGCCAAAAAACATTTTGCCCAGGGAAAGACCATATAAACCGCCAACGAGTTTTTCTCCGTTCCAGACTTCAACGGAATGTGCATAACCCAATTGATGCAGCTTGCTGTAGGATTCGATCATGTCGTTGTTGATCCAACTACCCAGCTGGCGTTTCCTGTCCTGGTCGCGACAAAGGACCATGACCTGTCGGAATTGGGTATCATAGGTAATGGAAAATTTATTTTGATTGAAATAGGGGCGCATACTTCTGGAGATCTTCAATTCATCCGGGTACAGGACGAATCTTGGATCCAGAGACCACCACAAAATGCGTTCCCCGGGATTGTACCAGGGAAAAATACCGCAACGGTAAGCTTCAAGCAGGCGTTCAGGAGAGAGGTCTCCGCCAACGGCAAGCAAACCATCCTTTTCCGCATAGGAAGGGTGAGGGAAAATTACATCATCGTCGTTAAGCAGAAAACCGGCATTCAGTAAAAATTAAGGAACAGGGAAAAAATGGAGCGAAGCGACAGCCCGAGCTTGATTTTAGATCAATTGCGCACGGAGTGTCGACAGGTAACAAGCATAAGAGGAAATAAGCATATAAAATCATATCGTCCCCTTCGCTTTTATTCCTTTTCAGTCCTTTTCGCCACCTTCGATAACCGCGGAGAGCCCTCTGTCGATCAGGGCATCTTTTTTGGGTTTTAGTATCTTTTTGGGTGCTGTTTTTACGGTGGCTTTTCCCTTGAAATGTATGAGGAGGGATAGTTGCTCAGATTGTGTTTGATCATGGCCCAATACGTCCATAAAGCACTCGACTACCCAATCAAAGGTGTTGTGGTCATCGTTATAGACAATGAGTTGTGCATCGTGGCCCCGGCCTGTATCAGCGACTTCGTCCTCAATGACAACATCTTCTTCAAATTCTTCCAATGGCGAGTTATACAGCATCACTTTTTTATGGCAATTAACTTCGATTTCTAAAAAATAGTTGCAGAATAAGGAACAAAATTAAACAAATTTTTACCTTTTTTCCAATACTTTCGCACAGCACCCGGCTATAACGCGGGAAGTACTAACCGGTAAAGTGGGTAGTTTTCCGGTCTTGCCACAACTGTTTGTTAATTTTGTTCGTTAATAACTTGAACTATAATAGAGATGATGCGCATTTTAAACCTGATATGTTTACTGGTAATCCTGACCGGACCTTTGGCTACGGCTCAGCAATATACGGAAGCTGAAGTCAACCTGGAAAAGATGTTGATCGACGCCAGCCGGGAGAAGTTCCTGAAAAATTACGATAAGGCTATTGCCATTTTGGAAAAGGCACAGGAATTAGTTCCCGAAGATGCAGCGGTAGCTTATGAACTCGGAAAATTGTATGGGAAGACAGGAGATAACACCAGGGCCGAAAAAATGCTCAAAATTGCCGTTCAGGAAGGAGCAGACAATGAATGGTATTACAGATCACTGCTCGATTTGTACCGTCAGACGGGACAATATGAAAATGCGTTGGCTTTGTGCGCTGAACTGGTGGATAAAAACCCCCATACAAAAGATTATTATTTTGACCTTGCCTGGTATAATACCGTATTGAACAAATATTCAAAAGCCATCAAGGTCTATGACCAGATGGAAAGAAAATTTGGCTATAGTGAACAAATTGCCACCCGCAGGCACCGTTTATTCGTGGTGTCAGGGGATAAGAAAAAAGCAGAAAAAGAATACCTCAAATTGATCGGGGCCTATCCGTATAATGTAAATTATCGTTTCTTACTGGCACGTTTTTACGAAGACCAGGCTCCGGGAGCCAATGCCAGGGCCATTCAGGTCTATCGGGATGTCTGGAGGTTGATCCCGGCAATGCAGAAGCTACCATTGCCCTTGCCGGAAGTCAGTCCGAAAATAAAAATGACCTCACATACCTGTCAGCCCTCAAACCCGTTTTTGAAAAAGAAGACTTAGGGATTGTTGTTAAAATTGAAAAATTGATTCCCATTATCGCCAAAGTAGCCGATACTGCCGACAAGGAGTTGGCCACAGCCGGAATGGAATTGACCACCATTTTGGAAGAGATCCATCCGGATGATGCCAAAGGATATGCCGCATCGGGAGACCTTCTGTACCACTCCAATCAGCTCCGACCGGCACTGGAAAAATATCAAAAGTCACTTGCTCTGTCGGAAAACAATTTTTTGGTTTGGGAAAACGTCATGTACATACATTTGGAACTTGGTGATTATCGAAAGTTGCTAAATACCCATTCACTGAGAATGTTATGGATATTTTCTCCAACAAAGCAGTAGATTTACTACCTCAACGGCCTGGCCAGTCATGAACTGGGTAACAACACTGAAGCTCTCGCTTCCCTAAACTAATCACTTGCTTTGATGAAGTCTTTCTTAAAGGTACGGAGTGCTCAAATATAAAATTTACAAACTCCAGGGTAAAATATATTGTGCAAACGGGCAGCCTGACAAAGCCCAGAAAGTCTTCGATAAAGCGATTGAAC
>CALODM010000006.1:0-96148 GCA_942492125.1 uncultured Bacteroidota bacterium
GCTTTTTACGCCTTTGATGAAAAGCCGGCTTTATATCGGCAACAGCATCAGCCTCTGGATCATGGCTATCCTGCTGGCAGGAGCCAATTGGTTGATGGGAAGACCCCTGGTTGAATTTGGGCTTTCCTGGCCTCCAATGAAAATGAATGATTACGCCTGGTGGTCATTGTTTGGCTTTATCGTACTTTATGGAGCAGATCTGCTTTTCGAAACAGCATTCCCCAAAAGCAGGGAAAAAACGATTCAGGACTGGCAGAAAAACATCCCCTTCCTGCCCGCTAACTATTCCGAATTCCTCAAATTTATTCCACTGGCCATTACCGCAGGCATTTGTGAAGAATTCATTTTCCGGGCTTATTTCATTTCTTATTTCTACAATCTGCTGGGAGAAGATCATGTCTATTTGGCTATTCTGATTCCCACGCTAATATTTGCCCTGGTTCATCAATATCAGGGTCGAAAAGCCATGGTGAAGATTTTCTTTATGGCTATATTTTTTGGATTGATCTATTATTACACAGGCTCCTTATGGCAGGTTATGCTGATTCACTTTCTAGTAGATTTCATAGGGGGGTTCGTTGCCTGGCGGCTGCTTAAGGATATCCCGCAACCTGAAGAAGATACTGTGCAGGAAATTACAATTAAAAACTCGGAATTATCCCTGGATGGAACAGATATGCCTCCTGATTCAGAACCCGATCAAGAGACTTAAAATACTGTTGTATTATCTAACTTGCCATTAGCTCAACCCAGGAACTTTAAATAAGTAGGCACTCTGCTTTTGTCCCACAGAAGAAGGGGTTAATCCCATAAGATGGTTGCGCAAGGAAACAGCAATCCCGACCACTGGGTTACTCTGAGCCAAAATTCGATCATATAAACCCAATTGCCGGTAAACCTGCATAGCGTTATTAGCCAGGTTAATGCCCGAACCCAGTGGTTTAAAGCTGGCAAAAGACTCAAATACTTCCACTTCAAAACCTTTTTTTCTTAAGCGCAATTGCTGTGGTCAGGCCGCCAATTCCCGCGCCGATAATGGTGATGGTCATGGTTTTTGGTTTTAGAAGAATTAGAAAGAATAGTTTAAAAGCCTGATTCGGTTTTTATGTGAGATGACTTTAAGTATTACTGCTCCTGTAAACGGCTTCAATTATTCCTCACCACAACCAAACCGCTCCCTGATCTTCTCCGCCAAAACACGGGCGTGTCCTTCTTTTGATTCAAAAGACCAGCCTCCGATATGCGGAGAAAGCACAGTCCTTTCCGAACTTCTTAAATATTGAAAGGGCTCCGGCAGGCTGTCAAGATCGAGGAATTCAAAAGACATTTCTTCATATTCCAATACATCGAGGGCGGCTCCTTTGACTTTGCCCGATTTCATATTCTCGACCAGGGCAGCAGTATCCAAAACAAGTCCTCTTGCGGTGTTGACAATAAAAATATTCTTTTGGAAGC
The DNA here is from genome assembly GCA_942492125.1 of uncultured Bacteroidota bacterium. Lineage (GTDB taxonomy): Bacteria > Bacteroidota > Bacteroidia > Chitinophagales > Saprospiraceae > BCD1. Next base: position 1,456 of record CALODM010000006.1, read on the forward strand.
TTTGCAAAAAGGTATGATCGACAAAATGGTGATTAGCAGGCATGAAGGGAATGTGCAAACTTAAAATGTCGCTCCGTTCAAACAAAGTTGTAAGATCAACTGCTGCTGCGTATTCATCACCATAATCTGTAAGGTATTTGTCGTAGGCGATCACTTCTGCTTCAAATCCTTGCAACCTTTTCGCAAAAGCCCTGCCCATGTTGCCATACCCCAGAATACCTATCGTTTTATCTTTGATTTCATAAGCCCTGTTAGGTTCACGTTGCCATAGGCCGGAACGTATTTGCCGGTCGGCCCTGGCGAGATTGGCCATGAGGGCAAGTAATAAACCAATCGAATGTTCCCCTACCGCATCACGGCTTCCCTCCGGAGAAGTGATCACCATAATGCCTTTTTCCGCAGCATAATCCAAATCAATATGTTCCGTACCAACTCCTTCCCTGGCGACAAAGGCAAGCTTTTTGGCTTTGTCCAAAATCGCTCTATCCACCCCTATCCTGCTCCGGATCACAATTCCATAGTAGTCATGAATCTTGGATTCAATCTCTGCTTTGGTACTTTGCTCATCCAGTTCACAGTCGAACCCCAGACGCGTTAGTTCCCGTTCCAGAACCGGATGAGCTTTATTAATAAAAAGTATTCTTCGTTTCATATTTAATTCGGACACCTGTTTTTCAATACACATTCATTGCAAAATAAACCACTATCAAATCGCTTAAAACCCATAGTTTATTCCCAAGCCAGTATTCTTGACAAAAAAAATAACATCACACTTGGTGAAACAAACATTTATGGTGTATATTTGTTTTACACCTTTACCGGATGGCTGATATTTATGCGTCATTCGATAGCAACTTATCTCGATGGATAGCTTCATTTAATGTGCTCTTCTTCGTGAAGGCTACAAAAAATGCAGCTTACTACTTATCTCCAAAACGATTACCACCAGTTTTCGGTATCTGCAAAGATGCCCGTAATCATAATTTTTCTGAAATATAAACACGCCTTATTTTTTAATTGATTAAAAAATAAGCTCATGAGGTTGTTCCATACCATTATTCCATTTGTTTTACTTGTGGCCAATGCCGCTTTTGCTCAAAATAACGATTGTATTGATGCAATTGTCATTTGCAGCAGTAGCCAGATTTCCTACAACCCGGCTGGTCCCGGAGTCGATGATTTTGCAGATTCCGATAATGATGCCGGTTGCCTGCTCGCCGATGAACACCAGAGTGCCTGGTATTATTTTGAATTCAGGGATGACATGCCTCCCAACAGTTTATTAGAATTTACCATTACGCCCAATGCAGGCTCCGGGGAAGACTACGATTTTGCCATTTACGGGCCCGACCCATATTGCGATGATCTGGGGGAACCCATTCGCTGTTCCTTCGCCAACAGCTTTTGTTTCTACTGTCCGCAAACCGGATTGGGCAACGGGGCTGCTGATTTTAGTGAACCTGCTTCCGGCGACGGATATGTGGCTCCATTAATCGTTCAGCCCGGAGAAGGATATTATCTGCTGGTAGATAATTACGATAACAGTTCCCAGGGGTTTGACCTGGATTGGTCAGGAGCAGCATCTGCCTACCTGGACTGTACGGCTACTCCGGAATGTAATATTCAACTATCACAGGAAGGACCTCTGGATCTTTGTCCATCCCCCGTTGAAGTACCTATACCGGTATCCATCAGCGGATTGGAAGGTGATGAAACCTATGAATGGACTGCCACTAATGGCGGGGAAGCCTTTTTATCATCCACAAATGTTGATTTTCCGGATTTAACCATCCCAAACGGAACGTCCGGCAGTTTTGTTTATACGCTAACGGTAACCAACTCCATTTGCTCTGAGAGCATTGATATTGCCCTCAATATCATTCCATCAGTTCCGCTGTCCATTACCGGGGACACGGAAGCTTGTGAAGGGGAAGCGATAACTTTATCTGTATCCGGCCCTTTTGTTTCCTACGACTGGTCGTCCGGAGCAACGAGTTCCAGCATTGCGGTGAATACTTCGGGTAATTATTCCGTTCAGGCTACCGATGCAGCAGGATGTGAAGGAAGCCAATCCGTTGAAGTGACTTTCCATCCATTACCTCAACCCCAAATAACCGGGGACGCTACCATTTGCCAGGGAGAATCCAGCACTTTTGATGCGGGCCCTGACTATACAGCCTATGTCTGGAATACTGGAAGTATTCAACAATCAGTTTCTGGAGCCTCGGCAGGAAATTATAGCGTCACCGTTACGGATGCCAATGGTTGCGAGGGCAGCGATGAAGTTACCCTTGCGATAATGCCCGCTCCGGTTGTGGAGATCAGCGGAGAAACCTTACTTTGTAAAGGAGAAAGCATTTCTTTAACGGCTAATCCGGGAATGAGCAACTATACCTGGAACAACGGCAGTCAAACGGCATCAATTGCCATAACATCCGGAGGTAACTATATCGTGAATGTGACTGATCAAAACGGATGTACCGGCTCAGGAAGTGTATTTGTTCAGGAATCTGATATTGAAGTAGAGATGGAAAAACAAGATCCTCTATGTTATGGAGATGTCAACGGATTCATCAGCATCAATGATATTAAAGGAGGTATTCCCCCCTACCAGATCAGCTGGGATGGTGGTTTATTTGGAAATATCCAATCCCTGAACCCTTTAGGGGCAGGTATTTATCAAATGGTAGTGTTGGATGAAGCCGGTTGTGAATTTGAGCAGGAAATAGTAATCCACGAAGGATTTGACCTGTTTCTTGATCTTGGTGAAGATCAATCTGTCCATCTAGGTGACGAAATATCCGTAAATGCCCTGACCAATGTTTCCGCATCTGAGATTGTTGCCCTGAACTGGAGTCCGGAAGATGTGGTTGATTGCCCCGGATGTATGGAATTGAACTTCCAGCCCCTGGTCACCACGACCATCACTGCCTTCATTGAAGACATTCGCGGTTGCCAGACAGAACACGAAATAACCATTATTGTCGATAAAGAAAGGCAAGTTTTTATTCCCAACGCCTTTTCCCCCAATGATGACGGAGTGAATGACGAATTGGTCATTTTCGCTGGTAAAGATGTGGCCCAGGTCAGATCCTTCCGCATTTTTAACCGCTGGGGGAGCCCTGTTTTTGAGAGGACGAATTTCCAGCCCAATGATCCGGCATTTGGCTGGAAAGGAAAAACCACAAAGATGATGAACTCCAATACCTTTATTTATGCGGCGGAAATTGAATTCATCGATGGAGTAACAAAGTTATTCACCGGGGATTTTGTGCTGCTGCGGTAATTAAGTTAAATTCATAGTCTCATTTTATGTAAATCAGGGTGTGACTTCAGGCCTGCCTTAAGGTTACGCCCTGATTCGTTGAGGAAAACGATGTACCTTTTATGCACATGTGTTTCCATTTTTCCCGATCTTTGCCTCATGTCCGAAAGAAAATTTTTTGCCCTGGGAACCGGAAGTCAGGTTCCAACACGTACACGCAACCAAAATGGTTATTTCCTGCGCTGGGATAAGGAAGGTATACTCTTTGACCCCGGTGAGGGCACTCAAAGGCAGATGATCTACGCCGGGGTTTCCGCCAATTCCATCACCAAAATTTTCATTTCTCATTTTCACGGGGATCATTGCCTGGGACTTGCAGGGGTAATACAGCGAATATCCCTGGACAATGTCACCCATCCTGTGGAGATTTATTTTCCGGCATACGGAATGGATTATTTCAATCATTTGAGCCAGGCCTCCGTTTATTTTGACCGCGCAGATATTCGTCCAGTGCCGTTTGATAGTGATGGGGTGCTTTTTGAGAATGACAAACTCACCATATCTACCCTTCCCCTGGACCATACGGTTGAATGCTGGGGCTTTCGTTTACAGGAAAAAGATGGCGTGAGCTTTATTCCGGAAAAATTAGAGGCATTGGGTATCAGGGGACCTCTTGTCGGTCAATTAAAGAGGAATGGAAAAATATTGGTGGATAAAAACATGGTTTCCCTTGAACAGGTAAGCATGGTAAAAAGGGGGCAGATCTTTGCCTTTGTCCTGGATACGCGGGTTTGTGACAATGCTATTCATCTTGCCAAAAATGCAGACATGATGTTGTGTGAAGCTACCTATTTAAATGAACATCAACAGGAAGCACTGGAATATGGTCACATGACAGCAGCCCAAGCGGCAGGCATAGCTGCTGAAGCCAAGGTCGGCTTGTTATTGCTCACCCACTTTTCCCAACGCTACCAGGACACGGCAGGATACATTCAGGAAACTAAACCAATTTTTGAAAAGGTTGTTTGTCTGAATGATGGGGATGTTATAGAGGTACCCAGGCCAGTAAAGTCCGCATGATCCCGTTTAAAGGCAATAATTGATCTACCTATGAAATACAATTGGTTCTTTATTTTTTGTTTTTCACTGCTGAGCCATGTGGCTCCCGGCCAGGCTGATTATACCATTTCGGGGAAATCCATAGCAGCGCTTAACTCAGCTCCCACCACTGTTTTAAAAGTAAACCCGGGCTTTCTTTCTCTTCCGCTTTATGCTATGACATCCACCAAACAGCAGCCCCCCTCCTTATCACAACAATTCCTTGCACCCTATGATGTTAAAGATATTGCCTTCTTTTGCCGTCTAGAAGTGAAACTCGAAAAGAAAATCGGCCTGCCTTTTAAATTCCGGTTAGGAGAAGTCCAATATACTGAACGGATGGAAGGAAAGTATTAAGATTAATATTTCTTTAGTGCCAAAATTTCAATCGAAAAACATCTTTCCAGACCCCCGAAGATGTAATTTCTACGGTTAAAACAATGAAATTCATTTTTTTGATTTTTTTTGACTTTTTCTTATTTTTTTGTCCAATTTAGCTAAATTTGCTCCCGGAATTGCGATTCCCCTCTAAATTAAAGTACTTTTTTCGAAAAAGAGAGGCAAAAATAAGTAATTTTAAAATATCTTGAAATATTTAATATGTTTTAAAATTGAATGAACCGATCATAATCTGACATTTATTGTCGCTCTGAAAATAAGACCATTTTTCACGCACATTCGACTTTTGCTAACCAATCAAACCAAGACAAATTAATGAACCGGACCAGCCGTTTCGTCATAGGTTTTATATTTTTTAAATCATTCAACAAAATCAATCAATGAGCCAATCCAGATTTAATGCAATCGACAACATTCTTACCAGGAGTGTTTCGGAATTTACAGAAGTAAAAAATTCCGGGGAAAAGATCTCTTCTTATTTTGGCAGTCTTGTTTTTAATGACGCCAAGATGAGAGAATACCTGACAGAAAAGGCTTATAAAAATGTAAGGGAAGCCATCGACTCAGGAGCTAAGATTTCACGTAAAGATGCTGATATTGTCGCAGAAGCCATGAAAAGATGGGCCATGGAGAAGGAGCCACTCACTTTACCCACTGGTTCCAGCCTCTTACAGGAAGGACTGCTGAGAAGCACGATTCTTTCTTTACGCTCAAACCGGATGGAAGAGTACTCGAAAAATTCAGTGGAAATGAATTGGCTCAACAAGAACCGGATGGCTCCAGTTTCCCGGGTGGTGGTCTTCGGTCTACCTTTGAAGCCAGGGGTTATACCGCATGGGACCCCTCCTCTCCTGCTTTTATCATTGAAATGAGTGATGGAAAAACGCTCTGTATTCCGACGGTGTTCTGTGCCTACAGCGGTGAAGCCCTCGACTACAAAATACCATTGCTGCAGTCCAAGTGTTGTCTGGAACCAGCTGCTATTCCTCTCGGTAAGATTTTTGACGGAATCAATTGGGCGACACTAGGGTTCGTAAGCCACTTGGTTGGTGAGCAGGAATATTTCCTGGTCGACCTGACTTTGTATTACTGCGCGTCCCGACCTCCTTGGTACGGGCCGTACATTACTTGGTAAAGGCGCAGCCAAGGATCAGCAGCTCGATGATCACTACTTTGGTACCATCAAGCCGCGCGTTGCATTTATGCGAGATCTGGACGCCGAATGCTCTGGAAATACGGCGTTCCAGTCAAAACCAGACATAACGAAGTGTGCCCCGGCGCAGTTGAAATTGCTCCGATTTTCGAAACGCTCAACATTGCGGTTGACCACAACCAGTGATCACCATGGAAGTGCTGATGGTGTACCTGCAGAGAAGCATGGCTTCGTCTGCCTGCTACACGAAAAGCCTTACCTCGCAGGGGTCAATGGTTCTGGTAAACACAACAACTGGTCCATCGTTAGGACGGACGGGAAAAACTCTGGGTTACACCCCGGTGAATCCCGCCAAGAACATGACCATTCGTGACTTGCATTGATGAAATCCGTCGACACCCAGCCGACCTGCTGCGTGCTGCGGTTGCACTGCCGGTAATGATCATCGCCTCGGTGCCAACGAGGCGCCTCCTGCGGTTGTTTCTGTTTTTCTCGGCGAATATCTGACCGACGTTATTGAGCAGATACCCGTAAAGCCGGTGGTTGCCGACCTCCAAAGATGTGCAGACAGTCTGAATCCTTGGCGTTGAATTCCAAGCTGCCACGTGGCAATACCGACCGTAACCGTACTTCTCCTTTTGCCTTTACCGGTAATAAATTCGAAATCAGAATGGTCGGTTCTTCCATGAACTGTGCCTCTCCCATGACCGTCATGAACACCATAGTTGGCAAACAATTGGAAGAATTTTATGCCGAAGTTGAGGAAATCATCAAAAAAGAAGGAGTAAAAGCCCAGACAGCAGCACTTAAGGTTATTCAAAAATATATCAATGAATTCCAGCCAATTCTTTTTGAAGGAGACGGCTACAGCGATGAATGGAAAGAAGAAGCGGCACGCCGGGGTTTGGCCAATACACCCAATACACCTGACGCACTGGATGCCTATATCAGCCATTCTTCCAAAGCAATATTTGAGCATAGCGGGGTTTTCTCAGAAAAAGAACTGGAAGCTCATTACGAAGTAATGTGTGAAAATTATATTCTCAAGGTACAGATCGAAGCACGGGTGATGGGTGAACTTACCCTCAATCATATTCTTCCTGCAGCCATCAAATACCAGAATGTACTGGCGGAAAATGTATTGAGCCTTAAAGAACTCGATTTGAGCGAAGCTGATTATGCATCTCAGCTGGATGATATCAAACGGATATCCTACTTCATCCAGGAGATCAAAAAAGATGTCAAAGCTATGGTTGACGAGCGCAAAAAAGCCAATAAGATTGAACATGCTCCTGACAAAGCCAAAGCCTATTGCAATAAAGTTAAACCATACATGGACACCATCCGATACAATGCCGACAAACTGGAACTCATCGTTGATGATCAGGACTGGCCAATGGTTAAGTACAGAGAATTGATGTTCCTTAGATAATAAGAGAACCTTTAAAATATTAATATGAGTCATCCCGAATTTTGGCTTAGACCAAAATTCGGGATTTTTCGTAATCTATTGACTTACAGGCATTTGAATAAAATTCCCGACTTGACAGAAATCGTACACGGATAATTGGGGGGCGGCTGCCTGAAAATCTTGCTGTTTGACGGAGGAGTTTAGATTTTCTAGAGTTTTTGTTTACTTTTGGGGCAATGCCAAAAGTAAAAGCCTAGCCGGCTTGAGGCGATGCCAAGCTAAATCACAAGTAGTTGTTTTTCAAATCTTTGTAGTGCTTTCATGAAAACTTAAACCCCACCGAAGCAATTCCGAAATTGAAACATTCCATTAATTTTTTTAAAAATCAGTTTTCAAAAATTCGGGATGTCTCATTTTTTTTTGATTTGAGGTTAAAAAAACTCATCAAAAAATGTCACGTTTCCTACACTCGTAGCTTTTATAGGTGAGGGCTGGGGACTGAACAAGACCTCGCAGGTCTCAGCTGCCACCTGTCATCCCAATAAACGCTTCAAATCCGCATAACCTCCCGCATTGTAAATCTCAATGCCTTTGCGCTTGAGCAGATTGGTGGCCATTTGACTTCTTCTTCCACTTCTGCAATAAGCCAGGACTACTTTTTTTTGCTTTTTGAGATCTTCGGCCATTTCGTTGATCAGCTGTAACGGAATGTTCACCGCTCCGGTAATATGTCCGGAATCATATTCAGGTTCCGTCCGCACATCCAGTACCAAGGCCCCGCTTTTTACTTTGCTTTTAATGGATTCCGCATCCTCAAACGCTGGTCCGCCAAATAGTTTTTTAAAAAATCCCATATTCCTGTTTTTATTTAAAGACAAATTTCCGGTTTGAGATCCTTATTTGAAGTGATAAGTATCACAATACAAATATTTGAAAATCTTCCTGAAAAAATCCGTTACTGTGATGGCTGTCACCAATTAAAAGCATGGAAATATAGTTTTTTGTGTCAAGAAATTTTTGAAGCAGTTCAGGTTTTCTGCTTGAATAAAACTCTAATCCAAAAAAAACAAATAAACATCATGGGTTATGTAATTCATTTGACACTGGGATTTGGCATGGCATTTTTAGGATTGGTTCCTCCCGGAATGTTGAATATGACTGCTGTTAGAACAAGCATAGAAAAGGGCATTAAATGTGGTTTACGTTTTTCAGCAGGAGCCGCTTCTGTGGTAATTATCCAGGCATTTGTAGCCCTTACCTTTGCCAAATACCTCAGTGCCCATCCTGAAGTTTTTGATATTCTGAAAAAGGTCGCTATTGGAATATTCCTCCTGCTCGCTTTCTTCTTCTTTACCCAGGCAAGAAAACAGTTTAAAGCAGAAGGCAAACAAAAAAAAGGCAATAGTTTTTATACGGGAATGCTGATGTCTTCGCTCAACGCACTGGCTATCCCCTTTTATTTTGGATATAGTACCATCATGGAAACCAAAGGCCTTATCATTTTGCAACAACCTTATATTTCCCTTTTTGTCCTGGGTGCCGTGGCGGGCGCTTTCACCCTGTTTGCCACTTATGCCAAATTCGCAGAAGTGATTGTTGTCAGGGCACAATTCATCGCCAAAAACATCAACTACATCCTCAGCGGGTTGTTTGTTGTTTTGGCAATGATCCAGATCGTCAGCTTCTTTTAAAAAAAATCAAAAAAAAATCAAATTCCTTGCTTTAAGGAAATTAAATCCCTACGTTTGCAAAAGCGAATTGAAAATTAATACGATGAAAGCTCATTTGAACAACAATTATTTTTTTGGTTTTTACTTTTACGACCTACCGTAAGGGACTGCCAAAATTTGTTCATAAGAGAAAAGATATAAATTTAGGAAGTCCTGTTAAAACGGGACTTTTTTTTTGCACCAAATCAAATTAAGCCATGTTGACAACAAGAAATTTTAACTATTTCTTTTTTTACTTTTTCAGCAATGCATAGCAGGGCTTATTTGAATATTATGCAAATACAATGAGCCCCGTTTTCGGGGCTTTTTTTTTACTAAAAAATGAACAAAATGGTAAAGGCTGAACAGGACCTTCAAGTCATAACGAAATCAAAAGAAAATCTAAGGGTAGCCATACAGGGCTACGCGGGTGCCTTTCATGATATCGCCGCACGTTTGTGTTTTAAGGATAAGGAAGTAGAAGTGGTGCCAGCACACACTTTTGAACAACTCGTCCAATTCCTGGAATCCGACACAACTGTTGATGCAGCACTCATGGCTATTGAAAACACGCTTTATGGCAGTTTGATGCACAATTACCAATTACTGAACAATTCAAACCTGACAGTAACCGGAGAAGTGTTCCTGAGGATCAAACAAAACTTAATGGTCTTACCGGGCACAAAACTTAAAGACCTTAAAGAAGTTCACTCCCACCCTGTCGCCATTGATCAATGCCGTAAGTTTTTCCTGGATCATCCACACATCAGGTTGGTTGAAACGGTCGATACGGCTCTAAGTGCCAAAAACATCCTCGATAATAACCTGAAAGATACCGGTGCTATTGCCAGTACCCTGGCAGCCGATCTTTACGACCTTGAGATCATCGCCGAGGGGATCGAGACCCACCAGAAAAACCATACGAGATTTCTCGTCCTCCGCAGAAAAGACCATTTCAGGGATGATCTGCAAGCCAATAAAGTTTCCATAAGTTTTTCAACTACCCATGAAGTGGGCAGTCTGCATAGCGTACTGGCACTCATGGCCGCTTATAACCTCAACCTGACCAAAATACAATCCTCTCCCATCATTGGGAAACCATGGGAATACCTGTTCTTCGTGGATTTTGTAATGGGCGGAAAAATCAGTCTGGAACAAGGCATTGGGGCTATCCGCCCAATCACACAAAACCTCAAAGTACTTGGCGCCTATCCCGTTGGAGAGCATCATGACTACTAAATGGAATGAACCTAAATTTAATAACAAAGCAAACATATATCATGACCTCCTCAAATACTGAAATATTGATACAAGTGCCTGAGATTAAACCAGCAAGCCGACTCGGAGATGTTAAAGAATATTACTTTTCCAAAAAACTGAGAGAGATCGCTCAGATGCGTGCCGAAGGTAAAAACGTACTCAACCTGGGTATTGGCAGCCCTGACCTCGCTCCCGCGGAAGAGGTGATAGACCACTTCATCCACCACATCAAAGGAGAGCAAAATCACGGCTATCAGAGTTATTCCGGGATTCCCGAGTTGCGACAGGCATTTTCCGAATGGTATGGGAAATGGTTTGGTGTCGAATTGGATCCGGTCAGCGAGATACTTCCCCTGATCGGCTCAAAGGAAGGGATAATGCATATTGCCATGACCTTTCTCGAAACCGGTGACGAAGTGCTTGTGCCCAATCCCGGATATCCTTCCTACAGTGCCGTTTCAAAATTGACCGGAGCGACCATCAGGGAGTATAAGCTGGAAGCTGAAAAGGACTGGTTGCCAGACCTGGATGTCTTAAGCAAACAGGATTTGAGTAAGGTGAAAATCATGTGGATCAGTTACCCCAATATGCCTACTGGCGCCAGGGCCAACCAGGATTTCTTTAAAAAACTGATCAACCTCGCCAGAAAAAATGCTTTTTTGATCGTCAACGATAATCCTTATTCTTTTATACTGAATGATGAACAAACCAGCATTCTGAGTATTCCCGGAGCCAGAGATGTTTGCCTCGAACTGAATTCGATGAGTAAATCCCATAATATGGCCGGTTGGCGAATTGGTATGTTGGCCGGAAAATCCACCTTCCTCCAAAATATCCTCAGGTTTAAAAGCAATATGGATTCCGGAATGTTCAAACCAGCACAACTGGCAGCTGCCAGGGCATTGGCAAGTCCGGAGTCCTGGTACAAAGAACTCAATGTGGTCTATGGAGAAAGAAGAGCTCAAGTTTATAAATTACTCGACCTCCTCAATTGCCAATATGATAGGAATCAATGTGGTATGTTCGTGTGGGCTAAAGTCCCGGGAGAATATGCTGATTCTTATGAGTTGTCAGATAAAATCCTGGAACAAACACATGTATTTCTCACCCCCGGAGGCATATTCGGCTCACAAGGTGAAAATTATGTAAGGATTTCTCTATGCAGTAAAAAAGAAGATTTTCAGGAGGCTATCAAACGAATTTCTTCCTTTCATAATTCGTAACTCGTAATTCGTAATTAAAATGACCATAGCGATAATAGGCATAGGATTGATCGGAGGATCGCTGGCGATTACTCTCAAGGAAAATGGCTTTGCGGAACACATCATTGGTGTGGACGTCAATCCTGAAAATATCGACAAAGCTTACCGCAGAAGGCTGATAGATGAAGACCTGCCAATGATCGACGCTGTCAAAAAGGCCGAAATAATCATTTTAAGCACTCCTGTGGATATCATGCTAAAATTGTTACCGGAGATTCTTGATCATGTAGACCATCAAACGGTAATGGATGTGGGTTCAACCAAGGAAAAACTGCATAAAGTGGTGGAAAAGCACCCCAAACGCGGAAATTTTGTTTCCACTCACCCGATGGCAGGAACAGAATATTCAGGACCGGAAGCTGCCGTTCCTAATTTGTTTGATAACAAATGTTGTGTGATATGCGAACCCGAAAAAAGCAATCCGGTTGCTTTGGATAAAGTTTACAGCCTGTATGGTTCTATTCCTATGCGGAGAATTTACCTGGATCCTGTTCCGCATGATGTTCATGCTGCTTATGTATCCCATATTTCGCATATCAGTTCATTCGCCCTGGCATTGACGGTATTGGCCAAGGAAAAAGATGAAGACAGGATTTTTGAACTGGCCAGCGGGGGATTTGCCTCTACGGTGCGCCTTGCCAAAAGTTCACCGGATATGTGGATCCCCATTTTCAGGCAAAACCGCGATAATGTCCTGGACGTTTTGGATGAACACATCAACCAACTGGCACAATTTCGCAGCTTATTGATAAAAAAAGATTTTGAAGGCTTTTATAATAAAATAAAAGACTCGAACGAGATTAGAAAAATTATTAAATAAAACAAGTAAAATATCCTTATATCATGGAATTCAAATCGATTTTAAATCAACCACACAAGCGACCTATCCTCATCGCCGGCCCTTGCAGCGCAGAAACCGAGGAACAGGTTCTGGAAACCGCCCACGGACTTAAAAATATGAAAGTGGACTATTTTCGCGCAGGAATTTGGAAACCCAGAACCCGGCCGGGAAATTTTGAAGGATCGGGAACTCCGGCATTGAAATGGCTGAAAAAAGTAAAAGCAGAAACCGGGCTAAAGGTAACGACTGAAGTGGCCAATGCCAATCATGTATTCGAAGCTATCAAACATGGCATTGACGCTGTCTGGATCGGTGCACGAACAACAGTGAACCCTTTTGCTGTCCAGGAAATAGCAGACGCCCTTGCCGGAACGGAGATGCCGGTCATGATCAAAAACCCCATCAATCCTGACCTCAGCCTGTGGATTGGTGCCATAGAAAGGATATATAAAGCCGGCATCGACCGTATTGCCGTCATACACCGGGGATTTTCCTACCACGGTGATTCAAAGTTTCGTAATGTGCCACACTGGCAAATTCCGATTGAACTGAAAAGAAAATTCCCAACCCTGGAAATCATTTGCGACAACAGCCATATCTGCGGTGAACGCAGTATGCTGCATGAGGTTGCTCAAATAGCCATGGACCTCAACTTCGATGGTCTGATGACAGAGGTACACCCAACACCGGATGAAGCCTGGAGCGATGCCAAACAACAAATTCAGCCCGGCACATTCAAGGAACTCGTTGACAACCTCGTTTACCGGGAGCCATCAACCGATAATGTTGAATTCCTGGAAACGATCGATCAGCTCAGGAGCCAGATAGATGAAGTGGATAATGAATTGCTCAATCTGCTGAGCAAACGCATGAAACTGTCAGAAAACATTGGCCGTTACAAGAAGCGCAACAATATCGCCATTCTGCAAGCAGATCGCTGGAATGAGATTCTGGAAAAAACACAGGCTGTCGGAAAAATGAAAGGTCTTAGTCCTGAATTTATTCGCACCTTCCTGCGGGCTGTACACCAGGAATCCATCAACCACCAGGAAGATATCATGAATGAAGTGGAAACCAAGACGAACTAGCATCCAAATTTGTTTGAATAGTAAGGGGCTTGATGCAGCTGCGTCAAGCCCCTTTTCACTTGGTATCAAGAGTAAATCAGGTTAAAAGTATATTTTTTCCCGACACACTGAATGTATCCTCGATTTACTTCGTCATATTGTAAGAAACGCCAACAGAGAAGTTCCTGCCGGGTCTGAAACTCTGGAATAGATATTTCTGCCCTTTAAATTCGCTGGAACGCTCAAAGGTTGAATCCAGGATATTTTTTACGCTAAGGCTAACCTGGAATTGCTGGTCAGCACCAAAACGTTGAGAAATTTTGGCGTTCAGCGAATGGAATGGCTGCTCGTAAACATCCGGCAAAGCACCAATTTCAACCAGATAAAGATTCTCACCTAGCACATTGTAACTAACATTGGCTTGTGTGCCTACCTGATTACGGTAGTTGATGAAAGCGTTAATGATATAAGGTGATTGGCTGTACAATGGCCTTACATCCGATGCATTAGGATATACCGCACGGATGTCCTGCAACTCCAAAGGCTTGATAGCCGCCTCGGATTTAATGAGTGTCACATTGGATCCAACCGTGAAGTTTTTCAATGGTGCGATGAAATCCAGTTGTTTACGTACTTCAAACTCTGCTCCATAAACAGTAGCTTTCTCAACATTCTCGAAAATCCACTCACCATTCTTGGCTTGCGGGTTGTTGGTCAGCTCAATAGGATCCTGGAAATTTTTGTAGAAAAGGCTGAAAGAAATCAATTCGCCAGGCTTCATGAAATACTCCCAGCGCAAATCTACGTTATCAACAGTGGTACGATTTAATTCTGGATTACCTAAAAGGAAACTGTTATTGAGGAATTCAAAGAATACCACAGGTGCCAGCTCCTTAAATGTCGGGCGTGCGATGGTACGGTTGTAGGACAGACGCAAATTCATCTTGTCCTTAACCGGCTCATAGATCAAACCAAATGCAGGAAGGATGTCGGTATTGTCGAGCAATCTTTCATCATTCAAATCCACATTGGTGAAATTAACAGTACCGATCTCCATACGCGCTCCAAAAACAGTTTTCAATTTTTCAGTCAACGGCAACTCAGTCATAGCATAAGTACTGATAACACTGGCATCAGCATCATACTGGTTACCCGGCAAGGTCGCTTCATCCACAAATACTCCGGCAGAGTTCTCACTGCTGATGATGTTGTCATCAGCGAAATACTCACCAAAGTTACCCGGGTACTGGTTACTGTTGGAGTTAAACTGATATATCTTTTCTCCGAAAGAACGCTCTTTATAATTGTACGCACCTCCGATGCTAATGCTTGTATTTTTTTCAGTCCAGTTTTTGAAATTATATTTTAAATCAACTTTGCCGTTAAAGGTGAGTTCATCGAGGTTTCTCCAGTATCTGGTAGGGATCAAACCAATAGATGGCTGGATGGTATAAAAGATATCTCCACCAGGAAGAACCTCAAAGGCATTGTTCATGAAACGGAGATCCGGCTGATTCATTTTCGCAAAACTCAAGGCACTGGCCCAGTTCACTTCAAATTTGCCATTTTCGCCGACAAGATGTTGACCATTGATCTGCGTCACATCTAACTGACGCTGCATATAAGCAAGTGTTTGTTCCTCATACCCCAGGTTTTCCAGGTACAGATAACCTTCCTGATCACGGGTAGTGGTAGTTCCGGATTGATTATGAAGGTATGAAAAGCTGATTTTACTGGCTTGGTTCAATTTTAAAGTTGCAGAGCCGATAGCAGACCACAAAACTTCATCATTGGAGCTGTTATCTGTATATATTTTATCTGGCCTGAGCGTATCTGATTCTGCAGAAATAAACTGGTAACGACCAGTTATACCATTTTCATAAAAACTGAAATCACGTTTATAGGTCATTCCAGCTGTGAACCCAAGGCTCTTTCCAAATAAACTGGTTTCATTCCCAAGTGAAACAGAGAATCCGTGGTTTAACGGAGCTGTTCTATTGTGAGATTCAACAACCTGATTAAAGGCACTTGTCAACTCAGCACTGGCATTTGGATTGGTAGCTGCCAGAACGAAATCAGGATTTATAGGGCTATTTTCCACAGAGTTAGGAATGGCACGAACTCCATTATCATAACCCAGCCAGTCTGTTGAGCTTCCCTCATAGGTCAGATAATTAGCGTTGAATTGTACATTGGGATTAAACCCTGCCTTAACACTGACGTTAAGCGTAAAAGTTTCGGGAAAATCTTTTGTACTGATATCTACCAAACCACCAGTGAAAGTCCCTGGCAGGTTAGGGGTAAAGGTTTTGTAAACGATTATATTTTCAATGAGGTTGGTGGGGAAAATATCCATTTGGACACTGTTACTGTCCGGATCGAGTCCAGGAATTTCCAACCCATTCAGTGTTGTTTTGGAGTAACGTCCGCCCAATCCACGAACGAAAACATATTTTCCTCCATCAACAGAAACACCTGTTACCCTTTTCATCGCTGAACCGGCATCACTATCACCGGTATTGCAGAATGCCTGACTGGAAATTCCGTCAATCGCACCAATACTTTTTCTTTTGAGGGTTTGGACGGCGTTTTCGGTATTCTGGAGTGCCTTGGCAGTGACAACCACGTCCCCAAGATCCACAGCAGATGAAGTCAGTTTTACATCTCCTAAAGTTGTAACCTCATTGCCCTCACCCACTCTGATATCGGCAATGGTCTGAGAATTAAAAGAGAGATAGGAAATAACAAGGGAGTAAGTCCCTTTTTCAAGGTTTGGCAGCTCGAAACGTCCATCAAAGTCGGTTACGGTTCCAGTGCCGGTACCTTCGATAAGAACGTTGGCACCAAATACTTCAAGGCCGTCTTCATCAATGACACGGCCTTTGATTACGCCTGCAAAAGCATCCAGGGAGATGAAAAGTCCCAGAATTAAACATGCAAGCAATTTAACGTTTGTTTTTTTTGATAACATTACCACTGTTGTTTAAATATACTGTTGAAAAAAATAAAAATAGGTTTCAGCGATTTTATGGAGATCGCTGAAACCCGAAAATCAATAAGAGCACGTTTATTATGCTGTAAAATTTTGTACCACCAAGATTTACAGCTTCAAGAAATTGCTTTAAAGGGATTTATTTAAACCGCATTCAGCTCAATCTTCCCTTGTTAGGCAAATCAATCGTATCAATAAGTCAAATTGGAAAAAATTCAGGGTGTGATTTCAAGCCTGCTACTCGCAAAACTATTAAGATTACACCCTGAATTTTCAAACTTTACTTTTAAAGCTTAGAGATCAAAGTCCAACCTTCGATCCAGCGAGCCTGACCCGGAGCAAAAGCACCTTTGTAATCAGTAGTCTCGAAGAAAGCATCAGCAGGCGTAGAAACACTTCCTACTGCATTGGCTGGAATATGTCCGGCATCCAAACCAGGATCCTGATCAGTTGTGTTTCCTGCAGCTACAAGTTCTGCTTCAACATCAACTGACTTTTCAGTGAAAGGAGCAGTAACATTCCAGAGTACGTTGTTTTCCAATACCAAACGACCTGCGTTATATTGAGCCAAAGACTCATTATCAAAGATTTCCAGTCCTTTTCCGTAATCAACGAAAATACTGTTGTAGAAAGAAGCTGCAGAGTTTTCACGGATACGTACGGCTCTGTTACTGCCATTTCCTACGAAAGTAGCGTTGTAAGTTACAAAGGCAGAGAAGGGCTCACACAACAAGCAGTCAGATGGACCACCGTCCAACTCAGCACCGTTGTCTCCTTCGTCATCCTGAACAACATACCAGAACTGGTTCAATCCGCGGTAACCTTCATCAGCATCGAAAGAGTCGTCACCACAGTAAGAAACTGCGATGTATTTGGTATTTACAGTTCCACCGAAGAACTCCACACCGTCGTCTTTGTTAGCGATAACCTCAACATACTCTATGGTAGTTCCGTTTCCGACACCACCAAGTGTCAAACCATTGATCTCGTTATTGGCACCGATGTTAGATCCACCGTGACGGATAGAAACGTATTTTACTGTTCCTGAGTTATCGTTATCATCAGAACCTCCGTAAAGACCTCTCATTTCTGTGGTTGGAATACCTTCGATAGCCAATTCAGCCTGAGGAGCGTTAGTTCCTGATTTACCTAGGATGATCAAACCACCCCACAATCCACGGAAGTTAGGCTGGAGATTACCACCTTCACAATTGAGTATACCGTTATCTGCACGAGCGATCTCATCGGCAGCAGAAGTAAAGATTATGGGTTCATTAGCTGTACCCTGAGCATTGATCTGCCCACCGCGTGCAACGATCATTGCAGAAGCATTTTCCGCCTGACCGGCAGTACCTTTAATAATGGTTCCCGCCTCGATAGTCAACACCTGACCGTCGTTTACAAAAACACGACCATTCAAAACATAAGTTTTATTTTTTGTCCAGGTCATTGTTCCTGTACCTTCACCTCTGTCCGTAACGTTTACAATAATGTAATTTTCGTCTGTACCATCATCGTTGCAATCATTGGTAATGATCTCTTCTTCATACAATGTAGAATTGTCCACCGGATTCGGGGCGGGCATTTCATCATCACAAGCGGTAAATGTCAAAGCCAATAACATTACCGCAAATAAGACCAGATTGTGAAATTTCATAATTTTTTAGTTTCTTTAATAAGTGTGAAAAATGGTTTGAAAAAAGGTTTTTATACCCTCTTTTGAATTTCACTGCAAAGGAACGCACAACAGTTAAAGTGAAAAAAGGTTTTCCATTAACTTTAGGTTAAATTAAAACCCTAATGTTAACTTAAAGTAAACAGCAAACTTTGTTATCCGGTAGTGACATTTTTCATCAGGGGATACTCCATAAATACGTAATTATATTCCGTTACTTTTGCTAAAAAAAAAGGAACAAAAATGCTGTCCTGTAAATCGTTAAATTGCTCAACAGCTATTGCATATTCAAACCTAATTTTGTAAATTGCATTCAATACCACTCAAGTATCAAAAGTTTTGACTCAACATTATTAACATTAGAAGATGACTCTGAGTGACTAGGGCGGGCCTCAATTTTCGCTTGCGAAAATCTTCCTTAGGGAAGCAAGGGGATTACCGATCCACGAAGGCGCTTCTAACCATGTCTTTAAGGGGCCAAAACACCCTGGTACTTGTGTGGTGTTTTTTTTCGGGTTAATACCAATTTTCGATTCGATTTTGAAAATTGTTTCACACATTCCTTTTAAGGCAGATTTTTCCGGTTAATTTGTATTACTTTGGAAATTCATTACGTTATACATTTGAACACCTGGATTTATCTCCATCTCTCCGCTTTAATACAGTTATACTTTTTCAGGCCTCTTTTCTAATTGGCCAATTATCCATATTTTGTATCGAAAATTTTAACGAACCTCAATGCCAGACCAATAAGTGATAATTATAATTCGTAATTTCAAATTCGTAATTTCACTATTCCCCCAGAAACCAGGTTTTTTTAAAATTTTCGCTGCTTTTATTAATCCAAAATTCACAACCCTATGTCAGTTCTTAAGAAAATCAACTTGACCCCCATTTTTCTCCTGCTGGGATTAATGGTTTTTGTTACCAATTGTAAAAGAAAGGAAAACAGGGCAGCAGAAATGTCGCCCAGTGTAAATGCTTATGTTTATGGTTACACCTCAGGGATCATATCTAAGGCAACTCCCGTGAGGATACAGTTCACCAATATGATGGTAGATGCCGAAATGGTTGGTGAAACGGCCGAAAATGGCATCCTCAGCTTTAGCCCCTCCATAAATGGATCACTTGTCTGGGAAAATGAACAAACGCTGCGATTTGACCCGGATCCAACTTTTGAATCAGGCACCACATACATTGCCAAAGTCAACCTCAAAAAGCTCATTGCCAACGTCCCGGCTGAAGCCAATGGTTTTGAGTTCGACTTCAGAACCAGGGACCAGTTCCTCCAAGTAAGTTTTAAAGGCTTTTCCTCGGAAGATCCCAATTCGCTGGAAAAACAAAAACTCGCAGGAGAGATCAAACTAGCAGATGTTGCCGACATCGAAAACATTGAATCCCTGCTGAATGCCACGCAAAAAGGAAAAGACCTGAGTATCTCCTGGAATCACAATGCCAACCAAATGATCAGCGAATTTTGGATCCAAGGCATCAACAGGGGAAACGAGCCCTCTGAAGTTCAGATCAAATGGAACGGCAAACCGCTGGGCATTGAAATGAAAAATGAAAAATCTTTTGAAGTACCCAGTCTGGACGACTTTAAGGTCACGGATGTCAGCATAGTCAAAGATGCCGAAAAATATATTCTGCTCAACTTCTCTGATCCCTTACTGGAATCCCAAAACCTGAATGGATTGATAAACATATCTGATTTTTCCGGCACTCTCAGATACCTGATCGAAGGCAACTTTGTCAGGGTTTACCCTTCCGGTTATCTCGTGGGAGAACATACCATCAATATTTCCACCGGCATCAAAAACCTCCAGAACAAAAAAATGAAAAACGCGGGAAACTGGGTGTTCAACTTCGAAAGTGCCAAACCGGAAGTGATGCTTTCGGGAAATGGAGTAATTATCCCAAATTCTGAAGGTTTGATATTCCCATTTCAAGCCATCGGACTGAACGCAGTTGATGTAGAGGTCTTTAAGATATTTAATAACAATATCCTGCAATTTCTGCAAGGAAATAATATAGACAATGGCCAAAACAACCTTTACAGGGTCGGTCGTATAACCATGCGCAAACAGGTTCCTCTGCAAAACCTCAACGAGTCTGCCAACCCTGACGGATGGTCAACCTATGCATTGGATTTGAGTAAACTTGTTGCTCAGGATGCCGAAGCTATCTACCAGATTCGCATTGGATTTAAACCCGAGTATGCTACTTTCTTCTGTAATTCCGAAAAGGAAGCCGGCAAAGATCTGACAGTTGTCGGAGAAACAGCAGAAGACCTGGAACAAAGTATCATGGATATGTGGTACGGGCCAGGTGGCTGGTACGAGGGCTATAACTGGTCTGACCGGGAAGACCCCTGCAAACCTGCCTATTACAATTCAGACAGGTTTGTTAGTCGCAATGTGATGGCCTCAAATCTTGGCCTGATCGTAAAAGCCAATGAAGATAAAACTTATTACACCGTTGTCACAGACCTGAGAGATGCTAAGCCGATCTCAGGTGTTTCGGTAGCGTTTTTTGATTTTCAGCAACAACTGATCGGTAAAGGACAGACGGATGCCAGGGGAATTGCTACCGTACAGTTGGAACGCGAACCTTTCGTGGTATTGGCTAAAAGCGGAGGGGACCAGGGCTACCTGAAACTCCAGGATGGTCATTCTTTATCCCTGAGCCGTTTTGATGTTTCCGGGGCAAGAGCACAGAAAGGTCTTAAAGGTTTTCTCTATGGAGAACGAGGTGTATGGCGTCCTGGTGACTCCATTTATCTGAACTTCATTCTGGAGAATGAAACAGGAGCGCTGCCTTCAAATTATCCCGTCAACATGGAGGTAACGGATCCTCGTGGTCAGATTATAGAAAAACGGAATGTTTCTGCTCATACCGGTGGAATTTACCCTTTGTATTTTTCAACTGTGCCTGATGCCCCTACGGGGAATTGGTCCGTGCTTGTCAAGGCAGGAGGCGCCAGCTTCCGCAAAACGATCAAGGTTGAAACGGTTAAACCCAACAGGCTTAAAATAGATCTTGATTTTGGAACAGAAACCTTGAAATCTGCCAATGAACCACTTACCGGAAACATCAAAGCCCGTTGGTTACATGGAGCTCCGGCCTCAAACCTCAAAGCCAGGGTGGAAGTCCAGCTGAGTGCGTCCAATACCAGATTTGACAAATACGACAATTTTGAATTTGATGATCCGGCCAGAAGTATCAGTACAGAAGCACGAACTATTTTTGACGGACCATTGGATGGTTCCGGAAAAGGGTCTATTAATACTAAAATCCTGAACAACAAAATGGTTCCGGGAAAACTGACGGCCTCCTTTAAATCCAGGGTCTTTGAAAAAGGCGGAGACTTCAGTACGGACAATTTCTCACTCCCCTACTCTCCTTTTGATGTTTATACTGGTATCGCCATTCCTACCAATAAATATGGCAGCAAGCGCATTGACATGGATAAAGAAGAAGCCCTCCTGTTTGTGGCTTTGGATGAAAATGGCAAACCATTGGCCAACAGAAATCTCGATATTGGCCTTTACCGGGTTCACTGGCGTTGGTGGTGGGACAGAGATTATGACGATGTAACCCGATACAACTCGGGCAATCATTACGATGCCAATGAAAAAGCCACCATAAAAACGAATAACAAAGGGGAAGCTACCTGGAATGTCAAAGTCTCTCAGTGGGGAAGATACCTGGTGAGGGTTTGTGATCCGCAAAGCGGTCACTGTTCCGGAGACTTCTTCTATGCCGGATATCCTTATGGCGATGACAATAACGAAGGTAAAGAGGCTGCAGCTATGCTGAATTTCAGTACAGACAAGCAAAAATACAACATTGGGGAACAGGTCAAACTGAAGATCCCCATGGGTAAAACTGGTCGTGCCCTCATAACCATCGAAAATGGCACCAAGGTACTCCAGTCTTTCTGGACGGACGCCAAAGAAGGGGAAAATGAATTCACCTTCGAGACCACAGAAGCCATGGCACCAAATGTTTATGCCCATGTAGCATTGCTCCAAGAACATGGACAGGTTGATAATGATTTACCCATTCGGCTTTACGGTGTTATCCCCGTCATGGTAGAAGATAAAAACACCCACCTTCAACCCAACCTTAAAATTGCTGATGAGTTGCGGCCAGAGGAAACTTTTGAAGTGGAAGTTAGTGAATCCAGCGGCAAGCCTATGGCTTATACCATTGCCGTAGTTGATGAAGGATTGTTAGGACTTACCCGGTATAAGACCCCTGATCCCTGGAATACCTTTTATGCCAAGGAAGCCCTAGGTGTGCGTACCTGGGACATGTACAATTATGTTTTGGGTGCCTATGGTGGCAAGCTGGAACAGATATTGAGTATTGGTGGGGACGGAGAGGTAGTCAATCCGAACAAAGAAGAATCCGCCAACCGGTTTAAACCGGTAGTCATGCACCTGGGACCCTTTTACCTCAAAAAAGGCAAAAAAGCTAAACACACCCTGACCATGCCTAATTATGTTGGAGAAGTCAGGGCAATGGTAGTGGCCGCCAATACCGACAAAGCCTATGGGAGCATTGAAAAATCCGTTCCCGTCAAAAAACCATTGATGGTGCTGGCAACTTTGCCCAGGGTTTTGAGCCCCGGTGAAGAAGTGCTTTTACCCGTAAATGTATTCGCCATGGATAAAAAGGTCAAGAATGCCAATATAAAAGTGGAAGAGTCCAGCGGTTTGGCCTTGGTCGAAGGCGGAAACAGCCAATCCGTAACTTTCTCGAAACCGGGAGACAAACTGGTCAATTTCCGGATAAAGATGAAAGAAAGCGTAGGTGTTGCCAAATTCAAAATTTCGGCTTCCGGTGGCGGAGAACAAACTTCCCAGGAAATTGAACTGCAGGTCAGAAATCCAAATCCTTATACTACAGAGGTGTTTAACAAAGTTATCGCTGCGTCAGAAAACTGGAATGTCAGCTACGATCCCGTAGGTATGGCCGGAACCAATGAGGGCATTTTAGAAGTATCAACCATTCCTCCCATAAATCTCGGGGAAAGGCTGCAGTATCTTTTGCGCTACCCTTATGGCTGTATTGAACAGACCCTTTCCAGCGGATTCCCACAATTATTTGTCGATAAACTGATGGAATTAAATGATGAACAAAAGAAGGAGGTACCACAGAATATCCGCGCCACGATTGAACGATTGAAACTGTTCCAGACCGCTACCGGAGGAATCGCCTACTGGCCGGGAGAAAGTACTCCCAATCATTGGGCGTCAAGTTATGCCGGGCACTTTTTACTGGAAGCCAAAGCTTTGGGTTATACCGTTCCTAATAATCTGGTCGATAACTGGGCAAAATTCCAGAAAAAAGTGGCCAGGATGTGGCAGGTAGATCAAAATGATTATGGATTCTATAGCTATAGAAGTAATGAATTAAGTCAGGCCTATCGCCTTTACACCCTCGCCCTGTATGGAGAACCCGAACTCGGCGCTATGAACAGGCTTCGCGAATCCAAAGACCTTGGTCTTCAGGCCCGCTGGCGATTAGCAGCAGCTTATGCCCTGAGCGGCAAAAAAGATATTGCCAGGCAATTGGTCAATAATGCCAGCACCGAGGTCGAAGATTATCAGGAACTGTCCTATACCTTTGGTTCCGGTGTCAGGGACCGGGCAATGATACTCGAAACACTTGTCATCTTAGACGATAAGGTAAAAGCTGCCAATGTTGTAAAATACCTTTCTGAGGAATTGAGCAGTGCCCGCTGGCACAATACGCAAACCTTATCGTTCTCTTTATTGGCCATAGGGAAATATGTAGGTGGTGCAGACATTCCAAAGCAACTTGATTTTGCCTGTAAAATCGGCAATGGTCAGATGACCAACACAGGCAGTAAGAATCCTTTAATGCAAATTGCTTTAAAAGTTGACGAGGGTGACCACAGTGTTCAGGTTCGAAATCCCAATAATTCACCACTTTTTGCCAGGGTGATCCTCAGTGGACAACCTTTGGCGGGAATGGAAACAGCCTTGTCCAACGACCTTAAAATTGCGGTCAGTTATAAAGACATGGACGGAAATGTATTGGATCCAGTAAATATTCCCCAGGGGACGGACTTTATTGCAGAAGTAATGGTAAGTCATCCGGATAGTCGTCCGATAAACTTTAACGAACTGGCGCTGAGCCAGGTATTTCCTTCCGGTTGGGAAATTACGAATACCCGAATGGATGCAGTTCAGGCCTTTAACGCAGGAGACGCTGCCGACTACAAAGACTTCAGGGATGACAGGGTCAATACCTTCTTCGATATGCGGCGCGGTACGTCAAAAATTTACCGTGTTCAACTGAACGCAGCTTACCAGGGTAGATTTTACCTGCCGGCGGTTTCCTGTGCTGCAATGTATGATAACTCCATCAATGCCAATAACACCGGTATGTGGGTGGAAGTAGGAGAACCGGAGAATATTTAAAAACAGGTTGCTGGTTGCAGCCCCGACACTCTGAATACGGGATGTTGCTGGGCTCCAGTTGCCGGGTGAAGAAATACTATTGCTTTGGGAAATAGTATTTCTTCACTTTTTTATAAAATGCTTACCTAATGTTATTAACTGAACAGGAAATAAACCAAAACTTAAGTACCCTGGAAGGATGGGCCTTTAACCAAAATGCATTGGAAAAATCCTTTGCGTTTAAAAACTTTATCGAGGCCTTTGCTTTTATGACCCAGGTGGCTTTTTGGGCTGAAAAGCTGAATCATCATCCGGATTGGAAAAATGTCTACAACCATGTAAGCATTCGCCTCAATACGCATGATGCCGGTGGTGTGACGGAAAAGGATTTTTCTTTGGCAAGAAAGATTGATGCGTTGCCATAAGGATGTTGCTTATTTGATTAATTTAGCGGCAACCAATAATACTGTTAATATTATCAGATATGCGTCATCACATTACTCTCCTACTATGTTTTCTCACCATCTTCCTTTGCCTGCAAACATCAGAGGCTCAAATAGACCTTAATGATAAACGTTTCGCTTTTGAGCCGGGGATTGCATACAATAAATCCATTCCCTCTCCGGAAGAGACTTTGGGCTATCCGTTGGGAACTCGTTTTACCATCTACTCAGATGTAATCCATTATTTCAAAAAATTGTCGGAAGCATCCCCAAGGATTTCGCTGCACACTTATGGAGAGACCTATGAAAAAAGAAATCTTTATTATCTGATCATCACTTCAGCGACAAATCAAGGCAATATTGAAAAAATCCGGACCAACAATTTAAAGCTGGCAGATCCCGTCAATACATCCCCTCAGGAAGCTGCTGTTATGATGAAAACCCAACCTGTCGTGGTTTCCTACAGTTATAATATTCACGGCAATGAAGCTTCCTCGACGGAGGCTGCCATGCAGGTAGCCTATCGGCTGGCAGCCACCGATGACGCCACGGCTAAAAGCATCCTCGAAAATACCGTTTTTGTGATGATGCCCTGCATCAATCCCGATGGTCGTGACCGTTATGTCTACTGGGTAAATTCCGTGCAAAGAGACCAAATTGCTGCCGGACCAAGAGATCTTGAACATTATGCACCTTGGCCGAATGGAAGAACCAACCACTACTGGTTTGACCTCAACCGGGACTGGATTTGGGGAATTCATCCTGAATCGAGAGGACATACAGCCGTTTACCAGCAATGGATGCCTCAAGTCCATGTGGACTATCACGAACAAGGGTACCACAACAACTACTTTACCGTTCCGGGAACTACTCCCCGCAACCTCTTGTTACCTGATGCTTACGAGGCCCTGGCGGACACCATCGGCAAGGCCAATATAGCTGCATTCGATGAACACCAGATCAGTTATTTCACCAGGGAAGCCTTTGACTTTTTCTACCCGGGGTACGGCTCCAGCTACCCCAGTGTGATGGGAGCCATTGGTATGCTTACCGAACAAGGCGGGATCAGCGCCGGGCTGGCTGTAAAAACCAATGATGAATATATTTTGACTTTCCGGCAAAGAATTTTTGATCACTACCTCACTTCTATGGCCACTTTAGCAAAAGCTGCAGAGCAAAGGCCATTATTCCTGGATTACACCTGGAAAGCATTGAACCCAAAAAACAGCAAAAGTAAAACCAAAGCCTATTTTTTTCCGGAACAACCTAATGGATACCTGTTGGAAGTCCTGGAAGTTTTACTGCGACAGGGAGTTGAAATTGAAAAAGCGGAAGCAGATTTTTTAATCAAAAGTGCAAAACAATACAGCTCCAGAACTGCCAAAGAAAAACAATTTAAAAAAGGAACCTATATTGTCAAAACAGACCAGGCAAGGCATCTGTTCATCAACAGTATTTTATCTCCCGAAATGGCCATTGAAGATTCTGTCATGTACGATATGTCGACCTGGGCAGCGCCGCTGGCTTACAATCTGGAAGCCTATTACACGGAACAATTACCTCAGGTAAAAACTACCGAAGTTTCAGAAGTGCCCAAATTGCCTTTGGGCGTGGAAACCGGGGAAGCCAATTATGCTTATACTATTGACTGGCAACAACTCAATGCACCAAAAGCCCTTGCTTTGCTTTGGGAAAAAGGATACAGGGTCAGAAGTGCCCTGGAAGCATTCTCCAACGGAAAAAAATCATGGTCCCGGGGATCTCTCGTTATTTTGCTCGGACGCAACCAGCACAAAAAAGAAAGGGTGCACACGGATATGGCATTCATCGCCAAAGAAGCTGGTGTTGTCATAGACGGCCATAATACAGGAAGAATGCGGAAAGGGAACGACCTGGCATCGGCTAAAAATGTACCGGTTAAACCTCGGAAGGTAGCCCTGTTGGTCGAGCCCCCTTTTTCTACTTATACCTGTGGTCAGATTTATTTCCTTTTTGATCAGGTCACCGGTTTACCTATTGACCGGTTGAGAACTTCCATTTTAAACGAAACGGCTATCCCTGATTTTGGAGCGAGATACGGAAAAGCAAGTTTGAACGATTACGAGGTAATCATCATGGCCGGAGGAGGCAGTAACCTCAAAAAACTTTTTGGCAAGGAAGAGTTAAAAACACTAGAGGAATGGATTAAAGCCGGGGGCATTTTAATCGCTACGGAAAGTGCCGCTGAATTCTTTACCGAAAAGCAATCCAAAATGACCAAGGTTCAGTTACATGAAATGAAAAAAGACAGTTCTGAAGCAGCCCTTTTTGTGACCTATGAAGATCGGGAGGACTTTAATGGAAAGAAAAAAATCCCGGGTGCCGCTTTAAATGCGTACATTGATATTTCTAATCCATTGGGATTTGGTTTGAAGCCGGGCATCTTTTCCCTCAAGTTTGGCACCAAAGCCTTAAAGCCCAACCCTGAATTGCAAACGGTTGGGTATTACCATCAGGATCCCGAAAAACTTTTGGCTTCGGGATATGCACCGAAAGAAAACCTGGAACATCTGGCCGGTAAAACTTTCGCTGCCGTTCAACCGCTGGGGGCTGGGAAAATTGTTTATCTCCTCGACAACACACAATACCGGATGTTTTGGAGAGGGCCTTCCAGGATGATGCAAAATGCCGTGATGCTGGTAAAATAAGTAGTTAACTTTTTTAATGAAATAAAAAGCCTGAATAATGAAAGTAAAATCTGATGACAAACTCCAGTATGAAGCCTTAGCTGTTGAATGGTTGATACAAATTAATTCGAAACTGAAAGAAGTACTCAAAAAAAATAATGTCCCAAAAAATATCCAGGAAGAAATCTGCGGCGAATTCTCCTTCCACCTGGCCATGTTACAGGATCAGGGAAAAATCAAAACGGGTAGCCAGGCCTATAGACCGGTAATTGTTTTTGAGGACAAAGAGCATAAAGTATTATTCACCGGCAATAACAAATTTCAATTGCATGAATATGTTTACGGAGTTGTAGAAGAATTGTTCTAAAGATTAATACTGTTACCCTTTCAATTGATCATTAATCCAATTAAGCGTAAACTCAAAAACCTGCAGCCGTTCCGGTTCATTATGGATTTCGTGATACAAACCTTCCCACTTTCTAAAAGTGGTTTGGCCGCCTATTTTTCCGGCAAATTTTTCACTGGAAGCCGCCGAGGTAATCTGATCATCAGTCCCGTGCATTATCAGCACCGGCACAGGAGAAGTGCCTTTGTAATTATCCAGCCATTCGCCGGCATCGAGCAAATCCATACCAAGGCTGACAGAAACT
Source organism: uncultured Bacteroidota bacterium (assembly GCA_942492125.1). Taxonomy (GTDB): domain Bacteria; phylum Bacteroidota; class Bacteroidia; order Chitinophagales; family Saprospiraceae; genus BCD1. The sequence continues at coordinate 29,781 of CALODM010000006.1, forward strand.
TTATTGTGTACCAGGGGATCCCTGACATATTTGGCAACCTCTTCCGGGTCCCTTGAAATATGATTGGCATCTAATCCATTTGGCTGTGTAAAGGAAGGCAGCAAATTTCGCATCAGTTTTCCCAAACCTATTATAACAGGTGATGGTTTATTGTCGAGAATGATGGGAGGAGCACTTGCTATGACAGCTTTGATATCAGGTTTTCTTTTCAGTGTATGATTCAGCACCAAGCAGCCGCCCATACTATGACCATATAAAAACACGGGCTTTCCCGGATATTTTTCTTTACAGGTACTTATCAGGGCGTCGACATCATCCATCATTATTTCAAACCCCGGACTGTGACCGAGTCGCCCGACTGTTTTTCCGTGTCCACGGTGATCAAAGCCAATTACGGCAATACCATGGCTATTGAAAAAAGCTGCCACATGTTCATAACGGCTGATATGCTCCCCTAGTCCATGGACCAAAGCCAAAACAGCTTTTGGATTCTCCACAGGCCATTCCCTGGAAAATAATTGTTTCCCGTCTGAGCTTGTTATTTGGAATGAAGACATATTACTGGTTGCTGGTACTGTTTGTTTTAAATTAATTCCGTTGTCCTTTTTCGTAAGACACCACCCTGGAATCCGGATATAATTCGAGCAGGAACGTCTCCATGAACTCATTGGCTTCTATTTCCGTTTGAAACTGACCTATGGAATAAGCGTAGGTAGTTTCATCGAGTATTTCCTCGACAACATTCCCATGGCGAAAAAAAATGATGTCATCATCGGGCAGGGGTTCTTCCCGCACTTTTACAATTTCCACCTTATATCCGGTGAAATCTTCCGGTAGATCTATGATGGCAAAATTCTCGTTTTGCATCACCGGCTGGGGTTCATGAAAAAAGCGTTTTTCTTTAGTTCCGTAGGCTTTGGGGACCAATACATCTTTGTTTTCCAGGATGAGTACCTTTTGCTTGCCTTCAAAAGAATTGGAAAAATCGTCTTCAAGGTCTCCCGTCGACAGACTAATGATGGTATCTTTGGCGATAACCGGTTTTTGCGCAACCAGTATTGCAGGCAGGACAACAATAATTGAAATTAAGAGAAGAAATGTTTTGTTCATAACGTAAACTTTCCGTACTTTTCTTTTTGTAAATAGCATAGGTTATTCAGGTGAGTTTTAACAAATTTACAAAATTTAATCTTTCCTGTCTACCTAAAAAAAAATTCTTTAAAACATACCAAGTTACTTATGAAAGATAAACGTCCAGAGAAAAACGATTATGCAGCATTTTATGAACCTTACATAAGCAAGATAAGCAGTAAAGATATCGTATCTACGCTGATCAAATCACTTCCTGAAAACATAACTTATTTGAGGTTGATTCCCAAGGAAAAATGGGATTATAGTTATGAGGATGGAAAATGGACTATCAAGGAGATCCTTGTACACCTGATAGATAGTGAGCGGATTTTTGCCAACAGGGCCTTGCGCATTGCCCGCCATGACCGCACACCACTGCCCGGTTTTGACCAGAATGACTATGCACCTTATATGGATGCCAATGAACGAACCATTGACTCTATCCTGGAAGAATATGAGGCTGTCAGAAGATCGACGATTTCGCTATTTAAAAATTTCAATGAGAAAATGTGGTACCGTCATGGACTGGCCAGCGGAACTTCCATAACTACCCTGGCACTGGCATATATCATTGCAGGACATGAAGTACACCACTTCAAGGTAATCAATGAAAAATATCTTTAAGCAGCAATACTATTTCACAGAGGAATAGTATTGCTGAAATGAACAAACCGAAACATTGGACACCTATAACAAAAATGACCGGAACACGGTGAAACGTGTCCCGAAAAGAAGCCACTATGACAAAAAAACCGTTCACGAAATACTCGATGCCGGTTTTGTCTGTCAGGTCGCTTTTGTGATAAATGACCAGCCCTTCATCATTCCGACCATTTATGGCCGTGACGGAGATACTTTATTCCTGCACGGGGCTGTCAAAAGCAGAATGATGAAAAGTCTCGAAAAGGGTATTCCTGTTTGCATAAATGTTACCTTCTCTGATGGGATTGTACTTGCCAGAAGTGCATTTCACCATTCCCTTAATTATCGCTCCGTTAGCGTATTTGGCAAAGCAAAACCAGTACCCCCCGAGCAAAAGAATAATGCATTAAAAATCATTTCGGATCAAATCCTCAAAGGCAGATGGGAGGAAGCCAGACCTCCAACGCCAAAAGAATTGGAAGTGACATCGGTTCTTGCGGTCGAAATAGAGGATGCTGCCGCCAAAATCCGTACGGGCCCTCCGGTTGATGACAAAGCAGATCTGGCGTTACCAATTTGGGGAGGCGTGCTACCTTTCACTACTCATATTGGCACGCCCAAACCGGATGATAACACGCCTGAGGATATGGATCTTCCGGAGAGCATCAAAAATATAATATAAAGCCGGATATTCGTTATATAACCGTAGTCGTCTGCCCGGACCTACTGTAATACAAGCTAAAATTTGATACATGATATTCAAAAGCCCCCTTTTCGTATTGGTTGTCTTATCGGCCTGCATCGTGGGATGCACCCCCAAAGTAGAAAGTTGGTTTTATACCAAAACTCAATTTGACTCCCAGGTTCCCGAATCTTATGACAGTAAAAAAACCTACCGAACAGGCAAAGCCATTTGCCGGGATCCGCTCAACTACATTCCCGATACCAACCGAATGGCTGAATTCCCCATGCGATATGTAAGGGTCAACTTCCACTGGATGAATACTTCAGACCAAACATTTTCCCTGAAAAAAGATCAGGAATTCAGGGAGCAGGATGCCATTGAATACACCAAGGGTTTTATGCACGCCTGTAATTATGACCTGATAAAAAACCGCAAACTTTGGCTTCCTCACAATAACGATATCCCTGTTTTGCCGATCAATTACCGCCTGGTCCTTTCCGGCGATCCGGAGGATCCGGAGGATGACGGCATCTATTTCCATTACGACGATGAATTGTACTATTATGTCGACCGTGGTAAGAACTCCAACCAATTCGACCGTGAGGTTTTCAAAAAATATGCCGTCCAGCCAGATACGGTACTCAACATTTTTGTCCTGCCACACCATCCCGATAGCGTTGCCTCTAAAACCTATCCCGTCAATCGTGTAGGCATCGCGCTGGGAACCTATGTAAAAGTGAGCGGCATTTACGGTAAAAAAGGAAGTTTCTGGGATTACCGCGGGCTGATTAACCATGAGATCGGACATGTTTTCAGCCTGATGCATACCTGGAAATACAATGACGGATGCGATGATACCGTGAGGCACCCGGGAGATTGTTACAGCCCTGAGTCAAGACCTGGATGTGATACCCTTACGTCTAATAATATGATGGATTACGGATACCTCCAACATGCCCTTTCTCCCTGTCAAATTGGTAAGGTTCACAAAACAATGTCGAAATGGCAATCCAATAAAAGAAAATTACTGGATCCCGTCTGGTGCGAGCTCAAGGAAGACAGTACCATTGTAATTCGGGACAGCATAGACTGGAAATGTGACAAGGACATTGAAGGCCATATCATTATTGAGGAGGGAGCCCGGTTGACCTTACATTGCAGGTTGTCTTTACCTTCGGGTGCTAAAATCGTGGTAAAACCGGGAGCCAAACTGGTGCTTGACGATTGCTGGTTACACAATGATTGCGGCGAGGAATGGCTGGGTATTGAAATCCAGCAATCAAAAAATAAACAGGGAGAAGTGATCACGCTGGGCAATACGATTATTGAGGATGTCGCTCATGGAAATTGGGCGGGCTCCTGATTAAAAAGGTATTACTTTTGCTTCATTATTTAAAGTTATTAATTGGTCCGTAACTTTGAATATAAAAATCAGAACTACCTGCCCCTTCAACTCAAAACAAATCCCCGAAAATATCCTTTCCGGTTATCTCTTCAAGCTCAAAAGCCGTTTTGACATCCGTCAGCTCCAATGCCATTCCTGACATATTGTGCAGCGTATAAATCCTGACGCCAGTATCCGTATCCACCCAGTTCTCCCAGGTAGCTTCCAGGCCTCCTACCGGAATAATGGATACCCACATTTGCCATTTGAAGGGCAACCCGGTAGAATCTACTTCCCACAAATAAGCATCTCCGGGTGTCACTCCCCCACTCCCGAATTCAACCATTAAACCGGTATTCCCCTCTGCGGTCTCCACCAGGCTTCTCGAGGTACCGGAATCATAAATCTTTGAAACCGGGTTGAGCCAAAAAGCATCGTTCACCCAAATCTCCCAGGCTTTTTGAATGATCTCCCGGGCTGCATCCCCATTCAACTGCTCTCCATTTTTATAGGCCACCCCTGTCCTTTCATTGATCTTAATAAAAACCTCCAGATCATCCCAGTTGACTTTGGCATATTGGCGTTTCTTATCCCAAATCAGGTGTCTTTTACCCGCAAAAGTCCAACGGACTGCCCCCGTTTTTTCCCAGGCTTCATGATTAATAGCCACAAGCATCTTTTGAGCCAAAGTTTCTGCCCCGGCGCCAGGTTTGCCCTTTGGCCTTGGATCATCTATGATTAAGTAGGTAATTACCCCTGCCGTCACAACAAATAAAGCAATGATAATTAACCATTTCCAAACCTTCTTCCGCTTTCCCATATGGAATTGTACCCTTTTATGTTTAGACAAAATATATTAACTCTTTCAATCAGAAATTAGTTTTAAAATTAAAAAAACAAGTGATAAAACCAATTATTCTTATATTCGCTCACCTTTATTTTACTGATCTTTAACTATCTTTTATTCTTTTGACATGCGGAGAAAACTAGAGAAACACCATTTTACCTTTATTGTTTTGATAAGCCTGTTCATGGGGGCGGCTCAGGCTAGCCGGGCACAGAATACTCCTTGTACAGCCGTTAACCTGCCCTCAAATATGGCAGGATTTCAAAGTTATTCCACCAGCGGCCTGACTAATTCCGGGATTGAAGCCCCTGAATGCGGGGGTAGTCCTGGTGCAGATATCTGGTTTCAGACAACTGTATCTGCAACCGGGTACATCAATATTGTTACCCTCCCCAACGGGATGACAGACGGCGCCATGGCCATTTATACCGGTACTTGTAATAACCTTACAGAATTTGGCTGTACACAATCAGACAATTGCGGAAGTTCCATTATGCCCGTCTGGGATTGGGGTAACCTTGCACCAGGTACGACACTTTTTATCAGAATATGGTCGGAAGGTGGTGGAAACGGCACCTTCGACATCCAGATATCAGATGTGTTCTCGCAAAGTTCTACAATTGATCTTATTCCTACAGGGGATGCCTTTTCCGTTGGTACAGATTGTATACAGCTCACAACTTCTGGCTTGAGCCAACAGGGTTGTGCCTGGTCACCCAATATGGTCGATTTTTCCCAACCGTTTTCCAATAATATCATTTTAAATTTCGGCACAAATGATGGAGGTGCTGATGGAATTTGCATGGTATACCACCTCGATCCGGCAGGAATGGCTGCCTGTGGTGTTGGCGGAGGGCAAATCGGAGCAGGTGGAATTCAGAATTCCTTTATCATAGAATTCGACACTTGGGATAATGGGGCTGCGGTGGATGACATACCAAACGACCATACCTCCATAGATGTCAACGGAGACATACTTAATGCCATAAATGGACCATTTGACCTGGGAAATATTGAAAATGGAAACGATTACGAGGTACTCTTCAACTGGGACCCTTCCACCAATAGTTATTCGGTTTTTTTCGATGGCAACCTGGTTCTGTCTGGCAATTACGACATCATAAATAATTGCTTTGGAGGAAGCACCATGGCCTGGTGCGGATTTACTGGCTCTACAGGTGGTGCTGCCAACAATCAGACCGTATGCATTCCCACCGCTGATGTATATCCTTCCGGTGATCAAAGTGTGGAAGAAGTAGAAATTTGTGAAGGAGAGAGTTATTTCGCAGGAGGTGCCAACCAAACAACCTCGGGCACCTATACCGATAATTTTGTTGCATTCAATGGTTGCGACAGCATAATTACGACCATACTTATCGTGAATCCGGACATTGAAATGACGTTCGACATATCTATTTGTGAAGGGGATAGTTATTTCGCAGAAGGTGCCAACCAAACAACCTCGGGCACCTATACCGATAATTTTGTGTCTGCGGCAGGTTGTGACAGCACCGTCATTACTAACCTAACGGTAAATCCAAACGTTGAAATAACAGACAATGTTTCCATATGTGATGGCGACAGTTATTTTGCCGGTGGAAATATCCAAACAACTTCGGGCTCTTATACGGACACCTATATGTCTGCAACAGGTTGTGACAGCACCGTCATCACTATCCTGACGGTCAACCCAAACGTTGAGCTAACAGACAATGTTTCCATATGTGATGGCGACAGTTATTTTGCCGGTGGAAACAATCAAACAACTTCGGGCTCTTATACGGATACCTATATGTCCGCAACAGGCTGTGACAGCACCGTCATCACTATCCTGACGGTGAATCCAAACATTGAAACCGCTCTTTTTGAGGAAATATGTAATGGGGATAGTTTTTTTGCAGGAGGAGCCTTCCAGACAACTTCAGGAACATATACGGATATTTTTGTCGCTGCCAGTGGTTGTGACAGTACGGTTATCACGAATTTGACAGTTAACCCGAATTTGGAAACCAATTTAACCCAGGAAATTTGCGATGGAGAAGTATTCTTTGTTGGAGGAGCCTTTCAAACAGTAAGTGGAACCTATACCGATGTTTATATGTCTGCCAATGGATGCGACAGTACGGTTTATACCCAATTAATCGTAAATCCCGAGATTGTTACAATACTCAACGAAACCATCTGTGAAGGAGATTGCTATTTTGTTGATGGCACTCCTTTCTGTTCAACCGGAACACACGAAGTCACCCTCACCAGTTACCTCAATTGTGACAGCACCGTACAATTAAACCTTACGGTTGTCAATCCCCAGGTCGAAATTGCCGAACCACTGGTAATTACCTGTGACAATCCCACGATCACACTGGATGGCAGTAATTCGGATACAGGTCCCGGGATAACTTACCTCTGGACAGGTTCTGACCTGGACTGTTTTGAGGGAGACATTACTATTCCCGTAGTTCAGGTAAGTTGCCCTGACATTTATACCCTGCTGATATTCCAGGATATCGGCGGGCAACAATGTGTTGGAATGGAAGAGGTAGTGGTTCAGGAATATACTTTTTCACCGAATGTGATAATAGATCCGCCGGGAGAGCTCAACTGCTCCGATCCCTGTACGACGATTAGTGCCAGCCAATCTGATAATGGCCCGCCGTTTATTCCTACCTGGACAAACCAAAATGGCATTGTGTCTACCGATTTGAACCCAACGGTGTGTCAACCGGGAACATACACCCTTACCATCGTCAATGAAGATAACGGTTGTTCCTCATCGGCAAGTGTGGATATAGAAATTGACGGAACAGCTTCGTTTGCGGATGCGGGTCCGGATGGGTTACTGGATTGCCAAAACACTACGGTTACGCTTGACGGAAGCAACACCTCAGTCGGGCCGGGTTATGTACTTGAATGGACTGATATCAACAACAATTTCATCAGCAATAACCCTATCATTACCGTTAGCACTCCGGGTGAATTCGTTCTTTCCGTGGCCAATCCAAATAACGGGTGCACATCTTCTGATACGGTAACTGTCAACATCGATACGGTAGTTCCCTCGGCTGAAATAGCTGGAGCATCGATGCTTGATTGCGCCACCACTTCTATTACCCTTGACGGCACAAACTCACTACCAAACAGCGATTACAGTTTTTCATGGCAGTCCCCCCTTGGAATAGAATTGATGACGACAGATAGCTTTGAAGTAACTACCCCAGGAATTTATTTCCTGGTTGTCAACAATACCCTCAATGGTTGCACTGACACAACGTCAGCGATCATCACTCAAAATATTATGGTGCCGGAGGCTAATCCAGGTCCGGACATGAGCATTGATTGTTCTGTAAGTTCTGTCACCTTTGACGGCTCGGGCTCTTCCGGCAATGGCCCGCTGGAGTACCAATGGCTAAACGAAAGCAGCACATTATTAGGCAGCAGCACTTCCCAGGAAGCCAATACTCCTGGCACTTATTTCCTGATTGTTACCGATACTGAAAATAGTTGTGTTGATACCGCCATGGTAATTCTATCCAGCAGTTCTGTTTATCCGGTTGCCGAAGCGGGAACAGACACCCTGATCAACTGCTCCAACCCAATGATCAGTTTGAGTTCAGCGGGATCTGATACAGGAATGGAATATAGCTATGTATGGCAGGACCCCAATGGAAACCCGATTGGTACAAGCGATACTGTAGTGGTTGGCAATACAGGACAATATGTGCTTTTGGTGACCAATACAGATAATGGTTGTACTTCTTCAGATGTGGTTAACGTCAATGAAAATTTTACGCCCCCATTGGCAGACGCAGGTCCTTCTCAGGTATTGGATTGCCTTAGCAACAGTGTAACACTGGATGCTGGCAACTCCCAACAAGGGCAAGATATTTCCTATACCTGGGAGGACAGCAACAATAATGTTATTGGCAATGGTATAAACATCGTTGTTAACGCTGCCGATACCTATACCGTGGTGGTTACCGATGCCTCGAACGGATGCTCGGCAACAGATACAACCGAAGTCACACAGCAGATAGATGCTCCTGTTGCTGATGCAGGTATGGACATGGAATTAAATTGTCAGGTAACAGAGGTCACCCTCGATGGCAGCAGTTCAACCACGGGGCCTGGCATTACGGTCGAATGGGTCAATGAAGTTGGGGATTCTATTGGCAATACGCCACAATTATTGACATCGATACCCGGAACCTATACGCTTAGCCTGTTAGACACCTCAAATGGTTGTACTTCTTTGTCTGATGTTATTGTTTCTATCGATACCATCACCCCAATTCTTCCGGTTTGGGATAATGTGATTCTGAATTGTTATAACAACGAAGCTACCCTGGGAGATAATCTTGCCACAGATAATCCAAACTGGAATTTTGCATGGCTTGATGAAAACAACAACCTCCTATCCAATACGGATACACTGCAAGTTATAACGGCAGGAATCTACACGCTTAATGTTTTGGACGCCAATAATTTCTGTAACGATGAGGTTTCTGTAGTGGTTACAGAAGATTTTACCAGCCCCCTTGCGGATGCAGGTATGGATGCAACTTTGGATTGCATCACGGCAAGTTTAATGCTCGATGGCAGCAATTCGGATCAGGGAGCCAATATTATTTATGAATGGCTGGACGGATCTAACTTGACGATAAGCCAAGCAATTACAGCTGAGATAAATATGCCCGATACCTATACGCTGGTTGTAACCAATGAAGAAAATGGTTGTTCGAGCAATACGACCATAACAATTGACCAGGAGATGGATGCTCCGATGGCTGACGCCGGACCGGATTTAACAATCAATTGTAGTGAAACCGAAGTGACCCTGGATGGCAGCAATTCTTCCAGCGGGCCAAACATAACCGCTGAATGGACAGATATGGATGGAAATTTCGTAAGTGCTGCATCTCAGGTTCAGGTAAGTATCCCCGGGAATTATACACTTAGTATTACCGATGTCTCCAATGGTTGTATTTCGGTTTCCAATGCCTTGGTCGGAATTGATACCGTAGCTCCTGCATTGAATCCGTTGTCAGACATAGTGCTCAACTGTTATGAACCGGAGAATACCCTTGGAAATCCTTTATCTGGCTCCAATCCGGACTGGACTTTTAACTGGGAAAATGAACAAGGTAATTCCATCGCCCTTACAGATACGCTTGCTGTATCCATCGCCGGAATTTATACCCTGACCGTTTCAAACCCGGTTAACTATTGTGAATCCCAGGTAAGTGCCACTGTCACAGAAGACTTTACGCCTCCTTTAGCAAATGCGGGCAATGATTCAACCCTAACCTGTACAGCGACTTCCATATTACTGAATGCAAGCAATTCAGATAATGGTCCCGGATATTTACTGGAATGGCAAAACAGCTTTGGTGAAATATTACAGGAGGGAACTACGCTTTCCGTATCATTGGCAGATACTTACACCCTTAATATTACGAACCTGGCTAATGGTTGTTCTTCCTCTGATCAGGTTGCTATATCCCAGGATACCTTATCTCCTATTGTCGATGCGGGAATGGGCGGCACCTTGACCTGTGCCATCCTGGAAATTGATCTGGATGGGACTTCCTCTGTTTTTGGTAACAATCCTGATATTTCGTGGATAAACCAAATGGGCATTGAAATTGGCACAGATCTAATACAAACCGTTGACCAACCCGGTACTTATACATTGAGCATCACCAACCTGGAAAATGGATGTGAAAACAGCAGTATAGTTAGCATTGCTCAAAACACAACGCCTCCTATCGCGGATGCCGGAGCAGACATTGAACTCAATTGTTACCAACCAACAGGTCTATTGGACGGCAGCAATTCAAGCAGTGGAACAAATTTCATCCTGGAATGGCAGGATGAAAGCATGACAGTTTTAGGCGACCAAAATTCTTTAGTGATTTCTGAAGCCCAAAATTACACCCTGATCGTAACAGATACCGATAACGGATGTATTACCACTGATATCGTCGCAGTCGGTGAAAATTTTGATGAACCGGTAGCCGATGCAGGTGCCGATGTTACACTCGACTGTCAGACAACAGAAATAGACCTGGGTGGAACAGGCACTTCCACAGGCAGCACCATGGTTTACGAATGGTTTGACATCAATGGTGCGAATATTGGCAATGAAATCAGCCAAAATACTAACCAGGCAGGAACTTATACCCTAACGGTTCTCAATAATGACAATGGCTGTTCAGACACCAGTTCTGTAGTGGTGATGTTGGACCAGGAATATCCTGAAATAACAGGAACAGTGGATGAAATCCTCACCTGCGTTAACCTTACCGCAACACTGGATGCTACGGGATCATCTGCGGGAGATGAATTCGATTACAATTGGTCGGCCATTTCCGGAGGCGCAATCAATCCCGGTCCGGATGATCTAAGTCCTTTTGTGACTATGCCTGGTACTTACCAGTTAATCATTACAGACAATGACAATGGTTGTGCCGTTAGTACGGAGTTTACCGTTCTGCAGGATATTGCGTCACCTGTTGCCAATGCCGGGCAGGGGTTTGAATTAAATTGTCACGCTCCCATCAGCAACCTCAATGGCAGCCTCTCCTACCCTGTGGGCCTTTTGGAGTATAACTGGAGTACTGCTAATGGTCAGTTTGAATCAGCAAACAATATCCCCCAACCATCCATCTCTTTCCCGGGAGACTATTTGTTGACGGTGGTTAATACCCAAAATGGCTGTACGGACAGTGACCAGGTAACCATCACTTCGAATTTCATCACCGGTATGGACGTGGAAGTTCAGCATCCGTTATGTTATGGAGAAACGGGCAGTCTGCTCGTTCCTTCCGTTACAGGTGGTGTCCCGCCATTCTTGTATTCTATTGATGGCGGACAGACATTTGGCCAAAGCACGGTCTTTACTAATGTCACTGCAGGGCAGTATGAAGTTGTAGTCATGGATGCCAACGATTGCCTTTACGAGTCAACCAACCAGGTGATAGAACCGGATGAACTTTTGCTCACACTGGACACGGATGTAACCATACTATTGGGAGATAATTACCAACTATACGCCTTGACCAACCTGCCGCCATCACAAATTGATACCGTAATCTGGACACCTTCAGATAACTTGAACTGCACAGCTTGTCTTGATCCGGTTGCCAGTCCGTTTGAAAGTACACAATATACCGTGGAGGTAGTTGATACCAATGGTTGCCATGCCATTGCTTATCAAGGCATCATAGTAGACAAACGATCCAATGTCTTCATTCCCAATGTCTTTTCACCCAATGGAGATGGCAACAATGATATTTTTTCCATCTTTTCCGATTTGAAAAGTATAGAGCGAGTCAGGTCATTCCAGATTTACAATCGCTGGGGAGAAGTGGTTTATGAAGCCTATGATTTCCCAACCAACAACCCTGCCTATGGTTGGGATGGTATTTTCAGAGGTGAATTGATGAACCCGGGGGTATTTGTTTATTACGCGGAAATCGAATATATCGATGGAAGAGTGGAGTTATTAAAAGGGGATGTGACCCTAATGAGGTAAAATTGGAATTCCCGGTTTTGGTGAAAGTCAAAACCGGGAACTTCAAGTGCTTGTGATTCTTTACTGCAAAAATCAAATGGATGTTCACAGCGCATTTGGCAGCAGGAAATTCTATTCCGGATCATACTCCGTTTCCTTCCCTAAAAATTTCCACGGCACACCAAAACGTTTTAAACGAAGTGCATTATACTTCCAATAATTTCCACATTCCTGACACTGATAAATAACTGTTGAATGTTGCTTTTCCCATTTTTTCATGTTATTGACGTCCAGGTCTTCCAGGTCATTTAATACACTGACTACTTCGTGTTTTAATTGGCAATTACATTTCCCCGGTTGCTTCAATACATCGAATTCCATCCATTGGAAAAGCTTCATCAGTTTGCCGGACAACAAATGCTTTTCGTGAGTAATTAAAGTCCAAACATATTTACTCATCAACCCAGGTATTTCGGCTTCTTCATCCTGCCTAGCCAGGCCAAAATTATTATATACAGGACGGAACAGGGGTAGCCATTTTTGCTTTGTATGGTTGTCTAATTCATCCAATCTACCCTGTAACCTTTGAATCTTCTCCTCAAAATTCGCTTTCCAAGGCGGTAGTGATCCCTCTTTTCTAATTTCGAGTATATCTTCCAGTTCTTTCCAGAGATCAAAATACTGTTCGTTAATAGGTTTTTGCATTGGTTTTTTTTTGGTTAAAAATCAACATCAATTATGCCGTTTATTGTCTAACGAATCTACCGCAAATTCCCATAGATCCTCGTAAGGTATGATCTCTACCTCATGGGCCTGGTTGGCAAAATCCAGGGGTACTTCCTTCAGTTTTTCTCTGTATTTTTTAGCTCTGCGCAATGTTGCGGTACGGTGGAACCCGGAAATGGGCATTTGCATAAGCATCTTGATAAAACAGTTGCTTCGGAAGGTTTCATCCTTTTTGAGATACCTGGAGCAATATTTTTCGGTGGTTTCCAGTCGTTCAAAGGCGGCATCATATTTCCCCTGGTCAATCAAAAAGAGGAAGTGAATAATCAGGATAGGAACATTCAAACCACGTTTGTCTTTTGAATATTCAGGAACATCATTGAGGAATCTGGCCAGGCGGAATTTGGAAAATTCTTTTTCTCCTGCCACCGGATTTATTTTCCCCATATTGATCAGGTAATGCACATAGGCTCCATAGAGTGCCCAGTTTTCCCGGATAGCCGACGGCATGAATTTAAAGTGGTTATTCTGCGTTGACTCCCGGTAAATGAGATAAGCATCCTGGTAGTGACCGGTATGCATGGCCAACATAAAACCATGAATTTGCCTGGTAAACCAATTGAAGTTACCTTTTTGTGTAAGCGCTTTAGCCTTTTCGATGGCGATCTTTCCGGCTTCATATTGTTTCAGCTGAATATGGCAAGTCACTTTTTGATTGAGAAAAGCCCCAATCGCAATATTGTTGACTTTTCCTTTACCCTCAAAAAAAGCAATGGCATCTTCGCACACCTTCAGGGTTTCCCTGTATTTATTGACGATCAGAAACTTGATCAACAGGATAAACCAGCCGTAAAGATGAATGGTTCCATTATCGAATTTTTTGAGCAGAGGCTTGAGCTTTTTATGATAATCGGCTGCCGTTTCACTGATTTCCTCATTGGGTGCCTGGGTTTTAATCTTAAACATGACCATGCCATAATACTCAAATGCCGTATCCTTGGCTAGTTTAATTTCCATATGTTCATGGTACAGATCGTTAAAATAATTCAACTGTTTAAGATCTGCCTCCCAGGTACTGTAATGCTCCCGCAGGTATAAACTGATATCCGCGACAATGTCCGAGAATTCGTGCTTCAGCGCAACTTTAAGCACTTGTTTGCTCAATGCAACAGCGGTAGTACGCGCCTGACGTAAATAAAGAATTTTAACAGCGGTCCAATTGCGGAAACAATCCTGAAAGGCGTTATCTCTTTCGTCAAAATGTTTAGGATCGAGAAAATATAAGGTATTGAGCATATCTTTTTTGAGATAGCTCTTCAGTTTACGATAATTACCTGTCTTTTCTGATTTGAAACCAAGTGCCCTGGCAGCTTCCGCATCTGTAGCTACTTCCTCGTTGGTGAGCAGTTCATAAAAACGTTCGATTTTACCCACCTTGGAATTTGTGCAATTGGTATTACCCAATACACGGATGTAGTCCTGTTTGTACTTCTTTAGAATAAGTGCGAGTTCCTTGAGTTTATTCATACTATATGCCCAACAACTGGGGGTTTGTTGATAAAAAATAGTACGGGTGAATCAAACTTTGGTTAAATAAAAGTTAGGATACCTAAAATAAATTAAGGTATTCTCAAATATAATCAACTCTTACAGGATTCCAATCAAATACCAAAAAGATTTCAAAAAAACCATTCTGCAGAGCCAGACCACACGCAAGAATCAATCAGATTTTTATTCCGGAATACCAGGTAAATACCTACTAAAAAAAGCACAATTAGATTTTTTTTAAATAAAAATACCTCAAAAAATGATTTTTTACATATAAAAATAAGCCATAAAAAATAAGCAGATAGTATGATTTTCAATTTTCATAACAAAATGATAATCAATAATTTAAGTTAAAAGCTTTTTTTAAACAAATTGGTTTCTAATTAAGCGTTTCCTGTAAAATTGTCCATAGAGGGTCGCATTCCTGCCTGTAAGTTTGTAATCGTAAAGCAAAACAAATTATCACTTAAAACTTACATCATCATGACAACTATTATCTACATTTTCTTCAGCTTGTTCTTATCTTTTTCACCTGCAGACTTCGACGGCAAATCTCACAAACCTGGTGTTAAATCAGGAGGCGAAAAATCTGAAATCATTATCACCGAACTTACAGGTGGATAAAATTAATTACCTTTTTTCCGAATCCCTTTTTAATAAAAAACAAAGAAAAGGTAACAAAACTCAAAAGAAGTCAACACTGTAAAAAATTGTAAATCAATATTTTAATTAAAATTTACTTTGAAAAAATCGAAATTCAGCTGTAAGCAAGAATAGTTTATTTGTCCTTTTTTTGAACACCTATTCGAGCTAATTTTACAATATCAAAAGAAAAACAGAAACAATGACCTTGACGACGAAACATAAAATAGGAACTAAAGTCATCAACGTTAAGCGTAAACCAAAGCGTGTTGAATTTATGGCTGGTATTGAATTTGGAATGCTGAGTAAAGGATGTAAAAATTTTGGCATCTGTCGCATCCAGATCATCAACAGAGAAGACCTGCTTTCCCTAAACAAAAAGTTTGAAAACTTCGAAGCAATGGCTTTGATTTATATAGAACCAGACGGAAAGGTCGAGATGTTTTTCTTATACAAGGGAATGGAAGAAAAAATCAAGAAATTATACTTCGGACGAAAACATTTTATCGTGGGTGAGGACGTTATGATCAGCGCGCCGGTAATTTGTAAAAATCAACACCCGCCAAAGGGGATCATCAAAAAGGGAGCCTATCCTTTTTCCAAAAGACCCTGGGGATATTGGGTAAGATTCAATTAGACGATCAGGAATACCCAGAGACTTAAAAGACGCATTTAAACAAAACAATCGAATCAACCTTTTTCTAAATCTTAAAAACCTAAAATCATGGAATATCGCAAGTATTCTGACTACGACCTTATTGCCATGGCCGTACAAGGCGAAGAGTCTGCTTATTCTGAAATATACAGACGACACAAAACATACGTTACCAACATCGTTGGCAAATTCATTGACAATAATGACGACAAAATGGAAGTCGTCCAGGATGTTTTCCTCAAAGCTTTCATGAATCTCTGCAAATTTCAATACTCCAGCAAATTCACCACCTGGATATACACCATAGCCTCCAGGGAAAGCCTCAACTACTTATCAGATACCAAACGGTATATGCGTCTGAAACGTGAACTGGAGAGCCACCTCATATCCAATAAATTGTCAACCCAGGCTCCAAAGACCGACAGAGTGCTTGATAATCAGCTTATTAAACAACTGCTTCATCAGCATATGGAAAAAGATAATGCACATTTGCTCAACCTCTTTTACCTGCAGGACAAAACCATTGAAATGATTTCAAAGGTAACTGGTTTTACCATGTCCAATGTAAAAGTAAAACTGTGCAGAGCCAGAAAACAGCTTAAAACTGTTTTGACAGATCGTTTCGGGGCAGAAGTGGAAGCATTACGTTACATCAACTGATCAGAATAACCAGACTATGATAAATCAAATTAACAAAGCCATTGTACAGGCTACCGACGTCACCAAATACATCCCCCACCGGCCACCCCTGGTGATGGTGGATTCCTTATACATGTGTTCTGAAAAAGTCGGAATTGCAGGTTTAACCATCGAATCCAACAATGTGTTTGTGAGTAACAATGAATTTCAAGAACCCGGATTAATTGAGCATATGGCCCAGACCATGGCGCTCAAAATGGCCTACGAGCAATCCCTTAAAAGCCATAAAAAATTCATGGGCTTTCTGGTAGTTGTCCGGGATCTGAAGATCAGGCATTTGCCCAGGGTCGGACAAGAAGTTGTCACGAGAGGCGAGGCGGTCTCAGACCACGGCGGGCTTAGTGTGGCCCGGTTCAGGGCCTACATCAATGGCAAGCAAATTGCAGCCTGTGAAATGAGATTATTGATGGTATAAAAGTCGCGTTTTTTTGTAACCAAATACAGTACTTATACTGTCAAAGAAGACGAATAACTATATCTAATTGTAATAGAGCAATCAGCATTTTCCGAAAATAAAGAATCATGAAATTATTGAAATCCATACTTACCTTAACAGGTTTGATGTTGGCGCTGCTGGCTTTTAGCCAACCCGAAAACACCCAACCTGTGGTTATCCACGGTAAAGTTTACGAAACTAAAGGAGAACCAGCCATCAGTGTAAGTCTTCAAATAAAAAACACTTATGAGGGCACTTATACAGACATTGATGGGTCCTTTACTTTCCATTCTTTCCAGCGGGATAGCCAGGTACTTGTTGTGTACTCTTTGGAATATGAGAAACAGGAAATTCCAATAGTCGTCAACGGTCAGGATTCCCTGTATTTTGAAATTGAAGTTGAAAAAGGTGCTGTAAGCATTGACGACGTCATGGTTCTTGGAATAAAAGAATTCAAAACCAGCGACAGGCAGAAAACCAATGTATTGAACAACCTGGAAATCCTGACGATTTCCACAGATGCCAACGTATTGAGTGCTTTCCAGGTAATGCCAGGCGTTCAACCTGTTGGCGAAAGCAGTGGATTGTTCATCCGCGGAGGAACCAATAACGAGACACAGACCTTTATTGACGGATTGATGGTAGACAAATTCGCGAACAGCAGCCCCAAAAACATGTCTGCCAGAAGCAGGTTTTCTCCAAACATGTTCCAGGGTTCCTTTTTCAGTTCAGGGGGTTATTCTGCGCAATATGGACAAGCTACTTCCGGAGCCCTTATCCTGGAAACCACAGACCTGCCTGTAAAAAGTAACGCAGAACTAGGCATTAGCCCATTATTTGTACAGGGAGGAGCCCAGTTGCTGAGCGCAGATGAAAAAAGCACCTATGGCGCTACGGTCAATTATATGAATATGGGATTGATCTTTGACCTCGTACCTGTAAATATCGATTTCACCAGGGAACCTGAAATGTTAGACATGACTTTTAATTTCAAACGCAAAACCGGCCCCGCCGGCATGTTTAAATATTACGGCAGCCTGGGGACCAACAGAATGGGTATCCAGACTTACGACCTCGACAATGAAGGTCTGATGAATCAGACCAACCTGAACAATAAATATTTCTTCTCGCAGGCTACCTATACCAATGTATTTCCGTCTGACTGGAAGTTATACCTCGGGGCAGGGTTCTCCTCAAACATCGATGGTTTTAATTTCAAAACCGTGACAGATGAAAACGAAAATGATATCCTTTCGGATATTTCCGTTTCCCAGAATGCTACCCTGATGCAGCTGAGATCAGTTTTGTCGAGAACTTTCAAAAAATCAAAAGTCGATTTTGGAGGAGAATACCAACAAACCATCAATGCCGATATCCAGGAAGGTAACGAACTCAGTCTGCAGGATCAGTACAGTGCCTTGTTTGCAGAATACGAGCAACATATAGGAGCACGCTGGAGTTTCAGGATCGGAGCCAGAGCAGAACACTTTTCCTTTAATGAAAAAATAGCATTTGCTCCAAGGTTCACCTCCAGCTACCTGATTAAAAGAAACGAACAGGTTTATGGGTCGTACGGGATTTTTTACCAGAAGCCGGAATACAAATACCTCTACCAGAGTACGGATCTCGATTTACACAAGAGCACACATTACATTGCCGGTTATAAAAAAGGCAACAATTACCGATACTTCCGGCTGGAAGCTTTTAGAAAAGACTATGAAAACCTTGTCAGGTACAGCCCGGAAATCAATAGCACGGGAACAGGATATGCCCAGGGACTGGAGCTTTACTGGAAAGACAAAAAAACACTTAAGGTAGTAGAATACTGGTTATCCTATTCCTACCTCGATACCAAAAGGGATTACCTGAGTTATCCGGTAGCGGCACAACCCACTTTTGCCAGTAACCACGTAGTATCCATGACATTGAAAAAGTATATTCCCAAAAGGTCACTGAATTTTGGAATGACTTATTCCTATGCAAAAGGCCGTCCTTATTACAACCCGAATCGCCCGGATGAATTATTTCTTTCGGACCGGACAAAAGACTATCACAATCTAAACCTGAACCTGGCTTATCTGCCGAAAATCGGTGACAGTTTTTCCGTGGTGGTACTAACGGTTTCCAATTTACTGGGAACTGAGCAAATATTCGGATATGAGTATAGTTCAACGGATTACGCCAAACGCAGAGCTATCCTTCCAACCAATGGAAGGTTTGTTTTCCTTGGATTCTTCATGAATTTCGGCATCGACAGGACCCAGGATATTATTGACAGAGAATTAAACTAATTATTGACTATAAAAAAATTTAAAAATGAACGCTTTTAAACTCTTTACAGGACTATTCATCATCGTTTTAATGAACTCTTGCTCGACTACCAGCAATTCCATTGCCACAGCAGAAACCATTCAAAAAGACAGTCAGGCGGTCATCGGGGAAAACGGACCTTCCTCCAGTTACTATTCAGCCATGGAGGAAAACATCAAAAAACTGGAATCTTCAGATCGCAGTATTCAAAAATTCCAAAACCTATGCGCCACTTTTGAAAGGATCGCCAATACGGAAACAGAACAATGGCAACCTTTGTATTACGCCAGTCTTTCCTATACCTATATGGCGTATGTGGAAAAAGATTTGAATAAAATTGACGAATGGGGAGACAAGGCCGAGATTACCCTGTCAAAAATGTTGGAACGCAATCCCGTTCAGTCTGAAGTTCTCGTCCTGAAAGCCATGATCGCCTATTCCAGGATCAAGGTTAATTTCATGGCTCGCGGAATGGAATATTCTCTGAAAGCCAAGCAATACCTGGAAGAGGGGGAAGCTCTCAAAGACAATAACCCAAGGATATATGTATTGCTTGCCCAGAGTTATTTTAAGGCACCGCCCCAGTTTGGCAGAGACGTCAAAAAAGGATGTCATTACAATACCATTGCCCTGGATCTTTTGGAAAAAGAACGCAAAGCGGAAACCGCTTCCGGCAAATATAACATCAACCCTCACTGGGGATCCGATGATGCCGTCAGAAACAGACAATATTGCAATTAACCCAATGGACAACAAGACCTTAAGTGCGACAAAAGAGATGGAGGTCAGATTCAACGAGGTGGATTCCTACGAGATCGTCTGGCACGGCAATTACGCCATCTATTTCGAAGAAGGAAGAACTTACTTTGGCAAACAATTCAATATAGATTATTCAGACTTTATGGCGCAGGACATTTTTGTTCCCATAACCAAGATGGAAGTAGAATACCTGCGCCCGCTAGTCTATGGTCAGCGAATTGAAGTAGAAACCACCTATGTAGATTCCAAAGCTGCCAAGGTGATCTTCAACTACAGGATCAGAGATGCAAACAGTAAGCAACTTTTATGCAGAGGCCGTACAGAACAGGCCATGTTAAACGACAAACGAGAATTATACTTTACTATTCCACCTTTTTTTAAAAACTGGAAGGAGAAATGGCTACCATAAATCAAGCATTGCGAACAGTACTTTTGGGAGACAGCATTGTAAGTCCCCTGGGATTTACCACAGAGGAGAATTATGAAAACGTTTTAAAGGGCCAAACAGCTTTAAAATCTCACCGGTTTTCCTTTTCCGATCAGTCTTATTGGGCGGGAGTCATAGCAGCATCTAAGGTAGATAATGCATTTAAGCAGATCGGCAACCCAAAAGCCTACAGCAAGCTTGAAAAAATGAGCATTCTGGCCATTGATCAGGCGGCAAAAAAAAGTGATCTGGATCTGACTTGTAGCGACAATCAACTGGTCTATTGCACTACTAAAGGGAACATCGACCTGTTGGATGAAAAAAAACAAAACGGAATTCCGGAAAACAGGGTTTTGCTTCCTGAACTGGCCAAAACCATTGGTGACTTCTTTGGCATGCCCAACCGACCGATTGTGGTGTCGAGTGCCTGTATCTCAGGGTTATTGGGCATCATTATCGCCGACAGGTTTTTAAAACAAGGTAAATGGAAAAATGTAATCGTTGCAGCGGGTGACCTCGTTTCTGAATTCACACTCTCGGGCTTCGGCTCCTTTAACGCGCTGGATGACGAAACGTGTAAACCCTTCGGCAAAAACCGAAAAGGCATCAATATCGGGGAAGCAGCAGCAGCGCTGGTGCTTACCCGGGCTGAACAAGATGACAAACACACTATTCAGGTGATCAAGGGTGCTGTTTCCAACGATGCCAACCATATTTCAGCACCCTCAAGGACCGGAGACGGACTTTACCAGTGTATCAGCAAGGTACTCCGTGGTGAAGACGCTTCGGTCACCACACCTGATTTCATTTCCGCCCATGGAACAGCAACCGTTTATAACGATGCCATGGAATCCTGGGCTATCCACAGGGCTTCGCTGAACGAAGTCCCCATGCATAGTCTGAAGCCCTATTTCGGACATACGCTTGGAGCAAGTGGATTACTCGAATCTATCCTGGCGGTTTACTCTATGAAGAACAACGAATTAATCCCAATCAAAGGGTTTACAGAAAGCGGAGTTCCAAAGGAGATAAACCCTATACGCGAAAAAACAGCAAAACAAATCAATAGCTGCCTGAAAACTTCCTCCGGGTTTGGAGGCTGTAATGCAGCAGTATTGTTTCAAAAGATAATGTAATGGAAAATTTAATGACAATATCCCATTGTAGAATTACTAAATCGTCCATCCTGCTCAATGGTAAAACGGTATTCAGGGCAGATCAGGAATTTGAGGATCTCAGAGATTTTCTCAAAGCAGCTTACCGCACCCTGGACATGGACTACAAAAAATTTTTTAAGATGGATACGCTAAGTCAGGCCGCCATAATTGGCACAGAATATTTGAACACAACTACAGGTTTCAACCAAATTTACAATGGTAATGAAGTGGGAATCGTCTTTGGCAACTCAAGCTCAAGCCTTGCTACGGACATGAACTACCACACTACCATCTCAGATTTTCCCAGCCCCGGACTATTCGTGTATACTCTGCCGAACATTTCCATTGGCGAGGTGGCCATCAGGCATAAAATTTCCGGAGAGAACGTCTTTTTTGTTTTGAATGATTACGACGACGAACTCTTTGAACAATATGTTGATATGCTTATGGGAAACGAATCCCTGAAATGCTGCATCGCCGGCTGGCTGGAAATCGACGAAAAAGATCCGGATATTCATTTCACGCTTGTTGAACGGTAGACGGTAGACGGTGGACGGGGGGGGGACGGGGGACGGTCGACGGGGGACGATGGACGGGGGACGATGGACGGGGGACGATGGACGATGGACGGTGGACGGTGGACGGTGGACGGTGGACGGGGGCGATGGACGGGGGACGATGGACGGGGGACGGTGGACGGGGGACGATGGACGGGGGACGATGGACGATGGACGATGGACGGTGGACGGTGGACGGTGGACGATGGACGATGGACCATAGACCATGGACGATGGACGGTGGACCGACGATGGACGATGGACGGTGGATGGACGATGGACGATGGACGATGGACGATGGACGATGGACGGAAATTAAAAAAACTGGTATTGAAAACTGGTACTATAAAAATTACATCATTTATTTCTCAACCTTAAAATTATTAAACAATGGCTAATTTAATCGAAAATTTAAAAACTCAAATCATTGAAGAATTGTGCCTTGATGTTGAACCTTCTGAAATTCAGGCAACAGATCCTTTATTCGGAGAAGGCTTAGGGCTAGATTCCATTGACGGGCTCGAAATGGTAGTATTGGTAGAAAAATACTACGGTATTAAGATCGAGAGCAACGAAAACATGCAGGACATTTTTGCCAGTCTGCAGTCTCTGGCAAATTTCATCCAAAGCCATACTACCGCCCAGGCTTGATAACTTCCTACTGTTGCAGCGGGCTAAATTTATTAACTTTAAAATGCTAGTTTCATGTCAAAAAAAGTGTTTATAACAGGAATGGGTGTCGTTTGTTCGCTGGGATTGAATAAGCACGAACTCAAAGAAGCTTTATTACAGGGCAAACCAGGTGTGAGCCACATGGAAATCCTCGAAACCAAACACAGAGGCACCTTCCCCGTTGGTGAAATAAAACTAACGGATAAAGCTTTGATTGAGCTCACACAAACCAAAAACCCGGATGTCAACAGAACCAGTTTACTGGGATTGATGGCGGCAAGAGAGGCCGTGCAAAACATCAACCTACCGGCCGATAATTTTAAACTGGGCCTGATTTCCGCGACAACAGTGGGAGGAATGGATTATACTGAAAAGTATTATGCCGATTTCATGCAAGACAAAAAAACAAGAAACTTCATCCAGAAGAACGATTGTGGGTTCGGAACGGAATTTATCGCCCGAGAACTCGGTAATGTTGATTTTTTCACCACGGTATCAACAGCTTGTTCTTCCTCCCTCAATTCGATGATCGTTGGCGCCAATATGATCCACAGTGGTAAATTGGACGCCGCCATCGTCGGGGGAACGGATGCTCTTTCCAAATTCACCATCAATGGTTTCAATTCCTTGCTTTTACTGGACAGGGAACCTTGTCGCCCGTTTGACGATACCCGAAATGGGATCAATCTTGGAGAGGGAGCAGCCTTTTTGGTCATAGAATCTGAAGAATCACTTCAAAAAACCGGTAACATCCCTATTGCTGTTTTCAGCGGATATGGAAATGCCAATGATGCTTTTCATCCTGGTTCTATTTCAAACAATGGCTATGGAATACAGCTTTCCATGCAAAAAGCCATCAGCAGTACTGGTGTACCAGCCAGCCAGATAGATTATGTACTGACCCACGGTACTGGCACCAAAAACAACGACGTCACAGAAGGAACAGCCATCAAAACAGTCTTTGAAGGACAGACTCCGCATTTTTGTTCCCTAAAGTCAAGCATTGGACATACCCTGGGGGCTTCCGGTGCCATCAATGCAGCTATTGGTTTGCTGGCCATGGAAACGAGTTCCGTTTTCCCCAATCGCAACTTCTCCACGCCCATGCATGATTTAGACATCAAACCAGTGGAGCAACTTCTCCATTTACCAAAAGTGGATCACGTGCTGGTCAATGCCGTAGGGATGGGAGGCTTCTGCAGCAGTGTGGTTATTTCATCATTTTTTTAATGCTAAAATTCAAACGATATGTTGACCTATATAAATGGCATAGATTGTATTTCCGCCCAGCAGGAGAAAGGAAATCTGGTTCCCCTGACAAAAGGACAAACCCATGTGAACGCCTCAGAGCCAGATTATAAAGAAAAGATCGACCCGAGAAAGATCCGGCGTTTGGATAAAATGACCAAAATGGGTCTCTATAGCTCCATGGTGAGCCTGGGAGATGCAGGCCTGGAAAATGTCGATGGAATTGTCGTGGGGGTTGGACAAACGTTTTCAGACAACCCTTCCGTAATGTTGGAGAAACTGGTCAATCATGATGAAGGTCTCGTCAACCCGGGAATGTTTTTGAATTCCTTGCTGAGTTCTGCTTCCGGGCAGATAGCCCTGGACCTCAAATGTTATGGCTACAACAACACCCTTACGCAGCGGGGTTTCAGTTTCGAAAGTGCCTTAATGGACGGCATCCTACAATTGGAAAATGAAGGTTGTGAAAATATGTTGGTAGGCGGAATAGATGTCGTGACAGATACCTATCTGAAACTGGCCCATGAATATGGTTTCGTCAACTCCAGCGGATTTGATTCCGGTGCTTATTTCGCCAATCATGACCAGGAGCGTATCGTCGGAGAAGGATCCGGGTTTTTCACTTTATCCAAAAGTCGGTCAGAAAACACTTACGCAGCAATTAAAGGATTGGCATGCACCTTCCTTAAAGAGCCCGGCCTCGAAATTGTCAAAAAACTCAGCAATTTCTTCCGGGAGCAAAAGGTCATCAACACCCAAATAGACCTGGTGGTAAGCGGTAAGGGATTTGACCATCTGTTTGAAGGCCCTTATCTTAAAACAGAAGAAAAATTACTCAAAGGCATCCCCCATTTGTATTTTAAAAAATACTGCGGAGAATACCCCACCTCAACCACTTTTGGGCTATGGCTGAGCGCTCAAATTCTTAAGAACCAGGAATTGCCGGAAGGGGATCCTGTGGCCAAAAAAATCAAAGGCCCTGTTAAAAACATTCTCCTCATCAATAGTTTTGCAGGCAATTACTACACATTCATATTATTACAAAAACCTTAATCATGGCAAAATATTTATTCCTCAACAGCTTGTTTTCCGTTACCGGTAGCGAGGTGTCAGATGATGCCTGTAAAACTACTATTACCTTGAACCCGGAACATGATATTTATAAGGGACATTTTCCCGAAAACCCCATTACTCCTGGTGTTTGTGTCCTGCAAATGGTTAAGGAAACCATCATGCACTCTTACCAGGTATCCCTCCAGCTGGAGGAGTTGATCCATTCGAAGTTTCTGGCTTTTATTCATCCGGTTGACCAGAATAAAGTTGACCTGGATATCAAAATCAAATCAAAAGATACATGGGGATGGCACATTGCAGCGGTCGTTAAGAGTGAAGCCGGCGTTCATGCCAAATTCAGTGGTCATTATAAATTCAACTAACATGAATATTCCAGCAATAGAAAGACAATCTCCGGAGGCTACAAAGGCCTTTCAGCTCAATCAGCTGAAGCAACTGATGGTATATCTTGAGAAACGTTCTCCCTTTTACCAAAGATTATTCCATCAATTTGGGGTAACATCCGATTCCTTACAAAGTCTGGATGACCTGAGTCAACTGCCGTTTACCACCAAGGAAGATTTGCAGGCATTCAACCAGGATTTCTATTGTGTACCCAGACAAAAAATAATCGACTACTCAGAAACTTCCGGAACTTCAGGCAATCCCGTGACGGTGATTCTAACAGAAAATGACCTGGAGCGACTGGCCTATAACGAAGCTATTTCTCTGGCATGTACCGGAGGCAATGAACACGAATTGTACCAGCTTTGTACTACGATCGACAAACGTTTTATGGCTGGTTTAGCCTATGCCATGGGAACCCGAAAGCTCGGTGCCGGACTCATCAGGATGGGAAGTGCCAATCCGGCCATGCAATGGAAATCGATACTCAAAGAATCACCCACAGCCCTCATAATTGTACCGTCATTCCTGCTAAAACTGATTGAATATGCAGAAGCAGCAGGGATTGACTATCAAAATAGTTCCATCAAAAAAGCGGTCTGCATTGGTGAACCCATCCGGGAATTGGGTTTCGGGTGGAATGCTCTGGGCCGCAGGATTAAAGAAAAATGGGATATCGAATTGTATTCCACCTATGCCTCTACGGAGATGGGTGCCGCCTTTACGGAATGTGAAGCCCAAAAAGGCGGGCACCACCACCCGGAGTTGGTTATTATCGAAATAATCGACAAAAACGGGAATCCGGTTGAGGATGGCAACCCAGGGGAGTTGGTCATCACTACCCTGGGCTTAGAAGGCATGCCTTTGCTACGGTTCAGGACTGGAGACATTTGCGTCGCTTACAACGAACCATGCAGTTGTGGCAGAAAAACAAAACGTTTAAGTCCTATCATAGGGCGAAAAAAACAAATGCTCAAATTCAGGGGCACAACCTTGTTTGTCCCGGCAATCTATAACACCCTGAATGCCATACCAAGTGTAAAAAATTACCAGGTTGAGGTAAAAACCAACCAGGAAGGAATTGATGATGTATTGATCCTCATTGGTACGGATCGCCAGGAAGAGGCGATCCGCCATGAGATCATCGAATGTCTTCGGGCCAACCTGAGAGTGACCCCCGAAATTTTAATCAAACCCAAAAAGGAGGTCCACAACCTGCTTTTCCCTAACGGAAACCGCAAACCCAAAGTCTTTGTGGACAAAAGAAACAATACTTATAGTCTGGTTTAATAGCGATAGGAAGGGCGGCCTTTGGGCCGCCTTTTTTTGTTGCAACCGAATAAATCCGGTCGCTACTTTACCTCGTACAGACCTTCCTCATTCTTTTTTAACTCAAAAGGCAAATGCATACAATAACGTAATGGGGAATCTTTAATACCTGCGATCTTATCTGGCGAAGCAAACCACAACTCCTGAAAATCCTGCCCGTCAACAATCTCTTTTAAAATTGAGTGTTGGATATCGCCAAATGACTTTTCCAGCTTTAAGTCATTTTTAATATTCCCCAAATAATCAATTGCCACCTTACGATTGTAATAGGGGTTGAATTGCAGGGCTTCCATGAAATAGGTAATATTAACGATGTACTTGTTTTTATAGTCCCCCTGTCCTTCAAAAGGAAAATCTTCCATCTTTTGGGTAGTAAAAATAACTTTCCCGCCACAACCTGCCACGTCCTCCTTTACAGGACTATTGAATACTATAAGGAAACCAATTTTAGGAATACTGTTGTATAATTCGGCTACCTTCTCCGCTGTCATGGAAGGGTTGAATTTGAGAAACAAAGTGATATTTCTGAAAACCTTTCCATTCAGGATCCTGAGTAATTCAAGGATTTCGGCAACCGTTTTATCCCCGAGATCCAGTCGCAACTCCAATTGCCGGCATAAAAGATCATCCAGTTGCCCGACAACCTGGGCAAAATCAAATGGAGAGTCTTTGCGGTATTCCAACATGCCATTCTGGATATGATGCGGTTGATTCCAGGAAGTATCCAACGGGGCGAACAAATGGGGTTCTTCAGTAGTAAAACCGAGATTTTTGGTAATGATGAACTGCACATATTGGTTAAATACTTCCGGGTCATCCGGGGCATATTGCCTTTGAACATCGGCAATGGTTTTTTCTGCACAATCTCTTATTATCTCTCCAAATATATTGGGGATCAACACCACATCGTTATTTTGCAGATCATAAATACAACTTTTGTCCTTACCCCGGACCAGCTTGTTATGGGCAAATAATTTCAGGTACATATCAGGCGTTTTTCAGGAACTCAATCAATCCCGGGTAATCCCATTCGGACGTTGGCTTATACAATTCATAACTTGGGATTCCGGTACTACAATGCTTTTCGCTTACAATACGCCGGACATGTTGCCTCAACTCAGGTACCGATTTTTGTTCCATCCTGTTGAGACAAAAATACTGAATAGCGATTCGTTCTTTTTCCACATTGGGAAACAACTCGGAAGTATAATCTTTTATCATAAGGCTTTATCTTTTTGGATCAAATGTTCTGCGATCAACCGGTCGAGCTGAAAATTACACTTTTGGGAGGGGGCCAGATACTGTCCGGCCGGATTTACTTCGATGAAATGGTATGCTCCCGCTGTGTCACGGATAATATCCACACTGCCGGTGTTAAGTCCTATCCTTTTCATAAAAACATCAATGCGGTCTTCGAGCTCTTTAGGCAGATTAAAAGGTACAAAATGCGTTGTTTTGAGGTTTTGTATCAGTTTGATATCAGAAGCGGTTGCCAAAGCCTCAGGATTCAGGGAAACCTCTGAATAACACTTGCCTTCCAGATAAAAAATCCGCAACTCAAACTGCCCCTGGACTTTTCGCTGTACCAGGCTGGGAAAAAAAGTATCCGGAAGGTCTTCCAGGGTTTCTCTGGTGGGTTTGTGCGTGAAAGAGGTAAATACCGCATCATCTTTAAAATAATACTGACAATAATTAACAGGCTTGATGATGACCTGGTTGTCAAATTTATCCATCAACGCCTTGAGGTCAGCCTTTGACTTGATGATATAGGCTTCCGGAACGTTAAACCCACACTCCTTCGCCTCATTTAAAATAATGAGTTTATTGCTGGAAAAATTGGTTGCCTGATACCCCGGCAGCCAATATTTATCCTTGAGGGCGTAAAAGAAATAATCAATCAGGTAACGGTTTTCTTTGGATAGTTCGGCCTCAAGATCTTTTTCTTGTTGAAGTACAGCCGTTTTTCCAAGATTCACCTTTTTACTGAAGCGTCTGAAAAAAACAGCATTTACATCATTTTTCAAACTTACACCATTATCTAGGATAAGATCATTTTGATGTAAATCCATCCGCCAGTCTCTCGAAGTAGTATGAAAAAAGTTTCCGTTAAGCCGCAGGAAATCAGCACCGTAATACAACAACCAGTCAATTACAGGATCAGTGCCTTGTTCAAAATAGTCAAAAGAAAGTATGAGAATCATTTATAGTAGTTTCGGTGCCCTTGCTAGGTGACCCAGGGGGATATTGACAAAATATAAGGGCCTGGTTTCAAAGCCCATTACAGGCAAATTTAATAATTCTTACCACTATTTGTAACCAAATCCTGACTCATTCTGTCTAACCAGGCAAAATCAAAAAAAATATACAAAAAATGCACGCGACACAACAACAACAAGTTACAAAAAACAACTTTGCACTAAACACGGCTCAGTATTATACCGGAACAAAATTCGCCAATGTTTATACCGCAGCTTTGTTGTTGAACGCCTTCCAAAAAGCAGGTTTTTTAACCAAAGAAGGAGCAACCGTCGAAGTGATACAGCTTAAAGAAACAATCCTGAAAAGCGACCGGCACGAAAGATTGTTCAATGCTCTGATAGAAATACTGGAGCGTCACGGTTACATAAACATTAAAGGTCAACAATTAACCGTAACTCCAAAAGCGACCAACGTTGAAACAAAAGAACAAATACAACGCCTGAGCAATGCAACACAATACAACCTATGCGATGATCAGGTTATAAACGACCACCTTTGGCCAATCGCCAGTTTTACCAGAGAAGTACTCGCAAGTATTTTTGAGGTGATGGCCGAAGAGAAAAAATATCTGGAGGTATTATTCCCCAACAACGACTTCTCAAAAGTCGAAAAAATTTACCAGGGAAATGTACAAACCTACCAGAATATAAAACTCGCAGAGGTAGTAAAACAAAGCGTGGAACAGCTGATAACCCTAAATCCGGGGAGGACTATAAAATTACTCGAAGTAGGCGCAGGAACAGGCATGGGTACCGTCAAGGTATTGGAATACCTGGAACCTTATGCCGATAAAATTGAATTCTGGTTCACGGATATCAGTTCCGGGTTTGCCCGAAGGGCTAAAAAAAGGTTCTCTGCAACCTACCCTTTCATGAAGTTTGCAGGACTGGATATTAGCAAACCTATTGAAGACCAGGGTTTTACAACAGGAAACATGGACATCGTATTCTGTACCAATGTGGTGCATGCTACCGAATCCATAACAGAGGTATTCCTACACCTCAAAGCATTACTCAGGCACGGAGGCCACCTGTTTGTCAACGACCTTTCTGAAAGACTGGACTGGACAACGGTGATTTTCGGACTAACGGAAGGATGGTGGTTTTTCAAAGATGAAGCCTACAGGATACCCCACTCTCCTATCCTTTCAAGAGAAAAATTTGAAGCAATTTTCGAACAATTCGGTTTCGAGGAAATCAGCTCTTACGGGCTGGATATCATAGACAAAAAAGACTACCCGCAGAGCATCATATTTGGTGTGCTCAATCGCGAAAATGAATAAAAACAATACGATTACAATTTTCCAACTAGGCTTAACAAGTAAAAATGAGATTATGGTTTTAGCAGCAAACGGGACCGCCCAACAGACAGCAGTAGCGATCGGTAACAGATTTTTAAAGATCGAAGATATCGAGAAACTGGTACAGGATGGTGCACACCTCACTCTTGCGCCACAAGGATTAGAAAAGGTTGAAAAATGTTTTAATTTTTTATCAGATTTCTCCCGATCCAAAGTGATTTACGGCATCAATACAGGTTTTGGGCCCATGGCTCAATACAAGATTGACGATAATGACCTGGTGGATCTGCAATACAACCTCGTAAGAAGTCATTGCTCAGGGTCGGGAACTGTTGTCAAGTCTGAATTTATCAAAGCATTGATGATCATCAGGCTGAACACCATGATGAAAGGACACTCAGGGGTACATCCCGATTTGCTGCATCTTTTAGCCGACCTCATCAACAAGGATGTCCTGCCCAATATTTACGAACATGGCGGATTGGGAGCCAGTGGTGATCTTGTTCAACTCGCACACCTCGGACTCTGCCTGATCGGCGAAGGAAAGGTTACCATAAACGGCGTTGAACGACAGGCGAAAGAGGTTTTCGGAGAACTCGGGCTAAAACCTGCTGAATTCCGGATAAGAGAAGGATTATCAATAATGAATGGCACCTCAGCCATGACAGGATACGGTGCTGTTAACCTCATAGAAAGCCGTAACCTGATCAAATGGGCCACTCTTGCCGCTGCAATGATAATCGAAGTAGTTCAGTCTTATGATGACTATTACTCCCCTGAGCTGAACGGAGCAAAAGAACACCCCGGACAACAGGCAATAGCCTCACAGTTAAGAACGATACTGGAAGACAGCCAGTTACTGAAAAAACGCGAAGCACACCTTTATAATGGTGAATCATACGCCAGGGTTTTTGAGGAAAAAGTACAGGA
This sequence comes from uncultured Bacteroidota bacterium, assembly GCA_942492125.1. Classification (GTDB taxonomy): domain Bacteria; phylum Bacteroidota; class Bacteroidia; order Chitinophagales; family Saprospiraceae; genus BCD1. Next base: position 61,095 of record CALODM010000006.1, read on the forward strand.
ATATTATTCCATCCGGTGTGTGCCCCAGATTTTAGGGCCTGTACTGGAAACGATAAACGAAGCTGTCAGAATTATAGAAAATGAAATGAACTCCGCCAGTGACAACCCAATCATTGACGCTGAAAAGCAAAATGTCTACCACGGCGGTAACTTCCACGGTGATTATGTTTCCCTGGAAATGGATAAACTTAAAACTGCAGTGACCAAGATGTCAATGCTCATTGAAAGGCAGCTCAATTTCCTTTTGAATGATCATCTGAACCAGATTCTGCCGCCTTTTGTAAACCTGGGTGTTCTCGGACTGAACCTCGGAATGCAGGGAGCCCAGTTTGTAGCAACATCTACCACTGCAGAAAATCAAACACTCAGTTACCCGATGTATCTGCACAGTATCCCGAGTAATAAAGATAACCAGGATATTGTCAGCATGGGAGCCAATGCTGCCCTCATCACCCAGAAAGTCATTCAAAACACCTATGAAATCACTGCGGTACTGATGGGCACAATCATCCAGGCAATTGACTACCTGGATATTCAGGACAAAATGTCTACCCCAACAAGGAATCTGTATCAGGATCTCAGGAAGATCACCCCGGCATTCAGTGAGGACATCATAATGTATGAGTTTACACACCGGGTAGCTGAATTTATAAAAGAAGAAAACGTTGACAACTACTTTCCTTGTTAGTGAAAGTGCATTCAAGAACACGTTAAAAAAGATATCATGACAAAAGATACTAATCCAAACAGGTTTGCCCTGGTGACCGGAGGGTCTCGCGGGATCGGCAGGGCAACCTGCCTTGAACTGGCGGAACAAGGATACAACATCATCCTTAATTACCGCTCCAATGAAGAAGCCGCGCTGGAAGCAAAAGCTTTGGTCGAAGCAAAAAATGTCAGAGTGGATCTATTGAAGTTTGATATCTCAGACCCCGCCCAGGTGGACGAAAAGTTGCTTGGCTGGATTGATGAAAACAAGGATTGTTCCATTGACGTGCTGGTGAATAATGCGGGAACCCGCCGTGACAACCTGTTCATCTGGATAGACAAAAAGGAATGGGATCATGTGATCGACACGAATGTTACCGGGTTTTACAATGTATCGAGACATGTGCTGAAAAAAATGGTCCTCCAGCGCAGAGGCCGGATCATCAATATTGTTTCCAACTCTGCACAGGAAGGATTGAAAGGACAAACTCATTATTCAGCCTCGAAAGCGGCGCTGATTGCGGCAACCAAGGCATTATCCAAGGAAGTTGGTAAAAGAAATATTACGGTTAATGCCATTTCTCCCGGATATATCGACACCGAAATGATCCAGGACCTCAATGAAAATGACATTAAAAAATTCATCCCCCTGCAAAGGTTTGGAAAGCCTAAAGAAGTGGCAGACCTCATAGGATTCCTGGTTTCCAATAAGGCAAACTATATCTCCGGACAAGTGGTGACTATAGACGGGGGCGGGATAAACATATAACTCTATTTTTTAACTTAAAAAGCTTCAAAAATGATTAAAGGATTATTAATCGCAGTAATGAGTAGCTTTCTGCTTCCCCTGGGTTTCACAGGTAACACCTTTGGAGACACAAGCGACAAAAATGCCGGAACACTCAACGTAGAGATAAAAAATATCAAAAGCAAAAAAGGTAAAATCCGGATCGAAGTGTTTGACGAGAAAGAGGACTTTCTCAAAAACGGTAAGGTCATTCCTGTAAGGATCAGCAAGACAGGAAGCATCTCAGTAGATCTTGACGACCTGACCTTCGGTAAATATGCTATCAGTATTTACCACGACCTGAACAATAACGGAAAGTTAGACACCAATTTCTTTGGTATCCCGGAAGAGCCCTACGGATTTTCCAACAATATAAGGCCGAGGTTCAGAGCACCAAGATATGACGAATCAGAATTCGCTTTCAGCCGCGAAGGACAGAGCATTGAAATCAAACTTGGAAGTGCATTTTAAAGGAAAAGCTTTGCTGACCATGAGCCTTTACAGCTCTTGTAAAAGGCTCACGGTTCAGAAAGATCATTAGAATGTAAGCACCATCAAGTTAAGGAAAATCAAGGAATATCCAAAATAATAGCGAAAAAACATAAACAATGACTATTCAATACGCACTATTCGAAAAGGTGGATTTGCCGCCAACGGAAAATGGGAAATACGTGGCTGTGGTGAACGGCAATTACTTTTACATCGGGGATATCCTTTATTTTATCCTGCAAAAACTGAAAGAAAAAAGTGGCGTTGAAGAGATCAAAAATTACCTGAGGGTAAAAAAGGAGATCAACGTGGAAGACGAACTCCTGGAATCTATCCTGGCAGATGCTGTAACAAAACTCAAACTGGACAAGGAACCGGAAGAAATAAAGTCAACAGGGCGCTCCAGATACATCTACCTCAACAAAGAGATCATTAAAGAAGAACTGCTCCAGCGCATATCGGCACCATTTACCTTTCTCTTTAAAGGATTTTTGTTTCCGATACTGTTTTTCGCTTCGGCAATCATTTCCGGCTATCATATTTTCAATGTAGCCACGTTCGGGGATAACGCCAGTAAAATATTGTTGTCGGGAGGTAGTCTGGCCATCATTTATACGACCATTGCCGTGATACTGTTTTTACACGAATTAGGTCATGCTGCAGCCTGTAAAAGATATGGTGTACCCCCCAAAAACATCAGTTTCGGCTTTTACCTCATATTTCCGGTCTTTTTTACGGATGTGACCGAGGCCTGGACTTTGAAGAAAAAAAATCGCATCGTCATCAACTGTGGAGGTATTTACTTCCAGTTACTGATCAATGCACTACTGATAACGATATACGCACTGACCCCGAATAAATCTGAAACGACATCCATCATCCTGAATGCACTGATCTTTACCAACACTTCGGTGGTAATCTATTCACTGATGCCTTTCATGCGCTACGACGGATACTGGATCTATTCAGATTTCTTTGACCTGCCGAACCTGATGAGAAGATCGTTTAAATACCCGTTCAAAATATTTGACAAAAACGATACCAGCGAAGGCGAAAAGATCAACTGGCCACTGTTAGTATACGCTTTATCCAACTATGTATTATTGATCGTATTTTTTGTGATCATGGGCCGTTTTTACGCCAACTCCATCGTGTATTTCAAGGACTATTTTGAGACAGGAGAAATCTCAAGTCTTTTTACCAGAGAGAACATAAAAGGTATATTCAGAATGATCGTATTCGCCGGAATGACCATTGTAGTGATCTACCGGTTCATCAAAGCAGGCAAGAACTTTGTCAATCAAATTTAAAAATATTCTTACTCTATTTTTTAACCACTAAATTTTTTAAATCATGAAAAACGAAAGTAAAACTAACGAATTGAAAGAAGGATTAAACATTCTCGAACTGGAAGAGCGCCTGGAAATGGTTAACCTTTCCGCCATCGCAGCAGATACTTCCTGGAGATGTGATGACAACAGCGCAGATGTGCCTGAAGAAGCCATTGATGCGATAGGTTAATCAAACCTTCCCTCCAAATCAGAAGTTGTTTGAAATGTGCAGGTTAATTCCTGATAAGCATTTGACTTACCAAAAGTGCCTGACACTTTTTCAAACAACTTCTACTTAATCATCAAAAAACATCGTAAAAGCAGGAACATGAAGTTCCTCCTTAACCAACAAACAATCTTACTCTTTATTAACCTTTAAATCTTACTAAACATGAAAAATGTAAACAAAACGGAAGCATTGAAAGAAGGATTAAACATTCTCGAACTGGAAGAGCGCCTGGAAATGGTCAACCTCTCTGCCATCGCTGCAGAAACTTCCTGGAGATGTGATGATAACGGTGACGCGCCGGCTGAAGAGTTAGCCCCACGGCTGAGGGACACCATACAAGGATAACATTACCTTATATATTTTTAACCTTTAAATTTTATTAATCATGAAGAATGTAAGCAAAACTGAAGATTTGAAAAATGGCCTCAACGTTCTTGAATTGGAAGAGCGTCTCGAAATGGTAAACCTGACAGCTGTTGCTGCTGAAAGTTCCTGGAGATGTGACGACAACGACGTTGAAGTTTCAAAAGATGCTATAGAAGCTGTCGGATAAACAACCAATTTCAATCTTTAGCAAAACCCGGTTTCAACGAGGTCCCAATTTCAACCAGCGCCTCTAACCCCCGGGAAACGATTGCTAACATCACAACGCCTGGAGTTTTCGGGTATATTTATCTGGAATTCCATACCATAAAAAAGACTGTGGGTTATTCCCTCAGCAAGAATAGATCCGAAAATCGTCCAGGTGTTGTTATGATTAATGACCTAAAGCGGTAATTGAATTTAGAAAAACCCAAAACGGTAATGAACCTTCCCTGAATCGGGAATTTTAAAGTGTGCCGAATAATGCAAAAAAGAATTATTTATCACTTTTCTAATTTCTAAATTTATTTATCATGAAGAATGTAAGCAAAACAAACGATTTGAAGCAAGGATTAGACGTACTCGAACTCGAAGAGCGTCTGGAAATGGTGAATCTGACAGCTGTTGCAGCAGAGAGCTCCTGGAGATGCGATGACAATGATGTCGAATTAGAATCTGATGCACTTCAATCTGCTGACCTCTAATGGATATTCCCTCCATTTTTTCTCAACTCCGGCATATCAATCCGTAGTTTACCAAACTTGATTTGATTTGCCAGAGTAAGATTTCTTTGAAACGGGCCCCTTGGGGCTTACCCCGGGGCCCATTCGTTTCGTTGATGTTTTTACTTATATTCTTCTCTGCTTTGGGTACTAAAGACTCTTCCAAACCGGGCAATTACCCATTTGCCCTTGAAATCTTAACGATCAAATGCTTTAATCATGATTACTTCCATCAAAGAATATAAAAGCCACGCCAATAATTTAAACTCGACAATAAATCAGGAGAACCTGCGGGATATTTCCAATGAATACCACAAGGACTTCCTGTTTACGACGGCCAACTGGCGTCATTTTTTTGGTGAAGGATCCTCTGAAAAAGCCGATGCTTTTTTCAAAGATTATGTCTTTCAGAAAAAGTTGATGGAACTCGATTTCCAAACCGACCTCGACTGGCTGATGAGTAATTATGAGTTAAAAGGCGACCTTGATTTTATCAAAAAAAACCAAAACAAACCCTTCATATTTGCCAGCTTTCATTTTGGACCATACAATATGCAGGGGTTGGTACTCTCAGAAATACTGAAAATTAAATACGCAGTACTTGCCAATAGCGCCCTGTACCTCGACCAGTTCACCCAATTCCTTGCCTCTAAATACGATGACCCTGAGATCAAAGGCAAAGGCATAATGCTGAGCAAAGAAGATGTGGTAAACCCCGAATCCCTCAACGCCCTCATCCAAATGAGAGAAAAAATTAAAGCCGGGAAAAGCCTTTTGGTTTACCTGGATGGCATGGAAGGTGTCACCGGCTATCTGGATAGAAGCAAAATGCTGGGCATAGAATTTTGCGGAAAAAAATTCTTCGTAAGAAAAGGTATTGGCCGCATAGCCCACTTTTTAAAAACCCCCATCATTCCCCTAATTACCCGAAGAAATGCCGTAGGAACTGCAGAGGTGATCTTCGCTCCCCCGGTGGATCCTACATCGACCCGGAAATGGCAGGATTTCGTTCAGGGATTTATGCAAGATTCCTATAAATTTTTTGAACCCTATTTCCTGGAAGCTCCCGAACAATGGGAAGTTTTTGATCACCTGCATATGTATTTCTACGAGAATGCCCCGGAATACAAAACAGACAGTGTTCTGGGAAAACCGCAAACTGAATTCATCATTTTCAACGAGCAGAAATTCGGTATTTTCAAAGAAACAGATATTTACTACCTGTTCGACAAAACCACTTTTGGATTATTCAAGATCAGTGAAGCCATGGCCAGATTCCTGTCCGGATTCGGCAAACAACCAACCCGGCAAATTGTACAGGCCATGAAGCCCGAATTATTTAATGACTTGTTCAAAAAAGAAATTCTGATTGGCGATGCCAGTTGAAAAAAAATAAATCCGTGAAGAAACATCTTGTATTATCGGCCAAATTAAATGAGGAACTCCTTCGGGAGTCCCCTCATCTTTTGCTGCGTTATCTGCCTCCGCGGTTCCGCAGTGACGTGCTGAAGTACAAGCGCAAACGGAAACAATGGCTCAGTTTTACCGGTAAACTGCTACTCGCCCAGGGACTCAACATCCTGGAAAAGAAAAAGCTGATGAAAAAAGCGATCAGTTACACAGCCGCCAAAAGGCCGTACCTGGATGACCAATTGGATTTTAACATTTCTCATTCGAATGACCGGGTAATTTGTGTGATTGCTCCTAACAACAAGATCGGCGTGGACCTTCAGGAAAAGGGAAATTTCAGGATTGCAGAGACCGCTCATTTGTATTTTGATCAGGAAACCCAAAAACAAATAGCAGCAGAAAGACTGAACCTCATTGAGTTATGGTGCCGGGCAGAAGCCTTCTCAAAAGCTATCGGTACCGGCCTGGATCAGGAAATCAAAAATTATAACGTTTTGGAAGCCTCTACGATCCGGGAGAACGTTCGCTGGAATTTTTTCAGGATTCCTGTGGATCCATCCTTCGAATGTGTCATGGTGACCGACGAAATACACCCTACCGTAGAGTACCACGAATACCGGTTGAGGTTTAGACCTTTAGCTCAGGCCAATTCATAAAAAACAAACGCGATGACCAAAAACAGAATTACGGCATTACAAAAGTCCTCCTTTGTCAAAATTCAAAAAGAAGGCAAAGTTTACAGGATCATACACAACGTCTCCGGCAAGCAGTTCGTCGTAGATCAAAAAGCTATTGACGTTATCAACCTGTTTGATACGCCAACCACCCTTGAGGAATGTAATTTTGATTCATTGGTGGAAAATTCCATCATTTTCCTGGTCAATAATGGTGTTCTTGTACCAACATCCAATAAAAAAGCTGCATTGGAAAGACGCCAGCTCGTTTCCCAAAAACTATTTGGAGTTAAAGAATATAAACCCAAACAAAAAGATAAAAACGTCGTTTTCCTGGGAGTTCCCTTCGGTAGCGGTAATCCCGTCAGCAGAGATACCTGTAAATTTCCCGATTACCTCCGGGCGTTTCTGGACCGGAAGCTTAAATTTAATCGAAGAAGAAAGATCAATCCTAAAATTCTGGGTTCTGATATAGCCATGGACAACCTGAACGCCCTGATTCGCGAAAATGCTTTGAGCGACGCTGGAAATGTCTATGTTCATGGTTTTGAAACCCGAAGGGATATCTACCAAAAGATCAGTACCATCGCCAACGAAATAATCAAAAACGGACATATTCCTTTTACCATTGGCGGAGACCACTCCATCTCGTACCCCTTGATCCGAAGCTTAGCCATAAACCATGATTCCTTCAACGTCCTGCATTTTGATGCCCATACGGATGTTTATAGTTCAGCCTTTGATGAGATCCTTGAATTGAACGGGCTGCATCACCATGGCAATTTTGTTTCCCATTGTGTAAAGTTACCGCAACTAAAGAAATACTATCAATTTGGAATACGTGGACTTGCCAACGCTTTCACTGAGAACATGCCGGATAAGGTAAAAAGCTTTTGGACCCAGGATGTCAAAGCTATTATTGCAGGGGAAAAACATATTCGGCTGCCCAAAAATGAAAAATATTACATCACCTTTGACATTGATGTACTGGACCCGTTAATTGCTCCCGGCACCGGTACACCCGAACCCAATGGTTTGTGGTTTGATGATATTATCAATTTGTTCAAAAAATTGAATCTTTCCAACAAAAACATCATCGGTGTGGATTTTGTAGAAGTCAATCCGGACAGGGACAATAATAACTCTACTACCCTTATGGCTGCTCAAATTATTTTGAATTTGCTGAATTTTATTAAATTTTAAAAATTGCCCCATATTTTGACCAATCAAGGGAGTTCTTACTGGTAAAAATGAGGCCGAAAAACTATTTCTTTGCGAATTTGGTTTAATTAGTTCTGAAACATCCAGTTGAACAAACAAAGCCAGGGTTGTCAAACAGCACCATTTTCACCTGATAACCCGGCCTTGTACAATTATGAAATAATGAGCAAATCAAAAGTTACCATTGGCCAGGTATTCAAGCAGATCGTTTGGCCCCACAGGTTTTATATATTACTCGGATTAATTCTTATCGTGATCAGCCGTGCAGCAAGCCTCGTCACACCATGGGCAAGCAAATACCTGATAGATGATGTAATTGCCAATGGAGATATCCCAATGCTCAAGACCCTGATCACCTACATTGTCATTGCCATCGTAGTACAATCCATAACTTCTTTTTCCCTGACCAGGTTGCTGAGTGTTGAAGCACAAAACGTCATTTCCAAACTGCGTGTCCAGGTACAACAAAAAGTACTCTCTTTACCCATCAACTTTTTCGACAACAACAAATCAGGGTCTCTTGTCGCCAGGATCATGAGTGATGTGGAAGGGGTAAGAAATCTTATTGGAACCGGTCTGGTGCAAATGGTAGGAGGTGTGTTAACTGCTGTAGCGTCTTTCATCTTATTGCTGCAAATCAGTCCCCGGATGACCTTTTATGTTTTGGCTCCCATCAGTATATTCGGGTTTATTTCTCTCAAGGCTTTTGGTAAGATACGTCCGATTTTCCGAACGCGCCGAGTGATCAACTCTGAGGTCACGGGCAGACTTACCGAGACCTTGAACGGCATTCGTGTCATCAAAGGATTTAATGCAGAGACCCAGGAATCTAAAACGTTTGAAGAAGGCGTTGAAAAGTTATATCAGAACGTAAAAAAAAGCCTGACTACTACAGCTATGGTCTCCAGTGCCTCTACCCTGCTTTTGGGTTTTGCTTCCGCCGGCATCATGGGCATAGGTGGTTATCTGATCATTGAAAACAACCTGACCATTGGAGAATTTCTGTCCTTCACCTTGTACCTGGGATTTATGATCTCGCCCATCATGCAAATGAGCAATATTGGCAGTCAGCTCACCGAAGCGTTTGCCGGTCTCGACAGGACTGAAGAATTGATGAACAAACCTTCTGAGGATGACAATCCAGACCGGATAAATCATATCGACAAAATTAAGGGTGATATCCGGTTCGATCATGTTTCCTTTGCCTACGAAAAAGGAAAGGATGTCTTGCATGGGATCAACTTTAAGGCACGGGCAGGCAGTGTGACAGCTCTGGTAGGTACTTCGGGGTCTGGAAAATCTACTATTGCCGGATTGGTGGCTTCCTTTATTACCCCACAAAAAGGCACGATCTTTATCGATGACCAAGACCTTTCCAAAATTGTGCTTACTGATTATCGCCGAAACCTTGGGGTGGTTTTACAGGATGATTTTCTGTTTGAAGGAACTATCCGGGGAGAACATCCTCTTTCCTCGCCCCGATGCTACGGAAAGAGAATTATTGCATGCCGTAAAAACGGCTCATGTCAGCGAATTCACCGACCGATTTGAACTCGGTCTCGAAACGGTGATTGGAGAACGTGGCATCAAATTATCGGGAGGACAACGACAACGAATAGCTATCGCCCGGGCGGTATTGGCAAACCCCAAAATATTAATTCTCGACGAAGCCACCTCCAACCTGGACACTGAAAGCGAAGCCTACATCCAGGCCAGTCTTGCCGAGCTGATGAAAGGAAGAACGACCTTCGTGATCGCTCACCGGTTGAGCACCATCCGTAAAGCTGACCAGATCCTGGTGATCGAACAAGGCACAATCGCCGAACAAGGGACCCATGATGAGTTGATCGCTCTTGGAGGCAGGTATTATGAATTGTTCACTTATCAGGCAAGGATTTGATTGGGAGCGGACGGAAATGGTAACAGTATAAATTGATATGAGGATTCCCCCGGCTCCCTGTTCAAAGGGTCAGGTGGCAAATCTGTTCAATAGCATAAAGCGTAACTGCCCGGAGCGTAAAACCTAGTACTACCTACAAGCTACTCAGGACTTGGTACTGCCTGCTGGCACTAAAATCTCTTCCATTTACCTTATCTCATCTCTTAGTTCCTCATACAAGGCCCTGGTATTCAAAATAGTATCCTTAATATTCCATTGGGTTTCAATTTGTTTTCTGGCATTTTCCGCCAATAGATTTCTCTTTTCAGGATCATGGTAAACTTCCAGGATTGCCTCGGCAATAGCTTTTGGATCCCTGGAAGGGAAAACCAAACCGCATTCACCATCGATGACCAACCCCCTGTTGCCTGGAATATCAGTGATCAGGGGACAAATTCCCAGACTCATAGCCTCTATTACAGCCTTAGTAGTGGCCTCTCCATAAAGCGAAGAAAGTACAAAAGCATCGCTTGCTTTCACAATCCTGAGCACATCCTTACGAAAACCCGTAAAATGCACCTTGTTTTTGTTGGGGCTTGAATCCAGGATTTTCCGGTTTTCAGGAGTATCCAGGTTTCTGCCTACAAGTACATAATGAACGGGAAGGTTTTCAGGAATAAAATAGGATGATTTCAACAAATATGGAATGCCTTTCATCGGACGGGCATTACAGACATTGGTAACGACAAAGGCATCTCCGGGCAAATTCAATTCAGACAAATCTGCCGGCTCAATACCTTCGTACCACCCAAGATCGTGTCCCTTATGGATGGTAACGGGTTTATCCTTTCCAAAAATCCGGTTGCGTTTGATCAGGTCTCTTGTAGCATCCGAGATGCAAAATACCCTGTCAACCCGGGGACTGAGGTATTTGAAATAGGCAGATGGATCATACCAGTGAATATTGCCGGTATAGCCACGATACAACACTACCTTCACTTTCAAGCCTTTAGCGGCCTGTAATCCCGTAACGATGGCTTTTCCATTGAACAGGTGCATGACATGATGACCTCCTTTTTTAAGTTCCTTTCTGACAAACCCGATCTCTTTTTTGTCAAACTTTTTTTCCGGATGAAAATCGATCACCTTAATCCCGGCAGCTTTAAATTTTGGCACATAATCGGCATTCCCGTAGGTCATAATGGTCACCTCAACGCCCAGTTTTGCCAAACCAATAAACAATTCTGCTTCGGGCCGAACCGAACCCGTATCTCTATAGTCGCTGATCACTAATACACGTAAACTCAAACCGATGAAGTTTTATTAGTCAGGTTGTTTCAAAAATATCTCGAGTAGGTAAGTGAGATATTTTTAAAACAACTTCAGTGCAAAAAAACGACAATTTAATCAAAAGTAGGCTCCTTGCTGGAACTTTTAATTTGGGTTTATAGTTAAATATCCGTGTGATGTTTACTAAAGGTTATTTTATTATTAAATACAACCTTTGAGCCACCAGTATTTTTGTAATTATGCAAATTTACCATACTTTTATTTATGTAAACAAAAACTAAAGTGCGACATGAAATGGAGAAAACTTAACGGACAAAGACTGGAAAAACCAATTTTAGAGGTGGTTGAAACCACCCTGAAAAAGGAAATCGATCTGGGCCATAAGATGAAAGTCTGTATAGGTACGGACTCCCAGGTACGCGGAAAAGTGATTGAATTTGCAACTGTTATCGTTTTCCTCAGGGAGAAAAAAGGTGGTTTCATGTATATCAGCAATGATAGTCTCACACAAAAAATGAGCATCAGGGAAAGGATGATTGCCGAAGTAGCCCGTTCTATCGAAGTTGCTTATTCCCTGTGTGATTTGCTGGATAGGTTTAATGTTGAACTCGAAGTTCATGCAGATATCAATACTGATCCTCACTTCCAATCAAATGTTGCCCTTAAGGAGGCTATGGGATACATCCTCGGAATGGGGTTTGTTTTTAAGGCCAAACCTGACGCCTTTGCCAGTACTTCGTGTGCCGACAAAGTGGTGTAAGGAATGAATAATAATGATTGTTGATTTGGAGCGAACAGCGCTGAAACTGTAAATAGTTTCGTTAGTTATAAAAAGCCATTTGTGGAGTAAACCGCAAGTGGCTTTTGTTTTTAAAAAAAACAGGATTAGAGGTTTCCATACAAATGCCTGATGGCTTCCACCATTTTGGTCCAGGAAAACAACCCCTTGTTTTCTCTTACCCCATCACTCATCACTTCCAGTTTGTTGGTTTTAAAAAAATCGTACATAGCAGCAGTAACAGCCGCAGACGAAACTTCTACCACATATCCAACCTTGCCGTGTTCAACAATTTCGGGTAAGCCTCCGACATTGGTAACGACCATGGGTTTTTCAAAGTGATAAGCCAGTTGAGAAATACCGCTTTGGGTAGCAGAACGGTAAGGTTGAACAACCAGATCAACAGCACCAAAATAATACCTTACCTCTTCATTGGAGATAAACTTATTATGCAAAATCAATTGATCAGCTATTCCCAGTTTTCGGATCAGGCTCAGGTACTTTTCCTTATTGCCGTAATACTCCCCGGCAACGATCAATTTAACGGGTAAATTTTTTATTTTTTCATCAGCGACTGCTTCCATCAAAATGTCGAGTCCTTTATAATCGCGAATAAAGCCAAAAAACAAAATATACCGAAAAGCAGGATCCAGGTTCAACTGAGCAAGTGATGTTTCTCTGGAAGCTTTTGTCCCGTAATTATCATAGATCGGATGTGGGGAATAAACTACCGGTTTGCCCGGGCCAAATCTTTTCGCATCCTGCCCTACCGACCTGGACATAACCAGGAATCCATGAACGCTTTTGCAAAAATACTTTGTAAAAAGGGCATCTCCCGGCCGTTTTTCATGGGGAATGATATTATCCGCGAGGGCGATTACTTTCGTTTTTTTATTGGATTTGGCAATGCGTGCCACAGTTCCCAGCGAAGGGCCCATAAAGGGCAGCCAATATCGAATGATCACCAAATCGGGACATAACTTTTTCAGGTACCAGCCAGTCATGAGCCAATTAAAAGGATTGATAGAATTCAACCTCGTTTCAATGCGGACGTTTTCGGGGGGCGGATCATCCGTAAACTGGGTTTCCCCGGGGAATAAAAAATTGGGATACTGCAATCTGAAGGAAACGACAACCACTTCATAACCCTGATGATGAAATTCAAGGGCCAATCGCTCCGAAGAGGAAGCGATGCCTCCTCTCAATGGGTGAGCCGGGGTAAGTAAAACGATTTTTTTCAATGGTTCAGGTATCTCGTTTCTCAAATTTTATCTCAACGTTGGCCAAAGTTCAATAGCCTTTGATCTTAAAAATCTCCCGTCAACAAGCAACAATGATCTTCCGGCACTTTGTGCACGGAATGTTACTACGTTACAAATCTAAAATCAAAGCCCTCCATGCTCTCCAACCCCGATCCTTTTGGAAATCAGGTAATTGTTTCTGTCCGGAGCATTTCTGATAACCAATTCTGCCAGGAATCCTGTTACAAACAGTTGCATACCAATGATCAGCATCACAATACCAAAAAAGAATAAGGGCCTGGTGGCCATGCCGTACTCCTGATGGAAATACTTTTCGAAAGTAAGGAAGATCAGGATCACAAAACCTGCTGCAAAGGACAAAATACCCAGCGTCCCAAAGAAATGCATTGGCCTTTTACCGAATTTCCCGGTAAACATCAGGGAAAGTAAATCCAGGAACCCGGTGACGAGTCTGGAAACGCCATATTTGCTGCTTCCGTACTTACGCGACCTATGTTCAACCACCTTCTCACCAATATTGGTAAAACCGGACCATTTGGCCAAAATAGGAATTTGCCGGTGCATTTCGCCCGAAACTTCAATACTCTTTACCACCTCCAGCTTATAGGCTTTCAGTCCGCAATTGAAATCGTGCAGATGAATGCCACTAACCTTTCTCATAACATAGTTGAACAACTTGGAAGGCATCGTCTTCGAAATGGGATCGTGTCGTCGTTTTTTCCAGCCGGAAACCATATCAAAACCCTCTTCTTTAATCATTTTATAAAGGGAGGGAATTTCATCCGGACTATCTTGTAGATCAGCATCCATGGTGATCACAACATCACCGGAAGCAGCCTGAAATCCGGAATTCAGTGCCGGTGATTTTCCGTAATTCCTTTGAAATTTAATACCCTTTACAAATGGATTTTTTTTCGCCAGGTCTTCAACAATAGCCCAGGAAGCATCTTTACTGCCATCATCGACCATAATGATCTCATAGGAATAATGATTGGCCTTCATGACCTTGCCTATCCATGCCTCAAGTTCCGGCAGGGATTCTTCCTCATTAAACAAGGGTACAATGACTGAAATATCCATTGGTAAATGGTTAATTACGAATTATGAATGGCACGATTTAAACCCGATTCAGAAATGCCGAAAGCCCCAGAGCCATGACAAATCCACCGATCAGACTCCAGCAATAACGGAATATGGTATCCCTTATGGTCATATCGATATCCAGCGCGGCTTTTTGCTCACGGGGAATGAAGTCGCTTTGCTGCATCAGCTCCTTTTGTAAATCTACCAGTTCGGGGGCAAAGGTCGTAAATTGAAGGTAATAAAACACATAAAAAACCAAATTTGCCACCGCAAAAACCCCAAAAGCTTCCCGCAAACCTGTTCTGACACTTTCCTTGGCAGGTTCCCGGGCAACCCTGGCCATCGCCCAAATATAAATAAGGAGGGAGCCCCACCACAAGGCCGGATGTAACATCCAGGCGGGTTCTGAAAAATAAAATAGCAGGAATAACACTATCGTGCCAATTCCTGCTATTAAACCATATTTTATTTTTGAATCCATTTGTTTATCTTTTGCGCAAAGATGGCGGTTGCCCCGCTAAACTTCAAACGATTTGCAAAGTTTTGAAGTACACCCTTGCGAAAATACAACCGGGGATTCAAAAAAAATCCTGGTTTCACTACATACTTTCCGGTACATTTTTCTTCATGATCAAGCCCATTATTGCAGCAATAACCGCACTAACAATGACGGAAATACCTAACCCACGCCCAATATTAAACTGGTTCTTCATTTGATTTTCCATATTTTCCATCTGAGCATCAAGATCAGCACCTTCAAGTCCCATGGCTTCAAATCGTTCACGAGTACATTCTAACATGTTATTGATCATTTCCGGATCAACATATGTCAGGTATAGGTAATTGAATACTTGACCAATGACAGACATGACCAGCATGATTACAAATCCAACCATAAAGGCTCTACCAAAAGAAATAAACCCTCCCAGTTCATTATTTCTATGCTGCCTGATTCCATAAACCAGCACAAGCACGGTAATAACAAGGGAGCCTACCCCAAAAAGAGTTGGAGCGATGAAACCCATACAGGTACTTGCTATTCCGGTCAAATTACCGATAAGAGAATAAATAATGGAAATAAGTGCACCAATAACCCCATAACGTAAGGCTGTTGGCCAAAATGACACACCAGAAGGATCTTGTACTGGAGGAGTATCTAAAACATTACTCATAGTGATAAAAGTTGGTTAATAAATTGATTATTTCTCCCTCAAGATGCGATTAATTCTTTGTAGACCCAATTTTTTTCGACGAAAAAAGAAAAGGATGGATTGAGAGAAGGAAGAATTGGGATATAGTATCCGGGAAGATCAGGTTCGCTTCCTATTGTTTTCAAAGCAGGTCAAAATGTATTTGGAATTTCTTCCTAAGTGTCATTAAATTTCTAATCCTATATAAAGGAGGAAAATGGAAGGGTTAAAAGGCTGTAAAAATGAATCCGGGCCATTTTACTTACTCCTACCCTTATATGCCCGGGATGCCACTTTGCTACATTTTCGTGGGAATAAATTGAGTGCTGATCCTTGTGCAGCTTGCAGTTAATTTTACGCCAATTTATGGGATTACTTCAAAACAGTCTTCCTGCCATTGATAATACCAATGACCTTGCCTTTTAATTCCTGACCGATCAGTGGGGTATTTTCTGAACGGGAACGGATATCTTCCTTTGTAACCGTCCATGGAGTATCCGGAACAAACAGACTCAGATTTGCCAGGGTGCCTTCCGCTATCTTTACCATTGGCAGCCCCAGGATTTTACGTGGCCGGATGGATAATTTTTCCACCAAATCCTCCAGAGAAAAAGTTTCCCCAAGGGCAGTATTGGCAACCGCAAAGGCAGTTTCCAGGCCTATGGCACCAAAAGTGGCATAAGGAAATTCCAGCTTTTTGGCTTCTTCCTCCAAGGGAACATGATTAGAGGTGATGAAGTCGATGGTACCATCCTTCAATCCTTTTTTAAGTGCTTTAATATCATTTTTACTCCTCAAAGGTGGTAAAACTTTGAAATTGGAATCAAATCCGGACAGGACACCATCTTCGAACAATAAATTGAGGGCAGGCACTGAAGCCGTGACCTGAATTCCTTTAGCTTTTGCTTTCTTGATTTTTTCTACCGAAAGGGCGGTGGAAATATTGGCTATATGGACTTTAGATTGAGCGTATTCCGCTAATTCAATATCTCTTTGTACCATTATTTCTTCCGTCAGGCCAGAAATTCCCTGCAGCCCCAGGGTGGTACTTACGTATCCTTCATGCATTTGTCCATTGGCTGCCAGGGTTTTATCGTGGGGATGATTGATCACCAAACCATCAAATGCCTTGACATACAACAAACCCCGAAGCATCAGTCCGGCGTGTTGAACAGATCTTTTGCCATCTGAAAACGCACAAGCTCCTGCCTGGTGCATATCGAAAAGCTCTGCGATGTCCTTTCCCTCGCACCCTTCAGACAAGGCTCCGATAGGATAACAATCGACCGCAAGATCCCGGCTGTTTTGTTTTAGGTATAGAATACCGGATTTCGAATCTGTCACCGGTACCGTATTGGGATAACAGGCAATACCTGTGAACCCCCCGGCGGCGGCGGCATTGGTAACGGTGGTCAAATCTTCCCGGTGTTCCAATCCGGGATCACCCGTCTGAACTCCGACGTCTAACCAGCCAGGGGAGATATGTAAACCTTCAATGCTGATTTGTTTTGCTTTTGGGGAAGCAATATCCTTTCCAATTTGGGCTATTTTACCCCCGGATATCAAGACATCCTTCTGTTTGCCATTCAAAGAAGTTCCCGGATCAACTATGGTGGCATTTTTGATCAATAAATCCATAGCGTAAAAATAGACAAATCGATTTTCAAATTCGAAAAATGAATTGGATTAATATCAGATTATTATGTAAAACCTTTTTTCGTTAAATCCTTTGCCAGAAATAAGCGGGAAAGAAATATTCAAGTCCCACCCTTCCTCTCTTCCTTCTTTCCTATGCCGGTCTGGCAAGAAATAGATACTGGTAAAATTATTGACTTTCAATCATCAGGAAATGTAAGTAAGCTCTGATCAGATCACTCTTTCTCAAACCAACGGTCGTTCTCCACGAAAGAATTTTGCTTTTTAAAATATACGGTTGCCCCCTCCGGCCTGAGCAGTAATTCATCCATATAAAAAGGCTTGCCGAGGAAGCGATATTTTTCGTGTTGGGTCTTGATCTTAAACCTGCTGGAATCTTCCATAATCTCAATGGGCAGTTCAACCAATCCCCAGCCTTCTTCACCGATCAGTACGGTATGATGATGGACAGGTTTTACTTCCCGTCTAATAATCATACCACTTTCAGGATTATATTCTTCCAGAATGAGTTCCGTTCTTGGATAAAGATCTTCATGCAGGTGCATCCAAAAAGACAAGGTATATTTCCCCTTCGGAACAGCTTCTTCTATGATATCGACCAAATCTCCGAATTTCCCTTCATAACCGGCTCCGCCACGATAATTTCTTAAATTCCCGGTATCGTCCCAGTTTTTATACAATAAGTAATCAAGGGTATCCTGGCTGTAAAAAACCATGGAAGAATCCTTATCAGAATACCGCTGATATTGGGCTGTCAGCAAAGAATCGTTTTGAAGCAAATCAAACAGTTTTTGTCTCCGTTGCTCAATTCTTTGACCAAAAGTCTCCAGAGGTAAACGATAGAACCTTAAAGGATAATTTTCGTAAATCATTTCCAGTCCCTCATTCATGTGATCATAAAGCGGAGAGAATTCCCTGGTACGCGTAGCATCCCAAACCAAAAGGAAAGGTCTGTCATCAGGAAGGTCATCCAGCAATTTGGGCAGGCGATATGGTTCGTATACCAATTCAAATTGTTTGAATGCCTGAGACAAGGAGCTTCGGGTAAGCATGGCGGCCGTCATCGGCAGCCCTGTCTGCATGGCGAGGGTTTGTGATTTTTGACCTACATAACCCGTAACGTCTATCCAGAAATTCCCTGACCCAATATTATAATAAGGAATCGGGATGGAAGCCTGAAATTCTTTGTAATCAATACCTTCTATATCATTAAAGGTTTTTCCGGCTTCAAATTCATCAATCTTATCCAGTCGGAGATCGTAATGATTGGTGTGGTTCCAGGCTTCGAAAATTAACCATGCCAGTGGTAGGGCCAACCACCATTTGCTCCAGGGCAGCTTTTTGTACAACCAGTAAAAAGCTATGATATTGAATCCATAAAAGGAAACCCAGGCAAACCTGCCCACCGAACGGAATTGCTCAAAGGGCTGAACGTATTCGATCAAATATTCCCAACCGGGTATGGTGAATGGCAATCCAAAGGAAACCAGGGCAATGACAATAGAAGTCAACCATAGGTTGTTCAGGAAAAAATCATGTTCCGAATCGGTTTTTATGGGTGCTTTGACAATCAGTTTTTTTAACCAAACCAATACTAAAACCGCACCAACAATGATGGCAATGGCTCCCAGGTAAGCTGTATTTTCAATATCCCATTTGTCATAATGGACCGACGAAAAATAAGGCTGGGCCGGAGAGGCAAACAGGCCTTTCAATTCAACGTGGAAATGCAAAAAACCCCAGGGTTCTGAACAGCGATCCTCTATGGGATCACCCCAATAAATCCAATACAAAAAGAAGATTAAGGACAAGAGTACCTGAACGGTAAAATGTTTGAAATTATTAAGGATAACCTTTATAGAAAAGTTTTTATCCCTGAGCGTTGTCCAGGAAAAATATATACCTATGGTAAAAGCAAAAATGCCAAAGTAGTAAAAGTGAATCAACGAATATGCCCAAAGCGTTATCCCGACCGCGAAACTCCATTTTAATTTCCGGCTTTCCTCAAACCGCATCATAAAATAAAGGATCATGGGTACGATCTCCGGATGGGACAACCCATAATGGGAGCCTATGCGCTCCATCTGTGGGTTCAAAAAAGCCAGTCCAATGGCGACTATGCCGCTGTAAAGTGTTGGCAGGCCTAGTCGTTTAAAAATCAGGAAACAAAAAACAGCACACAACAACAATCCCAACATCATCGACATATTGACAATGCCGATGGTATAATCAGAAATATCAACCAGGTTCTGCCTAAGCCAATTGATGGAAATAGAAATAAGTGGCTGGGTTACTCCGGGCACTGCATGTTCCCCATAGGGATAATTCATGCCTTCAAAATGAGAGTACGTAGAATCATACCTGGCATGATTGACGATAACCATATAAGCTTTGTACCCATCCCCATAGGGTTCGACTACCCTTTGGTTGGCATGCTGAAAGAAATCCGGAAACCGCCAGAACAATAGTAACAGCATTAATGCTGCCACTAGGAGAACACCAATTTTTTGATTTTTTAACATGGAACAACCAATTAGTCTGAGTTATAGGACATTAATCATTAGCGACTAATTCGCCAAAAAGGTCATAATCCGTTGCATCAATAATCCGGACGTCAGCAAAATCTCCTGTGCGCAGGTAAAATTTCGTGGCATCCACCAGCACTTCATTGTCTACTTCCGGAGAATCACTTTCCGTGCGGCCTACAAAGAAACCGCCTTCCTTACGATCTACCAAAATGCGAAATGTTTTGCCGATTTTATCCTGGTTTTTGGCAAAAGAGATCTCCTGCTGAATTTCCATAATACGGTTGGCACGATCGGCTTTGACCTCTGCCGGCACATTGTCTTCCAGATCATAAGCCCGGGTATCCTCTTCATGGGAATACTGAAAGACACCAAGCCTTTCGAACTTCATCTCCTGAACAAAATCACACAATTCCTGGAAATCCTCTTCTGTTTCCCCTGGAAACCCTACGAGCATGGTTGTACGGATGGCAATTCCCGGTACTTTTTTTCTGGCTAATCTTATAAGGTTTTCTGTTTCTTCCCGTGTTATCTGTCGGCGCATGGCCGCCAAAACATTATTACTCGCATGTTGCAGGGGAATATCCAGGTAATTGCAGACTTCCTTGCGACGAGCCATTACCTCGAATATTTCTTCCGGGAATTTTGATGGGTAAGCATAATGCAAACGAATCCATTCTATTCCTTCCACATCCGCCAGAG
Organism: uncultured Bacteroidota bacterium; assembly: GCA_942492125.1. GTDB lineage: Bacteria > Bacteroidota > Bacteroidia > Chitinophagales > Saprospiraceae > BCD1. The sequence continues at coordinate 81,394 of CALODM010000006.1, forward strand.
CGTTCAGCAACTCCGGAAGGCGGCGTTCCTTGTACAGATCTAATCCGTAATAAGTTAATTCCTGGGCGATCAACAAAAGCTCCTTAACCCCTCTTCTGGCAAGCGTTTTAGCCTCCCCGACCAGTTCTTCCAAAGGGCGGGATACATGCCCTCCGCGCATCAGGGGAATAGCGCAAAACGAACAGGTGCGATTACAGCCTTCTGAAATTTTCAAATAGGCGTAGTGCATGGGAGTAGTAATGGATCGTTCACCGATCAACTCGTGTTTGTAATCCGCATTTAATGTTGCCAGCAATCCGGGTAATTCCAGCGTACCAAAAAAAGCATCCACTTCCGGAATATTCTCCTCCAGGTCATCTTTGTAGCGTTGGGATAAACATCCGGTGACATACAATTTATCAATACCGCCTTCCTGTTTTACTTTGGCATATTGCAGGATGGTATTAACCGACTCTTCTTTCGCCAGGTCAATGAATCCACAGGTATTAACGATAATGATATTAGGGTCCTCTTCGTTAGAATCATGAACCACTTCAAAATCATTACCCTGGAGCTGGGTGATCAGGTTTTCCGAATCCACCAGATTCTTGGAACAACCCAACGTGATCACATTCACTTTATCTTTTTTTAACGTCTTCGTCTTCATGGAGTGCAAAAGTAAACCGAATTACTGGAAAAAGAAAAAGTAATGGTAAGAGTTGGCAGTTAACAATTGGCCGTATCAATTGGCAGCAACAGTTACCAACTGGCTGTCTTTAGGATAAAGAGTGCGTCCAAGGTTTTGCCATAGCAAGGATAGTAAAAAGATGAAGGTAAAAAATTGTCGAAGAAATAATTTTAAATCAACCCCAAGAAATTGTTAATGATCAAAGTAATACTTCATTTAAAAGTCTTTAAAGTATAATTTTTTGCCTTCCTTGCGTACCTTTGCGTTTTCCTAAATTTTCCTAAAATTTTCTCCACAGTTATGGCTGTTAAAAAGATAAATTCAGCATTGATCTCCGTTTTCCACAAAGACGGGCTGGAACCCATTATCCATGCACTACACAAACTGGGCGTTACCATTTATTCCACCGGGGGAACGCAAAAATTCATCGAAGAAAAAGGCGTACCTGTCAAAACGGTTGAGGGGCTTACATCCTACCCTTCCATTCTCGATGGCAGGGTTAAAACCTTGCACCCAAAAGTATTTGGAGGTATCCTGGCGAGACGAGAAGCTGATCACCTGGAACAATTAGGCCACTACGAAATCCCGGAAATTGACCTGGTTATCGTAGACCTTTATCCTTTTGAAGAGACCGTTGCTTCGACAGATGATGAAAATGCCATTATCGAAAAAATCGACATCGGTGGTATTTCCCTGATTCGGGCAGCGGCTAAAAACTTCAAAGACGTAGTCGTAGTACCATCCCAGGCGGAATACCCTATATTGCTCCAATTGCTGGAAGATAATAATGGTACCACCACTTTGGAAGACCGAAAAGCACTGGCCAGAAGAGCTTTTGGTGTTTCTTCCCATTACGATACGCATATTTTCAACTATTTTGATGACGGAAATGGCAGTGCCTTTAAAGCCAGTCAAAATGAATCCCAAACTTTACGGTATGGGGAAAATCCTCATCAGAATGCCGCTTTCTTTGGCAACCTGGAGGAGATCTTTGAAAACCTTGGCGGAAAGGCTGTTTCCTACAACAACCTCGTCGATATCGATGCTGCCGTGAACCTGATGGCAGAATTTGAAAACAGCGACCCTACATTTGCCATCTTAAAACATACCAATTCCTGTGGATTGGCTACGAGGGGTTCCATACTCGAAGCCTGGAAAGGAGCTTTGGCCGGGGATAACATCTCTGCATTCGGTGGCATTCTCATCAGCAACAGCCCCATCGACATGGCAACGGCTGAGGAAATTGATAAAATTTTCTACGAAGTTCTTATTGCTCCGGACTTTGCCCCGGAAGCCCTGGCATTCCTGCAAAAAAAGAAAAACAGGATATTGCTTAAAATCAAGACATTCCATCGGAACCAAAAATCTTTTAAAAGCCTGCTCAATGGCGTTATCCAGCAGGATACAGATCTCAAGCAAGATGGCAGGGATGATTTGAAAGTAGTTACAAAAACTGGTCCAACCGATACGCAGATTGATGATTTATTGTTTGCAAGCATAGCCGTAAAACATTTGAAATCCAATGGTATCGTATTGATAAAAAACAAACAACTCATAGGTATGGGTTGTGGTCAGACTTCGCGTGTTGATGCTTTGAAACAGGCAATTGCCAAAGCCAAGGCGTTCGGATTTGATGTTGAAGGAGCCGTTATGGCTTCAGATGCATTCTTTCCTTTCCCGGATTGTGTGGAGATCGCTGACCTGGCAGGAGTTAAGGCCGTTATTCAACCGGGTGGATCCATTAAAGACCAACTCAGCATTGACTACTGTGATGCACACGGCATGGCCATGGTAATGACCGGAACCCGCCATTTTAAACATTAAACCAGTTACTGGTTGCCGGTTTCCGAACCAAAATTTTTCAACCAGTAACCAGCAACCGGAAAAACTTTAACAAGTCATTAATAAACACATGCTCCCAAAGAACCGTCTTAATAGTAAACAAAACGTTCAGATAATTTGAACTTAGCAATTGATATAGGTAATACGAGAGTTAAAATCGGCGTTTTTGATAAAGACAATTTGGTTTTCAGAGAAATCAGTGATCATATTCTTCCTGAAAAAATAATCGAACTGGCAACCAACCTTAGCATCAAAAACATCATCTTATCTACAGTTGCAAAAAGTTTGGATAAGAACCTTCTTAAAACCCTGAAAGAAAAATTTGTCTATCTGGAACTGAGTGAAAACACTCCATTACCTGTTCAAAACTTGTATAAAACACCTGGCACACTTGGAAAAGACCGGCTGGCAGCCGTCGTTGGCGCATACAGTCTTTATCCGAACACCAATTGTCTTGTCATCGACGCAGGAAGTTGTATCACTTATGACATCCTGACCAGGGACAAGCGATTTTTGGGCGGGAATATAAGCCCTGGAATGAAAATGCGTTTGAAAGCAATGCATACGTTTACAGAAAGACTTCCCTTACCGGAAGATGCTGAAACGGGTTTAAACTGGGGAGACACAACGGAAACGGCACTTTTAAATGGTGCCAAACTGGGTACGGTATTGGAAATGCAGGGATTTATTGATCTTTGCATCGATCAATTCGGTGCTACAAACGTCTTTTTAACAGGGGGAGATGCAGATTTTTTTGCAAATAAGCTTAAAAAAAAGATATTTGTGCATCCAAATTTAGTCCTCTTTGGATTAAATAAAATATTGAACTATAATGTTGAAGAAATTTAATAGAATATTATTTGTCCTTTCTTTGGTCTTGACCATGGGAACCGTCCTTTCTGCCCAGGTCAGTTCTGAAAATATTCGGCCAAAAATAAACTCGCCTATTTCCCGCTTTGGCCTTGGCAACCTTTCCAATCCTTATTTTACCGCCGCTGGCTCGATGGGTGGATATTCCGCAGCTTTTGTGGACCCTTTCCACATCAATTTGGAAAACCCTGCTTCTTTATCCTTTTTGAGGGCCACTGCCTTTGAAGTAGGTATGGATGCCAAAGTAACGGCACTGGAAGGCAGTAATGGACAATCTGATAACTTTATCGGAGGTAACCTCAATTACCTGGCTCTCGGTTTCCCGATCAAGAATCCGCTCAACCAGGCACTGGACCGGGTAAACTCTCCCTGGCAATTCGGAATGGCCATTAGTTTGACCCCCTACTCCAGCGTAGGTTATGATATTACCACTTACAGTGGGAATGACGAAAGCGGGTCGGTGTTAAATATCCTTAAAGGTACCGGAGGAACATACCGGTTCAATTGGGGAGGTGGCGCAAGATTCAAGAATTTCTCTGCCGGGATAAGTCTCAATTACCATTTCGGTCAGATAATCAACTCCAGGCTGGTAGCCTTTGACACCCTTGCCTATTCTTACTTTACCGAATTCAGGGATGACATGACTGTCAACGCACTTGTCCTCAATGTCGGGATTCAATACGTTCATGAATTTAAATCCACCAATGATGACGGCAAAAAGACCCCTAACGGAAAAAGAATCATCGTGGGTGTTTATGGCAATAACGAAACGAATTTTACAACTTTTAACACCAGTTTCATCAAGCGGGAAAATGTATTCAGCAACTTTGGAAGCTTAGATTCCATTTCCTACCAGGCAGATATTGAAGGTTCAGGGATACTGCCGACAGATATAACCTTTGGAATAGCCTACGAACAACTCAATAAATTCAGGGTTGGCGTTGATTTTAACCAAAGTAACTGGAGCAATTACGTCAATACCGTAAAACCCGATGCACTATCGGATTCGTGGAGATTAAGCATTGGAGGGGAATATATCCCGGATATTATCTCCTACAACAATTACTTCCAGCGGATTCGCTACCGGGGAGGATTTTTCACAGGAACTGACCCCCGAAGCATTCAGGGACAGCAGTTGAAATTCTCAGGATTAACGCTTGGATTTGGACTTCCCATTATTATGCCCAGACAAATGGTCTCCTTTGTGGATATCGGTTTTGAGTTTGGGCAATATGGTGTCAAAAATATTTTAACAGAAAAATATTTTAATTTTACCCTTGGGTTGACGTTGAACGACAATTCATGGTTTTTTAAAAGAAAATTTAATTAATAAGTTATGAAAAAACTACTTTTTTTGCCGGCAGTTTTCCTGCTAACAATACTAGCAGTTTCACCCCTGAACGCACAATGTGTAAACTGGAATGATACTTCAAGAAAGGGGGAAGCGGAAGATGCGCACGTTGTTTACCGAAGTCTGATTAAAGGGAAACAGGTTGAGGACATCATGGAAATGAGACCCGAAGAATTCAAAACCACTTTTGATAACTGGAAGATTGCTTACGAAATTGCTCCGGCAGCTGACGGGAAGCGTGCCTCTCATTACTCTGATGGCAGGAAGCTTTACATGGCTTTGCTCAAAAAAGAGACCGACGAAGCCAAGAAAAAAGAATATGCTGATATTATCAAACGCTTGTATGATGAACAAATCCAATGTTACAGCAATGAAGGATTCCTCCTGGGAAGAAAAGGCTTTGACATGTTCTACAGCCTTGGTGACGGGTATTCAATGAACTCCTATGAAACCTTGAAAAAATCGGTAGAAAAAGGAGGAAATACAACAGAATATATCGTTTTTGATCCATTGACCAAAATAATGGTTTACCTCTATAAGTCGAAGCAAATCACTCGCGAACAAGTGATCGAAGTTTATGACCAGGTGGAAGAGGTGATAAAATACAACATTGAAAACAACAAAAATTACGCGGAATACTTTGAAGATGTCGATGCCATCGTAGCCGCAAATTTCAAAGATGTGGCCGGCGAAATCTTCGATTGTAATTACTTCAAAAAGCGTTTACTGCCTAAATACCATGAAAATCCTGAAAACATCGATGTGATCAGGTATGTTTATGGTATTCTTGCAGATCAGGATTGTGACGAAAACGATGCTGAAATGCTTGAGCTTAAGAACAAATACGAGGTCATCGCCAAGGCAATTAACGACTCGCTTGAGTTGGTGCGCCGCGTGGAAAATCCTCTTTATGATGCTGCTCAGCTGCAGAAAGAAGGAAAATACGATGAAGCTATTGATCGTTATCAGGAAGGCATTGAAAGTTCTGATGATAATGACGCCATTGCCCAGGCATACTACAGTATTGCTTTCATTCAGACATGGCAGAAGGGTCAATACCAAACGGCACGCAACAACGCCCGTAAGGCTGCTGACCTTAAACCTAACTGGGGCAAACCTTTCATCTTAATTGGAGATATGTACGCTAAATCAAGCAGGAGTTGTGGAGATGACTGGGATTCCAGACTAGCTATATTGGCAGCATTGGCCAAATATCGTTATGCCCGTTCCATTGATCCAGAAGCTGCTGAAGATGCCAACAAACGTATCGGAAGTTATGCTGATGCCCGTCCTGAAAAGCAGGAAGGATTTATGCGTGGTGTTTCAGAAGGCCAAAAGGCTAAAGTAAGCTGTTGGATCGGAGAAACAGTAACCATAGAGTTCAGGGATTAAAAATTTCCCGTTGTTTTTTACAGAAAAAGAGACCTTGGGCAAACAAGTTTTTTTCAAACTGTTTATCTTAGGTCTCTTTTTATTTATATTCAATCCGCTTTGGCTATAACTAAAATTATTAAAATGAAATTAATTAAATTCTCTTGGGCCATTATCCTGCTGGCTTTCTTCGCAGCCTGTACACCCAAAACAACGGAAGAAATAACCCGGACCGACCCAAAACCTAAACCAGTCAGCCCGCCAAAGGTGGAAGAAACCCTCAGCCCCTGCGCCAAGTTTTCCGACGCCCCCTCTCCGGATGATGCAGAAACGAATTATGTGCTATATCGGGATTTTCTGCGCCATGATGAAATGCCTACTGCTTTTGAATACTGGCAAAAGGTTTACAAAAACGCTCCGGCTGCCAATGGTAAGGTGCACTATGTTTATTCAGACGGCATTTATTTTCACGAACAATTCCTGGCCAGCGAAACCGATTCTATAAAAAGAGACTCTTATATCAATGTCATTTTTGGATTGTACGATGAGATGGAAAGGTGTTTTCCCAATAAAGCCAATTATGTCAAAGCCAGGAAAGGTTTTGATTATTACTACACCTACAAAAACAGAGCCTCCAAAGAGGAAATATTCAAACTATTCAGAGATGTTATAGATGCTGAAGGCAAAGAAGCTCCTTACTTCATCATCAATCCTTTTACTGCGCTATTGGTTGATATGTTCTCTGAAGAAAAAGTGACCATGGATGAGGCCAGGAATTATCATGATATTATCAAGGAAATTGTAGCACATGGCGTGGCCAACTGCAAAGGGCAATATTGCCAGGCATGGAAAGTTATTGCAGAATATACACCCTTAAGACTTGAATACTTTGAAACGGTCAAAGGCTTTTTTGACTGTGAATATTTTATTGAAAAATATTACCACCTCTTTGAAGCCAATCCCGATGATTGTGAGGTATTGGAAGAAGTTTACAGCCGCATGAGCTGGGGCGGATGTGATAAAGCGGAAGAAAGATTTAAAAATGTGATTGCTTCGGCCAATGAAAATTGTGTTGAGGAAGGAACCTTACAACAGGCCTGGAATGCTTTGCGGGAAGCCAAATACCAGGATGCCATTGATCTCTTCAAGCAGGCGTTGACCGAAGAGGAGTATGCGGAGAAAAAAGGGGATATCCAATTGGTCATCGCCAAAATATATTATTCCCATTTGAAAAACTTCTCAAGAGCCCGGCAATATGCGCTACTGGCGGCTGAAGAAAAACCTAACTGGGGAGCCCCTTATATTCTAATCGGCACCTTGTACGCATCCAGTGGTCCGCTTTGCGGTCCCGGCCGAGGATGGGACAGCCAGATAGTCGTATGGCCCGCCATAGACAAATGGTCCTATGCCAAACGCATCGACCCGGAATCGGCAGCAGAAGCCCAGAAACTGATCAACCGTTATACTCAGTATATGCCTTCGAAAGAAGATATCCATCAAAGGCTTCTGAACCCGGGAGATACTTTCCGGGTCGGTTGCTGGATCCAGGAATCAACCAAGGTCAGAACATCTGATTAACGGTTGCTGGTTGCTGGTTTAAAGGCAAGACATGGCATCTACGAAAAAAGCCTGCAGGGATTTTGGCTCTGCCTTAATGAAAATAGTGCGGAAGTGAAGTATGACCATTTTACATCATTGAGTCTACCTGGCAGCAGACAGGCACAAAGTGATCTGTGAGCTCAAATAAGTAAGAATGATTTGGGGTGAGTTTTGATAGAGGATAGGCGGGCTCACCGATCAATTCACTTTGTTCATCGCTCAGCGATCCTTATCGTATTTTTGAACAATGAAATATCTTTCCACAAGATTTGTCGAAGAACCATAAAAAAAGCCAGCCGGGATTTCGGCTGGCTTTTTTTATAAACCCTTGTTTTTAGAAACTTTACTTTTTTGTTTAGATTTCACCTTTTTTTTCTCCTTGTACACCGGATGCGTTCGAGGGGATGGAGGCACCGGTGGCGTGGGTGGTGCCGAAGGATTTACCGCCGGTGCAGGTGGTGCAGGTGGCGCTACAGGTGCTGCTCTCGGTGGCGTTGGCGGTGCCGGTGGATTTGGTGGCGCAGGTACTGCCGCAGGAGCAGGATAAACCTTGGCCGGTTTCTCTGCCTTGGCCTTTTTGGCTTGTTTTTCCTTTTTGGGAACTTTTGGCGTTGTTTGAGCAGTAACCGAATTACAAACCGTAAAAAATAATAAAGCCGTCAAAGGCAAAACCAGTAGTTGCTTAAAAATAATAGAAACGGGTGATTTCTTTTTCCAGAAAAGCAAAGTAGAAACCAATCAACACTAAAAGGCTCAAAGCGGATTTTAACAGATACTCCATCATTTTTCCTTCTTTTTGATTTCAGCCTCTACCATCTCCTGTAATGCTTTGAGTTCCTCTAGCGTCATATCTGATTCACTGGTAAAAAAGGAGGCAAACTGCGTTTTAGAATTGTTGAAGAAATTACCGATCAAGCCTTTCATGTGATTAGAGAAATAAGCGGATTTGGTTACTTTAGGGAAATATTCTCTTAGACGACCGTATTCATTATACCCAACCATGCGTTTATCCACCATGCGTTTCAAAAAGGTGGCAATGGTCGTTTTGGCCGGTTTAGGTTCCGGCAACTCTTCCATTATATCCTTAAGGAAGGCCTTTTTCAGCTTCCACAGGATCTTCATTAACTTTTCTTCTGCATTGGTCAATTCTTCCATTCTATATTTGTAGTTATATTTCTACAAATGTAGAATAAAAAACAAGGAATACAAGCTGAGACAATTATTTTTTGTCTAACAAAGAAAGGCTCTCCTGACAACCGGGAGAGCCTTCTTCTATTGTGCGTTTCAAAATCTCAGTTTCACCAAGAGAAACAATCGATTTTAATAATCTTTAACCAAGATCATTTTCTTAGTAGCAGTAAACTCGTCTGTAGATACTGTGTAATACAGAACTCCGGTTCCAAGGTTTTCAGCGCCCAAAGGGTGTAAGCATTATAACCTTTTGCAGAAGTCTGGTTGATCACCTGAAGTGTCTTACCAGTTACATCCTGGATAGTGATCTGAACGTCAGCATCCTCAGGGAGGTTGTAGCCGATGATTGTTTCACTACGGAATGGGTTTGGAGTGTTCTGATATACTTCGAAACCTGCAGTTGCAACCTCTCCGTTGTTGAAGTTGATAGCAACGTCCAATGTTCCGTTGTTGTCATAAGCTTCCGCCAAAGTAATGCGTGAGCTTACACCGATCAGGTCACTCAATTGAGCTTCTGTATTAGCTGCGAATACCAACGTGAACAATACTGAGTTATCAGCAGCTTCACCATTCCAGCTAGTAGTGATGATACCTTCGTTGAGGTAAGTCATTCCAAAGTTTTCTTCAGTTGCTACACCGTACTCGATGTCTGTCAGGCTCAATGCTGACTTATCGAATGTCAATGTGAACTGGTAACCCTGGATCTTAGCAAGATCTGCTGCAGTAAAGCTTACGCTGTACTGGTTTCCTGATTTAACTGTTACGTCATCAGTAGCGATTGCGAACAATCCGTTCACGTTACGCTCGTCAACGCTGGTTACGTTAGGAGTTGCAGAACCGTTAACATCACCAACCTTAGTGGAGATGAAGTTTTCGTTCAACTCATCACCAGCTAATCCGTCAATATTGATTACTTCTGGGAAGTCCTCAGCCCATGGGTTAGATGCGTCTGGGAATACATAAGAAGCGTCAACAAATCTCCAGCTGGTGTTGTTCGGGAAGTCTGTGTATACGCCCAAGATCAATTTACGCAATTGGATCATATCCGCGAGTGGTAATTGTTGTTGAGCTGTTTACGTCAGCTGCGATCATCTTGTATGGGCTATTCAATGTCTGAACGCCTAAGATGTGCTTGCTAATCAATACAAGGTCAAATGTAGATACTCCGTTCAATGGGTTAGCATCGAGGTGTGGAGTAATTGTAATATCAGTACCCAGAGCAACGTCTGTGAACTCATAGCTACCGTCTGTTGCAGTCAATGCATCGAGGAATTCTCCTCCTGCCAACTGTACTTCAGCACCTTCAAGTCCTTCAGCATCTTCTGTTGTGATCGCACCGGCAACTGTTGCACCAGCAGGACCATTATCACAAGTAACCCAAGCCTGTACCAATACGTAAGTCTCACAGTAGTCATAGTTTGGTCCACCAATAGTACCGTCCGGCTGAACAGCATATGGGTTATACGCGCTATCCCATGAGTAAATACGGATCAATGTAGTCTCGTCATCGTTACAATCAAGTACTAATCCAGTTACGTCTGGACTTGGAATTTCACTTCCGTCAGCTACGTCGTCAGCTCTGTGGATAGAGTACTTAACAGGCTCTGTACAATCGTCTACATCAGATGCGATGAAGTCGCTTGCCCAGATTGCCATAGCACAACATCCGTCTGGCTGAGGCATCAAGGTTACTGTCAATCCGTTGATACAGATTGGAGTCGGTGCTTTACAGTCAACTACTTCGAATGGAATTTCTAACCACAGAACGTTTTCACATCCATCTTCGATGTGTACGCCAAAGGCGTGTGCACCGATTGGGTAGTTTCCTGAAATTTCGTAAGTAATTGTCTGAGCAGCTTCGTCTCTTCCTGTTTCAGTAACTGTTGCAGGACCATCATAGATTCCGTCAGCAAATGCATCGAGGTGTCCTTCTGCAGTCACAACATCAAGGTCACAAAGTTCAGTAACAGTGAATTCAATCACTACATCACCGAAGCAATCAGCAGTTTCGCTGCAGAATGCACTGTAGTCAGTTACAACAGCAGTAGGTGCAACAAAGTCATAAACTTTGATTACCTGAGTATACTGCCAGTGTCCTACACTTGCCAATTCAGTATTGATGTTGCTGTTTGCCCAGTGTCCGTTTGGCTTAGGCAAGTTCGTACAACGTGAAGTACCGGTAAATGGATTCGTGTTGTTCTCGTTGTTGTCTCTATCTACGAAAGTTGTGTAGATTGGGTTTGGACCATTCCACGTAGTACGTACGATTACGTATACATCCTCATCACCTGGGTTGTTGTCACAATCTTCATCTCTTCCGATTACGATAGGAGCAGCTTCGCCGTCCCACTCACACCAGTTGATTACTTTGTATGTACGTAAAATCTTATAACACTCATCACTTGTAGCTTCGTATAATTCATCATGTACATTTACTGTGAGCAGGTCACATCCGTAATCTACATAAGTAATTGTGTCCGGGTTAGGAGTACCACACTCTGCATCAGCATCCTTAGGGAATTTGATTTCGTAGTTGTGTACTTCGTATACCGTGATTACCTGCTGACATGCATTGGTAGAGGTAAGTCCCCAATCATCAGTAGCCTGGAATGTACGTACTACAGTACCCCATCCACAGTCGTTCAGGTTGTTGTTAACAGAAATCTGATCAGCAGTTGCGTTACAGTTATCTTCAGCCCATGCAGAACCGAATACTTCGTTCAACTGTGCAGCAGCATCCCAATCGATGTGGTGCAATGCATCATCATCACAGTGCAGTGTTGTATTGTGTGGAGCGTGGCAGTAAGGATTGATCTTATCTTCAACCAATACTTCTAACCAACAGATGTTGCTGTTTCCAGAAGCATCCCATACTCTCAATTCAATCGTAACGTAGTTGTGTACGTCGTCACAGTCGAAATCAACCCATAGTCCCCATACACCACCTGCGCGGCGTACTTCAATAGAAACCAATTCGCAGTTATCGTTACTGCCTTCGTCTACGTCTTCTGCATATACGCGAGCGTAACCTTCACCACCTACAGAAATATGCAAGTCATCATCACATACTGCTACTGGAGCAATATTATCAACTACGGCAAATTCACAGTCGTAATAAGAAGTGTTTCCACAAGCATCTGTAACAGAATAATGTAAATAGTGGTTACCAAAAGTACTAAGAGGAACGCCTGTGGCAAACGGTCCTGATTCTCCAGGTCCAAATGGTCCATAAGAAGAAAAATTTTCGTCAATCACCTGAGTACCAATAACCTGTCCCCATTGATCGTATAGATTCTTTTCAACATGAATTACAATAGTTACTTCCCACTGGTAGGTATTACAGTTATCCGTCACATTTGGTGCTGCGATCGGGATGGTCGCTGTACAGTCAAATGGCCCGGTTGAGTATACCGGCATATCTACTTCACCATCCCAGTCCGTATCCGTCCAGTTACAACCTATCACCGGTGGAGTCGTATCTCCTACCTTGATGATCTGCGTGTATTCTGTGATCTGCGCTGGCTCTACACACCAGTCTATGATCGACCAGGTTCTGATGATCTTATAGCTGCTCGCACATACTTCAATCGGTTCGCTGTCTTCATACGCAGCTCCTAAATTACAGTATACTGCTGCCAGATCATACGTTCCATATGCTGTTGTCACACTTGGGTAACCCGTCTCACTTGGATGTGGGTAACCTTCGTCTGTCAAGGCTGTTTCATCACTACATTCTATCTCTACGATACCTTCCGGTGTATCTACATCGTTGATATCAGGTTTACGTACCCGGATCTCCTGGGTACAGCTCGCTGTCATCGGTTGTCCTGTACAATCAGAGTTGTAGCGATCAGATACTTCGAAGTGACGGGTGATTACATCATCGCCACATTCGTTCTCTGCTACTACGTCCCATACCGCTACGCGCAACTGCCCGCAGTTATCGCTTACTTCAGGGTAACCCGTCTGGCTCAATATGTACCCAAGCTCTGCGCTCAGGGAACCTTCTATGATCTCTCCTGCCGCAGTGGTTGTGTAGTACTGTACGCCGTCGATACGAATCGTTTCGATATCGGAGCAGACAAACGCTTCCCCACTTGTCAGGCTGTGGTCCGTTGGATCAGGACAGTCGATCACCGGACTGGTCTTATCCTCTGCCGTAACCTCACCCCAACATACCGTGAAGTTTCCTGCTACGCCTTCCTTCAGACTGATCATGTAGCCAAATGTGCCACAACCATCTATGATTGCGCCGTTATCTTCCTGACCATCAATCACCACGATGTCGAAGTCTTCGTCTGTCAGACAGCCCCACTCACCGTTCAGTACTGTACTGGCCAGCAGCTCTACGCTGCAATCGCCTTCAAGGGTTGCCTGTACATTAGAAATACAAGCCAGATTATCTGGTATGGCTTCTTCCTGGGTTACGCTGACCGTGAAGCTCTCCGCGCTGCTGTTATTGGAAGCATCCGTGGAACTCATATCGATCTGGTAATCGCCAGGAGTTACCTCCACACAGTACTGGTTGCCAGCTACTGCTGTGAGTGTCTGACCGTTCATCTCTACCGTCGCTGTTACACTTTCATCACAGTTGTCATAAGCGGTAACATAGAAACATACTTCAACCAATGGATCGTCGCATGCCTCCAGTGCTATATCGATATCCTGCGATGGGTATACCAGTATCGGTGCCCAGTTGTCTGGTTGTGCCGTAACGGTGAGCAGTGCATCCGTATAAGTGGTTGCGCCATCGCTATCCGTAACCTCCATCGCCAGCAAGTGAGTGCCTGGTGTCAATTCTACCAACAACTCAAGGTATAGCCCGCATCATCATGACCCAGTTGATCAATCCCGGTGTACGTCGCCTCCAGGTCTACAGTGCTGTCAGTGAGATCGCATCATCGCAATCATCCTGTACGTATATGCCTAGGGTGGTAATCAGTCTTTCCTCACACGCAGGGATCGTGAAATTCAGATTGCCTGGCAATGTAATATCCGGTGCCTGGTTCTGCTGCTGGTTGATGATAACCTGTGGCTCTACTGACTGTCCAGCATAGTTAATCACAGGGAAGTACGTTCCTGGATCTATTGATCCGCAGTAGTTAAAGAATACGAAATTCGGATTGGAGTCATCTACCTCTACTAGCGTGAGGTTCATGCCATCCTGTTCGAAGTTCGCTATGACTTCATCTACGTCTACCTCTTCACAATCATCATATACCTGGAAGGAATAGCAGTATTCCACGGATTCCTCACAGTACGGTATGGTCAAATTGTCATCCGCAGCAAAGATCAGTGCCGGCTCATCGGCTATCGCCTGTTCTACCGTGATCTGTACATCGGCAAAACCGGTGTTGCCCGCTCCATCCGTATACTCAGCACTCCATACACTGCCATCATCATCTATCGTTACCGTTACGATGTATTCGATATACCCTTCGCCTACTTCATTGACCTGTTCTGTGCCATTGGCCGTAAAGATCACATCTTCTTCGGTGATGGACTGATCACACAGGTCTTCTACATATACCGTTACGATTACATCCCGGCTCTCTGCACAGTGTGGTATCGTTACATTCTGTGGTCCTACGATCGTTACATCCGGATTATTGAACTCTTCCACGACTACCGTGTAGGTCATGGATGTCTCGTTGCCATCAGGATCCTCAACCGTAATGGTCAATTCTGTGGTTCCTGCTGCAAAGTTCACATCGATCAGGTAGTTGCCGTCTCCATCTGTGGTGACGATTGCCTGACTGCCTGGTTCTACACTCGTTGGTATCATCTCTATGTTCGTACTCACTGCATTCGGATCTACTATCTCGCCATAACAACCATCTACGGCCTGTACAAACAGTACCATC
>CALODM010000007.1:0-32366 GCA_942492125.1 uncultured Bacteroidota bacterium
TTCAGGGTTTTGAATGGAGGAAAGGATAAGGAGCTTTTTAATTTGGAGAGTCCAATAGCGAAAGCTATTTTGAAGAGATTTAAAGAGTCGTAAAAAGATAAGGTTTACTGATTGTTGAGAGGTCCGCGCCGGTTGGTGTCGGGCTTTTTTATAGGAATTTAATGGTTTAATGACAGTAACAGCGGTTTGATGTTTTATGAAATAATTAATCTGTTGGTGAACAATGAATTAAGTCGAAAATTAAAATGAAGTCTTACCAAATGGTTAAGTTTAAAAGCGACGAAACCAAAACCTAACCCATGGAAAGAACTTCACCATTGTAATTTACTGTTTTGTCGACGACTTTTCTAAAAAATAGCCATCCAAAAGAGGATGTGGAGCGCAAAATGTCGAACGCAGAAGTATTAACAACGGCGATTATCGCAGCCAGATATTTCGCTGGCAATTTTGTCAAAGCCCGCTTGTACATGAAACAAGTTCATGGATGTAACTTGACGGATAAGTCAAACTTCAATCGTCATTTACATCGACTAGCTGATGTTTTGACAAACATATTTTTCATCTTTGGTCAATTGATAAAGCAGCTTACTACTGCATTACTAATACATCATAGATTCCTTTCCGGGTCTCGTTTGCTTAAAACATTCGCATTAATCGCTGTAAAACTATTGAAAAACAAGGCTTACAGAGGCTATAATCACTCAAAATGAGAATACTTTACGGCTTCAAAGTTCAAATGATTACGACTGCCGAGGGATATTCCTACTGAGTTTTTTATTGTAGCTGGATCCATTCATGATTCTACTGCTTTTAACTCGATGAATATTTTGGATTTACCCAAAGGCAGTGATCTGCACGCCGATAGCGGTTATACGAATTATGAATTGGAAGATTATTACAAAGAACTTGAGCAGAATTTACTTACTCGTAGAACGAAAAAGTAACTCTAAAAGGCCGGATAGTCCGGCAATGAAATACATCAAAAAAATGATGCGTAAACGAATAGAAACTACTTTCTCTGAAATCCTGGCAATGTTCCCCAAAAGGTTCATGCGGTTACGCCGCAAGGATTCATTTTGAAAATCGTTCTATTCATCTGCGCTTATACTTTTAATCGGATAATTTAGTTATCCGCAACTTGAATTAATTAATAACTTACGTGCTCCATTTGTAAAATGGTTAATTAATCGCCCAAAATCAAAATACTGAAAAATTTAATTTCCATTAATATCCAATCGGCCTTTATCCGATTCAACGAAATTGATTTAAGGCTTACAGTTTTTCAGTATTAGTTTTCCTTTTAAAGGATTGGATATTATCTTGATATTGAGGTATTATCGAAGCACCTGAACTAGGCCAAATGCAATAGAAAAGCTACTTATATACAATTGTTATGCGCTAAAAGAAAAACTCTGAAATGACAAAAAAAGCTTCAACTCAAATAAAAGAAATCGTCGATTCAGAGTCGAAAAAAATAAGTACTTTTCTGGTCCAAGTTATCATGCTATTCAGCATATCCTAAGAAGACTTGATTTCATACTGTTGTTTTTCACAAAAGCACCTGGCAAAACTGAAGAAGAAGTCGAAGAATTAAGAGAGTTTTACAATTATGGTTGGGCGCTCATGATAAACCTTTACGAAGATTTAGATATAAATATAAATGAGTCATTTCCAGAAATGTTTAAACAGGCAAGAGATTGGCTGATGTACACTAGTTTAAGTTGGAAAGCTTGAAGTCCTCAATCAGTTAATTGCATATGAAAAAGCCGATTTAATTGAAATAGATAACCCCAAGCAAAACGAATTCTCATTTAGATACATAGTTCAGAAAGCTGGTCTAGAGCAGTATGACAAAAGTAAAGACTTTTTCCGTGATATGATAATCGAGCGAATGATAAATGAAAAAATGAAAAAAGATGATTTTGACGAAGAAGAAATTTAGGAAAAGCTACACAGATTATTCGAAATCCCAAAGGTAAATATATAAGTTATGATGCAACACCAGATATAGATGAGTACTACAATAGAAAAGGGCATTATTTTCTGCAACGATTAATAGGTTTTGATGATTTCGACAATAATGATAAATTTGGAGGAATTGAGTATTGAAACACGAATTGGTTGAAACAATTGTAGGTGTAGCAATTATGCATACGGAAGCGAGTTTAGAATTAACTAAAATGAATCAAAGTCGATATGCACAATTTGTTGACTTACACCTACTTTATGATGAAGACAGTTGATATTTACAGCAATTATTTTGGTGCAACAAAAGAGGAAATAGAACAAATATTTTCATGTATATCACTAAACAAAGAGAATTTCGATTACTATCTCAAATATCCATCAGCATCACTACCTATGTATGTTGAAGTATCTAACGACATGCTTATTAGACTTGCGCCGTATGCCTTGGGAATCCTTTTGAGTTATTACATAGAGAATTAAAGCGGAAGTTTAATAAGGACTATTTTAAGGCAGTCAATAATAGAGAAGAAAGATTTAGAAACCAATTGTTTATGTTATTTCCCAGAGAATATTTTAAAACTACCTAAAGGAGTTGTAATAAATATTGACGGGCAAAACAGATATTGATGCAATTAATTCGATTCCCAACAATGACACTTGTCTTTTTCAATTGAAATGGCAAGACCCATTCTATAAATCAATGAAGGAAAGGTTTAGCAGAATAAGTAATCTTTTTGGGAAAGCGAATGAATGGATAGAAAAAGTAGAATATTGGTTAAATAATATTGAGCGCAAAAATATTTTAAGCCCCTTAAAAATCAATAAACATTACAAAGGGACAGACAAACTATTTCTAAATGAAGTTCACATATTTGTAATATCGCGGAATAATATCAACTTTACAATGTTGAAAATTTAGATGAAAGAGTTGTGCTTGGGGAACATGGTATCAAATGATTGAATCACAAGCAACAGTAAAAGCTGAATTAGGTAATCCGATTAGAGAAGCTTTTATAAAGTTAAAGACACTTAGTCCGGAGGTTTGACCCCCCAATTTTCAATACAGGAATGTTAATAACATTCCGGAGGTTTGACCCCCTCAAATTTGTGGATACATACGGATAAAATAACCATGTTCGTAGCTCACTAAAGGCTATGGCATGGGAAAAATAAAACGTATGGACCAAGTAAAGTTAATTATCGAGACCTATTTATCGACTGGCTCATTTAAAGCTACATCACGTCGATTACAAGTTTCAAAGAATACCGTTAAGCAATATGTCCGACGGGGGACAATTGTTTAACCAAGACCTTTCAGGTTACTCTCTTATCGGTCTATTTCGCACTTGTTGAATATTTTTTATTCTTCTCTCAATAAGCCAGCAAGGATAGTCGTGAAGAGATATTTTAAAAGCAAGATAGATTACTGGATTAATGAACTTGGCCGAGTTGGCGTTACCCGGTATTTACTGTGGGAGGAATATCGGATGGATCACCTGAAGGGCTACGGCTACAGTCAATTTTGTGAACGATTAAAAAGAGCGGTTGGCCGTAAAGATTTAACCTTGAGCCTGGATCATGTTCCAGGCGAAGTGATGCAGGTTGACTTTGCAGGAAAGAAGATGCATTGGGTAGATGAGTATAGTGGAGAGGTACATTATTGTGAAGTTTTGATAGCAGTGATGCCTCATAGTCAACATACTTTTGCCATCGCCCTGGACAGTCAAAAAGTTGGTGATTTTGTTCATGGACTGAATCAGGCACTTTTGTTTTTTGGAAAACTGCCCTAAAGTCATTTTATCTGATAACCTAAAATCTTTCGTCACAAAAGCAGATAGATATGATCCTCAGTTCAATGATTTATGTGTCCAATTAGCTGCACATTATCAGCTCGATTTACAAGCCACCCGGGTTGGGAAACCAAAGGATAAAGCCAGCGTTGAAAACATGGTTGGAACGGCTTATACCCGGATTTATGCTCCTTTGAGGAATGAAGTTTTTCATAGTATGGCAGAACTAAACAAAGCCATCAGCGCTTCAGCTCACCGCCCACAATGCCAAACCTTACCAAAAGAAAGCAGGCTGCCGACAGGAGGTCTGAATGTATCCCCCCACTGCATCCCATCTTGTAATTTCCTCCAATAGCGCCGACCTTTGTGGTCAAAAAGATGAAACGGACAACACAAGAGGAACGCCTGGTGCATATTTCCAACTGGCGTAACAGTTTGATATCTCGTGCGGAATATTGCCGTGACAGGGGAATCAAATATAGCACTTTTATGAGTTGGTTCAAACAAAAGGAAGTGAATTCCGAATCGGGCAGGTTTGTTGCTTTGAAAGAAGAGCCTACCCACACCACAGCGTTCAGCATAATTTTTTCCGACTTATATACGGATAGATTGTCGCGTGCAGCCCAGTAAGTCACTTGTCGAGGATCTGTATCATGTTTGAAAGTTCGCGCCGTTATTACCTGTATGATAAGCCTTGTGATATGAGAAAGAGTTTCAATACCTTGGGCGCCCTGGTCACTGGACAGATGGGTTTGGCCTTGCTGAGTGGAGCTGGGTTCGTGTTCATCAATCAAACGCAAGACGCATTTGAAGATGCTGATGTGGGAAGGGGATGGTTTTAGTCTCTACTATAAGCGGCTGGAACGAGGCACTTTTGAGCACCCTAATTCCGGGAGAATGGCTATGAGCTTTCCTACGAAAAACTGCTTCTCATTTTACGTGGGATCGAGACCAATAAAATTGAAAAAGGAAGCGGTTTTCTTTGCCCAAAACAGGGTGAAACCGGGCGGTTTTTGGTATCTTTAAGGTATCATTATGACCGCACTGGAACAAGAAAATAAGAGCACTCAAGGAAGAGAATTTCCTGCTCAAAGCGGAGCTGGCTCAGCTTAAGAAACTACTCTTCGGCGCTAAGCGCGAGCGCTTCATCAGTAGTGAATAACCCCAATCAAGGGCTGCTGTTCGACGAGGTGCGAGAGCTATGGAGCCGATGACAGAATTAGTGGAGGTTGTGCCAAGAAGAAGAAAAAGAAGAAAAAGCTCGCCCACCCTTTCAGCGCAACACCTTCCCGGCTAGTTTACGGCGGGAGAAAGAAGTCGTTGAGCCCATAGGAGTAGACACCAGCAAGTTGGTCAAAATTGGCGAAGATACCACTGAGTTGTTGGCCTTTGTGCCCGCTGATTTATACGTCAAGCAAATCATCCGCCCGCGGTATGTGAACAAGGCCGATGAAGATCAGGGCGTGGCCCAAGCCAACATTCCCCCCCGGCTGATCCCCAAAGGTATGGTGGACGAAAGCCTGGTGGCTCAAATCATTGTCGAGAAAATCCTTTTTCATACGCCCATCCACCGCTTCCGCAAAAAGCTCAAACAAGCCGGCGTAGGTTTTATCTCCGAAAACAACCTGCATAACTGGCTCCATACGGGAGCTTACAGCTTGTTACCCGTATACCACCTCTTACATCAGGATTTGCTGGCTCAGCCTTACAACCAGGTGGATGAAACCCGCATTGCGGTGTTGAGCAAAACAAACCCGGTGCTACCCACCGGGGCTATTTTTGGGTACTTCATAATCCCAGAACTTACAAGCTGCATTCTTTCAATACGACTCCACGGCGCAGTGCCGAAGCGGGCAGGCCTTACTCCGATGGATTTAGCGGCATCCTACAAGCGGACGGATATAGTGTCTACGAAACGGTAAAGCGCAAACAGGATGTAATCTTGATCCATTGTATGGCTCATGCCCGGCGCAAGTTTGTGGACGCTCAGGGTACAGATCCACCTCGCGCCAAATACTTTTTGGAACAGGCCCAAAAACTATATCGCATTGAGCGGCAAGCCCGCGAAGAAGAAATGAATTACTCCCAACGCCTCCAACTGCGCCAGCAAAAGGCCATCCCCATATTGGAGGAACTGGGCCTCTGGCTCAAAGAGCAATATACTACTGCTGGCCTATTGCCCAAAAGCCCTGTTGGCAAAGCTATCGCCTATACCTTGAAACGCTGGAAGGGGCTATGCGCCTATGCCACCATGATGGCCAATTGGAGATCGATAACAACCTGGTGGAAAATACCATTCGACCGGTAGCTCTGGACGGAAAATTATCTTTTTGCAGGTTCTGATGAAGCAGCCAAAACTCGCCTGCTCTTGGTATTCTATCATTGGCACCTGCAATATGCATGGGCTCAATGCATTTAGCTACCTCTCCTGGTTGCGAAAAGTTGCCACAGAAAAATAACAGATCAGGCCATCAACTGGCTGCCGCATCGTCTGGATGAGGAACTCAGAAAGGCTTTCGTCAAGTAGGGATCAGGTGCTAAAGGCAAAAAAGCAGGTGAGGTGCAGTGGGGGATACTTTGAAACTACCGAACTTCCGGTTATGAAAGGATCTGCCCAGCGATCTATTCGAAGTGAAGAAAATAACAAAAGCCAAAGTAGGGCGTAATTACCACATTTTTCTTGGGGCAGAAAAGAACTACTACTCCGTTCCTTTCCAGCATGTGGGAAAACAATCTACGGTCATTTACACCTCCAAAACAGTAGAGGTCTATATTGATAATCAGAGAGTTGCCATCCACAGTCGACTTCCCGGAAGGAATACCTACAAATATCAGACTCGTGATGATCATATGCCACGCAACCATCAGGAATGGAGGAAAGCTCAAGGCTTCGATGCTGCCTACTTCCTGGCACAGGCCGACAAAATAGGACCAACCACCCGCTGGGCCATATCCCAGGCACTGCTCTCAAAAATCCATGAGCCCCAAACTTATAATAGTTGTCATGGAATATTAGGGCTTGCTGAAAAATACTCTCCTCAACGACTGGAAAAGGCAGCCTTGAGGTGTAAAAATGCAGGCAAAGCCAACTACGGCATGCTCAAAAGAATCCTCCAACTCAATCTGGATCAACAAGATGAACAACTTGATTTATTTTCCTCGATCGAACACGACAATATCCGGGGACCGGAAGCTTATCAATAACAGAAAATCATTTTTAATCAAAAACACAATATCATGAAAAACGCAACCTTGGAAATTATGAAACAACTCAAACTCGACGGCATGGCCAGCGCCTATGAAGCTGCCCTCAACCTGCCTGTCAATCAACAACCCGACACGCATGAAATGCTCGCCACTCTTGTGGATGCTGAACAGCAAAACCGCGCGCACAAACGAATGAAAATGTATATCCGGCTCAGTAAACTCCGGTATCAGGCCACCATCCAGGACATCGACTGCTCCGAAACAAGAAATCTCTCCAAAGAAAAGTTGATGATCCTGGCCGATGGAGCCTTCATGGACAGGGGGGAAAATGTACTCATTACCGGAGCTACAGGATGTGGAAAATCATACCTCGGCTGTGCACTCGGTCATAATGCCTGTGTCCTGGGATACCGCACCCTCTACTTCAACATGAACCGTCTGACAGAACAAATCGCCCTGGCAAAAGCCGACGGAACCCTCATCAAATGGCTGGACAGAATCAAAAGAGCAAAACTCATTATCCTGGATGACTTCGGGTTGCAGCCCATCTCTCATGCCGTAAAACTCATCCTGCTGCAAATACTGGAAGACAGATACGAAAATGCCTCAACCATGATCTGCTCCCAACTCCCCGTTGGAAAATGGCATGAATACTTCGATGAACCGACCATCGCTGATGCCATCCTCGACCGGATCATACCAAAGGCTCATAGAATAGAATTAAAAGGAAATAGTTTACGAAAACGTTCAAAACATCTATCTTAACATCGAAAATAACGTAAGTTATCCACAGGGGGGTCAAACCTCCGGATTGGTGGGGTCAAGAAGTATTGAAAAATTATTTAGATGGCAAAGATCGAAATATCACAAAATTGATGGCTTATGCCAATGAATTGAAAATTAGTTCCATTTTAAAAAAATATTTAGAAGTGCTCCTATGATTAATATTGCTCAATCGATACAAACGAAACTTAAAGACCTTTCAAAAGCAAAAAACAGAAATCATCAACAAACTTTAACCCGTTATTTCCAGGAGCGATTATTGTTTCGATTGTCTGTCTCAAAGTACAAGAACAATTTCTTTTTAAAAGGAGGGACATTAATCTACGCCTTGGAAAAAGAATTGAGTCGTCCGACTTTGGATTTGGATTTACTTGCCCAAAAAATAAAATCGGATACCCAAGTAATTCATAAAATATTCGAAACCGTTTGTAGAATTAAATTTCCAGAAGACGGGGTCGTTTTTGATACCAAAAAAATTGAAACGTCTGAAATAGTAAAAGAAGGAAAATATTCAGGAATAAGGATTAAGGTACCTGTAAGCTTAGGTAGAATAAACCAAAGAATGCAAATTGATATCGGCTTTGGAGATATCATATTTCCGGCACCGGTTGAAATGGACTACCCTACTCTTCTGGATATGGAGTCCCCTATTATTAAGGCCTATTCCACAGAATCACTGGTTTCTGAAAAATTTGAAGCCATGATCGATTTATCGGAGTTAAATAGCCGGATGAAAGACTTTTATGATGTCTTTAGAATTCTCCGCAAGGGTAATTTTGACAAAGGCAACCTTAAAAAGGCGATCATCCAAACTTTTAAAAACAGAGCAACGGTCCTGCCGGACAACCATCCACTATTCACCAAAGATTTCGCTGAAGACAATACAAGGAATATTCAATGGAAGGCTTTTCTCAGAAAAGCTAACCTGGATCAGTCCATTTCATTTGATGCAGTGATGAATTTAATTGCCTTTGAATTAGAGCCAATCTACAATGAGATACGCGAAAATCGATGAGTAATATTTCTCCATTCTTTCTCTGAATTTTCAGAAAAAAGATACTTTTTAAAAACTCAGAAACCTCCAAAAATTTTAGACAGATTTCAGAACATATACCCATTTATACACACCAATACACAAATAGAAGACAAAAAAGAAAGGAACACAAGTCATTGATAACCAATAAAAAAGCCCTTATGCATTGATACATAAGGGCTTACGCTTAAAACGTTCGGTGGTTCCACAAGGGCTCGAACCTTGGACCCTCTGATTCACCTTCCAACACTTTCGTGGAGGGGTAGGACTATATCACCACCATATTCCTTAACGGAACTTAGGCGGGGGGCGTTCGTGGAGAGCTTATTGCTTGATCTGCTCACTCTCTAGTCTCTGCACCTTCCCGGTTACTGTAATGATCTTCACCGGACTTGGCTCAGGATTGCCATCAGCGCGACCTGTTAAGGTTTCCCTGAGTTAACCCCCTTCTCACCCGACAGTTTCCTGCCAGGGGCACCATGGGTAATTCTTCGTACGTTTTCCAATGAAAGTTCAGGATTATGTCTTTCTGCATGGCAATTAGCGCAAAGAAGTTCACATTTTTCAGCTTCCTTCTTTATGGCCTCCATGTTTTTGTTTGACAAAATCCTCATGCCAAGCTTAAATTGTTTTTGACTCGAATCCTTGTGATGGAAATGCAAAGCAGAAACATTTTCGTTATAACCACACTCAGAACAACAGCCACCCATCATTTCAACCAATTCAAGCTTTCTGGTTAATGCCCTCATGGTTTGAGAATGATAAGTATTGGTTTGTTACTTCACACGGTGATAATGATCCTTCTGTTTACACTTGTTCGAACAGTATTTCTGTTTCTGTCCACTTAAAGGTGATTCACAAACAACACACTTTTTAACTTTCATGAAATTCATACTAAAATAAAGAACTTCCCTTTGATGAGTCAGATGCTCTAACCAGCTGAGCTATGGAACCTGCTCCATGACCATATTCGGCCATTTATCAAAGCGGATGCAAATTTACAACTAAAACTGTGTTTGTGCAAATTTAGTTTCATTTTTAGTTGCAAGTTTTTGGTTGCCGGCCATAGAAATACTACTTTTTGGAAAAATAGTATTTCTTGCACTTCCCAATGGAGCGCAGCGACATCCTCGCGCACGCAGTTCCAGAACCAGAAACTTGTAACCAGAAACCAAACCCTACTTCTCCATATGCACATCCATCTGTGGAAACGGAATACTGACTCCTCCTTATCAAAGGCTTTCTTCACATGTTCATTCATAAAGAAAAAAGTATCCCAGTAGTGTTCGCTTTTACAAAATGGACGGGTATTCAGATTGACAGAACTATCGCCTAGCTCACCAACTACAACTCCCTGCGCAGGATCGTCCAGTATCCACGGACATTCATTCCCTACCTTTAGGATGATCTCGCGGGCCTTGTCGATATCATCACCATAGCCAATACCGAAAGTCAGTTCAACACCAATAATTCCCTGTCCGGAAATATTGGTCATCACATTGCTGGTCACTACTCCATTGGGAATGATGATGTTTTTGTTGTCAAGTGTTACCAATATCGTGTTGAAAATCTGGATCTCCTTGACGGTTCCTACCTTGCCTCCTGCCAATTCTACCAGGTCACCAACTTTATAAGGCTTGAATATCAAAATTAAAACACCGCTGGCAAAATGACCCAGACTCCCCTGTAAGGCCATACCTATGGCAAAGGCCAATGCACCAAAGATGGCCACAAAGGAGGTGGTCTCAATCCCAAACATCTGGGCGACACTCAGCAATACCAGTATCTTTAAACCCACAGAAATCAAGGATTTTAAAAATGGACGAATGGTATTGTCTACGCCTCTTTTTTCCATCACCCTGTCGGCATAAACAGTGATTCGGCCAATAATCCAAAAACCAATGATGAAAGTGAGAATTGCCCCCGCAGCTTTGGGAGCATAAACTGTAAGTAATTCTGAAAATTTTTCAAGATCAAAATTCATAAGACAGTTGAGTTTTTTTTAAAGTGAGTTAATGTTCTGAATGTATTGATTTTCAGTGTTTCGATAGGCAGGGTTTCTCTTTAGTTGAGAATAACTATTTTTGTAGACGTTTTCATTTACTGAAAGATACACTGAAAAGATAAACCTTGCAAAAAAAGAAAAAATATATTTCCAAAGACGATGCCTTGCTCAAACTTCAGGCCTATTGCGCCTATCAGGACAGATGCCATTCAGAAGTGCGCTCCAAATTGCTGGACCTGGGTATCTACGGCGATGACCTGGAGGAAATCATCGTAGCCCTCATCGAAGATAACTTCCTCAATGAAGAACGATACGCCAGATCCTATGCCCGCGGCAAATTCCGCATCAAACAATGGGGCCGACTGCGTATCCGCCGGGAATTGAAATTCCGTAAAATATCAGATTATTGCATCAGAAAGGCCATGGAAGAGATCGGTGAAGACGATTATTACAAAGTACTGAAAGAGGTCATCCTGAAAAAGCAAAAACTGACCAAAGAACCCGATCCTTATAAATTGAGGGTAAAACTCATCCGATATGCAGCAGGAAGAGGGTTTGAAATGGAAGCGATCAGGGATGTTATCAATGAATTAGGAATTACGAATTAGGAATTTGGAACGCTTGGAACTATTTGAATCTATCCTCCCGTTTCAAAAGCTCACCGGTAATCTCCCCCACCCTCGTGCAGCCCGACAACCGCATCGTCAATTCAAATTCGGCCAGGATATTCTTGATGACTTCCTCCACGCCAGGGCTCCCTTTTAATGCCAATCCATAAACATATGGCCTTCCAATACATACCGCTGAAGCACCAAGGGCCATGGCGATAAACATATCTGCCCCGCTGCGTATCCCACTGTCCATGATTACCGGTACTTTGCCATCGGCAACCTTCACAATGTCCGGCAATGCTTCAACAGCAGCGATGTTATGGTCAATTTGCCGCCCGCCATGATTGGAAACAATGATGCCATCAATGCCATGATCGAGCGCTTTTTGAGCATCCTGCGGATGTAATATGCCTTTGATGAGAACGGGTAATTTGGTGGCTTCCCGCAATTTGAAAAGATCTTCCCAGTTAAGTGCTGTGTTCGTGAAAATATCCACAAACTTCCGCACAGCTTTTAAGGGCAATCCTGAAAACAGATTTTTAAAAAAGTTGCCTTCGTATTTCCAGTTCAAAGCCATTAAGGTCGCCATGGCTCCCGGACTGGGCTGCGGCTTTTGAATAGGGGAAGACAGAGGTTCATGAATGAGTTGCTGAAAAACAGGATCACTGACGTATTGAGCAATCCCCTTACCTCTCAAATAAGGCAGATACCCAAGATCAAGATCGCGGACCCGCCAGCCGGCCAGTTTGGTATCTACGGTTAATACGATAGCCTCACATCCGGCATTTTCAGCCCTTTCGACAAAACTCTCCATCAAGGCATCAGACTTGCCCCAGTACAACTGGAACCAACGCGGTGTTCTTCCCATAACCGCAGTAATCTCTTCAGTGGTATAAGACGCCTGACTGGAAATAATCATAGGCGTGTTCATTTTGGCAGCTGCCCTTGCTACAGCCACATCCCCTTTTTTATGGGCGATCTCCAAAACTCCCACAGGCGCCAGCATCAAAGGAGAGTCCATTTTCCTGCCAAATAATTCAATCGACAAATCCACTTCCGACACATCACTCAACATCCGGGGAACAATGCGCCATTTTGAAAAGGCATCTGTATTATTGACCAAGCCCTGCTCTCTGCCAGCACCTCCCGCAATAGAAGCAAAATTATCCTCCGAAAGTACCCTTTTGGCCTCAGCTTCCAGAGCCGAAAAAGCGACAGGTACAATAGGCTTTTGATTGCCCATACCCCGCATGAAGATTTCCTTTTGTCGGTCGAGGGCAGAAAATGTAAAGGGCTTTTTCATAAAGAAAAGATTTGAAATTTTATTTGGGTCCCCGCCATCACTTCGCTTGGCGCCGGGCTATCCACTTCGTTCCTATCCCTGGTACTACTCGTCCCTGCGTCGCCCTCCGCTATACGCTCCGGTAATTAATAGCTTTAGGATAAACACCTCCGACGACAAGGTCCCGCCTTCCCCCTCCAGACTAAACAAAGGCAAAACCTTGAAGAACAATTATTTATAAAAAAAATAAAAGATTTTGTTGCCAACTGCTACTTAAGTTGCGCCCTTTGCGAATTCCTTTCGCTCCTGGCGGTTACTCAATTTCGTTAACACCCCAAGCTGGTAACCTACCTGACGAAGTAAACAGGTTCATAATTCGTAATTGGTAATTCGTAATTAACCCAAAACCGCTACCGTATCCGCATCAAAAAACTGCAACGCATATCCCATACCTCGTAAATAATCCTGGCAGGATTGGTAATCCTCCTCCGACAAATGCGTATGTTCAAAAGCAACGACCGTAGGTTTGAACAAATCAAAGTCAAACAATTTGATCACCTCGTAATCAAAGCCTTCCGTATCGATATGCAGTAAATCAACCTTTTTTACGTCAAATTCCTTCAACAAGGTAGGAAAATTGATACATGCTACCTCATCGTAAGTAATGTAATCCTCTTTATTTTCAGGAGGCGTAATCCCGTATTTCTTACACTGGCGATCTACATGTCCATCAGCTATGCGATCCTCCACATGCTGCCGCAAAAAGGAGCTGATCCCACTGGCCCATCGCTGATCAGAAAACGCAATTTTGTATAACTTTTTAGGTTGGTTGTTTTCGGCAATAGCTTTATTAACCAAATGCACTTCGCCATTTGGATAAACTTTTGACAATTTCGCAAAAGCATGGGGCTGTGGTTCCATCATTATACCCTTCCAGCCATCCCGTTTGATGAATTTGTACAAAGGATCATGCTGCACACCATCATTACTGCCCACCTGAATGAAATACAAATCCGGTGTTTTTTGAGAGAAGTCATTTAGAAATTCAACAAAACTTCCCGTTTCAGGAGTCCACACTTTTTTATAATACCAACGCACAATGGCGGGATACGAGGCTAAAAGACGAACCCTTAGATTGGTGAAATAAGATTTTAATATGCTTTTTGCGTTCATCGTGTGAAATTACGAATTACGAATTACAAATAAGGATTTCCCCCATTCGTAATTCGTAATTAAACATTCGTAATCATCAAAGCGTACCTCTCAATTCCTGCTCACGCTCAATAGATTCGAACAATGCCTTGAAGTTGCCTTTC
This sequence comes from uncultured Bacteroidota bacterium, assembly GCA_942492125.1. Lineage (GTDB taxonomy): Bacteria > Bacteroidota > Bacteroidia > Chitinophagales > Saprospiraceae > BCD1. Next base: position 13,996 of record CALODM010000007.1, read on the forward strand.
CCGAATGATTTGGCTCCGGCACGCTGAATTATTTCATAGAAAACCGTCGGACGATCCTGTACCGGCCTGGTAAATATCTGCAACAAATACCCTTCTTCATCCCGGTCGACCAGAATATTCAATCGCTTCAACTCCTCAATTTCCTCTTTGATCTCCCCTACTCTTTCCGTAAGATTATCATAATAATTATCCGGAACATAAAGGAATTCAACCCCGTTTTTACGTAACTGATCAACCGTATAAATGATATTATCCGTGGCCATGGCGACGTGTTGCACTCCGGCAGTTTTGTAAAAATCGAGATACTCTTCTATCTGGGACTTTTTACGCCCATCGGCAGGCTCATTGATAGGGAATTTCACATAACCATTTCCGTTAGAGACCACCTTGCTCATCAAGGCCGTGTATTCAGTAGAGATGTCTTTATCGTCAAAAGACATCAATAAATTGAAGCCCATCACCTGTCGGTAAAACGCTACCCACTCGTCCATCTTCCCCAATTCAACATTACCCACACAATGGTCGATGTATTTGAACCCGAGTGGTTTTATTTCCAAAGTACTCTCTTTGGCGATAAAACCAGGCATGAAAGGCCCATGATAGTTTTTGCGTTCAACAAAAGTATGGAGCGTTTCCCCATAAGTGTGGATGGAGGCAGTACGAATAATGCCGTATTCATCTTCCAGTACTTTCAAAGGAGCTGCCGGTTTTGCACCGCGTTCAACGGCAGTGTTAAAAGCACGTTCTGCATCTTCCACTTCAAGAGCAAGCACCTTTACGCCATCACCATGCAATTTCACGTGATCGGCAATCGCATGATCAGGGGTAAGGGCTGCTGTCAAGACGAACCGGATTTTGCCTTGTTGCAAAACATAGGAAACCTTCTCTTTGTCTCCGGTTTCCATACCTTTAAAAGCCACGAGCTTAAAGCCAAAAGCCGATTGGTAATAATGTGCGGCCTGCTTGGCATTGGACACATAAAATTCAACATGATCCGTCCCGATCAAAGCCATCGGATCCTGAACCGTTTCTGGTTTGTTTAATGTTTCTGTATGCATGGTTTTATTTTAGTTTTCAGTACCAGTTGACAGTACCAGTACCCGTTCCTATTATAATTTGATGATAATTCTATTTATTACGTACCTGTGGCACTTGTTATTTTTTCCTGCAGCATCAGGACTCTTCGTATCCTGTTAAAAATGCCCTAGAACAAATCATTCAATCAATCATTCATTCAATCATTCCCTCATTCAATCATTCAATCATTCAATCATTCAATCATTCAATCATTCAATCATTCAATCATTCAATCATTCAATCATTCAATCATTCAATCATTCAAAGGATCTTCAATATCGATGGCATAATTGGTCAGTTGCAAAGGTGCAAAGGTATCCACCATCACTGCCAGTTCCCTGGTTTCCTTTTGTCCAATGCTGCGTTCCACCGCGCCCATATGCGGGCCGTGCGGAATGCCTCCCGGATGCAGACTCAACATCCCTGCTTCCACGTGATTGCGGCTCATGAAGTCGCCGTCAACGTAATACAATACCTCATCACTGTCAATATTGCTGTGATTATAGGGAGCTGGAATAGATAAAGGGTGATAATCATACAAACGTGGCACAAACGAACAAATCACAAAACCTTTTGCCGCAAAAGTCTGATGAATCGGAGGTGGTAAATGCACTCTTCCGGTAATCGGTTCAAAGTTGTGAATAGAAAATGCGTATGGGTAACAATAGCCATCCCAGCCGACTACCCCAAAAGGATGATTCAGATAGTCATAGGGATAAAGCATGTCCTGCTTTTTGATATAGATCCGGAATTCGCCCTGCTCATCATGGGTCTCCAGATCCCGGGGCTTTCGGATATCTCTTTCGCAAAGGAGAATGTTCTGTCAGTTGTCCAAATTGATTGCGGTACCTTCGGGGGGTAGTGATCGGAGAAGATGATTCAACGATCAGAAGTCTGTTGTCTGCATCTTCAAATTCAAGCTGGTAGACCGTTCCTCTCGGAATGATCAGATAATCTCCATACCCAAAAGGAATATTGCCATACATGGTTCGAAGGGTTCCGCTCCCTTTATGGATGAAGATCATTTCATCGGAATCGGCATTCTTAAAAAAATAGTCGGTCATACTTTTCCGGGGAGCCGATAGGATGATCTTACAGTCATTGTTGACCAAAACAGGCTTTCTGCTTTTGAGGTAATCATCCTCAGGGCTGATTTTAAATCCCTTCAGGCTTCGGTGCTTCAGGTCACTCTGCTTTGCTACCAGGTGCGGACGGAAAAAGGATCGCCTACCTGAGTAGTTGCGTTGGGCGGGTTTGTGTTGATAAATCAGGGAGTACAGGGTCATCAAAACCAATCACAGTGAAAAACAGTTCGTCATAGTAAAGTGTGCCGTCCGCTTTGCGAAACTTGCACGTATGACGGCTTGGGGGCATTTTTCCTAGGCTGTAATAATGCACATGGTTTTATTTTTTAGTGATGAAGCTGAGGCCAAGGGCAAATCCTAAACCTGTTTATTTATATTTTCAAAAATGTGGTTCAAACTTTCGGTCAGCTGATTAATCGATTCATCATCCAGTCCGGTCCAGGCTTTTTGACGGCCAGCTTTCATGTAAGGCCAGACTTCTTCAATTTTCATTTTACCGGCTGAAGTCAATTGGATATTAAATCGACGTCTGTCCGTAGTATCCGGAACTCTCATTATCAATCCCTTTTCTTCCAGCAGATCAAGGATACGGGTAACGGTTGGGGCATCTTTAAACACCGCTTTGGCTATGTCAAGCTGACTCTGCCCTTGCTCCTTATCCAGTTGATTCAACACAACCCATTGATCTACTGTAATACCTGCATCAGCCGCGACGAGGCGCTCCTGAAAAAAACGTTTCATCCGCTTGGCAGTACGCTCAAGAATCACTGCCGAAGTAGCCAGTTTTTTGTCTAATGTAGAAATGGTCTCCATTGCTTTAGATTAATTAGCGCAAATATAGTTAGTATACTAATTATTTGCAAGCTAAAAGTGGGCCCACACGCTATTTTAAGACTGTTTCCGGAAACCCATATCTTTTTTGTCTCAAGACGACCGATTTTTTTCAATGGTAAACTACAAACGTCAGAGACATTGGAAATATTCGTTTGAAGTTAGGAACTTCAAACAACAGATGGGAATAGTATACTTGGTGGCACAAAAAACATGAGTCATCCCAAATTTTGGCTTAGGCCAAAATTTGGGATTTTTCGTGTAAATGGTTGATTTTCAATCTTCCCGGCGAGGGAAAACGGCCTTATGGATTTTTGGGTAACAATTCTTAGTGAAGATTTTGAGCGCTGGCTCTGAGAAAGCACCCATGTCTGAGCCTGACGAAGGAAGGCGAGCCTGCCTGTCGGCTGACAGGTTTGGGTGCGTGGCCAAAATCGAGCTTAGAATTGTCCAAAAAATACATACAGCCTTGATTTTTTTGGTTCTTTTTGTATCAAGACAAAAAGAATGTAAATACCTGAAAAACAAATAGTTAAATAACAATTCCGACATCAACCTCTGAAAAATAAATCATACCTTTTTAATTTTCAAAAATTAGGGATGACTCCTGTTTATATGCACAGCAATAGTGCCACAAAGTATCCCATCTCCCAACGGGTACGCTTACAGTCCTTCCCTATTGCTCGTGAAAATTAACCTCAATTTTTATTTCTGCGAACCGGCGGAACATTTCCATTACCCCACAATACTTTTCCACAGACAAATCGATGGCTTTCTGGATCTTGTCTTTTTTCATATCCTTTCCATAAAAGTCATAAACCACTTTCACCTTACTATAATACTTAGGATGTTCCTCTGTTAATTCGCCGGAAACCGAGATGCTTATATCATCTACCTCTGCCCTCATTTTCTTAAGCAGGGAAGCAACATCCATACCAGTACACCCGGCAAGGGAAGTAAGCATTAATGGTTTTGAACGCGAACCTCTGCCTTCGCCACCAACAGCCTCTGCCGCATCCAACGGAATTAATGCTCCGGGTACCGTTGCTTCAAAATGCATTTTTTCTTTCCAGTCAACTTTTACTTCATGTGTCATTCTAATTCGTTTATTGTTTGAGAAAAGTGTTGTTTAATGTGGACAAATATTGTTAAAAATTATACAAATGTCGTGTGCCAGTATATTAAATAATTTTCTTACTCTGGAATTATCCCTAATTTAGCCCGTCGAAATCATCTAATTTGTAACTAAACAATTATCACAAATGAATTTAACAAAGTATACTTTTCAAGTGTTGATCGGAATGGCACTTTTTTTATTGCCGCTTTCCGCGTTCTCACAGGAAAAAGAAATTACCATTCCTGACGGGATCAAAAAAAGAGCAAGTGTTGAAGGTATTACCGAATACAAACTCACAAACGGGTTGAAAGTATTACTTTTCCCTGACCAATCCAAACCAACCACTACCGTTAATATTACCTACATGGTAGGCTCTCGCCACGAAGGGTACGGGGAAACAGGTATGGCCCACCTTTTGGAGCATATGGTTTTCCAGGGAACTCCTAACCACCCGGATATTCCGGCTGAGCTGACTGAGCACGGCGCAAGCCCTAACGGAACAACCTGGTACGACAGAACCAATTATTATGAAACCTTCAAGGCTACAGACGAAAACCTCGAATGGGCACTCGACCTCGAAGCAGACCGTATGGTCAACTCATATATCGCCAAGGAAGATCTCGAAAGCGAGATGACCGTCGTTCGTAACGAATTTGAATCGGGAGAAAATAACCCGGAAGGCGTATTGATGGAACGTGTGCTTTCAACGGCTTTCCTGTGGCACAACTACGGCAAAAGTACCATTGGTGCCAGAGCCGATATCGAAAATGTACCTATTGAACGTCTTCAGGCTTTCTACCGCAAATACTACCAGCCGGACAATGCTGTACTTTTGGTTGCCGGTAAATTTGATGTAGAAAAAACACTGCAACTCATAGACGAAAAATTCAGCAAGATCCCTAAGCCTGATCGTAAAATGGATCCCTTATTCGAGACCTATACCAAAGATCCTACACAGGACGGAGAGCGTATGGTCACCCTGAAAAGGGTTGGTGATGTGCAAGCGGTTTCCTGCACCTATCACACCCCTCCTGGGTCACATCCCGATTATGCAGCGGTAGCCGTCTTGGATGAAATTCTGACCAACGAACCTTCCGGCCGTTTATACAAGGCCCTCGTTGAAACCCAAAAAGCTTCCAGCCAATGGGGATTCGCTCCTGGATTGAAAGAAGGTGGTTTCGTTTATTTCAGCGCATCTGTCCGTAAAGATAAATCTTTGGAGGATGCCAAAAACACCATGCTGGAAACACTGGATAACATCACCGAAAATCCACCGACGGAGGAAGAAGTGGAACGCGCAAAGTCCCGTATCCTCAAATACTGGAACATGCAGTTCAACGATGCCAATCGTGTTGGATTGTTACTGAGCGAATACATCGCACAGGGCGACTGGAGGTTATTGTTCCTGTTCCGCGACGCTATTGAAAAAGTAACTGTTGATGATGTTTTATATGTTGCCGAAACCTATTACAAGCCTTCCAACAGAACAGTCGGTCTATTCACCCCGGAAGAAAAACCTGAAAGAGCTGAAATCCCTGATGCGCCAAACCTCATTTCCCTGGTAAGAGGTTATAAAGGTAAAGAAGCCATTGCTACCGGTGAAGAATTCGATCCTTCTCCAGCCAATATTGAAAGCAGAACCAAAAAGGTGATTTTCGACGACGGAATGGAAATCGCCCTCCTGAAAAAGGAAAACCGTGGCGACGCTGTAGATGCCCGAATTGTATTGCGTTTCGGAACCTTGGAAGATTTCAAAGGGAAATCCGAAGTTTCTAACCTTGCGGCTTCCATGTTGACTAAGGGTACCGATAATATGTCTCGTGAAGCAATTCAGGACAAACTCGACAAACTTAAGGCTACCGTTAACATTTCCGGTAACCTCAACAATGTCACAGCTACCATCAAGACTGAAAACCAGTATTTGCCGGAAGTAATTACATTGGTATCAGAGATGCTCAAACAACCTTCCTTCCCGGAAGAAGAATTCAAGAAACTTATTGAAGAGCAATTATCCGGCATTGAATCACAGATGTCAGAACCTCAGGCTGTGGCCGGAACCCTGTTCAGTCAGTTGGTAAGCCCATATGCCAAAGATGATCCTCGTTATACCAAGTCAATGGAGGAAAGTGTGGAGGCCATTAAGGCAGTCACCCTGGAGGATGTTAAAACCTTCTATAAAGACTTTTACGGTGCTTCGGATGCGACTATGGCCGTTGTGGGTGATTTTGATGAAAAAGCTATCGGAGAATTAGCCATTAAAGAATTCGGTGCCTGGAAAAGCCCGAAAAAATTCAAGCGCATCGTCTCTGATTACAAGCCAACGAAACCTGCTAATGAAAAACTGTACACTCCGGATAAAGCCAATGCCATGTTTTTGGCAGGGGTAACCATCCCGATGAGCCAGAATAATGAAGATTATCCAGCCATGACTTTGGGTAACTTTATGCTTGGTGGCGGATTCCTGAATTCCCGCCTGGCTACCCGTATCCGCCAGGATGAAGGCTTGAGCTATGGTGTGGGATCATTCTTCAATGCCAGAGCAGAAGATGAAAATGCAGTTTTTGGTGCCTATGCCATTTATGCACCTGAAAACGTCAAAAAGCTCGAACAGGCATTCAAAGAAGAGATCATCAAAGTGGTAGAAAAAGGATTTACTGCCGAGGAACTGGAAGCGGCCAAAACTGGTTGGTTGCAATCCCGCGAAGTGGGACGTACCAATGACAGGGGACTGGCTTCTTCCCTGGAAAGCAACCTCTTCCTCGACCGCGATATGATGTGGGCTGCAGACCTGGAAGAAAAAGTCAAAAACCTGACGGTTGAACAGGTTAACGCTGTAATGAAAAAATACCTGGAGGATCCTGAAAAGTTTGTTTATGTAAAAGCAGGAGATTTCGAAAAATCGTAACCACCGAACCTGTCTTCCATCAAGGAAGTTTTATTCGGTCGGTTCTCCAATGAAAAACGGACAGTTTCCCTTTTGGGACTGTCCGTTTTTCTTTTGGAAAAGTAAAAAAAACATCACTTAGTTTCATTTTTAAACTAAGTGATGTATATTTGTGTTATAAATAAAGAATCAGCATTTTTGTATCCTTAAAATAAGGAATACAATTTTTGCTCTTTACACCCATTTTAAACATACAACACTCGAATGAAAATAGCTATTGCACAACTCAACTACCACATCGGCAATTTCGAAGGAAACACAGAAAAGATCATCGAAGCCACCAGAGCAGCCCGCAAAGCCGGAGCAGACCTGATTTGTTTCTCAGAACTGGCCATTTGTGGCTATCCTCCCAGGGATTTCCTGGAATTTGACGACTTCATTCACCAGGCAGACAAGGCCATCCAAAAACTGGCTGCAGAAGCTCACGATATTGCTATTGTTGTGGGAGGTCCCAGGAAAAATCCGGTGATCGAAGGAAAAGATCTTTATAATTCTGCCTTCTTTTTGGCGGATGGAAAAGTGCAATTCATCCAAAATAAAACCTTGTTACCTACCTACGACATTTTTGATGAATACCGTTATTTCGAGCCTGCTTCCGAATTTGGCGTGGTCACCTTTAAAGGCAAACGCATTGCACTGACCATCTGTGAGGACATTTGGAATATTGGCAATGAAAACCCTTTATACACTATTTGCCCAATGGATGAGATGATTCCACACAAACCCGACTTCATGTTGAATTTGTCTGCATCACCTTTCAGCTATAAACAGGCAGATGAGCGCAAAAATGTTTTGAGAGCTAATACGGACCGCTATAAACTTCCTATTTTTTATGTGAACCACGTAGGCGCCCAAACAGAACTGATCTTTGACGGAGGTTCACTTGTTTATGCACCCGATGGACGACTATTTGATGAACTCCCTTATTTTGAAGAGACTATCCAATATTACGATCTTGATGAAGTACAAAAAGGTAGGGATAATGCCGGGCAACAATGGTCCAAAACGGCCATGATCCACGATGCTTTGGTGCTGGGTGTCAAAGATTACTTTGGAAAACTGGGATTCCAAAAAACCATTCTCGGTCTGTCAGGCGGTATTGATTCTGCCCTGGTAGCGGTACTTGCTACGCGTGCCTTAGGCAAAGAAAATGTCCGGGTTTTGCTGATGCCCTCCCAGTTTTCAAGCGACCATTCCGTCAATGACGCCCGCGAACTGGCAGAAAACCTGGGCATACAGTACGACATCATTGAAATTGAAGATATCTACAAACAATACGAAAGCACCCTGGAACCCTATTTCAAGGACATGCCCTTCAACATCGCCGAAGAAAACCTCCAGGCACGCTCCAGGGGAATGTTGCTGATGGCCTTTTCCAATAAATTCGGCCACATCGTGCTTAACACCACCAACAAAAGTGAAATGGCCGTTGGTTACGGCACCCTTTACGGAGATCTCTGTGGCGGACTATCCGTTATTGGAGATGTGTATAAAATGGAAGCCTTTGAACTGGCACGTTACATGAATAAAGACGGTGAGGTGATTCCCGAAAACATCATTACCAAACCGCCTTCAGCTGAGCTGCGCCCCAATCAAAAAGATACCGACAGCCTGCCGCCTTATGAAGAACTCGACCAGATACTTTTCCAATATATTGAAAAACGCAAAGGGCCCAAAGAGATTATTGCATGGGCTTTGATGAAAAACTTGTCCGCAGAGTGCTTCGCATGGTAAATATCAACGAATTAAGCGGTATCAGACAGCTCCGGTATTGAGGGTTTCCCCGAAAGCTTTTGGCATGGGCCGCAGGATGCCTATTGTGGGAAAATATCTGGCATAAGTAAGCGAATGAGCGAAGGGACGAAAGGAATGATACTTTTCGACTAGTAAAAACACGGACAATTGCGAACAAAACCAGAAGTTTAATCACATCTTGGTAAAACAAAAAACGCCCCTGAAAAAAACTCCCGATTGTTGAATGGATCTATTTCTTTATTCAAATCAATAAACATGCGTTCTGCTTTAATAATTCTGGCCTTCACGCTTTTCCTTTTCGGATGCCAAAAATCAAATAAAGAATCTGTTGTTTGGATAGCATCAGCTCCCGCAGGTAAGGCCTATGTACAAATAAATCACACCGATACCACCGTCCTTCCCAACGGCCGGTTTATTACCCCCGCAGGTAAAACCGTCATCACTGCTCCGCATCCATATGGTTTGACCCTTAGCCCTGATGGCAACACTGCAATCACTGCCAATTCGGGCACCAGTCCTATCTCTATCACCATCATCAGGAATTTGCTCTCGGAAAACCCTGAAGTGCAGCAAATTCCTCCCGGGCCAAAATCCGATAAGGGCATTTTGGCTTCTGTTTTCATGGGGCTGGCAGTATCCCCTGACAACCAAACCGTTTATGCATCAGGGGGGCAGGAAAATAAGATTTACCTTTTCGATTTACCCACGGGCAGGCCAAAGGTGAAATAAATTGTGCCTTCGTAACTCCGGAACAGGACTTCACCCATGGATATATTGGTGATATCAAACTTTCAAAAGACGGGAAAACACTTTATGCTGTGGATCAGATCGGTTTCCGGTTGGTTATCCTGGATACAGAACAAAAAAAAGTCCTGCACAACATATCTGTTGGACGCTACCCGTTTGGGGTCTGCCTTTCTCCGGACGAATCCAGGGCTTATGTAGCCAATGTGGGCATGTTCGAGTATAGTAAGATAAGGGATGCAGCAGATACTTCACAATTCAGGTCTGTAGATTTTCCAACCTCTGCCTACGGCACAGAGGCGATGGTTAAAGGTTTTGTGAATGATTCGGTCTATGTAAAAGGATTAGGAGATCCGAATTCCGCTGAAGTCCTTTTCTATATTCGCCATAGATCTTTCCAATCATGAAAACCTGATGTCAGCGCCGAAAATCAAGACCGGTCACCTGGTGGGTCCTTAGTGGATGGTATACCTGCTGTTGGCGGGTCCAGTCCCAACTCTTTAGTTGCTACAGACGATTATGTTTTTGTAAGCAATGGAACCAATGATAATATTTCGGTACTCGCCTTAAAAACCGATACCATAGTTAACACTATTTCCCTGATCCCGATACAAGATTCAGCACCTTCCGAGGCGTAATTCCCTTTCGGCTTGGCGGTTAGCCCTGATCAGCAACGGCTCTATGTCGCAGAATCAGGAATAAATGCCCTGGGCGTAATTGATCTCGAATCGATGGAGGTCCTCGGGCATATCCCAACCGGATGGTTTCCTGCCAAGGTTGAGGTAAGCAAGGACGGTAAACATCTGATCGTCACCAATGCCAAAGGTTTCGGAAGTGGACCCAATGGCGGGCCTACATTCTATAAAATGGGCCCGGAAGGCAGCTATATCGGCTCCTGATGCTTGCTACGGTTTCAGATGATCGATATACCTTCTGACGAAGCCTTGGGAAAGTACATGCACAGCAAAAGTGATCGACAATAATTTCAATTTCAAAAAATCATCAGACCATGCTTTCGATGCAAGGCAAAACAATCCTATCCCCCTATACCCAGGCGCAAAAAGTACTCCGATAAAGCACATCGTTTTCATTTCCAAGGAAAACAGGACTTACGAGAGTTTTCGGTCAACTAGAAAAAGCAAAAGGTGAGGCCTCCATGGCCAGGTATGGATTCGGAGCCAATTTTATGAACAATGACAAAACCAGATACTGTAGACAATGCCACAGTAATGCCAAATCACCTGAAGCTGGCCAAAGAGTTTGCTTTCTCAGACAATTTCTATGTGGACGCCGATCACTCTGCCGATGGCCACCGCTGGTTGGTCAACACCTACCCCAACGAATGGGTAGAAACAACCACATCGGCCAGTTATGGTGGCAATCGCCGTTTTAAGGAAGATTCTAAAGCACCTGGCGTCTGGGCGATGAACGGTTCTGCAGGAGCTATTTATCCCGAAGATTACAACGAAGCAGGATCCATGTGGGACCACCTGGAGCGTCATGGAATTGAGTTTTTCAACTTTGGGTTCAGCGTGATGTTCGAACCGGCATCCTATGATCCGGCCTACAAGTACGAAGGCATCCGACTGATTGCGAATTATCCGGTTCCTCAACCACTGATGCACCGAACTTCACGTACCTACCCTACCTACAACATGGCCATTCCTGATCAATTCAGGATTGACCAGTTTATAAAGGAATTCGAATCAAAGTGGATCAACAAGGATAGCCTACCTTCATTGCTCACTGTAATCATTCCCAATGACCATGGGGCCGGTGAACGCCCGGAAGCAGGATATCCCTTCAGAGAAAGCTATATGGCTGATAACGACCTGGCGGTAGGACGCATTGTCGAATTTTTTTCTCCTACCCCGTACTGGGAAAAACATGATGATCGTAATTACAGAAGATGACTCACAAAACGGTGTTGATCATATTGATGCGCACCGCAGTTTCTTATTGCTGGTAGTTAGCCCTTGGGTAAAACGCAGATTATGTCAACCATACCCACTATAGTTTTGGAAGCATATTCAAGACCTTTTGGAATGTCCTGAGCACGCCCTACCTCAACCAGTACGATGCAGCGGCCATGGATTTTGGGGACTTTTTTACAGAGCATCCGGACTACACACCCTACAATGCCACGCCTGTCGATGAACGAATTTTTAAACCACAAAAAGCCCTGGATCCCTTTGATGAGGACTTTGACTGGAGAGCAGTAAAGGAATCACCGCAAATGGATCACCCGGGGGATATGCTCAAGGACAGTAAAGAACAAGATAAGGACCGACTTGAAAACAGGGAGCGTAACCAATAAGTATTCTGGTGAAAAATATTGTCCTGCCGGTACCGTGATCATCTCTCAACGTGAGTCATTCCGAAATTTATCGATTGATTAAATTTGAAAAAACCTTACTTAAATTACTAATAATCAAAACATTTACTTTCTCACCGAACGAAAATTCAGGATGTCTCGTGTTGTCTTTTCACACTTCCACTCCCCTGACAAAAGCCCTGGACACCACGTCACTGCCAAAAGCATAAGGAATATAGGCCGGGGAGGAAATCTGTTTGGTAATAAAAAAATTGGCGACATTGCCTCTTTTGATGCTGCCGTGATCAGCTTCCAGTTCCATGGCATAAGCTCCATTGATGGTAGCGGCATTGATGGCTTCTTCCGGCAACATTTTCATTTTGATACAAGCCAGCGATAACACAAAAGGCATTTTCCCGGAAGGGGAAGACCCGGGGTTGTAATCTGTTGCAAGCACAACCGGCAACCCTGCATTGATAAGTTTCCTTGCAGGTGGGAAAGGGTCATTCAGGAAAAAGGGCGCAGAAGGCAGCATAACCGGCATGGTTTTGCTTGCTGCGAGACAAGCTATCTCTTCGTCATTGATAACTTCAAGGTGATCTACAGACAGGGCTCCGCCATTAACACTGGCTTCAATCCCCCCCATAGAATTGAACTGGTTGGTATGAATTTTGGCTTTCAGGCCATATTTCGCTCCTGCTTCAATAATCCGGGCGGTCTCTTCCGGTGTAAAAAATCCTTTTTCGCAAAAAGCATCTATGTAATCAGCCAGTCCTTCTTTGGCAATAACCGGCAGGATATCTTCGATGAGTAATTTCAAATAGGCTTCCCTGTTCTCTTTGTACTCTTGAGGCAAGGCATGTGCGCCCAGGAAAGTCGCCTTAATCGTCAACGGGGAACTTTCCTTGAGCCTCTTGATTACCCGCAGCATTTTTAATTCCCCTTCATAACTGAGGCCATAACCACTTTTAATCTCAACGGCTCCTGTACCGTATCCGGCAATTTCTTTCAAACGCACCATAGCTCCCTCAAAAAGCTCCTGCTCTGACATTTCCCCCAGCTTCCTTGCAGAATTGAGGATTCCGCCCCCTTTGGCAGCGATCTCTGCATAACTGAGTCCATTGATCTTATCCACAAACTCTCCTTCTCTGCTGGCCGCAAAAACGAGATGGGTATGGGAATCACACCAGGAAGGGAAAACCATGCCCCCTTCAGCATCAATATGGTTATCAGCTATTTCAGGGCAACTGGCCATGGGACCAAAATCCCTGATGCGATCCTCTTCAATGAGCAACCAGGCATTGTCGAGTTGGGGCAATCGTTTCAGCGCTTCGCCTTTTACGGCAGATGGCGTATCATGATATACCTGAAAGAGACTTTTGATGCTGTGGATGAGGGTTGTCGGCATGATTAAATGGTTTGGGACAAAGTTATGATTTCACCCCAGAACGCCAAAATCCCGGCACCGACAATTCAATGCAGGACAGTTGGATCAGGCGGATTTATTGGTGTTAGGTATCCATCAATATCCTGGAGTGTTGAAAAACGAGCGTACCAAACCTCCCCATTGCCCGGAAAACTGATACTCAACAGTCCAACGCCTTCATTTTCAAAATAAAAAAAACCGCCTATTCCGCCAAACATCAAAACAGGGCCATGACATAATCCCTGTTTTTCAATCCGATTGACGGAAATTAGTGCATTGGTTTCCTCCTGTCTAATACCTCCTTGCTTACTTTTTCTTTCCGGAAAGGCTTTTTCGTAAAGCCTCTGAAGTGTTTTAGCAATAGCACTTTTTATTAGAGGAACTGGAGTTACCTCCTTGCCGGACTGAATAAAGGTTTCTTCAAGAGCAATGTCAAAAAAATGTTGAAAGGTTTCTTCAAATGCTTCATTGCTGAGCATTTCTTCACGCAGATGATCAATTCTCCTGATCATGGATTTGGATAAAGTTTTCATTTGATTGATTTTGGTATTTTTTGTTTTACATATACAAATATAAACACTTTTTGTTGATAAGGTCAACCCCCGGAGCTGCCTTTTTGAGACTATTGTTTTTTGATTTAGGAGATGACAAGTCAAGGCTGCCGCACCCAAGGGTAAACCCTGGGTGTAACGCTCAGAAGGTAATGCCTTTGCCGAAGCCTGGGAAAAACCCAGGAGTTCGTCGACTTAAAATGGACTAAGGGTGATAAGGTTTCGCCTTTTCTTTCCACATTCCCACACAAACATAAGTCATCCCAAATTTTGGTTCAGGCCAAAATTTGGGATTTTACGTTTAAATGATTGATTTTCAATTTATTCGGTGAAGGACAGCGGCCTTTTGGATTTTTGGGTAACAATTCTTAGGGAAGATTTTGAGCGCTGGCTTTGAGAAAGCACCCATGTTTGAGCCTGACGAAGGAAGGCGAGCCTGCCTGTCGGCTGACAGGTTTGGGTGCGTGGCCAAAATCGATCTTAGAATTGTCCAAAAATACATACAGCCTTGATCTTTTTGGTTCTTTTTATATCAAGATAAAAAGAACGTAAATATCTAATAAACAGACACTTAGGCTTTGATTCGAAAAGCCAAGTTTTAAAACAGATTCAAAAAGAATGAATTTTCGAAAATTAGGGATGAACTGTGTTCATTCCCAAATTTTTTCCGAGAAATCAGGAAATTTTATTTGGCTAATTGATATTTCATTCTGTATTCCGGGTCAAACTTTTGACTGGTAGTAGCTATTGTGAATGCAATTTTCAACAACTTATTGGCCACCGAAATTATGGCTACTTTAAATGGTTTTTTCTTTCGCAATACAGAGTCTTTCAAATAGTTCCTTACATACAGGATTAAAAACCTCTGGCACTTAAAGCACATTTAGATAAAGTGAATCTTTCTAAGATAGGATGACCCTAACTTGCATATGTGTGAAGCTCCCTTAACACTCCTTACTTTCTGACTCGTATGTCCGATGGAGTCTAACCTTACATAGGCTATCAAAGCTTTATATGATCCAACTTTGTACAGCCTCCAGTTATTAGGATTAAGGTGGCTACCGTTTTGGGACCTAAACCGGGAATCGATCCCAAAGAAGCTTCTAATTCTTTGTAAATGTTCTTGAATGCTGTTATTGATAAGGCATTGTATTTCCTGTAAATGTTCCTCTAATTTTACTATTTGGCACTTTATTATTTCAAGGGGCTTCTTTACCGGAGTCT
This sequence comes from uncultured Bacteroidota bacterium, assembly GCA_942492125.1. Taxonomy (GTDB): domain Bacteria; phylum Bacteroidota; class Bacteroidia; order Chitinophagales; family Saprospiraceae; genus BCD1. The sequence continues at coordinate 29,064 of CALODM010000007.1, forward strand.
GGTACAAGTTCAAAGTTTTTTTGCTGATTGATTAAAGCCGTCTTTTGTTTTGTTAACTGTGCAGAAACTGTCATTAACTGTTGAAGTTGTCTTGTGGGCAAATGTATCGGTGGAGCCGTCCAACTTTCAGGCTTAAATACCTTGACCATACTGGGCAATAACATAAGCATCTACCCCATCTGTCTTTTGCCCCCTTGAGATTCAATCGAGAAAAATACTTACACGCAAAGGGTTGACTACACTAACACGTTTATCATGCTCAACTAAATATAATGCCAACCCTACATGATATGATCCTGTTGCTTCTATTATGCATAAGTCCCGATCACTGAGGTTTTTAGCAAACTTTTGCCAACCTTGAGCATCATTGTTAAAACGGCCTTCTTCTAATAGAGCCTCTTGTGATAAAACGCAGACATCAAAATTATCTTTTGATATGTCAATTCCTACAAAACGACCAGATTGTTTCATTCTAAATCCGTAAATTTGTATTAATAAAATGTTCGTTAGCCTCATCTATTTACTCAGGCTTTTTGCCCAAATTAAATCCGTCCGAGGTGAAACAGAGAAAAGGAAGGACTGGCTATCCCGAACGTCTTTATGACAAATGACTCATAATAGTCTTTTTCCGCTCTTATTTTTTCATTTCACCTACTAAATTTAATTTCCTGACCCTAAGGTAGCATGACTCATGCGAATCAGGGGCTAAAACGTAGCTGTTTATGTAAGTTTGTGAATGCAACAACTCAAACTTATTCAACTTTACTTCCACGTCTGTCAAGTATACGAAGAACTCAAATGGCACTGCCAACGCTTCACAAAAGTGGAGTGACAATATTTAGTGATTGTGAAGTTTTAATCACCTATTTATTTGGAGTAGGTTTTGAACAACGCTTCAGATAAAACAAGTCCATCGTTACATTCGTGATCATTGGTTGAGTTGGTTTCCTAACTACTCCTGCCTATCAGACTTACAATGAACGGCTAAACCGATTAGTGAGTGTTTTTCCAGTTTTAGTCTATCGCCTGATTTGTGAATTGGCTGATAAAAAATTATTCCCAATACTTTTAGCTTAACAGATTCGATGCCGATTATGACTTGTAGCACCGAAGGCGAGCGCCAGTTGCATTGGAACTGTGTGATAAGGTTATAACTCAGTTAAAAGAGGCATTTTTATGGGGTTAAACTGCATGCTATAGGCTTTTACAATCCGGGAGGATTACCCGTTCCAGAATTTCTTCAACTAAGTAAAGCCTCTGGACACGACTTAAGTGCTCAACGCCCCCATTTTGAACAACTCTCCAACAGAATAGTATTTGGGGACAAAGCTTTTAGGGATAAAAAGTTAGACAGAGTTATTAAAGATAAAGGAGGAGAACTTTAACGCCTGTTGTATACCAGGATGGACTACCCGGCTCTCAGGGAAAGAACTAAGGCTGCGGATGATTTATATTCTGTTGCTGTCATATTAGACAGCCCATTGAATCATTTTTCAATTGGATAATCGAAAAACAGATATTCAACGGGCTGCCAAAGTACGATCCTTAAAAGGGCTATTGGTACATATTTTTGGAAAATAGCAGCTGCTTTTATACCGCTAATTATTGAGCCAATGCTTTAGTCCCGATGCGGATGACTCATGTTGTCGGATTTAAAAACCTACCTCCCCTTCGTCTCCAGCACACTCTCCCCCATCAAAAATATATCCGCAGCCCGGGCCGCTTCGCGCCCCTCGGATATTGCCCACACAACGAGCGACTGCCCCCGGCGCATATCCCCGGCAGCAAAGACCTTATCAATATTGGTCTGATAATTTCGCTCATCCGCCTGCACATTGCCCCGGGCCGTAAGCTCAACACCTAATTGCTGTAAGACTCCATCCTTTTTAGGGTGGACAAAGCCTATGGCCAATAAAGCCAGATCACAAGGAATTTGACGATGCGTACCCGGAACTTCCGAGAATGGAGCCCCGGTTTCCTTATTCTTTTCCCAGACAATATCACAGATCTCTATGGCTTTTACATTGCCCTGGCCATCATCGATGAACGACTTGGTCAGGATGGACCACTCCCGTTCACAACCTTCCTCATGAGAAGAGGAGGTACGCAATATGGCCGGCCAGTTGGGCCAGGTATTGGGGCCTCTTTCATTGGAAGGCTTCGGCAATAACTCAATTTGTGTCACAGAGCTGGCTTTGTGCCTGTTCGAAGTACCCACACAATCAGAACCTGTATCTCCCCCTCCAATAACCACAACATGCTTATTGGCCGCATGAATGACTTCTTTTTCCGGAATTTCATCACCGGCTACCCGCTTATTGTTCTGGGTGAGGAAATCCATGGCAAAATGGACACCTTTCAGTTCTCGCCCCGGAATATTCAGATCTCTGGGAATGGTGGATCCTCCACAAAGAATAATGGCATCGTAGTCATTGAGCAATTGCAGGGGATCAACATTCCTGCCCACCTCGGCATTGGTCTCAAACCTAATGCCCGCGGCAGTCATTAAATCTATTCGGCGATCCAAAACTTCCTTCTCCAGTTTGAAATCAGGAATTCCGTAACGCAATAAACCACCAACCCGGTCCGCCCGTTCAAAAACGGTAATGGTATGACCGACTTTGTTCAGTTGGGCTGCCGCGGCAAGCCCTGCCGGACCGGATCCCACTATCGCCACCCTTTTACCCGTCCTGGTGGAGGGTTGTTGGGGTCGGACAAAACCTTCTTCAAAGGATTTCTCCGCAATCGTTTTTTCTATATGTTCAATAGCTACCGGTGGCTGGTTAATACCCAAAACACAGGATGCTTCACAAGGAGCAGGACAAATACGCCCCGTAAATTCCGGGAAATTATTGGTCGTTTTCAAAATCTTGTAGGCCGTGTACCAATCCTCACGGTAAACGGCATCATTAAATTCCGGAATGATATTACCCAATGGACAACCATTATGACAAAACGGAACGCCGCAATCCATACAACGTGCTGATTGACGAATGGTATGTTCAATGGGAAATTCAACTTCAATTTCTTTATAATCCCGGAGCCGTTCTTCTACCTGACGCTTCTCAGGCAATGCTCTGTCGTATTTTAAAAACCCTTTTGGATCTGCCATAATTAATGTTGTTTGATGTTAGTGCCCGGGCAAAAACAGTTTCAGGTTGTTTCCCATGGTTTCAAGTCGTTTCACAGTTGTTTCATTTTTTACCTGTGCCTTGTCAGGGTCCCCGCCTGCGCTGCGCTGGGCGCCGGGCCGTCCGCTCCGACTCCCGTCCCTGGTACTGCTCGTCTCTGCGCCGCCCTGCG
>CALODM010000008.1:0-35107 GCA_942492125.1 uncultured Bacteroidota bacterium
TTGCCATCCTGATGATGCTCCAGGGACACTTTGTCAATTCCCTCTTAGCGGATACTTTCAGGGATACAAGCAACTTTTTCTTCAACACATGGCTTTTTTGCAGGGGATTTACGGCGCCTTTATTTTTTACGGTTACAGGACTGGTCGTCACCTACCTGCTCTTTCGGACAGATGATCCTAAAAAACAGCAAAAACGGGTATCCAAAACAACCAAACGTGCCTTAAAGCTCATTCTCTGGGGTTACGTTCTCAACACCAATATTTTTTACCTTTTATCCGGTTATTTTGCAAAGGGATTCTTCTCCGTGAATGTTTTGCATTGTATCGGATTGGGGCTTTTGACCCTGATGGGACTCTTCCTCGCTGTGGGCAGAGAGAACAAAAAGTTTTTCCAGAATCTTTTGCTGTTACTTGGTTTGGCTTTCTTCCTGTTTGAGCCCGCGGTGAGTTCCTATGAATTTGCCACGGACAATCCCTTTTTCCTGGGCTATCTCACCAAGGCCAGTGGCAGTGTGTTTACGCCACTTCCGTGGTTGGGCTATTCCTTTTTTGGGGGATTCCTCGGAATAATTTATGTGCGTTTCTATCACCACCGCACCAGGAGTCATGTAATGATGGCAGGATTGGTTTTGGCAGGAGCGCTGATGGTTTTATTCTCTTCCCGCTTTTTTATGAACCTGAGTATTTTATTCCATATTGAATTATTCAGAGATATTGCTTACAACAACTACCTTTTTATTCGCCTGGGATACGTGTTCATCATCATTGCCGTTTTCTTTGGATTGGAGAAACTCCTGTCAAAAGTCCCCTCCCTGAACAAAATCGGCCAGAATACCCTAAACATTTATATTGTCCATTACATCATTCTCTACGGCAGTATTTTTGGACTGGGTTTGTCCCATTATTTCTATCGTTCACTATCCCCTGTACAGGTGATTACAGGAGCTGTCATTTTCATGGTAATTAGTGTATTTTTGGCAGACAAAGCGCAGAGGGTTTCGGTAAGGGATCTGGCAAAAAACCTGGTGGCGGCTGTTCCCGGTTTTATGGCTAAGCTCTCGCAAAAGCTCCGGGCGGGCAAAACTTCAAAAATCAAAACAAAGAAGTGAAGGATTGACCGCCATTTCAAATTTTGAACACAAACTATAAAAAATGAACCATCCGATTGTAAAGCTGGCGATACTCGTCGCAGCCTTAATTCCTTTTAACCTTTCCAGTCAACCTCAAACTGTATTTTCAAACATGGACGTGTTTGAGCTGGAATGGGCAGAAAACCCACAGATATCTCCAAACGGAGAATGGATCCTTTACCAGCGCAGAAGCATGGACATCATGAAAGACAGCCGTCAATCCAGGATTTGGCTGATTGATAAAAATGGTAACAACCACCTCAAACTAACAAGCCGTGAAGTCAATGAATCTTCTCCAGTATGGTCTCCTGACGGCAGCCGGATAGCATTTGTCAGTTCTACCGAAGACGGAGCAGAGATCTATTTGTACTGGGTGGCCAATAACAAGATTGCCCGACTAACCCAGCTGGAAAGATCCCCTGCCGGTCTTTCCTGGTCTCCGGACGGGACCCATTTGGCTTTTTCCATGCATGTTCCGAAAAGCAGACCTTCCCTGGTTAGCTCGCCGGCAAAACCCCAAGGTGCACAATGGGCCAGCCCGGCAAAAGTGACCACCCGGCTAAAACACGAAAGAGATGGCTCAGGATATATGGAACCGGGATACAGGCATCTATTCATACTGCCAGCTGATGGCGGTACCGCCCGGCAGGTCACTAAAGGAGATTTCAATCACGGTAACCGCCCTGTATGGTCGAAAGACGGTCAAACCCTTTTCTTTTCGAGCAATCTCAATGAGGACTGGGAATACGATTACCGCAACACTGAAATCTACTCCCTGGAGATAGCCTCCGGGAAAATAAATCAGCTGACAGACAGAAAAGGCCCCGACCAGAGTCCGGTGCTGTCTCCGGATGGCAATAAGATCGCCTACCTGGGGTATGACGATAATATACAAACCTACCAGATCAACAAAATATACGTCATGAACACCGACGGTTCCGGGAACCATGAAATCGTCAACAATATGGATCGCAACCCTTCTGGTATTGTCTGGGATGAGGAAGGCAAAGGGCTTTATTTCCAGGCGGAAGATCAAGGGGCAGGCAAAATAGCCCATATCAGCCTTACCGGATCGGTCAGGGTTATAACGACTGATTTGGGAGGCACCAGCGTTGCCAGGCCGTATTTCGCCGGTTCCTTTTCTGTTGCCCCAAATGGTTCCATTGCGTACACCAAATCTTCGCCTTATCATCCGGCAGCATTGGGTATTGCCAGCAAAAGCACCCCTGCAAGGATCATCAAGGAGTTAAACGAAGACCTTTTACCGTTCAGAAAATTAGGTGCTGTAGAAGAAGTTATATTCAATTCTTCGGTTGACAAGCGGGAAATCCAGGGCTGGATCATCAAACCACCTCATTTTGAATCCGGAAAAAAGTACCCTTTGATCGTTGAAAACCACGGGGGCCCCATTGCTGGTTATGGCAATTACTTCTCCCCGGAATTACAGCTGATGGCAGCTGCCGGTTATATTGTCTTCTATCCTAATCCAAGAGGAAGCACGGGTTATGGCGAAAAATTCGGCAATCTGCTCTACCATGATTACCCTGGCAACGATTATCACGACATCATGGATGGGGTTGATGCACTAATCGAAAAAGGGCTTGTTGACGAAAGCAGACTTTATGTTACCGGGGGAAGTGCCGGAGGAACCATGTCTGCCTGGATCATTGGTAAAAATAACCGTTTTAAGGCAGCCGTCGTTGTCAAACCTGTAATGAACTGGTTCAGCAAGACACTGACAGCGGATAATTATTTCAATTATGCACACTATCGTTATCCGGGACAGCCATGGGAAAATATGGAAACCTATATGAAATATTCGCCCATTACCCTTGTTGGTAATGTTGAAACGCCAACAATGGTCATGGTAGGCTCCAATGATTTGAGGACACCTTTATCTGAGGGAATTCAATTGTACCATGCATTAAAAATCAGGAAAAAGGAAACCGTGCTGGTGGAAGTCCCCGGAGCTTCACATTTTATTTCCAACCGGCCCAGCCAGATGATCACCAAGGTTGACCATATTCTGGCTTGGTTCGGAAGATATGACTAGACGATTGAGGAACGAAAACATTTATGGATCTTTTTTAATTAGGGTAACCAAAAATTAATTACCGCAAGGGGGGCAATATTATCGCAAAGGACGTAAGGATAAAATTATTAATATCTTCCTGCACTCCTGGATATACCCTGTGTGAAATTATGAAACCACTACCTTTTAAATTGCCTAAAACAGAAGCTGCCTCCTTTCGGTTGCAGGTGGATGAAGGGGAGTACTTCTATGACCGGTTGCACTATCATCCGGAATGGCAGTTGACGGCGATTGACCAGGGAAAGGGCATGTTGTTTTTGGGAAACAGCTTTATGAGGTTTGAGGAGGGCAGTGTTTTCCTTGTTGGATCCAATGTACCTCATCTGCTCAAGAACGATAATGAATTCTTTGAAACCGAGAGCCCTGGAGTCAGAGCTGTTTCGATTTTTTTCCACAGACAATCTTTTGGAAAAGGTTTTTTTGACATGCCGGAGATGAAAGCAGTGGACCGGCTTTTGAAAGATGCTGATCGGGGAATCTGGATTTTAGGGGATGACCGGAAAGTATTGCAAACAGGAATTGAATCCTGCCTGAATATTAAAGGGATCGATCTCTTTCAAAAGTTCTTATCTCTCCTCAGCATATTGTGCAAAACCACCAACATCAAACATCTCAACGAGGCAACTTTTGCAACGGCTATTGAAGAAAAAGACGGCCAACGGCTGAACGACGTTTTTCAATACTCCTTTCAGCATTTTAGCCGCCATATCGAATTAGCTGAAGTTGCCGCTATTGCCAATTTCAGTGTTTCCCAATTTTGCAGGTACTTCAAATTGCACACCCGGAAAACCTACTTTGAGTACCTGACGGAACTGAGAATCGAAGCGGCCTGCAAACTCCTGCCCGACCGCCAGCAAAGTATCGCCCAGATCTGCTACGAAGTCGGGTTCAACAATCTGTCTCATTTCAACCGAAAATTCAAAAAGCTGAAAGGTATGACGCCTTCCCAATTCCGGAAAACTTTTGAAAGGGTTGGCGGGTAATTGATTTCCTTTTTTTAACACATTTCCACATAGTTCACATAGTTGTTTGTTGGTGGGGATTTTGATTGGTGTTTTGTGGGTTTGTGTGATTTTTTTAACACATAGCCACATAGTTCACATAGTTGTTTGTTGGTGGGGATTTTGATTGGTGTTTTGTGGGTTTTTGTGTTTTTTTTTAACACATAGCCACATAGTTCACATAGTTGTTTGTTGGTGGGGATTTTGATTGGTGTTTTGTGGGTTTGTGTGTTTTTTTTTAACACATAGCCACATAGTTCACATAGTTGTTTGTGCGGTTTTGGTTAGTGGGGATTTTGATTGGTGTTTTGTGGGTTTGTGTGTTTTTTTTAACACATAGCCACATAGTTCACATAGTTGTTTGTTGGTGGGGATTTTGATTGGTGTTTTGTGGGTTTTTGTGTTTTTTTTTAACACATAGCCACATAGTTCACATAGTTGTTTGTTGGTGGGGATTTTGATTGGTGTTTTGTGGGTTTTTGTGTTTTTTTTTAACACATAGCCACATAGTTCACATAGTTGTTTGTTGGTGGGGATTTCGATTGGCACTTTGTGGTTCCATATATTAGAATCGATCAATCCCAAACAACCCGACATCCATTCCCAAATTTTGGTTCTGGATCATTTGTGCGACAAGCTTCCCGGTGGCCGGCCCCATACTCATGCCCATCATGGCATGACCGGTGGCTACGATAAGATTGTCAATTTTGGCAGATCTCCCGATGTAGGGAAGACCATCCGGGGTACAGGGGCGGTAACCCTGCCAAATCTGATCCAGGGCAGGCATTGGTAATGAAAAACCGGGGTAATAGCTGGGAAGGCTATTGAGGATTCCTTCCAGCCTGAACTTATGAATATGGGTTGAAAAATTACTGATTTCCAGCGTACCACCAATCCGCAAATCATTACCCATAGGAGTGATGGCAACTTTAGCTTCTGTCAGTATGGTAGGGATATTGGGCCTTGAGGCAGGGTTTTTATAGGTCATAGAATATCCTTTTCCATCCTGGAGCAAAATTTTGATACCTGCTCTTTTGAGTAACTTCGCCGACCAGCTACCTGCAGTTAGAATAAGGTTTTCAACTTCCAGGATACTGCCATCCGACATCAATATTTTTTCGACCTTGCCTTTTCTGGACCGGAGATCCATTACTGAATTCCCTTTATGGAAATCCACCCCAAGCCGAATAAGTTCATTCGTCAATTGCTGCATAAATGTATTGGGATACAAATGAGCATCATTGGGATAGTAAACACCTCCCAATACATCTACCTCCACTCCGGTTTCCAATTCCTGCACCTGCGAGGGAGAAAGCACCTCGGCTTCCATTCCCAGGGAATGTGCCTTTTCCGCCACCTCGATTTCTTCATGGCCCGTTTTTTTATCCTGATACAACATCAACAACCCTTTTTTTTCAAAGTCAAAATCGAAGGTAGGGTCAGCCGCAAATTCACGATACAGCTCCCTGCTCCATTCATTGAGTTGTTTTAAGGCCGGAATGGCTCTTTCTACCTTTTCGGGAGAACAAGCCTTGTAAAAACGCCAAAGCCACTGAATTAGCTCAGCGTTTAACCGCGGCTTTATGAAAAAAGGGCTGCGCTTATCAAACATCCAGCGAATACCTTTGGCCATTACGCCCGGGGTTGCGAGGGGAATAAAGTGGCTCGGCACCACCATGCCTGCATTTCCGTGGGAAGTGCCATCTGTAAGATCGGTTTTATCGATCACTGTAACTCCATGGCCTGCCTGCACAAGATACCAGGCAGAGCATAATCCTACTACCCCGCCGCCGATAATGTGTATCTTCATTTGTTTAATTTATTAACGTTAAATACCTGAACAAAATAAACCGGGAAAATATTCATTTGGTTGTAGAAAATTCAGCATTAGAGATTCGGAAATAAAGTCTATAAGGCAGAACAGCAGAATGTCCAATATCGAATAATGGAATTCGCAATATTTTAGAAAATTCCTGCTTCATGGTTACCCGTTAATTATTCTTCAACTTACCTTGGCCGGAGTGACTTGAGCGAAGGCAGGTGGAGGGATCGAGCCTACCTGGCAACATCGGCATACAGGCACAACAAAGGATGGGAGTGCAACGGACAGCCTGGTGCCCGGCGAAGCGCCGGCATGGTACCTCCTATTGAATGCAAATCAATTTTCAAATCACCTGAAAGCCCAAAGCATAGGGGTCATCCTCTTCATCAATGATGATCTGGTTGTAACCGGTAATTTTTGCCCAACCTTCTATGCTGGGAACAATAGCGTCAAAATCACCGCATTTGCCGGCTGATTCAATTCGGCCAATGAACTGACTGCCAATAAAACTCTCGTGCACAAAAGTATCTCCAACCCTGAGTTTACCTTTGGCAAACCATTGGGCCATCCTCGCAGAAGTTCCCGTACCACAGGGGGACCGATCAATGGCTTTGTCGCCATAAAAAACGGCATTCCTGGCGTCTGCACTTTCACTTAGGGTGTCCCCTGTCCACAACATATGGCTGAGGCCACGGATATTGGGATCCAGTGGATGTTCAAAATGAAAGCGCTGATTCAATCGCTGCCGAACCACCGGACTCCAGCGAATGAGGTCTCCTGCCGTATAATCCTGGATGCCCGAAAAGTTCTCCTGGGGATCAACGATTGCGTAGAAGTTACCACCATAGGCAACATCTACGGTCAACTTCCCCAGGTCGGGACAATCCACTTCTAAACCAGCTTTGTACAGAAACGAAGGCACGTTAGTAAGCCTGACTGATGAAACTTTACCCTTTTCCATGGTGTAACTAACTTTGACCAGACCGGCAGGAGTTTCCATCAACACCTTGCCGGGAGTTTTGGGTTGAATTAACCCTTCTTCAATAGCAATCGTGATGGTTCCGATGGTTCCGTGGCCGCACATGGGCAAACATCCGCTTGTTTCGATAAATAAGACACCGACATCGTTGGATTCATCGGCCGGCGGGTATAAAATACTGCCAGACATCATATCATGACCGCGTGGTTCAAACATGAGCCCCTTGCGTATCCAATCATATTGATCCAGGAAATGCAGCCGGCGTTCCATCATACTTCCGCCTTTGAGTTGCGGACCTCCGCCTGCTACCAGACGCACAGGATTGCCGCAAGTATGAGCATCAATACAAAAAAAGGTTTTTCTCATCAGCGCGTCCATTTGCCGTCCACCAATCTCAAAATATTCAATGGGTTGTCTGTCTTTAATGCATCCGGCAACATAGCCTCCGGACAATCCTGAAAAGCTACGGGGCGCACAAAACGTTTGATCGCTCCGGTCCCTACGGAGGTAAACCGGGCATCCGTTGATGCGGGGAAAGGTCCTCCGTGTTGCATGGCGTGACAAACTTCCACCCCTGTAGGAACACCATTGAAAATTACCCGGCCTGCTTTGGTCTGCAGGATTTCAAAAAGATCATTATAATAGGTCAATTCTTCCGGAGTCCCCATGATGGAAGCCGTCAATTGACCATGTAAATGATCCGCTACAGCATAAAAATGTTCTTCATCCTCACATTTGACCACCAGGCTAAAAGGTCCGAAAACTTCCTGTTGCATATTCGGGTTTTTCAGAAAATCGGAAGCCTTAACGGAAGCAATAGCAGGTTTTGCCTCCCAAAATTCACTGGTTTGTGCATGGGAAAATTCAACACTAATGCCGCTGGTTTGCAAAGACTCCTGCTTCAGTCGTTCGTAATTATGGAAAATTCCGCTGTTGAGCATGGTTTGGGAGGTGAGGTTTTCAAAAGCTCCCCTGAGGTGATCCATGAAAGCTGCCGAATTTTGATCATCCATAATAACCACCAGTCCGGGATTGGTACAGAACTGGCCTGCTCCCAGGTTTACGGAACCGGCAATTTGTGTAGCCAAGGATTCCGCCTGGGTTTTTATTTTTTCCGGTAACACAAAAATAGGGTTGACACTACCCATTTCTGCGAATACGGGGATTGGTTCGGTTCTTTCTGCTGCCAGTTTATGCAGCGCCATGCCTCCTGCATAAGACCCCGTGAAAGCTACGCCTTTCACTTGCGGGTGCTGAACCAAACTGGTACCCACCTTGTAGCCGATAGCATTCAGGGAAGAGAAAACACCGTCAGGCATATTGGTTTTCCTGGCGGCATTGAGAATCGCTTCAGCGATCAACCCGTTGGTTCCCGGGTGGGACTCATGGGCTTTGACGATCACCGGACATCCGGAGGCCAATGCTGCTGCTGTATCGCCACCTGCTGTAGAAAATGCCAGGGGAAAGTTACTTGCGGTGAAAACCACGATAGGGCCAACGGCCTGTAACATATTTCTGATATCAGCTTTTGGTATGGGTTGACGGTCCGGCTGAGCGGTATCGATAATGGCATTGACCCAACTGCCTTCTTCGACCAGGTCGGCAAACATCCTCAGTTGTCCGCAGGTACGTCCTCTTTCCCCCACTACCCTGCCTTGAGGCAGTCCGCTTTCCTGCATGACTCTGTTGACGAGTTTATCCCCTAATGCTTCTATTTCTTCAGCGATGGTTCGGAGGAAAAGTGCTTTACGTTCTCCAGAAGTATACCTGTAAATTTTCCATGCTTCGTCTGCCTTGTTCACTGCCAGATTCACTTCTTCATGGGTTGCTGCAACAAATTGTCCAGGCAAAATTTCCCGGGTAACGGGATTGACTGCATTGAATGATTTGCGTCCCAGGGCACTCCGCTCAAATCCTATAAAATTCTCTTTGATCATTTTATTTGTTTTTTTCGTATTTCAACCTGAGTAAATAAAACCCGGTTTCTTCATGTAAATGTTTTTTCATTTGGAAAACAAACTGGCAAGGTCCATAAGATGACTCGAATCTCCAGCAATGGAGGTTTTGAAGCACAATAATCATAGCGGAAGCCTGTTACCCAGGTTTCGGTATTGGGCAAGAATAGCTTTCCTGTCTACCCGACTCCTTGCCCCTCGTAATGTCGAATAACGTCAGACAATTGCCGTATTTTCGAAGTATTTCGGGTTTAAAGATGAAGATAATCCGGCAAAACAGGTCTGTTCGCCAGACCTTTTTCCAGGATATCAATCACCCTTTGTCTTTCCGCTCCGGACAACATTTTACGAGGCTGTCTGACATATTCTGTACCGATTCCGGTCATTACCTCCGCTAATTTAATATTTTGAACCAATTGAGGGCTAATGTCCAATTCCAAAATCGGCAAAAACCAACGATGGATGGCCAGGGCTTCGGCTATGCGTCCTGCTTTTACGAGGCGGTAGATGGCTACTGTTTCGGCAGGAAAAGCATCTACCAACCCGGCAACCCAACCGTCTGCGCCCATCAGTAATTCTTCCATAGCAATGGTATCCACACCACACAGGATCTTGATACTATCGCCAAAAGCATTTCTCAACCGGGTTACATTGGAGATGTCACGGGTACTTTCCTTGATTGCCTGAACATTATCGAGCTTGAGCAATTCTTCCAGCATAGGAATCGTGATTTCGATCTTATAATCTACCGGATTGTTGTAGAGCAAAATTGGCAGGTCGGTATTTTGAGCAACTGTTTTGAAAAACGCCGTTGTTTCCTCATCTGTAGATTTGTACATCATCGGTGGTAACACCATCAGGCCATCCGCTCCGGCATCCTGAGCTTTTCGGGCAAGGCTGATGGCCGAGCGTGTAGACCCTTCGGCAATATTGATGATGACAGGGATTTTATTCCCGGTGTGATTTTTCGTTGCTTGTAAAAGTTCGATCCTTTCTTCATGGGTCAGGGTGGACGATTCGCCTAAAGAACCGCCAATAATCATTCCATCAATACCTGCCGCAATCTGAAAATCTGTATTTTTCAAAAAGGCATCAACATCCAGGTCTTCTGCCTGTGTAAATTTAGTCGTTACTGCCGGGTAAACCCCATTCCATTGTACTTGCATGATTAACTATTTTTTGAAACTTTAAGAATTTTCCAATTTCTCATTTCCAACAATCCGTTTTTTCCAGTTTTACTGTGCTGCTGCAAAGTCTATGTACCGGATAAATATTTGTTTTCCATTAAAAGAAATTTTACCTGAATTTATTTGAGACGGCAAAAATGAAGCTTTTATCAAAAATGAAGTATTCAGAAATTATCAATAAATGATACTATTTTACTAAAAAAGTATTTTAAAACTTAAAAACACATCAAAACTACTCAAAATAGTACGTATATCGGAATTGATCACTCCTGTTTCAGAAAAGAGATATTCCTCTTGAGTCCTGCATATTTGGTGCGTTTAACGGGAGATTTTTTGAACACAGTTCGGAATACTTCCTCCGTAACTTCCTCCCACTCCTTTTTTTTCATGGACAACAGGTCCGGGTGAGGTTCAAAAGCGGGTTCTGTGTGTTGTTTGGCAAAGCGGTTCCAGGGGCATACCTGTTGGCAGATATCGCATCCGAACATCCAGTTATCGAACATGCCTTTAAAACTGGGGGGAATTTCATCTTTGAGCTCTATTGTTAAATAGGAGATACATTTACTGCCATCCAACACATATCCATCAGGAGATATTGCCTCAGTGGGACATGCCTCAATGCAACGTCGGCAGGTACCACAATGGTCTTTGACCGGATCATCACTTTCCAGCTCCAGGTCGATGATGAGTTCTGCCAGAAAATAGAAAGACCCTATACCGGGGCGGATAAGCATGGTATTTTTTCCCATCCATCCAAGTCCGCTCCTGCGTGCCCAATCTCTTTCCAGCACAGGAGCAGAATCTACAAATGCACGACCATTGACCTCTCCGATCTCCTGGCTGATAAAGTCCAGTAATTCTTTGAGTTTGTCTTTCAGTACAAAGTGATAATCCTTGCCATAGGCATAACGGGAAATTTTGGGTGCTTCCGGATCTTCCTGCTGTTTTTCGGTGTGATAATTATACAGGAGACTTACGACAGTCTTCGACCCTTCGACCAATTTGGTGGGATCTGTTCTCTTTTCAAAATGATTGGCCATATAGCTCATCTGGCCATGGTAATTGGCCTTGAGCCATGCCTCCAGCCGCCGGGTTTCCGGCTCCATCTTTTCTGCTTTGGCAAAACCAATAAATTCAAAACCCAGGCGATGGGCTTCGGCAGTGATGGCTGATTTATATGTGCTTTTAGAAATGATGGATTTTTATTTTTAACAAAGATAGGATTTATGCCATGATTGACTATTGTTCTTTTTTACTCAAATAACGGAACCTGCTATACAGCTTCCCGGAAAGTCCGCTGGTTAGGGCAGAAGAATTGAATGCCGGGAATACCTGGATTGATCACCTAACGACGACACCTTTTGGCTATTTCTGAATCGAAGGGAAAAAAAGCAATGCCCCATAAGGTAAAAATTAAAGGCTTGTCAGAGCCCGGGTTTCCCATTAAACTCATCCACGCCTTACCTGCTCTACAAGGGAAAACATCCTGGAATTATTTTTTCGAATATTAAAATAAGACACCTGGTATGCTCCGGCCCTGTGCCAGACCTGTTCCACATTTTTGATCATGCTGCCTTCAAAGTCAAAAGTTCTCACGTCCCAAACTTCTCTGGCATAACAGATGATATGCCACACCAAAAGAATTCCTGCGCCACTTTTACGCAATGCCGGATC
This sequence comes from uncultured Bacteroidota bacterium, assembly GCA_942492125.1. GTDB lineage: Bacteria > Bacteroidota > Bacteroidia > Chitinophagales > Saprospiraceae > BCD1. Next base: position 11,841 of record CALODM010000008.1, read on the forward strand.
ACCGCCAGAGATGTGATAATAGGCCATATCGCCATCCCTCATGAGGCAGCTGACTGCATGTATTCGCCCCTGTTCATCCCTGGCAAAAAACATTTTGGCAAGGCCTCGTTCTTCCAGGGCACGAATATGATTTATGAAGTTTTTCCTGGAATAAGGCAATCCTTTACCTTGACGGTCAAAAGTCATTTTGTGTACCCTATAGAATTCTGCCGCTGTTCCGGTTTCCGTAATCTCCACCCGCTTTTCAGCCTTTTTGATATTGCGTCGGATATCGAGGGCAAATTGATTAAATACGCTTTCTGTATCACTGATGTCCAGGCGGTAGGTGTAGCGTGTGCTTTGACGGTAACCTTCCCAGTAAAAGGGCAGCCAGTTAGTCACTCCCGGTTCGAAATTTTGATTAAAACTATCCACTCTTGGCAACCCTGCGATCAGGTTTTGATAAATCCGGTGTTGCTCTTTAAGGTTTTGGTATTCGGGTAACAGCAGGGGGCCCATATACCTGACAAAAGGCGGCATGACGATATAATTAAACCCAAACTTCTTTTTTATAAAGAAGGGTAAAGCGGCAATGACCTCGCCTTTTTGCTCTTCGAATACCACCTCCCATTTCCCACCCATACAAGCTGTATCGAGGAACCAGTCTCTTACAAAGATCGGGACCTGTGCTTTTTCACAGAATGCGTTGTATTTTTCTTTTGTTGACAGGGTCATTTATGATTACTGGTTGCTGGTTTCAAAAACTTCGATACCCTGCCTGCTGACGCAGTAAGGCAGGTTGGATATTCGGGATTCGACATGCTGCTGTTCTTTTATTGTCATCTCTATTTCGAAATAGCTTCAAGATCGAGTTAAAAATAAATACCTCCATCTTTTTCAATCACTCTCAATCCTTCTTCCCTTCCGCCAATTTAATAAAATCCTGAATTTTATCATTGTCGATGGTGACCCCCAGATGAAAATGTTTGATTTTCCAGCCATCAGTGGTTTTCGCCAAAACGCCTGACCCCATACAGACACCCATCCAGGTATCCAGTTTTTCCTCCCACCAGGCCATTGTACCGTCTTCGGAAAGGTATATATTACGATCAAAGGGTTTAAAGGCCCAGGCTGATTCGCCTTCAAAGTATTTGGCAGCCCATACTTTCATTTCATTCCTAGACCAGCGTTCGGTCTTATCGGTGCCCAGGTAGATCGCATCTTCGGTCATGCTCCCGAAGAAAGTATCTTCATCTGCTTCCGCCGCCGCTTTGTGCCAATTATCCAGGAGTTGTCCGATAAGTACAGGGGCATCTGCAGCTTCCGTCCGGCATTTTTTTTGATCTCGCGTATCGATGATCTTGATGATCTTCCATCCTTCCGGGTATTTGAACAACTGGAAGGCATTTGCTCCACAATGAGAAACTTCATCATTTACGAAAAAAGTATATTCCGTCCAGGCCGTCGCCAGGTGTCCGTCTGTTTTGATATCCCAGTTCCAAAGACGCTCTTCGATCTTGATATTGGTTGGGATTTTAGCTAGTCCACCGATGAATTGTTCCAGGTCACCGGATTCTATTATAGCCCCTGTCGGACGGTCTTCCTGTATTGTTTGCAATAGAACTTCTTGTCCAAAAGCAGAACGAACCATTGCCGTATCGAGGTTATGCATACCTTCAAACAACATTTCTATGGTTCTTCTGACAGCCGTTTTTTCACTCTCCGGGTTTGTTTGAGTTTCATTTTCCTGAGCATAAATCGTTAACGGGAAAATAAAAAAAAGCAAAATGAACGTTCTAATCATTATTACGTGTTTTTTTAAGTTGCATGGACGTAAAGTTAATCAATCGGCTGAGAAACCGACAATGTCCATTCGATTGGTAATTTTTAATTCGTAAATCGTAATTGATTTTCACTACCTTTGGATTGAAAAGAATACGCTAAGGGCTTTTATGGATATCTATAAAAAGAAATCTTCCTGGAAAATTTATCTCGCCATATTAGGGGTACTCATTGTCGCAGTATCCCTGATTTACACCAATCACCTTGCCGGAAAGCTTTCTGAAGAAGAAAAGAAAACAGTAGAGCTCTGGCTTATGGCCATTGAAGAGATCAATGATTTCGACAATGAAGATATCGACTATTGCGGATTGGAAATACCATCCTTCATCATTCGGTCAAATACTACAATACCAGTGATCATTGTCAATGAACGAGGCGGCATTGATGCGGTGGCCAATTTTGACCGGGACCTGGAAGGGAACGAAGCTTTTTTTAAAGAAGAAGTTGCCAAACTGAAGGCGACAGATTTTGAGCCGATCCAGGGCTTTGCCGTTTCGATTTATTATAAAGAATCCAATATTCTTCGACAGCTGCGTTTTTTCCCGATCATTCAGTTATTACTGATCGGATCATTTGTATTATTTGGTTATCTGGCCCTTAATTCCGCCCGCCGGGCTGAACAAAACCGGGTATGGGCCGGCATGGCGAAAGAAACGGCCCACCAGTTGGGAACGCCAATTTCTGCCATTCTGGCCTGGGTTGAACACCTGAAACTGATCAGAGAAAATGATACCGAAGTACTCACCGTTGCCGAAGAGCTTGAAAAAGACGTAAGCCGGCTCGACCTGGTTGCTGACCGTTTTTCCAAAATCGGATCTGCCCCCAAACTGGAAAGCGTCAACATTTATGAAGAGCTTGAGGAATGCCGGGCCTATATGCAAAAAAGGGCACCCCGTAAGGTAACCTTTGACTTTCCACCCCCTGGTACCGGGAATTACCAGGTAAATATCAACAAACACCTTTTCGACTGGGTAATTGAAAACCTGCTGAGGAATGCCCTGGATGCCCTGGACGGAAAAGGACACATCTCCGCCAAAATCTACACGGACGACAAATTTGTCAACATCGACCTTTCCGATACCGGTAAAGGTATTCCTGCCAGTAAATTCAAAACCATTTTCAAACCGGGTTACACAACCAAAAGCCGCGGCTGGGGACTTGGATTATCCCTTGCCAAACGGATCATCGAAGAATATCATTCCGGCAAAATTTTCGTAAAAAATTCTGAGGAAGGAGAAGGCACTACATTTACCATCAGGTTGCCGAAGGAGGGGTAAGCGGTAAACGGTGAACGGCAGACGGTTGGTTTTTGCCATAAATACATTTTTTTGAAAAAATAGTACTTATGGCAATACATGATCATCAGTTCTCTTTACTTAATTGCTTTTCATTTTAAAAGCATGTAACTTTGATTGGTTACTATTCTGGGGGTTCCTCCCGATCGATCATTCCACTTCTTTATGCCCAATGACAAGGTTTTATTACCCGATAACCGGTAAGGTTAGTCCGATCATTATTTAGAGGTTGGTTTTAAGGAATCTTTTAATCTATGACCTGTACGCATTTATTCAATATTGGACACTTTACCTGCTTTGGTTCCCTTCCCTACCTGAGGTACACCCAGTCTGATTAATTATTCGTAGCATTTTTTACAAATTCTAAAATAACTAACATGATAACCACCAAAATCAAAGCTTTCAGCAGCACCGAAATGATGGACTGGATAAAAGACATGGCCAATTTCGGGCCTAGAAGAGCAGGGAGTGCTGCCGGACATCAAAATGAAAACTATGTTTATGAAAAATTAAAATCTTTTGGACTCCAAAATGTACGAAAAGAGCCCATCTCCATTGGCTACCGGGAAACGCTGCAAGCCCTTCTGGAAATTAGTGACGGAGAGGTTTATAACCCTATGCCTGTGCAACCAATTCCTTTTTCTGCTTATACTCCCGCGGAGGGTATTGAAGGAGAACTGGTGTATGCTGACCCCAAAAAATGGTTTCAGAATACCGACTGGAAAGATAAGATCGTCGTGACGGATATTTCCTTTCCTTTGCTGGATGTTCAACTCATTGGCAAATTTTCCTTTGGCGCCTATGATCCCCAGGGGACACTGAATGATGTCAAACACCCGGCAACCTGGGTAAGGATCAACTGGCATTTTTATAAAAAAGCATTTGAGAAAGGAGCCATCGGATTTATAGGCATTCTCAAAGACCAGCCCGGAGGTTCTTATCGAATGTATGCTCCCTATGGATTTAAGGAAAAGGATATTCTCGATAAACCACTGCCCGGCTTCTGGGTTGACAGGAAAGCAGGTTCGCTGCTCAGGGAGCTGGCTAAATCAGGAAACATCCGGGCAAAATTGACGCATACTGGCATTGAAAGACCTGAGGTTACCCATAATATCCTTGGAGAAATCCCGGGAAAAAAAGATGAAATAGTCCTATTGCATTGTCACCACGATGCTCCGTTTAAATCTCCGGTTGAGGATGCTTCAGGGTGTTCCGTAATCCTAAGTCTCGCAAAATATTTTGCAAAGCAAAAGGAACTCAACCGCACGATATTGGTGCTTTTCACCGCGGGTCATTTTTATGGATCCATCGGAACGCGCACCTTCATCAAAGAACATAAAAAGGATATTGTGCCAAAGGTAGCTCTGGAAATCACCGTGGAACACATCGCCAAGGAAGCCATAGAAAATCCCCAGGGAGAACTTGTCGCCAGCGGACAACCAGAGGGTACCGGTATTTTTGTTCCCTTCAATAAAGAAATTATCCAAACCGTACTGGAAAGTATCGAGTCGAATAACGTAGACCGCGTTTTTCTATTGCCGCCCGAAGGGCCCCTGGGTGATTATCCCCCCACCGATGGTGGTGACTGGTATGAGGCCGGGGTGCCGTTGATCAATATGATCTCCAACCCCGTTTACCTGCTCAATGAGGAGGACGACTTCGAGTGGGTCATGCAAGAACGACTCCCCAAAGTGGCAAAAGCAGTGGCAGACATCGTTTTCAAAACCAACAAAATGACAAAAGAAGCCATTGCCAAAGAGGAGTTCCAATGGTTTAAAATCAAAATGAAGATCATCAAAAAACTCATCAAAATGAAAACGAGCAAATTCGGGACAAGGCCGGTGTATTGAATAATAATATTTTACTCCCAAAAAAACGCCCAGACAACAAAAAACGGAAATAACTAAGCATGTCATAATGCCAAATTTAAAAGGAACCTCCTTGAATAAATTACTTTACAGGCTTTTTAAAATATGGGAAATGGATAAGGGAGTGGAAGTTTTATTTTTTGCTGTTAATAGCGTCCAGAATAAGGCTTTGATTCAGAAAATCTCTAAAAACCACCTCAGCACCAAGCGCTTTTAACTTCCCATTCCCATGAACATCAATGCCGATAAAAGAAATGCCCAGACTCTGGCAGGTTTTAAAATCCCAGACACCGTCCCCAAAATAAATGATTTGCTGCGGAGATTGTCCGGTTTGTTGTAGCAGCTGCCTGATGGCATATTGGGTGATACCTTCCCGTGTTCTGTGGTGATCGCTGTTGGCAAAGGCATATTGGTCCGGATTGATGCCGACATTTTCGAGTTTCATCCTGGCCGAATGACTCCAGGAGCCAGTGGCGAAACCAAGGGCTAATTCAGGATGAACATTCAGTCTTGCCAGAAAATCACTCGCGCCCGGAACTTCGCTGAACTGTTCTTTATTCTTTGACATTTCAGCCTTAAGCAAGGTCGTAAAGGTATCAATTAAGGAGTTGTACTCTATTGGGCTGGGTTTGCGGTTAAAGTTACGTTCCATAATTTCCTCTGTAATCCCCCAATCTGTGACATTTTGGAAATCGGCCCAATCCTCGTCGGTAATGTCCAGGCCAAAGGTAAGTTCGAATGCACGGAAAAAACATTTGTCCTCGACTGCCATGGTGTTGGTCAAAGTGCCGTCTATGTCGAAAATTAAAAAAGTCATTTTACTTAAACTTTTTGCCGCTAATGATTCAATCCTCCTTCTTCATCCCCGGCAGGAATCTGCCCGCGGGATAACTTTCAATTTTATCAAAAGCAAGGAATCCCTGGTTCCAAATATTACTTTAAAACCCTATTGATTTAAATACTAAAAGCTTTTACCTTTGGAAGAACAGCCATTCCGCTTCAACTCCTTATTTCTTTGCCCGTAAATTGTCTCCCTGAAATTCAAAATTACGGAAGTTTCTGATCAAACTTCAGTTCAAAAAACAAAGGTTATGGGCAATTGGTTAACGCCAACAGGTAAGAAAACTTTAAAATGGAGTACTAAAAAAAAGAGGAATTTGGGCATTGAACTTCTTCAGGGAGGAAATATCCTGAATTATACCGGAGGCATGTGCTTTGATGTTGCTGCATACATAAGGTTTTTATTGAATCCAAAAATTAAACCCGATTACTTCCAAAAAAATATAACAACAAAAGATTCTTTTGACTTTTTCAATTTCTCACAAGGTCAGATTTGGAATGGTCAAACACATATATGGGCAGGTTCAGCTCTGGGCTTTTACAGGTTACCAACCTGTGTATTCTTTCACGTAGCCATTTCAGTTGGAGGGAATATGATCCGAGGAGTAAACGGAGGCGATCTGGGAATTGGATGGAGTCAAAAAATAAACATGAAAACTGTGCTTGGAAAACCCAATCCCGATGGCACCTTCAATTATAACAAAAGCAGGATCAGAGTATATATCTCTCCTATTTAAATTTCAGTATTCCCTACTAAAATACTCATCCACATTATCTCCCTTAGTTAGAATTTCAACTAAGGCTACACTCAAAATAATATTTTGAAAACCGAGAATATTATTCCCAATACCAGTATTTTTTTCAAAATAAAAAAGGTAAATTTAATTCTCTGAAATACTGAAGTTGCTTTAAAAACTGTTCGTATGGATAGTATTCTCCTCATCGCCATCATCTTCATTTTTGCCGCCTGTATTTTTTACACCCTTGGTGTATGGGCTGAAAAAATTTCCAAACGCCTGAAGATCTGGCATGTGGTCGTTTTTTGGCTTGGGTTCATCTGCGATACCATCGGCACCGGAGCTATGGGGAAAATGACGGGATCGCTGATACAGTTTAACTTCCATGGATTGACCGGGCTGACTGCCATTCTGCTGATGTTTTTCCATGCTATCTGGGCCACCATGGTCATTGCAGGAGATAACGAGGGGCGGAAAGTTCAGTTCCATAAGTTCAGCTTTATCGTCTGGGTCATCTGGCTGATCCCCATGGTAACTGGCATGATTCTCGGTTCAGATTTCTAGCCGATGCGTAACAGGGAATACAGGCTAAAGCCCTTCGTTACGACCTACGCCAGGGTCAATCGCAACACTGAACAAGCCGCATGATCCGTAAACTTATCTTTACGGCTACCGATCAACAAGTTGAGCAAATTGGCTTTTCCGGGGGTACCGATGACGAGCAGGTCGTAATTTACGGAGGCATTTTCCAGAGCGGTAACAGGTTTGTCATCCTTGCTGACAATTACTTTTCCTACGACATTACAACTATCCAGAAGTGCCTGCGATTTATCAATCATCATCTGTACTTCCTCCGCAGTGGAATTTTCGGGGATAATCCTCAGGAAGTCAAGCGTTGCATTGTTATAACGGGCTATCCTGGCTGCGATTATTATCATAGAAGTGTCATTGCGCTGCGGGTGCATACCTATCAGTATACGTCGAATGTATCTTACGCCATTATCTTTAAACAAAGCGAGGTTAACATTTATATGGGTAATTAGCCATCCCATAGGATTCCGAACGAACAATCCATCGCTGGTCTTCCCCTCCCACCCCATCAGCATCCATTTACATTGTGTGCGGTTGCTGATCAACCTGACGGTATCCGTAAGGCCATGGGTAACAATGGATTCGAACCCTATGTCGAGGTCTTTTTCCTCTGCCACAGCATTTATTCTTCGGCTTATGGATTTTATGCGTGGATCATCTTCCAGAATGGTTTCCAGCATAACTTGTTCGGGGATCTCGTTCAAGCTAACAACCTGCAAAGGATTGCCTTCACCAAGGGCTGCACCGATTTCCACCAACATCTCCGGAGAGCGTTCCTTTCCAAATAAAGGAACTACTACCCCGGTTTCCTTATTGAGCAATTCATCCAGATCCGGCAAAGGAGTGGTTTCCCACCTGGGAGAAATCAAGGGTTTTCGCGGTGCAACGGTATTTCTTTTCCTGCTCGATTTAAACATGAAATACAACGCCGGACGATGGCCATAGGTTAACAATACCCCACGTCTCTGAACTTTATTGCGGCCATATAAATAATAAACAACGGCACCTCCCAGAGCAATGACTGCTGCGGCCATCAAAGCCATTCCTCCTAAAACAATCAAAAGTACCAAACCGGAAAATATACCGAACAATTGGATCCAAGGGTAAAGGGGCGATCTGAATTTCGGGGCATACCACTGAACGCCTGTTTCCCGGAAGATGATCACGCAGGCATTGACCATTATAAACATCATCACCTTAAAGGCACTCGCCAATTTGGCAATCTTTTCGACATCCAGGAAAATGATGACCAATGCCATGATCAATCCGGTACCGATAATGGTTACATAAGGTGTCAGGAACCGGGGATGAACCCTTCGCAAAAAAAGAGGCAGTAAATTGTCGCGACTCATGGCAAAAGGGAAACGGGAAGAAGCCAGTACTCCTGAATTGGCCATGGAAATAAGGGCAATCACCCCAACGCCGGCAGCTATCATCCCCAAAACGGGACCGCCGATTCGCTCCACAAGCGTGTATATCGGACGGATATCAGCACCCAATTCAGCAACGGGGATATTCCCAACCAGGGTAAAAGTGATGAGCACATAAATGGCTGTCACAATCAAAAAGGATAACATCATGGCCAGGGGTAAATTCCGCCCCGGATTTTTTATTTCTTCTGCTATGGCTGCTACCTTGGTCACTCCGGCATAAGAGATATACACAAAAGCTGTAGCTGCTATCAAACCGCCGGTGCCGTGGGTAAATATCGGTTCCATATTTGCAGGATCAACCTTGGGAAGACCAAATAATAGAATAATCGATAAGCTTACCAGAGTAATGATGACTACCACCAGCTGCACCATGCCCACCTTTTTAACTCCAATGATGTTTAATACCATAATGACAGCTAAAAAAATCAAAGCGGTTGATTTTAAGGGAACAGCAGCAATAATATACAGATACGCCCCAAAACCAACCAGGGCAAAAGAACTCTTCAACAAAAGAGATAACCATAATCCCAATCCGGAAATAGTACCCATCGCGGGGCCAAAAGCTCGTTCAATAAATACATAAGTACCTCCGGAGGTGGGCATTGCCGTGGCCAGTTCTGACTTTGACAATGCAGCCGGCAATACACAAATCCCCGCCAGCAGATAAGCCAGCCAAACAGAGGGGCCTGTTTTCATAGCGGCGATTCCAGGAAGCACAAAAATACCACTACCCAGCATACCACCAATACTGATGGCCACAACTGTACTTAAAGGCAAACTCCGTTCTAATTTTTTCATAGGTCAGCAAAGCTAAGAAATTATACTTAGGGAATCCTTCATGGGGACGTAATTAGAAAGGGCGATTTATTTGAAAATGAGTTTTTTTTTTGTAAGTAATTCACGGAATTACTTAAGAACCCAAAACGGAAGCAGTAACAAAAATCAGGTAATTCATTCTTCCCAAAACCTTAAACAAACCTTTGAATTTTTACCCGAAACAAATAGCCTCAAGCGTCTGCAAATCAAAATGACTTATGCTTGGCGCTACCAGTTTTGCCCCGGCAAAATCAGCACCAAAAGTGTATTCGTTATAAAAAACAGCCGTGGGCAGGTGCGCACATAAGGCGGCTTTCAATCCATCGGGTGCATCTTCAATGACGAGCACTTCTTCGGGAGGCAATCCTAAAGCCAGGAGGCATTTCTTGTGCAGGAAACCGTCATTTTCCGTTTTCCTCCCGGATTCTTTTCCAAAAACATGTTTAAAATGGGGTGAAAATTCAAAAAAGCGGGCCTCCAACAATGCCCTGATCTGAGATTCATGGGAGGAAGAAACAATGGCCAATTGCAATCCCCGGTCAACAGCTTCATGCATGATGGTTTTCACCCCTTTCCGCAAGGCTACCCTGGGCAGATATTTTTCGATATAAATAGACTGCTTAAGGGGAATGAATCTGTTCGCATATGTTTCGATGGTTTCCGGATCATATCCTTGTTCTTTTAAAAAGGATCGCAGGCGATTGGCATTACCGACAATAGCATGGAAAAGCCGGAGATAGGTGGCCCAATCCCAATGAAATGGCAAATCAAGAGCTGCCATGGCATCATTACAGGCAGGAAAGTGAGCATACCTTTCAGTATCTGCAAGCGTACCATCAACGTCGAAAATGATGGCTTTTAATTGGTTTGGCATATGTTTATGGCTTTAATATCGCCCCTCTTACAAGGTTGATCAGAAAAAGGGCCTGGGCCAGCACCCAGACAAAAGTAAAAATAACCAGCCAATTGGCAATACCGGCAGAAATTTCATCTTTGGTTATGGGCTCGGCAAGGAAGAGGACAGCCAGGGGCATGGTCATGGATAAAATTACATGGGTAATGGTCATCCAGTTGGTCAAGTCTACTTTTCTGAAAAGCCAATACAATAACCCCGCGAATAAAAGATAAAAGGAAAAGATAACTCCCATATGGAATGTGGAGACTACATAATAAGTTTCCCCCATTGGAACATCAACGGCACTATCAATATTCAGGTAAAGCGCAACAGCCATGACAAAAGGCACGATGCCCCACAAATAATTGTAAGTCTTTGGAGCATTTGGTTCATGTTTATGGTGTTTTTTGACAAAACAATAATCCTCAGAAAACGGTCTAAGGGCTTACGTACAATTTAGGTAAAATACGATTCTAATCCAACTCAAAGGGAGAAGATTTTACCGTTCAGGAGATTTGCTTTCAGAACCTGATTCCGTCATTTCAGGCAAACACAGCCGTGCATGTTTTATAAATTACAGAAATCCCGGGAACTTTATCATATGAAAAAAGGGAAAGAAAATATAAGCGGTATTGTCTGGTGGGAAATTGATTGCAAAGCGGGTGGAATTTTCATTAAAATCCTTTGCTTTTTTGGCTAAAGAAAAAGCTTTCCAATAAAAAGGCCGATCCCCTGCAGCGGGAACCGGCAGATAATTAGTTTGGAATGTATTTTCCGGTTTAAGGTGTATGTTTGTATTAGGTAATTTGCTATTATCGACTGATGATAAATCTAGTCATTTGTACGGAATTATTTCCATAAATTTCCAAACGATATAGCCCTTCTGGTAAATTATTAACGGGAATTTCCTTAAATGGTTCCATTCCCGACTTATCTATGGTGAATGATTCTACCTGACGGCCGTCAAGACTGAAAATTTTTCCCTCAAGTTTTTCATTGCGACTCCAGTTTTTTAACGGAATTTTTATAAAATCCGTTGCGGGATTAGGGAAAACTGCTAAAGCTTCTGTGACACTGCCACGTTCTTTATTTTCAGCCGGAAATTCCCGATTCACCTCTCCTGCACTGGCTTCACTCAACCCGGCATTGCCCTGAATTTGACTACCATATTCTTCCACTTCACCATAGCCGTAGGTCCCGCAAAGGGGAGGTAAGGTACCGTATTTCATGGCAATTCTCATTCGTGTCACTCCGGTTACCGCATTTTCAGGGATCGTTACATCAAGCGATAAATCACCCATGATTGAACCTCCGGCAAATACTTCTTCTCCTTCATCAGCGAAATCATAATCCCCATTAAAATCTATCCAGACCCGCCAGTATTCACCAAATTGGGTTGCCGAGAATCCCGGTGTTGCCACCAGACTGAAAGTTTGCCCGGCAGCAGCCGGGAATAAGGTATTGTGATACAGCCCCAACCCGCCATCTTTTCCGGTAACAAAAGTTTCTCCATCCCAGGAAACCCTTTCGATCCATTCGTAATTGGTGTTGCTCGCTCTTAACAAACAATATTCTCCCCCTTCCACATTCGCCGAACCCGTCGCCAGGCAGCCATTGCTGTCGGTGATCGTTACCGTATATAATCCGGCAGCAAGATTCGCAATATCTTCCGTTATGGCACCATTGGACCAGCTATAATCGTAAGGAGGAATACCATTAATCACATCCAAATCCACACTGCCATCGTTTCCTTCACTAACATTGGTGCTATTCAGGAACAATTGCATTGGAGATCCGGTACTGACATCAAAATTGCCGAAACTTGTACAATTGTTGGCATCGGTAACTGTTACCGCATAATCCCCGGCAGATATATCAAAAATGTTATAACTGGTCTGGCCGGTATTCCAAATATAATGGAATGGTGCTGTTCCACCTTGCACGATCAATTCAACAGATCCGGCATTGCCTGCCTCGCAGCCGGCATTCGTAACAATGCCTTCTAATTCCAGCACTTCCGGCTCATCCATGGTAACGAATTTGAGCCCATGACATCCATTGACATCCGTTACCGTTACGATATAATTCCCGGCGGAAAGGCCAAAAACGGTTGGGGTCGTCGCCCCGTTACTCCATTGGTATTCATAAATACCTGCTCCGCCTGTAGTAGTGGCCAATATTACTCCGTTTGCAGCCCCAAAACAGCTCGGGCTGACCACTGTGGTTGTTAATTCAAGATTGTTGTTCTGTGCTACCATGGCTTGTGCCGATTGCAAACAACCGTTGGCGTCAACAACCGAAACATAATAAATCCCGGCTTCAAGGTTACTAATATCAGGGGTAGATGCACCGGTGCTCCAAAAATAATTATAGGGAGGCAACCCTCCTGTGACTTCCGTCAAAACAGATCCTGCTGTAATGGTGCTGCAATTAATATCAACGGGAGTAATATTTACTGTTATTGGCTGAGGTTGGGTAAGGATAATATTCCTGGACAATTGGGTCTGGCCATCATAAACGGTAACGGTATGCAGCCCTGCAGAAAGCCCTGTAATACTGGCTCCTGAAGTTCCGTTACTCCAAATATAATTATAATTCCCTGTCCCCCCGAGTGCCTTGACGGTAATTGCACCGTCATTACCACCATTACAGGAAATATCTTCTTTACTGGTAACATTCAGGGAAAGATCACCCAAAGTATTTTCCAAACAGAAATAAATGCTTTTTATACCTCCGAAATCTCCACCAGTTACCAGCACATTTCCATCCTGGCCAAGAAATTCAAAATAACCATCGCCATAATTACAACAAATGCCGTCACCATACGCATCCCATATTTTAATGGTATAGCAGCCATAAGGCAAACACTTTGAAACTTCGAGGTAGCTGTTGGGTGTTAAATAATCATAAGGGCCGCCTGACACGACAGATTCGAGATCCTCGTTAAATACTTCCCAGCTTATTTCACCCGGGTAGAGATCGAACTGAAAATTGATACCAAAGTTAGCATTACAAGTCTGATGGGTATAAGGTTTGGCATCAGCACGGGTCCCCTTAGCTTCTTCATTGATCACTGCTCTGACACTGTACCAATTGCTTTCCCATAATTCAACCGGGAACATAAAAGACGTTCCATTGGTCTGTCCAATGACTTCCATATATTTTTCGCCAATAGCATATACTTCATAGGCAGTGGCTCCTTGAACGGGATACCAGGATATTTCCGCCGTATTGTCATTCACATAATCAAAATCAAAAAACGGAACGCCGATGATCGTAAAATTGCCCTCAGAATACCCTGCCTGGTCTGCCCTGGAAATTCTGATAAAAGCTTCCCCTGAAACCACATTTGGTACATCCCAGTTATAATACCGCAAATACCCCGGGTATTCCGAATCAATGGTCTCCCAGGTTTGCATACTGTCGAGGGAGTATTCCAGATGAAAAGTACCCTCATCACCCCAGGCATCCCATCGAATGATTTCATTTTGCCCCGGGACAAAACCCTCTCCGGCAAAAGGATAGGTAACTTTTATCTCGTCTTTCACAAAGGAATACACTACATGATACTCCTGAGGACCTTCGGGGATCATATGCCCTTTGACTCTGAGGGTGTAGGCGCCGGGATCAGGGTTATCAATGATCACCTGCTCCATATTATTTACATGATCATACCCCTGGAAAGCCGGCATTGTGAGGCTGTCATAATGCGGAAAAGAACTCAATACGCTTGGCAGGTAAGCAATTCCGCTGCCACTGGTCAAAGAAATATCGATATCATTGACCAGCGCTTTGGAAGCCATGGTAGCACCAGCCGGGTCGGTCCAGTAAACCATAATCCTGGCCTGGCCTACCCCTTCCGGTATCACCACCTGATGAAAATCCTGATGAGCATGCTCGATATTCTCGGTGTGGAATTGTTCTTCTGTAAGCACTGTTAGTGCCCGCTCCAAATGGATCCTGCCCCACCCGTGTTCATAGTCAGGACCTCTTCTGCCGAGGTCTTCCGCCGAACAAAGCATCATGGCTTTGATAAGTCCGGAGGGTGGAGAATTATCATCGTATTGTTCTTTATAAGCTTCATACAAAAGGGCAGCCGAACCGGCGATCACTGGTGATGCTGCCGAGGTTCCGCCACCAACCTGGTAGGTATTATCCTCGCCAGTGCTCAGATTACCCTGGCCGGGCGCAACGATATCGGGCTTTATCCTGCCATCGAGGGTTGGACCACAACTACTTGTTACGCGTAAACTGTCGTTGTAATGTACATTTCCTACTGCCACCGTATTCTTGGCAGCTTTTCGGCCTCCGGTAATATTTCCGTAACGTGTCATATCTTCATCGGCAAAAATGCCATAGATCTCATTACAACCATCAAAACCCCGGTTCCCGGCAGAAAAACAATGGAAGAAAGTTTTATTCTCAAAAACCTGCTGATCGATCTCTTCAGCAGAATAGGTATAATATCCTCCGCAACCTTCTCCATAAGATGTTGAGGTAATTTCAATACCGTAAGTGATATAATTATCAACGGCATTAACAATCTGAGGATTTCCGTCAATATCAAAAAGAAAAAGATCGGCTCCTGTGGCCATCCCCATCCCTTTCTGGGCAATGTTACCACAACCGCCAGCGATTCCGGCTGTCATATCTCCATGAGTGCCAACATCCATAGTGGTAAAATCCGTTACTCTTCCGCGAAAATCTTCATGGTCTACAGAACCATCATCCCCGATTGCGATAGGAATGGCATTGCCTGTATAGGGGTTTCCATTAAAAGAAAGGTTTGCTCTGGCTAGTGTTCGGCCTTTGATACCCTCCGTTTCAGGATCACACTCCTGCGGGACTACCGCCATGACCATTGGCAAATCTGCCAGCTGTTCAAGGTCATTTTCGCTTACTGTCATATCCACGTAGCCATTTTGATAATCGAGCGCCCCGAATCCAGCTTTTTCGATCAATTTACGGGAAGATTCCTCTGAAATTTTTGGGAACAACAAGGTTTTTACCCTGATACCACCCCCTTCAATGAGGCATGGAGCAAAGCTGCCTGTTTGTAATTCCGGCGCTAATTTATCTTCGACTGTCGGTTGCCGAATCGTTCTTATTGGAAAAGATGTCAAATCAATGCCTACCGGCACCCTTGCCAGCCAGGCATAGTTAGGTATATAATCCAATAATTCGACACCTGTATTTTCCAGGTCTTTACGCAATGTACCTGTCGGCATATCGTAAAACTGAAGAATACAATAATAATGGCCATCGATGACCCGATCGGCCTCGGTATGGTACCGGATACTTTCTTCTGGTAAGGAAACCCCGCTATGGAGGAATAGATGATAGTCCTGGGCAGAAAGACTTACGTGCAGACTGACAAACAGGAATAGTGTTACCCCTAGTGTTTTAATGTAAATTCTCATGTTTCATGTTTGAAAACTGACTTATTAAGTACAGTTTTCTCATAGTGTTATCACAGCGAAGGAAATTAGGGGGAAAGGGACGCTGACCTGCTTGCTTTCAACTATTTTTCACCAAACCAGCACCAGTTCGAACAGGCATACCTGATCCTTAGAAGCATTGAATCTTCTCTGATGACATTCTGTTTATGGTAAAAAAATTGAAGGTTTTAGAAAGGCCGTGTCAATTATCCTGGCGCAATAGTTAAAAAATATACAATCCTGTTTTTAGGATTATACCCCTTCAGTAAATGTTGCTTTTTGAAATGGTATGCATGCATTTCATTGCAGCAGCAAGTATATTTTTTTTCAAATATATACTTTTTTAATATCAACTGCAAACAATATGCATAGCCTCAAATTTTAGCATTAGCAACTGGAAAGGTTTTTTCATCAGTCTTCATGGAAATCCCATGCTAGCTGATTAAATCATATTACAATCGAAAGGAATGAACTATTGTTTGATTGTTAAAGCTTTGTACGGCTGCCACGAAAAAAGGTTACATTTTACTTGAATTTTTTTTCATATATATATAAAAAAGCCTCTTTTCAGGAAAGAGGCTTTTAAAAAGTCATTACTTTTTGAATAACATCATCACTTTTCTCCCTGGCCACTGCCGGAAGAACCAGAGGAGGATTGTTTGCTCATGGATTCCATTTCTTTTGCCTTTTGCATTGGATTTTTGCCTCCTGATCCACCACGTCGGCCTCCTCTGCCTTTGAAAACCTCAAACCGTGTAGGCTCGTGTCTGGCGGGCCAGTAATTATTACCGCGATCTACATCCGCTGTTTCCACAAATGGATCGAGAACGATTTCGAAAGCTTCTTTTTCAAAATAAAATACTTTACTTACCTCCTCACTATTCTTAAGCCAGATTTCTGCCGGAATCCGTACGACTTCAGAAGTTCCGTCTTTAAACTTAAACTCCAGAATAATAGGCATGACCAGGCCTCCTAAATTTTTGAATTTAATAGAATAATAATTACCTCCTCCATTGATCAGATCCTTTTCATCCTGTGATAAACCCTCCAAAAAACTTTTGTATTCCTTTTCATCCAAAACCGTTACATCCAAATCGTCGTATTCGTTATAAAAATCAAGCATGGTTGGGTCCCGGGTAACTACCGTTTCGCTGCCTTCCCGACGAATATCGCCAATATAGCGAGGCTCTTGATCCCTTTCAGCTTTGGCCAGTGGCTTTTCAATTTCCGGGTTTTGAGTATCAATGGTGAAACCAATTTCACTTCCGACAACTCGAAATGTCTACATTATCTGTCGTATAGAACCACCCACTCCAGAACCAATCTAGATCTACAGCCGAAGCATCCTCCATTGTACGAAAGAAATCATCCGGACTCGGATGTTTGAATTTCCAGCGGGTACGCATATTCCTTAAATGCCTTATCAAACAACTCGGGGCCCATAACGGTCTCCCGTAAGATTTTAACAGGGCTGTTGCAGGTTTACTGTAAGCATTTGGTCCAAAATTGAGAATGGATTCTGAATTGGTCATAATGGGGGACAGTTTCTCCTTTTCCATTTTCATATAATCGACGATCTTGGTTGGATGTCCCGAACGGGTCGGAAAATCAGCTTCCCATTCCAACTCTGCCAGATCCTGAACAAAACTGTTCAACCCCTCATCCATCCAGGTCCACTGACGTTCATCGGAATTGACGATCATTGGAAAGTAGTTGTGTCCGACCTCGTGGCAGATTACCCCCAGCATACCGTATTTGGTGCGTTTGGAATAAGTGCCGTCCGGTTCAGGCCTGCCACCGTTAAAACAGATCATTGGGTATTCCATGCCTATCCATTTGGAATGAATGGACCAGGCCACCGGATAGGGGTAATCAAAAGTATATTTGGAGTAGGACACCAGGGTATGGGCCACCATCCTTGTCGAATATTTTTCCCACAAAGGGTTCCCTTCTTTGGGATACATGGACATGGCCATGACTGCCCGGTCACCAAACTTTACGGCCATAGCATCCCAAATGAATTTGCGGCTGCTGGCGAAAGCGAAATCCCGAACATTTTCGGCTTTATAAATCCAGGTTTTCTTTTTATCGGAGCGGCTGCTTTCATTGGCAATCGCCTCTTCTTCGGTGATGATAATAACCGGCTTATCAGTACTCTTTTGTGCCTCTTCATAGCGTTTACGCTGCTTAGTGGTCAATACCTGCTTAGCATTTTGCAATTCCCCGGTAGCAGCCACAACATGGTCAGCGGGAACCGTAATATGTACTTCATAATCTCCAAAAGTCAGGGTAAACTCGCCTCTTCCCAGGAACTGTTTGTTTTGCCAGCCTTCATCATCGCTATACACCGCCATACGCGGGAAGAACTGGGCAATGGTGTAAAGGTTGTTGCCGTCTTCCTCAAAATGTTCATAACCGGAGCGACCTCCCCAATCCATTCTGTTTTGCACGTTATACCACCACTTGATCTTAAAACTGACAGACTCCCCCCTCCTCAATGGTTTGTCCAGATCAACACGCATCATGGTTTTATTGATCAGGAATTCCATTGCTTTATCGTTGACGTCCCTGACATATTCAATATGGAAACCTCCGTCAAATTTGTTGTGTAATCCTTTCAATTCGCTGAAAGACATGCGCCCGTCGATTTCATTGTTTTTGATCTTGTGGGTGTCTGAATCTTTGGAACGCATATTCTGATCCAGCTGAAGCCACAGATAAGTTAAAGGATCAGGCGAGTTATTGTGGTAGGTAATAGTTTCTGTTCCGGAAACCCTTTGGGTATTATCATCCAGCTCGACGTGAATCACATAATCCGCCTTTTGCTGATAATATTCATGTCCCGGGGCACCGGAGGCCGTCCGGTAACTGTTGGGCGTTGGCAATTCCTGGTATAATTGCCTGAATTTACTTTGGTTGGTGTTGTTAATTTGTGCCTGTACAAGCAAGGGGGTGCTCAAAACAAGCAATAAGAAAAGGGTAATTTTGTTTTTCATGACCAGTCGAGTTAAGCAGTATTTGTTTTTAAAAAATCCATAGCAACTATGTTGTAAATTTAAATTACAACAGTAGACGCCAATCCAGTACTTTCTTCTGAAAACCAGCGATTTTCAAATTAATTCGCAAAATTAGAAAATAATGTTGAAAACAACTTGGGTTCACAATTGTTTGATTGCGGTTCGTACAAATCCTGACAAAACACCCACGAGGCGGATGGCCATAAAGCCGCCAAAAAAAAATCCCGGATTCCATACACAGTTGAAACCCGGGAATAAAACCTAATGTTATTCCGAATCCGTTCGTTTTCTATTCCAAAAGCGTAATAATAAGTTCCGGTAAATCCTCTCAAACACCTTCCAGCATTACCCCGCCTTTTTTACTTTCCAGTATCCTGGTCAACTCTTCGGCTTTTTTGACAGGCTTACCATCCACTTTGGTAATAATGAATCCTTCCTGCATGTCAGTTTGCCTTTTTAACTTTCCGGCATAGAGTTTCGCAACTTTTACACCTCCGCTGATGTCCAGTTTTTTGGCTGCATCGGCTTCAAGGGTCTGAAATTCCACTCCAAGCGAATTGAGTATTTCACTCCGCTCCTGCGTTGCCATTTTTTGGGTTCCGTTACGATTGTTCAGCACTACGTCGATTTCTTTTTGCTTACCGTTTCGGTCTAAGGTAAGCGTCACTTTCTCCCCGGGACGATAGCGTGCAATGATCCCCTGTAATTCCGGAGAAGATTTAACTTCAAGACCATTGACATGAGTAATGATATCCCCTTGTAAAACACCTGAAACCGCCGCCGCACTATTTTCCATCAGGCTATCCACCCAAACGCCCTGTACGACCCCAAGGTCTTTTTCCCTGGCCAGGTTTCCATCTACGGTACGGATCATAATGCCTAAAACACCCCGCTGGACGGTACCGTAATTGATCAGGTCCTCCACAACTTTCTGGACGATATTTGTGGGTACTGCAAACCCATAACCGCTATACGTCCCCGTTGGACTCGCGATAGCTGTATTGATCCCGACAAGTGCTCCTTCCAGGTTAACCAAAGCTCCTCCACTGTTCCCGGGATTGATAGCGGCATCCGTCTGGATAAAATCCTCTACCGCATATTGCTCCCGGAGAATGTTGATGTTCCGGCCTTTGGCACTGACAATACCGGCAGTTATGGTGGAGTTGAGACTAAACGGGTTTCCAACTGCAAGCACCCACTCCCCGACTTTCACCTCATCGGAATTTGTAAAAGGAATAGACGTCAATCCTTTTTCCCTGATCTGTATCAATGCCAGGTCTGTCGTAGGATCTGTACCCATGATGGTTGCTTTATAGGTTCTGTTGTCATGAAGGGTAACTTCGATATCATCTGCATCCGCAATGACGTGATTATTGGTAACAATATATCCGTCTTCACTAATGATCACTCCCGAGCCACTGCCAACTCTTGTCTGGGACCATTTGGTCGTTGGCCGGTTCTGAATTGAAATGGTCCGAAGAATTGCTCGAATTCATCTCCAAAGAAATCTCTGAAAGGATTTGAGTACTCCCTTTGCTGAAAAGGTTGGTTGCCGCTCTTGGCAGAAATCTGCGTGGATTTGATATGGACAACACCATCGATAACTTTTTCAGCCGTTCCCGTAAAATCAAGTGGTATTATTTCATTATTCTCATCCAATGTGTACAAAGTACTTTTGGAGGGAGTCCCGGTAATGTGTTCGATTTTTACCGTTTTGGCGTCACGGGAAATTATGGAAAAAATTCCGACAGTAGCCAAACTCACCACCAATGCAATAATGCCTGAAAATATCAGATTCTTTTTCATAATCGTCGATTCATTTTAATTAACAAAACAATCAAATTACAAGAAAAAAACTTCAAAAAAAATGCCAGAGGGTTGGAGAAGAAAGATTGGCATTTTTACACAAACCGGAGGTGTCAATTTGACATAATTACCGCTTGTAAACTGAGTTCTTGTCAGTAGGTTTTATTATTGAAAAAGGCTCTTGAGATTATAGTTTTAACGATGACATTCTAAAATTTAAAATATATTGAAAATGAAGTGATTGACAATTTTTATAACAAACGTAATTCACTTCGATTTTACATGATATTTTTTAATCATATCTCATTGGTGTGCCTGCCTGGTGTCAGACAGGATAAAATTATCTCATGCTTATTTCATCTGTGTTTTAAGTATTTTGCTGAAGCAATACCTTTCCGAATTCTGGACCGGGGAGGTGGATAGAGAAAGATTGAAAAGTGCCCTCCGACAAGGCAACAGCTTCTGTCCTTCAGACAGGATTTCGGCAAAGTTTTCTCTTTTTTAATCTCCCAAAATTAAAACATCCCCACTCAAAAAGTCTCTGACAGTTTTAGAATACTCAAGCTCAATTTGCCATACATAAACACCTCTCTCTAATAATTTTTCCTTAAAACGACCATCCCAGCCTTCACTGGCATCATTTGTATAAATATCAGACTTTGCAAAAACCAAATCTCCCCAACGATTAAAAATTTGCCATTTTTTTATTAAGACAGGGTGTTTAGTTTGTATGAAAAACACGTCATTGATGCCATCATTGTTGGGACTGAAAACATTTGGGATAAAAACGGGTCGGTCAACCTGAATGAACTTAGAGTCAGAAGTATAACATCCGGCTTCATTTTTTACAGTTAGTTCAATATTTGTATTTTCTTCAGGAGTAATTTCAATTGTTGGGCAATTGGAACAAATAATCGAATCCGGTATTTGCCAAGAATAAGTAACTATTGGAGTGATTGAATTGATAATTGTCTGAATTCCTAACACATCTCCGTATGTAATTTCTTCACTTTCTCCGAGGTCGACTGATAAGTTAGAAGGTAATACTTCAAAATCGGCAGAATCTGCTTTGCAACCGGCTGTCACTGTAACAGAATAGTTTCCGGGTTCTAAAATTTCTAAGGCACTGTCAGTTGAGCCTGTGTTCCATGAAAACTCTAATCCAGGTACTCCAGGTAAGGGATCAAGAATAATAATGGAATCGGGGCATAATTCATATTGCTCCCCGGATAAATTAATTTCAAAAGGTTCAATATAAAGAGGTGTAGGATCATTTTTTTCACCGGTATAAGGGTAATCCGAAGGTATTACCGAAACTGGATTGTTGCCAGAGGTTAAGTCTACGTTGGAGAGCTGTGCCTGGTTTAAGTAAAGGCCGTTGCCATCTTCCGGGACCAGCACTTTGACAACAATGCTGTCAATCCCATACGGAATATCCATGCTGCTGATGGTTAATTCGTTGGTTCCAATCCCTGTAATGTTTCCTCCATATGGATTGCGCAGTATTTCCAAAACTTCAAACCCATTTGGCAAGCTATCTTTAAAATTAACGGCTTCTTGCAAGTCTTTAGCCAGATTGCTTATTTTAAAAATGTAATTGACTTCGGAACAAGGGTAAACAGTGTCTAGGGAAACTGTCTTTTGCATGCTGAGGGTGTAAGGGCAGGAGCAAATATCTCCTACATAAAAACTCATGGCACCTGGCTTATGCTCAACAGAGCCTGTGTTTTTATTTATTTTTATCATTAAGTGATAATTGATTGCCCAAAGGTTGCCAAAGATGTCAAAAAAGGGAAGGGTGAAACCAAGGAAAGTTGACTGGAGAGTGAAAGCTGTATCGTTAACAAGCGGGGTGTATCTGTCTATATAAAGTAGCCTACCTGCTTCTAATCCAACATATTGCCCTGTTGTATGTGTAAATAAAGAATCAGTGATCGGGTCAAATGCCATATCATTAATAAAATATCTCGACTCTCCTATTTGAGATATAATTGGTTCGATAGTCACTGATAAACCTGTCGAATTCAAATCAATGTTTCCAATAGCTGTGAGTAGAAATCAGACACAGGAACCCCTTTCCTATGTAAAAGGAACACCAATTCCCCTTCCCTTGTACAATCTCCTCCTCCAACAGTCCATACCGAGTTGTCAATGTCTAAAGTCGTTAAAATTATGAAATTTCCTGATTTGTCAATTTTGACCAAGGTATATAAACCGTTATTAAGCCCAATGCCATAAATGAAATTATCATTTGGGTTATAACCAATAGAGGTTAATCGTGAATAAAGTGATGATCCGGGTAATTCCGTTTTGCCTACTTCTCCACTAACCCAATTAAAATGCAATTGATTCAGTTTTTTAACATCATTATTTACATTGCCTTTAATAAAATAAACAGCCCCATCACAAACAAAAGGCTCCTGTGCATAACTCAGAAATAACAAAAGAGAAGCAGAATAAAATCAGGGAGATACTTATTAGTTTCATTTTGATTTTTGCTTTATATGAAGAACTGAAAAAATTCGGAAATATTTTGTTAAATATTTTGATTTTTCGTTTTTTTTTTTAAGAACTTGGATTCAAATAATTGAACCCCAACATTAATTTTGAATACTATTTCTTAACCGTTTAAAATTCGTTATGAAGAATATTGACTAATGCAAACTGATGAAAACCTTACTGCCCTGAAACTAATTTGAAAATCATCAGG
>CALODM010000009.1:0-261209 GCA_942492125.1 uncultured Bacteroidota bacterium
CCAAAAATATTCCCCAGCAGATCATCCGTAGAGATTTCACCCGTAATCGTGCCCAGGTGATGTAACGCCTGGCGTATATCCATGGCGATAAAATCCGAGGTGACGCCCTGGTCCATATTAGCCAGCACAGCATCCAGACTTTCGTAGGCTTTTTGGAGGGCGGCGTAGTGGCGGGTATTGCTGACGATGGTACTTTCGGCATTGATATCGCCGCTGACGACGGCTTCGTATAGTTTGTCTTTGAGCAGACCGAGGTTCATATTGTTTTTGGCGGAGATGGGGATGAAATGATCTTCGGAAAGGAAATCGTTGGTGTAATGCTCGGCTTTGGTGTAGGGATTGAGGTCCATTTTATTGGCAATGCCGAGGATGATGAGGCCGGATGTGTTCAGTTTTTCGAGGTCGGCTTTAACTTCTTCGGGCGAGGTTTCGATCACATCAAAAACATAGATGAGGATGGCCGATTGTTTGACTTTTTCATAGGTTTTTTCTACCCCAACAGCCTCGATCTGGTCGCGGGCATCGCGGATGCCGGCGGTGTCGATGAGGCGGTAGTTGATGCCCTGGATGTTGAAGATTTCTTCAATGGTGTCGCGCGTTGTGCCGGCGATGTCGCTGACGATGGCGCGGTCCTCCTTAAGCATGGCATTGAGCAGGGTGGACTTTCCCGCATTCGGGCGTCCTGCGATGACAGTATTGACACCATTTTTAATGACATTACCCAGCTGGAAAGAATCGATCAATGCCTTGAGCAGGGTGCGTATCTTCTTGACAAGTTTTTCCAAAGCATCGCGGTTCGCAAATTCAACATCTTCTTCACTAAAGTCCAGTTCTAACTCGATGAGGCTGGCAAAATCTACCAATTCTTGTCGCAACTGGGCGATCTCATGGGAAAAGCCACCGCGCATCTGCTGCAAGGCGATGGAATGAGCAGATTCTGAGGAAGAGGCGATCAGGTCGGCAACGGCTTCTGCCTGGGAGAGGTCCATCCGGCCATTGAGG
Organism: uncultured Bacteroidota bacterium; assembly: GCA_942492125.1. GTDB lineage: Bacteria > Bacteroidota > Bacteroidia > Chitinophagales > Saprospiraceae > BCD1. The sequence goes on from CALODM010000009.1 coordinate 1,003, forward strand.
AAGGCCCGCATGGTGAATTCCCCGGCTTCGGCAGGTCGTGCGCCCTTTTTGACGAACAATTCCATCACCTTTTGTAAGATATATTCGGAACCATGACAGGATACTTCCACAACATTTTCCCCGGTATAGGACTTTGGTGCTACGAACAAAGACACCAGAACCTCATCCAGAATGCGACCCTCATCGCGAAGGGTGCCAAAATGTATGGTGTGGGAGGGCTCCTGTTCAAGATCCTTGCCGGGAAATACTTCGTTGACAATCTTAATCGCATCCTTGCCGGATAAACGGATAATGCCTATGGCGCCTACTCCGGGCGGGGTAGCTAGTGCAACGATGGTTTCGGATAGATCGACGGTGTGGAGCATAGTTATAATTTATGGAGGTAAATTTACGACAATTTGAAACACATAGACACATAGAACACATAGATGTTGGCAGCTTTGTAAAAACAAAAAGTTGATTATTTGTTAAATTTTACCTATTTTTGTTTAAAAAAGTGAAACAACCATATCTCAAAGGCCGGGGCGCACAGATCAATCCGCCCAATCGTTTCCACAACCTCGTTTATGATGCAGGGACGCAACACCTGCTGACAGAGGACTCGGGGCAAATTCCTACCAAATACATCGAAGTCTATCCCAAAACCATTGTCAATAAAGTCGAAAGTCCGGATCTGCCGTTTAATTATTCTATGAATCCTTACCAGGGGTGCGAACATGGTTGTGTGTATTGTTATGCCCGAAATACCCACCAGTTTTGGGGGTACAGTACCGGACTGGAGTTTGAGCAAACCATTTTATATAAAAAGAATGCGCCTGAATTACTGGAAAAGAAACTGAAATCCCCCCGCTGGAAAGCCGACCCCATTATGCTGTCCGGGAATACGGATTGTTATCAACCGGCAGAGAACAAATTCCAAATAACCCGCAAACTTTTAAAAGTCTTGCTTCGGTACCGCCATCCCGTTGGTATCATTACCAAAAACAGCCTCATCTTACGAGACCTGGACATCCTCCGGGAATTGAATAAATACAATCTCGTCAAAACAGTGGTCACCATCACTACCCTGGATGATAAATTGCGGCAATTCCTCGAGCCCCGCGCATCGAGTATGTCTAGTCGTTTTAAAACAATTGAAGCCCTGAATAAAGCCGGAATTCCGGTGACAGCCATGATTTCTCCCATGATTCCGGGGTTGAACGAACATGAATTGATTGGATTGGCCAAAAAAGCGTCCTCCCTGGGAGCCGATAATATATTCTACTCCCTGGTGAGGCTCAATGGGGAAATAGGCCAGATTTTTGAAGACTGGTTGTCCAGAAATTACCCCGACCGAAAGGATAAGGTGCTTTCCAAGATCAAATCCTGCCACAGCGGAGAACTGGGAGACAGCCGTTTTGGGAAACGCATGTCCGGAGAGTGCAATATTGCCCAAATAAACAAGGATCAATAAAAATTGGCCAAAAAGATCTACTTTAAAAATGCGGCGTCAAAACCATTCAATCTGGAATTGCATGAGCAGTTTAAAACAGGGCAGTTGAAGCTTTTTTGACCTTGGTGAAATTGAATAAGATTTCAACCACATAGTCGCATAGTTATAAAGTTGGTTTGCTTATTGACCCACCATTTTCAGCACTTCGTGGAAAATTTTGTCGTCACTCCTGAGTACCAGATGGCAAAACCAGATACCCTTTCCGGGAGCTTCCATATTCACTTCATAAGTACCTTCTAATTGAGATTTGTCCACAACAAGACCTGCATTGCGGCCCAACATATCTGTCAGAAACATTTCCACTTCAAATGGCTGGTTTAAGGCATACCTGATCTTTGTCTGCCCTTCAAAAGGATTCGGTGAATTTTGAAACAGCTGATATGGCTTTTCTAAATCAATGTCATATGATCCTGTCGTCTGACATTCCTGCCCGGGACAATACGTACGTGCCGCCAGCGTACAGTCCAGCACAAAAGGATTGGGTTTGTCGTCCTGGCGATCGGCAATTTTATAGGTTCTTTCCCATTCTTTGGTGTCTACCGGGTCGAGCAGGTGCCACTGACAAAGCGTGTATTTTTGATTGGGAAAGTAGGTGTTGTCCGCAGCATCCGCCTGATCTTTATACATGGTATAAAAATAGAACATGGCTCTGGCGATATCCCCCTTAAAAGATTCCGGCGGTTCAAAACCACCGGGGCGGAATTCACTGAACAAGTCGATATTGTCGCCGGGAATATTGTTGAGCAGTTGGTTGAGATAATACCATCCCGTAGTGAGGTTATCATCGATCTCCGCAAAAGGTTCATTGGCGCGGGCGGCATTCACATCGATGCGTGTTGGGAAAAGGTGATGCATATCTGATTTGGCATTGCCGTTTTCAGCGCCTTTGCTTCGCGGATAGGTGTGCTCGGTATTCATACCATCAGGTCCATTGTCCATATAGGCAGCAACTGTAGGATCGAGTGTTGGGTCGAGGTAAATTGGAAAACCTGTGTAAACGCAAGTCAGCGTATCATTAACGGCATCTATTTTTGAGAACATGGTGTCTCTTGCCTGGCTATAGCTCAAAACGGTCCCTGGTTTGTAGTTATCAACCAGTAAACCGAGCAATTCGTCTCCACTAAATACTGGGAAAACGTCCTCGTGTTGTGCCTGAAGGTTGAAACTCTCCAAAATCAATAGGAGAACTAATAGCTTATATATTTTCATGGTCATTCCTTTAATTTTAATACCACCTAGTTGAACTAATTTCTACATTCATTCACCCATTCACATTCATTCATTCACTCATTCAGCATTCAAGCATTCACCCATTCAAGCATTCACCCATTCAAGCATTCACTCATTCATTCATTCAAACATTCACCCATTCACCCATTCACATTTCATATCCCCAATATCCGCTTCACTGCCGGAAGGACAACAGCTTCCCTGGTTTCGTCGAATTCCTGCTCATCCGCAGGGCCTGCAAATATAGGAGAATCCTTGGGTTTTTGAGCCAGCTCCATCATCTTGCTCCTTTCAGACTCTGAAAAGGCTGCAAAGGCACGGCGCAGCAGAGGCAAAACTTCATTGAAATGATCCGGATGAAGGTTGGTGATCCAGTTATCGATCAGCTTCCACAATGCCGGGTGATGAACCAGCAGCAAACCACTTCCGAACAAGAAGCCTTCCACCCATCGGGCAATCGCCTGAACAGAGTTGCCTTTAGAAATCGCCAGTTCCATCAATTTACCGGTTTGTTCGGCCGATAAAATGGATTTGTCAAAAAGTATTCTCGTACAAACTCCCTGCAAACGTTCTTCTGCCATATGGGAGATGGCAATCGCATTGAGCGTATTCTGCCACTGATCGCTGAGATCTTCATTCTCGAGACCGGAAATAGAACGGTGGGTGGCGATCAGTTTTTGAAAGACCTCTTCAACCACCTCCTCGTCAATATTGACACACACACCAGGCAAGCCAATACAAATTCTCGGCACCAGTTCACTGATAAGGTCACTTACCGCAGGAATATCCGTTTGGCGCACATCACCGTATTGAACGATCCAGGTCAAAGGTGGCAGACTATCCATCAATGAAAGTACCTGATGGGTTTGAGCTGCAATGGCCTGCATTCTGTTGAGCAGCTCCTCCATGATATCGTTGAGTCCGGCATTGAGTGCATCCCTGACGAATCTTGTGAGCGAAGAGAGGCTTTCCTCTGCTCTGGCATTTTTGACCAGGTATTGAGCCGCAGCGGTTTTTACGGTATTGCCCCACATACCTGCCTCTATGATCCTTAAAGCAAATCCGGGATCCCACTTGAGTTTCCAGTATTCTTTAAAACTACCCAGGTCGTTGTCTGAAAAATGTTGTTGCTGCCCCCAGTAAATTCCCAGGATATTAAGCCTGTGCAACAAATGGCTTTTCTGCAAATCAGCCTCCTCCCGGAGGTCAATACCTCCCCGGGGATTAGTTTTGGCAGCCTTGAGCCACACCTCCTCCGGGTTTTCCCAGTATTTGGAAAGCCGGGCCGATTTGATAATGCTCATCAGATCCTTCTGGAAAGGAATCATGGGGATATGTTCAGAAACCTTTCCTACTTTTTCACCAACGACCAGTGCTTTACGGATGATGTTGAGTTGTATGGCTTCTCCTCTGCAAAAAACGGCCATGGCAGCCTCTTCCATTTCTTCCAGTGTTGGCAATGGTTTTCCACGCATAGCTGCCAGGGTATTCGCCAGTCGAACGGCTTCCATCACATGAGCCGGCGAGGAATCAAATTGTTGCTGGCGGAATAACTGGGCGACGCGGGCCATCCACTGTGTAACGACTTCTTCATGCTTTTCGAATAATAAATCGTACCAGGCAGGGGAAACCACTCCGGCCCCGTAACCACTCTGATTGGCCAATTGTTCATAACTCCAGGGAATCCAGCTGACGTTTACTTTAGTGCGTTTGATACCCTTGAGCAAGGCATTGTCGCTGCTGACCTTGAACTGATCGATATTTTGCAAAACGGGCATATGCCAGGCACCGCAAACTACTGCTATAGATTCAAATCCTCCTTTTTGAGCCTGGCGGATCATCTTGCGCATGAATGCTTCCCGCAAAAGGGTTTGGGGAGATTCCCGCCTGCCAAGTTCTTTCCGCAGGGTATGGATAAGTTCGTTAACAGCTTCAAAAGTATCTTTTGTCCCCTTGTAGGTTTCAAAAACAGTATCCCACCAGCGTTCGCTATCCTTGTATCCGGCGATGGAAGCAATATAGCCCAAAGGATCATTGATAATGGGTTTCTGACTTTCATCTTCCATAGCCCCGGCGAGGCTGGTTTGTCTTATTTCGGCAGCTTCATCTTCCAGCGTGAATTGTAAGGCCATGGGTAAATCGATGAACCGCACTTCGATGTCATGCTTCAGGGCATATTGTATAGCCTGCCATTCCGGTGAATAGTTGGCGAACGGGAAATAAGAAGCCCTTTTGAGGTCGTCGGGTTTATAGATAAGTAAGGCTACCGGTGGTTTCAGATGTTCTTCATCAGCATACATCAGGGCAGATTGGGCATCTGCAGGCCCTTCGATCAGGATGCAGTCCGGTTTCATATCTTCCAATGCCCTGACCAGGCTCCTTGCGGAACCGGGACCATGGTGACGTATGCCGAAGACATTGAGCATGGGTGAATTATTTTTACAAAGATGCGATCTTAAAGTGTTATGGCAAAAAGTCACTTTATGTTCTTTGTGACTATGTGTTTTATTTTTTACCACATAGTTTTTTAACTTTAAGCAGAAACGCTTCCAGGCTTTCATTCAAAAACATGCATTATGACCGGTACCCGAACCATTACTGTAAATAACCTGACCTTTGATTGTTACGTGTCCGGAAATGAATCAGATCCGTTAGTCCTGTTGTTACACGGATTCCCGGAAACGGCTCATATGTGGCTTTCCCTGATGGAAGCGTTGGGGAATTCCGGTTTTTATTGTGTGGCTCCTGATCAAAGAGGGTACAGCCCGGGGGCGCGGCCAAAAGGTAAAAAGCATTACACCCTGGAAAAACTTTCAGCAGATGTGTTGGGCATAACACAGGAACTGGGCAGGGAGCAGTTCCATTTGATCGGTCATGACTGGGGAGCTGCCATTGGATGGAAAGTCGTTCACGATCACCCTTCGAAAATATTGAGTTGGACAGGGTTGTCTGTCCCTCATCTGCAGGCCTTTTTTGGTGCCATAGCAAAGGATAAAGACCAACGGAAACGAAGTCGTTACATGAGTGCTTTTCAGTTTCCGTTTTTACCGGAAATAAATATTCGGAAAAATGATTTTCGTATTTTCAGAAGGTTATGGAAGTACAGCAGTAAAACGGAGGTGGAAAATTATTTATCCGTATTCAGGGATAAAAAGGCATTGACTGCTGCCTTGAATTACTATCGTGCCAACGGAGGCCTGATAAAAAGAGCTATGCAGTCTCAAATTATTGGCGATATCACAGTGCCCACCCTCTTTATATGGGGAGAACGCGATATGGCCATTGGGCCGGTGAGTGTCGAAAACGGGCACAAATACATGAAAGGATATTATAAATTTCTACCATTGGATGCGGGCCACTGGTTGATTCAAACCAAATATGAAGAGATCAGAGATGCTGTAAAAGAGCACATCTTAAAGTTTTAACCACCATCGGTCAGGAAACCGTTTTTATGCATCTGTCAAAAAAAGCAATGTCTAAGATCATTTTTACAACAATCCTTCTTTTTGTGGGCAGCCTCCTTTTCGGGCAACAGGTGGCTGATACGTCATATACCCCTGTAATCAATAATCCCCTTTATGTCCCGGGTGAGGGTCCGGTAATTTTCATAGATGAAGGACATCATAATTTCCATACAAAAGACGGCCGTTATCAGGCTTTCGCCAAATTGCTGGAAAGGGATGGATATGTTGTTAAAGGGTTCCCTGGAACATTCACCACAGAGAAATTGAAAAGGGGAAAGGTTCTTGTTATTTCGAATGCCTTAAATGAAATCAATATTGATAATTGGGTATTACCCAATCCTTCGGCATTTTCGAAAAAGGAGATCAGGGTGGTCAGGAAATGGGTCAATAGAGGAGGGAGTTTATTTTTAATCGCTGATCATATGCCCATGGCAGGAGCTGCAGCGGACCTTGCGAAAGCGTTTGGGTTTGAATTTACCAATGGGTTTGTATTCGATACCATAGCCAGTGGGCCTGCTTTTTTTAGCCTGGAGGATGGTTCTCTTCAACCAAATGTTATTACTGCAGGCCGCGACAGTTCCGAAAAAGTGAACCGAATAGCCACCTTTACAGGACAGGCATTCCGTATTCCGGAAGATGCTGAATCAATACTGACTTTCGGAGATAATTTTATCAATATGTTACCGGATACCGCCTGGGTTTTTAATGATCATACCCATAGAGTGGATGCGAAAGGGTGGTCTCAGGGAGCTTTCAAAAAGTATGGCAAGGGAAGCGTTGTAATTTTTGGTGAGGCTGCTATGTTTTCCGCGCAATTGGCGGGACCTCAAAAGATAAGAGCTGGCATGAACAGCCCGGCAGCCGAAGAGAATTACCAATTATTGCTCAACATCATCCACTGGCTGGATGGCAAACTGGAATGATCCATGACAAAAACAAACCTAAAACTCCTGACCACTCCGGCATTTATTGCAGGTCTTGCCTTACTGCTTTTGAACGATTTCATTCTTAAAGGATATTATGGCAATTGGCTGACTGGTAAACTCTCGGATTTCGCAGGATTATTCGTCTTTGCCCTTTTTTGGATGGCCATTTTTCCCGGCTTTAGAAAACAGGTACTATGGAGTGTGGCGATTTTCTTTATTTGGTGGAAATCGCCCTGGTCGGATGGATTTATCTATTTCTTTCAGGAATTATTGAATTATCACATTGTCAGGGTTGTTGATTATACAGACCTCATGGCATTGGTAATGTTGCCCATAGCATTGGTTTATTACGAAAAAAGCAAAAAAAAATACTTAAAAGTATCTCCTGTATTGATAGCGCTGCCGGCGGTTTTTGCTTTTGTTGCTACTTCGCCTGTTAGGCCCATGGTGTATTTCACGGACAGTCCTGTCGCTCCGGTAATCGCCTGGCAAAAATCTTCTGACTCCTTATGGGTCAAGAGAATTCCAGACCGAATGACGCAGGTTTTGCGTGCTGACACTAGTGAAGGATATACTACTTATCAAGGTTGGTTTAGCGCGATCAATGACCTTTATGTTGCGGAATTTGAAGATATATTGTTGTTCAGAGTAGGATCCGTTCCTATTTGGGGCGAACGGCCAAAACGACTCGATGATTTTGAGAAAAGTAAAACCAAAATTCGCTTATCAGATTTTGTATTACCAGATTTCCGGAATACTGTTCAACCGCCGGATGATTGGTACCTTAAGAAACTCGACACCTTTTTTATAAAAACCAATTGTTTTGGATTTCCGGAAGAAATGAGCTTTAAAAATTCAAAATTGCACGGCCCGTATAAGCAGTTTTTCCCGGAAGGTCAACTTAAGGTCACGGGTACTTACTACCATGGTTTGGAAGATGGGAAATGGACAACTTATGGTCAAAATGGATTGATTGAACAAGAGGTTTTTTATACCAGAGGACAGCGAACAAAACAAATCTGGTATTCCAACGGTGAACCCTATGAAACCAAAAAGTATAAACTCAGGAAAACCTTTTTTATGCACAGCAACGTGGCATTTTGGTCCAGTATGTCACTCAGTTTGTTCTTTGGGGTTCGGGTGGTAAGGCCCGGAGAACAGGAGCGCATGAAAAGGGGCAAAGGCTGGATCTTTTTACTGTCTTTGGTGTTACCCGCCGGCATAAAAATACTACAGGGGATAATACCGGTTTTCCATACAGGAGATTTTGATGAGGTTTTTTCCTTCGTGCTTGTCCAGTTGATCTTGTTTGCTGTTGTTTTCCAACTTTACAATAAAAAAACCCGGTCTTATGCCGAAAACATCTGGCTATCGTGTTTTTTGATATTCGCAGTCATTGCTTTTGAGCAATGGGTTTATTTAAGGGATTTTCCTTTGTCTTGAGGGGGAGGTTTTCTTTATTGGAAGAGAGATTACGTACCTACGGCACGTCTTATCACTCCGGGAGGGGCGGTGTTACCGGGATGGGGTCCCTAGCGGGACCGGAGTCTTTCCTGACCGGAATAGGCTTCTTTCGGTGCCTTCAGGTACCCAATCCCGATCCCCCCCGGCAGGATTACCTAAATTTCGGTGCCTTTAGGTACCCAATCCCGGCCTCCCCCGGCAGGATTACCTAAATTTCGGTGCCTTTAGGTACCCAATCCCGATCCCCTCCGGCAGGAACATCTATATTTCGGTGCCTTTAGGTACCCAATCCCGGTCTCCCCCCCGGCAGGAACATCTATATTTCGGTGCCTTTAGGTACCCAATCCCGGTCTCTCCCCCCGGCAGGAAAATCTAAATTTCGGTGCCTTTAGGTACCAAACCCCATCCCCTCCGGCAGGAAAATCTAAATTTCGGTGCCTTTAGGTACCCAATCCCGGTCTCCCCCCCGGCAGGAACATCTATATTTCGGTGCCTTTAGGTACCCAATCCCGACCTCCCCCGGCAGGATTACCTATATTTTGGTGCCTTTAGGTACCCAATCCCGATCCCCTCCGGCAGGAAAATCTAAATTTCGGTGCCTTTAGGTACCAAACCCCATCCCCTCCGGCAGGAAAATCTAAATTTCGGTGCCTTTAGGTACCCAATCCCGGTCTCCCCCCCGGCAGGATTACCTATATTTCGGTGCCTTTAGGTACCAAATCCCGGTCCAATTTTCAAAGAATTTGTTTAAAAATATACCTTTCATCATAGTCGACTTCAAATTCATCTAAAAGGTCGATGTACTCTTCAATAAATTTCATTTTACCATGGTGTGCCTTTTGATTTTGAATATAAGTCGCTACTCGGGGCACGGCATCCTTACTATATGAAAAAGCACCAAACCCTTTTTGCCAATTAAAATCCTTTTCCAAAAAACCACGTCGGTTTATCCATTTGGTCGACTCTTCTTTCACCTCCCGCATTAAATCTGATAAAGCCTGTGTGGGACGAAATCCGAAAAGAATATGGATATGATCTTCAATCCCGTTTATCTGTAGTACCTTATGGTCATAGTTGCGGATAATGCCTGTTATATATTTATGCAATTCTTCCTCCCAAAGAGGATGAATCAGACATTCTCTGTATTTCACTGCCATTACCACCTGAATGTGAATTTGTGTATATGAATTAGCCATCATTTAAATTTTTTACTTCTATATATAAAAGCCACGAGATGGTGAAACGTGACATTTTTTTGTAAGAAATTTTTTGAGGTATTCTTTCAATTGGCCTTTATTTTGGACCAGAAAATCAGATTACGTACCTACGGCACGTCTTATCACTCCGGGAGGGGCGGTGTTACCGGGATGGGGGTCCCTGGCGGGACCGGAGTCTTTCCTGACCGGAATAGGCTTCTTTCGGTGCCTTCAGGTACCCAATCCCGATCCCCCCCCGGCAGGAATACCTAAATTTCGGTGCCTTCAGGTACCCAATCCCGATCCCCCCCCGGCAGGAATACCTAAATTTCGGTGCCTTCAGGTACCCAATCCCGATCCCCCCCCCGGCAGGAGTATCTAAATTTCGGTGCCTTTAGGTACCAAATCCCGATCTCCCCCGGCAGGAACATCTATATTTTGGTGCCTTTAGGTACCAAATCCCGGATCTCCCCCCGGCAGGATTACCTAAATTTCGGTGCCTTTAGGTACCAAATCCCGGCCTCCCCCGGCAGGATCATCTATATTTCGGTGCCTTTAGGTACCCAATCCCGGTCCACCAATCCAGATATTCAGGGTACATTTTCAACAACTTTGTGTATATTGACAGTTTGAAACTAAAATTTTTATATTCCATAATTAAGACTTTCCCCCGCTTAAGATTATTTTTTACCATGACAAATAACCTTATTAAAACACCCTTCACGTTACCTTGCGGTGCTACTTTAAAAAACCGTTTGGTCAAGGCAGCCATGACCGAACGTATCGGTGATAAAAAGAATCAGGCTGTTCAGGATCATCAGCGCTTGTATGAAACCTGGGCCGATACTGGTGCAGGACTTTTGATCACTGGAAATGTCATTATCGATCGTCAACATTTGGAGTCTGCCTGTAATGTTGTTTTTGATAATAAGGCAGATATTGACAAACTAAGTTCCTGGGCTGAATCGGGCAAAAAAAACGGGACACACATCTGGGTGCAAATATCCCATGGAGGACGACAGACCAATATGATCAATGCGCTTCGCCCAAAGGCCCCTTCCGATGTTAAACTCAAAAAACTGGGCCTTTTCGGAAAGCCAAAAGCGATGTCAGAGGCTGATATACAGGAGGTATTTGAAGGATTTGTCCAGGCAGCAAAAATTGCCAAAAAATCAGGCTTTACCGGAGTGCAATTTCATTCCGCTCACGGCTATTTGCTCAGTCAGTTTCTGTCACCGATAACCAATAAAAGAACAGACCAATGGGGAGGGAGTCTGGAAAACCGCAGCCGCTTATTAAGGAATATTGTCCAAACTGCAAGGCAGGAGCTAGGGCCGGAATTCCCAATTTCCGTAAAGCTCAATTCCTCTGATTTCCAAAAAGGGGGATTTACGGAAGAAGAATCCCTGGAAGTTGTGAAAATGCTCGACCATGCCGGGATAGACCTCCTGGAAATTTCAGGAGGCACTTACGATAAGGTTGCCTTTTTTATGATGAACGATAAAGCGGGTGAAATGCGAGAAAGTACCAAGGTCAGAGAAGCTTATTTTTTGAAATTTGCCGAAAAAGTAAGAGCCGTAAGTAAAATACCGTTAATGATCACAGGAGGATTTCGAACTTATGATTTTTGTAATGAAGCTTTGGCGAAAGGAGAACTGGACCTGATTGGAATGGCCAGACCTTTTGTCACTAACCTCGAAGATATTCCCCGTTTTCTAAAGGGAGAAGTAAAACAATTCGACAACTTCATATTGCGCACAGGTTACAAGGTGATTGATGACCTTGCTGAAGGTGGTTTTTATGCCAAACAGATCATACAGATGGCCCGTGGGGAAAGAATGAATTTGAAAATGAGCCCGATGGCCGCCTCCTTGTTTTTTTTCACCTACGAAATCAGAAAAGGTATCTTTAGAAAACTTTTTGGTGGAAAGGCTGATTAAATTATTTGGAAAGTACTATACCTGACATCCGCTTTCTTTTGTAAAAACACTGTATTTTTCTCTGGTAAAAAGATAATCATTCCTTAACTAAACTTACTATTATGAAAAACACCACAACATCAGCAACCGGGTGGATCATTGCCACCTTTGCACTTTCTGCCCTTGTATTGATGGGCATTTCCCGCCCTGCTGCCGTGCCTGCAAAAACTTCTGTTGATCAGATCGCCAATTACAGCGCTGAACCCTTCATTGGGGAGATCTCCATGTTTGCAGGTAATTTCGCTCCCAGGGGCTGGGCTTTTTGCGATGGACAATTGTTATCCATTGCAGAAAATTCGGCCTTATTTTCATTGTTGGGAACAACCTATGGCGGTGATGGCAGAACAACCTTTGCATTGCCTGATCTGAGAGGGAGGGTGGTCATTCACCCCGGAAACGGGCCTGGCCTGAGTAATTATCGCCTAGGTCAAAAAGGAGGTGCAGAAAGTATGGCTCCCCCGGAAGGTGTACCCGTAAAAGTGGAAAGATACGGACAGCGAAAGGTCATGCCCGTTGAAGTTCCTCATTCCAATATTCAACCATATGGTACAGTGAATTATATTATTGCCTTGCAGGGGATATACCCTTCCCGGAATTAATCAATAACCCTTGCCGGAATCTTAAGATTCTATGATTTTACCGGAAAACTTATCCGGGAAGAAGAGATATTTTCTCTGTCAAATACAACCGTTTCTGTGGGGGATCTGCCCCGGGGTGTGATTATTGTAGAGTTTACCTCCGGAGATCAGGTGTATGTTCGAAAACTCACGCTACATTAACCCCAATTGATTGTAATGTTCTAAGAAAATCGTATTTTGAACACCTTATGCCATGTTATTCCTGTCCTCTAAAGACTTGAATGCATGGCATTTTTTGTTTGGGGAATGCTTCATTCTTATTACATTTATGCGTTCTTGCCTGATTAGAGGAAATGTTTGCAAATTGAATGATCCCAAGCCCTTTTCGAATAAAAATTAATTATCTCTTATGAAAAAATCCCTGCTCTTTTGCCTTGTTGTTTTTACCTTATTTTCCTGTAATAAAAATGAGGTGCCTGCTTCTGGTGACGACCTGACCAGTTATGTCGACCTCATGATCGGAACGGACGCCACAGGGAATATGTTCCCTGGTCCAAGTGTTCCTTTTGGCGGGGTCCAATTAAGCCCTGACACCTATAATGACGGCTGTTGCGCCGGCTATCATTACACCCATAACTCCATCATCGGATTTACACATACTCACCTGAGTGGCACGGGTTGTGCGGATTATGGAGATGTGTTGTTTATGCCGGCGGTAGGCCAAGTGAATATCATGCCGGGAACGGAAGAAGATCCCGATTCCGGGTATCGTTCCAGATTCAGCCATGACCGGGAAACAACCTCACCCGGTTATTACAGCGTTATGCTTGATGATTATAATGTGAAAGTGGAATTGGCTGCCACTGCCCGTGTCGGTTTCCACAAATACACCTTCCCCGAATCGGACCAAAGCCATATCATCCTCGACCTGGAGCATGATATTACCAAAGGAGAAGACCCCAAAGAGGATTGCTTTATCCGTATTGTTAGTGACACAGAAATAGAAGGATTACGCCATTCCCGAGGATGGGCAAGTGACCAGTATGTTTACTTCGTCGCGAAATTTTCAGAGCCTTTTTCCGAAGCTTTGACTTACCTGGATGATGAAGTACAACCGGGAGCCAGGGAAGTGACCGGCAAGGTCGTTAAAGCTGCCTTTAAATATGCCACCCAAAAGGATCAATCCATTATGGTCAAAGTGGGCATTTCCGGGGTAAGTGTTGAAGGAGCCCGTAAAAACCTGGAATCAGAATTGCCGCACTGGGATTTTGAGGGTGTTGTCAATCAAACCAAAGACGCATGGAACAAGGAATTGAATGTTCTAAAGGTTGAAGGGGGGACGGAAGATCAGAAAACGAAATTCTACACAGCCCTTTATCACGCCTTATTGACCCCCAACCTCTACATGGATGTCGATGGCAAATATCGGGGTCTTGACCACAAGGTTCACGAAGGGGAAGGTTTCAATTATTACAGTGTTTTTTCCCTGTGGGATACCTATCGTGCCTTACATCCATTGATCAATCTCATCAGCCCGGAACGCAATGAAGATTTTATAAAAACGATGATAAAACAACAGGAACATACCGGATTACTGCCTGTTTGGGAGTTGTCGGGATGTGAAAATAACTGTATGATCGGTTACCACAGTGTACCCGTAATCGTGGATACCTACCTCAAAGGTTATCGGGATTTTGATGTGGACAAAGCTTTTGAGGCTATGCTGGCCAGTGGGGCACAGAACAGCGAAGGCATCCAACCCTACCGGGAATATGAATTTATCCCAAGAGATAAATCTTCCAATTCAGTATCCAAGGTATTGGAGTATGCTTATGACGACTGGTGTATCGCGCAATTTGCTAAAGCTATTGGTAATGAAGATGTTTATAAAGAATACATCAAACGTGCCCAGTACTACAAGAATATGTTCGATCAGGAAACCGGGTTGATGCGTCCGAGATACGACGATGGTACCTGGGTAAATCCTTTCGATCCATTGAAAATCACTATGCTGGATGGCGGTGATTACACAGAAGCCAATGCGTGGCAATATAGTTTTTACGTGCCTCATGATGTCAATTCCCATATCGAATTGATGGGCGGCGATGAAGCGTATATCGCCAAGCTGGACACATTTTTCACCCTCGAAACCAGCAATGAAGATACCCCTTCAGATTTTGTAGGTTTGTTTGGTCAGTATGCACACGGCAATGAGCCTGGCCATCATATGCCCTATCTCTACAACTATGCCGGGGTGCCGTGGAAAGGTCAGGAGTTGATCCGAAAAACCATGCTTGAGTTGTACACCACCAAACCCGATGGTTTGTGTGGTAATGACGATTGCGGACAGCTATCTGCCTGGTATTTATTCAGTGCCATGGGCTTTTATCCCGTTTGCCCTGGCCAGGACATGTATGTGATGGGCAGTCCGGTTTTCGACAAGGTTACCATGAACCTGCCTAATGGCAAACAATTTGTGATCAATTCAAACAATGCGTCAAAGCAGAACATGTATGTGCAATCTGTTACCAGGAATGGAGAGGCTTATCCATATTCTTACATTTCCCACACCGAAATTCTCAAAGGCGGAGAAATAACTTTTGATATGGGGCCTGAACCCAATATGGCCTGGGGTGCTGATAAAGAACACCGCCCTTATTCCCTGGAAATCGAACCGGAGAATCTGCTTAAACCACTGGGAACAGCCAAGGTATTTAATCCCTTTGTCAACACAGATCAAAAGCTTTTTTATGATAAAATAACCCTTGAACTGGATTGTATTTCTGAAGATGTAGCAATATTCTTCACGCTGGATGGAAGCGATCCCGATAAAAACAGTACTCAATACACTGGTCCGTTTACCATTACGGAAACCTCTACGCTAAAGGCCAGAGCCTACAAAGAAGATATGGAACCCAGTGGCATTGCTACGCATGAATACATGAAAGCCGGTGTAAAATTTGATGGCAAATATCCCCTGGTAAAATATATTGATCCGGCTGATGGAAAAGATATTGGTGGTGACCCGGCTACCGGTAAATATGCTGATAATTATACGGCAGGAGGTGACCAGGGGCTTGTGGATGGAAAGTTAGGTTCTTTTCTATATAATGATGGCTATTGGCAGGGATTCAGCGGAAAAGATATGGAGGTCGTCCTTGATCTGGGGAAACCAACAACAGTTAACAGAATTACTGCCGGCTTTCTGCAAAGCATCGGGGTTTGGATATTTTATCCTGTAGAAGTCGAGTTTGCTGTTTCTGAAAATGGAGAAGATTTCCAGTCTCTTGGGAAAATTGAAATTGAGGTGAGTGCTGAAACGGCCGTAGATGGTGTAAAATACCTCTCCAAACCGGCAGACGGTAAAAAAGTCCGTTGGGTAAAAGTTCATGCTAAGAACATTGGACTTTGCCCCGAATGGCACCACGGAGCCGGCGCTAAAGGATGGACCTTTGCGGATGAGATAATAATCGAATGATAAGAGAGCCACTAATGCCCGAATTTTCGTGCATTAGTGGCTTTTATTTATTCACTACAAATTACTTTTTTGATAAGCACCTGATTGGCTGTTTTAAGCATAATGGTGTAAAGTCCAGGTTCCAGGTTAGCCGTTTGATCCCAGCTTATATGGTGAATCCCGGTATGGTATATGCCTGATGCCAGCTCCGCTACCAATTGACCATTAAGATTGTAAATCGCTATGTTCACATTCATGTCAGTTGGAATGAAAAATTCGATTTTGGCTTCTTTTGTAAATGGATTTGGAGAGACGGAAAGCGCAGCAATATTGCCAGATATATTAGACATCATCGGTTCATAAGGAACTTCAAATGCTTCAAAATTACATTCAGCCTGCCCGGTAACAATACCATTTGTCATAACTTCGGCTAAAATGATTAACTCATTGGCGTGCTGCATAGGTATTGATTCCCCTTTTAAATCGTTAACCTGGTTAATGAAAGCAATTAAGGACCCAATAGCCCCTTGTGAATTATCCAGGTTGAATTTATCAACGGCATTTTCAATTTTTACAGACAGTGCATTTTGGAGTCCGTGGTTCAGATCAAGATCTTCAATCATTGCGAGCATAGTTTCCGAAATGGTACAGATGTCCATCATCTCATCACAGGCATAACCTACTCCATCATAATCGTAATCCTCCTGACCAGGATTGGCTATATAAGGACAATTATCACAGGCATCTCCCAGTTTATCCCCATCACTGTCGATGGTGAAAATGTTCCACTCATCCACATTGTTCCAGTTGTCAGCAGACCAGGCTGGATCATCGACCAGGATACAGGTCAAATCTGGATTTGTTTTTACATAATAAAAATAATCCGAAAGTAGGGGATTGTTGCCGTTGCGGAGATCAAGGTGGGTGATTGGGTTCCCGGTACAATAGAATTGGATTAATTGTGGATTGTTTGACAGATCGAGTTCCGTAATCTCATTTCTGGACACCCATAGCTTGGAAAGCATAGCATGAGCCGACAGGTCGATGTTTTTTATTTGATTGTCCGGGAAGTATAATAAGGACAGATTCAGATTAGCTGAAAGGTCGAGTTCAGTAAGTTGATTTACGTAGCAGTAAAGGGAATCTAATAAGGGATTAGCACTCAAATCAATTGCTGTCAAGTAATTACGACTGCATGCCAGAAGCCTTAATTCCGGGTTGTGTGTCACATCAAGTTCCGTCAATTGATTTCTGTCACAATCGAGATAATTCAGCACTGGATTTTGAGTAACATTCAATTCAGTCAGATTGTTAATCCAGCATTCGAGGTGTTCCAATAATGGATTCTGAGTGATGTCCAGATGGTTGATCTCGTTATTGAAACAATCGAGGTAGTTGAGTTCGGGATTTTGGGTGACATCAAGGGGGCCTTGCAACTGGTTTTCCCGGCAAATCAATTTCTCCAAACCTGGACTTCCTGTAAGATTTAAACTGGTTATCTGATTACTTCCACAGTCAATGGAGTCCAACCGGGGGTGATCACAAAGTGTTAGGGCGGTGATTAAATTATCCCTGCACATTATATATTGTAGTTGTGAATTATTACATAGATTCAATTGGTCAATTTGATTCCTGTCGCACCATAAGTGCTGAAGATCAGGGGAGTTGGTCACATCCAGCGAGGGTAGTTCATTCCCTCCACACCAAAGGCCAACAAGTTTTGTATTGTTGGTCAGGTCCAAAAAAACAATGTCATTGTCATAACATTGAAGACCTTCCAGTTCCGGATTTTGGGTGACATCCAGCGAGGTAAGAAAGTTATCCCGGCAATCAAGACTGACCAATACGGGATTTTGGGAAACATCCAGACTCGTAAGTTGATTTTTATCGATCCAAAGATTTTTCAGGAATGGCTGATTGGTTACATCTATCGCCGCTAGCTGGTTGATACGAACATTGATGTCAGTCAATTGTGTATTTACTGAAACATCGAGGGCTGTCAGTTGATTTTCATAAGCTTCAAACCTTTGCAGGTTCAGGTTCTGGGACAGATCGAGAGAAGATATATGATTCTCTGCACACCCCAGGTATTCAAGATCCGTATTTTGGGAAACATCAATACTCGAAAGCTGATGCTCGACTTCCAGTGTATAAAGGAAAATATTGTTGGAAACGTCGATTTCCGTCAATTGGTTATAATGAAGATATAACCTGTGGAGGTTGGAGTTGTAAGTGAGGTCTAGTTGAGAAAGTTGATTGCTCCAGGCATAGAGTACATCCAATTGCGGACTTTCCGTGATGTCCAGTTCTGTTAGTTGATTCTCGATGCAGGCCAAAATTTCCAGCTTATCGCAGCCGGAAATGTTCAAGGTTTCCAATTGGTTCCGATGACAATACAAAGTAACTAACTCCGTATTGGCAGAGACATCCAGAGAAGTAAGGTCATTACTGTAACAATAAAGTATATTCAGGTTCACAAAGGCTTCAATACCTGAAAGGTCAGTAATGCCAGAATGCTCAACATACAATTCGGTCGGTGCTTCCGCATCGGACCTTAGGATTCTTTGATCCAGGGTACCTCTGAATCAATTCCAAGTCAATGAGTTTCTGTTCAAAATGCCCATCAGGTATAGCAATATAATCAATTTCATAAGCACCAGTAAATAAGCATAAAGTCAATAGTAAAAAAAGGTAAGCTCTCATAATAATGAAGGAGTGGAAAATGGTGGTAAATTGTAATACAGCTCCAGGAAATGAATGGATGTTCGTACTATATTGTCCCTCGAGGTGTTGGGGAGGAAAAGGATTCGTTAAGTGGAATACATCAGTTAATTTTGAACAATGATTCGATCAAAAAAACTGATAAAAATCATGATTGTGGATGACTTTTGTCATTGTTGCTTATGCTGGAGCTTGTCTAAAATTTTCAATGCCTGATAATCAATATTTTACCTGAGATTGCTTGCCGCAATACCGGAAAGCTGGAAGAACCGGAAAATTGGATGAGCATATTCCTTTTCCACCTTTCCTTTCTTACGTTTTTTCTCATGAATTAGAATTTCTTTGCGAAAAAACTAAGGAATCTCAATAAAATTTTAAAACATATTCTTATTTATGATTCTTCGAAAGCCTTCAATCATTCCAGTCTTTAAGCAATGTAAATTACGGTACGTCGAATTTTATCAGCCTCCTGGATAAAAAACCTGTTATTAGATGGATTTTAATGCAAATTATTATCATCCCCCTTTATTCAAGTTCAAAAAAAATCCTGAATATGAAAGGTTCCTCTTTGAAAATTGCATCTACTTCCGGAAAAGGTAATTTCCAGATCAAAAAAGGTTCGCTTCCCATGTTTGAGGTGAAATACACCAGTTGGTTCTCTGGTCATGCGCAAACCAGATTTAAAGGAATCAGCATCGAAATAAAACCCGGTAATTTTTGGCAAACAAAATTCATGATCACCAGAAATGGCGTTGAAGCAGGGGAAATGGTTTTCCATACCAAAGGGTTTATCACCATCCATCTTTTTGAAGGGTTTTCAGGTCATGCGGCCAATTTTCAATTTAAACCCAAAGGCTTCTGGAAATCCCATTATCTTTTGCTGGATGAAGCTGAAAATATGGTTATCCGCCTCCACCCCAAATGGGTGTGGCGAAAATTCAGCTATGATTATGAAGTAGAAATACAGCGTGAAGCATATGACGAAGCGTTTTTGACTGAATTATTGATATATTGTGGATACGCATGCAAAATCATTCAGGAAAAAAATGCCGCCACGACTGCTGCTGTAACGTAATTTATCACAAAATAAACACCTATGCCAGATACATCAAACAAGGATACCTACTATCCACCTGCAGGGTTTTATTTTCAGGTGCAATTTTCAGGCCAGGATATGCAGGATATAGGTCACGGAGCTACCTTTCAGGAGGTGTCTGGAATTTCAGCTCAAATAGACACAGAAGAAGTTACCGAAGGATCAGCAAACCGTTTTGTCCATAGGGTGCCCGACCGGGTAAAGTATGAAAATCTGGTGTTGAAAAGAGGTTTGTTGTATAGAAATACTCCAATGGCTAAATGGTGTATAGATGCCTTTAGTAACGGCCTGGGAAAGGCAGTAAAACCTAAAGACATTACTGTCAACTTATTAAATGCCGATGGCCATCCAGCCATGACCTGGACTTTCTTTAAAGCCTTCCCTGTTAAATGGGAGGTATCGTCATTCAATGCTCAGGATAATGAATTAGTCTTAGAATCGCTGGAAATCGCTTACACCTATTTTCAATCCCTTTAAGACTAAATTCAGGTTCCTTTTGCCCTCGCATATAACCAAAACGGGTATTTATACCCTTTTCCCAGTGGAAATTATGACTCAATTTTGAAACGTCCCCTCTTTTACTTAGAAATGGAGGCAGGAATTTTTACTAAAATTGAACACCATGCAAAAACAAAACCCATCCACTTCTTCAGGTCTGGATACATTCAACCATGTCGTTGTCCTAATGCTGGAAAACCGTTCTTTTGATAATCTCTTAGGCTATTTATACGATGATAAAAACGGCGTGCCCTGTGTTTATTGGTCTGAAGAAATGGACAAAGTGTCGACTGTCGTAAATAGTTTATAAAAGCATCTCCCTAATTCATAGGTTTATATTGCTTTTGAGTGACGAATGCTTTATATTTCCGTTTTGGATTTGACTGGAGCATTCCGGCCGAACTGGGAAGATGTATCCCTTTCAAAAAAAGAATTTTTAATGGAAGCCTTTATAGACGATTTAATAGACAATTTCAGACGACCCGAAAGAGTTACCGAATTTATCCAGTTGGCCAAACAATTTGAATTTGGATTCAAAGTAAAGGAAAAGTTTGTCGATCAACCTTACTTCCTGAAAGGTTTTGATATTTTCAAAGGTAAAAAATCTAAGCGGCTCAAGGCCATTTTACGTAAAAATGAAACTTCTTTTAACGGAGTGGTAAGGATTTACGATTATGTATATTACGGGGAACTCAAAAAACGAATCACGACCATTTTTGAGATTCGGAGCAATGAATTTGACTTCAATAAATTTGAGATACGCCCCAAAGGGACCCTTAACCAACTCCAGGAATTTTTTATCGATAAAGTAAGGCCCTTTCCGGAAAAGAAAGAGTTTCACAGCAAATATGAAGTAAAAACAGAAGATAGCATTACCTTCGAAGCGGAGGTGGGAAGCAGGTTTCTGGAAGATATAGCCCGGAAAAAGGGCCTGTATTTGGAGGCGGATGCCGATTATCTTTTGGTATATTACCGCCACCAAAAAATTCCCTCCAAAGAAATCATGGTTGAATATGATTTTGTGCTCGACATGATTGAACATATCCTTTATGATTATTCAGACGATTTCGTTTGATTTTCGTAAAGGCAAATGATACGCGCTCATAATGCTGATGTGGTAAAATTGAACTACCTGATTATGAGAAAACTTACGGACAAGGTTTACCAGATCACCTTAGGCCTTGTAAATGCTTTCCTGGTGGATAGCGACGGTCTCACCTTGATCGATACAGGATACAAGGGAAGCACAGACAAAATTTTCAAAGCCATTTCCAAAGGGGGAAAAAATCCTAAAGATATTAAAAGGGTAATCCTTACGCATTTACACATGGATCATGCGGGAAGTGCAGCGGAGATTAAACGCCGGCTGAAGGTGCCAGTCCTGGCTCACGAAGCGGATGCTCCGCTGATTGAAAAAGGCGCCGGCGGACGGTCATCCAATACTGGCTCGCCCGGACTATTGAACTGGCTGGCTTTTAACCTTTTTTGTAAAAGGAACTCCCATGGATACCGAGCCCGTCAGGGTCAATCAGCAGCTGAAAGACCAGCAAGTGCTGGATATCGCAGGAGGCATCAAAATTATTCATACACCAGGGCACACCAAAGGGCATATTGCTTTATTGATACCGGAAGAAAACCTGTTGATTGCCGGAGATCTGTGTGCCAATATGTTGGGCCTGGGCTGGAGTGTGATTTATGAAGACAGGGATCTGGCCAGGCAGAGCATTGAAAAGGTTGCTCAACTGGATTTTGACCAGGCGGTTTTTGGGCATGGAAAGCCGATTAAAAGCAAGGCAAGCCTCAGGTTCCGGGAACTTTGTCACACATTCAGATAATTCATCAAGGACTCATACCTTTCCTTAAGGGTATCGATATACTCTACTTCGTTAAAGGAAGCCTTGACGTTGTATTCATAACGCTCGAAGGAAGCCAATATGGCATTGATCTGTTGATTGCTGACTTTCAGGGTTACTTCTATTAGGGAGGAATCGTGGCTGGCAGTAACATATGCGCTGAGGATCACGGCATTTTCAGATTCTACGATTCTGGAAATTTCTGACAATACATAATCTCTCTTGGCCATTTCCAGCACAATGATACTTCCCGGCTCGCTAAAAGGTAATGTTTTGGCAAAGTTGTGCAAAACATCCTCCATAGTCACCAAGCCCACATAGTGCTGTTCATTGTCTATGACAGGAACCACCGTAAGATTATAATCGGCCATGAGCTTCATGAGCTCGTAAAGGTGGGATTCGCTGAACACACATGGCTTGGGGAGGGAAAGCGCATAAGTGCCAATTGCCTGACTGGCATCGTTGTCCAGGATATCTTCTTCCGAAACGAGCCCTAATAACTCTTTGTCATTCACGACAGGCAGGTGCCTCACGTGGAAGTCACTCATCATCTCCAGGGCGTTCTCACCGGAGTCGGACGTTCTCAGAGGGACTATTATATTTGATATAAGCGTTTTTGCGATCATTTATTTTTCTGCAAGCAGTTTTTTCTTCTGAACGGCAAACTCATCTTCCGTGAGCAGGCCTTTTTTTCTAAGTTCTCCGAGTTTGTTTAATTGTTCCAGCAAATCGCCGGAAATTGTTGGGTTCTGTTCTTTTTTTAAATCGAGCAGGTTTTCCTTAGGTGATTCCAGACGCTGGGTTAGCTGGAATTTGTTTTTTTCAAAAGTTTCAAATTCTTCCTGGACGCGAATATATGCCAGGGCATCATGATTTCGGATTCGATCGAAATCGGAGAATCCGAAACTCACAGCCTTATCCAGGTGTTCAAAAGCTTTTTCCGCATTTTCAACCAGGGAGTAGGCACAGGCGATATTAAAATGTATCGCAATATCACGAGGATTGACCTCCAGCACTTTTTTGAAATCCTTGATAGCACCTTCGTAGTCGTAATCCTTGAATTTTTTGATGCCACTCGCTTTGTAGGGACTTACGGCCGCAATTTTCTGGCGCTGGGTCGGTTTCGGTTTTGTGCGGGTTCTCTGCATATCGCGGGCAGACTTTCTTTCAAAATCCGGACGTTCTTTACGTGTCCTTCTCTGTTCCCTGTATCGCTGACGTTCCCTTTCTCTTCTGTCGTATTCTCCGTCCCTGCCTTGCTCTTTCAGATATTTTTTGTTGTACTTTTTGTCAAATTCCTTCTCATCCATTGACAAAAAAACGATTGCATCGATCACCCCGATAATCGCGGCCACCGGCCATCCGAACATCCTCCAGCCTGCACTAAAGAGAAAGATCATCCCAATGCCCATCCCTATTTGCCCCAGGTAAAACCTGTGGACACCAAAGGAGCCGAAAAAGAAGGCCATGATAGCGGCAATGTTTTTGTTCTTCATATTCAAATGCTAGG
This sequence comes from uncultured Bacteroidota bacterium, assembly GCA_942492125.1. Taxonomy (GTDB): domain Bacteria; phylum Bacteroidota; class Bacteroidia; order Chitinophagales; family Saprospiraceae; genus BCD1. The sequence goes on from CALODM010000009.1 coordinate 24,467, forward strand.
TATTTTGCAATTCTTTGTAACTAAGTAACCTCAAAAATTCCAGTTTTGTTGCAAATCTTCTTCAATTAGGTACAAAAAATCGACAAGATAATACCGTAAAGTCGTCAGGGTATTTTTCTTCCCCGATAAAAGTCTCTATGTATGCTTTCAGTTTCTCCGTAAATTCTTTGGCGGAAACCAGGTAGTGGCCCTGCACAAAATGTTGTAACTTATCTTCAGAGAGAAACATCCCTTCATTATTTCGAATATCCGTCAAACCATCGGTGAAACTTAATATGACCGCTTCTCCCTTCAGGGCAATTTCCCCAACTTCCAGTTTTGGTAACTGGTCAAATAAACCCAGCAGGGTACAACCTTTGTCCAAAAGGTGTAAATGACCATCATCCACCAGGATTGGCGGCGTGTGCCCGGCATTGATATAGCGAAGGCTGCGCTGCTCTATATCGTATTCACCTATAAAAAAGGTAATGAATTTATCCCCGAGCGTAATGCGGTTGACTGCTCCGTTGATGTCGTGTATAAAACCATCAAGACTTTCCCGGTGCTTATTAATCAGCGTTTTAAAGTTTGCCTGAAAATTGGCCATCAACAAGGCAGCACTAACTCCTTTGCCGGAAATATCTCCAATGCAAAAGACCATTTTACCGTCTTCGAATTCCAGAAAGTCCAGGTAATCCCCGCCTACCCGAAAATGAGGCTTGTAAATTCCCGCCAACTCATAATGTTTGTTGGCAGGCAACTCCTGAGGGATGAGAAGACGCTGCATTTCGGCGGCAAGCTCCATTTCCTTATTGTACCTTTCCTGTTCAATTTGTTGTTTGAACAGCCGCTTATTCTCGATGGCAACAGCAATAACATTGGTAATGGTCGTAATGAGCTGCACTTTGTTGTACATATCCTCTTCGTCCGTAAACCCGCCAATGAATACGTAGGCAATCGGAAATTGCTTGTGTGCAACAGGGATAACCACATCAAACTGGCTGATCAGGGGATGTTTTTCATCCTCCAGGTTATTAGGCCCCTTGATTTTAGCAAGGGTGGCCGTTATATCCTCCTTGAGCAGTTTTTTGGCAATACCAATCGAGGTGGCACAGTGCCAGTTACCCTTTTCGCATTTGACAAAAAGCGCCATTTTTTTCACAGCCAGCTCCCAACTCAGAAACGAGTGATACATATCATACAGCTCCTCCGCAGAGACGTTGTCGTTGATCGCCTGCGTTATGGTCAGAAGACTGTTGATCTGTAACCGCTTCAGGTTGAGCTCTTTTTCTAAAGCTTCCAGTTTCGAAAGTCCCATTTTTATATTTGACAAGTCGGACATCCTGGTTTGTGTTTAAAAGCTGATTGCTGTAATTTCCTGGTTTACAAAATGTTTATTTCCTTTTAGATAATTGAACAGTTTACGCTATCCCGTTTCGATCAGCTGGAAAACGGTCAATTTTACCTTAATCAACAAATATCGTAAATTATGCTGAAATTGTTATTACTCAGGTGAAGGAATAAGGAAACAGTATGTTTTGGCTTTTTTATTTTACATTTACAAATGACATATTACAACGATTCACCCTGTAAGTCTAATACACAAAATGTCAAAACATGAAGATCCTGCTTATAGAGTCATTTTTTACGGGCAGTCACCGACAGTGGGCAGAAGGCTTCCAGAAATACAGTTGCCATGAGGTGGAAATACTCTGCCTCAAAGGGCGTCACTGGAAATGGAGAATGTTTGGAGGTGCTGTTAGCCTGGCGAACGATTTTTTAAAAGGGGACTTTCAGCCGGATCTGATCCTGGCTACCGACATGCTGGATCTTTCCACATTTTTGGGGTTGACAAGGGCGAGGACTCAAAACATTCCCATAGTCCTTTATTTTCATGAAAATCAAATTACCTATCCCTGGGCAGGAGACAGTGGCGGGGCTGATGCTGAATTGAACAGGCAATATGGTTTTATCAATTATACCAGTGCTCTGGCTGCCGATCAGGTCTTCTTTAACTCGGATTACCACCGGCAGAGTTTCCTGGAGGGACTCACTTCTTTCCTAAAGGGTTTTCCGGACAGGAAGGAACTTAAAAACGTTGAAGTAATCAGCCAAAAAAGCCGGGTTTTGTATCTTGGACTGGACCTCAAAGCCCTGGATGGAGCCTATAAAAAAAAGCAGTTTGAAGTACCGGTTTTACTGTGGAATCACCGGTGGGAATACGATAAAAACCCGGACCTCTTTTTTAAATCCCTGTTCCGCTTAAAGCAGGAAGGAATTGCTTATAAACTGATCGTATTGGGAGAATCTTACGGCAAGGTACCTGCTGTGTTCAAAAAGGCACAATCACAACTCGAGGAAGATATCATCTATTTTGGCTATGCCAAAAACAGACAGGAATATGCGGAATTATTACACACGGCGGACATCCTTCCCGTAACCAGTCATCAGGATTTTTTTGGAGGAAGTATTGTCGAGGCGATCTATTGCCATTGTTTCCCCCTCCTGCCTGACAGACTGGCTTATCCGGAACATATTCCGGAAACGTTTAAAGACCGGCATATTTATGCAGGAGACCAGAATTTCTATGAGGCCTTAAAAAAGATCATTTTGGAAAAACCTTATTGGAATGCCGGGGAGACGTATAAAAATTTTGTTACCCAATATGATTGGAGTACATTAGCAGCGAATTATGACGAGGCCCTGGAAAACGCTATTGATAAAAGTGAGCATAAATACGCTTAACAATGAAGTACACAAAACTTAACGAAAAAACAATAGCCTACTCCAGCGAAGGCAGAGGCAGAGCAGTGGTATTGGTCCATGGTTTCTGTGAAGACAGTTCTGTCTGGGATGAATTTAAACTCGATTTACTGGAAAGGAAATACAGAGTCGTTTGTGTGGACCTGCCTGGCTTCGGCGAGTCAGATGTGATGGAGGGTCTGACGATAGATGATATGGCTGATGCGGTGAAAGCTGTATTGGATCATCTGAATTTAGAGGAGGTGCTACTTATCGGCCACTCCATGGGAGGATATACAGGTTTTGCTTTTGCCCGCAAATTTCCAAAATTGCTGAAAGGACTGGGCATCTTTCACTCACACCCTTATGCCGATAGTGAGGATAAAAAAGAGAACCGCTACAAAGGCATTGATTTTATAAAGCGGCAGGGGCATCAGCTTTTTGTCAAGCAACTGATTCCAAAACTTTTTGCTAACGGATTTGAGCGAAGCAATCGTTTTTTGGTGGACAAACTCATCCATACGGCCTCGCAGTACGATCCTGAAGGCATCATCCAGGGGCAGGCAGCTATGGCCGAGAGGCCTGATCAATCGGAGGTCCTTAAAAATATTAAAGTGCCGGTTTTGTTCATTATCGGCGAAAAAGACAATGCTGTTACCATGGAACAGAGTATGGGGCAAACGAGTTTACCGGATATTGCCAGTGTCCATGTTTTGGAAAAAGTCGGACACATGGGGATGTTTGAAGCCAGAAAACAAACACAGCGAATGGTTCGTCAATTTGTAGAATTTTGCTTTGAAGATTAAAAAAAGGCCTGACCAGGCATATGACTCAAAGAATTCATGGGGAGACCATGATTAAAAAATAAAATAATCTGGCCGTTTCATAAATTGAACTCCCCTTGGATCTGTTTATAAAAATACGATTTCTTTAAGGTTGAAATATTGTGTTTCACCCGATGTGTTAAGGACGAGTCGACCATCTTCGGATATGCCGGTGATCCGGCCAAAAAACCTGCTTCCGTCAGGTTTTTCAAATTCCCGAACCTTTTCCAGGCCCAATAAATGGTTTAAATAATTATCTTTGAGGCTGGAATATTTTCCGCTTTTAAGTTGTAAGTACCTTTTTTCGAGGTTTTGGCAAAAAGCGAACAGAACATTTTCAACGGAGAATGAAATTTCCGGGCTTTGAAGCTTCATCGAAGTGGCACTGGGGATCCGGGCAGGAAATTGAGTTTGTAAAACATTGATTCCCAACCCGATAATACTACTTTGGACATGGTGTCCCTGCAAGGCATTTTGGAGGAGGATACCTCCGATTTTCCGACTTTCAACATAAAGGTCGTTGGGCCATTTTATTTCACATTTTTGTTTAGGCAAAAAGTGTTGAACAGTCTCCAAAGCTGCCAGCGAGGTGGCCATATTCAGGTAAAACCGGTGTTTCACTTCCAGGAATTCAGGATACAGTATTGTACTGCAAGTCAGGTTTTTTTGGGGCTCACTGATCCATTTACTGCCAATTTGTCCGCGACCATGCGTTTGATTTGCCGTCGAAATGACAGTCCCTTCGATTGGCCTGCTTTTTGACAGTAGTTCAACGGCGTAAGCATTCGTGGATGAAAGCTCAGGAAAAGTCAAAAGAACCTTTCCGATGAAAAGAGTGTTTAATTTTTGCAATAAGATTAGTATTTTACGGCAAATTTGTCCTTTTAAATAATTAAAAATAGAATTTGAGTTCAAACACAAAATTCCAAGAGCAGCAAAATTCATTAGACGAGCTGCATGATCTGATCATAGACAGTATCCAAGATATCAAAGGTAAGGAAATCCTCAAATTAGATCTCCGAAAATTAGAAGAATCCCCAACGGATTTTTTTCATAATCTGTGAGGGAACTTCCAATACCCAGGTAAAATCTATAGCGGCTAATATTCAAAAAAGGTTGAAATCAGAGGCAAATGTTTTTCCCTCCCATGTCGAAGGGGAGCAGCATGCTACCTGGGTGTGCCTCGATTATTTTCACACTGTAATTCACGTTTTTTACACGGAGACAAGAAGTTTTTACCAGTTGGAAAACCTCTGGAGTGACGCGCGTTTAACGGAATATCAATCCCTTTAAGCTGATTGAAGGGATGTTTTATCCCGATTTTAACCGGTTTTGCAGAAAACTGACAACGAAATGCCTTCAGATACGTTATCTAAGGAAAATAATAATCAAAAGACTTCTTTACTCATTGCCGCAAGGCTGAATGAAAAGAAATAAAAAGAAATGGAGCAGAAGAATAGTAATAATAAGAATAATCAGCAGCCTCCGATGATGCCTAAGTTCAGTTCCTATTGGATATATGGAGCAATAGCACTGGTATTGCTGGCTATTAACTTTTATAGCGTATCGGAAAGCAGCAATGAACAGATTTCGTTCAACAGGCTGGATAAGATGGTGTCTGACAAGGTTGTGGAAAAAATCATCGTTTCTGAAAATAAAATAGGTCAGATATACCTTACCAAGGAGGGGCTGGACAAACCTGAGTACGATGATGCGGCCAAGAGCAAGCTCGGTGGCCCCAGGCCACATTACTGGATTGAGATTGGAGATAAGGATTCATTTAATAAATTTCTGACAGAAGTTCAGGAAGCGGAAGATGTTCCAAGAGAAGAAAGAATCTACCCTACCTATAAAAGCCAGCCGGGGTGGTTAAGTACCTTGTTGAGCTGGATAATACCGATAGGTTTGTTTATCCTGATCTGGTTGTTCATCATTCGAAGGGTCGGTGGTGCCGGTGGTGCCGGTGGATCACAAATATTCAATATCGGGAAATCCAAGGCCAAATTGTTTGATCAGAATGCAAAGGTCAACATCACTTTCCAGGACGTCGCCGGACTGGAAGAAGCTAAGGAAGAAGTGATGGAGGTCGTTGACTTCCTTAAGAACCCAAAAAAATATACCGCTCTGGGCGGTAAAATCCCTAAAGGTGTTTTGCTGGTAGGCCCTCCGGGAACCGGAAAAACACTGCTGGCCAAAGCCGTGGCCGGTGAAGCAAACGTGCCTTTTTTCTCCATTTCCGGATCCGACTTTGTGGAGATGTTCGTAGGTGTGGGCGCTTCGCGGGTAAGAGATTTGTTCAAACAGGCACGTGAAAAAGCTCCCTGTATCGTTTTTATCGATGAAATTGATGCTATCGGACGTGCCAGGGGCCGTGGTAATTTCCAGGGAGGTAATGACGAGCGTGAAAACACCCTCAACCAGTTATTGGTGGAAATGGATGGTTTCAGTACCGACAAAGGAGTTATCCTCATGGCGGCTACCAACCGCCCGGATGTACTGGACAGTGCCTTGATGCGTCCTGGTCGTTTTGACCGCCAAATTGGCCTCGAAAGACCAGACCTCAAAGAACGTGAGGCTATTTTCAAAGTACACCTCAAAAACATCAAGAAATCGGATGGCATTGACCCGGCTGTTCTGGCGGAAATGACTCCCGGATTCGCAGGGGCTGAAATTGCCAACGTATGTAATGAAGCAGCCCTTATTGCCGCCCGAAAAAATAAAAAGGCGGTTGAAATGGAAGATTTTAACTACGCCCTGGATAAGGTAATCGGAGGACTCGAGAGAAAGAGCAAACTTATCTCTCCGAGAGAGAAAAAAATTATTGCCTACCACGAAGCCGGACACGCTATTTGTGGCTGGTATCTGGAGCATGCTTCTCCCCTGGTTAAAGTTACGATTGTCCCGCGTGGTATAGGAACATTGGGATATGCCCAATACCTCCCAAAGGATGAATACATTACCAGGACTGATCAGTTGCTGGATCGTATGTGTATGACATTCGGCGGCCGGGCAGCCGAGGAAATTGTCTTTGGCGAAATTTCCACGGGCGCACAAAATGACCTTGACCGTATCACCAGTATGGCTTACGGTATGATCACCGTTTACGGAATGAATAAAAAGGTTGGCCAGATTTCCTTCTATGGTATGCAGAAAGATCAGTTCAGCAAACCTTACTCAGATGAAACCGGAACCCTCATTGATGATGAAGTCAGAAAAATGGTGGATCAACAGTACGACAGGGCTAAAGATTTGCTGACCAAACACAGGGATGAGCTCGAAATTCTGGCTCAGACACTGCTGGAAAAAGAAGTATTGATAAAATCTGATTTGGTTAAATTGATTGGTGAACGCCCATTCCCGGATGAAGAACCAATTCCGGAGGTGGAAAAAGAAGCACCAGCTACCACAGACTCTTTACCTGCCAAGGAAGAAGATTCCGAAGCCAAAGTGGATTAATCATTTAGTTGCAGGTTGCTGATTATGAGTTATCAGCACTTTCAGCAACCTGTAACCAGCAACCTGCAAACTGTCCCATGTTTTCTCTCCGTTTTCAAAAGAAACATCTCAAAGGAAAAATCAGCCTTACCGGTTCTAAAAGTATCAGCAACAGAGTTCTGATTATCCGGGCTTTGTGTCAGGATCACTTCGATATTCATAAATTGGCTAATGCCAATGATACGGAGTTGCTCGATAAATTATTGGCCTCCAAAGAACCGGTAAGAGATGCCGGTCCGGCAGGAACAACTTTCCGGTTTCTTACAGCTTATTTATCCCTTCAGGCAGAAACGCAATTCCTGACCGGCAGTGAACGCATGAAACAGCGACCGATCGGAGTACTTGTCGATGCTTTGCGACACCTGGGAGCAAATATTGAATATGTGGAAAAAGAAGGTTATCCTCCCCTGAAAATACACAGCTCAGATCTCGGCAAACAATCCCGGTTGACCATTCCTGCCAATACCAGCAGCCAGTACATTTCTGCTCTCTTATTGATCGCCCCTGTATTGCCAAAGGGATTGGCATTGACGCTTGATGGGGATATTGTTTCCTTACCATATATCAAAATGACGCTGAGAACGATGGAATACTTCGGCGTTCATCATCAATGGGAAGGAAATACGATCCGGGTGGCACCTCAACGTTATCAGGCAAAACCATTTACCGTTGAAGCGGATTGGTCCGCGGCGTCTTATTATTATGCCATGGCTGTCTTTGCCGAAGAGGTGGACTTGCAATTGGATGGCTTATTTGAGAACAGCGTACAGGGAGATGCTGTCCTCGCAGAAATGATGAAAGGTTTTGGTATCAGAACAACTTTCAACGAGACCGGTATTCATTTAACCAAAATCAGTACCCCTAATGAAGTCTTTGAGTGGGATTTTATCGAATGTCCGGATCTGGCACAAACGTTGGCTGTTATTTGTGCCGGGGCAGGAGTACATGGCCTCTTTACCGGTTTAAAAACCCTTAAGATAAAAGAAACCGATCGCATCAAAGCACTTCAGAACGAGCTCGGAAAAGTAAATGCCTGGTTCAGTTTATTACCGAAAAATATCACTAAAGATACAAAGGAGCACTATTTGCTGGAAGGTAATGCTCACTGGGATACAACTCCTCAATTTTCAACCTATGAGGATCACAGAATGGCCATGGCATTTGCACCACTGGCTATGTTGAATGAAATACGCATCGAAAATCCGGAGGTAGTGGTGAAATCCTACCCCGATTTTTGGGAAGACCTGCAAAAAATCGGGTTTGAAGTCGAAGCTGTCAATCCTTAAATTACCGCGAGAGTTTCAGTCTTCAGTAACCAGTAATGAAGCAAAGTAACATCCCCGGCACCATTATCCGTCAAATCCCAGGATTTTGATTTCCACTCTCTGATTGAGTTTTCGGCCGGCAACGGTACTGTTGGTGGCGATAGGCTGCCGTTTCCCGTATCCTTTGTATTTAATCCGACGTGGTTCTATGCCTTTATCGACCAGGTATTGCATTACTGCCTTGGCTCTTAAGTTGGATAAATTATCGGCATAATCATGTTGAGGACGCGAGTTGGTATGTCCGCCCACCTCAATGGTTACATCTTTATTGGCAGAAAGAAATTCGAAAATATTATCAAGCGCCTCGTAGGAATCACTGGTAATGCTGGAGCTATCCGCTTGAAAATATACGTTTTTCAAACGGATCACCTGACCTTCTTTCAGATCTGACCTTTCCACGCCTGCAAGGGTCACATCTTTTTTAGGTTCCGGCTGTGGTTTTGTCGTGTCCGGCTGGGGCTGTGGTTGCGCTTTCACTGGTTCCGGCTTAGTGGGTTCCGGTTGTGGTAGTTCTGGTTTTTGAGGTGGTTCCGGAGTCTCTTCCTTTGCGGCTATCGAATCATCACAAGGAATGGGTGTAATGGCGGAAGCTTTATCCAGCAATACATTTCCATTGTAAGGGAAAAGTGTTGGCGTTTTATAAAAAGCCTCAAAAGTGATGTGTGTGAAATTTTCCGTCGGTTCAAACTTGAATCTGTATTCTACCCAGCGGTGATTGACGATTTCCTTTGTTTCGCCGAGAATTTCATCTCTTCCACATTGGTTGAAGCCACCATAGATCTTCAGCTTGACAGGGGTGGTATAATTGGCATCCTGGCCGGATGCCTGGCTTACACTGACATATAATTCGGATCTTGCCAGCATGATCGTAAAATTATAACATTGTCCTGCCTGTAAGGGCTGGCTGAGTCGTTGACTTACAGATTCCCAGGTTTCGTTGTCTCTGACTACCATCCCCAGGTAAGTGGCTCCGTCAAATGCTGGTTTAACAACCTCAAAATTTCCTGCAGGGTGTGTATCCGGTGGGGATTCTGAAGCCCATCCACAGTTTCTCCATCCTCTCGGCGGGGTACTTGCTTGTGGAAAATCCTCAAAAGAAGCATTAGAAAGATATACCGTATCTGTTTGCCCGTAACTGTCGGTGAGAAACAAAAGCGATAATATAGCAATAATCAGAAAACTGCTCTTCATAGTATATATATTTTACAGACTATACTTAACACGGAAATAGTTGATTTAAAAAACAGGATGATGTGATTAAGTATATATGGGCAGAGGCTTTTGAATATCAACAAAGATACAATACTTTTAATGAAGCCAAATGACCTGATAAAATAACTTCAGGCAAAACTCCAAATGGCCCCTGCCGTGTAATTAACGTTTTAAACGGGGCAATTTGTTTTATCTAAAATATAAATTTATCATAAAACCGTATTTACCCTTTCAATATTTAACGACTTATTAACTTCCAAAGGGTTGCGTTCCGAAATGATTCAGTCAGCAGTCTTCAAAGCTTAAAGCAACCTTAAAAAGATAAATATTATAAAACCTTCTGAACTTTTATTTACCCGTCCGGGTCTTCCTATACCTCGAAATTAGTCGATCGAAAAGAGATTGATGCCAAATCAACTTAATCAGCATCAATCTCCTTATATCTATTATTTAAACGCATTCAATCCCGTGACATCCATACCGGTGATCAGCAGATGAATGTCATGTGTACCTTCATAAGTCAATACAGTTTCCAAATTCATCATATGGCGCATGATCGGATATTCATTGGTAATACCCATCCCTCCATGGATCTGCCGCGCTTCTCGAGCAATCTTCAGTGCCATATGTACATTATTGCGTTTGGCCATAGAGATCTGTGCCGGAGTAGCTTTGCCTTCATTCGCCAGTGACTACCCAATCGCCAAGCCAGTAATTGAGCTTTGGTGATTTCGGTGATCATCTCAGCCAAGTTTTTTCTGGGTCAGCTGAAACCGCCAATGGGTTTACCAAACTGTTCGCGCTCCTGGGAGTAACGCAAGGGCAGAATCGTAGCAGTCCAGCGCTGCACCGATGGCTCCCCAGGCAATGCCATAGCGGGCTTTGGATAGACAAGATAGAGGCCCTTTCAATCCATTGACATTGGGAAATACATTTTCTTTTGGAACACGTACATCTTCAAATACCAATTCTCCTGTAATAGAAGCTCGCAAGGACCATTTTCCATGAATTTCAGGAGCAGAAAAACCCTTTCATGCCTTTTTCTACGATCATTCCGCGAATCTTGCCTTCTTCATCTTTGGCCCAAACTACTGCAATATCTGCAACAGGAGAATTGGTGATCCACATTTTGGCACCATTGAGGATGTAGGCATCTCCATCGTCTTTGATGTTGGTAATCATACCACCGGATTGGAACCATGATCTGGTTCGGTAAGTCCAAAACAACCAATCAACTCTCCACTAGCCAGTTTGGGCAGGTATTTCCGTTTTTGTTCTTCGGAACCAAACGATAAATCGGATACATTACCAGTGATCCTTGTACAGAAGCCATCGAGCGTACACCTGAGTCGCCACGTTCCAGTTCCTGCATGATCACACCGTAGGCAATCTCATCCATTCCACCACCGCCATATTCTACAGGAAGACTCGGTCCAAAAGCACCAATTTCTGCCAAGCCCTTTAAATAAGTGATGTGGACATTCGGCTCGTTCGGAATAATCTTCAATAACAGGAGATACCTCTTGTTTTACCCAAGCCCGCACAGCATCACGGGCAAGAATATGATCCTCTTCCAATAAAGCATCAATATTGTAGTAATCATGACTTTGAAACGGGTCTGCTTTCGTTTTTTTCACAACATGGGGATTGCCATTATTTTCACTCATTTTTTTACTTTTGAACTGGTTAGGAAATGTAGGGCAAAGGTACGTAATTCAGACATTACATAAATGACTTAAGGATAATTAATATCTTTGCCCGAAATAATTTATCACTGGAAAAATTAATGTCATGCGCTTCGCTTTCTTAAGCCTGCTTTTTTTAGTGCTTTTTGCTTGTAAACAGGAAAGTCCATCCAATAGTTTGAAAACTGAATCGCAAGTTGAAACCGGAGACAAAACGACCGAAGCAGCAACAACTGACACCCAGGAGGACGCAAAAGCTATGCGTGAGCGGGAATTACCCGAAAGGAGTGAAAACGTTCCTGGAAAAGAGGTAGAGCCTTCTGCTTCTGCTGAAGCCTATGACCCTCAGAATACTCCATTGAATTATAATGAGCAATATGTAGGGCAATACCCAAGTGCGGTCAATTTTCTGGGTAATCTGGCCTTGAGGTCCCGTATGCAAAGCTTGCTTGGAGAAAAGGTATTTTCAGAGGTAGAAAGTAACTGGAAGCAGGAGACTCCCCTTGAAGAACAAAGCGGCTTTCTATTCACTACTGCCCAGAGCGGACCTGCTCCGGAGGATGCGCAACTCGCCGTAATGATTGATGTTGGCAGAGACGTACTTTTTGTAGCTGTTAGAAACTTTGAAACAACAGGCGATCAGATCTATACCGAACGAAACGCTGATATTCCCGTCAGACTCAAAAACTGGGCGGCTAAATTAAGTTTAAAGCATTGATATAAAACAAAACTGCTATGGCCATCATTTCATTAGAAGGCATCAAAATGTTTGCCTACCATGGGTTTTATGAGGAGGAAGCTATTTTGGGCAATGATTTTGTGATAGATCTATCTGTGGATGCTTCCATCATGGTTGCAGCGAAAAGAGATGATCTGTTCAAATCAGTTAACTACGAAACTTTGTTTTACCTGTGTAAAGTAGAAATGAAAGAGCCTGCAAAATTAATAGAAACAGTAGCACAGCGTATCGTGGACCGGATTGAAGAGCACTTCGAAAATGTAAATGGTGTGCGGATAAAATTATCAAAAATGGCTCCCCCACTCGATGGAGAAGTCCATAAAGCTTCCGTTGAAATTCGGACAGGCAGCATGCAATCCTCCGGTTTTTTTGATTGATGCCGCTGGAAAAGGATTAATTAACTTTTCAATAACTATCCTTTAGTGATTGCTTTCGTTAAAAAAACGTGATCTATATCTTAAATACAAAATCAATAGTCATGATCAAAAAAATATTCGCCTTGTTGCTTATTACCCAATTGTATGCCTGTGCTGAATTGCAGAGTGCTTTGGGAACCCTTCTTGAAGATAGCGGAGAACTGACAGAAGGCCAAATCGCTGCAGGACTAAAAGAGGCCCTTAATTCAGGGATAAGCAAAGGAGCAGCCACCCTCTCCCAAACGGACGGTTTTTATAAAAGCAGTTATAAAATATTGTTACCTCCCGAAACCAGAAAAGTAACCGATAAACTTAAAAACATTCCGGGATTTACCAATGTGGAGGAAATAATCCTCGAGAAAATCAACAGGGGGGCAGAAGATGCGGCCAAAAAGGCCAAACCTATTTTTGTGGATGCTATTAAAAATATGACCTTTAAGGATGTTATGAATGTGCTGATGGGAGAAGATGATGCCGCTACCCGCTACCTGCAAGGCGCCACCTCCGGTAAACTCTACCGGGAATTCAACCCTGTTATCGTTGAGTCTCTCGATAAATTCAATGCACGCCAGTACTGGGCAGATGCAGTAGGAGCTTATAATAAACTTCCTTTCGTGCAAACCGTCAATGATGATTTGGACGATTATGTAACCAACCAGGCATTGAACGGTTTGTTCAGTATGGTCGAAAAAGAAGAGAAAAACATTCGGAACAACCTGGCGGCAAGAACCACGGATTTACTGAAGCGGGTTTTTGCCAAACAGGATAATAAGTAGCAACTTTAACAAAGAAAATCAAACGCAGATAAATGATTGAAATTGCCGTCATTGGCAGCGGTACGATGGGTCTGGGCATTGCCCAGGTTGCAGCCACCGCCGGGCACCAGGTCGATTTGTATGACAATAATCCGGAAGCACTCAAAAATGCCTGGAATAAACTCAATGCTATTCTGTCCCGCCTGGTGGAAAAAGGAAAAATTGATGCGGCAGAACAAAAAGCAATCCTGGGGAGAGTAAACCTGGTGGAAAGCCTGTTCGATATTAAAAATTGTAAGCTGGTTATTGAAGCCATCGTCGAAGACCTGGGGGTCAAAAAAGCACTCTTTGACCAGGTAGAGGATATTGTTTCGGAAGATTGTATCCTCGCTTCCAATACTTCCTCTCTCTCGATTGCGTCCATTGCCGGTGCCTGTGAAATACCGGATAGAATGATCGGTATTCATTTTTTTAACCCGGCCCCGTTAATGAAGTTAGTGGAGGTCGTGCCGGCCATTCAAACAAGAAGTGCTGTGGTGGAAAAGGTCAGAGAGTTGATTGTTTCCTGGGGAAAATTACCCGTTACCGCCAAAGACACCCCGGGCTTCATTGTGAACCGCATTGCCAGGCCATTTTACGGGGAAGCCCTGCGAATCCTGGAGGAAGGTATAGCCGATGCCGCAACGATTGACTGGGCCATGACTGCCATTGCCGGGTTCCGGATGGGACCGTTTACCTTGATGGATTATATTGGCCACGATGTCAATTATAAGGTTACCGAATCTGTTTTTAAGGCATTTTATTACGATCCGCGTTACAAACCTTCCTTTGCGCAAAAAAGTCTGGTGGATGCGGGTTACCTGGGGCGTAAATCGGGCAAAGGCTTTTACGATTATCGGGAGGGGGCCTCTAATCCCGAACCCTTGAAAAATGAAATCTTAGGGCAAAAAATAGTTGACCGGATCATAGCCATGTTGATCAATGAAGCAGCAGAAGCCCTGTATCTCCATATTGCTACACGCGAAGATATCGATCTGGCCATGACCAAAGGTGTTAATTATCCAAAAGGCTTACTTCAATGGGCAGATGAAATCGGGATAGACGAATGCGTAAAACGGATGGATGCTCTGCATCATGAATATCTGGAGGACCGTTACCGGTGTAGCCCGATTTTGAGAAAACTGGCCCGGGATGGCCAATCTTTTTGGGGCTGATAATTAATATTTTTCTATGCGCATTTTAAATTTCCTGATTTTTTGGTATTTGTTTGGATTTTCTTCCTGTGCACAACAAGTTTCCTGGAAGGAATTAGCCCCAATGCCTGAACCCGTAAGTAATAATGCCGTTACACAGGCCACCATTGATGGCAATCCATTTGTTTATTCCTTTGCAGGGATTGATACAACCAAGGACTGGGAGGGGATTCACCTGCGTTCCTACCGCTATGATGTACAAAATGATTTATGGGAAGCTATCGACCCACTACCCGATTCAAACGGAGGGAAAATCGCCGCAGGGGCAAGCACCGTCAAAAATAAAATTTACATCATCGGCGGTTATCATGTGGCCAGTGATTACAGTGAAGTGTCTTCTGCAAAAGTTCATATTTTCGACCCGGAGGCTAATAACTATTTACCGGATGGATCGCCAATACCCGTGCCCATTGATGACCAGGTGCAGGCTGTTTGGCGCGACAGCCTCATTTTTGTTATAACAGGCTGGAGTAATACCGGCAATGTTTCCGATGTGCAGATATATAATCCCGCTATGGATACCTGGGTAACAGGTACACCCGTTTTTGAAAATTCCAACTGGAAGGTGTTTGGCGGTTCGGGTACTATTATTGGAGACACCATTTATTATGCAGGTGGTGCCAAATCGGCAGGCAATTTCCCTGCTGCCAATTTTTTCCGTAAAGGATACATAGATCCCCTTGATCCAACACAGATTTCATGGGAAGGATATATTGATAACGCAGCCATCGGATACCGTATGGCAGCCAGTGATTTTGAGGGTAAGGCCGTTTGGTTTGGGGGTGCTGATGATACTTATAATTTTAACGGGATAGCTTATAATGGATCCGGAGGAGTCGCTGCCAATGAGCGTATTTCTGTTTATGATCCCGGTTCAGGATTGTTGGGACCATTAATCCAGTATTTTATACCGGTTATGGATTTGAGGGGAGTAGCTAAAATTGCTCCGGATCAATTCATCATCGCAGGGGGCATGAAGGAAAATCAGACGGTTACCAATCGTACACTGAAGGTGACGATCGACGAAATCAGCCAGGTGGAACCCGTCAAAATTCCTGCTTTGATCATAACCCCTAACCCGGCTCAAGAGCAAATCAAGATTGATAAACAAGGAAAATTCGACTTACAAATCAGCGATTTGACGGGCAATATCGTTTTTGAAGCAAAACGGAGCAGGAATATCATTAATATCAGTAACTTGCCCGACGGAGAATACATTCTTACTATAATTGAAAAACAAGGGGTCACCGCATCAGGGAAATTTATTGTGATGCACTAGGAAGCCTGATAAATGAAATAAATAATTAAACAAGGAGATGAGGTATTATTTTTTACTCTTGATAATGATGATGGGAACGATGATGATGGCCCAGGAAGAGGTTACTGTATCAACGGATTCCATTTCGGTCGATACGACTATTTATGATGTAGTGGAGGTCCCTCCGCGATTCCCGGTCTGTGAAGGACTCGATACCACCATTGCCGTGAAACAAAAATGCGCGGAACAGCAACTGCTGGCCTTTTTTTACCAAAATATTAATTACCCCTATGAAGCACGCCGGCAAAATATTCAGGGCACCATAGTTATCAGGTTTGTCGTCGAAAAAGACGGTACGATTTCCAATAGTGAAGTAATGCGGGATATTGGTGCAGGCTGCGGTGAGGAAGCCCTGCGCATTGCCGATGCGATGAATGGACTGGGTTTGCAATGGGTTCCCGGTCAGCAAAAGGGTCAAGCTGTTCGGGCGAGATATGTATTGCCCATAAAGTTCAGACTCCAGGCTCCTCCTGACTTCGAGATCATTCAGGGCGATTCCATTTGGACTGTTTTTGATAAACCGCTTCAATTTATCGGTGGACAAGACTCCCTGTCCAATTTCCTGGCCCAGAAACTCAAATATCCGGAAGCGGGCAACGACAGTTGTATGATTGGGAATATTGATGTGAAGGTTCTGGTAAGAAACACCGGAGATGTCCGTGTCCTGGAATTGACAGATTACAACGGCCTGGGTGATGCTTTTTGGTATGAAGCCATCAATGCCACCACTTCTACCATCGGACATTGGAACCTGGCAGAGTACAAAGGACGGAAGGTGCCCGCAGCTTTTGATATGACCATGGGCTTTACGCCGACCGAAGATCACTGTCTCGAAAAAATCGAACAATACAATACAGCGGTTGACCTGATAAACGAAGGTAATTTCATGATCGATGGAGAAGACTTTGGCCAGGGGTTGAAACTCATGAACAAAGCGCTTGAAATGTTCCCCGATGACGGCGCAATGCTTATTGCCCGCGGACAAGCATTTATGGAACTCAAACGCTTTACAGAAGCTTGTGCCGACCTCAGCAAAGCAAAGGAAATTGCTTTGGTGGATTGGTTTGACACCATTTTACCTATGATCTGCAAATAGTTCAGATCCGGAGACAACCGGGGAAACCTGCAAAATTGATTTTGCCAGGTTATCGAATTTCTGAGTATTTAACCAAATGCCTGATATGATAAAACCAAACAACCACAGGTTTATTCCTTGCGGAATATGGATGCTTATTTTTATTCTCATGACCGGTACCGGTTTTGGTCAAAACCATCTGCCCCGGTTTGAGCAAATTGATGTACAACATTATTCCTTCCGGTTAAACCTTTCCGATGAGTCGGATACCATCAGCGGGCAAGCTCAGGTTAAAATAAAATTCCTCCGGGAAGTCGACGTTTTTTCACTCGATCTTTCTGCAGCTAAAAGTACAGGAGCAGGTATGTCCGTGTCTGAAGTACTCGAAAATGATAAGCCTGTGCCGTTTCAACAAAAAGAAACACAGCTCGAAATACAGCCATTGGATAAGGTAACTTCCGGTGCCATCAGGAATTATTCCATTGCTTACCAGGGAACACCCGAAGATGGGTTGATCATTTCTACCAATAAATACGGGGACCGTACATTTTTCGGGGACAACTGGCCGGATCGGGCTCACTACTGGTTGCCCACAGTGGACCACCCTTCCGATAAAGCTACCGTGGAATTTCTGGTAACTGCACCGGAACATTACCAGGTGGTGGCTACGGGGCGTCAGATCGAGGAGACCAATCTGGAGAATGGTTACAAATTCACCCATTACAGATCTGATGTGCCCATGCCTACTAAGGTGATGGTGATTGGCGTAGCACGGTTTGCGGTACAATTGGCTGGCTTCTCCAATGGTACTGCTGTCACCAGCTGGGTATATCCCCAGAACAGGGAGGAAGGTTTCGGTGACTATAGCCTGGCCGTATCCATCCTGGATTATTACACGGAAAAGATCGGTGACTACCCTAATGAAAAACTCGCCAATGTACAGTCAAAAACCCGTTATGGCGGCATGGAGAATGCCGGGAATATTTTCTATAACGAAAATTCTGTTACCGGAAAAAAAGATCACGAGGCCCTGATAGCTCATGAGATTGTTCATCAGTGGTTTGGCAATTCCGCCTCAGAACTCGACTGGCACCATATCTGGCTGAGCGAAGGTTTTGCCACCTATCTGACCAACCTGTATATGGAGGATAAATACGGAGAGACTACCATGATCCAGCGGATGAAGGGTGAAAGAGACAGGGTCGTTCAGTATGCCAACAGGAACCCCGTACCTGTGGTGAACACAGCCGTTGAAGACTATAACAAATTACTGAATGCAAATTCCTACCAAAAAGGTGGCTGGGTATTACATATGTTGCGCCACAAACTGGGTAAGGAGATGTTTTGGAAAGGTATTCGGACTTATTACGATAAGTATAAATTATCCAATGCCCTTACTGCCGATTTCCAGGCAGTCATGGAAGAGGTCAGTGGCAGGGATCTGGAAGCATTCTTCCAGCAATGGATCTTTACTCCAGGGCAGCCCTATTTGAAAAAATCATGGAATCAGGACAACGGAAAGCTTAACCTTGAGTTGGTACAATTCCAGGAGGGCAAGGCCTTTGTATTTCCGCTGGAAATGGAAATCATTTTTGAGGACGGAACCTCATTTGTAAAAACCATAGGAGTGGATGCTACAACGGAAACGACTTCCATAAAAGTCCCCAAGAACGTAACAGAAGTGATCTTAGACCCTAACTGTAAACTCTTGTTTGTGGAGAAATAATCAATTTTTTCGATAGATGCTCAATACGCTTTTTTATATCATTATAGCCGTTGTCGCCATTTTATGGGTGAGAAGCGTTTTTGCCAAACGTCAGGACATCAATTGCGCCAAAAGGTATTGTGAGGAAAACGATATTACCTTTGTTAATTGCGTAGTTTATGAAAAACACATCCGGTTACATTATGAAAAAGACGGTGTGTCCGGCTGGGCGAATTTCAAAATAAATAAGCAGGGGGAGATCAAATGGTTAAAGGGAAGCCCTGTGGAAAAATTAAATATCAAAAACCAATGAGCCGATTGTACATTTCTTTTATTTTTATACTTATGATTTCCTTTGGTGTTAACGCCCAGGATTGGCCTGACCTTAAACGTTACCAGGTAGCCAATGACTCTTTACCCACTCCTGATAACGATGAATTCCGGGTGGTATTCATGGGCAATTCCATTACCGAAAGCTGGTCTGTCGTCCAGCCTGATTTTTTTAAAGACAAGCCTTATATCAACCGCGGAATCAGTGGTCAGACGACTCCACAGATGCTTTTGCGTTTCCGACAGGATGTTATCCAATTGCAACCCGGAGCCGTAGTTATCCTTGCCGGAACCAATGACATTGCCGGAAATACCGGCCCGGCCAGTCTTGAAATGATCCAAAATAACATCACCTCTATGGCGGAACTGGCAAAGGCCAATGATATAGAAGTTGTTCTGGCCGCACTGCTTCCAGCTAAGGATTATGCCTGGGCCGAAGGAAAACGCCCCGATGAAAAGATTCCGTTACTGAATCAATGGATTGAACAGTATGCCACGGAAAAGGGGTTTATATTCCTCGACTTTTTTACCGATTTTGCAGATGAAGAGAATGGTTTGCCGGCCAGCTATTCAACAGACGGTGTACACCCCAATAAAACATGCTATGAAATGATGGGCGTATTAGCCGAAAAAGCCATTAAGCAAGCTCGTGAGCGTTTTAATGACAGAAAATGATTTGATACCCGGTTTCGTGGATTTGTTTAATTAAGGGGTGGCTGAGCGATAACCTTCAGTCCGCTTTCAATAATCCTGAGGTCAAGGTCTCTGTCCACTACCATGTGTTCTCCGTCCATATTCAGAACGACATTTTCCTGAAAAGGAATGGATGCACATTTTGTTTTGAAAGAAGTGTAATACCTGGATCGGTGCAAAGTTTTTCTGAAAAGCCTGATCAGAATTAAAGGCAGTAATACCTTCGGAAAATGCCTTAACAGGCTAACCTCAATATATCCGTCTCTCAGATCAGCCAGCGGGGCAATATGCGCCTTGTTGCCAAATTGGGAGTTATTGGAAAAATTGGTGACAAAGGTATGGGCAAAATAATCCTTTCCGTTTGCCCGGAAAGCCAATGGCTCGTTTTTGTATTGAAAATATTCTTTCAGAGATAAATAGGCATATTTTGCCAGACCCCGCTTTTGTGTTTTCGCAAATAGGCTGGCGATATGGGCGTCAAATCCGAAGCCAACCTGGTTGACCACTATCTTGTCGTTTACCTGAATGACATCAATTTTCTGCAGGTTTTTTTGATAATTGTTTATGAGTTCAAGAGAATTTCGGGTTTTAAAGGGTATTCCCAGAGAATAAGCAAGGCCATTTCCGGAACCGGCAGGAATTATCCCGACCACTACATCCGTTCCATAACAACCGTTGACAACTTCATTGACCGTACCATCGCCGCCAACAGCAACGATGACATCGAATTTTTTAGCATGCTCTTTTATCAATTCAAGGATATGTCCTTTTTGCAAAGACTCGAACACCTCGTATTCGAATAAGGATTTATCGAGGTGTTTGTCGATAATCTCCCGGTAGCCATGTTTGTTTTTCCTCCCTGCTACAGGATTTATCAGAAACAGTATGTTTTTTTTAGCCACAATGGTCTTTTTCGGTTTAAATTTGAAATACGCAGGTTCCGTTTTGGGTCTTCAGTATGATTATTTCATTGGTTATCTTTTTCCGAAAAAAGATTGAAAGGGGTAAAAATCGTCTTCCGCCACATTGTGCAAGGAATGTCCCTCCGTTCCAAATCGTCAATGATCAATTCGTCAATCACGAATTACTTTCTTTCCTAAGTCGTTCCTGAATGATCTCAGACATGGATTTTTTTTCAATCTTGCTATCGATCCAGGCTGGCACGTCCAGGTAAATGAAGTCGCGAATAGAAAGTGGATCGTCTTCGATTATTCTGATTTCTTCCCGGAATTTTTTAAATAGTTCCATGTGTTCGGATCCGGGTTGTCGTATGATATTATTGAAAAACCGGAACGTTTTGCTTTGGAGAGCATTGAGTTCTTTTGTTTTGGAAAGCAATTTACGCACTTTGCCCACCATGTATTCCAGCAATTGATAATTGCCCAATTCAAAGTGTGCCAGGATGCTGAGTAAATGGGCATAATTTTGAATATCTTCCCGCAAATTAGCCGCATTCAAATCCAAAATGGCATTCAGGTAATCAAGTGCCTTATCATAATCCTCATTGCCGATATACATGTAGGCAATTTTGTAATAGAATACCAAAATGCGGTGAATATCCATTTTGTTGCTGTACTCATTGAGCTTTTCCAGCAATGCCGGTATTTCTTTGACGCCTTCGTTGAAAGTACCCATCAGGTAGTGCTTGTTCAGACTTGACGTTTGAATATAAAGGAAGGCAAGGATAATGGAATTGTCGTTAAATACCTCTCGTCTTTCTTTTTCGAAAGACTTCAAATGTTCCAGGTGGTGATTGAACTTACCGATGGCCCGCGTATTGTAGGCAGAGGTAAGTACATAGTGCAAACCACGCATGTAGATATCCGGATCAAAGTCAAGAAATTGCGGGTTATCATCGATTATCTGCACCCATTTCAGCGCATGGCTGTAGCAGTTGCGGAAATCCAATAAAATGTAATAATACCACACATAAGCCTGGTGCAGGAATATTTTTTCAAAAAAGCTGAGCCGTTCCAGTTTCACCCGGGTCAGGCCACTCTGAAACAATCGCCGGACAATGTCTATATCCCGTTCATTCTGCACATGCCCGTATTTGATGTAAAACCCGTGGATTTCAATTTTCAGGTTTGCCAGTTTGCTCCTGTTGTGAATGATCTCACTCTGAGCTTCAGATTGCGTAAGTAATCTTTCGATCCTTTTTTTTATCGACCGACTTCGGGTAATATGTCTTTCTTCTATGAGTTTTTGAAATTCCAGGATTTCCAGATGCAGAATATTCAGGTGGTTCTCGCGAGCCAACTGCCGGCATTTTTCGAGCAGTTTCAGGCTTTGCATATAGAGGCCTTTCCCATAGAGGATATAAGCATAGTCAATTTGCTCCCGGATCTCTATGGATACATTTTTTTGTTGGTGAATCAACCTCAGGCTTTTTAGTATCTGGCGATACAGGTGTTGTTTCATATTGGCCAGCTGGTTTTTCTGCAGGCCGTCAATTTTCTTCAGAACCTGATCATCATTGGGTTCTTTTTGCTTGTCGAGAATGTCAAAAAGCTGTATAAATTTTAAGTCGGAGCGACTTTGTGTACGGTGGGCGTAAAGCTTGAAATTCCTTTTTTCAGCCTTCGTAAGGGTCTTTATCAGGTTAAAAAGGGGATCAGAATGATGCGTGGGTATAGGATTTTCTAGCACGACAACGTTTTTATTATCAGTTTGTTAGGTATTAAAATCAACGGTTTAATTTCTTATCAACACTATAAAAAAAGCATGTAATCTATAAAAATGCCCTTAATTTTACAATCGAAAAGCAAAAGAGGTTGAATTTTAAATCAACTTTTTTAAAAGGGCTTAATGTTTGAATAAAATTCAATAACCCCAAAAAAACATTGAAAGAAAGTAAGAGCTTGACTAAATTTTTTAATGACTGATAATCAATGTTTTCCTGAGATTGCTTGTTTGCCGCAATACTGGAAAGCCGGAAGGACTGGAAAATTGAACGAGCGTAATCCTTTTCCACCTTTCCTTTCTTCCATTTTTCCTCATGAATTAGAATTTCTTTGCGGAAAAATTAAGGAATCCCAATGAAAATTTTAAACATGCTCGAAAATATATAATATTTAGATTGTCTTTTTCATTTGATACTCATGATAGAAGATTAAGTTTCTATCGATAATCCGGCGAGGAATTCTGTTCCTTGCCTTTTTTTTTTTTTTTTTTTTATTTAGGGCTGAAGTCAATTTCGGTATTGTCTCCAATGTTCAGACTTTGCCGGAACCCGGTGATGGAGGCATCATTTCCAACCACAGATTTTCTCAGGATGATTTCCTTGATGGTTGAATATTCTCCAATGATGGAATTATTAACGATGGCTCCGTTTATGGTCACGTTATCGCTAATGGTGACATGGGGACCGATGATGGAATTATTGATTTTGCAGTTGTCTCCGATACTTACCGGATGGATGATTATGGAATTGTAGAAGCTTGGTAAATCAAGGGACGCATAACCCTCCCTGTCAAGAAAAGTTGCATTGGTTTCCAACAATGTAGCGATCTGCCCACAATCAAACCAATTATCAACTTCAAAAGTTTTGATCGTACTTCCCTGTTCGATCATCTCTGACAATACGTCGGTCAGATGTATTTCCTGTTCTCTTTCAAAACCGGCAGCTACGGCCTTTTCCAGGGCCTTCAAAAATCCGGGAATCCTGTTTATCTTATAAATACCCACCATGGCCAGGTTTGAGCGGGGGATTTTGGGTTTTTCTTCCAGCGCTTTTATTTTTCCGTTTCTGCCTACCTCAACTACACCAAAATTCCTCGGATCATCCACCTTTTTCACGCCGATGCAGTTGAGGGGGATCTCCATTATTTTCGCCAGGTTCATATCGATGATCGTATCTCCAAAACAGATCAATATTTCATCAGAGGGATCCAGGTTTTGCCGTGCCATCCAAATGGCATGCCCAGAGCCAAGCCTTTCTTCCTGAAAAATAAAGGTGGTTTTTAATTCAGGATACTGTTCCCTGATATATCGTTTGATTTTTTCCCCCAGATACCCAAGAATGAAAATAAAATCTTCAACACCTATTTCGGT
This sequence comes from uncultured Bacteroidota bacterium, assembly GCA_942492125.1. GTDB lineage: Bacteria > Bacteroidota > Bacteroidia > Chitinophagales > Saprospiraceae > BCD1. The sequence continues at coordinate 48,066 of CALODM010000009.1, forward strand.
CAGTTGATCGATGACAAAGGATATAATGGGCTTGCCTGCAACGGAGATCAGCGGTTTGGGCTGGGTATAGGTCAGCGGCCTTAACCGAAGGCCTTTACCTGCAACGGGAATTATGGCTTTGATGGACATTTTTGAATTTATAGTCTGAAGCCGAAGGTAAAAAAGATTTCTGAGATTATCGGTTTTTAAAATAAGTTCCGTCCCATGAAAGGGGTTTGCTTGTTTCGGGTTCCTGGTGTAGTCCGGGAGATGTAATTTTCTGTCTTCAGCTATGGTTGAAAGTTGAGCCTTCCCGACATTTCATCTATGGAATTTCACTGCGTTCAACTTGATCCCCTGAAACCCTTTGAACCAAAACAACCCCGATATCATCGCATACCAATAACCGCCAGCATTCTCCCCGTATGTCCTTTTTCCTTTCGATAAGAAAAATACCGGTCGTTGTCTATGTAAGTAGAATAGGGAGAAATTTCGATTCTGTTCCCGGGAATACCGAAATCGATTAGTTGCTGTTGGTTGGCAGCCTTCAGGTCTACGAAGAATTTGCCCAGACTTTTATCCCACCTTTTGAAGGGGGCATTGAAATGATCTGCCACATCTGCATCTACTTCAAAGGAACATTCATCGATACAAGTACCAATGTAAGCAAAGCAGTCTTCCCCCCGGGTACCATAGGTTTCGTTCATTCGGGATAGCGTTTTTTGGACTATCTTTAGGGTTGTTCCCTTCCAGCCGGCATGAATAGCTGCCACAGCTTCCTGCTTCTGATCATAAATGAGTATAGGCGCACAGTCGGCCACAGTTACGGTGAGGAATATGTTTTTTTTACTGGTGATGAGTGCATCAAAACCTTCCTGTTGTCCGGGGCAGTTGACCTGTAATATTTGGTCTCCATGTACCTGGTGACTGCCTGACACCTGTTCCGGTTTGATCCCCAGCTGGTTAAAGAAATGGTGTCTGTTCCTGGAAACGTTTATCGGATCATCATCGGTAAAGAGTCCCAGGTTGAGCGATTCAAAGGGCTGCTGGCTGAATCCGCCCAGCCGGGTGCTTTCTGCGGCGATGATGTTATTGCAGGACTTTAAAGATTGACAGAAAGAAGATTTGTTAATCAAAATAATTCAACTATTTTTAGTTTCAGTTCCTGAACGACCTTATGGTAACCTGGTTTTGACAGGTAACTATAGACTGACCCAAGACTTTGTAATGGTAAAAATACTTTTCTGGTTCAATATATTCACCATCTTTTTAGGTTTCGGTGCCTATCTTTCTCCTTATGTTTCTCCTGAAAACTTTTGGATGTTTTCCATTTTGGGACTTTTTTACCCCTGGCTGGTTCTTGCCAATACGCTTTTTATTGTTTTATGGGCTTTATTGCGCAAACGGTATTTCATTTACTCTTTGGCCTGGTTGATTTTGGGATGGGGACAATTTAACAGTATTGTTGGATTCAGGACCAAAGGGCAATTTACCGAAACAGAAAAAGAACTCAAGGTTATGACATTTAATTGTCGTAATCTTATAAAACCAGGTGGGGTAACCACCAGACTGTCAGAAGAAGCTATCAGGGCTGATTAAAAAATACCAACCGGATTTGTTGTGCTTTCAGGAATTTCCACTGCCCAGGATAGCAGGCAAATTTGCAGATTATATAACCAAAGGCACGGATTGTAAACATTATTATCAGGATCAAGGCGGACAATTGGCTATTTTTTCCAAATATCCCATCAGCCAAAAACGGGCAAAATATTATGCCAATCATTCCAACGGATACCTCTCGGCAGATATTAGCCGTAGGGGGCAGGACGTATCGTTTGTTCAACATACACCTGCAATCAAATGAAGTGTCGACAATCGCGGATAAGGTAGCTGCTGAAGGAAAGATCCAGCAAAAGGAAACCTGGCTGACCATCAGGGGAATGATCGGAAAATACCGTAATTCGGCACGAAAAAGAGCTGTTCAGGCCAGTGAAATTTCCGAGTATATTCAACGGAGCCCCCATCCTGTCATTATCTGCGGATATTTTTTTGATGTTACCATATCTAACGCGTACCACCTGCTATCCAAAGGGGCAACGGATACTTTTAAAAAAGCAGGGGTAGGCATGGGAACGACCTATGCGGGCAGTATTCCTGGCTTGAGAATCGACTATATCCTGGAATCGGCCGGTATGAAGACCCTGACTTTTGAAATAATAAAAGTTGATTACTCGGATCATTACCCGGTATTCACCCGGTTATTACCTCAGTAAAGCAGAGATCACTAAAAACATCAATACATTCAAATAAAACCGTCAAGTATGGAAAAATCTTTCAACCGTCGCAAATTTTTACAAACCACTGCCCTTGCAGGCGCCAGCCTTGCCATTCCGGCTACGGAGATCAAAGCGCAGCAACAGGAAAAAACCATTGGACCGAAATCGAAACTCAACGTCGCTTTCCTCGGAGTAGGACTGCGCGGGCAGAGTCATATTTATCTCGTACTTGACCGCGATGACTGCAATGTTGTGGCCATCAATGATGTTGATGATATCATGATTGAAAGGGCCAAGGAAATATTCACCAAAAAGGGTAAACCTCAGCCCAAGGTTTTTAAAGGAGAAAAAGCATACCTGGAGCTGTTGGAGGAAGAAGATATAGATGCAGTAATCATCAGTTCACCCTGGCGATGGCACTCCGAAATGGCTATTGCAGCGATGAAAGCCGGAAAATATGTCGGCATGGAAGTCTGTGGTGGTTTTTCTATGGATGAATGTTGGGAGCTGGTCAATACACAGGAGGCCACAGGTTCCCATTTGTTCTTCCTGGAAAATGTATGTTACCGCCGGGATGTAATGGCCATTCTCAATATGGTTCGCCAGGATATGTTTGGAGAGATGATACACCTTGAATGCGGATATCAGCATGATCTGCGAGCCGTAAAATTTAATGATGGCAAGGTGCCCTATGGGAATGGCGTAGAATTTGGTGAGAAAGGGTTTAGTGAAGCCAAGTGGCGTACCAAACATTCCGTACATCGGAATGGGGAACTTTATCCGACCCACGGGATTGGGCCTGTCGCTCAGTACATCGATCTGAACAGGGGAAATCGCATGCTTTATCTGACATCCTTCGCTTCAAAAGCAAGAGGCCTTCACAATTATATAGTCGATCATGAAAAAGGCGGACCTGATCACCCAAATGCCAAAATAGAATTTAAACTCGGTGACAAGGTAACAACAACCATCCAATGCTCCAATGGAGAGACCATCGTCATGCACCATGACACCAACCTGCCAAGACCATATTCCCTGGGGTTCAGAGTACAGGGCACCAGGGGTTTGTGGATGGATGTCAATAAATCCCTGCACATTGAAGGCGTAAGTCCTGAACACCGGTGGGAGGATGCGGATCCCTATCTCAAAAAGTACGATCACCCGCTGTGGAAACGTCACGAGCAACGTGCCGTGGGGGCAGGTCACGGGGGAATGGACTTTTTCCTCATCCATTCGTTTGTGGAATGTGCCAAAAGAAATGAAACACCTCCGTTTGATGTGTACGATGCGGCCAGCTGGCTGGCTATAACGCCATTGTCAGAACAGTCGATTGCCATGGGAAGTCACCCGATGCCGTTTCCGGACTTCACGCGCGGAAGATGGACGGAACGGAAAGCGACTTTTGCCTTTGGAGATGAGTATTAAAGAATGTAAAATGAAATATGCACGCAGATACCGCAGATACTCGCAGAAAAATCGTTCAGCGAAATTCAGCGGGTTCTGCGTGCCATAAACCGCTCGTTTAACCGGTACTTTTCAATCCACCGGCCAAAACATTGACCAACAACAAAAGCCTTAGCAATAATTGTTCGCTTTTCTCCGGATCACTTTCTTTCACCTCCCGCCATTGCCGGAGTGATTGTATCTGTATTTGATGCAAAATGGATAGTGCATCTTTCCTCAGTTTATTATTTTCCAATCTTGAGATTCTGCGTTCTTCCACAGAAGCACCCATGAGTTGCTCGATCTTTTCCAGACAGGTATCATAATCCGTTAAAATGAGTTCCATCAACTCTTTTTTGGTAGCAGGATCAGTTACCAGACCGGCAAAGTCTTCCATGATGTCTTTATCGGCAAGTAAGAGATTGGTCTCAATCTGGATCAAACTGTATTTGAGGAATGGCCAGTCCCGGGCAGCCTTCTTTAAATATTCAAAATCCCCGGGATATTTTTCCACAAACTGACCAAGTGCAGTGCCGGTGCCAAACCATCCGGTGAGATTAAATCTCGACTGGTTCCAACTGAACACCCAGGGAATGGATCGCAGATCCTTCAGGGACCGTTTTCCGGTACGGCGTGCGGGCCTGGAACCGATCTTGCTTTGTTCCAGCACATCAATAGGGGTAGCCTCGTTATAAAACGCAATGAATCTGGGGTGATCCAGTATTTTCCGGTACGTTTTGCGTGCCATTTCCACCAGGCGGTCCATAATATCGTAAAGCTTGCTGTCATGATCAGCTTGCTGTGTCAACATGGCCTGTCGGGCAGTGCCGGATAAGAACATCTCGAGGTTGTAGCAGGCATTCAGGCGATTGGCAAACTGATTGGCTATGGTTTCTCCCTGCACGGTCATTTTAATGTGACCACTAACCGATCCAGGTGGCATACTTTCCAAAAAGCGATGGATCTTCCCACCTCCCCTGCTGATCGTTCCACCCCGGCCATGAAAAAAACAAAGCTTAACGCCAAGTCGATTCCCTGTTTGCGTTAACCTTTCTTCTGCTTTAAAGATATTCCAGCGGCTGGTCATGATGCCTCCGTCTTTATTGCTGTCACTATAGCCCAACATTACTTCCTGGATGAAAGGGTTATGACCTTTACGCTGTTCTTCCATGACTGGATGCCGGAGGAAAGACTCCAGAATGTCCGGTCCTGCTATCAGGTCGTCGATAGTTTCCAAAAGCGGAACGACCGGAAGATGAGCATCTTTTAACCCAACCTCGCGTAAGAAGAGAAATACCACAAGCAGGTCACTCAAACTTCTGGTCATACTGACAATGATTGAACCTATACCTTCAGAGCCGTAACGATCGACATAGTTTTTTACTTCCCGGAAATACCCGAGCACATTATCCGCTTCAGGGCCGGCAGAGCGTCCGGCGATCAGGAACGGGCGGTCACTTTGTAATTCCCGGTTGAGAAAGGAAATTCTTTTTGCTTCCTCCCAATTACCGTAATCTGTATCATCAAAACCTGAAGCCTGCAAAATCTGGCTTATGGCTTTCTCGTGATAATTACTATTTTGCCGAATATCCAGTCTGGCGAGGTGGAAACCAAAACAACCAACCATCCGCTCTATGGGGAACAACCATTGTTTGGCGATACGTGCAGCCTTCAGATGGATTAAAACATCTCTTAATTTCCTCAGATCAACCAACAAATCCGAAGGTCGCCGGTAATAACTTGCTTCTCCTGATTCAAAATCATCAGCCAGGGTATTTTCCAGCCGGATCAACATAAGGTTGACAAACTGGCGCAAAGGTTCCTTCAGGTTACGCTCCAGTGCTTTCTGACCGGCCTCCCCTAAAAGTTCAGCGCGGGCCTGTATGTCGGCAAGAAAGTCTGCCGGAAAGGTATTCATATAACTGGAAAAACTGAGCCTGCCGGCCAATTGAAACAACTGCTTTTGGATCATCTTCAAAGCTGCCTGGCGGTGTAAGCCCAAAGTAGATGCGGTAAATTCGGGCGTCACAAAAGGGTGTCCGTCCCGGTCACCGCCTACCCAACTGCCGAATTGCAGATTGGGGAATTGTTCCGGCCATTCCAGAAGATCCGTGGAAAAACCTGCATCTTTCCAGGCGTCTATCAACCGTTGATCGGCCAGCCGCAAAGCTTCGGGAAGTACATTGATATAATAGTGCATCAGGTTGTTGCGTTCGTCTACAAGGCTGGGCTTTTCGAGGTAAATTTCCCCTGTACGCCACCAACGCTCCAAGGAACTTATAATCTCCTGCCTGATGGCTGCCCGTTCAGAAGTTGACCAAAGCGGGTTTTCATTCCTGGCCAACAGAACGTATAATTCCCGATGTATATCCAGTACCGTCAGTCGCTTGGCTTCGGTTGGATGAGCCGTCAGAACCGGCATTACTTTAACGGTTGGCAATAATGTCGCGGCCTTCTTTTCATCAATCCCAGACGTTTTCCAGATTTTGAAAGTTTCTCCCCAGGAGCCACGGGTAGTATCTAATCCGAGTAGGGTTTCTGTTTTCCGGCGAAACTGGGTGGCTGCGTTTTCTTCCACCAGATTGAGTAACTCAAAAGAAATACCGATTGCCTGGGCAAGTTTTTCTTCCGGAACCCCGGAATGATTTCGAGGAAGTTGTTCATTACCCATAGGGATCAGTGCCGCCAGATCATGTTCTCCTAAAGATTCCAACATCTCCTTGAATGTGGAAATGAGATAACTGAAATCTGTTCTGATCTTTTGAAGGCCTTCGTATTTAAGGGTTGTATTAGCCATGATAAATTGTTTTTTTCTGTCAGAACCGCAAATGTAATGACATTTGTCCATAATACGCTCCAAAAAAAAGTGCTATAAATAACTATATAAAATAAGTTTTAAGGCTAACTCAACGGAGGTATTTTCATTAAAAACAGCCAGGAGATCCGATTGTTTTTTATCGGAATTTTATTGGGTTTCGAAAAGGAAAATGTGTTTTTGGGAACCATTTTCTCGTGAGATTTGTATAGTGTCAGCAGGATGTAAGAAGCGTTTCCGACAGACAATATTTTAATAAATGAAGATGACTACCCGCGCACCTTATATGCCCTGGAGTGGAAACAAAGCGACAGACTGAGCACGAATTAACCGTAAACTGCCTTAAGATTGCAGCATTGGAATAAAATATTATTTGGCATAGTTGGCGAGTTTAAATAAAGGGTCTATTTTTGCGCTTTATTTCGGACCCCGACAAATCAATGAATACGGGCTATAGCTGTCCGGTTACCAGAAAATCGCATTAACAATGATCATGGAAAACGAATTAAGAGTTTACAACAGTATCCACAGGAAGAAGGAGATCTTTAAACCCATTCATGAGGGGCATGTAGGGATGTACGTATGTGGTCCCACCGTTTACAGTGATGTACACCTCGGAAATTGCCGTACTTTTGTAAGCTTTGATATCATCTACAGGTATCTCTTGTATCTGGGATACAAAGTGCGTTACGTGCGTAATATTACGGACGTGGGACACCTGGAAAACGATGCGGATACCGGGGAAGATAAGATTGCGAAAAGGGCCCGGCTGGAGCAGTTGGAGCCCATGGAGGTAGTCCAGAAGTATACCAATGGTTTCCACGACATCATGCGCATGTTCAATACTTTGGAACCTAGTGTTGAGCCTCGCGCTACCGGACATATCCTGGAGCAGATCGAAATGGTTCAGGAAATCCTTGATAATGGCTATGGATATGAAATGAACGGATCCGTTTATTTCGACACCCTCAAATATGCTGAAGAAAAGGGTGTTTATGGTGAACTCTCCGGAAGGAAGATCGATGACCTGATCGCAGAATCAAGGGATAACCTCAAAAACCAGGATGAGAAGAAACATCCATCAGACTTTGCGATATGGATGAAAGCTTCTCCGGAGCATATCCTTCGCTGGAATTCGCCATGGTCGGTTGGGTTTCCGGGCTGGCATCTCGAATGTTCGGTCATGAGTACCAAATACCTTGGAGAAACTTTTGATATTCACGGAGGAGGCAATGACCTGAAATTTCCTCATCACGAAAATGAGATTGCCCAGAATACTGCTGCCTGCGGGCACAGTCCCTGCAATTACTGGCTGCACGCCAATATGTTGTTGATGAACGGCCGCAAAATGTCTAAAAGCGACGGCAATACCATTTCTCCCGAGGAATTATTTACGGGAGAAAGTCCTCATGTGACCAAAGGTTACAGCCCGATGGTGGTTCGCTTTTTCATGTTGCAAACCCATTACAGCAGTACGCTGGACCTCACCGACGAAGCCTTACAGGCTGCTGAAAAAGGCTACCGCCGTTTGATGGAAGCCAATAAATCGCTCAGTAAACTGCAGGCAGTCGCTGGTACTCAGGCAGGCAAGACCGATCAGGAACTCAATGAATTGATGGATCTTGCCCAGGCGGAAATGAACGATGATTTCAATACGCCAAAGACATTGGCCAGGATTTTTGAATTGGCCAGTAAGATCAACAGCCTGAAAGATGGTCATCTGCCGATGAACGAAGTTTCAGCAGAGACGCTTGAGCGTTTGAATGGGTTCTACCATGCTTTTGTATTCGATATTTTTGGATTGAAAGATGAAACAGGCGCCTCCGGGGAAGACAACCGTGTGCTGGAAGGTATTATGGATTTCATCATAGAAATGAGGATGGAAGCCCGGGCCAATAAAGACTGGGCCACTTCCGATAAGATTCGTGACAAAATGAAAGAACTGAATATTCAGCTCAAAGACGGCAAAGACGGTACTACCTGGACGGTGGGAGAATGATGATGATATCTAAACAGGTATAGTTTCAGGTGGTTTCACATGGTTTTAATGTAGTTTCAAATTGTTTTTAAACACATCTTTATTGGAAGTTGGCCGTCCGATTTCCAATGCAGATGTGAATGACACGACTGTTACCTGATATAAGCTGACCGCTTTTTTAAAATTCCCTCCCAAGATCCAATGCGCTATTGGCAATCCACCAAATCCATAATTTTTTGCATCCATATTTTTAAAGAACAGCAGCAAACCTTAAATTTTGAACATTTCTGCTGTTTAAGTTGTAATTTTATTGAAGCAAAAGGGCTTAAATTCGGGTCGGTGCAAATACTTCAAAGGAAAGAACCCGGTAGCCCCGGGACCTGAAAAATCCCGGGCCTTTTATTCGAAACCGGATAAGCTCATTAAATCTTAAAACTATGTTCAAAGGACGTCTGACAAAACTGCCGAAAAATAGACAATACACCTATCATCCCCGGTACTGGAATCCCAAAAAGGAAGAATTGGAAGAGCGGCTGCAAAAAGCTGAATTGCGCAAAAAAGGAGACGCAGAAGCCATTAAGGAACGTATATCAGCGGGTTTAAAGAGGTATAAAACAGATGCCGGTTTCCGCAGAAAACGTGTTTTGCGTTCCAATATGACTCTAATAGTCATAATAGTTATGTTGTTGCTCTTGGCATATTATGGACTTGGTGTATATTTACCCAAAATTCTGGAAGCGCTCAATTTATAACCAGAATATCCAGTAACCAGAAACAAGCAACAAATTTATGGCTGACATCATTCAGCTGCTTCCCGACGCCATTGCCAACCAGATTGCTGCCGGAGAAGTCATCCAGAGACCTGCATCCGTCGTGAAAGAATTGATGGAAAACGCAATCGATGCAGGCAGTACCGAAATAAAATTGATCATAAAAGAAGCCGGTAAAACACTCATTCAGGTTATCGACAATGGCTGTGGCATGTCTGAAACGGATGCCCGAATGGCTTTTGAACGGCATGCAACTTCCAAGATCCGCGAAGCAAACGATCTTTTTGCCATCCGGACTATGGGTTTTCGCGGGGAAGCAATGGCCTCCATTGCCGCGATTAGCCATGTTGAGATGAAAACCCGGAAACAGGTTGACGAACTTGGCATAAGGCTGGTAATCGAAGGCTCAGAAGTTAAAAATTCGGAAGCCACTCAAAGTCCGTCCGGAACCAGCATTGCCGTTAAGAATCTCTTTTACAATGTCCCTGCCAGACGCAAATTCCTAAAATCAGATACCGTTGAAATGCGGCATATCCTGGATGAATTCCAACGCTTAGCCCTGGCTAATCCGGATGTTTTTTTCTCGCTGCACCATAATAATTCTGAGATATTTCATCTGCCCCCAGCCAATCTGCGGCAACGTATTATCGGTGTTTTTGGACAGCAATTCAATAAACGCCTCGTACCTATTGATGAAAAAACAGAGGAAGTCCACATCTACGGATTCGTGGGAAAACCGGAATTTGCCAGAAAAACACGTGGCGACCAGATGTTCTTTGTCAATCAGCGATTCATCAAGAGCGGATACCTGCACCATGCCATTATGGGAGCCTACGAAGAGCTCCTGCAGGAAGGAACTTATCCGTTTTATATAATATTCCTGGACATAGATCCGGAGAAAATCGATATCAATGTGCATCCGACCAAGCAGGAAATAAAATTTGATGATGAGCGACTCATCTATAATTACCTCAAGGTAGCCGTGAGGCACTCCCTGGGGCAGTTCAATGTGATGCCGACCCTCGATTTTGAGACCGATACCAATTTTGCCAAAAGGAACATTGTACCTCCCAAACCTGCTCCCAAAACCGGAGGGACCGTCAAGAATAATACTTCCGGAACTTCCTTTGAAATACCTCAAAGACAAGAAAAGCAACCCTGGGAAAAATTATACGAGGGGCTTGACGAATATGTACCGGATCAGCAGGAAAGCGAATCTGCGCCAATGACCCTGGAAAGCAGTCTGGGCAATGAAGATCCGGCGGATGCCATGAAAGGGGTAAATGAAGACCGTAAGCAACCGTTCCAAATACACAACACCTATATTCTCAGTCATATTAAATCAGGATACTTGTTGATAGATCAGCAGCTGGCGCATGAGCGGGTTTTGTACGAACAATATCTGCAGGTGCTTGACCAACAAAGCGCACTGACCCAAAAACAGCTGTTTCCGGGTACGCTGAATTTACCCCCGGCGGATGCTGCTGTTTTGAAAGACATCATCCCGCAACTCAACATCCTGGGATTCGATATTCAGGAGTTTGGAAAAAACACCTTTGTGATCAATGGATTGCCGGCTGAGATGGCGGGAAAAAGTAATGAAAAAGCTGCCATCGAATTTTTGCTGGAGCAGTATAAAAACAACCTGAATCTGAAGCTGGATACCCGGGAGAATCTTGCAAGGTCCATGGCCAAAAGTACCTCGGTAAAACGAGGGCAGAAACTGGAAATTCCCGAAATGCAAACGCTCGTTGATCAGCTGTTTGCGTGCGAAGTTCCATTTAAAAGCCCTGCTGGTCGGAATTGTTTCATCACCTTTGAACTTGAGGACTTGAAGAAACGTTTTGAATAAATGTGTTTTGTTGGGCATGAAGGGTGAGAAGTGAATATGTTTTTGACTTCTTTTATTTCATCGTTCCACTTTACTGACAACCACTAAAAACAAAAACTTATGGGCCTTAGGTTAACGGGCGTTGTTAAACATTTACTGATCATCAATATCTTGATGTTTGTCGGAAGTAATATCCTTACTTCCAGTGAAATTTTTGACGCCAACAGTACCCTGGCTTTGTATTATCCCAATTCGCCGCTTTTTCAGCCATTCCAGATCGTTACCCACTTTTTCATGCATGGGGGATTCACGCATATTTTATTCAATATGTTCGCCCTGGTGATGTTTGGAGCGCCTTTGGAAGCACTTTGGGGAGAAAAGAAATTTTTGTTTTTCTATTTTTTTAGTGCAATAGGTGCAGTGGCGCTGACTTTTGCAATCCACTATTTTGAATACAATGCCTTTTTAAGGGATTTGTCTCCGGATACGATCAAGTACCTCGCCACCGAAGGCTACGATGCACTATCGAAAGGATATAATTTCACGGATCAGGCATTAGGGGATCTGAATCTCAAATATTACCGCCACAACTACGTTCCTATGGTAGGAGCATCGGGAGCTATCTTTGGTTTATTGCTGGCTTTTGGCATGAAATTCCCCAACGTGGAATTGATGCTGATCTTTTTACCGATCCCCATCAAGGCCAAATATTTCATCCCGGTACTTATGATTATTGAACTGACTTTGGGTGTTGCCAACTTTTCATGGGATAATATCGCCCACTTTGCGCATTTGGGAGGCGCATTATTCGGATTCTTATTAATTTTGTACTGGCGGAAGTTTGACAGTGGATTTCAGCATTAGGCTCAGGCCTGCGGTATTTTGAAAAATCCGGACGCTGGCAAAAGAAAATTACAAACAAATGTTTACCTCTATTTGGGAAGATATAAAAAGGGAATATAATTACGGGAATACGGTGAGCCGTATCATACTGGTCAATGTTGGGGTCTTTTTGGCCATCAATATTGTCTGGGTGATCCTGCGCATTTCCAACGGGTGGGTTACGCCCCCCATTTATGATAAGATCGTTCAGTTCCTGAGTATTTCTTCCCGCGGGATGCACAACCTCACTCATATTTGGGCAGTAATCACCCATATGTTTCTTCACGAAAGGTTCTTCCACCTTTTCTTTAATATGCTGCTTTTATATTATTTTGGTCGTATAGTTGGCGATTTCATAGGCAATCACAGGGTGTTGCCCCTCTATTTGCTCTCCGGGATTACGGGAGCGCTGTTGTTCTATATATCCATAAATGTGCTGCCTTACGGAGGTGAAAATGTACATTTTGCCCTTGGCGCCTCCGCCGCTGTCATGGGAATTGTCCTGGCAGCGGGAGTCTTGTCCCCCGATTATATTTTCTATCTGCCCTTACTGGGCCCCGTAAAGATTAAATACATCATCGCTGTAATGTTGCTGATCGATTTTATTGCCATGGCAGGCAATACCAATACTGGCGGGCATTTCGCTCATATGGGAGGAGCTTTATTCGGGTGGATTTTTGTTAGTCAACTCCGCAAAGGCCGGGATTTATCTGTTTTTGTAAACAGGCTTATTTACAGTATTTCCTTATTATTTAACCGGGAAGCGAGAAAACAGGAACGTAAAGGCCCTCATATTATTTACAAAAACAAGGACGCTAAAAAAACAGCTGCCCGCCAGCAACAAAGAAAGAAAAGCAGTAAACCTAATCATTCCAGTGATAATTTAAGTCACGAGGAACAAGTGGACACTATTTTAGATAAAATCAAGGAGCAGGGATATGAAAGCCTGACTCCCGAGGAAAAAGAGTTCCTCTTTAACGCCAGTAAGAAGTAACCAGATTACCGGTTGCTGGTTGCTGGTTACCGGTTGAAAAACCCAGCAACCAGCAACCAGCAACCAGTTCCTATGTCAAAGCGCAATATCGGTCTGTTTTTCGGTTCATTTAATCCCATCCACATCGGGCACCTCATCATTGCCAATTTCATGGCTACCCAAACCGACCTGGATGAAATATGGCTGGTCGTTTCCCCCCAGAACCCATTGAAAAACAAAAACTCCCTGGCCCGGGATCATGATCGTTTACACCTCGTACATCTGGCTATTGATGATAATCCGAATTTAAGAGCGACGGATGTGGAATTCAGACTTCCCAAACCATCTTACACCATTGATACACTTGCCGTACTTAAAGAAAAACATCCTGAGTATACATTTTCCCTGATCATGGGGGGCGATAACCTCAGGACTTTTCATAAATGGAAAAATTATGAACTGCTGCTTCGTGATCACGACATTTATGTGTATGAAAGACCGGGATACGAACCCGGTGAATTGACAGATCACCCCAGGGTAAAACTTTTTGATGCTCCAATGATGAATATTTCGGCCAGTTATATCAGGCAATGTATCCGGAAAGGTAAATCGGTCAGATACCTGGTCCCGGAACCGGTATATGAGTATCTTGCTACCAGTAATATGTACAGGTGATGATGTTTTAAAGGGAGCATAATTACAGGACTGCCGGTTTTTGAAAAATTTTTAAAGAATAACAGTTGGAAACGAATTGAGCCCTCCCGATACTGTATACCAGGGATGTCGATCCGCTCCACTTGAACCACTTGAACCATTTAAAAATAAGTCAGGTAACTTTTAACCAACAACCAGTAAGTCAATTTAAAAATCAGCCAGGCACAATATAAATCCTCCTTCCCAGTTATTTTTTTAAGCAAAAAACTAAGTATGCATTTTAGACTACTACTCTCCGGTGTTTTGACTCTTCTTTTAGCTGTTGGATTATGGGCCCAGAATGTAATGCCGATTGGATCATGGCGTTCCCATATGCCTTATAAAATAGGTCAGTATGTTACACAGAGCGATGCTGAGATTTTTTATTCTACAGGCCTTTCCATCGTAGCGTTTGATAAAGAAGAATTGTCTACCCGCTATCTTTCCAAAACAGACCTGCTGAGTCAGGCAGGTATCCAGTATTTGAAATATTTCAAGGCACAGGAAGCCCTTATCGTTGTTTTTACCGACGGGACCATGGATGTCGTTGAGACGGACCGCGTAATTACCATGCCCCAGATCGCCAACTTTCCAAATGTGATTATTGGAAAAGGAGTCAATCAAATTGTACCGGAAAGTGATACAACAGTTTTGCTGGCCGGAAGTTACGGCGTTTCAAGGGTGAGGATCAGCGAGACAGTCAAAGAATTTGCTTTTACCACATTTACGGGTATGGCAGTCAATGCTGTTGTCAATCATGAAGGATTTATTTATGTGGGAACAGAGGAAGGAATTTATCGAATCGAAACCACGAGTTTTTTCCCTGAAGTTTTTTCCAATTGGGAATACCTGGGTACCGACTTTGGCTTCCCTGGCGATTATTCTACTCATGCCCTCGTTGTTTTTAACGACCAGCTTTATTTTGATATAAATAATGTCGTATACCGTTGGAATGACGACGGACCGGTTGAGATCCATGAGGAAGCTGAACAAAAAGTGCAGTATATGTCTGCCGAGGGTACTCACCTTTTGGTAGGATATCAGTGCAATTGGGAGAATTGTGGCGGAAACGGAAAAGTACTCTATTTCAATGCAGATGAAACGCATGGAGAATTGGCAGGAGGGTGTATAGCGGTGCCTTATAACGGTCTTGAAGATGAACAGGGGAGAATTTGGTTTGGGGAGGATTATCGTAACTTCCGGTGGCTGGATAATGTGAATGATGCCAACTGTAATACCATATCGCTCAACTCACCCTGGTCTGAGAAATCGTGGAATATCGAAATTTTGAACAATGAGGTTTGGGTAACTTCGGGGGGATTGACGCCGGAAACACTTAAGGGACAATTTTTCCGCGATGGCTTTTATTCTTTGATAGATGGTCAGTGGACAATTTACAATACAACTACCAATACTACCATGAGAGGAGAAGACCCCAATGATAATAACGATGACCTTTTCGGAATGATCTCTCTGGCTATCAGCCCTAATACCGGAAAAATATATGCCGGCTCCTATTTCGAAGGGCTTATTGAAGTGGATGGAGAGGAAGTGAATCTTTACAATGAAAAAAATTCTACTTTGCAGTTGGCGGAAAATGATGAAACCCGAGTGCGCGTTTTGGGGTTGGCATTTGATGAAGAGGATAACCTTTGGGTAACCAATGCACTGGCCATAGATGATAGGCCGCTATCTGTCCTTAAGCCGGATGGCACCTGGAAAAGTTTTGACGAAGTCTGCGGGTTTGAATTACTGATGGATGTAGTGGTCGATGGAAATGGCTATAAATGGATCCGGTTGGGGAATTCCTCTGCAGGTCTGTTGTTGTTTGATGAAGGAGAAATGGAGGACGACTCCGATGACCGATGCCAGTTTTTTTCTTCGGCAAACAGCAACTTGCAAACCAACGATGTTACCAGCCTGGCTGTTGACCTGGATGGAGACGTCTGGGTAGGAACAACTGCCGGAATTGTGATCTTTGAATGTGGCGGCAATGCTTTTGATGAAGAATGTAACGGATCCCGCAGGATTGTGGTTGGTGAAGACGGGAATCCGGGGTACCTTTTTGAAACGGAACGCATCGAGGCTATTGCAGTTGATGGTGGTAACAGAAAATGGATAGGGACTTCGACCGGAGCTTATTTGTTATCTCCCAATGGTGAAGATGAATTGTTGTACTTCAATGAAGACAATTCACCACTTTTGGATAATACCATATTTGATATCGCCTGTAATCAGGAAACCGGTGAGGTGTTTTTTGCAACCAACAAAGGACTGGTTTCCTATCAGGGTGATGCTGTTGAAGGGGGCCGCACCCATAAGGAAGTTTTTGAAGTATTCCCTAACCCCGTTCGTCCTGAGTATGATGGCCCCATCACCATTCGTGGATTCTCCCGGGACGCCACCGTCAAAATCACTGATATAAGTGGAAAACTGGTCTATGAAACAAAAGCCCTGGGAGGACAGGTAATCTGGGATGGAACGGATTATAATGGTCGCAGGGCCAGTACCGGTGTTTACCTGGTTTTTGCGACAACCGCTTCCAGTTTTGGCGTAACTGACCCCAGTTCTGCTGTGGCTAAAGTGGTGTTGGTTAATTAACTTATCTTTCTCCTATTCAATGGACAAGTAAGCTATCCTGTATCTGAAATTAAGCAGTTCAGGAGACTAAGCAACCCAATTCCGCGAAATACTTAAGTAACTGGAAACAAAGGAATCGAAAATAAATTCGGCAGGCTTGATGTATAGATCAATGCTGCCGGCCCCCTGGTTTCAACACTTATCGTCCATCCAGTAATGCCGGCGCAAAAGCTGCTTCTTTCCTGTTGGAATTCGCCTGGAATTTATCCACTTTCATGACAGACTTTCGCCCGTTCTGGACGTTCTCTTTTTCCATGTAAAAGGCAAAGTATTTGCCATTGGGTTGTTTTTTGTAATTACTGATTCGCTGGATTTTATGCAGCTCTCCGTCAATATCATAAAACTCGATCTTGTGAACCAGCCAGGTTTTATCTTCAATCCAGGAAATTCTTTTTCCAAAACCATTTTCATCCTCAACAGCTTCATTTATACACCGGGATTCGATCTTCCAACAGGTTTTGCCGTCAACCGTTTCCTTAGACAAGGTCTTGTAGGTAAAATCATCCATATCGGGTTTGCTCATATCTGCATTGGTGAATTCAGAGCCCATAAAATTCTTCCCTTTCTCATTGCTTACAATCCGTCTGGTTTTCCGCAATGCTGGCATATATATCCACATATCATCCGATTTGTTTTCATAATCGAAAATCAGCATTGATGTACCTTTTACCTCTGCCGGGGATAAAAATTTGATCATGGTTTTGGTGACACCTTGGAACGCACGTGTGGCTGTAGCCACCTCCCTTATCCGGACCCTGCCTTTTTGATCGTAAATTTCCAGGGTTGTAACCATCTCCATGGAACTGATGTCCATGACATCCGTTGCCTTTTCACTGATTTCGCGGGCAGTTTGCGCCGGCAGGAAAGCTGTCGGTAACAGCACCAGCCATGCCATTAAGATACTTCTCATTTTTATCATAAATTTATCTGGTTAAAAATTTTGGTTTCACCAATAAGCAGATCGCCGGAATCAACACCAGGGCACATATCAGGCATAAAACGATAGAAACGATGATCAAAAAAGCAAATGACCTTATCAACGGAAATGCCGATAAAAACAAAATGGCAAACCCGACGATAACGGAAAGAGCATTGATCACGATCCCCCTGCCACTGGTTGCCAGACTTGCGATAATCGCTGTTTTAAAATCTGCCCCAACGCTCAGTTCAGACTTCAGCCGCCAGAACATATGAATGGTGTAATCCACCCCCAATCCGACAGAAATGGAAGACAACAAAGCCGTAGCGATATTCAATTCTATACCTGTCCAGCCCATCAATCCAAAAGTACAGATCACGGCAAATACCAGGGGAAGACTCCCCAGGAATCCGGCAACGGCACTCCTGAAAATAATCATCAGTAAAATAATAATGGCGGCAAAAGCAAACAATAGGGAATTGACCTGCCCCCTGGCAATGGCATCACTCAATTCCTTTTCAATCAAACTATACCCCCCCATCAATGTAGCGTGTTCGTCCTTGTCGATGATCAGGTTCAGTTCATTCAGGACCATATTGGCCGTTTTAAGATCCGCCGCCTGGAATTGCACATTCATGATGGCTTTGGAATAGTCAAAATTGACCAGGTCTTCCAGGTCTTCGGGGTCGCCACTCATGGAATAAAGTTCCAGGTACTGGGCTACAGCCTCCCGGGTATCCGGTATTTTGTTGTAAAATTCATCCCCGGGATCATTCAGGGCTTTGCTCATGATCCGAACCAGGGAAGCGATAGACGTAATGCTGCCCACCTCCGGTATATTTTCCAGCCGTTGTTCATAGTCATCCATTTTACGGAGTATGTCGGGGTGTCTGATATCCCCTTCAAAAACCAGGTACACGTTTTTAGTGCCGCCAAAATGCTCATTGGCGATAGCCAGAGAAATACTGTATGGATGATCCGCGGGGAACAATTTGTCGGTATCCGGTGCGATCCTGAACTTCATTAAGCCGATCGTGATCAGAACAAAAAAGAAGCCGAAAACATACAGCACCTGACGGGGCCTTTGGGTGACCCAATGGGCTATGGAGGCCAACATCCTGTTAATGAAATACGCTTTATGGGTAACGGCATAAACATCCGTTTTCCCTTTTTTCAACATAACCAGCACCGCAGGTATAAAAGTAAGGCTCAATAAAACAGCAAAAGCTATCCCGATAGCACACACCACACCCATATGTTTTGCCGGAAGCATGAGATGGGAGATCAACCCGGCAATACCAAACATCGTCGTCAACCCTGTAAGAATGACCGGTCTGCTCAGATAGTTCAGGACATCAGTAACCACCTGCCTTACCGGCATTTCCGGAAACGCTGCGATGATTTCCTGGTACCGTGCAATAAAATGCACCCCGTAATCATTCGCCACGGCAATCATCATGATCGGAATAATGATGCTAATGATACTCAGTTGCCATCCAAAAAGAGGGATCAGAGCCATCGATAAAACGATCGCCGCAACCACTACAAAGAAAGGTAAAAGGGCCCCTCTTTTTTGACGAAAAGACAGCCATAAAAAGATTAACATGACCAACAACCCTATCGGTAATAACAATTGTAAATCCCGAAGTATCCTGGTGTTGGCCTCGTCCCGGATATAGGTCGCTCCAAAAAGAGAAACCGATTCCCGGCCAGGATATTCGTTTAACACTCTGAAAATACTCAACATCAGATCATGGTCACTTTTATCTGAATTCGCATTCAACAGAATCATTGTGTACCTAAAATCATCGGAAACAACCAGTTTATAGGCCAATTCATTACCCATGATCTCCTGCCGAAGCTTTTCGCGGTTTTCTGCTGATTGTGGTATTCTTTTAATAACGGGATCAACAATCATCACACCGTTCTCTCCTTTTATATTTTTGGTATCAAACAACGAAATTACCATGTCAAAATCATTCATCCTGTTGAAGGATTTGCTTAGGGCGCGAATCCTGGTGAGGGTGGAATCGTTTAATACATCATCACTTTCGAATATGATGAGGATGGGTTCTTTCTCTCCGAAAATGGCCTCTATCTTTCGACTGTCGATCTTGGCGGACATGGTTTCCGGAAAGTAGGATTCCAGATCGGAATTGACCGTTGTTTTCATCAGCGGAAAAAACATGACCACGCCTATGATAACGGTTGTGGCAATGATCCACCATCTGTTCCTGATAATGAAGTGTTCTCTGGTCATGAATTACCTGATTATAGATTAAAAACTTGTTTTCAACTGGATAAATCCTCCGTTCATAATCGGACGGGAATAATCAAACAACGACTCTTCGGGTCCATCCATAAAGGAATAACCAATAACAGCCGAAAGCCCGTCTGAAATGGTCCATTCCAACTTAGGCCTAAGCAGATATTCTTCTGAGGTAAAATTGTAATAGGCTGAAAACTCAGCATGAATGGTTTCGTAAAAAAATGACCTGGTTACGGTCAGGGCAAGGGCATGATTGGTTTCTTCCTGTTGGTAAAAAATACGCCGGTTAAAAAGTAAAGACTCATAGCAAATTTGCTCATTGGCGAAGGTCAATTGTGCAACAGGATCTGCAGGGTCGGACAAAACGGGAGCAGCAGGATCTGAAAAATCCAGCGTGTATTTACCAATGTACTGAAGGATGGTATTAAACCCCTTAAAGTTTCGTTCCAAACCTGCTACATAGGACAGGTCCGAATGGGGGATATACATCTTTCCTTCAGAATCATCAACCAGGTTGAGTGCCAATTCTGCTCTGGTGATCCATGAACCTATGGGTATTGAAAGATCGGCACCCAAGGTGTTTTTCAAATAAGGAATACCCGTATTCGCAATCACTGGAAATCCCTCACTCCAGTTTATGGTTTTTACATCAAAACCATAATAGGGATCATAACCTCTGAACCAGGAAGCCGAAAACCCCGATTTGGGCAAATCTATATTGAGCCTTGCGGCCAAAGTACCGTTTTTGACAGATTTCTCCGGCCGGAAAAAATCTGCAAAATATACATTGCTCCCAAGATCAAAAAGGTCAAACCGATAAACCGAAGGACTGTAAACAGGAATACCGATCACATCCAGCTCCATGGCTGAATTAAAACGGTATTTCATTCTCAACATAAAATTGGGAAATGTCTGATCATCGGGGTCTGCTGTGAAGAAGAAGTAGTCCACCGGTGTAATATTATTGGTTGGATTAAACCCGTCCGTCCGTCCCCAGGCAACGATCTGATTTCCCAGGCGCACATCAAGCTTTTCTCCTCCATAACCAGCGAAAAGTTCTTTTATCTGCATAGTGGAAAATTCTTCCCCCAATCCATACCCCGCTCTGAACCGAAGATCTGACAAGAGATAGGTTTTTTTATTTTGTAAGGTACCCTTGAGCCTGAATTCCCCAAAGACAGTGGTGTAATCGTAATTTTCAGCAACCACATAGGCTGACCCGCGGGTGTATCCATTGATTTCAAGAGAAGTTGCTTGCTTTTCTTCCTTATCCGGATGGGAAGATTCAAATAACCCCTGGGCAAAAATCATCAGGGGTGCTGAGAGGAATACCATGAGCAGGATGCGTTTCATACCTTATGTTTTGATGACCAACTACCTTAGCAACATAAGGGAAAAAAGACTCAAAATGGTTTTGATTATAAAAGTTGAACCGGGAGCATTGGTTCAACTTTTGAAAGATGGACTTTTTACTTATAAATCACCTCTTTTCAACAGGGTTTGTTTGTATTGTAGCGGCGTCAGTCCGGTGGCTTTTTTGAAAACGGTGAAAAATGAAGACTTACTACTGAAACCACAATCATAGCCAATGGCTTCAATGGAATATAAATTGTTTTTTTCAGTAAGCGCATGCTTTACCGCTTCAATACGATAAGCATTTACAAATTGAAAAAAGTTCTTGCCTATTTCAGTATTCAGCACTTCGGTCAGGTGGTGTTTCGGGATATCCAGTAACTCAGACAGGCGTTCCAAATTCAGGTCGGGATTGAGATAAGGTTTCTCTTTTTCGAAAAAAGAAAGAATTGCCCTTTTGATCTCTTTTTTCCGGGTAGCAGTCAGCAGCGAACTTTGATACCGTTCGGGCGGTGCCGGAATATTGTTTTTCTGAAAAATATTTTTTTGCATCAACCCATAATAACTCAGGATATAGATCAGCAGGAGTAAAACCGCATAATTAAATACAAAGGGCATCTGCAAGTGGCGCTCCGTCAATACAGCGTTTAAGCCAATGGCAAGCGCTCCGACACAGAAGGAGATATAATAAATGATCAGGAACAACAACCAGGCGAGGTCATTTTCCCGGCTGATACTAGAAAATTCGTTGGGTAAATTTATCCTGTATCGGTGTACCAGTAACACACTCAAAAAATTGTAAACGATCCAGGAAATAAGCGATACCGTAATAAAAAAGATGTTAAAAACCAGGTTAGAAGACGTATCAAAAAGTGTAGTCAAAGATACGTGTTCTGATAACGAGATTCCAACAACTTCAAATGTGACAAAAGGTAGCAGATGTAATAACTGTATCCATTTTAACTTAAACTCCGGGCGGGTGAGCGATTTGATATAAAGAAAAAATGCCGGATTGAACAACAGGAAAGAATTAGACAATAAGGGCTTACCAAAAATCCAGTAGTCCAGGAGACACGTAAAAAACTCTATGCCCAGCAAGGATAGCCAGCCGGTCAAAATCTTATCGGATACGCTGTTTTCTTTTTTGGTTCCTATTAAAATGGCCGCAAAAATACTCTGCGACAACCCTACCCACAAGAGTACTTCCATGTAAACAAAAATACGGGTTTTTGAATTAGGAATGGGAAATTACGAATTACGAATTTCAGGCAAACATTCAATTCGTAATTCGTAATCCGTAATTAATACATCCTAATTAACCCTAATTCCCATATTTTGCATCAGTAAGGTGGCATTGAAGCTTTCGCTAACGCCCTGCTTCAGTTTATAATCAAAATACAACTCACCGTCTTTGATCTCCACTTCAATACACAGGTTCTCAATACGGCCGTCGTAGGTCTTTTCCAGGGACCCCAACTCCAGGTCATGTGTGGCGATAATACCGGAACCTTTACTTTCGATCAATTGCCTGATAAGTGCTTTGGAGCCGGTATGCCTATCCACAGAATTGGTCCCTTTAAGTATTTCATCCAGGAGAAAAAATACATGTTTTCGTTCGGCGGAATCAGCAGCCAACACTGCCTGCTCTTCAACCGCCTCTATGATGAATTTCAGCCGTTTCAGTTCTGCGTAAAAGGAAGAGGTGCTCTCGTGTAATGCATCCTGAGTGCGCATGCTGGTATATACTTCCATTACCGGAAGTTCCATTTTTTGAGCACATACAGGAGCTCCTGCCAGTCCCAAAACCACATTTAAGCCAACCGTTCTGAGAAAGGTACTTTTCCCGGCCATATTGGACCCCGTGACCAGTTTGATGTGTCCATTCAAAGGAATCGTGATGTCATTACAAACCCTGACGGATTCATGAATCAGCGGGTGTCCCAGGTCGTCAGCCTGCAGTCGGTCAAAATCCCCTACTTCCGGATAGCTCCAGGAAGGATTATTATAGTGTAAATTGGCCAGACTGCAAAGTGCTTCAAAAGTAGCCATGGACTCAAACCATTTCAACAAATGATCTTTTTCCTTTTTTTTCCATCGCTCCAGCTGATATACCCATTGCAGATCCCAAATGGCCGTCAGGTTGAGCAGTATGGCAAAAGCATTGTAACGCACATTCAATTGACTTATGACATAGGAAAGTCGGGCAATTCTTTTAGAGGCCAGCGCATCGCCTGTCGCAAAGGCGCTATGTAATTCCTGTAATAAAGGGGATTCAAACCGACCTCCTTCCAGGTGTTTTATTAACCGCGAATAATGGCTGAGCATCTCTTCTGCGTGAGTAGTTCGGCGGTGGGTATCGTTGACCTTCTCCAGCGTTGTTTTTAAGATATATCCTACCGGCAACATCCAGATCACAAATAAAGGCCAGGAAAAAACATAAATCCACATCAAGATGCCGACAGTTACCCAAACGGGTGTCAGGAATAAAGCTGCCCGAAGCCACCAGGTTTTGGATACAAAAGGTTCATCTGCCAACCACATTTTCAGGGCTTTAAGATGGGAAGGATCATCCTCCGTTTCAAGGCCAAAAGCCTGAAAATCCTGGCGCCAATCCAACTGATCAGTCAATTCTTTAATGGCCTCATGGCGCTGGCTGATCGTTTCCGTGGAAACGGGTTCCAAAAAGAAATTGGCCAGCTTTTTCCGCCCGATAAGCGAGGTCGTTCTGTTGCAATACTGAAAGAAGGAAAAATCACCGAAAATATCTAGGTCGAGGGCAAAGGCGTGTTGTGGGTCTAAGAACTCCTGCCCGGAAGCAAATTCATCAAATTTATGGTCGAGCACTGCCACTTCCTGGCCATTGATTTTAGCCAGTCGTTCATTATGTTGTGCTTCATTTTTGATCGCCTGGTGCCATTGTACGAAGCGGTAAAAAAGCAGAAACAACAACACAAGAGCTATTATGCCGAACCCAATATTAAAAGACCAGATCAGGATGATAGTTGCGGTAGCCAGGATAAAAAAGGCCAGCCGGATGTAGGAGAACCTACTGTATTGGTCATTCCGTTTTTTGGCTGTCTCGAGAAAAGAACTTTGCCGTTGGAGGTATTTGTGTTTAAGTGCCTGCATGTTTTTAAATTGGACTGGTTTTTCGTTGACAAAACAGGATTTATTCAACTGAATCTGTCAACCAAACAGGCTCCAAAAGTATTGCTAATTTTAAACAAAAAAGCCACGGACACACGATAAATTGCAAAAACTATTCGTGTGTTCGTGGCTTTTTTCTTCTCAAGCCTTGGGCCTTCAACCCCTATAGGTTATCATTCCCGGATCCGCCCTGCTTCAGGTCATCATTACTGATCTTACTTCTGACACGCTTCTGCTTGAAGTCCAGCTTACCAAAACTATAGCTGAAGCTGAGTCCGATATTACGGAATGGAATGGCAAAATTACTCCTCTGGTAAAAGCCTTCACCACTCAGTTCTGACGGGAACTCCTTGAGTCGTTTAAACGGTTCGACAATGCGGATGCCCAAACTGGCTCTTTTATTCCAGAATTCTTTTTTAGCCCCCATACTGAACAGACTGAATGGCGTGGAGAATCCCTGGATTGTCCGACGTTGTGGGCGGAAGAATCCAAAAGCTTCTACTTTAAAACCTTTCTTCAGAGACAATGTAGCATTCAGGTTACCATCCATAATGATCGCCTGCTGACTTAATTCAACACCGTTCACAATGCCCTGTGCATCATAAGTGGCTACATTAATACCCCCACGGATGGCGAGGATTTTCCTGATATTGAAGGAAGTGAAGAAATTCAATCCGACAGAATTATTGGTTCCTATATTTTTAAAGGTAGTTTCAGAAATCCCTTCGTCATTGATCTGCAAAAAGCTTTCGATGATATCGGTGGTACGACGGTAGTAAAGGGAACCATTGAGTACAACGCCTTTAACAAGGGTGTTATAGCCTAATTCAACCTGATTGGTGATTTCCGGCGACAACTGCGGATTACCGTAAGAAATGTTACGGTTATCTGCCTGGTCCACATATGGATTTACGTTTCTCAAACCCGGACGCTGAATACGTTGTACCAGGCTCAACTTCAACATGCTGAAGTTTTTCAACTTCCGGCTAAAGAAGATGCTGGGCAAAAAATTATCATAACTTTCGTTAAAGGGCTCTGATTCTCCTGACTCAACAAATCCATTGATACCCGTATGCTCATATCGGGCACCAGCCACCATACTGTATTTTTCTCCTAATTTAACATTAAACGACATATATCCGGCATAAACATCCTGTTCGTATTCGAATACATCGGAACGAACAAAGTCCGTTTCAAATATCTCTTCAGCATAATTGAAGGTCTCAAAATCGTAGGTACTGGTAATCAGGCGAACAACACCTTTCGCACCGGTTTCCATTTTTATATTTGAATTAAATGGATGCACATAATCCATCTGAACGGTAGTTTCCAGGTTCAGACTTCGGTTATCCTGGTTCTCCTTAAAAATAAGAGATTCATCATTCCCGAGATCATCCTGCTGTTCCACTTCATTAGCTACATTACCGTTTGATCCGCTTATCTGGAAGGCAAAAGTCAATTCCTGTTCCGGTTTTTTGAAAGTACGTCTGTAATCCGTCGTCCAGTCAAATCCGCTTCGGGAAGATCTACTCTTGTTAAATCTGGTATATTCCTGATAAACGTCATTAAAAGGGTCATCAAAAACAACATCTGTGGAACCATCTCTGCCCCCGCCAAAAGTTCTGAAAGAAACAGAAGTCGACAAGGTATTAAATGCATTGAAGTCATAAAAGGCACTCAATGATCCGTTGGGGCCAAAGAACAAACTTTCCGTAGTTCCCTGCTGGTCCAATATTCTGGATTCTCCATCAATAATGTCCTCCCGGTAGAAGGTCGTAATCGCTTCTCGTGGCCAGGAATACCAGGAGCCGATGTTGGCATTCATCCCGAAACGGCCTTTCGCTGCCGAGAGGTTGACTGTTCCCCTGTTTTGCCGGGTACCTACTGTTCCATTAATGGATCCGGTAAAACCCTGTACATTTTTCTTTTTGGTAATGATATTGATGATCCCGCCGGAACCTTCCCCGTCGTATTTGGCGGAAGGCTGGGTGATTACCTCGACGGTTTTGATCTGATCAGCGGGTAAAGTCTTGAGGGCATCTGCCAGGTTTTCAGAAAAGAAATTGGAAGGTTTGCCATTGATCAACACCTGGATATTGGAGGAACCTCTCAACTGGACATTACCATCAAAATCTACAGACAATAGTGGGACCTTTCGCAGTACATCGGCGGCATCACCCCCTGTAGTGGTAACGTCCTTATCTGCGTTGAAGACCATCTTATCGATCTTATTCTCAATCAACGCAGCTTCAGCAGATACCACAACCTCATCAAGCATAAGCCCGGAAGAGGCAATGTAAATATCGTCTAATTTAACATCGGGTTTTTCTAAAGTCAGACTGACATCCTCGATGGTCTTCGGGTTGTAACCCAAAAAAGAAACATACAGTTTATAATCCCCTGAAGGTACATCCTGGAATTTAAACTGTCCTTTATCGTCTGTAATGCCTCCGTCGGTCTCCTGGCCGGTTTTGGCGTTGATCAAAACTACCGTAGCGAATTCAATAGCTTCCCTGGAAATGGTATCTGCTATGGCTCCGGTAATCTTACCTTTTATGGTTGGTCCTTTTTTGAAATTGCCTGCCCCTCCGGGGCCACCGGGCCATTGAGCAAAAGAGGTAAGGCTAAAAAGGGTTAATAGTAGCAATAGGCTTAGCTGCTTCATGGTAAATTTCAGTTTTATCAGATGATTTCGTTAAAAAATTACAGTTCTATTTCCATAAAAATCACAAATGTAGGTGCTTATTTTTATTTTTTACCTGAAAAAAATATGTGTCTGTCCACTCAATCAATTGACGCTTCAATTTTCGCGGAACGATACCCGTTTTTTTCAATACTTGTAGTAGATCAAGTTGATTTTCAACTTTTTACCGCCTCTAAATCGGGTGCAACAATTTTTAAAAACGTTAAATACTGTTAAATAGTTTTAGTCTTTGTCAATCTGAGGCTATTGATACCCGTTTCTATTGTGTTAAATTCAAAAAAATTAACAACTTTGCGTGTTTTCAAAAAATCATTAAACTCAAAAGGATGCACGTTGATATTGAAGCGCTCAACCAACAGATCTACGCCGACAGTGAGATTGTTGAAAAGATAAACAACGAAACCAGCAAGGTGATCGTTGGGCAGGGGAACATGATCGAAAGACTTATGCTTGGTTTGTTGACCAAGGGACATGTTTTGCTGGAAGGCCTTCCCGGTCTGGCCAAAACCCTGGCCATCAAAACGCTTTCCAATGCTATTGATGCCAGGTACAGCAGAATTCAATTCACCCCGGACCTGCTGCCCGCAGACATTATCGGTACCATGATCTACAACCCGGGCAAGAATGATTTCTCGGTGAGGAAGGGACCTGTTTTCGCCAATTTTGTCCTGGCCGATGAGATCAACCGTGCCCCGGCTAAGGTGCAAAGTGCCTTGCTGGAAGCTATGCAGGAAAGGCAGGTCACTATTGGGACAGACACCTTCAAGCTGGAAGAACCCTTTCTCGTACTGGCCACACAAAACCCCATTGAGCAGGAAGGTACCTACCCTTTGCCTGAAGCCCAGGTAGACCGTTTTATGCTGAAAGTAAAAGTGGGTTACCCCAACCAGGATGAGGAAAGAGAAATCGTTCGCAGGAACCTCGCTTTGGATGGATTTGGAAAAGTAAATCCGGTGGTCAAACCCGCTGAGATCATCAAAGCCCGCGAATCTGTGCGCAAGATCTACATGGACGAAAAGATCGAACAATATATCCTGGACATCGTATTTGCTACCAGAAATCCGGGTGAGTACGGACTGAAACACCTCGAGCTGTTGATCAATTACGGTGGATCACCACGAGCCAGCATCAACCTTGCCCTGGCTTCCAAAGCTTATGCCTTCCTGAAAAGAAGGGGATATGTTATTCCGGAAGATGTAAGAAATGTTTGCCATGATGTAATGCGCCACCGTATTGGTCTTACTTATGAAGCGGAAGCCGAAAATATCACCCAGGAAGACATCATCAATAAGATCCTGGATACGGTTGAAGTACCCTAGGGAACGTAGTAGTCAAGATCCCGGCACCAGCTGCACGAGGGTTTGTCCTCGGCAAACTTGCCGGGAAGCTCCCGTTGGCAGATTTTGCCTTTGGGATGCTCTGGAGCAAAAAAGGCGATACCTTGTCGGAGAAATTAAGAAAATCTATTTAAAGCATTGAATACCGGTTTGATTGTCATATTCGTAGTTCTTGGAACGCTTCTGCTTGCCGCAGGCGGGTTCTTCCTGTATCAACGGCGCAGGAAGGTCGAGGATGCCATACTCAATAATTCGGAAACCGGGGAAGGGGAAGACCCTACCGTTGAACTCCTGAAAAAGGTTCGCAAGATCGAAATCAAGACCAAGGGAATCAGCCGTCACATCTTTTCGGGAGAATACCACAGTGCTTTCAAGGGGCGCGGAATGTCCTTCAGTGAGGTGAGAAGCTATCAGTACGGTGATGATGTCCGAAATATTGACTGGAACGTCACTGCCCGTACAGGGGATCCCTATGTAAAAATATTTGAGGAAGAAAGGGAATTGACGGTCATGCTGCTGATTGATATGAGCCGGTCGGCATTTTTCGGCACCAGGAATCAGTTCAAAAATGAGATCCTGACAGAGATTTGCGCCATTCTCGCATTCTCAGCCATCAACAATAATGATAAAGTCGGGGTGATATTTTTCTCCAATAAGATCGAAAAGTTTATTCCGCCTAAAAAGGGGAAAAGCCATATCCTCAGAATTATACGCGAACTGATCGGCTTTAAACCGGAAGGTCAGGGTACTGATATCGGGATGACGCTGGAGTATTTCAACAATGTTGTCAAAAAACGAAGTATCTGTTTTTTGCTGTCAGATTTCTTTGCCACAAATTATGAACAGGCACTTCGCATTGCTGCCCGGAGGCACGACATCATCGGCATTCAGCTAATTGACCCCCGGGAGGAAGAACTGCCCAATGTAGGGCTCCTGCGGGTGGAAGATGCTGAAACGGGCAGTGTGAAATGGCTGGATACCGCTTCCGGAACCGTAAGGGAAGCTTACCTGGAACAGTATAAAGCCTACAGGGATTATTGCAAAGAAGCATTCAAAAAAACCAGCGCTGATTTTGTGACCATCAAGTCGGATGATGATTATGTCAATGAGCTTTTGAAATTTTTCCAAAGACGCACCAAATAGCACGGATGAAAAGAATATTGTTCATATTATCCTTCGTTTTAGGAGTCGTTGGATTGACCGCCCAGGTAAGTGTCAGTGCCGCCCTCGACTCCACCTCCATGATGATCGGAGACCAGCTGGATATTACCCTTACGCTTAGCTGCGACCCGGCCGTTAAACTCGGAGATCCTGACATCTCTGCCCTGGATACCCTTAAAGCGCTCGAGATTATCAATATCGGTAATCTGAACGAAATGCGTAAGTCCAAAACCAGTATTATTTATCAGCAAAAGATCACCCTGACTTCTTTCACGGAAGGCACCTATAATATTCCTCAAATCGGTATTCCTTTTGAAAAAGGAGGCAAGGCGGGTAATGTCTATTCTCCAACATTGATGCTCGAGGTCAACACTTTCGATGTTTCAGAGGCTACCGAACTGCAACCCATTAAAAACATCATTGAAGAACCTGTAACCTTTTGGGATTTTCTCCCCTTTCTCATCATTGGTCTGGCAATTGTACTCATCGCACTCACGATCTGGTTGTTGATCCGCAGGAATCAACGCAGGGAAACGCTGGCAGAATTCGAAAAGAAAAAATTACCGCCACACGTCATTGCTTTAAAGAAACTGGAGCAATTACACCAGGAGGAGTTGTGGCAAAAGGGAGAGATCAAATCATTCCAAAGCCAGTTGACCTTCATTCTCCGGGAATACCTCGAAGAGCGATTTCATATTCGGGCCCTGGAATCCACTTCAGACGAAATAATCGATGACCTGCAAAAAACGGATCTGGATGCTGAACGAACCAACAATCTGAAAGACATTTTTCAAACGGCAGATTTGGTAAAGTTTGCCAAGTCAGAACCTCCGGTTGAGGTGCACGATAAGGCTTTCCGGAATATCGTAACCTTCGTCAAGGAAACCATTCCGGTAGCACCTCAGGAAGGCGATACGGAAAATAATACCTCAACAGCAACAGGAAATACGAGCAATGATTGATTTTTTAAGAAATATGACCTTTGTACATCCGTACTTTTTAGTCCTGCTACTGCTGGTTCCCTTGCTGGCATTTTGGTACGTTCGCAAAAGGCCGGCCCGCTACCCGAGCATGCGTATGCCGGCTATGGAAGAATTTTCCGCCAGTTCCCTCCGGGGAAAGTTGCAGGTCAGCTTACCGATCCTCAGGGCTTTGGCTTTTACCGCACTCGTGATCGCCCTGGCCAGACCGCAAAAAAGTCTTACCCAGGAAGAAGTAAAAGCGGAAGGTATTGATATCATGATGGCCATTGACTTGTCGAGCAGTATGCTCGCCCAGGATTTTGAACCCAACCGACTGGAAGCCAGCAAGCTTGTCGCTAAAGATTTTATTGACAAAAGGCCCTTTGACCGGATCGGTTTGGTGGTTTTCGCCGGGGAGGCCTTTACCCAGTGCCCCCTGACAACGGATCACAGTGTGGTTCAGCAATTTCTCGCCGGACTTGAGTGCGGCATCCTGGATGACGGTACGGCCATCGGCATGGGATTGGCAACGGCTGTCAACAGAATTAAAGACAGTGCTGTCAAAAGTAAAGTGGTTATCTTGTTGACAGACGGTGTGAACAATACGGGGTATGTAGCTCCATTGCAGGCTGCGAAAATCGCCCAGGAGTTCGGCGTTAAAGTTTATACCATCGGCGTCGGATCAACAGGACAAACGATGGCACCAAGTGCGCGCCGAAGGGACGGACAATACGTTTTCAATATGATCAGGGTGGAGATTGACGAGGCACTGCTGAGGCAAATTGCCAGCATGACCGGTGGACAGTATTACCGGGCTACGGACGAGGAAAGCCTGGTTAGTATTTACAACACCATTGACGATCTTGAAAAAACAGAAATCGAAGTAACGGTAATCAAAAGATATAGCGAGGAATTTTACCGGTTTGTCATTCTCGGATTAATCTTCCTGGCACTGGAAGTGTTCTTGAGGTATACGCTTTTGAGAACCATACCGTAAAGGAGTCCTTAATTCAGGAGCTAAATGTGATGTTGGCCCCTGAATTACTGAAAAAGAAAGCAAAAAACAGATGTTTCGATTCGAACACAGTACTTATTTATTTTTCCTGGGGCTGATCCCGTTGCTGGCGGTATTCTTTATCATCGCCCAGCGCTACCGGAAAAAAGCTATTCAAAGGTTTGGAGACACCCCTTTGATGGAACGGCTCATGCCTGAAATGTCGAGGTATAAGCACGAATTGAAATTTTTACTGCTTTCCCTTTGCATTGGCGCACTGGTCGTTGCCTGGGCAAATCCCCAGTGGGGTACCAAAAAAGAGAAGATCAACCGTAAAGGCATAGATCTTTTCATTGCCATGGACATATCCGAAAGCATGCTGGCAGAAGATGTTACGCCAAGTCGTTTGCTGCGGGCCCGGAAATTTGCCCAGGACCTCATCGAAAAAGTCAAAGGGGATAATGTCGGGGCGATCTTCTTTGCCTGTAATGCTTATTTGCAGGTACCGCTCACTGCGGATTATGCTTTTGCAGAAATGTTTATCGCAACTGCTGATCCCGGCATGGCTCCCTCACAGGGAACCGCCATCGGTGAAGCCATTGATGTTGCTGCCCGGGCATTTAGCGAAGACAATAAAAACCATAAAGCGCTCATTATTATTTCTGACGGTGAAAACCACGATGGTGATGCTATGGCAAGTGCCAAAGCTGCCCATAATGATGGATTGCTGATATTTACGGTTGGCGTAGGATCCAATGAAGGGGCCTTTATTCCTATTCAGGTACAGGGGCGGGCAGATTTCAAAAGGGATGAAACAGGTTCGCCGGTCAGGTCGTCGATGAATGAAGAAATGTTGAAAAACGTGGCCAATTCAGGTGGGGGAGTTTATTTCAACCTCGCTGCCGGATCTGAAAAAGTGGCCGAAGCACTGCAGGCCCATATTGACACCATTGAAAAACAAGAGTTTGAACAGCGGGTATTTAACGAATACGAAAGTTATTTCCAGTGGTTTGTCGGACTGGCAATCCTCTTTTTGCTGGTAGAATTCCTGCTGTCTTACCGTAAGAATAAATACATGGCCTCCAAGGACTTTTTCGGTTAATATTTTGAAAAAAATTCTGTATGAAAACGTTGAAATTCCTGCTCCTTTTGATGATCCTTCCCGCTTTTGCGCAGGCACAACCGGGGCATATATTGCTTCGGGAAGGTAATAAAAATTATAAATCGGAGGATTATACCGCGGCAGAAGAACAATACCGGAAATCGCTGGAAAAAGAAAAAACCAGTCGCGGGAATTATAACCTTGGCAACGCTATCTACCAGCAGGAACGCTTTGAGGATGCCATCAAATATTATGAAAACGCCCTCAATCAGGCTGATAATAATGGAACCAGGGCCAACGCCTGGCACAATCTCGGCAATGCTTATTTTCAGACAGAAGAATACGATAAAAGTATCGATGCCTACAAAAACGCATTGAGAATGAACCCCGAAGACCTGGAAACCAAACTCAATCTGGCCAAAGCTCAAATGATCCAAAGGCAACAACAACAGCAGCAGCAGCAACAAGACCAGGAAAACCAGGAACAGGAAAACCAGGAACAGAACGAGGAGCAACAACAGCAAGAACAAAACGAAGAGCAAAACCAGGATCAAGAACAACAACAGCAAGAAGAACAAAATGAAGAAAATCAGGAGCCCCAGAATCAACAAAACCAGCAAAACCCTGAAGAACAACAAAAAGACCTGAATAAGGAAGAAGCCAAAAGGCTCCTGGAAGTCATGGACGACGAGGAACAGAAGGTATTGGAGAAACTCCGGAAATCACAATCCAAAGCTTGCAATTCGAAAAAAGATTGGTGAATTTTGTGAGGCTAACCTTGAAAAAGGAGTCGCGCGACTGACTCCTCGACCCGACAGGCAGTTACACAAGTTTTGTGTTTAAAAAATGTAATACGAATGAGAAAATGAATATGGATTTTAAAAACTTAAACTTTAAAGAGATGAAGAGAAAAATTTTAATGCTGGCTTTGATGGTTGGTTTATTTTCTTTCTCAGGATATAGCCAGTCTGATGAAGTGACTTTTAACGTTAGTGTCAGTGCGGATTCGGTTTATTTTGGCAATAAGTTTAAAGTGACGTTTACTGCTGAAAATGGGGAAGTTAATAATTTCCTGCAGCCTGAATTCGCTGACTTCCAAATGGCCAGTGGCCAGATGATGTCTTCCAGGATGAGTATTGTGAACGGACAAATGTCACAAATGAAATCCTTTAGTTATTACCTGGAGCCCAAAGAGATCGGCAGGTATTTTATTGAACCGGCAAGTGTTGAAATCGACGGACAGGTTTACGAAACAGCGCCCTACGAAGTATTTGTGCTGGCTAACCCGGAGGGTATTATTCAGGAAATAGAGGAAGACAGAGGTAATAACACTTTCTTCCATGAATTTGATATGACTTTCCCTCCGGCACCTAACTGGGGTACTCCCGAGCGGGAAAAAACAGACAACAAGAAAAAGAAACGCAAGACAACGAAATTGTAGGCTGGTTGATGAAATAGGATAATGAATATGAGGATCAGGTTAATTACTATAATTGTACTTTTTTGCCTGCCGGTCATGGCATTGGCTCAGCAGCCTGTTTTCAAGGCTTTCTCGGATGCCCGTCAGGTATTGAA
Organism: uncultured Bacteroidota bacterium; assembly: GCA_942492125.1. Classification (GTDB taxonomy): domain Bacteria; phylum Bacteroidota; class Bacteroidia; order Chitinophagales; family Saprospiraceae; genus BCD1. The sequence continues at coordinate 81,869 of CALODM010000009.1, forward strand.
GGATTCTTATTTTGAAGTCAGTTTTACCCTGGAAAACGGAGAAGGGATAAACTTCAAGCCACCTAATTTCCGAAATTTCAAAGTAGTTTCCGGCCCTTCGCAGTCCGTCAGCACGACCATTGTCAATGGAAAAATGTCACGGGAAATTTCTTTTATCTACGGTCTTTTGCCAAAAGCTGTTGGCCAGCTGACCATTGGCTCTGCCTCCATTACCGTCAACGGCAAGGTCTTCAAAACGAATCCTTTTGTAGTAGAAGTTCTCGCAGGTGCTAAAAGTGCTGTGGAAGAGGATAAGGCTGTTTTTGTCAGGGCAGAACCGGCAGCCACAGAAATCTGGGAAGGCCAGCAGCTTCCCCTTGTTTATAAGCTCTATTTTTCAAATACCCAGATCGCCAATATTTCTATCCTGGACGAATCCGAATACAATGCTTTTTTTGCCCAGAATGTTCGGAATACGGATCTCAGGAATATCCGCGAAATCATTGACGGTGTACAATACGAAAGCCGGATCATCAAAAAGATGGTCTTGTTTCCGCAAAGGACGGGAAGCTTTACCATTGAACCGTTTGTTTTACAATTGAGTATCGTAAAAGGTCAGAGTGGATTTTTTCGCCGGAATGTCGTTTACGAAACAGAAAGCTCTGAACCTGTTGACCTGCTCATTAAACCGCTGCCCCAGGATGCTCCTGCCAACTTCAATGGCTGTGTCGGGCGTTTTCAAATGAGAACCCAGCTCGACAAATACACGCTCACCACCGATGATGCAGCCACTTTGCGGATGACGATAACAGGAACAGGCGATATCAAACGTATTCATGCTCCGGAGCTCGAATTACCCGATGGTTTTGAAATTTACGATCCAAACCTTGTCCGGGAAAACAGTATCATGGGATCTGACGGACTGATGGTAAACGAAAAAACTTTTGAATACCTTTTCGTTCCCAATAGGCCCGGCAGCTACACAATAAGTCCTTCCTTCAGCTACTTCGATGTAGACAGTGCCCTGTATGTAAGCCTGTCCGACAAAACATACAACCTGGAGGTTAGCCAGGGCAAGAATATCAGGAGCAATATCAATATCCCCGAAATCAAACAGGAGGTCAAAGATATATTACCGATACACAGTTCGGCCAGCCTTGAAAAAGACCGCAAGCCATTTTTTGGCTCTTTATTCTTTTGGATACTGGCGGTTGTTCCATTCCTGGTATTCATCGGAGCCTTTATCCTCAAACGGATCGAGGATAAAAATGCCCATATCGATCCGTTGGACATCAAACGTAAACGGGCGAGGAAACTGGCTTTAAAGCGCCTGGAAACAGCAGGCCAACTCAAGGAAGCCGGCAAAACCGGTGCTTTTTATGATGAAATTTCCCGGGCCATGTTCGGGTATGTGTGCGATAAACTTCAAATCCCGTTTTCGGAACTCACCAAAGAGAATCTCAACACCAGGCTTTCTTCACTGGAAGTTGGTGAAACCCTGATCGGGGATTTCATGAAAGTGATCAAAAATTGCGAAATAGCCCTTTATGCCGGCATGGACAATTCTGCGGCCATGGAGGAGACTTTCGACAATTCAGTGAGGATTCTTTCGGAGATGGAAGAAAAGCTGATCCTGTAGAGAACTTTTCCGGTCATTTGAACGTGGGGGAATAATCGTCATTCTTGCGGTTTTCGGATTTTGTTGACAAGGTATTCCCAGGATAACTTCTGCAATATTTTTTCCCATAAATTGTTATCTTTGGAGGCAATGTTTCTGTCGACAACCAACAAAAAAAGTTGGAAGTATGGTTCCGGAAATGTTTTCGGCATAGCGCTGTGCAATGGTGGTGCGAGAGCACCAGACAAGCCCTTTAGGGGCGCAGGCCGAACGACCGTGAGCCATGGAACATAGCGACCCTGAAAGGGGATGCCCCCATTATTTTTAATTAATCGCAAAAACCCATCCTCATGAGTAAGATATCTGTCAAATGTGGAAAAGGACAACTCCACCTCGAAAAAAGCAAGAGCCTCGTTGGGCTAAAAACCCAGAAGTCGGTAGAAACCAAAGATCAGGATTTTGTAGACAAGCAGGTTATTCCCCAATTGGGCGGATTTGATGTGGTGTCTTTAAAAACCGAGGGTTCCGATGTAGACACCAAACTGGATGAAGCCCGCGAAATGGATGTTGTTGAAGTGGGCACGCATGTATATTTCGCAGAAGGCAGCAATAAGCCCGTAATCGCTACCGGTGAGATCTTCATCGAATTTCGGGACGGTGTGAGTAAAGAGGAACAGGCTCTTGTGCTGGACGAATACAAACTGGCGCTGGTAGAACGGCGGAATGCGCAACGCATCATTGCCAAGGTTACGCCTGCTTCTCCTAACCCCCTGAAGGTGGCCAGTGCCTTGCAGGGAATTTCGATGATCGAGATGGCAGAACCGGATATCGACATTCCGATGGACGAATATTTCACTCCGCCACAGGATCACCTGATCCCTCATGAATGGCATTTGAAAAATAACGGCAACCTGCCGGATGTAAGTTATAACATCAAGGCGGGTGCTGATGCCAAGATAGTGGACGCGTGGAACAGGTTGTCGAGCACGGGCAGCAAAGATGTGGTGGTCGCTGTCATCGACAATGGATTTGACACCTCCCATCCTGATCTTTCTGCTAAAATTTACAAACCGTATGATATTCTGAGCAGGACAACAAACCTTCCTCAAAACCAGGGGTATTCCCATGGGACTCCCTGTGCCAGTGTAGCTATTGCAGACAATAACGGCAATGGCATTGTAGGCGTGGCTCCAAGTGCCAAATTCATGCCTATCAATGGTACGTCCTTCGACATCCGGGATACGGAGCGTATGTTTGACTATTGTATTGAAAATGGTGCCGATATCATCAGCTGCAGTTGGGGAACGACGGATTCCCGTTTTCAATTGAATTCTCTGAAAGAGGAGGCCATTGCCAATGCGGCCAGAAAAGGCCGTAACGGCAAAGGATGCATTATTTTATTTGCCGTGGGTAATGACAACCTCGATTATGTCAACTTTTACGCTGCTCATCCTGATGTAATTGCCGTAGCAGCCAGTACCAGCCGGGATCAGCACGCTTATTATTCCAACCGGGGTAAAGAAGTTTCGGTTTGTGCACCTTCGAATGGCGACTGGCCGATCATCGCCGCCCGTGCCTGGTGGGACCAGGGCTGGTCAGATGAAGTAGGCAATTTTAAATTCTGGACAGACGGCCGTTCCAGGGGAGATCGTTATAAACACTTTGGAGGGACGTCCAGTGCTACGCCGCTCGTGGCCGGGGTTTGTGCGTTGATGTTGTCTGCCAATCCTGATCTGACTGCCAAGCAGGTAAAGGACATTTTACAGCAAACGGCTGACAAGATCGGGGCATCCTGGGAATATTCCAACGGTCATTCCTCGAAGTATGGCTATGGCCGGGTAAATGCAGACAAGGCTGTTGCGGAGGCTTTGCGCCTGAAAGAGAGTGTGGCTCCTCCGGTAATCGAAGTCAACGAGCCTGTGACCAGCGGGCGGGGCTTATTCCGGTTTGATGTCCGAAAACAGGAACCCAAGGGCTGGGGCGTTCAGATCGGTGCTTTTTACGAATACGGCAACGTGCTTATCCAGGTGGAACAATTGCAAAAGAAATTCGGGGAGGAGGTGATCGTCAGCATCAATGAACTGAACGGAAAAACTGTTTATAAAGTAGTGGTGGGAGCTTTTGCCACCAAGGCGGAGGCGATGGATCTCAAAGCCAGGATCAATGCCGGTGGATATGCTTCTGCCTTCCAGCGAAATCTGGCGGATCTTGCCTAAAACCATTAAAACTTGTGGCTATGTGATAACAATCATCACATAGCCACAAAATTTGATCCGTTTTTTACGCTATTCCCCACCGTCCTCTTTCGGAGCTTTGGCTAATTTTGCTTCATATTCCTTGAGTTTAGCCTCTGCATTTTCGATCTTTTTCTTTTTCTCTGCGTATTCTTCTTCCGAGATTTTTTTGTCGGCTTTTTCTTTTTCGAGTTTTTCTTTGGCTGCCTTTATTTTTTCTTTGGCTGCTGCAGCTTTTTCTTGTCCTTTTTGAGCCGTTTCTTTAGCCATGGCTTTCTTTTCGGCGTGTTTCTTTTTGGCCTCCTCTGCACGAGCCTGACCAAAATCTTTGCCTTCGAGCTCACCTTTATCCTTTCCGTATCCTTTGCCTTTGTTGGTTTTTTCCTTTTCTGCTTTCTCTTTTTGCATTTTCTCTTTGCCCTCTCCTTCATCGGCATCCTCTGTATGACCGTCATCTCCATCTTCCATTTCCTGTTCATCGGTATCTTCATCGGCATCTTTATCGGCTTTATCAGCTTTGGCCTTTTCTGCTTTCATCTCCTTGCCCTTTTCCTTCATTTCTTTAGCCTTTTCCTTTTGTTCTTTGCCTTTTTTATCCATTTGTTCTTTCTTCTCTTTGCTCTTCTCTTTCCCTTGCTGAGCTGTTGCCGGCAGGCTCATAGCTATCATTATCAGACCTGCGAACAGCATGATCAATATTTTTTTAAAATTCATGATTTTTCCTTTTTAATGTTAAAAATTGGATTACAAAATCGAAGCTACCTGCTTATTCCTCCAGGTCAAGGTCATCTAAGGCAGCATCCAGTTCGGATCCTGCTGTTTTGATCTCATCAATCGTTGTTTCGAGTTCAGTCGAAAGGGAATCGAGTTCTGTGATCTCTGCTTTGAGCGCTTCTTCCTGCGCTTTGGCTTCTGCTCCGCCGGAACAGCTGACGGCGAACATTGCCAGGATGGATAATGCGAAAAGGATCTTTTTCATAGTTTAAAGTTTTGTGTAAAAATCATATACTATCCAACGCTAAGTTAATCCGTAATCGTATGATTTTCAATTGATTTTAGTCATTTTGACTTTCTTTTTTAAAAAAGTAACTGTTGTAATAATCGTTATAACTTCTTTTCCATCTCATGGAAGCCCTGGCATATAGTTTGGATAACATGGGTCTGGAGTCTGTCAAAGCCTCAACATCTGACAGATCAATCGTATTTTGATTTAAAAAGTAGGCATAAAGATCTGTTATCCTGTCAAAATTGGGTTCTTCGTAATCAATCAGGGAAAAATCCTGTTCTTTATCACTGGCAATAAAGATCAGGTTGCGGGTATCTTCTGTACCTGGGGTGGCCAATACCTCTGTAATGAAGTCAGATTTTTTCAGTGTTTTCAAAACAGCCCGCGCGGCTTTGCCGGTTTTACCTTCAACAAATCCATAAAAATTGATCATGACCATCCCCTCCGGGTTTAGGATCTTCCGGGTATCTTCAAATCCTTCAAGGGTAAGTAAATGTTCCGGTACTGATTCACTGAGGAAGGTGTCAAAAACAATAATATCATAAGTTTTTCCACAGGTTTTGACGTAATGTCTTGCATCATCAATGATAATATTTATATCCGGATCAACATTAAAATATTCCACGGAAACATCCCAGACCCTTTTATCGATTTCCACTACATCTATGTCAAATCCCATCCTCGTAAATTGTTTTACAAGTGTCCCGCCTCCGAGGCCGAGTACCAGCACTTTACTTCCCTGCGGGAAAATACTTGCAGCCGTGGGGAAGTAATGTGCCCAACTCCAGATGCTGTATTGTCTGTCGTTGTCAAGGCCAACAAAAGTCTGCAAGGTATTATTGACGATCAGGCCTCTTCCCATTCTGTTGTCATCGGTGTAGCCGTAAGAAGGATGATCCACGACCTTTAGCTGGCCAAGGATGCCTTCGGATTGGTAGATAACATTATAATCGGGCGGGTATTGCTCTTTGGAACTGATTTTCCAGGCTCCCAAAGTCATAAAAACGAGCAGTAATAAAGCCGCTACCCGCTGCTTCATTTTAAATAAAGATATCGTTGGCAAAATGGCTAAAATAATTCCGGAAATGATAGCCGGGTTGGAAATGCCGAACTCCGGAATGATATAGAATCCCATCAGGAAGGTAAAAATAATGCCCCCCAGGGTGGAAATGGCATAAACATTTCCGGCACTATTACCCGCTTGTGTAGCATCACTTGTCAATAAATTAATGATAACAGGAGATACCATCCCCATGAAGACCAGGGGCGGAAACATAAAAATGATCAACGAGATAATCGCTCCGGCCTGAAGGCTTAGGTTTATGGTAGCATTCATGATCCATGAGCTGGTGAAAGGCATCAAAACCAGGGCAAATCCTGCGATTTCAAGAATCCAATAGAGCAACCTGGGTTCATTGGGATATTTACGGGAAAGAATACCCCCAAAAAAATATCCCGTCATCAAGCCCCCCAGGGTCAAAGCCAGGGCTGCGGCCCAGATATACAAAGAGGTTCCAAAAAAGGGTGCCAGCATTTTGGCACCAATCAATTCACAGATCATTACGGAGGCCCCCTCTAAAAAGGATAACAAATAAAGATAAGAACGGAAGGATTTCATTAAAGCCAGTTGTTTTGTTTTTGAATAGGGTAAATTTAAAATAAATCAGGGGAAACAGACCACTGCTTCCCCTGATTAAGAACTAATAAAGTTCTATTATTAGTTTAATTATGGACTGCAATTGGATCTGGATTGCCATCAGGATCGTTATTCACTGTGCCATCTGTCGAAATACTACCCAATAACAAAATACCACATACATGTGGACTGGCCATGGAGGTACCATTCCATCCATTACCATAACCTCCGTTTTTATCAAGGGAATTGACACCTACTCCTGGTGCACAGTAATCTACGGGTGATCCGTAATTTGAAAATGAAGCAAAATTATCGCTGCTGTTCATTGCGGAAACCGTGTGAACTTTATTATTGTTAAGTCCTGCACGTGCTGGGGAATGATTAAGTGCGTTATCTGATTCATTACCGGCTGCAAGCGCAAAAGGACATGAATTGGCCGCTGCTATAACGGCATTATCCAAAGTAGTGGAAACACCCCCGCCAAGACTCATATTAGCAGCGTCATTGGATCCGGCTTTGCCAGCTACATAATCAACTCCGGCGATTACACCTGAGGTAGAACCACTTCCTCTCCTGTCCAAAACCCTTACAGCAACAACCGGTGCACCTGCTGCCACACCAATTACTCCTATGGAATTATCAACTGCTGCAACTGTTCCTGCAACATGGGTTCCGTGACCGTTCTGATCGTCCGGAGTAGAATTTCCTCCCAGGAAAGTTTCACTGTTAGCCACATCAACATTCAAATCCGGATGGTCAAGGTCAATACCTGAATCAATGATCCAGGCTCTTCCTGAACCCGAATAATTTACAGGACCACCAACGCGCGTGATACCCCAGGGAACTGATTGGCCAGTATCTCCTCCACCGCCGCCTCCCGGAGGGCCACCCATGGTTACAGAGACCGTTTGGTCTTGCTCAAGATAGGCAATTCGGTCATCGCGCTGTAAAGAAACTACCTGCTCCTCAGTTAAATTTGCAGCAAAACCTCTTACCGCCTTACCATAAGCCTGAGTTATTTTTTCCTTTTCAACATTATTGTCCTTCAGAACAATTTCAGTGACGTCCCTAACTGCCGTTACAAGATCTTCATAAGTATCGGCAATGGCACGACCGGACATCTCCTGGTTGATAAAATCGTCCTTATAAACAACGATATAACTGCCAGGAATCACATTACTCGAATAAGTGATAACATGTGCTGTTGCTTCCTGGACATCGATCATCTCATCCGTGAATAAATTAGCCTTCTCACAAGCTACGAGGATAAACATGGAAGACAGCACTACTGCTGAAATAAACTTCATACGTTTTTTCATACTAGGTCAATATTTAAAAGGTAATAAAATAACTTTAACGAGAGCGGGGGGGTTATGGTGAGTTTCGGTTATGGCGCTAATGTAAATAAATATTTTTCATATTTGTCAATACTCGCAAATTAAAACACCTTATTTGATAAAAAAACGCTATTATTTTAAAATAAACTGATTATTGCACTCAATTCAATATATAATTTTGCAGACATATTTGTTTTTACATAAAACAAAAAACAAAACGCCCTCCTGCCCGAAAGCAGAAAGGCGTCGAAACCGCGTATTTTTTAAGGGCACAGGGGAACAGAGGAGGTAAAATATCCCTATCCCTCTGACAAGGGTTCGCCTAACCTCCGCCCGATGGCTCAGCAAAGGCAAACCCTTGGGTAACTTTTTTTAAGGATTCACCATGACCTCATTCCCTCATTCTCTCATTCTCTCATTCCCTCATTCCCTCATTCCCTCCTCTCATTCCCTCATTCTCCCATTCTCTCATCTCTCATTCTCTCATTCTCTCATTCTCTCATTCCCTCATTCTCTCATCCCCTCATTCTCTCATCCCCTTGTTCCCTTGTTCCCTTCTATTTCGACCATACATCCTGTTCTCGGTTGAATAATTCCGCTTCGATGATCTGGCCTTCCAGCAACAGGTCTCTTCCGGAGGTGTAGCCGCTTAGTCGACGGTCATGTACATTGGATTCTTTCATGACATAACTGGAAAACATGCGCATTTCGAACAGGTCTTCCCAGCTCCTATTGCCAAAATCATTGGCGGGGTTAAAGGCTTCAAAGCCTGCCAGGTAATCTCTGGCGTGAGGATAATAAATCCAGAACAACGGTTTTTCATAGCTGGTACCGCTTAATTCTCTGTCAACCTTCAACAAAGGAGCAATACCCAAAATCCTGACTCTTTGGGTAGAGGTTTTTGTATCGAAATACCAGATTTCTTTGACACGGTAGCGCTTGATATCGTCGGGGTCAAACTCGTTGATGATCTCTCGGGGGGAAATCTTGCCAGTTATCGGGTCAATGACATCTACCGTATCTTTTCGGTAAAGCTGGTCAAAAAGGTCTTGTGGGGTTATGGGAGTGGTAAAATTATCGTTCTCCGTATCATAGGCGGTCAATTCGCCGGACCGGATACCATCTTCCAGCAGGGTATATAAATATTGTTGGGGATAGCGGAAAGGCAGGTTTATCTTTTCCCGGGTATCGATGACCCGCCAGATACGCTTTTCCCAAAGAATATCGGCAGCCCTGACCGGCGGGTATGGCAATGCCTTGTTGGTATTCAATTCACTTCGATCAACGATTCCATCCAACGGCGGATTAGTGGCTTCGGTGGTTATGATTTGTGCATAGGTTGTTTGGGAAAAGTAAAAAACGAGGCTTAGCAAAAGGATTTTTTTCATAATAGTGCGTTTTTAATTTGTTATTTTTTTTAGAAATTGTATTTCCATATTCCTCTTCGAGGGAGAGGGGATTAGGCAAAACGAACTGTTGGGATCGTGCTGCCTGCTTCCTCTTGAGGTTTGAATCCAGGATTGTTTTCGGTATATCGTTTTTTTAAACACAGAGGACAGAGAGGCTAAGGACAAAAGATTTTAATTCACCTGCTTTATCCCATGTTTACTCATTCCTTTATTTTATCTTAAAAATCAATCCGCTCATTTTTCGGGTATTGCCGTCTCCCGGGCATTTAACCCTGATTTCATCGAAGTAGAAGACATCATTGCGTTTGGCTGACTGGATGATTTTGAGCGCTCTTCCTGTAAATTTTCCGCCCTGGTTATCGGCCACAAGGGCATCATCACTTTTAGGAACCCGGGCAATTTCAAAGGAGACAATGTTACACCGGGCATCAAAGTCAAAACCTTCGAGAACCGGAATGAGTCCTTCCTGAACCCGCATTTCTGCGGCACTCATGCTTCCGCCTATACTGCGACCGAGTTGGATGACAGGATCCGGAATTTTTTTAACGCGGTATTCAAAAGCCTGGGGCATCAGGCCTTCCCCCGTAACCGTAATCACCGCATCTCCGATCCGGGAAGGACGGGCTATAAATTTATTTCCGGACACTTTTGAGATATTGGTTCCTGTGGCAGTGACACGTACAGACCCACTGGCAACACCTGCCGCTGATACGGAGACCGGATTATCCACCCCTACATAAAGCACATTCATTTTATCCGCGGCAACGGTTACTGATTGAGCGCCAACTTCATAAGAAAAATCGCGTTCGAAAGTTTCTGTTTCTCCGGTGACAGGGTTGGTCAGTTCGATTTTCATCTGATGTGTTCGGGTTCCGTTACCACCTGCCGGACGAGAAAATATCGCTTTTCCGTTTTCCACTGCCAATGGCTCTCCATCCACCCAAATGGCGATATTGTCGGCGGTGGAACTATAGGCTGCAAGGCTGATCTGCCCGCGGAAAGTTTCGCCGCTGGTGAGATAGCTCTTTTCCATGGACACGATCGGGATATAGGCATCAGGCTTATTGACTTCAATACCTGTTCTTCCCAGGAAATAATTCAGTAAAACCGTTTCGGAAATGCGAACATCCTGCTGGAACTTACTCAACATGGGCAGCACCGCTGCTACAGGCATTTGCTGGAAAGTAAATTGTGCCCAGTTCTTTTTATCCGTCTTTTGAGGCATTTCCCGGATATTGAGCGGAATGGCTGCCTCCATTACTTTTCTTTCCCGGGCATCCAGCAAGCTGAGGAGCTGATCTCTGACTTCGAGTACCTGCTGTTGCAGTTCACTGCCTTTGCCCTCATTCACCAACAGGCGGGTAGGAATATCTTTATCTGTTTTACGGACGGCCTGTCCGTCTTCATCCAGCCCGCCAGCCTCTTCAATAATCACTTGTTTCAGGTTTTCGACATATTTATAAAAGTCCCCTGAAAGCGACATAACAGATTTTGCCTTTTCTCTGTAGGGTTCAAAACGGGAATAGGCATCGGCCTGAGTTTGGATGGCCTGAAATATCTGTTGATTGGATCGGTTGACCACCTGGCTGCTGTCTTCCATACTCTCATCAATGGTGTGAAAAGCATTGAGAATTTCTGCGGAAACATTCAAGGCTAAGATAGCTGTAAGCACAATATACATCAGGTTGATCATCAACTGTCGGGGCTCTTTCGGAATAGACATGGTTTAGTCGTTTTTAAAAGTTAGACAATAAATCAGCAGGGCGAACCAGGGCAGCATAAAAACCCATAGGTTCGGGCACGATAATGACACTAAGGTGCCGATCACCTTTTGATCAATTCAATTTTTAAATACGCGGTTTAGAAAAGTGGCCGCAGAGGAACCTGCATACACTATGTTATTTTGAAACAGTAGACGGGTAAAAACCCTTGCTTTTTTGACAAGCTTCGTACTTATAATGTGAGATTACCAAAAAGTAACAATTGCGACAAAAAAAATTTCTACTTTTGTTCCTGATTGTTTAAACTCTTGACCCCTTGGGCTATCCAAAGCACTAACAATGAGTGAAAAAATCAGTAACAAAAAAAGGAGCATGCCACTAGATCAAATTGATGTCGATAAAGATCTGTCAGAAGACGGTCATGGGCCGGAGATGAGCTTTCTCGAGCATTTGGAGGAATTGCGCTGGCGCATATTGCGTTCATTCGGGGTAATAGTAACCCTGGGAATAGTGTTATTTGTTGTCAAAGGCTGGCTTTTTGATACTGTTATTTTAGGGCCTTTTGATGAAGATTTCATCTCCTATCAACTATTCTGTAAGTTTTCGGACATGATAGGTATATCCAAGGCGTTGTGTTTCACGCCACCGGAATTAGACATACAGGCCATTGGCTTTGCGGAACCATTTATCACCAGTATCAAGGTATCCTTTATCGCCGGCTTCTTTTTGGCTTTCCCTTATGTCTTTTACCAATTCTGGAGATTCATTAGTCCGGGGTTATATTCCAATGAAAGGAAAGCGACAAGAGGCATCGTATTCATTTGTTCTTTTTTGTTTTTTCTCGGAGTATTGTTTGGGTATTTTATCATTGCCCCCTTTGCCATAAACTTCCTTGGAAACTTTGTATTGCCAAAGGTTAACAACATTCCGACGCTGGCATCTGTTATCAGTTATATGGTCATGTTTACAGCTCCGGCTGGAATGATCTTTGAGCTCCCGGTGGTCGTTTATTTCCTTTCCAAGATCGGGCTGGTAACTCCCGAAGTCATGCGTAAATACCGCAGACACTCTATCATCGGTGTCTTACTGTTGGCTGCATTGATAACACCTCCGGACGTGATCACCCAGTTCCTGATCGGTATTCCATTGTACATCCTTTACGAACTGAGTATTTTCGTTTCCCGGAGAGTTGAAAAACAGAACAAAAAAGAGATGGAAGGTTAACAAAAAAGAAATTAACAACTCGCCAGGTAAAAATGTAAATGGGCCCAAAAGCGAGTTACTAAATCGTTACCCCAAGCAGCAAAAAACAAAAAAATCATGGAAAGAGTGTCGACCAATGCAACGTTATTTTACCGGTTGTTTTTACCAATATTCTGGATCGTATTTTTTGGTGCATTTACCCTGGCGGTTTTCATAACCAACCGGGAACTGTACGGAGAAATCCCGGGCAACTATATGCGGCTGGGATCAGCCTTATTTTACCTAACCGGAATAGTCGTATTATATTTCACCTTAATGAGGCTCAAAAGGGTGGAAATGGACGGGCATTTTGTTTTTGTAACCAATTACATCAAACACTATCGTTACCCCTGGCACAATATTGAATCCATTCACGAGCAAAGTTTTCTATTCCTCAAACTCGTCACGATCACCTTTAAGGAATCGGGTTCTTTCGGCAAAAAAGTCGTTTTCGCCGCAAGCCACCAATTGTATGCAGGATTTTGGAAAGACCATCCGGGATTAAAGGAAAAGATTAATATTGTTGATGGTAAGTAAGGAGCAGGCTCGCGTTGCTCGCTGCTTCAGGTGGTTTCAATGCTGGATTTGCTTAATTTGTTATTCCTTGTGCCAATAGATCCTGGTACTTTTCATTTCTGATCAAGCTAATCATTTCAGCCCTTTCAGGGCGCAAATGAATTTTGCGTCAACGAGAAAAAACGGGTAGGGTACTCATAAGGGGTACATTCTCCATCAATCCAACCGCTTCAGGACATTCCTCGCCGCTTCATAATGCCCGCTGCCTTCGGGGATTTCCAGTAAATATTTTTTACAACTTTCCATATCTCCCTTTTTCAGAGCTGTCAGGGCAAGATACCATATAGCTTCCGTTTTATAGGCTGAATCCAGGGTACTTATCTGTTTGAATAATGTTTCTGCCTGATCGTGTGCGCCAGTTTCCAGCAAACTGATGCCGAGATAAAACCATACCTGCGTATCCTGATCATTTTCCATCAGGTAAGTTTGCAATGGCTGGATGGCTGCTGCATAATCACCACTATTGAAAGCCTTTTCAGCCTGTGGCAATAAGGTTTCAGTACCCCCCATTTCGGTGAAGGAGGCTGTTGGGTGATCTGCCAGATCAGCATATTGTGGTACACCGGCAGGTTTCAGGTAAGGCCATGCAAAAACAATGACCAAAACTACGGCGGCAGCTATGGCAATCCTTCTCATCCACTGGCTCCGTTGAATCACCAATACTTTGGCCTCTTTCTGTTCTTTTTCAAAATAGTCCTTGCTTATGGAAGTGAGTGTTTCCCGAACAGCGGCGTTCTCCTTTTCATGTTGGGCATCTGCGGCCAGCGTTTCTTCAATTTCCTGATATAAAGCCAGTTCCTCCCTCAACTCCGGTTTTTCGGACAAAGCCTTTTCAAAAGCTTCTTTGTCATCCTCAGAAAGGTTGCCACTTAAATAATCTTCAATATGTTCGTAGAATTTTTCCATTTATTTTGCTTTTGTAATATTGCACCCTTTGAATACAGCCTGATCATTTAAATCAATAATCAGGAAATCCAAATCTCTGCGGTAAACCTTTTCTCCTTCCAGATTATAATTGAGTAATACTTCTTCCCGCTCAAAATTTATAAACTATTCAAACGCTTTTCTTCGTAATCCGACAATCCAGCTTCAGAATTACTCAATTCCTGATGTTTCACACTCAAAAAACTGCTGCATTCCTTATTCTATATTGGGTCCCGCCCCTGTTGTTTACGGAAACCTGGCTGCAGCAAGACTTGGCGGGATGCCGCTTCATTCCATATTCTGCGGCTCTATGCCATCAAGCTATACTCCGGACTTTCCCGAACCATATCGGTTAACTTCTTCATACAGACAGACTTTCGCTTACGCAAATAAGCATAGGTAACATCAAGCATTTCCGCTACTTTCTCCATCGGCTTGACGGTCCAGCACAATTTCAGCACCTCCCGACATCCTTCACTGAGTTCGGCAAGTTTTTGCTTAAACAAAGCTTCTTTCCTGGAAATCAGATCCAGGGCTTCTGACTTTTGTCCAGCATCTTCATCTGCTACGTCATCATATCCTTGCATGTCTGAAAATGTTACCTTCTTTTTGGAAGTTTTGTTGAGCTTATTTACCCAGCGGCGGTAGGCCATCATTTTGATAAAAGCATCAAAAGGACAGGTGAGCATAAAATTGCCTTTCCTCGCCTGGCTGCAAATTTCCATGAGCAATTCATTGAAAAGATCTTCGGCATCCTGGACATTCCCGCTATTGCGCATCACCACAGCCTTGACACCGCCAGAAAATTTCTGGTATATCTCCCTGATCAACCGGTGATCATTATTCAAAAGTCCATCGACATAACGCTGATCTTCGTGGGCGGATTTTCCCTTCATAATTTTGGGTTCAATTTTTTCGAAACAACTTCATAAAAATACGAAAAGCATATAAATCAGGGTAACATTCGCTTTTGGAGGTTGATTTAAAGATAAATATCAGGAACGGCGGCTTACTACTTGATGAAATAAGTTTATCCTGTGAACATTCCTCCCATAATCCCTAAACATGACGGGGCGGTGCGATTGCACTGCCCTTTTTTATTCCCGTTCCAGGCCACGGATACGTCGTTTAACATCTATGGTTTTAATCTTGCGCAATAATTCTCCGGCTTCGTTTACTTCCAAAAGATTATAATAAGCGATACCTGCTCCGGCTGCGATAATGATCAACAACAGGTTCAATAAAAACATATTGATGAAAGTAAGCAAAATGACGGTCAGGGAATCCATGGTCGACTGATCAAAATGTACGATCCAGTTGATGACCTCAAAGAAAAAGTTGACCAGAGCCGTGTCAGCCAGAGAATAGAAAAACAACCCTGAAAACAGTAAGAGGTTAAATATACCGATAAGTTTTCCGTAATTGCCGGAAAGCACGGTTTGCATCCGGGGGATGGCACTGAATAAATTCACCTGCTCCCGGTGAGAAGTGTACTGCCAAAGCAACAGGAGGGGTACCACAAAGACCAATAAGATCACCGTAAAACCTGAATTCAACCAAAGTACCATCTCCACAAGACTTCCTGCAACAAGGGCGGTTACAATATTGGAAAAATGCGCTGTACCAGTCGTTTTCCCGGAGAATTGTTCTTCCCTTCGCAGCAGCGTAAAAGTTATGAATGTCAAAATGGCAATACTGCCTCCCATCAAAAGTGGCATATAGGTCAACACTTCTGAGGAAAAGAATTTATTGACCACGCTTAACGAACCAAATAAATAGGTTGGGAAATAAAAGAGATTTACCGGATCACTATCCGTAAAGGCAAAGGTAAGCACCGTAAAGAGGGCGGCTACCAGAGCACTGGCCAATAACAACACCCCGGCATTTTTCTTGAAAAACACAAAAACATCCCCAAATTGTGTCGCAACGTTCTTAATCTTTTTGAATTGAATTTGCTGATCCTTATCGGGAGAAACTCTTACGTCCGTCAGAGGCTTATCGAATCCTCTTTTGCCCAGCATCCATGGATACCAGACGAAGTAAATCAATACAAAAGCCAGGCAAATAGCTATGAATAAGCCTCTGATAAAATCAGGTGTTTCCGTGTGGCGGGTGAGGTAACCTTCAAAGAACCCGGCCAATATGATAATCGGGATAATACCCACCATGATCTTTATCCCTCTCCGGGCCGATTGTTGAAAAGCCTTGGCCCGCGAATAATTGCCGGGGAAGACCAGGCCACGTCCCATGGTTATACCCGCCGCTCCCGCAATGACCATTGCTGACATCTCGAGCGTACCATGGATCCAGATAGTCAGGAAGGAATCCCAAAAAAGGCCCCGCTCAATGAAAAAATACTGGAATGCTCCCACCATCACACCATTACGAATGATATGAATAATACTGCCAATGGAGAAAAAAGCGCCAAAAACGAAAATGAGGAAGGAAACGAAAAGGTTATTGATGGTTATACCCAAAGACATACCAAAAGCTCCCCTGTCTTTATATACAGCCATCGGATCTCCGGATTCGATATTCTCTATCGTCATATCCACATAGCCCGGCCCAAGAATAACTTCGGCAAATCCCGGATCCATAGCAGAGGATAGAATGCCTATCGCCAGGGACAAAACGAATACGAAAAAAAGAAATCCGGAATGCTATCCGCGACTCGTGCATCAACTGGGGCAATTCCTGCAACCAAAAGTTGGAAAACCGGCCACGAAAGGATTTTTTATTTTTATAGATCCTGTTAAATACGCGCTGCGCCAGCCCGTTGAGGTAGACCCTGACGGACCGGTTGGGATAAAACGTTCTTGAAAAGGAAAGGTCATCCGTGATCTGGATAAATAGGTCATTTAACTCTTCAGGATTTTCTGTCCCTTTCTCAAGGACTTTTTCAAACTCATTCCATTTGTGCTGGTTTTGTTCAATAAATTTTGTTTCGCGCATTTTTGCCGGATATATTGAAATGTGGGTAACTTTGCAAATATAAGAATTAATTGAGACCGGGAAAGAGTGCCTGTTGGCAGTCTTCAGTCTTAGGTACTCAGTCTTCAATAACCAGTAACCAGTAAGCAGGAATTGCAAACCATTTTCATCAAGACCAGTCAAAATGTTTCCATTGAGTATGAATTGGCTACGCTTTGGGAACGGCTGCTTGCCTTATTGCTGGATATGATAATAGTCTACTTTGCCAACCTCATCCTGATTACTTTATTGCGGGCTGCTTTTTTTGCCACAAGTGATTCTTCTATTTTGATGAGCGTCCTTTACGGACTGTTACCCATCGTCTTATTCCTGATCTATCAATTCGCGATGGAAGCTCTGGCGGATGGCCAAACTGTGGGAAAAAGGGCTCTAAAAATAAAGGCGTTGCGATTGAATATGGACGGATCTGGTCTGAGCGATTACATGCTTCGATCGATTTTCTACCTGATTGATTTTTTCTTTTCCGGAGGTATACTGGCAGCATTGCTGATATCTACCACTCCCAAAAGACAAAGACTGGGCGACCTGACTGCCAATACAACGGTGGTAAAACTGAAACCTGCTTACAGCCTTAAACTTCAGGATATTCTTAAAATCAGTACGCTGGATGATTATGAACCCATTTATCCCGAGGTGCGCAACCTGGGAGAAAAAGACATGCTTTTGATCAAAGGCACCATCGTCAGGTACGGCAAACATAAAAACAAGGCACACCGGAAAGCAATAAACGACCTAAGCCTGCATCTTCAGCAGGTGCTCGGCTTACCGGAGATCCCAAAAGACAAAATCGGTTTTCTGAAAACTTTGATCAAAGACTATATCGTTTTAACAAGATAGAATGTTCCGTTTTTTAATATTCCAATAATTATTGACCCAGAGTAACATAAACAATGGCTAGAAAGAAGAAAAACGTAATTGTGGAGCAGGTAGCCTTCACCGGGATTGCAGACAGAGGGAAAAGCGTTGGTCGCAATGAGGAAGGAAGGGTGTTTTTTGCCCAGGAAGTCGCTCCGGGCGACGTTGCGGATATTTTGATCATCAAAAAGAAAAGGGAATACCGCGAAGGCGTTCCGGTCAAATTCCATAAATATTCAGAAGAGCGCGTTGAGCCTTTTTGCGAACACTTCGGCTCTTGTGGCGGATGTAAATGGCAACACCTGGATTATGAATCCCAGGCGAAATACAAACAGGAGGTTGTCGAAAATAACCTCAAACGCATAGGCAAAATAGAGGTAGGGGAATTTCTTCCATTACTCCGGGCGAAAGAAACGGTCTATTACCGGAACAAACTGGAATTTGCCTTCTCCAATAAGCGTTGGCTGGAAAAAGAAGAACTGAATACAGAAGTCTCCAATGAAGAGGACGTATTGGGCTTCCATCGTTCCGGAGCCTTTGATAAAATCATCAACATCAATCATTGCTGGCTGCAATCAGAATTATCCAACAAATTACGCAATGCAATCAAGGAAATCGGGATCAGGCAAAAGCTTCCTTTTTTTGACATCCGCCAGAATTCAGGGTTTCTGAGACACATTCTGGTCCGGACTTCAACGCTGGGAGAATTGATGCTTATTGTGAGTATATTTGAAAACGATCCCGAAAGGATCAATCCATTCCTGGACGAGATCCTCAGGCAATTCCCTGAAATTACCACCCTGATTTATACTATAAATTCAAAACAAAACGATTTTCTGCTCGACCTGGACATGATCACCTACCACGGGCCTGGTCATATCCGGGAAAAACTGGGTCATGTTCTGTTTAAAATCGGTCCTAAATCGTTTTTTCAGACCAATACGCATCAGGCCAAAGAGTTGTACGACATCGTTGTGGATTTTGCGGATCTCCGGGGAGACGAAAACGTATATGACCTGTATACCGGGCTCGGCAGTATAGCCCTCTACATCGCTCAAAATTGCCAGCAGGTGGTAGGTATCGAAGAAGTAGAAGCAGCTATCGAAGATGCCCGTAAGAATGCAGCACTAAACGGTATTGAAAATGCGGTATTCTATGCCGGGGATGTCAAAAATATTCTGACAGAATCCTTTGCCGAAAAACATGGCAAACCGGATTTGCTCATCACCGACCCTCCCCGGGCCGGTATGCACGAAAAGGTAGTTAGCATGTTGCTGGATCTGGAATCTCCCAAAATAGTTTATGTGAGTTGCAATCCGGCTACCCAGGCAAGAGACCTCAATTTGCTTAAGATAAAATACGATGTGATAAAGGTACAGCCGGTTGATATGTTCCCTCATACCCATCATATCGAGAATGTGGCACTTTTAAAGCTGAGAGAAGGCATTGATGAGTCACTAAAAATAGGAGAAGACCAGTAGTATTGACCTTCAGCGCAATAAAAGGTTTTGCGGTGGAGAATGGAAAAGATAAAAAAATCACTTAAATTAGCTGACAAGTGAATGATGATTTACATTTAAAAAAACTTCAGATGAGCCTGAAAGCTCACTTGGAACTGATGAGCAATACAGCTCAGGCGGTCATCGATCAGGACATTTCAAATTACCCGATATTCCTGAGCAATGAAACGACTCCCGCTTTGGGCATCAGCATATTGACGTTTGACTTTGAAGGCAAACAAATGGTCATGAATGTTACCACCCTTGAAGAGTTGGCAACCAAAGGCGTTGTTGATATGGAAAAGGTCGACGATTTCAAAACGGTCTATCGGCAAAATGATCATTCGTTCTGCCTGTTGGCTTTGGAAGGAACAGCGCCTAAGTTCATCTTCATTCCAAAAGAAAACAACTGATCAGGTACTTTATCTACACACTGAACAATACCCAATCCTCCCATGAATCGGCTGAACAATAAAAGTCGAACGGAGATTATTATGCAACTCATTTTTAAAGAGAAAACGAATGCAAAATTTAAAAGCGAACTCCTTATCCACGGTAAAAGTACTCTTTATAGAAGATGACCTCGCTTATGCCAAACTCGTCGAGGTATTACTGGAAGATTCCGGATTGATGGATTGTGAACTGGTCAATGCCTCAACCTTGAAAGACGGCCTTGACATGTTGAAAAACAATGATGATTTTTCTGCTGTCCTGCTGGATCTGACGCTTCCGGATAGCGCGGGTTTCGAAACACTCGAAAATATCATCAGCAAGTACCCACAGAAAAATATCATAGTTCTCACCGGTGCCAAGGATGAGGAATTGGGCATCAAAGCGGTACAGTTCGGCGCACAGGATTACCTCATCAAGGGAGAATTCAACGAACACCAGCTGACCAAAACTTTGCGCTACTCCATAGAACGTAACAATATCCTGAGCCGCCTGGAAGAAGCTCAGCGCATCGCCAAGATCGGCCACTGGGAATACCGGCCGGAACAAGATTTCTTTACTGCATCAAATGGGGTTTACAGGATTTTCGGTATCGACCCTGCAGAAACTGAAATTTCTGCCGAAGACCTGAAATCGGGAAGTAGCCCTTTTCATCCATTACTCGAAATGGTGGACGAAGCCATCAAGCGTAAAAAAGTACGTAAAGAAGCCAGGATAAGGCTCCCCAATAACTCAACCCGATTTGTTTCCATGTCCTGTGAATCTTCCCTGACCCCGGACGGGGCCTATATCTTCTCCGGAATCATCCAGGATATTACAGAACAAAAACGAGCGGAAGAATTGCGCAAGTCCAGAGACATGGCCCAGCAATCTGCCAAAATCAAAGAACAGATCTTCGCCAATGTAAGTCATGAAATGCGTACCCCGATGAATGCCATCCAGGGGATGGTGAACCTCATGATGCAGACAGAACTGGATAAAGAGCAAAAACAATACGCCGAATCCATTAAGGAATCATCGGATGTATTGCTGGCCATCATCAGTGATATCCTGGAGATCTCTTCCATTCAAAACGAAAAGATCTTTTACGAAGAAAGTGAATTCGACCTGCATACCGTACTCAACAATATCGTAGATACCTTCAAGCCTAAGATGGAGACCAAAAGCCTTGGGTTCTCTTTGGAAATAGACCCACGTGTTCAATGGAATCTTCGTGGTGATAAACTAAAACTCAACCAGGTATTGTTAAATCTCGTGGGGAATGCCGTTAAATTTACGGAAGAAGGACATATTGCCATCTTTGCAGATGTACTGGAAAATGCCCGGGATTTTGCCAAAATACGCTTCCGTATCCAGGACACCGGAATAGGCATACCTTATGACCAACAAGGCCTTATCTTTGAGGCTTTTACCCGGGTTTTATCAAAGGATCACAGTTCGGAAGGCACCGGGCTTGGGTTGTCCATAGCCAAAAAACTGGTGGATCGCCAGGGAGGAGTCATTGGTGTCGACAGTGAAGAAGGCCGCGGTTCTACCTTTTATTTTGAACTGACTTTTGGCAAGGGCGCTTCCCTGAAAGCAACAGATCATCCCGAAGCCACTTCGGTAAAAAAAGCACCCAGAGCTTCCCGAAACTTTAAGGTTCTGATCGTTGAAGACCATAAAATGAATCAACTGGTCATGCAAAAAACCCTGGAGAAACAATGGGAACAGGTGGATGTCGCTGTCACCAATAATGGTAACGAAGCTATCGCCCATCTGGAAAAAGAAGCTGCAGACATCATCCTGATGGATATTCAGATGCCGGTCCGCAATGGTTTTGAAACCACGGAATACATCCGTAAAAAAATGCCTCCCGAAATTGCCAATATCCCTATTCTCGCCATGACGGCCTGGCAATACGGCAATACCCAGGAAGATTACCGCAAATTTGGCTTTGATGATTATATCCTGAAGCCATTTGATCCGGAGACCCTCTTTCAGAAGATCGAGTATTTCCTGGATAAGTAAGGCTGACCTGTAGCAGTAAAAGCTTAAAAAACATGAGTCATCCCAAATTTTGGCTTAGGCCAAAATTTGGGATTTTTCGTGTAAATGGTTGATTTTCAATCTTCCCGGCGAGGGAAAACGGCCTTATGGATTTTTGGGTAACAATTCTTAGTGAAGATTTTGAGCGCTGGCTCTGAGAAAGCACCCATGTCTGAGCCTGACGAAGAAAGGCGAGCCTGCCTGTCGGCTGACAGGTTTGGGTGCGTGGCCAAAATCGAGCTTAGAATTGTCCAAAAAATACATACAGCCTTGATTTTTTTGGTTCTTTTTGTATCAAGACAAAAAGAATGTAAATACCTGAAAAACAAATAGTTAAATAACAATTCCGACATCAACCTCTGAAAAATAAATCATACCTTTTTAATTTTCAAAAATTAGGGATGAACTGTGTTCATTCCCAAATTTTTTCCGAGAAATCAGGAAATTTTATTTGGCTAATTGATATTTCATTCTGTATTCCGGGTCAAACTTTTGACCGGTAGTAGCTATTGTGAATGCAATTTTCAACAACTTATTGGCCACCGCAATCATGGCTACTTTAAATGGTTTTTTCTTTGCAATATAGAGTCTTTCAAATAGTTCCTTACATACAGGATTAAACCTCTTGGCACTTAAAGCACATTGATAAAGTAACTTTCGAAGATAGGATGACCCTAACTTGCAGATGTGTGAAGCTCCCTTAACACTTACTCCTGACTCGTATGTCCGAGGAGCTAACCCCACATAGGCTATCAAAGCTTTATATGATCCAAACTTGGTAAAGCCTCCAGTTATTAGGATTAAGGTGGCTACCGTTTTGGGACCTAAACCGGGAATCGATCCTAAAGAAGCTTCTAATTCTTTGTAATGTTCTTTAATGCTGTTATTGATAAGGCATTGTATTTCCTGTAAATGTTCCTCTAATTTTACTATTTGGCACTTTATTATTTCAAGGGCTTCTTTACTGGGGTCTGGTACAAGTTCAAAGTTTTTTTGTTGATTGATTAAAGCCGTCTTTTGTTTTGTTAATTGTGCAGAAACTGTCATTAACTGTTGAAGTTGTCTTAAATGTGTCGGTGGTGCCGTCCAACTTTCAGGCTTAAATACTTGACCATACTGGGCAATAACATAAGCATCTATCCTATCTGTTTTTGCCCTCCTGAGATTCAATCGAGAAAAATACTTTACACGCAAAGGGTTGACTACACTAACACGTTTATCATGCTCAACTAAATATAATGCCAACCCTACATGATAAGATCCCGTTGCTTCTATTATGCATAAGTCCCGATCACTGAGGTTTTTAGCAAACTTTTGCCAACCTTGAGCATCATTGTTAAAACGGCCTTCTTCTAATAGAGCCTCTTGTGATAAAACGCAGACATCAAAATTATCTTTTGATATGTCAATTCCTACAAAACGATCAGATTGTTTCATACTAAATCCGTAAATTTGTGTTGATAAAATAACTTCTGTTATGCCTCATCTATCTTACTCAGGCTTTTTGCCTAACAAACTGTCCGAGGTGAAACAGTGAAAAGGAAGCGGGACTGGCTATCCCGAACTGTCTTAATGACAAATGACTCATTATAGTCTTATTCCGCTTCCTTATTTTTTCATTTCAAATTTACCAAATTTAATTTCCTGCCGCTAAGGTAAGATGACTCATGTTTTGCTCCCATCTTTTTTCAACTTTTCATCTTATAGCTGGTACTGCCAACTGAAGACTAAAAACTTCCTCCTAATCCTCCTCCTCCAATTCAAAGATATCCTCAACGGACTTTTCAAAAACACGTGCCAGTTTTAACGCCAGCACTGTCGAGGGAACATATTTTCCGGATTCAATGGCGTTGACGGATTGACGACTTACGCCCACCAGGTTCGCCAACTGCTCCTGGGTGATCTTTTTGATGGCCCGTTCTACTCTTATATTATTCTTCATGCCATTTGATTTTTGGTCCGGAACATAATTACGTTGAAGCGAATGATGAAAAGGATAAGCAATGAATACATATTCAGCAACATCACATTAAAAAACATCATACCATATACGAACATTAAGCAGAACAATAAAAATCCTACATTGATATAGGTCGCCCAAAGTAAGGATTCTAGCCTGACTCTCATAATGAATTCATCTTCGTCCTTTTCTTTGGAAAAAGCGACCAGCACTGCTCCGATCAACAATAAAATACCGATAATTTCATCTGTCAGATTATTGTCAACCATCTTCAATATCTGTGTTTTGCCCATGAACTCATCATCAATCAAAGCAAATGCCCTGGCATCCAGAAAGGCGAATTCTGTTCCGGTAACCAGATAAACTAAACCCAGGATCAATGCTGGGATAAAAATGAACCAGCCGATTTTTTTAAACTTGTCGGGAAATAAAAATTTTGTTTCCATGATTAATATTTTTCATTTCATTAATGTAAACTAAAACTTACTTTTAGTAAAGTTTATTTTACATTTTGACAAATAAATTTTACTTTTCAAAAGCAAATAGCCAGTGAATCACCCAAAAAAGGGGCGGTACAGTTAAAATTTGTACCTTTATCGGCACAAATAATATATCCCTTTTCCGATGAAATTATTGATTTGCGAACACGAGGATGTCCTGCTCACGGCTCTCCAGTTCAGGTTGAACAAAAAGAGCCATGAGCTCATACTGGCCAAAGACGGACTTGAAGCCTCCCAGGCCCTTTTGAACACCAACCCTGATCTGGTAATTACGGAACTGGACCTGCCCAAAAAATCCGGGGCAGAATTGATGGAAATTGCCAAAACACAAGTGAATCCGGATCTTCCCTTTATTATTCTTGCCGAAATTGAGCAGGGAGAGGAAATCCTTGAATTGATGAAAAAGGGAGCTAATGATTTTCTGATTAAACCCTTTAACCCCAATGAGCTATTGTTGAGAATTGAAAAAATAAAACAGGAAAATAAATGACACACAAAACAATGCTTATGCTGGTGGCTGTCTTTCTCACCACCAGTTTATTTGGACAGAAGAAACCCGCCTATCAGATCTTTAATGACAAGGACAAAACTTCCAACTACGAAAAAATGCTCAAAGCGTGTGCCAAGGCAGATGTGGTATTTTTTGGGGAGTCCCACAACAGCCCCATTGCACACTGGTTGCAATTTGAATTAACGAAGGATCTTTTTGAACTAAAAGAAGGTAATATTATCCTTGGCGCTGAAATGTATGAATCTGACGGACAATTACTCCTGGATGAATATTTCAACGGAACCATCACGCAACAGTCATTTGAAAAAGAAATGCGCTTATGGCCGAACCATAAAACAGACTACAAACCTGTTCTGGAATTTGCCAAAGAAAAAGGCTTGCGTATGGTTGCAACAAATATCCCACGGCGTTACGCAAACCTCGTTTACAGAAAAGGTCTTGTTGCTCTGGACAGCCTGTCAGACGAAGGCAAAAAATATATTGCTCCCCTGCCAGTTACTGTTGACCTTGAATTGAAATGTTATAGTGATCTGTTGCAAATGGGCATGGGCGGCCATGGAGGTTCTTCTGAAAACTTCCCGCACTCCCAGGCAGTCAAAGATGCTACCATGGGGTATTTCATTCACAAAAACATGGAAAAAGGCAAGACGTTCATCCATTACAACGGCAGCTACCACTCTGATAATTTTGAAAGCATTCTCTGGTATCTCAACAACTACCAAACCGGACTCGAAATTATTACCATTACCACCGTGGAACAGGAAGAAACTTCCGAGTTGAGTGAAGACAACAAAGGCAAGGCCAATTTCACTATCTGCGTTCCGGAAACCATGACAAAGACTTATTGATACTAAATGGGTTTAAAAAAACACATAGCCACATAGTTCACAGTAGGATTTTGTGCATTTTGTGACTATGTGTTTTTTTTAATCTCCTATCCAAAAGCAGCTTTTATGTATTTAGAAAACTCCTCCTCAACCGCCGCACTGGTGGCCACCATTTCTCTGCCGTACAAATAGTCATTACCCCCACGAAAATCCTTAACCTTACCGCCAGCCTCCTGAACGATTAAAGCTCCGGCAGCAACATCCCATACATTCAGGCTGTATTCGAAGAAAGCGTCAAACCTGCCACAAGCCACATAAGCGAGATCTACCGCTGCAGAACCGAAGCGACGGATTCCCCTGGTTTTTGTCATCATCTCCGATAAAATTTGTAAATAGGCGGATACTTTGTCATAATCATAATAAGGAAATCCGGTGGCAATAAGGGAATCCTCCAGGGTGGGTGTCTGACTTACGGAAATGGTTTCACCGTTCAAAAATGCTCCTCCCTCTTTCCAGGCATAAAAGCATTCGTGCTGGTTGATCTCATAGACGATACCCAAAACGGTTTCCTGTTTCCATTGAAGCGCCACGCTAATTGAAAAAACAGGCAGGGAATGAAGAAAATTGGTAGTACCATCCAAAGGGTCAATGATCCATTGCAGATCGCCCCTTTGGGTTTTAATGGTTTCCTCCTCTGTCAGAAAAACTGCCCCCGGAAGCAATTTGCCCAGTTCATCCACCAGGTGTTCCTCAGCAGTTTTATCCACATAACTGACCAGGCTGTTCAGACTTTTGATCTCGATCTCTCCAGTGGTGACTTTTCCTTTTTCCCTACGGATAAATTCGCCCACCCTGATGATGATTTCCCGCGCATCCATGCACAATGACCTGAGGTTGATATCTTCCATTAATTTTTATTTGAAGTTTATGCTCGCGAATTTATCGTTTACTTTTAAATTCGTACCATTGAGCGGTTAAATATCGAAAAAATATTTTTCATGATGCGACCCATCCATGCATGATATTTATTATGATGGCATCGGCATGCATTCAGTAAGAAAATATTTGACTGATCCGGCAACTACAAAAATTTTGATATGGATCATATGGAAAACGAAATTCTTGATGCAGCATTTTCCGGTATAGAAAAGACTACAAAAAACGCTGTAAACAAGTGGTTTGTTCCAGCGATTTTATGGATTGGAGCAAGCATGTGTATGCTCCGGGGTTATTTTTTGGAGATCCAGTTTATATTAGCCTTCTTGCTTATAGTCATAACAACTATCTTCAACTACCGCAATCACAAATCCGGGCCATGGATCACATTGGGCATTCTCATTCCCGGTATAGTCAACCTTGTTTTTTATTTTCCCTTTGAATTTAACTTTGGTATAGCTTTATTCTCGCTAAAATTTGAAATTGATTTTGTATTATTGATCCTTGGCGTAGTTCACTTTTTTCTGAACAGCAAGCCGATTGTTCCTCAACTGCAAAAGTATATTGCAAAATCTCCCGAGCGGATCAGGGAGGAAAAGGATGCCCGGATCAGCGGTTTTAAACAACGTTTTTCAAGTAAAAGTAAAAAAGACCTGGAGGACATTTTGAGTAATAAAATGATGATTCCGGAAGCCAAAAAGGCTGCCGAAGAGTTATTGAAAGCAAAACGAAGTGAAGACTGAACCCATAGCAAAAACCTGTAAAACTTTATGAACGAGCAAAATTCTATACTTGAAAAAAAATTTCCCATTTCCTCCCGGCACGCCGATTTCAAATCAGAACTAAGGCTAAGCGCCCTGATCAATGATTACATCCAGGCAGCCTGGCAACATGCAGAAGCATTGGGAGTAGGGTATCAACACCTTAAAGAACAAGGCCTGGGATGGGTACTTTCAAGGTTTACTTTAGACATTTACCGTTTACCCAAATGGCCGGGAGAGATCAAAATAAAGACCTGGCCCAAAGGCATGAACAGATTGTTTTATCTCCGGGATGCGGAGATGTACCATGGCGAAGAAAAGTTTGCTGCCATCACCTCAGCATGGCTCATTTTTGATGTAAAATCCAAACGCCCCAAAGTTTTGTACAAAGACCAGCCTTATCTGCACCAATTGGCCGGCAAACATGCTATTGAATCTGATATTCCTGCTTTAAAAATTGAAGGAACTCCCAACCTTTCAACCTCCTATAAGGTCCGTTACAACGATATTGATGTTAATTTACATCTCACCACGGTCCGTTACCTGGACTTTCTTTTCGACACCTACGACATTGAGTTCATGCGGGAGAACACGCCCAAAAAAATGACGGTGAATTTTTTAAAAGAAGTGGTCTTCGGCGATCAGCTCGTTTTGCATCGTTTTGAAGATGGGAACATTCATGGATTTGAACTTTACTCCCCTGCCAATAACACGGTTAATTTCAGAGCAGAAGTTACCTATTAAAAACAGCTAAAAAAGCCCAAATTTGACAACAAAAACAGACAGACAAAACCAGGCAAAAATATTACGCATATTCCGGAAGGTCCATCGCCTGACAGGAGCATTTTTATTCGTATTTTTCTTTGTTGTTTCCATAACCGGCATTTTGCTGGGCTGGAAAAAAAACAGCGGAGAATGGTTGCTCCCTGATACTAAAACGGGGACTACAACAGAACTCAAAAAATGGCTCCCCATCGACAGCCTGCATGTCATTGCCCAGGCAATTTTAAAGGATTCGGTGTCTTCTGATTTGTCTTCTGATTTGGATCGGATTGATATCAGAAAACCCAAAGGTTCCGTCAAATTTATTTTCGAAGATCATCACTGGGAAATTCAACTGGACGGCGCTACCGGCAAAGTGCTCAATATTGGAAAGCGACGGTCTGATCTTATCGAAAATATCCATGACGGATCTGTGTTGGATGACTACTTTCAAACCAATAATAACCTTATCAAACTATTATACACTTCACTGATCGGTGGAGCGCTGTTGCTTTTCACGGTGACGGGATTCTGGCTTTGGTATGGACCGAAGAGATTGCG
The DNA here is from genome assembly GCA_942492125.1 of uncultured Bacteroidota bacterium. GTDB lineage: Bacteria > Bacteroidota > Bacteroidia > Chitinophagales > Saprospiraceae > BCD1. The sequence continues at coordinate 110,192 of CALODM010000009.1, forward strand.
AAGGGCACGGCACGAAAATAGAAAATAATAACTCAGTTTCTTTTTCAGCTTCTTCTTGTTTAAAGGAAATATTCATTCTGTTTGCCAATTCAGGGGTGAGTAACATTTTGTCCTGGGAGTACCTCCAAGGTCCAAGGTCCATCTTGAGTTGTCAAAAAAGTTTATGTTCATTAAATTTAAAACAATTTAGGATGAAGATACCTTTTTCCTCAGGAAGAAAAGTGAGGACAATGTCTGTTGTATCTGAAGCTAATTGTGCGTAAATTGCTAAATGATATTATTGAATATCCGAATGGCAACTACGCTGCTGCTTTAAAGTGAGACCTAAGCCGAATATAGATCCAGGCAGAAAGCATAAAACGCTTATTTTCAACTCCAATAAATAATATCATGAAATACACTTTATTATTCTTTCTCTGTTTTTTTTCAATAACATTAAACATGCAAGCTCAGGCAGTTACGGACATTGATGGCAATGTTTATGATACGGTTATTGTTGGAACACAGATTTGGATGGGTGAAAACCTAAAAGTAACTCATTATCGCAATGGAGATCCAATTCCAAATGTTACCAGTAATGCAGCATGGAGCGAATTGACAACAGGAGCTATGTGTTTTTACGCCAATGATTCTGTATCATTTGCTCCGGTTTATGGTGCTTTATACAATGGTTATGCAGCTGTTGACAGCCGTAAATTATGTCCTACTGGCTGGCATGTGGCAAGCGATTCAGATTGGAATATTTTAGAAATTTATCTTGATCCAACTGTTGACACTACTCTTTTGGGTTGGACAGGGTCTGTGATAGGAATATATTTAAAAGAGCTTGGGTTCGAACATTGGTTTCCGAACCAAATCATGGGAACCGACATTGTTGGTTTCACAGCCCTTCCAGGCGGGGTACGATCTTCCCAGGGCGGGGGTTTTGGAAGCGAAGGCACCGCTGGTGATTGGTGGACCAGTACCCCCGATGGGTTAGATGGTGGATATATCCGAATTTTAGCTTATGACTATGAGCAAATACACCGTACGCTTCGTAACAATGTAAATGGCTATTCTGTTAGGTGTGTTGCGGATTTCCAAGCGACTTCAACAAATGAAGATTTCAACGCCCAAAACATTCAGGTTTTTCCAAACCCCGCAACCAACATTGTATCTATCCGTTTTCCAACTAAACAGCATTTCGAAATACAAATATTCAATTCTGCAGGTCAGTGTGTTCTTTCAAAAGAATTGAACAGTGACTCGAATGACATTAATATTAGTGCTTTACCGAATGGTTTTTATATTATAAAAATTTCGGATGTAAATTGGTCTATCCAAAGGGGATTGGCTAAAGGATGATGGCACCTTCATGGCGCAACCTTGAGGTTTTACACAATATGCGCATGAAAAAACTGCCTTAAATCCTGGATGGTCTCCGCTTTTTCAGCTTCTTCAGGTGTCAGGTAAACATCCATCCTGTTTTCCAGTTCGGCGATGAGTAACATTTTATCCTGGTCGTCCAGGTTCAGGTCGCTTGCCAGGCTACTTGATGGAAAAATTTCGTCCGAAGGCACGTCCAATTCCCAGGAAACGAATTCAATCAATTTGTCTTCAGTGAGGCTTTTTTTATTATCCATGTTAGCGAATTTTCAAGTTCAAAACAAGACGGTCAATTTACAAATAAACTTGTTAAAAAGGGTTCAATATTATGTAAAAAAGAAGCCCGGAAGCGATAAAAAAGCTGGTTTTATACAAAGCCCAAATCATTTCCGGGGTTCCTGATATTTTGACTGCCAAAATCACTGTTTTAAGGCTGCCTTCGAAAAGATATATTCCGGAATATCCTGATCAAATTTGATGCTGGTCATTTTAAATACAGTGCCATCACCACTTTTGAGCATATTCTTATAAGTAATGGTTTTCGGGAACCAGCGTCCCTCAATTTTTTCAACATCGGTCAAAGTGGACCTTTTCAGCAATTGACCACTTTTCGCAAACAGTTCTTCTTTCAAAGGCACCAGCCTTTCACTGTCAATCCAGACCTTACGGGAAGCATACGCGACATCCTCTACCTTGGCATTCAGCTCAAGTACCCACGTCGGGCGACCATCGACTTCTTCTTTCCCAAGGACCCTGGCATCGTAGGTCTCCGTCAATTTCCGATCGTCCATCATATCTTCATAAGACAAGTCAGAGCCCATTACGGACTGCCGTAACATATGCCCGGAAATCTGGATAATGCGATCCGTTGAAGGAGAGTATATCCAAAGCTTATCTTCCAGTTTTAACATTTTTGTTCCCTGCTCCCGTGCAGGGGATAAATATTCTGTAAAGGATTGCTGGTCACCAACGGAATAAGATATTGAAGAAATCGTCCGGCTGCTACGCTTGCCATTGATGGTCATCGTAGATTCAAAAATTCTGTTTTCGGAAGACATGTTTTCGTCTACCATTTCCAAAATTTTATCCGCACTGGGCTGCCCTGACGCCAGGAAAGCAAAAGCAGAAAAAAGGGCAACAAAAAAAGTTTTCATGATAATATTTTTATGCATTCAATTTTATTATTTGACGTAAATTTCGTGCCAGGGTTTAGGTAAATTCTATTAAAACCAAGTTAAATTTTGTTAATCCATTTCACTTGGCCTTAATTTTCAAAATTGCCCCTTCGACAAGGTTTCGCCTTTCCTACCCGATTGGCCGAACAAAGGCAAAACCTTGAACCTGATACTCCAAACTACACCTCCAGTTCCTTGAATAACTGAGCCGTTTTCCGTTTATATATCCCAATGCCGGCAAGTCCTGTACCAATGACCGTTGAAATTACACCCGGGATAAATCCGAGATAAAAATCAACGGGAGTAATATGCGCCCTGATTACGGAAGGCATCATTACAGAAGAGCCTTTGCGTCATAGAACCAATATCAATACCGTAGGTCTGAATGAGCCAGGCGAAAAATAAGCCCAATGGCTGTTCCCAGAATGGAACCCGCAATACCAATCATTACAGATTCCAGTATCATCGACCAGTAGACATGACGTTTTTCCTCTCCGATAGCAAGCCTCAATCCAATTTCTCCATACCTTCTGATCCCTCCGAGCAAACCGGCATTCCATAAAACCAGGGACATGGCGAACATAAATATGAAGGTGATGATCACCCCCATACTCTGAGCCAAATCCACATAGGTAGCCATACTGTCCTGCTCCCTGAGGGTTACCATCTGTGGGGCATACTCATCTTCGGGGTCGTTGTATTTTTTATTGAACGATGATTTGATCTCATCTGCCAAGGCCTGGTCATAATAACCAGACTTAAAATATCCGGTTAATTCTCCCGCAGCATCTTCCATATCGAGTGCCTGGCGAACATCTTGAATGTCGGCTACCAGTGTACCGCGATCGAGAAAATCAGTACCAAACCTCAAGGTTCCTGAAACGACGAAGTTGTACATAATCATACTCCCGTGCATGGAGGAACCTATCAGTGTCACATTATCACCAGGGTTTACCTTGAGTTTCTGAGAAAACTCTTCACTGAGCAATACTTCTCCGGGATTGGCCGGCATATTTCCGCGTACAAGGGATTCCGATAAATTAAGTCGCTCGTCCTCCTTACCGTTTGGGGACATTAAATCCAGTCCCATACCCATAGCCGGTCCCTGAGCACGTGTTTCTCCGTTTTCATCAGGGGCATCGACCAGTCCTCCAAATTGAATTCGCTCTGCCCATTCAATATCAGGATGGGTACTTCTCATTTCTTCCAGTAAGGAAGCTACCTCCATCAAGGCCAGGTCATTAGGTCGCAGGTCTGAATTTTCGGCATAGGCCTTGGACATGATTTTCACATGTCCGGTTGTAAATCTGGCGTTCATCTCTATCGTATCGCCCATCACCCCTGTAACATAGGCATGCATCAATACGGTCAACATGACTCCTGTTGCCACCACCAGTATAGGAAGCAGACTTCTGCTCCTGTCGCGAAATAGTCCTTTTAATAAGAATCGTATCATTGTATTTTACCCTTTATTGCTTGAGTTGGATTCATTTTTGCTATTTTCTTCGATGGCCAGTAACTGACGATGGTCGTTGTAATGACCACGATCAGTGTAGTTCCGAGGATCAGTCCGAGTGTGTATTTCGGATAAAGCGTCTGAGCGATAGCCATTCCATAGTCACTGGTTTCCACAGGCATTGTCCATCCTGTTTTGGCCTGCCACCATAAAAACGGTATGCCGTATATAGCAGCAACGACCGCTGCCAAAATAGAATGCATGGCCCCTTCTGTAGTAAACAGCCAAACGACTTGTCTTTTTGTAAAACCCAGTGCGACAATGGTTCCTATTTCCCGCTGTCGGCGGAAAATAGAAAGGATCTGGGTATCAAAAATCGCCAACATGGCCAGTAACAATAGAATAAAATAAAAAATGGATTGCCCAACAGTTTTTGTCTTGATGATCTCATCAATATTAGCCGTCAGTGCTTTTTGCGTTTTTAAAGTCCAGCCCTCCATTTCAGCTCTTTCCACTTCGGGATCCCGGAAAGTAATTATGGTGGCCTCTCCGGGGGTCAGCATCATGGATTGCAATTTTTCAAGATCGATCCATACCTGTCCTCCATCAACAGTTGGCACATTAGTGCTGAAAATTTCCGTGATATAAATTTCTGAGGCATCAAAAGTGCCATTGGCATCCCGCCACTGAATAGTCACGTAATCCCCGATGTTGAGTTTATTGACCTTTGCCATATGAGAACCAATGATAGCCGGAATGGCATTAATTGTCGTATCCAGCTTTTGGGTTGGCAAATGCAGTAAGGTCTGTTGGGGATCTATTCCTTTTATCAAAATCGACTGCATCCTGCCTTCCGGATAAATGGTACCCTGAACAACCAGAACCGCCATGGCATCGCCCTGGTCTATTTCCTTTTGAATGGCTGGAGGAACAGATGCACGGCTTTCATTTAAGGTGAAAGGATCAAACGGATCGTAATTTTCGTGCCAGTACTGACCTCCGGCAATTTCCCAATTGCGGGTATCTGTTTTGGCCTGGTGGTCCCATCCCACCATGAGTCCCTTCATCCAGATGATCACCACGAATGAAAAGGACAATACGATCACATTCAACCAGGTTCTGAGACCGGCGCCAACTAAGTTCCTGTATGCCAGTTTTAATGCTAATAACATTTTAACCTGTTTTTTGTCAAAAATTCTAATTTTGGAATTGTTTAATCATTGCTTATAAACAATCCCGTTTTTTAACCGGACTATTGCTTTCGCTAAAATCTCACGTGCTTCACCTGTCTCAGTTCTACCCCCGGTAGGTACTACAATCTCATCTTTATCAATCCTACCATCCAACAGGTATATTTTTCTGCGGAGGTAACTGATTACCTTCTCGTCATGCGTCGCAAACAGGAAAGTGGTTTTTAATTCCTGATTCAGCGTTTCCATCGTTTGCAAAATATGATGCGAGTTGGCAGCATCGAGATTGGCAGTAGGTTCATCGGCCAGCACCAGTGATGGTTTTTTCACCATGGCTCTGGCAATCGCTACCCGCTGACTTTCCCCTCCGGAAAGTTGTGGCGGACGAGAGTTCACCTTGTCTGTCAATCCGACCCAATCCAGGGCATCCATCACCATTTTTTTGCGCTCTGATGAGGAATAGTCTAATAAGAGTAACGGGAATTCCACATTTTCAAAAACTGTATGTACCGCCAGCAAATTATAGCTTTGGAAAATAAATCCAAGGCTCTGTTTTCGCAATTTAGCTGCCTGTTTTGGGGTCAGTTCACCGATAGAGTGTCCCAAAACGGTAGCCACGCCCGAGGTAGGCACATCAAGCGACCCAACGATGTTGAGTAGAGTCGTTTTCCCGGATCCACTGGGTCCGATCAATCCGCAAAATTCCCCTTCATTGATATTCAGGTCTACCTCCTTCAAGGCTGTAAAGACCGACTTCCCAATGGGAAAGGATTTGGTAAGTTTCTCAATTTTAATAATTGAAGAATTTTCCATTTTAAATTGGTTTATATTGTATTCAAAACTTATTCTCTCTTCGACAAGGTTTCGCCTTTCTGGCTCTCAGCCTATTCAAAGGCAAAACCCTGAGTTATCATTTCTTATTTTGCGACCCTGGCGAATCCTCGCGTACCTTGCGGTTAATTTCTTTCTCTCCTCCTCAATTCGTAATTACACATTCGTAATTCGTAATTAATTCAATGATTATACACCACCATCACCTGCAAGCCGCTTCCGGCGAATAAATTCTCTCCGATGAACGTCTGTGTAGGAATATTGTAGGTTTTCGGATTTACAAAACCCATCACGTACAAGGAGAAATTATTAAACTGTTTTTGCCAGGTCAAAAAATTGTAGGCCTGTTTATTCGCCCAATCGAAATAGACGATGGCATTGATGTTGTCAAAAAACCCTAACGGGTAGTTCAAATTCAATAGGGTGAAAGTTGCCGTTTCTTCAAATTCAAAAGGCTGCTCTCCGAAACCGGCTACCAGTTGCTCGACGATTACATTCAGTCCATTGCCGAGGCCGAAGGTATAGTCTACCCCCAGGTTGATGATCTCCTGGTTGGTGAACATACCCATTGGTTCACTTTTATTGATCCAGGTTGCCTCAAACCAACATCCAACCTCCAGATCAAATTTGGCATCCAGGCCAATTTTATTCTCCGCCACTTTTTCGTACTGGAACTCCTGCAGATAAAAAGAGCGGCTATCGGCAGTACGGTGATGAAAGGTAATGGCGGCTTCACCGCGAGGAACAGGCGTCTGGAAGCGACCACCGAATTCAGGTACCTTTCCGTGAGAAGGCACCAGTTCCCAGCCTTTGAGGTTATCGTTCCCATAGAGTCCCCAAAACCATACATTCGCATTATTTAAGAAGTAGTACCTTCCCAAAATCCCGTAAACACCATTGGTCAGTTGCAACGGATCACGTGGATCCCTTTGATCAAACCACATCAATGGCCTGAGCAGTGATGCTGAGCCAAAATTGATCTTCTGCAACCCGGCCCGCAACTCAAACTGTGGCGTAGAATAGCGCCCCCAAATCCGGTAGGGCTGTATATCTCCATCTATGTTTATCGTGTCAAAAGGATTGAAAGCCAGCGTTCCATAAATGTTGGCCGAAGCCTCAAAGTCGATCTTTTTCTGTTCGGGAAGATTTATTTCATAGTTTAATTGCGGAATATATCTGGCTCCCGTCCAAAGCGGAAGGGTGGCATTTGGATTGAAGAGTTCAAAAACGGATACTTGTCCTTTAAACATCAGGGAATCACCTGTCTCCCGGGTCTCCTGGGCGGTCATTTGCCCGACAAGGAAAAAACAAAAGAACAACCATATAATCGATTTTCTACTCATTTTCTTTTTCACTTCTCGGGAATATCCCGTAGAAAAACACTTTGGTGATATCCATAATAGCGTCCTGATCGGTTTCATACATCGACTTGAGGACCGGATCATAAATCCATTCGCCTACCTTACCGTTAAAATATATGATAAAATCAAGGTTCATATCTTTTCTGATCCACCCTTGCTTTTGGGCTTCGCGGTAGTCATTCATCACTATTGCTAACATCTGCTTTCGTCGTTCTTCCCAATATTCAAATAATCCCAGTTTTTTATCCGTATAAATATCTTTGACAAGCTCCGCACTGATCTCTTTGGTCCCTTCGAATTTGGCCAAAATCTGGCGCTTAACTTTTTCTTCAAAAGAAATATCTTCCGCCATAAGGGTCCTGTATTTCTCCAGGCTTTCATCAAACATATCCTGCAATACCCTTTTGGCCAGATCCACTTTATTCTCAAAAAAACGATAGAAAGTCATCTTACTCACTTGCGCCTCCCGACACACTTCCTGTATGGTCACTCTTTTGATTCCGTGCTTCCAAAACAGATCATGGGCTGTTTTGATGATATCCTTGTACTTCGTATTATTTTTATGCTGGTCCAAATTTTACTGTTTACAAACAAATATACGAAATTTGTTGAATTTTACAAAAAACGTAACATACAGAACTGATACGTAAATTTGAAATGAACGATTAAAATCAGGCTTGCGGGGCGAAATATTTTTTTATTTTTTTTCAGAATATTGGGTTGGAGGTATTTAATGTGGCGGAAATTGCATAGGTGAACATTATGAGTTAATTTACATTATCCCGCAAAACCTGCTACAAATACCCTATTGAAATTGGATTAGTATGAAAAAAAAAGCACGGATAACGGCTATCCTCTTGTTTGTTTTCTCAATTTTCTCAGGCTTATACGCACAAAATGTAAATCCTGACAGTACGAGTATTCCACCAATTCCATCTGAAATATCCGGAGCGTTTGATTTGGACGAAACGGGCATACTATCTTTTGGACACTATAAGTCTTATACCGAAACAACATCTCAAGGTCATCTCCATTTTTCAGCCTTATTGAATAATGAATTCAGCGGAGTTCAGGTCAGGAGCTCTTCAGGCTCTCCCGGAGCCTCTGTTGGCGTTCGTATTCGTGGTAATAGCTCTGTTTTAAATGACGGCAACCCGTTGATAATCCTGGACGGACAACCTGTTACTAACATGGAGTGGGGGGCAGGTACCAGCAGTGTGGATATCTCCAACCGATTGATCGATCTCAACCCTGACGATATTGCGTCCGTCAAAATACTTAAAGGGCCGGCGGCAACGGTTCTGTACGGACTAAGAGGCGGAAACGGCGTCATTGAACTCAAAACCAAATCGGGAAATGAAAGACCTTTTTCCGGGGCTATCCGTACAAGTATTTTTTCCGAAAGATTCAATAAACTGCCTGAGCGACAATCTCAATATGCCCAGGGCAGGCCAGTTAACGGTATCCCCACCTGGCGAGGTCCGGAAACGGGAGAAGGATTTAGTTGGGGGCCTGAAATTTCGGAATTGGCATTTGACAGAGATCCCGATTACGAATATGATCAAAACGGAAGATTGATATTTAACGGGAATAATGGCAAACCTGCCGTAGCTTACGACCCCTACACTTTTTTCGTTGACGGGCTTACTCATCAAATCAACGGATCTGTTACGGGGGCAACAGAGAAGGTTTATTACTATTTTTCAGTAGGCAGGGCATCCTCCGGTGGTTTTGTTCCCAAAGCCAAATTCACCAGAAACAATATTGCGGGAAATATCAATCTGCGGTTACACAAACGACTGAACCTCGGTTTCTCGGGACATGTGAGCAACTCTCAGGCTTACCGAATTCAAAAAGGAGCAAATATTCAGGGAGTAATGCTCGGCGTTTTGAGAACAACCCCTACGTTCGATAATGGTAATGGAAAAACCGGGTGGGATGCCGTCAACGACCCGACCACCTATATATTGGAAGACGGTTCGCAAAGATCCTATCGGGCAGGTATTTATGACAATCCCTATTGGTCCGTGAACAAAAATCCTTTTGAGGATGAAGTCTTGCGTATGATCGGTAATTTGTCCGTGAATTATGAAGTTTCCGACTGGTTGTCCTTTTCAAGCCGTTTCGGCATCGACAACTATACGGATGACCGTCACAGTGGTTTCGATGTAAATCCCGGTCGAAGCGCCGGAGAGGTTCAGGTCTCCGATATCAATTATTCGGGTATCCACAGTGATGTGATCGCCCATATCAATAAACAAATCACCCCAAACCTTTTATTAACCTCCCAAACAGGATTCAACTACTTTCAGTCACAATTCAGGGACTCGACGACGATTGGGTTTCCGCTACTCTCCTCAAGTGGTCTGGTTTTATCCAACACCCAAACCCAAATTGGCGAAGGAACAGACATCAATCGTAAAATTGCAGGCGTTTTCTCGATGGTAAATCTAAATTTTAAAAACAGGCTGCTAGTGAGTGTTTCCGCCAGAAACGACTGGTCTTCTGCCTTACCTGTGCAAACACGGAGTTTTTTTTCCTACAGTGCCAGAGCAGGTTATATACTGAAATCACCGCAAAAGGATCAACCTCGTGATTTTCTGAGCTTATTAAAACTCAACATGGGATTCGGCAGCGTAGCCAATGATGCCCCGCCTCACCTGACCCAAAACTATTTCACACCGGCAATCATCAGCGGAGATCCATACATCACCATTGACGAAACGGCTGGTTATGAACTATCCGATTTTTTGGGAAATGATCATTTAAAGCCCGAAACGACGACCTCCTTCGAAACGGGGATGGACCTGGGGCTTTGGAACAATCGCTTTTTGGTCAATTTCACCTGGTACCGCGCCTACACCAAAGATGTGATCTCCTACTGGAACCTGCCTGCTTCCAGTGGTTTTGACATGATCGCTGAAAATGGCGTGGAAATCAGTAATACGGGGGTTGAACTGGACCTCAAGATTGAAGTTTTTAAACAAAGAAATTTTGCCTGGCAGCTTTCGGTTAATTTCACCCGTAATGAAAATCTGGTGGAAAAAGTACCCGAATTATCCCAGGATATCCAATTAGCCGGTTTTACATCAACATCTTCCAGAGTAATTGAGGGACAACCTTATGGAGCAATCTGGGGAGATGCATTCCTGCGGAACGAATCTGGTCAATTGATCATTGACGACGAAGGGTGGCCGCAGATAGCTCCTGACAAAAAAGTCCTGGGAGATCCCAACCCCGACTGGGTCATGGGTATAGGCACTCATTTAAAAATTGCCAAAAACCTGTCTGTCAGTGCGCTCCTGGACCTTAGGCAAGGCGGGGATATGTGGTGTGGAACCTGCGGGATAATGGACCATTTTGGCGTAAGCCAACAATCCGCTGCTGAACGTAACAATTTCAAGGTCTTCGATGGGGTGATGGAGGATGGAAGCCCCAACAATATTATGGTGGGTATTGCAGACCCCGAGGAGGGTATGGGCAGTTACTACAGGGTCCGTTATGGATTTGGTTTTAGTGAAATGAGTATTTTTGATACCAGTTGGATCAGGCTGAGAAGGTTAGCCATCCAATACGATTTTGGTTCTATGCTACCGGAAAAGATTCCCATAAGCAATTTATCTCTAAGTATCTTTGCCAACAACTTATGGCTCAAAACCGATTATCCCGGGATAGACCCTGAAACCAACCTGACCGGCACCAGCAATGGATTTGGAATTGATTATTTCAACCTCCCTGGAGCGAAATCCTATGGTGCTACTGTCAAACTCGAATTTTAAAAAGCAATACTATGTATTTCAAAAATATTTACTTTCCAGGCTTTATACTTTCCGCTGCTTTTTTGCTGGTCTTTTCATGTAACTTTGAAGCTACCAACGAGCCTGCGAATGAAATTACAGAGGTTACTATAGAGGAACTACTACCCGGAGCACTCACCCAATTGGCGAAAAACCAGTCAGGAACGATTCCCAGGTTTACAGCTATCTTCACCCAGGTATTCGATGGGCACATTAAGGCAAGTAACAATCCCGGAGCCTACAGACTTTACCCTTCCATATTTGATTCATACTGGAATTGGGGGTTTTATTCCGGAAGCATTATACAGGCAAAAACTCTTGAGGCCCATGCACAAAAAGAAGGTACCTTAAACTACGAGGCTATTGCCAAGATCCTGTTAGCTCATGAATTTGGCACTTTAACGTCCCAATTTGGGGACATCCCTTACAGGGAAGCTTCCTTAGGAAACGCATTTTTGTTCCCCACGTATGATACCCAGGAGTTCGTTTACACGGAAGTTCAGCTTTTATTGGATGAAGCTATTCGTTTAATTGACCTGGAAGATTCTTTACTTCCGGGCCCGGATGATCTCATCTACAACGGCAACATGCAGCTTTGGAAGAAAATGGCGTATGCCCTCAAGGCCAGGTTCCTTTTACATACCTCCAAAAGGCATCCGGAGCATTTTGAAGAAATTCTGGATATCGTGCAAAACAAAACCTTTGTCGGTATGGAGGAACAGGCTGTTTTTGACTGGGGTCAACAGGCTGACGCAGACAATCCGTTCTATAAATTTTCCGTTGAACGCCCGGGAACCATGAAATTACACGAATATTTCATCGACCTGATGATAGAACGAGGAGACCCCCGTTTTGATAAGATTGCAGTTCCGGATTCGGGTATAGACTGGTACCCCTATTCAAGTGCCGATCCTGAAAAATGCTACTGGACCCGAAGCGATGCCAGGATACCGATCATTTCTATGACAGAATTAAAATTTATGGAAGCGGAAGCCCTCCTTCGCTCCGGCGGAACGACAACCGAAATATCTGCTGCCTTGAAAACAGCATTAGCAATTTCGTTCAATCAGATGGAAATGTCTACGACACCTTACCAGGATTTCATAGAATTACACGCTGACCTCTCCTCCTTTTCAGGCGAAGAGGAGATTCTCACACACCTTATACAAGAAGCCTATGTAGCTTACTACGGGTATGGTTTTCAACAGGTTTGGGATAATTTCAGGAGGTTGAATTTACCGGAATTAATTCCATACGAATATGCCGGTCCCTGGGAATTCAGCCTTACGGGGAGCATCCCGGTTCGATTCCTGTATCCTGAAGCGGAAAGACTGTACAATGCCGACAACACCCAGGCAGCCATAGATCACCAAAACGGGGCGTTGCTGGATACGCCGGTGTGGGCTTTTGAGTGATTATTTGGAAATGGAAATTGTTATTATTCCTTCGTCTCCACCCCCAAATTTGACTGGATGTTCGTTCTTTTCGGAAATTTTCTGCCAGCCAAATTTGACCCCGACAGCAGGGTAGAATGGCCTGAAACACCATCATTCATCAATAGTTATTCGTCATTTTGAATAATGAATATCGATTAACGATTGATGATTTTAGATTTGTTCATAGCCAGAGTTTCCTTTACTCCTCAAACATCACCTCCAACGTCTGCTCAAAGATATCCGCTTCAGTTTCATTATCGCCAACGGAATTGATGAATAAAACATACGTCATATCCTCCTCCGGAAAATAAAACCCATAGGTACTGAATCCATCCATACCTCCAGTATGACCTACGGCATATCCGTAGGCTGTATTAAACTTCTCAAAACCATAGCCATTTTCGGTTTGTCCATACGGGAACCAATGCCAGAATTCAGGGATATCAAACCAGTTCGTCATTGCATCCAAAGAAGACTCAGAAATCAAATCGCCTTTCATAAGTTTCTCTAAGAAAACAGACAAGTCGTAGGCATTAATGGCTATTCCGCCATCTCCACCGATGCCAATTTCATCCTGGTATAAAAATGTGGATTCCGCATATTGACCGGTTCCGTAGATGTCTGCATATCCTTTGACACAATCATCCGGAATGGGTTGACTTTCGCTGTAATAAGCACTGTTCAACCCGGCAGGAATAAAGACCTCCTGTTCATAAACCGATTGAAAACTCATGCCGGAAGCACTTTCAAGGATCATGGAAAGCAGTAAATAATTGGTATTGCAATACCCATAAGTTTCTCCAACCTCAAAATCCGCTTTTTTTCCGTAAACATATTTGAGCACATCTTCCATCGTCCATGCATTGTGGACATTATTGATACGATCCAGCTCCAGTTGAGTGGTGTAATAATCAACGATGCCACTGGTATGAGATAGCAGGTGTTTGATCTGTGCTTCATTGGCATTGGCAACTTTATCGGTGATGGAAGCCGGTAGCCATTTGTTCACTGGGTCTTCCAGAGACAAAACACCCTGGTCAATATATCTGTAAACTGCAGCGGCAGTAAAAACTTTACTGATACTGGCAATTAAAAAGCGGTTACACGGCTGCATAGCAATATCTGAAGCGATATCTGCCTGTCCGGCTGCACCCGTCCAAAGGCCATGTTTATCCTTGACAAGCAGCACTGCCCCTACGAGACCGTTTTTCTGATTGTTGTCGAGAATATTTTGATAAACGCCCGCCTGAGGATGCACTGCTACTGAATCCTGAAGATCAAACGAGCAATCGTATTTGGTTTCAGTAAAAACTTGGTTTTTCTCACAGGAAAGGGTGAAAAGCAGGATCGAAAAAAAAAAACCAGATTTTAAATTATTCATTTTATTGGATTTTCAGGTTAACACCAAGTTTAAAAAAAGCGTGAGGGATGACCGGAAAGCCATTGGCAAATGGCGTTTCTATGGCAAGCTCCTGACGAATAAATGGTTGAATCCGGGACTGACCGGCATAACGAAGACCAACCCCGGCGGTAACCAGTCCATGTGGCCTTCCGAATTGGGAGACTTCTTCGAAGTTGCCCGTTTCCGGGTTTTGTTTGTATAACTCCGATGGATAAATGGTATGTAAATAACCAATGCCTAACGGCACATCAGCATAAAGTCCTCCAGCGATTTTAAACGCAAAGAGGTACTCCGCTCTCAGATAAAATCCGGTTTCGACTTTTTCATGGTAAAAACCGCCTGCATAGGCAGCAAAAAAATGGTTGGAGTGTTCTTTTTCCTTACTCCAGAAGGTAACACCAATCTCTAATCCGGGATGTATCGGGGTATATCGGGTAAACGGGAAAGCAATAGATTCATTCATAACGGCAACGGAAAAATGTTCTATTTTTTGCGCAGCCGCCAGGGTCGCCAACAGCAGGAATGCGAGCAGGATTAAGATCCTCATAACTTTATGTTTTAGGTTCACCTTAAAGATGCAATTCAATGCCTTGCCCCCTAATCAAAAGAGAAATATCTTGAAACATTGATTTTCAAAGGATCGCTAATACTTATGGAAAACCCATTATTCCTGCTTATTTTTGAACATTGCCATTAACTAAAAAAAATACCAATGCGTTTCCAAAAAACAATATTTACAATTATTCTTTTGTCTGTCGCCATTTGTCTGTCAAGCCAAACAGCCAGTTTCATGACCCTTAACATCCGGTACGACAATCCAAAGGACAAGCCGAACAGCTGGCCGGAACGAAAGGCTGAGATGGTGCTGCTGCTGAATCATTATGAACCAGACATTTTTGGCATACAGGAAGGTCTTGAGCACCAGGTGAAGTACCTGGATAGTTGTCTCCTCGAATATGCTTATATCGGAGTAGGTCGTGATGATGGAAAAAAAGCTGGTGAATATTCCGCCATTTTTTATGACAGTACTTCCTTTAAAGTTGTGGAAAATTCGACGTTCTGGCTTTCAGAAACCCCGGAAGAAATCTCCGTCGGCTGGGATGCATCCATGGAACGCATTTGCACCTACGGATTATTCCAACACAAAAAAAAGCGGACAGCAATGCTGGGTTTTCAATACTCATTTTGATCATATGGGAGAAGTGGCCAGGGCAAATTCAGCCATACTGATCAATAGAAAAATCCGGCAGCTCAATCAGGAGCACCTGCCTGTCATTGTAATGGGAGATTTTAACGCCGTTCCCGAAAGCAGGCCCATTCAGGCTTTAACCAATGCTCTTGATGATGCTCAAACTATTGCGGAGCATCCTTTTTACGGACCTGTCGGTACTTTCAACGGCTTTTCCGACCAGATCATGGATCGCAGGATCGATTATATTTTCACCAATAAACTCAAGGTATTATCCTACGTACATATCGATGACCGCCGAACAAACAACCTTTTTATTTCGGATCACATACCGGTGATGGCAGAAGTGGTATTTTCAAAGGAAGACTAATTCACACTATTGGACATTTGTCCATATATTCCTCCAATGAGTTCTTCTATCTTATAAGGTTTGGGGATGTAACTATCCATACCGGCATCATAACATTGGTTGATTTCAGATTTCAACAAACTGGCCGTCATAGCGATAATAGGTATGGAGATACCTGTTGATCAAGCGGTTTATCGAACGGTAAATTACCGGTTGATCGACCGCTGGATCAACAATCAGGCGTTCATCAAAATTTATTCCTAACTTGTCTGACGGAAAGATTTTTATCCTAAAAACTAATTTATCATGGATGTAAATTGGAATACTTCTTATATTAATCCTGAAAACCTGATTGCCATTTCCAGGGGAGACGAAATCCGAATGGTAAAATACCTGCGACAGTTTCAGGAGTTGATTCCGGAACGGATAGAACGCCTAAAGGAGCGTTTACAGGCCGAAGACAGGAAGGTGGTAAGACAGATTTTGCATCAAATGAGTCCCCAACTGGAATTTTTCGGTATTCCGGAAGTAACAGCTCCGATCAGACGCCTGGAATACGAATATGAAACCATACCATTGGACCAATTAAAAACGCTCGTTAATAATATACTCGCCCAATTGGATGGAGCTTGTAAGGAGGTGAAAATGATTTTAGAAACCAATTTCGAATAAAACATTCTATGTCTTCAAGTAAAATCAGAAGTCTTATTATTGATGACGATCCTTTTATTCAGGATCTGCTAAAGGATAAACTGGGTCAGTATTTTCCAGAAGTGGAAGTTGTGGGATCAGCTACCAGTGGAGCCAGGGGACTGGAACTGATCGAAGCCCAACAGCCAGATCTCATTTTCCTGGATGTCGAGATGGCCGACATGACCGGTTTTGAAATGCTCGCCAGGCTCAATGACATCTATTTCCAGACCATCTTCATTACCTCTTACAGCCATTATGCCATCAAGGCCATCCGTTTTAATGCCCTGGACTATCTGCTCAAACCCATTGACCTGGGCGAATTGAAGCAAGCCATCAAAAGATATAAATCAAATGTCGAAAAAGATCGCTTCCCGGATAACATCCAACAGGCGCTGATCAATATGAACACCAAAAAAGTTGCTGATCAGACCTTGATTTTGCAAACGCAGGAAGGCGAATTACGCCTTGTCCTCAAAAATATAATCCGGGTGGAAGGCGAACGCAATTACAGCTACATCCATCTTGCCAATAGTAAAAAGAAACTGACAACAAAAACCCTGGGCGACTTGGAAGAATTGCTTGGAGACAAAGGCTTCTTCAGATGCCACAAATCTCACCTGGTCAATTTTAGTTTCATCAAATCCTACTCCAATAGCACTACAATCCTGCTTTCAGATGATACGGAGCTTCCTGTTGCCAGGCGTAAAAAAGAAGAATTTAAAGACTGGTATGAAAGCTGGTTGTAGATTCCCATACCAAAAAGTAAAATTCCATGAGCACCGGAATTTTAGTTAATTCTGCTTATTTTTACATGTCCTGGAATTATTCGTTTTGATTACGCCTGCTCAAAATACTGCATTATGAACAAATACGGACTGCACGGAAAACTCAAGGCCACCGCTGGAAATGCCCGACATCTTGCGGACATCTTATTAGAAGCATCCAGGCTTGTCTCTACTGCAAAAGGTTTTGGCCTTTATATGGTGAGCCTTGACCAGGAAGACCAGGATGCTGTAATCGTAACTGAAGTTTGGGACTCAAAGGAGGATCACGATAATTCTTTGAAATCCGCAGAGGTAAAAGCCCTAATTGGCAGAGCTATGCCTTTGCTCGCTGAAATGCCCAAAGGAGGGCAGGTGTTGGAAGTGTTGAATTTTAACTAAGAAATAACCCATCTCTAAACCATTAAACCCGGATTTTTGAGCATACTTAAAAATACTTATGAATACCAATAAACTCCTATTGATCCTGTCCTTTGCATTTTTCCAAATTCCTGTTTTCGCCCAACTTAATTTAATTCCCCAGCCTCAAAAAGCAGAACAGCAAAAAGGGTTTTTTGAGATCAAAAAGAACATTTCCCTGATAAGCAACTATCCTTCAAACCATCAAAACCAGGCCCTTGTCAAATGGTTTAAAGAATCATTGAATATTGAATTCAGCACCATTCCCAGAATCGCAAAGAACAACATCCAGCTATTGAGACAACCGAATCGTTCAGCCTTTAAAACGCTGCTGGAACAAGAAGGTATGGATCCTGATTTTGATCCGGAAAAAGAAGGTTATGTTCTTCAGGTAACTTCTGGCAATGTGAAAATCATTGCTACTACCCATACTGGTATTTTTTATGGTATTCAAACACTGAAGCAAATCATTTCCGCTAACTCGACAGATAATAAGATCCCCTGTTTGGTCATTTACGACAAACCCGACTTCCCCGTACGCGCCTGGCAGGACGATATCAGCCGCGGCCCCATTCCTTCCATGGAAATGTTAAAAGAACAAATACGACTGATGTCGGCCTATAAGCTCAATTATTTCACCTTATACACGGAACACACCTTTAAACTGGACAAACATCCGGGCATCGCTCCGGAAGACGGCATAACAAAAGAAGAACTTAAAGAACTTACAGACTATGCCCGTAAACACCATGTAACTCTGATAGGTAACTACCAGTCTTTTGGGCATATGGAAGAGACACTTTCACACCCGGACTACAAACACCTCGCGGAAAATGACCACATCATTTCTCCGGCCATGGAGGAATCCTACGATTTTCTCCGGGATGTTTATTCGGAGATCGTCCCGGTTTATGACGGTCCGTTTTTCAATATTAACTGCGATGAAACCTTCGGGCTTGGTGAAGGCAAATCAAAAGCGATGGTGGAAGAACTGGGGATAGACGGTGTTTACCTGTATCACATCAACCGGTTGAATGACCTTTTGAAGCCTTACGGCAAAAGCATCCTCATGTGGGGCGATATTGCCAGTAATCACCCAAAGATTGTAAAAGAATTACCCAAAGACATTACGGTCATTGCCTGGGGGTATCATGCCGCCAAAAACTTTGATAGCTCGATAACCCCGATCACAGATACCGGACTCAACTTCTGGGTGGCTCCGGGCGTGAGTTGCTGGCGCAATGTTTATCCGGACCTGAATACTGCCAGGATCAATATTTTTAATTTCGTTCGCGACGGGTATAAGCACAAAGCATCTGGTGTTCTCAACACGACCTGGGACGACGATGGCTTCAACCTGTTTCAAAACAACTGGCATGGCCTTACATGGGGTGCTGAAGTAAGCTGGAATGCTCCTGATCCGGATTTATCGGAAGATGATTCCGAAAAAGAAATGGAAGAGCGATACCGTATTTTCAACAAAACTTTTGACCGGACATTTTATGGATTAAAAGTTGGTTCTCTTACCGAAAAAATGATCGAACTCGCCTCATTGAGTAAGGGGGGCGTAAAAAATATTTTCATCAATCAACGGTTTTTTGAGCCTGTTTTCCCTATTCATGCTGAATATGTCCATGGATCGAAAAAAAGGGAGTACCAGGAGGAGTTGAACCAATTGAAAAATCTAAAAAAAGCAGTTGAGATAATTTCCCGAAAAACAAACCGAAACCAGCAAAGCATCGAAAATCTCTTATTCGCTATACGTCAGGTAAAATTCACACTAAAAAAGAACCTGCTGAGGATTAATGTTCACGAATTCATAAACGGAAAGCAAAACGTATCTGCTTCCGGGTTGAAACAAGCTATCGAAAATCTGGCCAAAGAAGGCGTCGAACTTAAAACAACCTATGCGCAATTGTGGCTCAAAGAAAACCGAAACTGGTGGCTGGAGGTGAACATGCGGAAATACGATGAACTGATTCGGGGAATTGAAGATCTTGAAGGGTATTGTTTTATCAAAGCCCATCATGAACTTTCTGAAAAAGGCAGGAAAATTTCCATCGAACCGCTATTTAAAGGTAAACCTGTTTATTATGAGACCGATAAAACCGAGGTCTCTGCAAAGTCAAAAAGATACACCGGGCCATTTTATATAAATAGTGATGCCAAAATTGCGGCCAGAGTGATCCAGGACGGAAAAAGCTATCCAGTGGTTATGGACAGCCTGGTTTTTCATAAAGCCATTGGCAAACTTACCCGATTAAATGCGGTGCCGAGTAATTATCACCCCAGTTATGACGGTGGAGGCCAGATGGCTTTACTGGATGGCAAGTTCGGCGATCCGAAAGATTTGAGAAGTGGCCGGTGGCAGGGATTCTCCGGTCAGAACATTGATATAGAAATAGACCTGGGAGAAGGAACAAGCCTCCATAATTTTGCCATGGGTTGTTTTCAAAACACCCATTCCTGGGTGATCCTGCCTAAAAATGTACAGATATACGGCAAAAACACCACCCTTGAAAATTATCGGCTGATCAAAACCATTGATCACTCCATCAGTCCGAAGGAAGGCGGATCATTCAAATATATTTTTAAAGCAGACCTGAGCGGATTAAATGTCCGCTATATCAAAGTGGTAGCGGAATGGTACGGGAAACTACCTGAATGGCACCATGCGGGGTCCCAATACGATTCGATGTTGTTTGCCGATGAAATTGTTATTGAATAACGTAAACCTGACTTTTATCAGGACCAAAAAAGAAATCGATAGTTATCAGGAAGCATACTTTTTCTCCTGTAATGCGTTTGATTAAAATAGCCAAAATGCTTATGAATGATTATGACTTGCCCCATGACAAAGACCGTATCCGAATAAACAAATATATTAGAGCCTGGAAACAATTACAAATACTTAAAACTTCTTAATCAAGATGAAAAAATTATTGCTCTTTATTATCCCGATAGTCCTGTTCAGCTGCAACCGCAAAGCTGTTGACTGGGGCATCTATCAAAAAAATATTGAACGAACTTCCGTGGCCGATTATCCAGAAATATCAAATCCAAAAATTCTCTGGAAAACAGAAATCGGTATCCAGGGGTACCTGAACAATTCCATCGTTATAGGCAAAATGGTTTATGTTGGCAGTTCCGGGCTGGTACACAACAAAAGTGACCGTAAAGACGGCATCTACTGCCTTAATGCTCAAACCGGGCAAATCATCTGGCATCACAAAACCCCTAATGATGCCTGTGGGGTAGCTTATTCGGATGGTATAGTGATTTCTACCGGAGATGACGGATATCTCCGGGGCATTAATGCAGCAAGCGGAAAACAGGTCTGGGAACTCAACCGGAGAGGTCCTTTATATTCCCAGCCACTCATCATTTCAGGCAAAGTATTTGCAGGGGATGCTTCTGGTAGTTTACTCGCAGTTGAAGCAGCTACGGGCAAGTTATTGTGGCAAACAAAATTAACCAGTTCAAACGTCCGTGGCGGGTTATCTTCTGATGGTAAAAAGATCTTCGCTGCCTTTGTAGACGGAACTGTTGCTGCACTAGATATGGACGGGAAAAAAGTATGGGAAACTCAATGCGATCGCAAAAGCTTTTATGACAACTCCCGGGAACCTGCAGAGATCTATGCTACCCCTACCGTCGCCGGTGATAAACTCATCATTCCTTATATACGGGATACCTATTATGACTTTCCGGCAATTCAGGCATTGGATAAAAATACCGGAAAACTACTCTGGGAAGCCACTGATAAAAGTGAAACGGGCATTTCACACGGCAACATCCGTAGTTCGGTAGCTGTCTGGAAAGATTTCCTATTGTATGGCAACCCTTATTCCAACCTGCTCATTGCGCTTAAGGCCAATGATGGCACCTATGCCTGGAGCGTGCCTATGGGAGTAGAGACCTGGCCACACTGGCCCTCGCCTGTTGTCACAAAAGACATGCTTTACATGGGCAGGAACGACGGTGGTTTTTACGCTGTCAATTTAATGGAAAAGGCGCTTGCCTGGGAGTTGTATCTCGGTAAAAGCTCGGATGCCGGTGATATGAAAAACGTCGAAGGCAAAAGTCGGGGTGACTGGAAACCAGCGTATGGTGAATCCATTTATGCAACAGCCTCTATTGCCAAATCCGGAACCATTTTTATTGGCTCCGGAGATGGATGGCTTTATGCTATTGGAAAGTGATGAAACGCTTAATACTTTAATTTTTTCATTTAGAAACCCCGCCTGCTGATCCTCAGCAGGCGGGGTTATTATTTTGCAGTTCATACCTCAAGCCTTCAGCATATAAATATGGTTTAATTATGCAAAATAATCTCCCAATCCCCCGGTTCATTGATTACAAAATTGAAAACTACCTCGTATTGAGCTGTACGGAGTTTATTGTAGGTCAAGTACATGATTTTGCAGGTAAAGGGAAAATCCTCGATGTTTTCATACCCATAGGCATCAGCCAAAAAAACCTGGTTTCCTTTATCTCCGAATATTCTGAAATCCTGAATGCCGTTGTTGTTCGTTCCATTTTGCATAACTTTAATATGCACCCGGTCTCCGTCCTTGATCTTGCGCACCGTATATCGGTCCACCCCTCTGACCATTCCAATCTGATAAGGTTTTACCACAATCGGGCCTACATATTTATC
Source organism: uncultured Bacteroidota bacterium (assembly GCA_942492125.1). Taxonomy (GTDB): domain Bacteria; phylum Bacteroidota; class Bacteroidia; order Chitinophagales; family Saprospiraceae; genus BCD1. The sequence continues at coordinate 132,277 of CALODM010000009.1, forward strand.
ATTTTTCCATTTCCCCACAGTCACGGTATCACGGCCATCAATCTGGAAAGCATATTTACCTTCTCCATGTTTCATCCCCTTTTTCCATCCACCTGAATAAAAGGAGCCATCCGCAAAATAGCAGGTTCCGTTACCGTGAGGATATCCTTTTTTGAAGTGGCCATTATAGGTATCCTTGCCCACAGCCATACCTTTGCCATGAGCCAACCCGTTTTCACATTTCCCCTCATAGGTTCCTTTGAGGTTGGTAGCTTTTACCCGGCATTTTTTCTGCCCCATTAATGGAACACACAACAGAAATGCCAAAAACAACATTGATAAAGTTTTGAAATTTTTCATAGTTACAAGTTTTTTCAAGAGATCTGTGCCTGCCCCTGGGCAAAGGCATCAATAAAAAGCAAACGGCGGAAGTATTTATGATGGTTGCGGAAAGGATGATGTGGCTGACTCCTCCAAAAATACGAAATTCTCGTTGAATAAGGATATAAAAGGCAAAGCCTCGGTTTTGTTTCCCTTTTCTTATTTAAACGTCCCCAAGAGGCGATTTATGATAAAAGCAATAAAAAAGGCCGAAATCAGCATAATCACGCTGATTTCGGCCTAAAAGCATTATTTCAAAATTTAAAGCTTATCAAAGATTTCAGTACAATACTAACCTGCCTGCTGATTGTTTATCCCCGGAGGTTATCCTGTAGAAATAAATACCGTTGTCCATTGGGGGCAGCTGAATCACTTTATTGTCCGAAACAAAACGGGAGAACAGCAATTTTCCGTTGGAATCATATAACTCAAAATTCAGTTCTCCTGAATATTCGTTGAGGTTAATATATCCACTGGTCGGGTTTGGAAAAACCCTGCCGATCAGGATCTCTTCTACCTCTCCAACGGCATTGGTTCCCTGGTTTTGGATAAAGAAATCGAGGTTACTGGCAATAAAACCATTTTCCAAAGGTCCAGGAGTTCCTGTTCCTTTTTTATTACCGTCCGCACTTCTGAAAACGGCTGCCAGCCAATATGGGAACTCTCCTGCTCCCAGTCCGTAATAAGCCTGAGGCACAAGGGTAATCTTCCATAAATCAGTAGCGCCCACTACAGGACTCATCTCTCCGACACCATCATCCTGCCCCCAATTACCCACAGCATTATCCCATGCCGTGGTCTGTGGGTTTGCGGTATCAACGGTTCCCATGCTACTGTGCATATATACCTTTTCCTCTCCCACCAGTTCCCTGTTACCTTGTTTGGCATTGAAGGTAATGGTGATCTCTGTTGTTGCATCAAACATGGGCGGATCAATGGTGATGAATGGCAAGCCCGAAGCTACGCTTTTATAGACCCAGTCATTCCGGAATCCCATACCGAGATTTTCATTAGTGGCATCCCTGAAATACATCCCCAGTTTGTAAATGTCCTTGTCTGCCGCAATACTGTAATAGTCAGCAGGAGTGAGGGTGATCTCCCAAATGTCATCCTCGACTTCTGTCATCTCGCCAAGACCGTCATCAGTCAGGTTTCCGACAATATGCGATAAATCGGTACTGTCCGGATGATCTATCAATACTCCTGAATGGATATAGACCTTTTCTGCGCCTACAAGACCAGCTGTTCCATTAGTAGTTGCTTTAGCAGCCTCAAAACGAATGGTGATCTCATCATTTTTGGTAAACGGAGACGGCGTGATCGTAACCGGATCTTCAAATATTTCCACAACTCCCGGGAATCCTTCCGAAAGTTTTACGGAAGTATAAATATGCCATTCTCCCCCTTTCAGATTGATGACTTCATATATATCTTCCACCATAATGGAATCTCCGGAAAAATAATCATACCACATACCTGTCTGGGCAAACTGCGGGGAGATATCCGCCGGATCGAAGCCGAAATTACCGATAACCAATAAATCAATATTTTCTGTATCAAAACTTAAGCGGCGTGTACTGGAAGTGAATTTGTGATTCACCGAGGCAGCAGCCAGCGTTTCCGGGCCAATTTGATTTCTGAGATCTAAAATGCCGGCGTAAGCATCGTAAATATACTGCCTCAAACTATCCTCGTAATAACCCAGCCCGTCCGGACCCCATGGCAATGGTTTTCTGCCAGTACGTCCATTGAAATTGATATCGATATCATAACCCAGTTCATCAAATTGCCAGATCATTTTAGGACCGGGAAACAAGAAAGTAAATGCTGCTATCATCTTAGCTCGCTCGTACATGATGAGTGGATTCTTCACATCGTAACTACCGTTGTTTTGTCCCTCAGTAAGCGCGTGCTCAGCAAGCCTTCTTTCGTCGTGACTGTCGAAGAAAGAAACATGAGATTGTACATTCATGCCGCTAAAACTACCTCCTGTTCCAGCCGTCATCGCAGGCACATAATCATAACTTCTGTTGCGCCACATTTTCATGCCGTAATCCGCCAGCTGAGATTCTTCATTGGCAGGACCCCAATGCTCCAGGATTACATAAGCTTCCGGGTCCACTTCCCATATTTCGTCCGCCATTCTTTTGAGAATATTGATCCGGGATTGATCAAAACCATCAATACTTCCACCCGGCGCATAATTGGTAAACCCTTTGGTAAAGTCAAATCGAAAACCATCAAAGTGATACTCTTCTAACCAATAGGCATTGACCCGGTCTACGAAAGCCTGGGTGTAAGGGCTTTCATGGTTAAAATCAAAACCCCATTGATAAGGACCAACATAATTTTCATTGAACCACGGGTTGTCGGGAGTCGGTTTATATAAATCGTAATCGAAATACATCTGAACCATAGGATTCTGACCAAAGGCATGGTTTAAAACGATATCCAGGATAACGGCCATACCTTCCTGGTGTGCTGCTTCTATAAAATCTTTCAGATCATTTTTAGTTCCGTAATATTTATCCGGCGCAAAAAAGAAGGAAGGGTTATATCCCCAACTTTCATTTCCTTCAAATTCGTTGATCGGCATAAGCTCAATGGCATCAACGCCCAATCTTTTGAGATAAGATAAAGTGTCGATAAGATCCTGATAGTAATGTGATCCCAAAAAGTCCCTTACATGCAATTCATAGATCACCAAATGATCAATGTCCGGTCTTTGCCACTCATCTTCTGAGGCACTCCATTCATAAGGTTCCTGCCCGGTTTGGAGTATAGATGCAATAAAAATACCATAAGGCGCATTATATTCGGGAATGTCGGGATATACAGACGGTTCAATCCAGGGGTCATTCCAGGCATCAACGATTTTATCAGCATAGGGATCAGCAATGGGAATTTCCCCATCTATAACGTATACATATGAATACTCTTTCATTGGGATCAATCCGGATAGTTCCAACCAGAACATTTCCCCATCAGGTGTTCGCTTCATTTGATAGCCATCCTGAACCGTCCAATTGGTAAAATCTCCAAAAACATGGACAAAACCCTTACCCGGTGCCTCCAATACCAAAGTAACCCTGGTATCGTCCTCCTCATGATAATTGATACCCGGAATCATTCCTTCAGGTAATTCCTCGACAACAGTTTCCTCAATAACCACTACGGAGTGACTACTTGTCACTTCAACATCACTGCCATTGATAACCGCTGTAACCTTAATATCAATAACTGCTGTATTTTCAGGTAAATAATCATAAGCAATGGTCGTTCCCGAAGTTACGCTGGCTTTTTCTTCAAAACCATTCCCGTCATCAATAAACAACTTCATCATGCTTACCTCCGCAGAAGCAAATGCTTCAATAGGCAATGACTCTCCGGAATCCAAAAACGAAACCAGGTCTGTTGGATTGGTGATGGTGACGTAATTATCTGCATTAAGATCGATGTAAATATCCAAATTGTCTGCAACGGTCCCCCATCCATATTCCCCTGGTGTCAGAATGGCCTTTTGAGACCCGTCGGCTGTCCTGAATACGCACGAAATCCTGAAAATATTTTGCCCCGTCGGTACACCAAAATAAGATCTTACGGTAGGGGCGAAAGTTATTTCCCACAGGTCGGTTTCTCCCGGGACTTTCGTCATTTCTCCAACGCCATCATCCTGCCCCCAGTTTCCTATAACGTAATTCCAGTCTGTCCCATCTTCTGCACTGAGAACGACCCCATGATGAAGGTAGACTTTTTCTGCGCCAATCAGGTTACCTTCTCCTTCAGTCGCATTAAAAGTCAGGGTTACCTCGTCTTCTGCCCCGGCGCTGACTGGATTGAGATAAACCATTTGAGCTGGTAAGATGTAAAATACAAATACAAAAAAAATAAAAGCGAAAAACTGCTTCATGGTTCTATCGATTTTAATTGTTAGGTTGTTCCACTTATTACATTAAACAAATAAAAGGAATTGCCGGTTTTAGGATGTTAAATCGCTTTGGGTACTCGAAAATCCTGTCGGCAAATCAAAGTTAGTGTAATTTTTACAAAAAGTAAAAAGTCTGGGGCTTTTTTGCAATCAGCATTGCCAAATTGGAAGCTCAACGCCCTTTACTCGTACTCTCTGGCCAAAAGAAACCATATGGTCGCTTTCAAACCAGGCAATGATCTACTTTTTTTTGGCTATCCCAGATAAAGTTTTTAAATTGTCATATCTAATTCGAATGTTTTTTCAGTTATACCTCGAAGATCTCAACAACTTTAAGATATTGCTACTCAACCCATCCAGCTTCTGAAAGGGAAATTACCAGTTTACCTGATTTTGAATTTGTGAATACGATAAACGAAGGTCGAATGCATGAAATAAAAGTCAAAAAAAACCACTAAAACCATTGGCGATCCGGTTGCGTTGGGCGATCCCGAATAACACAAAAAACATAATGATGGCCTGTATCTGTACTTCGCACAATCAAGGGCCATTGATAACGACAAAAAATTCAACAATTCCTTTCAAACTACAGTCTCTATGAAAAACATCCTTAAAGCTACTCTCTTCGTTTGTTTAATTTTTTCTTCCTGCCAGCAAAGGGATCTTCGGGGTCAGTTGGAAGCTTGTCAACAAGAACTGGAAAAAGCCAACAGAGAGGCAAGTTTAGAAAAACCGGAACCAAAATTAGCCCACACGGTATATCTGGATTTGAAAGATGATATTACAAAAGACGATTTGGAGCAATTGATGACAGGGATTCAAACACTCGGAAAAATTCAAGGCGTTTTTGATCTAAAAATCGGGACTTTTAAAGACCTGGGGGATCAAAGAGCTTTGTCTCAGTATGAAGTGGTGTTACAGATGGCATTTCATGACGAGACCTCCTACAGGCTATACCAGAAGGATTCAATCCATCTGGCGTTCAAAAAAAGTGTGGGACATCTTCTTTCAAGCCCCCCGGCCACCTATGATTTTACGATGGAGTAAGCAAGTTGGAATATCGCCTTTAAAAAGAATGGCCTTTGAAATTAAGGAGAATTGAACCTAAAGGCCGGGAATACTGTTTCTGTTAACATGAAGTTAAAGTAGGTTTTGAAAAAAACGGGATGCTTGACTTGAAAGTTATTATGCTGTACTTTGTTAGTTATTCTGTTTTTTTCACCCGATACCAGGTCTGACAAGGACATCCAATACTTTTTCATCCCTGGTAACCATTTCAAAAACAAAAACGTATGAAACAATTTCTTTCATTCCTGTTAGCCGCGATTGCGGGAGGATTAATTGCTTTAGGCGGTGTTTCATTGTTTGATAATGAAGCTGAAATTTCAGCAACCGACACCGTATTGCCCACTCAACAGGTTAGTTATGTAAACCAAAGACCTGTTCCCACTACCAATATTTTTGATTTCACCAAGGCTGCGGAGATGGCCAATCCTGTTGTCGTCCATATTTCTGCAAAAGCCGGAAAGGGGAGTGCCAGTAACAATTATTCAGATGACCCTTTCAGGTTTTTCTTTGGAGAAGACAGGCCAATGAGCGGATCGGGATCCGGAGTCATATATACTACTGACGGATATATAGTCACCAATAACCATGTGGTGGAATTTGCTGAAGATCTGGAAGTCACCCTTTACGACAACAGGAAATTCAAAGCCAAAGTCATTGGTACCAATAAAAAAACGGATTTGGCAATCATAAAAATTGAAGCCAATAACCTGCCTACCCTGGAGCTAGCTGATTCAGACAAAGCCAGGGTTGGAGAATGGACCTTAGCCGTAGGCAACCCGTTTGACCTGACCTCTACCGTTACTGCCGGTATCATCAGTGCCAAAGGAAGAAGTCTTCGTTTGTTGAAAGAAAGAGATGCCATTGAATCATTCATACAGACTGATGCTGCAGTAAATCCGGGCAACAGCGGTGGTGCCCTGATAGATGCCAATGGAAAATTATTGGGAATCAACACAGCCATCGCTTCACAGACAGGAGTTTTCCAGGGATATTCTTTTGCTATTCCTATCAATCTGGTAAAACGCATTGCTGACGATATTATTCAATATGGTAATTATCGCCGTGCATTTTTGGGGGTTAATATCTACCCGCTGGATAGTGAAACTGCCCAACAATTAGGCATCAATATCAGCCAGGGCGTGGTCATTGACAGGCTGGAAGACAAAGGGTCTGCACAGTATGCAGGACTGTATCCTAAAGATGTAATTATCAAGGTGGATGAAAAGGACATTCGTGATGTCCCGGATTTGGCAGAGATCATCGGTTTATCGAAAGTAGGCGACGTGCTGGATGTAACGGTCAACCGTAAAGGAAAAACCATGACTATCCCCGTAAAAATGCGCCCGGAACCTGAAGATTGAATTCAAAAGTCCCTTCCCGACAATTTTTAACAAGGGTTTAAGAAATCATTAACAATCGGGAAGCAACAATTTGAGTGTTTGTGTGGTTCTATGTTAAAATGAATAATAAGTCCTAAAGACTTCAAGATATATAAGAACTTGTTTAAAGTTGGTTTTTCGTTTTGTTTTGATGCGTCTGTCTTGCTGTTGCGAGGCAGACGTTTTCTTTTTGTCCCGACCTCACTAAAGCGGAAAAAATGGAACCATACGGTCAAGGATTACAGCTTGTTGTTGCACAGGTTAAAAAAAAGCATTACCTTTGCGGCATATTAAAAGGAAAAATAAAAAAGAGGGAACACATTTTGTTCCCTCTTTTTAATTCTATAAACAGTGATAGAAAAAAAGTTAACTGAATTACTGGAGCAAAAATTTACTGAAGAAGCGTTTTCATCCTGCTTTATCATTGAATTAAAATCACTCCCGGGAAACAGAATTGAAGTTTTTATCGACAGCGATGAAGGAGTGAACTTTTCCACCTGCCAACAGATCAGCCGGTACCTTGAACACCACATAGACGAAAAAGGGTGGCTGGGAGAAAAATACATTCTGGAAGTGTCCTCTCCGGGTGTTGGCCGCCCGTTGAAACTAAAGCGCCAATACCCTAAGCATATTGGCCGGAAGCTGGAAGTAAAACAACAGGACGGGGAGACCGTTTCCGGCACACTTACTGCTGTTGCTGAAGAAGGCATAACCCTCGAGGAAAAGACCCGGGTAAAGGACGGCAAAAAGAAAAAAACAGTGATTCTGAAACACGAAGTACCCTTTGACAATATTAAAAAAGCAATAGTTAAGATATCATTTTCAAAATAAGTTAGTATGAACCTCGTAGAAACGTTTTCCGAGTTTAAATCGGGAAAAAATATAGACCGTCCCACAATGGTACGCGTATTGGAGGATGTTTTCAGAACCTTAATCCGTAAAAAATTCGGTTCTGATGAAAATTTTGACGTTATCGTAAACACAACCAACGGCGACCTTGAATTATGGCGTGTCCGGGAAATTGTTCCGGACGGAGAGGTTACAGATGATAATGCCCAGGTTTCTATATCTGAAGCATTATCTATTGATGAAGACTATGAAATAGGAGAAGAGTGTTATGAACAACTTTTTCTGGAAAACTTTGGACGTCGCGCCATCATGGCCGCCCGGCAAACCCTGATTTCCAGAATCATGGAATTGGAGAAAGACGAAATCTACAAACAATATTCCGAAAGAATAGGGGAGATTGTAAGTTGTGAGGTACACCAGATATTAAAGCGGGAAATCCTCATTCTGGATGATGTAACCGACACTGAATTGATCCTGCCTCGTAATGAAATGATCAAAGGGGATTATTTTCGAAAAGGCGACATGGTTCGTGGAATTATCAAGGAAGTTGAAATGCGGAACAATAACCCTGTAGTTATTGTTTCCAGAACAGATACATCTTTCCTCGAGAAGTTGCTGGAACAGGAAGTTCCTGAAATTGAAGATGGTTTGATTACCGTTAAGAAGATCGTACGCATCCCTGGCGAAAGAGCCAAAATTGCCGTGGAATCTTATGATGACAGAATTGACCCCGTAGGTGCCTGTGTGGGTATGAAAGGATCCAGGATCCATGGTATTGTTCGCGAATTGAACAATGAAAATATTGATATCGTCAACTTTACGAATAATACTAATCTGTTTATTCAACGTGCATTGACACCAGCAAAAATATCCAATATCGATCTCAGCCTGGAAGAAAAAAGAGCCGCTGTATATCTCGAACCTGACCAGATATCCCTGGCCATCGGAAAGGGAGGATCCAATATTAAGCTGGCCAGTCAACTCACCGGTTTCGAAATTGATGTATTCAGAAATACCCAGGAAGAAATTGAAATCGACGATGTCGATCTCGAAGAATTCAGCGATGAAATCGACAACTGGGTCATTGAAGCGTTTAAGGCTATCGGATGCGATACAGCCAGAAGCGTTTTACAGTTGAGTAAAGAAGAACTGCTGCGCCGAACAGACCTCGAAGAAGAAACAATTGACGATGTTATTGGCATTTTAGCGGCAGAGTTTGAAGAATAATTAGGAAAATAGGCTATAAATAGCCTGTTTTTCTGTGCAATTAGCGGGTATTCCGTTTATATTTGCAGAAATTTTAAGCTACGGATCGGAAATATCTCCCTTCCGTAGCTTCGTTTGATAAGTAAAAGCATATTCTAGATGTACAATGGTATTATTAACTAAAAAATAAATTCATGTAAGTACTTCTTTAGCAAGGATTCGCTTTTGCTTATTTAATAAACGAATTGCATTTTTGAAAAAAATTTGAATGAAGCGTTTAATTAAGGTAGCAAAAGAACTTAACGTAGGTATTCATACTATCGTAGAACACCTAAACAGTTTGGGCTTTGAGATCGACGAAAAGCCAACTGCAAAGGTGACAGACGAGATGTACACCGTGCTGGCCAATAAATTCCAGAAATCCATTGCTATCAAGGAGAAAGCGGATAAGCTTATTATTGGCACCCGCCCAGGTGTAAAAGAAACTCCCTCCGATACATCTTCGAAATCTCATGAGTCTCCTAAAGAAACTCCTAAACCTCTTTTCAAAAAGGAAACTCCTCCCCCACCTGCTCCCAAGGAAGAAGTGAAACCTGTAGAGACGGAACCTGCACAGGAAGCAGTTCCTGAAGAAAAAGAGGAAAAACCTGAAGTGGTTAAACCAGAATTGCCCAAACCTAAAATTTTAGGCAAGATTGATCTCGACAAGCACAAAACTGTCAAGAAGACTGCTCCTGCAACAAATAAAGAAGAGATCAAAGAAGAAGAGGTTAAAAAAGAGCCTGAAGCGGCAGAACCAGCTCCTGCTGAAAAACCCGCCAGTGAAGTGCCTGAGGTTGAAGAAACCAAAGTTCCCGAAACAAAAGAACCCGTTACTGCACCTGCTGAAGAAGAAGTCGAGGCTGAAGTTTCCAACGATGTCCAGGAACCTGAAAAGGAAGCGGTGAAACCAGAGAAGGAGGATACCCTCATGAAGGCAAACGCTCCTGAACTGAGAGGCTTGAAAATCCAGGGCAAAATTGATATTGATAAATTCAAAAAGCCTAAGAAAAAGAAAAAAGAAACACCAGCCCCTAAAGCAAAACCCGGGGAAGGTACCCAGAAAAAAAGTACTGACCAATCCAAGGATGCCGATGGCGAGGCCAAAAAACGTCGCCGCAGAAGGAAAAAGGTAGTTACCTCGGGTGATAGCAACAGAGGCGGCGATAGAGGTCGCAGAGGAGATAGCAGAGACAACAGAGGCACTTCAAGAGGCCGAAAAGATGAGGTCAAGGAAATTTCTAAAAAAGAAATTGAAGAAAAACTGAAAGCGACCCTGGCACGTATCCAGGGTGGATCTAAAAAAACACGACAGAAATTACGCAGGGACCATCGGGAGAAACACCGTGAACGCGAAGAGCTGAAAGAAATGGAAGGGGTGGATGAGAAATTACAGCTCACAGAGTTCATTTCAGTTTCCGAACTTGCCAGCTTACTCGACATTGAGGTTACGGATGTAATCACCTCCTGTATGAATCTTGGCGTAATGGTTTCCATAAACCAGCGTCTTGACGCAGAAATCATTGAATTGGTTGCCGGTGAATTTGACCGCGAAGTTGAGTTTATCAGCGTCGAGGAACAGGTGGACGATGAAGTTGATGTCGAAGACGATCCTGAAGATTTGCTTCCAAGAGCTCCAATTGTGACCGTCATGGGTCACGTTGACCACGGTAAAACCTCTTTACTTGATTATATCAGAGAAACCAAAGTAGCAGAAGGCGAAGCCGGGGGTATCACCCAGCACATTGGTGCCTACGAGGTAAAAGTCAATGATCAAAAGATCACCTTCCTCGATACACCGGGTCACGAGGCCTTTACCGCCATGCGTGCCCGTGGAGCCAAAGTAACCGATATTGCCATCATCATTATCGCTGCAGACGACAATATAATGCCTCAGACAAAAGAGGCGATCAGTCACGCACAGGCAGCAGGTGTACCGATGATCTTTGCGATCAACAAAATAGACAAACCCGGAGCACAACCAGAAAGGATCAAGCAAGAGCTTGCCAATATGAACCTGCTCGTCGAAGATTGGGGTGGTGAATACCAATCCCAGGACATTTCTGCCAAGACCGGTGAAAAAATTGATGAGCTGCTGGAGAAAGTGCTGTTGGAAGCAGAAGTTCAGGAACTGAAAGCCAACCCGGAAAGAGAAGCTTTAGGAGCAGTCCTCGAGGCTTCATTAGATAAAGGAAAAGGGTACGTTGCCAAAATGTTGGTACAAAACGGTACTCTCAGAATTGGCGACGCTGTCGTTGCCGGTGAACACTCCGGTAAGATCAAGGCCATGTACAATGAATTTGGAAAACGTATCAAACATGCCGGACCTTCCAGCCCGGTAATGGTATTAGGCTTAAGCGGAGCACCACAAGCCGGTGAGCGATTCAAAGTAATGGAAAGCGAAACCGACGCACGCCAGATCGCCAACAAACGTTCCCAAATCCTGAGAGAACAGACCAATCGTGCTACCAAGCGTATCAGTCTTGATGAAATCGGTCGTCGTCTGGCGCTTGGAAACTTTAAAGAACTCAACCTCATCGTCAAAGGGGATGTGGATGGATCTATTGAAGCCCTGTCCGATTCATTGATCAAATTATCGGTTGAAACGGTTAAGGTTAATGTACTCCACAAGGCCGTAGGTCAGGTCATCGAATCCGATGTCATGCTGGCTTCCGCTTCTGATGCCATCATCATTGCCTTCCAGGTTCGCCCATCTCTCAGTGCTCGCCAACTGGCTGAAAAAGAAGGAGTTCAGATCAAACCTTACTCCATTATTTACGAGGCCATTGAAGAGATCAAGCTCGCGATTGAAGGATTGCTCGAGCCTACCAAAGAAGAAAAAATCACCGCACAAGTTGAAGTCAGAGAAACCTTTAAGATCAGTAGAGTGGGTACCATTGCCGGATGCTTCGTAAGAGAAGGTACCATTACCAGAAACTCCCGCTTAAGACTTATCCGTGAAGGTATCGTGATCTACCCGACCAAAGAAGGGGTTGTCGGCGAACTATCTTCACTCAAACGCTTTAAAGATGATGCCAAGGAAGTCAAATCCGGTATGGAATGTGGTATCAGCATCAAAAACTACAACGACATCAAGGTTGGAGATGTGATTGAAGCTTATGAAATTGTAGAGATTAAACAGCGATTGTAATTAGATAGTTTGATAAATAAAACATTAAGAAATCCCGAATTTTGGCAGTTGCTAAAATTCGGGATTTCTTATGTTTATACATTTATCGGTTGAATCCATTATTGAACAACTACAATTTTTTTCGTGATCACGCCATCTTTGATAGCGAGATTGGGAAAGAACTGCCTGTCCGGTTATATTGGTCAAGATCAACTGAACAGCAGCCTTATCTATATCAAAAACAACATTCAAAACTTTTCTTTTGAACATTTTTACGGCTTTTTACATTTCCTGTTAACTTCGTTTTTTTATTCAGAACCATCTATGCAAGAGAACATTCATCCGGTTTTAAAAAAACTTGTTGCCCGAAAGGAAAAGCAACAACTACTGAATCAACAAAGTAAGGTCATCTGGTTGACGGGCTTGTCGGGTTCCGGAAAAAGCACCCTGGCACTTGGATTGGAACAACAGTTATTCTCTGAAGGGTTTTTGACGGAGGTTTTGGATGGAGACAACATCCGCAGTGGCATAAACAACAACCTGGGTTTTAGCCTTGAGGACAGGTATGAAAATATCCGTCGCATTTCGGAAGTAGCCAAATTGTTGCTCCATACCGGCGTCATTACCATTGCCGCCTTTATCAGTCCTACAAGAGAGATAAGGCAAATGGCCAAAAGTATTATCGGGGAAAATGATTTTATCGAAATATACCTCAACACACCGCTGGAAGTATGTGAAAAACGAGACGTAAAAGGTTTATACAAAAAAGCCCGTCGTGGAGAAATTAAAGGTTTTACAGGCATTGATTCTCCCTATGAATCGCCTGTAGTACCGAATCTTGTTCTGGATACAACCAACCAGACCATTGAGCAAACCCTTGTTATTATTTTAGATTTTATCAGACCATTGATCACTCCTGAGATATGAGCTATTCGTTAGACCACCTCGCAGAACTCGAATCTGAGGCCATCTTTGTACTCAGAGAAGTAGTTGCACGTTTTGAAAAACCGGTATTATTGTTTTCAGGAGGGAAGGACTCTGTATTGCTGGCTCACTTGGTCAAAAAAGCATTCTATCCTGCTAACATTCCGTTGCCTTTTTTACACATCGATACGGGACACAATTTTGAGGAAACAATTAAATTCAGAGATCGGATCGTAAAAGATTACGGTGTGAAACTTATCGTTGCCTCCGTAGAAGAAGCCATAAAAAAAGGGCAGGTTACAGAAGAGCAAGGACCCTATGCCACCAGGAATTTTTTGCAGACGTCCGTTTTGTTGGACACACTGGAAACAGAAAAATTTGATGTAGCTATCGGTGGTGGTCGCAGGGACGAGGAAAAATCCCGGGCCAAGGAACGTTTTTTTTCCCATCGCGACGAATTTGGGCAGTGGGATCCTAAAAAACAAAGACCTGAATTGTGGAACCTTTACAACAGTCGAAAACACTATGGGGAGCATTTTCGCGTTTTCCCTATCAGTAACTGGACAGAACTCGATGTGTGGCAGTATATAGCCCGGGAGAAAATAACACTGCCGTCTTTGTATTTTGCCCATCAAAGAAAAGTGTTTTTTCGCGATGGAATATTATTGGCAGAGAATCCTTTTGTCCTAAAAAAAACAACAGAAAAGGTCGTGGAAAAATGGGTGCGTTGCAGAACCATAGGCGATATGACCTGTACCGGTTTGTGGGAGTCGAAAGCCCAGACGATTGAGGATATCATCGGAGAAATTTCGGTAACTCATATAACGGAAAGAGGCGGACGTTCGGACGATAAACGCAGTGAAACCAGTATGGAAGACCGAAAAAAAGAAGGCTATTTTTAAAATCAAAAACCAGACTTCCCAATTTTACGTTATTGTTTTATCTGGTTTACCCAAACAGATCAAGAAATTTCAACACAGTAATTAATAAAATTAAACATGCAGAAGAAAATTGTATTGCTCTTTTTAACCATCATCACCCTTGCCTTTGGTCTGAAAGCTCAGGATGCTACGGATCATGTTCCCTCCGAAAAATCCCTCTTGTGGAAAATAGAAGGTAACGATATGGAAACGCCTTCTTACCTATTTGGCACCATACATATGATCGGAAAGGATGATTATGTGCTCAGGGAAAGTGTCAAATCCGCACTGGATAATTCTGCTATGATCACCTTCGAAATAAATATGGACGACATGACTGATATGGCAGCCATGTTGCCCCTGGTTATGAAAATGTTCATGAAAAATGACACCACGCTACAGGATCTGCTTTCCAAAGAAGATTACCAGGTAGTCAAGAATCATTTTAAAGAAAGTGCCTTGCCTTTACCCATGTCTTTCCTGGAGAAGATGAAACCAATGTTCCTCACCATGCTTGATCCCGAAGCCATGGGCAGCTTTGATATGGGAGATGATGGCGAGATAGTATCCTATGAAATGGAACTTTATGCGCTGGCACAGGAGCAGGAAAAAGAAATTGGTGGCTTGGAAACTGCCGAGTATCAGATGAGTGTATTTGATAAAATACCCTATAAAATTCAGGCAGAAATGCTGGTTCAGGGCATTAAGTCTACAGAAGATACAACCGCCATGGATCAATTGCAGGTCATGGTAGAGATGTATAAAAACCAGGATATTCAGGGTATGCAGGAGATGATGAAGGATGAGGATATGGGCGTAAAAGGTTACGAGGATGTTTTATTGGTTGACCGGAACCGTAACTGGATACCGGTCATGAGTGACATGATGGGTAAAAAACAAGTCTTCTTTGCCGTAGGCGCCGGACACCTGGGTGGTAAAGAAGGAGTGATTGCCCTGTTGCGTGGCGAAGGATATTCCGTCACACCGGTTCTGGAGTAAAAGGAAATTAACCAATACCGCGAAGTTACGTCAGGCTCTATTAAGGTTTTCTCATTTCTTGTTGCCTGAAAGTAAAAAATCAGGCTAGTTGAAAAGCTATCCCTGCATCCAGCGGGAACCTGGCGAAACTTCACGGATCAACCTCTTTCGACAACGCTTCAGAAAAGAGAAAATACCCTTTCCGAAATAATTCACAGCATTCAATTACCCCCCCTTTCCTTTTCCTTGGTTTTTTAGTAAATTGCAGGTTCACTTCTTTGGAAAACCAAAACGCCTATGCTCGTAAAAGAGATCACACTTGATGACTTTATCTTGTTGGATGCAAGTCTAACGGCATCGCAAGCACTCAAAAAGCTTAAAAAATCAAATGCCGGTTTCGCTATTATCGAACGAAAAGAAGCTGACCATACCTTCCATTATTTATTTCCCGTAAATTGGGTTTACCAAAAACTTGAACAAGTCAAAGGGGATGTCATACTCACTTTGGCATTGGACCTTCACGAAGGAGGCTCCCATGAAACCATTGCGCCCGAGGAAGCTGTGGATATGTTGTATCCCGATGAACCATATGTCGTTCTGAAAGATGCACGACCGGTAGGATACGTCATTCCTTCTGAAGAGAAAATGGAGGAATCCGCAATAGAAGAAAACGGGGACGATGATTTTGATTTTTTTAATCCTCCGGCAAGCCCCAGAGTTCCAGGTAAATCCAAAGGTGCAGAAGCTGATGATGACAGTTTTGAAGCCTATCCAAGTATAAGTGATCCGGGAAAATTGACCAGTGGTCAGGAATTTAAAGTTTATGTTGGTTTCAGCAGCGAATTGGATGAAACTTTGCTTGATGTTCAAAAAGTAGTTGTTGACAAACCTGCTTCTGATCCGGTGATGGTTTCCCTGGTGGCCGTTGGTGCCACCCTGACCAATAATCAGATGAAACCCCTCGCATTACACCCTGATGCACAAACCGTATTCGAAGGGAAAGTAAATCCGGGTGTTTCAGAAGTGAATTTGATAGCCACCTATTTTTATAATTATCAACCGGTAGGAACAGCCAGGAGAAACATCAAATTGGGTGAATCAGCAGGAAAACCAGCGAAACCAGACCCTGAAGAAGCAGGTTGCAGTTTGAGCCTCGAAGGCATCCTTAACCAGGAAGGGAAGGTCGATATTACGGTGACCATAAAAAAAGACGAAGCCGAAAATTTACTGCACTGGCACATAGTCGCTCCGGAACCGGTAATGGATAAAAATGCAAAGGTTACTTATTCAGATTCTAGGAGTTTTGCCAGGGCATTGGGCGGAGAACTCAAAAAGGAAGATTACAAATCCAGGATAGCCCGCAATGCACTGATGACCCTTGGTCAATCGATAGCTGATCTTATCCCCGCTGAATTTTTCGAAGTGTATAAAAAAGTATACACAACCACAGGGAGGACACCCCGTATATTGATCTGGACAGACGAACCGTATATTCCCTGGGAACTGGCCTATTCCGGAAAATTTTCCATTGACGATAAAGCACCGGATTACCTGGGAACCCAGGCCATTGTCGGCCGGTGGTGGTTACATCAACGAGTGGTAACGCCTCCACCTACCAGTATTGACGTTGGAAGATTTACGGCAATTGCCGCAGATTATCCCTTTACTTCGAAAGTAAAACAACTGGAAGAAGCCATCAGGGAAAAGGAGTTTTTGCGGGATAATTTTGACGCCACCATTGTCGAGGCCAAAAAGGATGCCATCCTGGATATGACAGAGGAAAAACCAACCATTAATGGACATATGTTGCATATGGCTTTGCATGGTTACAGTGACCCTGCTCATAACGAACAAAAGATAATCCTTGAAGATGGGGATTTGAGTCCCAACGCAATGATAGGGGTTTATGAATGTGGTGATGTACCTCCCATTGCCTTTATGTTTTTAAATGCATGCCAGGTTGGGACTGCCGGAGAATCCCTCGGGCAGGCCAGTGGATTTCCAGGTGTATTGTTGAAAAAAGGAATGCTGGGTTTTGTGGCTCCGCTGTGGGAGGTTCACGATACGCATGCCAGGGCTTTTGCCGAAAAATTCTATGAAGAAGTTTTGAACAAAAACCGCCCGGTTGCCGAAGTCCTCCTGGAACTTCGAAAGCATTACAACTACAAAGAGTCCCTGACACCACTGGCCTACTTGTTTTACGGGAATCCCGGGTTAAAACTGAATTATAAAAAGCAAGCATGATTTTTTAAATTTTAATACTTGTATAAACCATAGAATCCCCAGGCGATGCCAGAATAAGGAAATTGGGCATGGTATTAACTGTAAATTTCTAAACCAGACAAAAGGCTCAGATCGAGGGTATTCAAAAATCTATAAAAAGACATCATGGAAATCAAATTAAGCGGCAGCAACGAACCTATTCAAATTTCATCCGCCTCCGGCTTTTCACTCCACGCACCAGGAATGCACGGCATGGTTAAAGAGATGGATACCTCTGAAGTTACTACCCGGGGGCCCGGAGTAGAAGACCAGATGCATAAAAAAATTATGGCCTCCGTGGCTTCTAACGATGTGTTGCTCTTCAACCAGTTCGAAATCGAAATTGACAAAGATGAATACGAAGGAGCTGATGAAAGTACGACCCGCGCAGCCGGCATAACCCGGACAACAGATAAGGGGGAGCCGGCTATGGTGCTGAATACTCCCAAAACGCGGAAAAACATGATGTGTGCCGTGCTGCATACAGATGAATACGGAGAAAGTCGCTGGGTTTTTCCGGAAGAACAGGACGATGAGCAGTTCAGCTTTATGCTGCCTCGCCAGGGAGCCGAACCCATTCCCGATTCCGGGTCAAACGTCCGGGGGATTATAACAAAAGGCATCCGCAGACTGGTTAAGGTTTTTGCCTGGTTGGCGGACGACCTTATTGAATTGGGTGCTTTGGCACTGGTAAAAAAGTGGGAAACGAAAAACAGGCCCTATGGTTTGAACCTCATAGCACCCGGAAACACTGATGGCCTCCAAATGGACTGGGATATGGTAGCCGGTAAACGATCCCTTTTGCTGCTGCACGGTACCTTTTCAACCTGGCAGGCTGCTTTTGACGGATTGATAAAAAGCGAATGGATGAAAAAAATCCACGATTTTTACGAAGGCCGGATTTTTGCCTTCAATCATCCGAGTTTGCACCAGTTCCCAGCCGATAATGTAAAGGAATTCCTGAAATTGAAACCGGAAGGGGCTGACCTCAATATCGATATGGTCACCCATAGCCGTGGCGGACTTGTGGGGCGGGAAATAATTGAACGGCTGGACGAACTGGATGCCAAAGATCACAAGATCAAGGTCAATAAGGCTATCTTTGTGGCAGCTCCTCACCAGGGAACCATTCTTACGGATAAAGATAACTGGATCAAATTGATCGATTCTTATACCAACCTCCTGACCAATTTACCAGATGGCACAGCAACTATTATCCTGGAAAGTTTGATTACCTTTATAAAAGTTGTTGGCGGAGGTGCCGTGGCTTCCATGCCGGGGTTGCAGGCGATGCAGCCCAAGGGAGATTACCTCAAGCGACTCAATAGTACCAGGGTTGTAGACACCATTTATTATTCCATGGGAGCCAATTATGTACCTTACGATGAGAAACTGCTCATTCGGTTTGGTAAAAAAGTATTGATGAAAGCGCTGGCCAAAATATTTGGTGAGGATAACGATATGGTGGTGCCAACGCTTGGAAGTTTTGATGCCGGAGCTGCTGCTGGCGGATTCCCAATTTCACCGGAAAGACAAGCCAAATATGAATTGGATGCCGATCTGAATCACCTGAATTATTTCACGAATGATATCGTCAATAAAAAGATTTTTAATTGGTTGAAGGAATAAAAGTTCACTGAATATATACCCCATGTAAGTGTGGGAAAAAATGATTACAACAAAATACGGAATTTAAGCTTTCCGCTTTGCAACCCCCTGTACAATTTCTGCAAGGTACTTATCATTATCTTTTGCTTTGAATATGTATTTTTGTATAAAATCACCTTATTGACTTATAAAATCTAATTTCGATGAAAAAAACTTTACTTCTAATTTGCCTATTCGTTTTTTCCTTGTTTTGGGTCGGTAATTTAAAGGCACAAGACCTTATTTTTACTCAGGTTACCAATCCCCCAGGGATGTACTACGACTTTTATTTAGGGCAGCATGACGGATTGGCTTATCTGGGTTATCGAGATATTAATTATAACCGGTACCTGTTCACCTTTGATGGGGATGAACTGGTTGAGATCCAAACACCCGAAGGTGTTACCTTTAACTGGAATTTAGCCCAGGTGGAAGACTTGTTTTATATGACCTTTTATGATGCCAGTTTCAATAACCTGATAATGGCTTATGAAGATGGAATATTTACTGAGATACAGGCAGATTTTCCGGATGAGGGATTAGGATACTATGCTTTCACTTTCGAAGATCAGGTTTACATTACTTATTATAACTTTTTTAATTTTTTATATACGCTGAAAGTTATCAATGGTGATGTAGTGGAAACGGTAGAGTTGCCTGACGGCTATTTTTACGGCAATAGTGTTGGTGCGATCAATGATCAGATGTTCCTGACCTTAAATGATGATTTTTGGAACAGTTATTTTTATAGCTATGATGGTAACACTTTCCAGGAAATTTCTTTACCGGAAGGAACTTCAAGTCCATATGCCATTCATGCTACCGATGAAATTATTTACCTGAGCCTTTACGATGAGAATTTCAATAACGCCATTTATACCTTTGATGGTACGACCTTTGAATTACTGCCCTTGCCGGAATGGACTATGAGCGCATCCTTCATCGGTGAACTGGATGGTAATTTATTTTTCAGATTAGACGACCAAAACTACGAGGGTACACTATATCAACTGGATGGAAGTAACTGGATTGAAATTTCAAATCCTGATAATCATTATCTCGGGTACAGTACAGGATATTCCGAGTCAGCACTGTATCCTGCATATACCAATACCTTTGATTTTACCTATTCGTTGGGCATATACGATGGTACGGAACTGAATTTAATTGAGTCTCCCGCCGGATATAATTATAATTCCTTTTTTGCCGACAATATGGATGGGGCTTTTGTTTCCTATTACGATCAGTCGTGGTACTCATTTTTGTACTTTTATGATGGTACGGAGTTGATCCAGGTACCCATTCCGGAGAATGAAGATGCCTTCAATTATTATGAATTCTCAATGGATATTTCCGGGGACGAGATTATGTTTTTTACGTTCAGGGATTTAAATTACAACGCGACCCTTTATTGGTTTGGAGAACCCAACGCAGCTCCTACAGCTGATGATAACGTTGTTTATACATTGATAGAAACTCCTTACAGTTTTGTGGCCTCAGATTTTAACTTTTCAGACATTGACCTGGATGATACTTTGGCGGCGATTCAGATAGTGGAAAAGCCTAGCATTGGAATCCTGCACCTGAACGGAGCTAACCTGGCAACGGGTCAGGTGATTGAAGCTCAGTATCTCGAAGAGTTGACCTACCTGCCAATGAATGAAGGGCAGGGTGAGCCTTACGACAGTTTCCAGTTCCGGGTTTTTGATGGAAACGATTTCAGCGAAGCGGTCTATACCATGTACATCAATGTGGTGGAAACCATTGTGGCAGCAGAGGATCTTGAACTGGTGGCAGCCCTGAATATTTATCCTAACCCGGCATCAGATTTCCTGCAGATTGATGTTGGTGATTTTCACTCGCCCGAAAAAGTACAGGTATATCTGTACAATTCAAATGGTGTAGCGATCATTAATCAAGCCTTAAATCAGTCCCGGACACAGATAGATGTAAGTTCCCTGCCAAGGGGAGGGTATACATTGGTGTTCCGAACAGAGCATTCTGTATTTGGCAGGCAAGTAATTTTACAATAAGCCTTAGGCGCGGAAACTGGAACCAGTTTCCGCGCCTGATTTTTAACCTTTCCCAAAGAATTCCATTCTGTTTTAACTTTCCCCTGTTTTTCTTGTTTTTATTCTGTTGTAAAAGGACAGGATTACGGCTTTATTTTGTTAAAATTGTCGTTTCGATCTCGCCTTATTTCACTTTACAAAATCAGGATAGTATGAAAAACAAAATTATTACAACCATCTTTTTTGGATTGATGTGTTTCACCCTTTTTGCCCAGCGTGGTAACGAAAAAAGTGAGGCCATGTTTTCCGGATTGCAACTGCGCAACGTCGGCCCGGCTTTCACTTCAGGAAGGATAGCCGATATAGCCATCCATCCCCGGGACAATAGTACCTGGTATGTTGCCGTAGGCTCCGGCGGAGTATGGAAAACAGAGAATTCAGGAATTACCTGGACTCCCGTTTTTGATAACCAGACCACCTATTCTACCGGGTGCGTTTCCATTGACCCAAGTAACCCATCCACTGTTTGGGTAGGATCGGGGGAAAATGTCGGCGGGCGGCATGTGGGTTATGGTGATGGGGTTTACAAAAGCACCAACGATGGTAAGAAATGGGAAAATATGGGTTTGAAAAACTCAGAACACATTTCCGAAATTTTTATTCACCCGGATAATTCCGATGTTGTATTTGTCGCCGCCCAGGGGCCTTTATGGAGTAAAGGTGGTGATCGTGGATTGTATAAAACTACCGACGGCGGAGAAAACTGGACAAAAGTCCTTGGAGATGATGAGTGGGTAGGGGTTACAGATATTGCCGTTGACCCGGGAAACCCGGATGTAATGTATGCTGCTACCTGGCAGCGACACAGAACGGTGGCTGCCTATATGGGGGGCGGACCCGGTAGTGGCATTTATAAAAGTACCGATGGTGGAAATACCTGGACAAAACTGACAACCGGCCTGCCAGGATCAAATATGGGAAAAATAGGCCTTGCCGTTTCTCCTCACCAGCCTGAAATCATTTATGCTGCAATTGAATTGGACAGAACCAAGGGGGGTGTTTACCGCTCCGAAAATGGGGGCGCTTCCTGGAGCAAGATGTCTAATACCGTTTCCGGTGGTACTGGACCTCATTATTACCAGGAACTTTATGCTTGTCCTCATCAATTCGATAGACTTTACCTGATGGACGTTCGTGTGCAGGTTTCTGATAATGGAGGTAAAAACTTCCGTACGCTTTCAGAACAAAAGAAGCACTCCGATAATCATGCTATAGCCTTCCGGGCAGATGATCCTCATTATTTGCTCATTGGTACCGATGCCGGGATTTATGAAAGTTTTGACCTGGCTGAAAACTGGCGTTTTATTCCAACTTTACCCCTGACACAGTATTACAAAGTAGCTGTGGATGACCGGTTACCTTTTTATCATATTTATGGCGGCACCCAGGATAATGGTTCACATGGAGGACCTTCGAGAACAGATAACCGAACAGGTATTACCAATCGGGATTGGTATAAAACCCTTGGCGCAGACGGACACCAGTCAGCTACAGAGCCCGGTAATCCTGACATTATTTATGCGGAAACCCAACAGGGAGGTTTACATCGGGTTGATCTGAAAACAGGGGAGCAGGTCTTTATACAGCCCCAGCCAGGAATGGGAGATCCTTTTGAAAGATATAATTGGGACGCTCCGATCCTGGTTAGCCCTCATAATCCTAAACGTTTATACTTTGCCTCCCAGCGAGTCTGGCGTTCCGAAAACAGGGGAGATAGCTGGACACCCATTTCCGGAGATTTAACAAGAAATGAAGAGCGGATCGCATTACCGATCATGGGCAAGCAGCAAAGCTGGGATAATCCATGGGATGTCAATGCTATGTCCAATTACAATAGCATCACTTCTCTGGCAGAATCTCCTGTTAAAGAGGGGCTCATTTATGCCGGAACGGACGATGGGTTTATCCAGGTGACAGAAGATGGTGGTGGAAGTTGGCGGAAAATTCCGGTAACGACATTGCCTGATGTTCCTGAAAGAGCCTTTGTCAATGACATTAAGGCTGACCTTTATGATGAAAATATAGTTTATGTGGCACTCGATAATCACAAGGAAGGAGATTTCACACCTTACCTGTTCAAGAGTACCAATAAAGGTAAAAGCTGGAAATCCATCAAAGGAAATATTCCCGACAGGACGCTTGTCTGGAGAGTTGTTCAGGATCATGTTAAAAAGGATCTTTTGTTTGCAGCCACAGAATTCGGTGTTTACGTGACCATCGATGGTGGTGAGAAATGGGAAAAACTCGGTGGAGCACCGACCATTGCTTTCCGTGATCTGGTAATTCAGAAAAGGGAAAATGACCTGGTTTGTGCATCTTTTGGCCGTGGATTTTTCGTACTCGATGATTATAGTGCACTGAGGGAGGTAACGGAAGAAAAAATGGCAGCCGAAGCCACCCTGTTTGCTACCAGGGACGCCCTTTGGTATGTACCAAGAAACAACCAGCCCGATGCAGGCGCTGCTGAATACATCGCCGAAAATCCACCTTTTGGTGCGGTATTTACCTACAACCTTTCTCAGAGTTATTCTACCTTAAAAGCTGATCGCAAGAAAGCCGAAAAGAAACTTGAAAAAGACGGCGAAGGTATTCCGTTCCCGGGATGGGATGCGCTGGAGGCTGAAAGGCGCCAGGAAGAACCACGTGTCTGGCTTACCGTGAAAGATAAAGACGGAAAAGTGGTACGCAAAATTGAAGCACCTGCCAGAAAAGGCATGAACCGCATAGCCTGGGATTTACGGTATGCTTCCGGCAGGGCCATTAACCCGGATAACCAGGGGCCCACCCCTTGGTGGGCTAGGGGCGGTGAGTTTGCTCCTCCGGGAACTTACGCTGTATCCCTGGCCAAAGAAGTGGATGGTAAGATTACCCCGTTGGCCGGGCCACGGGAATTTAAGGTTGTTCCGTTGCGGAAACCTACGCTTGAAGGAGCTTCTGTTGAAGAGTATATGGCCTTTTCAAACCAGGTTAGAGACATCAGGAATCAGAGCAGCGCCTTGTCACACATGCTTTCAGAATGTAAGAAAAAAATCAAAGCCATGGAGACTGCCCTCGAGCGTACCAGTATAGAGCCAGGGGAGTTAAATGAAAGCCTTTATACCGTCAAACAGGCATTTTATGACCTGGAAGAACGATTCGAAGGCAATAAGGCGAAAGATGAAATTGGAGAAAGAAATGCTCCGACAATGGGCACCCATTTAAGAGTAGCCTCCAGAGGGTTATCAACCACTTATGGTCCTACCGGCTTGCACAGGCAAAGTCTTGAAATTGCCAAAAAAATGTTGAAAGAGATTAAAGGTGAAGTGGAAAAAATGGCTAACGAAACCGTACCTGCTATGGAAAAAGCCCTTCGTGATGCGGGAGCTCCCTATATTTTAGGACAACCGATTTCCGAAGAATAATAAATTATTGTTATCATTTACACATGAGTCAACTCCAATTTTGGCTGAAGCCAAAATTCGGGGTGACTCATGTGTATTTAAATTCGGATATTTGGCGATAAGCCATAATTCATCAGCTGGCCTTCATTTATACTTCTACTTCTGGTTGAATGGCTATTTGCTCTTCAATCTTTTTACCAACATAAACAAGGCTATCTCCTGATTCAACATTCACCGTTTGGCAATTGGAAGGCAGAATAAGCAACTTGCCACCCTTTTGTTGTTTAAGGAATAGCGGGATGCTATATTCTCTTTCGTTGATATTATCGATGATCTTTTCAAATTGAGCTTTGGAATCGACAGTTAATTCGTGGATTGCGGGATAATCCCGGACAACTTCACTGATGTTCAGGTAATCGTCCACGCACGAAAATAAACCATTGTCCGGAATTTTATTTCTTGGCCCTTTCATCTCATCCTGACTTATCAATCGATGTACCATCTGGTTGCCCAATTGTTTCTCAAATCTTTCTACCGCAAATTCGTTCACCTCAGCACTTCCTGTCATGGCCATTAGTTCTCCAATTTCCAAAAGCTCAAAATTATCTGCGAGGGTCTCTGAATAAATATCCTCTTCAATGGCATTCAATCCTTCGTTCTGGGCTTTTTGAACCAGGATGGCAGAGCGATCAATGATCACAACGGATTTGCCCTGGGATTGCAGGTAACTCGCAATGAGCCTGGCAGCTTTGTTGGCCCCTACAATAAGAATGCCCTCTGCCTTGTCTTTGACAACGCCCAACCATCGGGCAACGATTCGTGCTGTAGTTGCATTGATCAGTACAGTGCCGGCAACGACCATAAAAACCAACGGAGCAATATACTCTGCTCCTTCTACTTTTCCCGTGAGCTTAATTCCAAAAAGAGAAGCTACCCCGGCCGCAACGATTCCCCTGGGTCCCACCCAGGAAATGAAGATTTTTTCTTTATATTTTAAAGTGGATTGGTAGCTGCTGACAAATATGGAAACAGGCCTTAAAATCAATATTATGAACAAAAATAATATAAGTACTCTCCAGTCGAGCAAAAGGTAAAGGTCTTCAATGTTGAAATTAGCAGCCAGTAATATGAATAAAATAGAGATCAATAGAACACTGACCGATTCCTTAAAATCAAGAATATTCTTCAATTCCGGAACATTCAGATTGCCGAGAACCATACCCATAATTACGACCGACAATAATCCGGATTCATGCTCCAGGATATCCGATTCAACGAATATTCCGAGTACCAGAGCCAGGGTAAATACATTGAGCAGGTAATGCGGAATGAGATTTCTCTTGATCATGAAATTCAACAAATGGGCTGCGGTGAAACCAAGGCTGATCCCGACAATCACGATCTTGAGGAAGGACATCACTGCGTGAATGGTGAACATTTCCTCCTCTCCGCTGATAATGAAATCATAAACCAAAACAGCCACCAGCGCACCAATGGGATCGATCAGAATACCTTCCCATTTTAAAACAGTTGCTACATTTCTTTTGAGTGGAAGGTTTCTCAATATAGGTGCGATAACCGTTGGTCCGGTAACGATAATCAGGCCTGAAAATAAAAAGGATATCTGCCAGCTCAGTCCTAATAAGAAGTGAGTAATCAACGCCCCGCCAACGAAGGTCACCAGAGATCCTACAGAAATAATTCTCATGATCGTAGGTCCTACAATCCTGATCTCTTTTAATTTCAGGGTAAGTCCGCCTTCAAAAAGAATGATCCCAATAGAAAGGGACACAAAATAAAACAAACTCTCTCCTGGAAAGAGTCCCTGCCCCAACTCAGGATCATATACCGGTTCTATCCATTTGGAACCGTCTGCTTCAAAAAGAGAAGACACCGGACCAAAGAAGAGCCCGATAAGGATCAAAGGCAAAATGGCGGGGACTTTAGTCCGCCATGCGATCCATTGTGCAGCAATTCCAAGAATGACCAGGCTGGCGAGTTCTAGCATTAGCGTTGATTTTGGGTGTAAAAATAAAAAATTAAAATAATCATTGATCTGAAAAACTGGCAACATCTTGTTATGCCAACATTCCAGGCTATCCTTTAATGAACAACGAAATCAAGGACAAGAAGTTTGGATATCAGGTAGTCTCCGGGAAAACAGCAATACTATCCTAACCGCTGCCGCATCACTTCATAGAGCATAATGCCTGTTGCTACGGATACATTAAAAGAGTCTGTTGTACCTACCTGTGGGATGATGAATGATTCATCGGCTTTTCTTTCCACTCCGGTACTGATACCTTCGCCCTCAGCACCTACAACCAGGGCGACAGGTGCTGTGAGTTCAAAATCAAAAAGATACTTTTGTGCGTTCAGGCTACTGGCCATGACGGTGATGCCCGACATCTGGATCGTTTCGATTGCGGTGACGAGACTGTTTTCGCGGCAAATAGGAATTTTAGTTAATGCTCCTGCTGAAGTCTTCAGGGCTTCTGCATTGATGAGGGCACTTCCCTTTTTAGGAACCACAATGGCATGGGCCCCACAAATTTCTGCAGACCTGGCGATTGCCCCGAAATTGCGTACATCGGTGATCCCATCCAGAATAAGGATGAGAGGATTTTCATTTTTTTCGTAAATGGAAGGTAACAGATCCTCGATGCGGAAATAAGGAATTAAAGATACCAACCCGATGACCCCCTGGTGATTAGACCTGGTAAATTTATTGAGTTTTTCTTTCGGTGCTATGGTCATGGGAATATTGTGCTTGTTGCACAATTGGCGAATCTCTTTTTCAAATTCTCCCCGCGTACCTTGCTGAAGGATTATTTTATCAAAGGCGGTACCTTCCCGGATAGCATCTGCCACGGGATGTCTTCCGTATATTAATTGTGTTTTTTCATTTTTCATCGGCAGCAAGGTCGGGAAATTTAAGGGAAAAAGAAAATAATGGGCCGGTATTGAACATGGTGAAATCCCGGTAATACCTGCCGCGGACAGGTTCCCCTGCATGGAATGCAGGGAAGAAATACACATTGAATGATATGATGATCCAACGCGATGGTCGAGACAACGCACAGAATGCTATGATCGAAAAATGTCATATTCAAAAGACATTTCCTTTTTCTGATTATCAGGAACCTTCTGCAAACGGGCTCTATTTCAAAAAACCTATATTTTTTTGATTCTTGAATTAAGAAGTAAATCGTATTCTGCCAGGATTTTTTCCAGATTTTGATAACGATAACCCCGCTTCCCTATTTTATCGGCCAATTCGGGGGCTTTTTCGTTGATGAGATCAGAAAATTTACTTTTGAAGTGTTTTCTTCTGAGCAGAAAGGGCGCTTCCTTTTCCTGTTTGAGCCAAAATACTTTTTGATTGGCAGAATAGGCATTTATTTGCCTTCCTTCCATAACCCAGTTCACCTGGATATCCGGATATTTAAAAAGGCTTATCTCTTCTCCAACATAGAGCTGCTGAAGGAATAACCACTGCCCACGGTGGTAGTGGCTCTCATATACATGGCTGTCATTGCCTTTCATATAAACGAATCCTCTGATCAAGGCCGGATGATAATTATAAGTAGTGCCATAATCATTGGTAAAGGCAACGGCAACATTGTATTTGGAGCTGTTGATTTGTTGAATGGTTCCTGAAATATACTTACCGTCAAGGGTGATGACATATCCTCTCAGGAACTCACTTTTTGCTGTAAGAAAGGTACAACAAAGAATTAAGAGTAAAGTCAATTTACGCATGGCATTGAGATGTAGAATGAAAATAACTGCTTTCAAATTACAAAAAAAATAAAAGTCATGCACGGGCAGGCCGCATGATTTATCTTTCACACCATGAATAACAAAATAAATACGGCAAATGTTGAAAGAAATTTCATCAAAACTTCCTTTATACTAGCGGCTGAAAGTTAATTTTTACCAAATTTCTCAATTCCTGTACCCCTTCCATTTTGCCGGAATTATGATTACAAGGGGAAAAAACATGTTTTTTATTCCTTGCCTGGGAAACTGAATTTCACAGGCAGGTTAAACCTTGTATCAACAGGCTGACCTCGTTGTTTTCCCGGAATCCAGCGAATACCATTTTCATTCATTGAATTGACTACACGAACGACTTCCTCTCCTAAACCACCGCCCGGGTCCCGTAGAATTTTGGTATTTCTGACCAATCCGTTTTTCGAGATGATGAAGCTGACGATACAGGTACCCTTAATCCCAGCCTTTCTGGCCTCCTCGGGATATTGGATGTTACCGTAGATATATTCAAGCATTTTTTGATTGCCGCATTCCTTTTTTTCTGAATTCGTTCCGGACATATCCTCACATCCTGGGAATCTGGGCATGTCTTCCACAACTAGAAAAACCTGTTCACTCTCTTCCCCATCTGCCGGTGGCACGGGAGCAGGTTTATCCTCGAGTGTATTTTCTGTCGGCATAGTTGAAACGGCAGGTTCCTCTATGGATTTTTCTTGCTCCGGGATCTGTGCTTTTTTTATAAAACAGGAAGAAGTCAGCAGTGAAAGCACAAGCAGGAACAGACAATTTTTGAGGATCATGAGTGGCCAGATTTAATTGTTTTTAAAATTGAAAATTAAACAGCATTTGATTCAGAACCGCCAGAATTCTCTTTTCGTTGTTTTGCCCATTGGATCATTAATAGGATCAGACCGGCAAGAATGATGAGATAATTAAGTGAGGAACCACCCCATTTGACCTGGCTAATAAACGAAGCTGCCCGGACATGGGTTTCGGTCACTGTGTTGAAATCTATAAAATTATTCGTCAGTCGAAGTTCAAAGATATTTTCCACCCAATCCAAAACCACGGGGATCAACGGAAAAAGATTGATAAGACTAAACTTTGATTTGATTACAGCGGTATTTTTGAAGATAAGCGAGAGCCAAAAAACATACATCATCCCGTAAAGCAGGGGAAAAATATTGTCCCAGATCAATATCAGGTTGCGGTAGCAAAGCAAACCGGACTCATTCATGGAACCAAACAGTTCTTGTACATAAGTCAGGGAATAGCCTGTTTTTAACCCCAATACTTTGAACCCCTCCGGCAATTGCTCCTGAAAACAGGCGCTTTTCCCACCTAACACCAAAGCCGCATAAGCTACCATGATGCCGGTTAATAAAATACAGGTGAACCAATTGGTTCTTTTATAAAAAAAATCAGAAAGCCTATTCATTTGTGTCGAATATTATGGAAGACTCATTGATGTAAGGTTTCAGGTAACCTTTGATCATTTTCAGGAGTTTTTCGGCCATTTTAAGGTCATGGCTTTCGGGTGTTGTAGTGGCAATTTGTTTATTGGCGTAATATTCTCCGGGGTCCAGATTTTCCAAAGGACTTTCCACCAGATGAAGTAAAGTCTCTGCTCCTTTATTCAGGCTTTTCCCCATGAGCCAGAAAACTGCCCGAAAAAAGAAATTAAAATCACGTCCTAATTCTGTACGTATTATTCCGGGATGTTGTGTGAAAATTTTAATTTTCGAATGTGCTTTTTCAGTACTCATATACCTTCCGAGCAGGATAATTCCGAGTTTTGACTGCCGGTAGGATTCCATCCCTTTGAAATCTTTTTTGAATTCAGGATCCTGAAACTGGATAACTCCCTGATGTAGGCCAGAAGCGGTATTGATGATTCTTGGATCAGCAGCGTCTTCCAGCATTCCCGACAAGTTATGAATGATCAATGCTGGCGCCAAAAGGTTGATCTGTAATGTCTGCTCAATCCCATCCGAGGACTCCTTGTAATGCATATTCATGATCCCGGCATTGTTTAAGATCATATCCAGACGGGGGTATTTGTTTTTCACCTCCCGGCAGGCATCATCCACAGATTCCAGGGAGTTGAGATCACATTTAACGAACCGGATGGTTCCTGCACCTTCGGGATACCGTTGTTGGTAATCTGCTAAAAGGGCATCTGCTTTTTCCTGGTTTCTGTAAGTGGTGATAACCGTTGCTCCTTTACGAGCCATTTCCCAGGCGGCTACCTTTCCAAAACCGGAAGTTGCTCCGGTCATGAAAATGATTTTGTCATTTAAGTGTTTGACAGGTGCCATATTTATTGTTTTTGAAGTTTTTAAAAAGTCAGCTTTAAAATTTAAGGAACAGCGTTTGGTGGCGTGTGGGTAGTCAGATATTTTGTCAGTAAAGTGTACAAATGTCTGCGTGTATTGGCTCCTTCGTAAATGCTGTGCGAGCGGTTTGGATACGGCATAACCTGGAATTGTTTGTTGTGTTTGATCAATTCATTGATCAGCATTTCTGCACTTTGATAATGTACGTTATCATCAGCCGTTCCGTGTACGAGCAGGAGGTTACCTTTCAGATTCCTTGCATAGGTGATGGGGGATCCGTTAACAAAATCCTCCAGGTTTTCCTGGGGTAGGCCCATATACCTTTCCTGGTAAATATTGTCGTAAACCAATTGGTTGGAAACAGAGGCAACAGACATGCCTGTTTTGTAAATTTCGGGATATTTGAACATCAGGTTCAACGTCATGGAGCCACCACCACTCCAACCCCATACGGCTGTCCTTTCGTTATCAAGATAATCCAGTTTCAAAATTTCTTTCGCAGCCAATGCCTGATCCCGAACATTAATATCTCCTATTTTGCGATAGATACATTTACGCCACTCGCTGCCTTTCAGACAAGGCGTCCCTCTGTTGTCCATATCTATAATGACGTAACCTTTTTGAGCAAGCATAATATTCCACAGACCTATGGGAGCATCTTGTGCCACCTGTCCCCATGGTTCACCGTAAACGTGAAATAAAACCGGATATTTTTTATCCGGGTCAAAATTGACGGGCAGTACCATTCTCGCATCAATCTCGATTCCCTCTTCCGTCGTTACCTTGGTGAATTTAACTTCGGGCAAGGCAAGCGTAGCCAATTTTTCTTTATAGGCTTTATTACTCACGAGTGTCTGAATGGTTTTGTGGTCGGGAAGTTTTATCAGTCGTACCGTAAACGGTTCTTTGACACTATGGTGGTTGTGTAAAGCAAAATATCCGTTGGGGGCAATATTATAAGTATTGATGCCGGAAAAATGATCCGGTGTAATTCTTTTCGGTTTAATTTTTCCATTGAGGGGCACCCCGTACAAGTATCTTTGGGTACTATTGTCAGGAGAGGCGATAAAGTACAGCTGGTCATTGGTAGCTCTGGTCATGGAGGCAACGTCATAATCACCAGGAGTGACCAGTGTTTTTTCGCCGGTGGAAATATTGACTTTATACACATGTCGCCAGGCATCATTTTCGGTCATTCTCAGGAAGGCTGTTTTATCTTCGACCAGAGGCAGGTCGTTATTTCCCCAGCTATTGGAAGATACATCGGGGTAGCCGATATCCACCCAGGTGTCTTCCGTTTCGGTATAAATATTTTTCAATGTCCTGGAAGAAGGTTTGTAACTCCAAATCATCAATTTGTTCTGCTTCCTGTTCATTTGCTGGATCAGTAACAGGTCCTTGTTTACCCATTGCATCCCGGGCAGGTAATGGGCTCGTGGGTTACCTTCAAAAGGTAGCCAGTGGATCTGATTGTCCGAAAGATTAATGATGCCAATCCGGGCGGCAGACGGTTCTTCTCCTACTTTTGGATATTGGACGGGGATAGGCTTTGAATAAATAGAGTCTGTGTTGTTGATCATATAAAAAACACCGGTTCCCGAAGCATCGAGTTGCCAAAAAGCGATATGTCCGGCGTCAGGGCTCCATGAAAAACCATCCCTTTTGCCAAATTCTTCTTCATAAACCCAATCAAAGGTACCGTTTATGATATCCCCCGTACCATCATGAGTGAGCTGGGTTAATTTTCCGGTTTTGAAATCTTCCTTATAAATATTGAACTTATGAACATAGGCCACAAATTTATTATCGGCTGAAAATTTGGCGAACATCAAAGAGGAAGGATCGAACTGCTGGCCCAATTGTTTGAGCTTTTGGGTTTCGAGGTCGTAAACCCAGTAATCGCCCTTGGTATTGGAACGCCATACCCGGCTGGAGTTATTGAAGATCAGGACCTTGCTGCCGTCCGGCGAAAGGCTAAAACTTTCAATATTCAAGGCTTTACCTTGATTGAGCAGTGATGCTGCTGATACAAAAACCGAACGCTTTTGCGTCTGACTTTCGTAGCGAATGAGGTCAGTACCACCAGCGATAGTCCCGGAATTTTCTATGATGACATAGGCATTCCCGTTTTCAATCCATTGTATTGGGCGCTGATATTCCTGGCGGAATTCCTCCGAATGATGGATGCGATCCAGGGTAAGCATGCTTGAGTCTGGAATGGCTTGTGCAATGCTGAAATTTGGGAGTAAAAATAAACCAGACAGTAAAGCGAAAAGGACTTTTTTGATGGTCATGTCTCGATATTTTGGTAAATGTCTGGCGTAAATATACAAAGGCCTTTTCAATTACCTCTCTAGCCAACGAACTAATGGCGAACCGGTATTTGAAAAGGCACTGAGATATTATAACTACCCTTATTTAATAACCCAACCTACGCCAAATAAGAACAAAATATTGATATTTCTGGCATTGGAGTTGAATCCATAATAGTTGGTGGACCTAACGGTAGTTGCGATGATATTGCTGGATTGAGGCCAATAGGATTCTTCATATTCATTGTTGTATTTACCATCAACTTTTATAAGCCCTGCATTTACCCTGACACCTGATTTCAGGAATATCTTTTCAGAAATAAATTTTTGAAACCCAAACCCTGCAGTTATGCCCAGGTCATATGCAGCAGTAAATTCTCCACCATCATCTTTGCCTGATATTTCGATCATGGATTCAAAATAGTTTCCCGGTCCTTCATGAAATGACTTTTCAGAATAGAGATCAATCATAGAGGTTATGAGCTTACTGCCATAAACACCGCCTTCAATATAAACCTGGTGTTGGAAGTATTTTTTAGCAGCAAAGGACAGGGTCAGGTATTGATTGGAAATTTTTCTGTGATGAACTTCTGTGAAAGTTGAAGCGGGAAAGTTGTCATTATCCACGACTATTTCATTGTTGTAGGCTACATCAATGCCTTTGGTTTCAAAAGCTATGGCTCCATTTATCGACAGGTTATCTTTTATAAAATGCTCCCAATCTCCTGCAAGGAAGATCCCGGCTTTCATATCCCTGAAAAATTCTGGTTGATAATCAAAGTATAAAGTCGAACTGGATAAACCTCCGGGAGTTGTCACTACCGGATAAATATCAGAGCCTATCAGGTAAATGTTGTGCGGAGCTTTGCTGTTTGTCAGGTTGGCAAAGCTGGCACCTGCTGAAAAGCTGTACAATGTGGTTCCTTTTTTTAAAGTTTGGGCATTCAGGGTGCTTATGGTCATTAACGAAAGCAAATAGATGGCAATCACTTTGAATTTCATGGTCATTTTTTTAAATGAAAAATGGTTTTCGAATTAAATTCAAAGTCAAATCGCAGAAAATGGGTGAATGTTACCCTTGAGCAGTATTTTTTGTAAAAACTATGATTTTTCAATCTTATAGCGGACGCCTAAATAGATCTCGCGGCCACGGGTAGGTCCCCAGACAAAGGATGTATCAAAATTCGGTCCGAACGGATCCTGCCATCCAAGGATAGGCCGTTCCTGGCGGAAATCGAGCAAGTTCTCACAGCCGGTATAAATTTCGAATTTTTTAAATCGGTAATTCAATTGAGTATTGACAATGAAATAAGGTTCGGAGTAATCCGGGCGCTGGAACTCCGGGTCATTTAAGCTTGTGTCCGGTAACCTTTGTTTACCATTCCAATGTACATTCAGGTTGAACAGCAATTTTCTGGAAAGCGATTTGTAGCTTAAGTTGGCCAAAATTTTATGTTTGGCATTAAAGGGCAATGCTTCTTTTTTTCCTTCCACCATCCGGTAAACATCCAGGTAGGTGTATCCGCCTTTCAACTCCAGTTGCTCTTTAATATTAAACATCACCTCTGCCTGGAAACCATTGCTGGTGCTGATGCCTGTGAAATTTCTAACAATAGCTTTGGCAGGATCAGAATCGTAGTCCGGGAATATCTGGTTTTGAAAATCAGTCCGGTAAAAGTCCGTACTGAGGTAACCATTAAAGCTGGAAGTTTCGAACTTATGTGTATAATTAAGTCCGTAATTCAGTGCTCTTTCCGGCTTAAGTGCTTCTTCAAAAATGATGTCTCTTGAACTCACCAGTAAACCGATGTTTTCGCTGAAAAGATTGACGGTACGCCAACCAGTTCCAATATTTGCCCGGATAACTCCCATGGGTGTGATATTGGTTTTTATCAGGGTGCGTGGTGTGATATTCCAACCAAATTGATTGTGGTGGTCCACTCGGATACCGGTTATCCAGGTGAATTTATTGTTCCGGAACCGAACGGTATTTTCTGCAAATACCCCAGGGATGTGTTCTGTTCTTGAGTACTTTCCTGCGAAGGTCCTTTCCAGGCTGTTTTCCACAAAAGTTATATCCTCCTCCAGTTGGAGATGTCTGTAGCTAACGCCTGTTTTTAACTCGTGGGCATTACCGTAATTCAATTCATAACGCAATTGTGCGTAAGCGTTTTGCTGATTTGCATCGTATTTTGTTATGCCAAAATAGGATGCTTGTTGCTGTGAAAAAGCCGAGGCTTTTAAGGTAAACGCATGAGTATTGTCCAACCGGTAAGTCGTTTTTGTACGAATTTCAGGTTGACTGTATTGAACGGATTGTCCATAAACAGAAGAACTTCCTTCGTCTCTGTCCGATTCAAAATTCACCTGACCACCTGTTCTTTGTTCATTCAGGTATTTTATCCCGATGGTACTGCTCCATCCCCATTCTGAACTTTTACGAAACTGGAATTTATTGGAGAACGAATAACGATTTATAAGGGGCAAGTCAAGAAAAGTATCTTCGTCTCTGTCTGTTCTTCCCGCCGGTTGAGTGGTATGGGCAGCAATCAGGTTGCTCCATCTTTTTCCTGAAAAAGCATAGTTGGCATTAAATTGCTTTTCTCCGAAGCTGTTGATATAAGCGTTAAGCAAAAGTTTTTCGGTATTATCCGGAGATTTAGTGATCACATTGATCTGTCCACTGATACTTTCGAAACCCTGCAATACACTATTAGCGCCTTTAGCCACAAAAATATTGTCGACCAAAGTGCCGGGAACACTACTGATACCATAGGTGTAGGAAAGGCCCTGGATCATGGGCAGACCATTGATCAATACCTGATTGTACACCCCGGAAAGTCCCAGAATGCGAAGTTCCTTGGAATTGGTAATGACATTGGTGGTTTGTGGGTGTACCGTAAGTTGCGACTCGAAGCATCCCGCTAGATCACAACAGGCCGCTTTTCGGAGTTCCGTTTGCGTTATTTGCTCCGTTTTGATGGCATCTATATTGGAAATGATCGTTCCCGGACGTTCACTTTCCACCACAACTTCCTGGAGTGTTTTGGAAGATTTTAAGATTAGGGAGACAAAAGTATTTTCTTCTACTAAAACCGTATCGGCTTGAAAACCGACAAAACTGGCTGCCAGTCTTAGAGAATTGTTAAGTTCTTTTTTTATTTCGAAACTACCGTCCTCCTCTGATAGCACACCATTATTGTTGTCTAGCCAATAGACGGTGGCACCGAAAACCGGATCTCCGTTATCATCCGATACCTTACCGGATATAGTTTGAGCCTGAATGCTGAAAGGAAGCCATAAAACAACCAGCAGTAGATACTTTGCCATAGGTGAAACCAAAAAGCTTATGAAGAAAAAATCAACAACTTGCCTACACTTTCACTTTGTACGGGCGAGCATCGGGATTGCTGCAGCCAGGCGTGCCTTCTACAGCAGCATGGATAGCTTTTTCGGTAACTTTTGCAGGATCATAGGTGACGATGAAAGTGGAAGTGGCTCCCATCTTTCCTTCCTCGCAACTACTTACACCGTCTAGTTTTTTGACACTGTTAGCAATGTCCTTAAGGTCTCCCATGCAACCAACACCTTTTACTTTGATGGTGATGGTTTCCATTTTGTCCTGGACAACTTCAGTCTCAGTAGAAGTGGTTTGAGCGGAAGCATTCACAGCAGAGAAAGCCATGATCATGAAAAAAATTAGGAATGAAGATATAAATTTCATGTGTTCGATCTTTTTGATTGGTGCAAAAGTAAGGGAATTTCCCAAAAAAAGGGTTTTTATGCCTTCCCTGGGTTGTTAATGATTGGGTAATAAAGCAGGCAATTTGATTCAGTTTTTAAACACATAGGCACAAAGCTCACAGAGAATCATTATGAACTATGTGCCTATGTGTTTAAAAAAAACGGATCACAACGTTCGCTATGATCCGATTTATTATGTTGGAAATGTTTTTATTTAGAACTCAGCACTCTTCGGCGTCCGAGGAAACGGAATGACATCCCGGATGTTCCCCATTCCGGTGATGAATTGCACCATTCTTTCAAATCCCATACCGAAACCTGCATGTGGATTGCCGCCAAATTTGCGGAGGTCGAGGTACCACCAGAGTTCTTCTTCCTCAATGCCAAAATCCTTCATTCTGGAAACCAGCACATCAAGGCGTTCCTCACGTTGTGATCCACCAATAACTTCCCCGATGTATGGGAAAAGTACATCCATGGCAGCGACGGTTTTGTCATCATCGTTCATCCGCATGTAAAATGCCTTGATTTCCTTAGGATAATCCGTGACGATAACCGGCTTTTGGAATTTTTTCTCTACCAGCCAGCGTTCGTGTTCTGCCTGTAAGTCTTTGCCCCACTCTACCGGAAATTCAAATCTTCCTTTTTTATAAGGTTTTGAATTTCTCAGTATATTAACGGCATCTGTATAGGTGATTCTTTCGAAATCATTATTGACGACAAACTTCAACATCTCTATCAACCCCATCGGACGGCGCTCCTCCTGCTTCATGTTCTTTTCCATGTCCTTAATGCGTTGATCCAGGAACTCCAGGTCATCCAGGTAGTTGTCGAGAATATAGTTGATCAGATACTTGGAAAAATCTTCTGCCAGGTCCATATCATCCTCCAGGTCCCCGAAGGCAATTTCCGGCTCGATCATCCAGAATTCTGCGAGATGCCTCGAGGTATTAGAGTTTTCTGCTCGGAAAGTAGGTCCAAAGGTGTAAACTTTACCCATGGCCAATGCACCGATCTCAGCCTGCAACTGACCGGAAACCGTCAGGTTGGTAGCTTTACCGAAGAAGTCCTGCGACCAGTCGATATGTCCTTCTTCTGTTTTGGGCATATTTTCCGGATCAAAGTTGGTTACGCGAAACATCTCTCCGGCTCCTTCGGCATCACTGCCCGTAATGATGGGCGTGTGCATATAGTAAAAACGATTTTTATGAAAATACTCGTTCACAGCAAAGGCCACGGCATGACGAATGCGGAATACAGAGCTGAAAGTATTGGTCCGCATACGGAAGTGAGCATTCTCCCGCAAAAATTCCATGGTCTGTCGCTTGGGTTGTAAAGGGTATTTGTCCAGGTTGGTCTCCCCGAGCACTTCAATGCTGTCTGCCAGTACTTCAACAGCTTGTCCGGCACCCATGGATTCAACCAATTGTCCCGTTACCTTTATGCTGGCATGGAATCCGATTTTTTTGATCAGTTCTTCGTCAATTTTTTCATGATCAACCACTACCTGGAGGTTTTTGGCGCAAGATCCGTCGTTGAGGGCGATGAACCTGTTGGAGCGGAATGCTCTGACCCACCCCATGACGATTACACTTTCGTTCAACTTAGGCGCATCTAATACCTGCGCGATTTCTGTCCTTCTGCTCATTGTATTATTATATAAAAGTTACTTTCAAAAAAACAAGACGCGAAAATAGGGAGTATTTTTAAATACCTCCAAAACTCCTAAATACTATTTCTCTGACAAACGGTATTTATCTGCCAGGAACACGTGATCTTAAAGAAAAATTCCCGGCGGGCCTGATTATTTTACGATCAATTCCTTTCTGTCCGGCCCGGTTGATACCATGCTCACACGTACGTTGAGTTCCTTTTCAAGGATATTCACGTAGTGGCGGGCATTATCAGGAAGGGCATTAAAGTCATGGATTCCGGCAAGATCTTTTTCCCAGCCCGGATAACTGGTATATTGTGGAATAGCGGATTCGTCACAAAGATCGAAAGGTAATTGTTTGGTTTGTTGCCCGTTGATCTCGTAAGTAGTTGCAGCTTTAATTTCCTGAAATTTATTCAGCACGTCGATTTTAGTAATGACCAATTGGGTGACACCGCTCAACATGATGCTGTATTTAAGTTGCGGAAGATCGATCCAGCCACAACGACGAGGTCTTCCGGTGGTGGCGCCAAATTCATGCCCCTCCTTACGCAGGAACTCACCGGTTTCATCATTTAATTCTGTTGGGAACGGGCCTGAACCTACTCGTGTGCAATAAGCCTTGGTAATACCTATAACCTCACCGATAGTGCTTGGAGCAACGCCCAGTCCTGTACAAACACCGGCTGTAGTGGTATTGGAAGATGTCACAAAAGGATAGGTGCCGTGATCAATATCCAGCATAGATCCCTGTGCTCCCTCGGCAAGAACCCTTTTTCCTTCAGCGAGGGCATTGTTGATGAAATATTCTCCATCTACATGATTGAGGGTTTTCAGCATCTCAATACTTTCCATCCAATTTTTCTCTTCCCCGGCCAGATCAAAATCCACTTCAGGGAACAAGCTGATCAAATTGAGATGTTTTTCCTTAAGTGCATTGTATTTATCCAGGAAGTCCGGGCTATCCAGATCGCCTACCCGTAAGCCGTTACGCCCGGTTTTGTCCATATAGGCAGGCCCGATACCTTTGAGTGTTGAACCGATCTTGCTTTTACCTTTGGCGTTTTCGGAAGCAGCATCCAGGTAACGATGGGTTGGCAGAATAAGATGCGCTTTTCTCGCTACAAAGAGGCGGTCTTTATAAGGAACTTTTGCAGCTGTGATATTTTCGAGTTCTTTCCTGAGGGTAGTGGGATCGATGACCACTCCATTGCCGATCAGGTTGAGTTGTTCTCTTCTGAAGATTCCCGAAGGAACGGTGTGGAGTACAAATTTTTTGCCATCAAAGATCAAGGTATGCCCGGCGTTAGGGCCTCCCTGGAAACGGGCTACAATATCGTAGTTGGGAGCCAGGTAGTCAACGATCTTACCTTTGCCTTCATCACCCCATTGTAATCCGAGAATAACATCAATTGCCATTGGTTAGCTTTGTTTGGGTTTGTTACGCAAAAGCAACAAACATCATTAAATGAACGAATTTCGCTGCAAAAGTAGGGAATTCTCTAATGTGAAGAGTTAATTTGGAATTATTCTTTTTATTGAAAAAGTATTGACTGTTTTATTCTTTAGTGGTACCATTAGTCTTATCACACGCTCCATTACACTGACCATACAGGTTTAGGGAATGGTGTGTGATATTAAACTTCAATACCTCCCCCATCATATCCTTGATTTGCTGAATGCGCGGATCGCAAAATTCAAAGACTTTGCCACAGTCCACACAGATGAGGTGATCATGTTGTTTGAATCCGTAAGATTTTTCGTATTGGGCGATATTTTTACCGAATTGGTGTTTTTTCACCAGGTCACAATTGACCAGTAATTCCAGGGTGTTGTACACTGTAGCCCGGCTCACCATATAATTTTTATTTTTCATATGGATGTAAAGGGCCTCCGCATCAAAGTGGTCTGTGCGACGGTAAATTTCTTCGAGAATAGCATAACGCTCCGGGGTTTTCCGCAGGTTATTGTTCTCCAGATGACTTGAAAAAATATTTTTCACTTCATTGATAACGGCGTCCTGGGTATGATTGCTTTGATTCACGATGATGTTTTTTATTAAACGGATACTACGAGTAATGTGTATTATTCCAGGGATTCCTTTAGTTCAAAAAAAATGACGACAGACATAAAAGGGAGTATGGTCTCCCTACTTATTCTACTCTTTTAACAGTTGAAACGATGTCAAGGTTTTGCAAAACCCGCATTGCCATATTCAATTGATCTTTATTGGATACCAAAACGCTGATGGTTCCTTCATAAAACCCTTCATTACCGGCGATAGAAAAGGAGCGGATGTTGAGTCCAAGGAGTGATGACAATTCGTGACTCAATTGTTCGATTACCCCGGGGCCGTTGTCCACACCGGTGATTTCAAGGCTGGCAACGAATTGTGATTGTGGCGACAAGATCCATTCTGCTTTCATTACCCGATATCCGTAGTGTGCCATCATATTTGTAGCATTCGGACAATTGGTTCTGTGTATCTTCAGCCCGGCATTGGTCGTGAGAAAGGCAAAGATCTCATCACCCTGAACCGGATTACAGCAAGTGGCAAAAGTGAAGTCAAAACGGGAAGCATCTTCCCCGTTAATGAGCAGGCGGGGTTTGAAGTTATCCTTTCTGGGCCGCTTAATCACTCTTTCTTCCAAAGGCGCTTCTTCCGGCTCATGCGTTACTGCCATGTCCTCCATTAAAACCAGTTTGCCATGGAAGGGTTTGAATCGCTTGGATATTTCCATGATGCTGAAATTATTCATGGCAATATCGTAATAAAGGTCTACATGAGAGGAATAACGATAATGGCTGACCAGTAACTCAACAGCTTCATCAAAATCTACTTTCAGGTGTCTGAATTTTCTTTCCAGCGCCTCCTTACCGAATTCTCCTTTTTTACTACGTTCCTCTTTCATGGCTGAGCGTATCTTGGAGCGCGCTTTTCCGGTGATCACCATTTTCAGCCAGTCTTCACTGGGCCGTTGGTTTTTATTGGTGATAACCTGGAGCTGATCACCGTTTTGCAACTGGTACCCCATGGGTACCAACTTACTCCCGACTTTGATGGCGCTACAATGATACCCGACATCACTATGAATACTGAAAGCGAAATCCAATGCAGAGGCCCCTTTGGGCAATATTTTCATATCTCCGTTTGGGGTATAGACGTAGACTTCCTCGTGGAAGAGGTTATTGGCTTTGAAGTCTCCCAAAAATTCAACGGCATCACTATTCGGATCCTCAAGAATTTCCCGAACGCTGTCGAGCCATTGTTCGTAAACATCCTGGGAACTGCCCGTTCCACTAACCCCCTTGTATTTCCAGTGAGCGGCAAATCCTCTTTCAGCGATCTCATCCATACGCTCGCTGCGAATCTGCACTTCCACAAACCGCCCTTTGGGTCCGATCACAGTAGTGTGCAGGGATTCGTAACCATTGGACTTAGGGGTAGTGATCCAGTCCTTTAGTCGTTCGGGGATGGGTGTATGAACATCCGTAACGATGGAATAAACACCCCAGCACATAGCTTTTTCTTTTTCCGGTGGTACATTCAGAATGATGCGTACGGCAAAGAGGTCGTAAATTTCTTCAAATGGAACACCTTTGGTTTTAAGCTTGTTCCAGATGGAGTAAATAGATTTTGGTCTTCCGAATATCCGGTAGGGGACATTGAGCAGATCGAGTTGGGCTTTGAGAGGCGTGATAAACGCTTCAATATATGCTTCCCTGGCTTTTTTGGTAGCTGCGAGTTTTCTGGCAATGCTTTGATAATCTTCCTGGTCGGTAATTTTCATGCACAGATCCAGGAACTCAGTTTTAAAGGCATAGAGTCCAAGCCGGTGGGCCAATGGTGCGTAAACGTAGCTTGTTTCAGCGGCGATTTTGAGCTGTTTATGGGCAGGCATAGAGCCAAGTGTACGCATATTGTGCAAGCGGTCCGCCATTTTAATGAGGACCACGCGGACATCTTCAACCAGGGTGCTCAGGACTTTTTTGAAGTTTTCAGCCTGGGGACTTGAGGCGTTGTAGGCGCTGTCCAGTTTTGTAAGACCATCCACCATTTTAGCGATACGCTCTCCAAAGGTTTCATGTATATCTTTGAGGGTTATATCGGTATCTTCAACAACGTCATGAAGCAAGGCGCTCACAATAGCTGTGGGGCCCAGGCCTATTTCTTCTGCACAGATTCTCGCTACGGTAATGGGGTGAAGGATATAAGGTTCTCCTGATTTCCTGCGTTGCTTGCTGTGGGCTTCAAACGCAAGTTCATAGGCATCCTTAATATGCCTCCTGTCCTCGTCATCCATATCGGATTTGATACAGGCAACCATGCCCTCAAAAGCTTCATCAATTACCGCCCGTTCTGCTTCAGTAATCGGTACGACCGCCTTCTTCTCAACCATCTTCTCGCGTTTTTTTCAAATTATTTTGTACAGTTAATATTTAAAATACTGTTATTCCCGGTTTAGATATAGAAATAGAAGTTAAAAATCGGGAAAATTAAGCAAATTTTCACCCATAAGGAACTAAAAATGAAGGAATAACCTAAACATTTAGTAATAATAAGAGTCGAAGTGTTTTTTTTAAAAAAAGATTTTATCTTTGCACGGCTTTTCAGATTGAGTCATAAAAGTATGTTTGGGGCTTCTGTTTTCAGGCCCGTCTTCTGAAAAAATAACATTCATGAACCAC
The DNA here is from genome assembly GCA_942492125.1 of uncultured Bacteroidota bacterium. Lineage (GTDB taxonomy): Bacteria > Bacteroidota > Bacteroidia > Chitinophagales > Saprospiraceae > BCD1. The sequence goes on from CALODM010000009.1 coordinate 174,931, forward strand.
AAAGAGTTCCTTGTAATGTTTGAGCGGGTGTGGCGGAATTGGTAGACGCGCTAGACTTAGGATCTAGTGCCGCAAGGCGTGGGGGTTCGAGTCCCTCCACCCGCACTTTGAAAAATATGAGGATGTAAGGGACGAGATGTTTATACCGTCATAGAAAAACAAGGAGCATAGGCCCTATGTTATTCATGATCGGGGAGTCCCTCCACCCGCATTATTTAAGATAAAAGGAAAGAGGGCAATTAAAGTTTGATCCGGCGTAGAAAACCAGGATGTGTTTGACTATGTTATTCATGATCGGGAAGTCCTCTATGTCAATAATTCGTCGAATTCGAAGGATCGCTTTCAACCCAATTTAACTTTCCTCCATTTTTAATTTAAAGACCAGTCATATGCCACAAGTTGTCAGAAAAGACATTGACAATTTAAATACCGAGTTAACGGTAACAATTGAAAAAAAAGATTACGAGCCTAAGTTTCTCGAAGAACTAAAAAAATACAGGCAGCAAGCCAGTATGAAAGGTTTCCGTAAAGGAAAGACTCCCATGAGTGTCTTGAAAAAAATGTACGGAAACTCCGTGTTGTCCAACATTGTTTATGACATTCTCAATACCGAGCTCGACACCTTTCTCAAAGAAGAAAAATTAGCTATTCTGGGGCAGCCAATTCCAAGCGAAGATACTCCCGAAGTTTCCATTGACGTAAAAAGCATGGAAAATGATATGGTGTTTAAGTTCGACCTGGGACTCGCTCCGCAACTGGAGATCCAGGGGTTTAATAAAAATAAAAAATTCACCCGTTACGTACCTACCGTTTCTGATGAGGTTATCCAAAAAGATATTGACAATGCTTTAAAGCAATTAGGCGAGCGCAGTATCGTAACCGAAGATATTCAGGAGGGTGATTCCTTAAAAGTTACCGTAAAAGAACTCGATGGTAAAAAGGTCAAGGAAGCCGGCCTTACCAATCAGTTTACCGTTCTGGTAGAAAAACTGACCAAAAAGGCTAAAAAGCAAATCCTGAGCAAAAAAGCCGGAGACACCATTCATGTGAATATTTTTGATTTGGAGGATGGCCTGGATGAAGCAGCCGTAAAGAAATATTTTCTGAACATTGAAGATGAAAACGCGGAAGTAGGCAAAGACTTTGAATTAACCATCGACGAAGTTACCCGTATCACTCCCATGGAGTTCAACGAAGAATTCTTCAATAAATATTTCGGGGAAAATGCGGTGGCAGATAAAAAGGAAGCCAAAGAAAAATTCAAGGAGCCTTTACTGAACCATTACAAAAATCATTCAGAAGCTTTATTGTTCCGGGACTTCCAGGACCACCTCATGGAAAAAAATGAGATCGAACTGCCGGAAGAATTTCTCAGACGCTGGTTGCTGATGTCTAACGAAGAACTTACCGAAGAACAACTGGATGCGGAATTCGATGCTTTCAAAGAAAACCTCAAGTGGGATGTCATTAAAGGCAAAATCGTCAAAGAAAACGATATCCAGATCACTTCCGAAGAGATCATCAGCAACGCACAAGCTAAGATCATGGGATATTTCGGCGGTACCCCTCTGCCACCAGATATGATGAAAGACATGACAGACCGCATGCTGAACGACCAGAACAGCCTGCGCCAGATCCAGGATGAGGTCGTTTCCAATAAATTGTATGATGTACTCGAAACCAAGTTCTCTTATAACGAAAAAAAGGTTTCTACGGAGAAAATGGATGAAATCATAGAAAAAGCCAGGGAAAAAGCGCAAAAATAATCGTTAAACAGTTCTTGTACTCAACCCTTTTTGTTTGAATCTGTTTAATAGCTGTTCTCACATTCCTGATTAGGAAATTTTTGACCAAATTTTAAACCCAAAGGATATGTTCCAGAAGGATGAATTTATGAAATACGCTACCGGCCACCTCGGTATGAGTAGTATGCACCTCGAAAAGTATGCCCAAAAATCAATGGGTACTTTTCCAAATATTCAGGCTTTCACGCCTAACGTCATTGAGGAAAGACAGATGAATATCGTCGGCCTTGATGTTTTCTCCAGAATGATGATGGACAGGATTATTTTCATGGGTGTCGGTGTAGACTCTTATGTGGCCAATGTCATTCAGGCTCAGCTGTTGTTTTTGGAATCAACCGATCCGAAAAGAGATGTGCAGATCTTTATCAACAGCCCGGGTGGTTCGGTTATCGCCGGGTTAGGTATTTATGATACCATGCAGTATGTTTCTCCTGACATTGCCACCATTTGTGTCGGGATGGCAGCGTCCATGGGAGCTGTATTACTTGCTGCCGGAGAAAACGGAAAACGCTCCTGCCTGCCACACAGCCGTGTGATGATCCATCAGCCTTTAGGTGGCATGCAGGGACAGGTAACCGAAATGGAAATTTACTACAAGCTTATCAAAGAGCAGCAAAAAGAACTTTACGATATCCTCGCCAATCATACGGGCCAGCCGTATAAAAAGATCGAAGAGGATTGTGATAGAGATAACTGGATGACAGCAACACAGGCCAAAGATTATGGCCTGGTAGATGAAGTCCTCATGAGAGAGAGTAAAGCATAAAAAAATTGTCAAAATTTATTTTTTGACGACCTGATAGGATTAACTTTCAATCAAGAGGTTAATCCTATTTTTTCTTTTCAATACCAAACGTTAAATCCTAATGGCACGTAGTAAAGAAAAAGTTAAGTGTTCGTTTTGTGGCAGAGATAAAAGTGAGTCTTTGATTCTGATCGCCGGAATAGACGGGCACATTTGTGAGCTTTGTGTAGAGCAGGCTAATGATATCATTCAGGAAGAACTCTACGGAGGTAAAAAGGAGAAAGAAACGGACAAGGTAAAAAGTAGTTTTTTCCTGCCAAGTTCTATTACCCCCAGAGAGATAAAAGAACATTTGGATCAATACGTTATTGGTCAGGATGATGCTAAAAAGGTATTGTCCGTTGCCGTGTATAATCATTACAAAAGGCTGCGATACGCCGGCCAGTCCGGAGATATAGAAATTGAAAAGTCAAATATCCTTTTTGTAGGTCGTACCGGTACCGGAAAGACCCTGCTTGCCAAGACAATCGCCAGATACCTCAATGTACCCTTTGCTATTGTAGATGCGACTGTATTTACGGAGGCGGGATATGTAGGGGAAGACGTGGAAAGTATTCTGAGTCGTTTGCTGCAAGTGTGTGATTATGATGTCGCTGCGGCTGAAAAAGGGATCGTTTATATCGATGAGATCGATAAGATTGCCCGTAAGAGTGACAACCCCTCCATCACCCGCGATGTGTCCGGAGAAGGGGTGCAGCAGGCCATGTTGAAAATGCTTGAAGGTACCGATGTAAATGTTCCGCCCCAGGGAGGACGAAAGCATCCCGAGCAAAAGCTGGTGAAGGTAAATACAGAGAATATTCTGTTTATCTGTGGAGGCGCCTTCGATGGCATAGAAAAGAATATTGCCCGAAGGATCAATACCCAGGTAATCGGTTTTAAAAAAGCAGGAGATTCAGAAAAAATTGACATCGATAATCTGCTGCAATACATCACACACCAGGATCTAAAGCAATACGGGCTTATTCCCGAATTGGTCGGAAGACTACCTGTGCTCACTTACCTGGAAACACTGAGTGAAGATACCCTGAAAAAAATCCTTTCAGAGCCTAAGAATTCCCTGATAAAACAGTACACCCAGCTCTTTCATTTAGAAGATATAAAGCTTACCTTTACCGAGGAAGCATTGCAGTTTATTGCCGGGAAAGCGCTGGAGTATAATCTCGGAGCAAGAGGATTGAGATCTATCTGCGAAGCCATCATGACTGATGCCATGTATGATTTGCCTTCCAGAAATGATGTAGACTCGTTTGAAATTACCAGGGAATATGCAGAAGAAAAATTAAGTAAATCCAAACTCAGTAAACTGAAAGCAGCATAAGGCCATGGGGTAATAATCAAAATTCAAGAGTCAACTGGCCATTTTTTCAGTTTCTCCGGTTGACTTAATTTCCAAGGAATGAGGTATTTTGCTGAATTGTCATACAGAGGCACGAATTATTTTGGTTGGCAACGCCAGCCACAGCAAATCAGCATACAGGAAACTTTGGAAACCGCCTTTTCCACCATTCTCAGATCACCTACTCCTGTCACAGGTTGCGGTCGTACAGATACCGGGGTACATGCCCGACAGTATTTTCTGCATTTTGATGTGGAAAACGAAGCACCGCAAAATCTTACTCACCGCCTCAATAAACTATTACCGCCGGATATAGCCATTAAACGAATCTTCCCTGTCGATACAGCGGCCCATGCCCGTTTTGATGCCCATGAACGTAGTTATGTTTACTACATGGGATTCGAAAAAGACCCTTTCTCAACCGACCTGGTATGGCATTTCCCTTATGCTCAAAAACCGGATTTGGGAAAAATGCAAAAGGCTGCAGCTCTTTTGAAAAATTATGATCATTTTTACACTTTTTGCAAGAGCAATACCAATGTCAAAACGATGGCCTGCCAGCTTAAACGATCGGAATGGGTTTTGGATAAATCCCGGAATCAGTACGTTTTTCATATTACTGCCAACCGGTTCCTCAGAGGTATGGTTCGGTTGATCGTAGGGATGTGTGTCAATGTCGGACTCGACAAAATAAGGCTGGAGGAAGTGGAAAAGGCACTCAAAAACCAATCACTGCTGGAAAAAAGCCTCAGTGTCCCGCCACAGGGATTGTATCTGACTGGAATTCAATATCCGTTTCTATAAATTTTATAAAATGAGCAAAAATCAGTTTAAAACCAATATCAACTGCAACAACTGTATTCGAACCGTCACGGGATTTATCAACGAAGTGGAAGGCATCGAAAAATGGGAAGTCGACACCGAAAATCCCGACAAAACCCTTACTGTAGAGGGGGATTATGATATCGAAGCCATTATCGAGGCAGTAGAAGACGCCGGGTTTGATATCACGCCTGTTGAAAGTGAATTCAGTTGATACCCATAAATCGCTTGTGATTACCGGATCACTTTAAATTAAATTGCTAAAAAAATAAAATCAACGTTATGAAAATTAACACCACTCTTAAGTTTATGACAAGTGCCTTTTTGGTGCTTGTGGTGGTATCTGCTTTTTCCCAACAGATAGAATATGCCAGAGATGTCGAACCATCCCGGTTCGATTATGGTAAAATGTGGACTTTTGAGTACGCACCACTTGATTATTTTGAAGAGACCTACGATTTTCGCCCCGATGAAGAATGGCTGGAACATGTACGCATGTCTTCCCTGAGATTCTCTTCCTATTGTTCGGCCTCGTTTATTTCTGCGAGTGGACTCGTCATGACCAACCACCACTGTTCCCGCGGTGAAGTAGGCAAGGTCATGCAGGAAGGGGAGGATTTTGACAAAGATGGATTTTATGCCACCACCATGGAAGAGGAAAGAAAAGTGGAAGGGCTTTTCGTAAAACAACTGGCCAGAATCGTCGACGTTACCGACGTTGTAAAAGCAGCCGAAGCGTCCGCATCAAGCGATGAAGAGGCTATTAAAATGCGCCAGGAAAAACTAAAATCCCTGGTAGAGGAGTACAGTAAAAAAACCGGATGGGAGGAATTGGAAGTGGAGTATGTAGACTACTACAGCGGAGGCAGATTTTCCCTTTACGGATACAAGCGTTACAATGATGTGCGCCTGGTATTGATCCCGGAATTGCAACTGGGTTTTTTCGGTGGCGATTATGATAATTTCACCTATCCTCGTTACAACCTGGACTGTACGCTGTGGAGGGTTTACGAAAATGGTAAGCCATTGAACACGCAAGATTTTCATTTTGAATTTAATGTAGCCGGTGCTGTGTCAGGTGAACCTGTATTTGTCGTTGGAAACCCTGCCAGTACGGAACGTTACAGGACTATGGCACAATTGGAATATGACCGGGATTACCGCTACAAAATGTTACTGGAATGGTTGTCGAACAGAATGGCGATCATGGAAACACAGCAGGCTGATAATTATTCCCACGACCGTCAGGAAATGATTTTCAATTTTTCCAATAGCGTCAAAGCTATCAACGGTATTGTGGAAGGCATGTTCGATCCTTATCTCATGGGCAAAAAACAAGCCATGGAAGATATGGTCCGTCAAAAATCCAAGGCGGCAACTTCCGGAAATGATTATTGGCAGCAATTGGCTGATGCCTATGAGCCTCTCAAAGGCCATGCTTCCGAGAATCGCTTTTTAGCCAATTCCCCTTTTGGAGGGTCTGCTCTGCAGTTGGCTTACGCAACGTATAATTACATCGATCTTAAAAGCCAGGAGGACGCCAATGAGGCAGACCTGGAAGCAGCCAAGGGACAAGTGCAGGGATTGGCCGAAAGCCTGGAAGGCCCTTACCAGGAATTATACCTGTCCACACTGCTTCGGGAACTCAAAACATATGCACAGTCAGATGATGAATATGTAAAAGAAATACTCGAAGGTAGAACTCCCGAAAAAGCAGCTCAGGAAATTCTTGCCGAAACGGTTTTTTCCAATGCCAAAAAAATGGAAAAACTGTTGGATAAAAAATCCAAAAAAATCCAAAAGTCTAAAGATCCCATCATCCAAATGGGACAGCTGATCGTTCCTAAATACCAGGCCTCCTCCAATGCCTTCAGAAGTACTTCCGCCATGAGAAATGCCCTGGCAGGAAAAGTGGCCAACGAAGTATTTTCCATCTATGGCCTGGATATTCCGCCAGATGCAACCTTCACGCTGCGTTTTGCTGATGGCGTGGTCAAATCTTATGATTACAACGGGACTAAGGCTCCGGTAAAAACCTCTTATTATGGGATGTATGACCGAAATAGGAGTTTTGATAATACATTCCCGTGGGCATTACCGGAAAAATGGAATAATCCGCCCAAAGAATTATTGCAATCTCCGCTGAACTTCATTTCCACCAACGATATCATCGGGGGCAATTCCGGTAGTCCGATCATCAATAAAAAAGGAGAAGTTGTCGGGTTGATCTTTGACGGGAATATTGAATCGCTGCCCGGAAATTTCATCTATGATGAAAAAGTAAACAGGGCAGTTTCTGTTCATGCAGGAGGGATTGCTGCTGCTTTGAAATACATTTATCGTGCCGACCGCTTGTTGGCAGAAATGGGAGTGAAATAATAATTTCACCCCGATTTCAATGTTTTTATAGGTTTACACAGAACCGGGAGTCCCAAGCGGTCTCCCGGTTCTGTATAAGCACCATTGTTAATATTGCATCCCTTTGGGATTTTATGCCACAGTATTCCCCGATGCCAACGATCATCTTTTTATTTCTTCGTAAAATGCTGGGCGCCCCTTGCTTAAAGTGTTATACTTTCGTTAAGAATTGTACCTTATATTTAAGTACTTCAAATTACTCGTAGATTTATGACGTTGGAAGGGGACAGCAATGTTAAACGATCTATGAGTCCAAAGAAAAAGATAGGTTGGATCAGTGCCGCAGCTATTGTGGTCGCCAATATGATAGGTATCGGGGTATTCACAACTCTGGGCCTACAACTGGATATGCTGGGTAACACCTGGACCATTCTTTCTCTTTGGGTTATTGGCGGGCTCATTGCTTTACTCGGGGCTTTCAGTTATGCTGAGTTGGGAACAAAGTTTCCCAAGTCCGGAGGAGAATATCATTTTCTTTCCAGGATTTACCATCCTTTTCTTGGGTATTTATCCGGTTGGGTATCTTTAACGGTAGGTTTTGCCACCTCTATAGCATTATCGGCCATGGCCATGGGAGCATACCTGAAGCATATGCTGCCGGTATCTGGTTTTTGGATCGCTTTGTCTTCTATAATTTTACTGTCGCTGGCGCACTCCTTTAGCATACGGCAGAGCAGTTTTTTTCAGAACCTGTTCACCCTGCTCAAAATTCTATTCATAGCCTTCCTTGTTTTCAGTGGTTTTTTCCTTACATCTGATGGGAATGCCTTTAATTTTTCGCAAACGTGGAAAGGGGAGGTTTTTAGCCCCGCCTACGCTGTTGCACTGGTATATGTGATGCATGCCTTTTCCGGATGGAATGCAGCAGCTTACATCGTTGATGAGATTGACCAGCCCAGGCGCAACCTTCCTCTTGCCTTGATAGGAGGTACTTTGCTTGTCAGTGTTTTATTCATCTTTTTGCAGATGGCCTTTCTAAACCAGGTCCCCTTTTCCGGACTGGCAGGTAAAATTGAGATCGGGCAGATCGTAGCAGAAAAGATGTTCGGAAATGGCGGTGGCAGTATTGTTGGCGGGCTCATAGCCATGATGCTGTTGGCCAATATCAGTGCCATGATCTGGGTAGGGCCAAGAGTTACGAGGGCTATGGCTGATAAGTATACTATCTGGCAATATTTTGCCAAAGACAATCAATCCGGCATACCTGTCAGAGCTATATGGCTTCAGGCATTTATCAGTATTCTGATGGTGGTTACCAGCTCTTTTGAGCAAATTTTAACCTACAGCGGGTTTATTTTACAATTATTTACGACACTAACCGTGGCCGGCGTCATTGTGGCAAGAGTGAAAAAGCTTGGAATAGATGGTTATCAAAGTCCGGCTTATCCGTGGCTGCAGATCATCTTCCTTGCATTCAGCATTTGGGCACTTGTTTATTTGTTTTACGCCAGGCCTTATGAAAGCATGCTTGGGCTGGTCAACCTGCTCGCCGGAGCACTCTCCTACGGATTGGATTATCATCAAAAGAAAAACAGGAAGGTTTAGCAGCAGCTGGCAGATTTTGATACCGCAAAAATACTATTGCTAAACTTCCCAAATTCGTCATTACTACCTGGTCTCCCTTACTCACACGCCCCATGCCCCCCCAGGATTCTACTCAATATTTTTGTGGTGATCAGGTAGGTAGGTTTTACCCCATCGACGCCGAGGCCGCCGGAGGCCAAAGTACTTCCTGTAATTAAAGGATTATCCGAAGCGTAATAGGCATACCTCAGGGTGATGTTGTCGTTGACGACTTTACGGATCTTGGAGGCTGCCTGTATGGCTTTTTGATAATGAGCTCCCTCCATTTCCAAACCAATGCTTTTCCACGAGGATTTAAAGAAATAGCGGAGGATATCCTTATTCTGAAGGGAAGTTCCCAATACCGTGATCATCGGACCTTCAAAAACAGGAATGCCATGGTTTTCGAAGTCTTCTTTGCAAAAGTCATTTTCAAAGGGATAATTGTCAGCAGTACCTTCAAAAACGTGGGCAGTCGGCACCATAATATCTCCTTTACCTCCCCCAAGTATACCTGCCTTGCCCATAACGGAAACGGACTTTACATTGATGGGATGCCTTATTTCACCTGTTTTATAAGGCTTGAGCAATTCATCCATCGTTTCAAAAGCCTGTTCGCCAAATGCATAGTCCATGACAACGATGACGGGTTTGTTATTGGCAATAAAAGCCTTATTTGACAAGATCTCCTCCGGAAAAGTACTGATATCCATCTTTGCAATGTCAAAAATCTGAACCGTAATATTGGTGCCACTGGTATTGTCGATAACGTACATACCATTTTCAAGAGCATATTGCTGGATTTTTTTTCTCAAATGGATATTTTTTTCCAGACTGATTTCCCTGGCGATGTCTTCTATTTCTTCCTCCCCAAAACTGTTTCCAAGTGCTGCCTTTGCGTATAAGGTATTCATGACGCTGTGCAGGTTCGCGCTAATGATGTGGATGGGTCTTTGATACAGATCGTTTTCAAAAAGGTATTTCTTGATATTGTTTGCCCAACGGTCTCCATAGTGGTGATGCCCTATTCGTTCCCGCAACATGGGAGAGAAGCTGATTTCTCTGTCCGTTTCGTCCACTGCTTCTTCAAAGGACAACCTGCCGAGCCAGTAAGTGATGTGAAAAAGGCTGTTGACTTCCTCATCTTCCTCAAAACGTTCATAAGCAGCCTTCACCTCGCTGTAAGTCCTTCCCAACAAGGTGGTCAGATAAGTGAAAGCGATCTCTTTATTGAATTCCTCTCCTTTTTCCTCCCGGTCAACAATGATTTCCAGTTTTTCCCATTCTCTTTTTTTCCCTCCCTTATGTGTCTGACTGTTGGTTCTTATCTTCTCGGATTCGATATACATGAAGGTTAGGTGTGTCAGGATATCGTAGATATCACTTCTGCCGCGGGTAAGTTCAATATACATTTCCTTATTGTCGATTCGGTAGGCATTACGTCTTCTTTTGGAAGGCACGATACAAGGCAGGCCAGAGTGTTGTAATCCCTCACGTGAAATCATCCTGACAAATCTGCATTCCTCGATGCCTTTTGGCAGCCGCTGGAAAATATAGAGTAATCCATCAAGCTCCACTCTTTCAGGGTCATTGATGGAGCCGTAGATTTCAGGGTTTAGGGTTTTCAGGGAATTGATCATAGCTTCCCCGGAAATCCCCAGGGGTTTGTAGGAACCCCGGATAAATAAATGCCGCATGGCGATGTACAGTCTTTCAATAGCTGCCCTGGATTCCTGGGCTCTGGTGCGTTGCGAGGTGGTTAGTGACATGTGCTTGTGTTAAATTTCTGGTTAATGGTTATTCAGGGTGCTACAAAAGTATTGGATTTATTGGTACAACTCTATTTCCACTCTTCTGTTGAGTTGTCGCCCTTCAGCAGTTTTATTACTGGCAACAGGCGCGCGCTCTCCATACCCATAGTAGGAAATCCGCGATGCCGAAATTCCTTTTTCTATCAGGTAATGATAACAATTTTTGGCGCGTTTTCTGGAAACGTACTTATTTTGTTCTCTTTCACCGGCACTATCGGTATATCCTTTGAGCTTTAGCTTGAAATCAGGGTATTGTATTAGGAATTCTGCTACCTGATTTAAATGATAAAAAGCAACTGGATCGTATTTTCCTGTTTCGAAGTAGATGTGTTTCCCATTCAGGTCTTCCGCTATTTGCCGGGCTGTAAGCTCAGGAGGGCATCCATTGTATTCATAAAGGCCAAATTTTTCCGGGCACTTATCCTTGGCATCCTGAACGCCATCTCCGTCGGAATCAGGGCATCCGCTAAAAATGGCAATTCCGAAAACTTCCGGACACGCATCATTCTCATCCAGGATACCATCCCCGTCCGTATCAATTTCCGGACATCCCAGTAATTCTTTTGGCCCCGCCTTGAAGGGGCATTTGTCTTTGGTATCGTCTATACCGTCTCCATCGGAATCTTTATAGGGGCAACCGTTATTCAATGGAGAACCTGCTTCCACAGGGCAGCGATCCATCTTGTCTGTTATACCATCTCCATCGGAATCCGGGCACCCAAATAATTCCGCAGTTCCAGGCTCCAAAGGACATTCATCTATTTGGTCTTCAATACCATCACTGTCGCTGTCCGGGCATCCTTCCAAAACTTCCAGTCCGGGGACCTGGGGACATCGATCTGTTTTATTGGCAATGCCGTCCCCGTCATCATCCCTCCGGCTTATACGGTAAGCAAGTGCCAGGGTTGCCGAACCATACCAGTCGTCCCGCTCAGGGTTGGCTGAAGCGCTGATCCCATCCAGGTGATCTGAAAAAGGCACCCTGAGGCCGGCAGAAGCGTTGATATATAAATTAGAAACCAGGCGCAGGTTAAATCCCAGCCCTCCTGTAAATCCAAAGAGTCCACCGCCGAAATCCGTAGATTGATCCGTAATGATGCCTTCTTTATTCCCATCCAGTTTGTTGCGTTCAAAATTGGCCTCGGGTTGAATAAAAAAAACGGCAGGGCCCAAAAAAATCGTTGGCGAAAATCGTTGCAGGTTACTGGATTTAAAAGGATCCCATTCGGTGGTAAGGGCTATCTCAACAACCTGGGTATTGAAGTAAAACCCACGGTTGAGCCTGTCGGTTTGTTCCGGATAAAGGTAATCGTCTCCGGAAAGGGATGTAGAAATTATGCTGGTCTTCAGTGAAAAAAATGGCGCCCATTCTTTTTTCACAAAAAAGCCGAGAGCCGGATTGGCGGGTTTAAGTGCAAAATTGCTGGAAGCAATATCTCCAAAATAGGTGGTTGCTCCTCCGGAAATACCCAATTCCCAGTGATTGTTCTGCCCGGCAGACAAAAAAGGAACCAGGCAAATGCACAGAACGAAAAACAGCTTTTTCAGGGAGTGAAATATGAATGACTTTTGCCCCACAAATAGTTTTGCTTTGGTAATTTTTTAGACAAAACTAAACCATCCTGTATTAAATTGTACTAAAACAACCAAATAATCCGAGGAGACAGACAGAGAATTACTGTTGTTTGAGTAATTCGATTTCTCTTTCTCTGTTTTTGATTACTTGTTTAAGCTTTTCATTTTCTTTTTCAAGCTCGTTTACTCTTTTTTGCAGTCTGTCAATTTCTGCTGTTTCACGCGTATTACTGTCGGATTTTTTGGTTTCGCTGTCCCTTTTAACAGACGTTGTTCCTTCGTCATTACTTTCCTCAGCCAGGTCAATGCCAACCAGTTTTTTAAGGTTGGTCAAACCATTTTCTCCATTATAATAAGATGCTCCGAAATAGGCAAGGGGAATAATGATAACCATTGCAAAAAAGAAGCGCGCAAATCCGGTAAGTTTAAATTTTGAAGCCATGAAATTTTATGTTTATTGCAAATATAATCAGCGTGAGGGACTTTTGAATTCAAAATTCTACCTGCTTATATATTTCAGCGATGAAATGAGGTTGGTATAAGTATTACACCATTTTTGGCAGGCGTTTTATGTCAAATAGCAGATAAATACCCGGCGGAACTGTTAAGAAAAACAGGAATATTTATAGCATGTTGTATATTGGCCCGCAATATGGTCGATTCCAATACAGGAATCGGTTTGGGAAAACAATAATTTAGCATATAAATCATAAAAAATGAAGCAACTACTTGTATTGTGTATTGGCCTGTTTTTGAGTACGACTATGTGGGCACAGCTGGAATTGCCACAAAAAAGTCCGAAGGCGTCGACTTCTTTTATCATCGGCTTGACCAAGGTTACCATTGCGTACAGCAGCCCGGCGGTAAAGGAGAGGAATTGCGTGGGAGGCCTTATACCGTTTGACGAGGTTTGGAGAGCCGGAGCCAATGAAGCTACGACCATAGAATTTAGCACCGATGTAATGATCGAGGATACGTTTTTGAAAAAAGGTAAATACTCCTTGTTCTTCATTCCAAAAACGAGGGAAAATGGACGGCCATTTTCAATAAAGTTGCTGAGCAGTGGGGGGCTTATTCCTATAATCCCGCCCAGGATGCGCTGCGGGTCGAAATCCAGACCAAAGATTCCGATGAAATCGAAGAAAGGCTCAATTTTAAAATCGTAGATACCGCCCAGGATCGCGGATATGTTCGTTTTGCCTGGGAAAAGAAACGGGCCTATATTCTGCTGCGTACCGATATGATGAGTCATATCAGGGAAAATATTAAAAAGGCCGTCGATGACGCGAATCCGGAGGATAAGTGGCTGATACATGCCCAGGCGGCTGACTGGTACCTGGATAACGGACATCCTGCAAAAGCGGAACAACAAATAGAAATTTCAACAGGAATGGCCAAACACTCCCGAAATTGTTGGATTGAAGCAAAAATCAAGGCATACAATAAAGACTATGCGGGCGCTGTCGAAAGCGCCAGACAAGCAGAGGAACTTGGCAAAAAAGCGAATAGCAGCTTTTACAATGCCTCTAAAGAGCGCATCGCCCGGGCTATAAAGGAATGGTCTGCTAATTAATAAGCCAATTTACCCTGTTTTTTCAAAATTTAGAGAAGAACACAGTTCATCCCGAATTTTGCCTCATTTGATAGACTCAAGCCACACAAAAATCCCAAATTTTGGTTACCACCAAAATTTGGGATGTCTCCTGTTTTATTTGAAAATAAGATCCACTTACGTCATACTTTCTCAGGAAGGGTTGCAACATAGGAAGCCAGTTTAAGAATGCTGACTCTCAATTTATTTTGTTCAATTGAGAGGTCATTATACCCCATGGTGCCGTCAATGACAGACCTTTCAAGGGTTCTGAAACGGGACTCCAGAACTATAATACTGTTGGCAGAATCCTGGTCACCTGAATTTTCAATCGCCGCATTTAAAACTTCAAGGGCTTCTTTTATTTTATCATTGCTGACCAGTCGACCAACGGTTTGCTTAACTTCCAGCAAATCACCAGACCCCAGCAGGTATTTCGTACTGGCATCTCCCAGGTGATCCCAAACCTTCTTTTTTACCTGGAGTTTAAGCTTATCCAGTTTGTCTTCAATGTTTATGAGCTCCTCTGGTGTGATCAGGCTGTAATAGGAAAGGATCAGGTTTTTGATCACTTCATCTTTTTTATTAAAAAAGGAGGTTTGCCTGTTCAGATAATCACTTAACTTTTCAGGGATGAATCTCAGGTTTGGATATTTAAGATAATTGAGTACGCTGGTCATATTTTGATGTTCGGCATAAGTTCTCATAATACCTATCCGAATTTTACGCAGCGTTCTCAGGTCGTATCCGTTACTTTTCTCAAGAAAAAAAACACCAACGTCTATCCCGTCAACTTCAATCCATTTAAAGGCAATTTTCAGACCTTTTGCCATTTCCCGGCCTTCAGGCAAGTTGAAATCAGAATCACGATATTCCAGCAGGATACACATTTCCCCGGCGGTGACGTATTTCATTCCATTGGAGGAATCTGGGAAGTCTGCTGCCGAAGCTTTTTCATACAATTCGCTAAGTTTTTTACTGCAGTGGATAACCTTGCTGTTGATCGGGGTACTTTCCAGGTTTTTTATTTGTACAGGAATATGACAAATCTGCGTTACCAGTTTTACAAAAGTCCTGAAAGGATTTTGTTTTTCACTGACGGCAACCTGATTGCTGGTGAGTCCGACCTCATAACGGATGGAGGATTTACCGTCGTTGAGCAGCCGCCTGAAAATACATTCGAGCTTAGACACTTCTTCAGAGGCCACCTTTTCCAGTTTTGGCAATTTGAATCCGCCTTTTCCATTAATAAAGAAGAGTTCGTCGTGAAAATAGTCATGCCCCCCTTTTTTTCTTCTTTTTAAGTGACCGAAATACTGAACAAAGTGCCTGCTAGGTTGCGGATTATCCCAGGTGGGGCGAGGTTTGAGGTGACTTTGGTCGGGGATAAGCAACGGCCTGATATCACAGATGGGATACTGGATAAAAACAATTAGCCGTTTATTGGTTTTAGACTTCATAATAAAATCGCCCCCCCAATCAATTGCCAGGGAAGGGCGTTCACAACTCCGGTTATTCTCACCAGCTCAAAACAAAGCTTTCGCCATGATTTCACAGCGGATTTACTAACCTTAAGTCGTTGGTTGAATAAAAGGAAACCAATCGTTTGTTGGTATTCCGAATTACCACAACTTCAATAAATTGGATGTTAAATTTAACAAAAATTTACCTCAAAATCAAGGTTTTGGAAGGGGCATTGCCAAATTGGCCGAAAACCCTTAGTTTTGCACAGAGATCTCTGTTTCACAGGGAGTTTCAATTCATTGAACTGTAAGGCTATTTTTTTTGCCTTTTAAAATACTGGAGTTCATCGCTCCAAAAGAGGAAGTTGGATTTTCTCGAGCAGCCCGGTGATGATATTTTTATTATCGGGTTTGCTCATTTTTACTGGTCATACTCTTCCGGGTGCCAAAAGTATTTATCCATATCGATTATTTTATTATTCACCACTTTTATACCTTCTTTTTCAAGTCTCTCCTGCATGAGATCAGGGTGTGCAAAATGATTGCGGCCGCTTAACTCTCCTTTTCGGTTGACGACCCTGTGCGCCGGAATGTCCGTCCCCATGGAATTGTTTAATGCCCATCCGACCATTCGGGCTGATCCCAGACTGAGGTAATCGGCAATTGCACCATAAGTACTGACTCTTCCGGGCGGAATTCTTCTGGTAAGTTCGAAAACTAACTCGTAGTAATTATCTTTGGGCTTCATAATTGTCAGATCATGTTGAAGACCAAAGTTAAGGCAAGTTCGATTACCAATTTAACGGATGCCAGATATTTTGCTGCCATGGGGGTAGAATGGCTCGGGTTTAATCTCAATTCGAAGAATCCTCCTGTTGTGCCGTTCGAAAACATCCGGGAGATTGAAGCCTGGGTGGAAGGTGTGAAAATCGTTGCTGAATATGGCGATGAATCCTGGGAGAAGGTTTTGGAAGGTGTCCAGGAGGTTATTCCCAATGTGGTTCAACTCGGAGGAGATTACGGTGTTTCCGAAATACTGGAATTACCGGCTTCCGTCGGGGTCATCAAAGAAATTGTAATTGGCCCGGATACCTCCTTAGCATCTTTGCTCGAACAAATGGAGGAAATGGAAGGACACGTACAGGCTTTTTCGCTAAATTTCAGCCAGAACCAGATTCGCTGGCAGAACCTGGAGGAAGGAGTTCCTTTTTCCGTTCAGGATATTGAGAACATGACCCGGAAATTTCCTGTCCTGATCGAGATGGATATGGAGGAGGAAAATTTGTCAAAGTGCCTGGCTATTGAAAACCTCGAAGGACTGACTGTAAAAGGCGGGGAAGAAGAGAAAGTCGGGTTCAAATCGTTTCAGGAACTCGATGATTTTTTTGATGCGCTGATGGATTGATCTGCCACGGTTTTTAACCCCCTAAAGGCTCTGTTGGTATCAGGGGGATATCCTATGCCTGTACTTTTATCAATCATTTACTTATCTTTGAAAAAACAAAAATAAAAGCTTCATGAAGCGTATATCAATTCTCATCCCGATAATGTTGTTATTGGTGGTTTCTATAAACGCTCAAAATATCCGTATGACGGAGGAACCGCTCATTACTTCCATGATGGAGAAGTTTGAAGAAACCAACAGGGCAACGGAATTTGTGGAGGGCTGGCGCATTCAAATTCTCGCCACAACCAACAGAGAACAGCTCGAAACATCGCGGCAAAGATTTCAATACCGCTACCCCAATATTCCGGTAACCTGGGTACACTCAAGTCCTCATTATAAATTGCGGGCAGGTGCTTTCCTCACCAAACTGGAGGCATTGAGACTTAAATACATCCTCGAACGGGATTATACCGGAATATACCTGGTTAAAGATGATGAAATTCGCGTCAGTGAACTGCTAAATTCGTTTTAGAAGAAAACGGATCGTTATCGGATATCTGACTCACAACCCCGACAAAATAAATTGCATTGACCAGTGTAACACAAACTTTAAGAAGAAGGCCTGATTTTGTCACCTTTGGTATATACCTGGGGCTGGTAGCTATTGGCTGGTTGATGATTTTTACGGTTGGTTATGAAGATGGTTATGAGCTCAGCGAATTCTTAAATACCGCTGTTGGAAAGCAAACCATCTGGATCGGCATTAGTTTTTTCGCTTTCTTCCTGGTGCAGTTTATCAGTTGGAAGTTTTGGCAGTCTTTTGCCTACCCTGTTTATATTTTCACTTTACTGTTATTGATTGGCGTCCTTTTTTTTGGTGCCAATATCAATGGAGCTACTTCCTGGTTCAGGTTTGGAGGGTTTACCATACAACCTTCAGAGCTGGCAAAGGTGGGTACCTGCCTGGCCATGGCTGCCTTGCTGGGACATTACAACACAGACCTCCGGCAAGTCCGCTGGCAGTTGATAGCCGCTGCTATTTTTGGGATGCCCATGTTGCTGATATTGCTTCAGCCGGACGCCGGATCTGCACTGGTTTTCATCTCTTTTTTGATTGTCCTGTACAGGGCAGGGCTACCTTCTAATTATTATATCATCGGTATTTACAGTGCCGTAGTTTTGATATTGGGGTTTGTATTCGAACCTTTTATTTTGATAAAGGCCCTGATAGTATTGGCCATAATCGTGATGTCGCTGAACTTCAAACCTAAGTCCTATGGTTTAATGACATCGGCATTATTTGCAACAGGTGTATACTTTTTGTACCGGGAACTCCCGGAATATGAGCTGTATATCTTGGGAGGGACCATCCTCACAGGATTAGTACTTTCGGGATTGCTGTGGACAAGAAGAAAAGAAAAAGAAGTAAGTCTTTTGATCGGTGCGGTGATTCTGGGGACTGTTCTGACCATTGGAGCAAATTATGCCTTTGCCAAACTCCCCCCTCACCAACAGGATCGCATCAATGTTTGGTTACGGCCAGGGATGACCAATGATAAAGAAGCAGGATATAACCTGGCCAATTCTCAAATGGCCATAGGTGCTGGTGGTTTGGAGGGAAAGGGGTTTTTGAAAGGAACACTGACCAAAGGAGGTTACGTTCCCGAACAGATGACCGATTTTATCTTTTGCACCATCGGCGAAGAACAAGGTTTTGTCGGCAGTATGGCGGTGATCATTCTTTTTCTCTTATTACTTTTCAGGATCACTGTCATCGCAGAGCGGCAGCGAACAGATTTTGTTCGCTACTATGCCTATGGTGTTGCCGGCATCATTTTCATTCACTTCCTGGTGAATATCGGTATGACCATGAGGGTAATGCCTGTTATTGGTATCCCATTACCTTTTATCAGCAAAGGAGGATCTTCCTTGCTTGGATTTTCCATCATGCTCGGTATTTTGCTGAAAATGGACAACAGTGGAAGGGAATAAAATTTTAATCAGCCCGATTACCGCCCTTCTTCCGGCATTTCCTGTGCGAAAAACGATCCGTGGCAAGCATGGCCAGGGTTTCACTCCAAATTATCCATCGTCAATCGTCATCACCCACCAATACTCGTCATGGATTCAGAAATGTCATTTCCGGGAAGTCGCTGGTTTTCAGCTTCAAACCCATCTCTGGCCCGGTTTTCCAAGGCTTCAAAATAAGCTGATTTAATCTCTGCATCTGTAGCGCCGGCGCGCATCATGTCCTTAATGTTGAATACGCCCGAATCGTAAAGGCAGGTTTTTAACATACCGGTTGAAGTAATCCGTAACCGGTTGCAGGTACCGCAAAAAGTCCGGCTGTAAGCTGCAATAATACCAAAGCTTCCTTTAAACCCGGGGATTTGGTAATTGGCAGAAGTGGAATAGGCCGGATCTTCCATTTTACGGAGTTCCGGATAGGCCTCCCGGATATGCTCCAGGATATGTTTATGGTTCCATTTCAGGACCGGATAATGATCTCCCGTTCCATTAAAAGGCATTTCTTCGATAAACCGTACATTGATCGGAAGATTTTTGGCCAATTCGACCATTGGAAGGATATCGTCCGTATTTTTCCCTTCCATGACTACGGTATTGATTTTGGTGGGAATATCATATTTTAGTAACTGGTCCAGCGTCCGCAAAACAGTTGGTAATTCATCCCTGCGGGTAATGGAGTGAAAACGCTCCCGATCGATACTGTCCAGGCTTAGGTTGACAGAATGAATGCGCAGTTTTTGGAATTCCGGAACGAGGTTTTCGGTAAGGGTGCCGTTGGTGGTGATGTTGATTTTTTTGAGGTCTTTCAATTTACTCATCGCGTATAGAAAATCCATCATATCCTTTCTGACAAAGGGTTCTCCACCGGTAATGCGTAGTTTTTCGATGCCCATGGTAACGAGAAATTGTACAATTCTCCTCATTTCCTCATAAGTCAGTAAATCCTCCCGTGCGGTAAATTGTATTCCTCTTTCGGGCATGCAATAAAAACAACGCAGATTGCATCTGTCTGTTACAGCCAATCTCAGATAGTTGATCAATCGGCCATGATTATCGTATAATTTCCTCTTGTCCATGTTTATTTGTCTGGTTTGCAAAGGTAGGACATAAAGTCGATATTAGCTTCCTCAACTTCAGGCTTCTACTTTGCTTAAACATATCATTTCCTTTCTTTTGCCAACAACTACAGGAAAAGTGCTCAAATCTCTTTATTATTGGGCTCTCAATTAAGAAAACGAAAACGGTTCCATTATGTTCGCTTATATTCATTGGAATGCTTCTCCGGAAATTGTAACTCTTGGGCCCCTGACCTTGCGATGGTATGGCTTGCTTTTTGCCATGGGTTTTTTAATAGGATTGTTTCTGGTGAGGCAAAAATTTCAGGAAGAGAAAGTTCCTGAAGCATGGTTGGATAAACTTTTTATTTACATGGTAGTCGGCGCTATCCTTGGAGCGAGGTTTGGCCATGTCTTTTTTTACGAATGGGACTATTACAGTCAGCATCCCAACGAAATTCTCAAAGTATGGCAGGGTGGCTTGGCGAGTCACGGCGGCGCCGTTGGTATATTGCTGGCCATGTGGATCTTTTCCAGAAGAGTTTCCAAAAAATCGCTGCTTTGGGTATTCGATAAACTTTCCCCGGCCATTGCACTCGCAGGTTTTTTTATTCGTACTGGCAACCTGATGAACTCTGAAATTATCGGTCGAGAAACGGATGTGCCCTGGGCATTTATTTTTGAAAAAGTAGATGAAGTACCGCGCCATGCGGTTCAGCTTTATGAAGCACTTTTTTATCTGCTCAGTTTTTTCATCCTTTATGGGGTCTATTGGAAAACAGATAAACGGCACAAATTGGGGTATGTTTTTGGACTGTTTTTATTATTGATCTGGGGCGGCCGTTTTGTACTGGAATATTTCAAGGAAGACCTCGGCGGGATTCAGAGCTACTTCGGCAATGTCTTATCAACAGGACAATTATTGAGTATTCCGCTTATCCTTTGGGGTTTATACCTCATTTTCAGAAAAGTGGAGAAATAGTTAAGTCTAATTTTCTTTGTCTAAAATATCAGCAAGCAGGAATACGTTCTTTCTCCGATCAATGATGTCGTTAAAGAACAATAGAAAAATATGCAGGAGGAAAAAAAAATTAACCTGGTAAAACATTTTATTTGTGTGGCACTCTTTATGGTTGGCCTGGCTACTTGTTCCGTTTTTGCCTCCTGTAAAGGGCAAGTGAATACGCCTGACAGTACAATTGGCGCCATAGAAACAGATTCCTTCAAATTGTATTCCTTTGCTTATGAATTGAATAATCCTGCCGCTTCCTTTTCCTTACCAGAAGAACTGAAAGAAATATCAGGGTTGAGTATGGATACTTCAGAGGATTTTGTCTTTTGCGTGCAGGATGAAGAAGGCGTGGTCTATAAACTTGATCTGTCCGATGGAAGTATTGCGGATAAGTTTCCTTTCTGGAAAGCCGGTGATTATGAAGGTATCGAACTGGCAGGAAATGAGCTTTATGTGGTTAAAAATACAGGAACGATATACCAGATACACCACCTTGGCAAAACCGACCAACAAGTTGAAAAGTATAATACGGAGCTGAAACAAGACAACGATGTGGAAGGACTTGCCTTTGATGCCGGTGGAAACAGGTTGCTGCTTGCCTGTAAAGGAAGCCCGCATATTACAGCGGATACCGTTAGCCTGGAAAAAGCTATTTATGAATTCAGCCTCGATTCTTTTAAGCTGAATACAACCCCGGTAATCCTGATTCGCTTTGAAGAGGTTCAGAAATTTGTAAAGACCACTCCTGAACTCAGGAGCTTTGAGAAGTTGACGGAATATTTTCAACCCGGCGAAACAGAATTCACATTTAATCCTTCTGCCATAAGTGTCCATCCTTTAACAGGAGAAATATATTTGTTGTCGGCCACCAAAAAACTGATGGCTGTGCTTTCACCGGAAGGAGAAATCCTCTACATGGAAAAAATGGACAAGAATATCCACTCCCAACCAGAAGGCATTTGTTTTGCCTCGGATGGCACCCTTTACATTTCGAATGAAGGAAAAGATGGTAAAGCCAGATTGTATAGGTTTACTATTAAAGAGTAATTCCCGGGCAACAACAATCCTGGTCAAATTTAAACGGAACAAACTTATCCCGTATTTACCTGTTTAAAATAAAAATTTACCTTTACAAAGGATATTTTACCTTTTACATTTTTTAAGTTTGTAAACTAAGGATTTTTAACTGATTTTTGTGGCGATTTTTAAGAGCCCCGTACACGGAAGTGTCGGAAAAACTAAACGACCGAAATAATGAGCATAGTTGAAATGAAAGTCCCTGTTATCGGGGAATCTATTACGGAAGTAACTTTGTCCCAATGGCTAAAGGAAAATGGTGCGTATGTGGAATTGGATGAGCCGATCTGTGAGTTTGAGTCTGATAAGGCTACTTTGGAGTTTCCTGCAGAAGCTGCCGGTATTCTCATCCATGTTGCTGCCGAAGAAGATGACCTGGAAATCGGTGCGCTTGTGGCGAAGATCGATACTTCAGCAGCCAAACCCAATGGTGCCGCCAAAACGGAAGAAAAAGCTGCCGAGACAAAATCAGAACCTGCTGCTGCCCAGGAGGAAACACCTGTTGAATCAAAAGCTTCCTATGCCGAAGGACATCCTTCCCCTGCCGCGGCAAAGATCATGAAAGAACAGGGACTTAATGCCGATGATGTAAAGGGCACCGGCAAGGATGGTCGTATCACCAAAAGCGATGTGGAAAAAGCCACTCAAAATAAAACTACAACTCCGGCACCCAAGCCGGAAGCACAGACTCCCGAAATTGTCGCTGCTCCCACGCAGGCTTTCAGTCGCACGGAGACCCGTAAAAAAATGAGCCGTATGCGCCGGACCATTGCCGGACGCCTGGTAAAAGCCAAAAATGAAACAGCGATGCTCACCACTTTTAACGAAGTGGATCTCTCTGAAGTGATGAAGCTGCGGAAAAAATACCAGGAAAAATTTGTGGAGAAATACGGCATTAAACTGGGCTTTATGTCCCTCTTTGCCAAAGCCTGTGCAAAGGTCCTCATGGAAATGCCAGATGTCAATGCTGCTCTTGACGGTAACGACCTTATCTACCACGATTATGCGGATATTTCCATCGCTATCTCCACCCCGACAGGCCTGGTCGTTCCTCCTGTCAAAAATGTGGAATCATTGAATTTTGCGGAAATAGAACTGGCCATTAAAACCCTGGCAGAAAAAGCAAGACAAGGAACCCTTAGTCTACAGGAAATGCAGGGAGGTACCTTTACCATTACCAACGGTGGTGTTTTTGGCTCCATGATGAGCACCCCTATTCTCAACGAGCCACAATCGGCCATTTTGGGTATGCACACGATTCAGCAACGCCCGGTAGCTGTAAATGGTGAAGTTCAGATCAGACCGATGATGTATCTGGCATTGTCCTATGACCACAGGGTAATAGATGGAAGTACTTCTGTCACCTTCCTGGTAAAAGTGAAGCAGTTGCTCGAAGACCCTGTGACCCTTTTACTGGATCTATAACGGAGGTATGAAGATCTATTTTGCAGGATCCATCCGGGGCGGTCGTGAAGACAGAGAGCTGTACCTGGAAATTATCGAATACCTCCAGGCATTTGGGGAAGTACTTACCGAACATGTAGGGGATCAAAATTTGAACGAATTCGGAGAAGACCAGCTTTCTGACGAAGGTATATATCTTAGAGATATGGAATGGCTCACGGCTTCAGATGTCATTGTAGCTGAAGTGACAACCCCCTCTTTGGGTGTCGGTTATGAGATTGGCAAAGCAGAGGATTTGAAAAAGCCGGTTTTATGCCTCTACCGGCATCAGCCCGGAAAAAGGTTATCCGCCATGTTGAATGGCAATGAAAGTCTGACCAATGAATCATATGAGACCTTTGATGAGGCCGCAAAATGTATCGATAAGTTCATGTCAGCACTTTAACCTTAATTCCATTATTTAAAGTCCACCTCCACAATTGGTATCTTAATTTCCACTTTTGTTCCCAAAGCTTTCCCGCTTTCTTTGTCAACCATGTCGATCGTATTGACATGGATATCGATGCCTTTAGATTGCATGAGGATCTGAAGTCTTTTTTCGGTAATCGAAGTGCCCCGGGACCGATGACTTTGATAGTGAATATCCTGGGATTGAAGTTCCTGTACTTTTTTTCTTCCTATTCCGTTATCTTCCACCGTACATAAAATAGTGTCTTCGTCCCACAGGCTGAAGGTTACCTGGACTTTCCCGTTCTTTTTGCTCCGCAATCCGTGTTCAATGGCATTTTCGATATAAGGCTGGACAATCATGGAGGGAATGCTGAGAATGTCTTCTTCCAGGTCATCATCGAGTTTGATGTCGTATTGGAGCTTGTTGTCGAATCGCAATTTCTGGTTGATGTAGAGATAGGTTTCCAGGAATTCAATTTCTTTTTCGAGAGCAATAACTTCTACTTCTGAATAATCCAGGCTTTGCCGCATGAGCTTGGCAAATTTGGCGAGATATTTGGCCGCAGCATTGGGGTCTTTGGAGGTGATGAAACTTTGGATCGAATTGAGCGCATTGTACATGAAATGCGGGTTCATCTGTGCCCTGAGCGCTTTGAGGCGCAGGCGTTTGGCCTCCAGTTTAAGCAACTCCGTTTCCTGTCGCTTTTCCGCTGCATCATATTTGGCTTCCAGTTCCCGCTGGCGTCCCCGGTCTATTTGCTCGTTGTATTTTTCGAGGAATTTTTGATAAGCCAGTTGAAATTCATAAGCCTCCTTATAGTTGCCTTCCTCTGCATAAAAGGCGGCAATTTCCTTACTGATAATGGATAGTTGCCTGAAGTCTGAAATCTCCTTGGCGTAGTTGTATGCCAGCTCAAATTGTTCCAGCACTTTATGCCTTTGTCCCGTTTCGGAGTAAATTCTGCCACGCCAGGTAGCAATGGTGGAAAGATTATAATATTCCTGATCAGACTGGTAAAGAGATTCTGCCTGTTCAAAAAGCTCGAGGGCTTCAATGTAGCGTTCTTCTTCCAGGTAGATGTATCCCAGGTTACCATAAGCACTGGCCTGTACTTTTTCGCTGGTATCGTCATCCGTTTCAATGGCTTTCAGGAAGTAGCCGATGGCATTTTCAGTATCGTTGACAGACATATAGGCATTGCCTGTATTCAGGTAGTGCCAGGAAAGCCTGGTATTCATGTGCAGGGATTCGCACATGTCGACAACTTTCGTGTAAGCGCTCACACTTTTTTCAGGTTCATCATTGATCTCAAAAACCTTGCCTTGCCCGCTGTAAATGAGGGTGAGAAAATAATAATCCTTTAAGGTGAGTTCTGCACCAATCTGGTCAATATACTTTTGGGCCAGCAATAAATCCTCTATCGCTTTGGAGTAGTTGCCCAGGAGGAGGTTGATATAGCCTTCGCGACAGGCGATCCTTCCGCTGAGGTGCTCTTCCGGAAATTTTTTAAGCAGGTTTTTGGCTTTTTCTAATAAGTCGTGAGCTTTTTCTATTTGCTTGAGGTTCATGCATGTACCCGCATAATCGATCAGGGTTTCTGCCTGCTGTCGAATGGTGCCAATATCTTTGAGAATTTTCATGGCAAGGAGAAAATACTTTTCCGCTGCCCCAAAGTTGTATTGGTGGTTTTCAACGATCGCTTTGTTGAGGTAGAAATTTAATTTAAAATCCGGGTAATCATAAGTTTCGAGGATGTTGAACTGCTCTTCCAGCAAAGCCAGGGCTTTGTTCACATCCGTAAAAGCATAATGAGTGGTGAGATGGTCGATGAGCACCAGTCTTTGTCTCGGATCCTGTTGAACACTGAGTTTCTGCTCAAGTTCTTCAATATTGTTGATATACCTTACCATGCTTGTCAAAAACGAAAGAAGGGCTTGACCCATTGCTGGAAAAAGCCCCTCTTTGAAGTGTGTAAATCAGTTCTATTATTGTGGAACAATGCCCCCAAGGCCATTATTCCATTTCTTTTTCTTATTGTCGTTCTTTCCACCGACAATTTTTTTCATGTCCTTTTTCTTAAGGGTTTTCAGATCCTTTTTCAGATCGTCAAGTTTCTTCTTGGATTTTCCCATTGTATGCTTATTTGAACCAGTTTATAGGGTGAAAAACGCATTTGACACAAAACATTTGGGAATATTTCATATCTGTTTTGTCACGAATAATAAGTAAAGATAGCAAAAAATGAGAATTAACGAAAGTATGTTTGCCTAATAGCTGTAAACTTTAACAGTTTTTCGGGAGAAGGAAACAGCAAAAAATGCCAGCGGGAAACCTTAAAAGGCCAAGGGTCACCATTTCGTTTAAATAAAAATCTGAAATCAGAAGACTGAAGAGTGTCTAGCCTTCCTTCAATCTTCTCACTCTGGTCCACGAACCTCCATTGTAGGCTTCAAGGCCATAAGCTTTGATTCGGGTAGCTGCCACACCGCTACGACGCCCCGATGCGCAACAGGTAACAATAGGTTTGTTGTATTTTTTGAGTTGTTTGATCTGCTTGTCGATTACATGTAAAGGCATGTGTACAGAGCCTTTTACATGGCCATTTTTATATTCCGCTTTGGTGCGAACATCCAGTATAACGGCACCTTCATCGAGCAGGGCTTTAATATCCGTACCGCCAAAAAGTTTTTTTAAAAAACCTAACATCGTAACAGTATTTAAGGGTTTGAAAAACAGGTTAGTAATATAGGTATATTTTACCAAAAGACCGGAAATCAGATAAATGATCCAATCCCCGGTCTTTGTGTTTTGGTCCATAGACCTATTTACGCAGCTTTAACTTTTACCGCATCTACCATAGCCCAGCTTCCGCCGTTGTAAGCCTCGCTTACTCCCTGGTTCTGAAAGTATTGAGCAGCCATACCACTACGATTCCCGGAAGCGCAGCAAAATACCAATGGCTTCGACATAGCCTTGATTTCTTCAAAACGAGCAGCTACCGTTCCAAGAGGAATATTGATTGACCCTTCAGCATTTCTTCCTGCAAATTCGAAAGGCTCTCTTACATCAATGATTGTAGCATTTGGGTCGTTGATAATTGATTGAATATCCATTTTTAAAAAAAATTATTTTCGTGATTAATAAAAAGTAAAATTGTCCGATTAACGAGTGCAAAGATATGGGGGCAGTAAAATGCTATCAGTGATTCGGGTCACAATTGTTCAAAATATTTGAAAGTGGAAGTGCTTATGTAAATGAAATTCAGAAATTAACGCCTACCAGCCACCCCGGTAATCCAGGTTCAAAATTCCTTTTTCGATAGTCGACATTATGCCCTGTAATGTCAAAACTGGCAGAATTATGAATAAGGAATACGGAACCGCCATCTTCCACAAAAAGGCTTCGATTTAAATAAAACCACACAATCAATCAACCCTACCCGAAGCGGGTTGAATGCCCAGATTGAATTCGACTCAGGATTTTAAAGATACGCAACAGGCGATATTAAAAGGTATCTTCCGTGGCTTGAAGTAAACTCCGGTACTGGTTGAAAATGGATGATTTGGAAACAAAACCGAGATACGTACCGTCTGCCTTAAGCACCGGCAGGTTCCAGGCATCGTGAATCTCGAATTTGCTCAAAACGTCTTCCATCGGTTCATGCAGCAAAATTGTAG
This sequence comes from uncultured Bacteroidota bacterium, assembly GCA_942492125.1. Taxonomy (GTDB): domain Bacteria; phylum Bacteroidota; class Bacteroidia; order Chitinophagales; family Saprospiraceae; genus BCD1. The sequence continues at coordinate 202,214 of CALODM010000009.1, forward strand.
TAGGCGGGTGGTGCATTAGTTGCTTGACGTATAAATGATCGTATAAATCCGTTTTAAACATCGTTTCCCGTACATCGTCCAGTAAAATAATGCCCTGGAAAATGCCCTGGTCATTGGTCACTGCAAAAAGGTTTCTTTTGGAGTTGGCGATCACCTCGACCAGCTCTCCGAGCGTTTGTTTTGGACGAAGCACTGAAAAATTGGTTTCGATCAGTTTTTCGAGGTTCATGTTTTTCAGTATCTGCCGATCCTTTTCATGCGGTGGCACCCAAAGTCCTTGTTGATAAAGTTCTTTGGTAAAAACCGACTGGGGCTCAAAAAAAGACGAAACGAGATAGGACAAGGCAGAGACGATCATCAGCGGAATAAAAAGCGAATATCCCCCCGTAATTTCTGCAATAAGAAATATCCCTGTCAGCGGTGACTTAATAACACCACTCAGGATACCGGCCATGGCCACAGCGACAAAATCTGAAGTGTTTAAATCTACAATACCTAGTTCATTGACAACCGCAGCGAAGGCAAACCCCAAAGCCGCCCCACTAATCATGGAAGGGGCAAAAATGCCTCCATTGCCCCCAATAGCCATCGTGATGGCACTGGCAATGGATTTGGTAAAAATAATGAGCACAGCAATGAGAATTAAAACCCAGATGTTGTCCGAAAAGGGATAAAACAAACTATGTTCCGTGATGGCCTTGAACTGACCTGCAAGCAATTGATTAACTGTTTCGTATCCTTCCCCAAAAAGAGGAGGCAACAGGAAAATAAGTGCTCCAATGGATAACCCGCCCAATAGAATTTTATAAGCTGTCCTTTTTACCCGAGCAGCATAATTCTGAATACCCAGCGTAATACGAATCATATAAATGGACAGTAGCCCTGCAAAAATACCGAGCAATATATAAAAAGGCAGGCTCTCAAAACTCCAGTTGCCTTCCGGCAGATAAAACAATTTTTCGTAATACAACAGTTTGGCCACAACAGCTCCTGTTGCAGCAGAGATCAGTAAAGGAATAAAGGCATGGAGGGCAAAATCGGTCAACAAAACCTCAAAAGCAAAAATGACCGCAGCAACAGGGCTGTTAAAAATAGCTGCCATCCCTGCTGCTGCACCACAGGCCAGGAAAAGTGTTTGCTTGTTTCTGCCCACCTGTAGTATCCTGGCAATATTAGAGCCTATGGACGCTCCCGTCCGCACAATAGGAGCCTCCAGCCCTACAGAACCCCCAAAACCAACGGTTAAAGAACTACTCACTATGTGGGCATACATATCACTGGGTGGCAGGTTTACCTTTTTTCTGCTGATCCTGTTGATGAGGGGAGGAAATCCCAGTTTAAGCGGTTGTTTTAAAATATATTTGTAAAAAAGCACAGCCAAAGTTATGCCAATGATCGGAAAAAAAACGAAGCCAAGACGCCCGCTCGTCGGATCATTACCATATAACCACAGGCGTATGGCATTAACCGCATATTTTAGTACAACTGCTGCCACCCCAGCCCCCAGGCCGATGATGATACTGACCAGCACCATGTAATTGCGATAGTTGACATGAGAAGACGTCCAGAAAATGGCCTTGAACCCTTTGATCCGCAGCCAGCGCCACCACTTTTTTAATTCATAAATAATATTCATCCGGCATCATACTAATTGTAAGGTTATCCAGAACAAAAGAAAGCGATAAACAATAAAAGCAAAGCTACCTAAAGCCACGATAAAAACGATGGATTTAAGCACAATGATCCACCATTTTTGCCTGTAAAACCGACGAAATGATAACAGAAAAAAACGCATAAAGGAAAGGCCGATCAGGGGCATAAGAATGCTGTCGTTAATTACAAAATCGCTATTAATGGTCCACCTGTTCAAGAGCATAAAAATGATGATAAAAAACGGAAGTACCAGGAAATGAACAAAAATATTGTAGACGTTAATTTCCGTTGACAACAAAAAATGATCGATAACAAAAGGTCTTTGTTTTAGAAATAACGACAAAAGGATTAATCCAAGTACAGGAATATAGAGTAAGATCAGCCATTTTGCCACACCCGGAGCAAGGGCCTTATATCGTTGTTCAAATTGGGCTTCCGTTATCTCCATGGAAACAATGGCGGATTGAACCTTTTTTTCTGCATAGGTTGCATAATTGGTACTTGTTGTATGTGTACGGAGTGTAGGGACAAATATTTCAAAAGGCGTGAAAACGAAATAAATGACCGTCATCAAAACATACAAGGAACTCGGTCTGAAAAAAGGTTTTCGTTTTCCTAGGGCATAATTTTCGGACAGTTGCCCGGGGTTACGAATGATGAGCCAGAGGGTTTTGAATAATTTGTTGTCGACATTAAAGAGGGTGTTGACAAATTCTCCCAGCAGCACCTTGAGTTTTCGGTCTTCCGGGCCAATTAGCTTTTCACCGCAGTAATTACAATAATTACCGGTTAACTTATTTTGACAGGAAAGGCAGGTCTTGTCAGGTTCAGGGTGTTCCATTTCGGGAATAATTTTGTACTAAGTTAATATATTCCTGCCATGCCCCGAAAAGGTAGTGGATAATATCCGTTTATTTTTTCTTCCGGTAGTTTTTGTGGCCTCCGGGTTTTCTTCCTCCTTTTCCCCGAGGGTTATAACCCCTTTTCTTTAAGCTCCATTCAGGGCCTTCGCCGAGTTCAGGCGGCAGAGGTGCTTTCATGACTACCTTCTCTATCAGTTTTTCAATCCGGTCGAATTTATACATTTCGTCTTCATTGATCAGTGTTAACGCAACTCCCGTTGTATCTGCCCGGGCAGTCCTTCCAATACGGTGAACATAATCTTCGGCGTCTCCGGGTACATCGTAATTGATTACCAGGTTGATGTCTTTGATATCAATGCCACGGCTCAAAACATCTGTGGAAACGAGCACCCTGGTCTTTTTTGAGCGGAAACGTCTCAGCATCTCCTCTCGTTCAGATTGATCCAGGTCGGACGATATACCTTCTACAACATACCCCTTTCCCTTGAGTCCCCGCACAATTTCATTGACCTTCTTTTTAGTAGAGGTAAAAATCAGGATGCTTTTATAATTCGGCTTATCGGCAATCAGGCTATTGATGAGCGGGGTCTTTTGTGGATTATAGACGAGATAAGCAGCCTGGAGTACTCCTTCAGCCGGTTTTGACAGCGCGATGGATATCTCATAAGGGTCTTTCATGGTTTGTTTGACCAGCTTGCGGATATTGGTCGGCATCGTTGCACTGAACATGAGATTCTGCCTTTTTTCCGGCAGATAACTTATAATTTTTTGGATGTCTTCGTGAAAACCCATATCGAGCATTCTGTCTGCTTCGTCGAGTATGAAGTATTTAATGGTTTTGAAATTGACATATCCCATGTTGAGGTGGGAGATCAGTTTTCCGGGTGTGGCCACTACGATATCCACTCCTTTGGTGATAGCTTTTTTCTGTTGTTGCCAGTCATCGCCACTACCGCCCCCGTAGATGGCAAATGAGTTAACAGGCACGAAGTAAGCAAATCCCTGTATTTCCTGGTCTATCTGAATGGCCAGTTCTCGGGTAGGTACGACGACCAGCGCCTGGGTGCCTGCATCGTTGCTCTCAATGATTTGCTGGATTACGGGCAACATAAAGGCGGCTGTTTTACCGGTTCCCGTTTGTGCGCAGGCGATGACATCTCTGCCATTCAATATTTCGGGGATGGTTTTTTCCTGAATGGGTGTTGCTGTTTCAAAACCCATAAAGTCCAGTGCCTCCAGCACGTTATCATGCAATCCTAATTCTTCAAAATTCATAAACTGGTACTTTTTAAAAACGGCGAGTTTTTTTGCCTTTTTTTGGTGACTAATTTGTGTAAAAAAGAGGTCAACATTTTATTTCTTTGGGTGTCCCGAATCATTTTTGGTTCCGAAACATTTCCAGAAAGCTGTCGAGCTCCCGTTCATCGTACATGAGTACTTCTCTGGCTTTACTGCCTTCGCTTGGGCCCACGATGCCAATGGCTTCCAATTGATCCATAATTCGCCCGGCCCTGTTGTAGCCGAGTTTGAGCCGCCTTTGAATCATGGATGTCGATCCGTGCTGGTTTTGAACCACCAAACGGGCAGCATCTTCAAACATGGGGTCCAGGTCTGCATATTTCAGACTGGAAATTCCGCTGATCTCATCATCACCATGGAATTCCGGCAGGTAATGTGGGTGCGGATACCCCGTCTGGTTAGCAATAAATTCAATTACTTTTTCCACCTCCGGAGTATCAACAAAAGCTCCCTGTAACCGGATCATCTCTCCGCCAACGGAAAGCAACATATCTCCACGACCAATCAATTGGTCTGCTCCGCCGGCGTCCAGGATCGTACGGGAATCCACCTTGGCGGTAACTTTATAAGCAATCCTGGCAGGGAAGTTCGCTTTAATTACGCCGGTGATGATATTGACAGAAGGACGCTGTGTGGCAATGACCAGGTGAATACCTACGGCACGAGCAAGTTGTGCCAGTCGGCCAATAGGTAATTCAATTTCCTTACCGGCCGTCATGATGAGATCCGCGAACTCGTCGATGACCAGGATGACGAAGGGCAGGAACTGGTGTCCTTCAGCAGGGTTGAGTCGTCTGGAAACGAATTTTTCATTGTATTCCCTGATATTTCTTGCAGAAGCTTTTTTGAGCAATTCATAACGCTGATCCATCTCAATACAAAGAGAGTTGAGCGTATGGATCACCATATTGGTTTCCGTAGTAATAGGTTCTTCCTGATCCGGCAGGTAGGCGAGGAAATGTTTCAGCAACTTACTGTAAGGGAACAGTTCCACCTTTTTGGGGTCGATCAAAACAAATTTTATCTGGGAGGGGTGCTTCTTGTACAAAAGAGACAGCAAAATGGCATTTATTCCGACGGACTTCCCCTGCCCCGTAGCCCCCGCCACGAGCAGGTGAGGCATTTTTGCCAGATCGGCCACCAAAACCTCGTTGGAGATGGTTTTTCCAAGGGCAATAGGCAGATCCATTTTGGCATTTCTGAATTTTTCAGAATGCAAAACCTCCCGCATGGAAACAATCTGTTGTTTTTTGTTGGGTACCTCTATACCGATGGTTCCTTTTCCGGGTATCGGTGCGATGATTCGAATTCCCAAAGCCGACAAACTCAGGGCAATATCATCTTCCAGGTTTTTGATCCTGGAGATGCGCACCCCCGGTGCCGGAATGATCTCGTAGAGAGTGACCGTCGGGCCTATTGTTGCCCGGATCTTGATGATCTCAATTTTGTAATTGAGCAGGGTCTCGATGATCTGGTCTTTATTCGCTTCGAGTTCCGCACGGTCTATTTCTACCTTTTTATCGGAATAGTCGTCCAGTAATTGAACCGAAGGAAACTCGTACATCGAAAGATCGAGTGTAGGATCATAGGGTTCTGTATGATTGATATTTTCCGCCGTAACGGACAGGGATGTTGGCGGTTGTTGTTCCTCCTCCTCTGAGGAGCCCTCTTCTTGGCCCATTTCGATCTCGAGGTCACCTTCCCCAACCTTTAGGGATTCTGGTTTGGACTTTTTGGAAAGTCCGCCGAGCTTGAGAGCAAGCTGGCTTGCGGTAACCCCTTCCCTGGGTTTCTCTTCTCCGGTTTCGGTTTCCCCCAGGTCATCTTCGTCAGAACCACGGTCGCCGGGACGCAGGGTTGCCGGTTTGTCGGGATTTCTCAGAGCGTCAATATCTTCGAGTGTTTTTTTGTTGGTACTGAATCCATTGCGGACAAAGGCTTTGAGATCTTCAAAAAAACCTCCGGGAGTGAGGTCGTTAAAATTTGGATTGAGTTGCCAGACCAGAAACCCGATAATGGCAAAAATAAATAAAACGATCAGCCCGAGCGTTCCTACAAAACTTCTCATCCACTGACTCACGCCTTCACCAAAAGCCCCGCCCCAGGGAAATTCAGAGAAGCTGCCGAAGATAAATTCAAGCATCATGGAAGACAGCAGCAGCAGCAAAAAGGACTTATTCAGGATCGGTAAAAACTTCAGGAATGACCTTCGCTGGATCAGCCAAAAACCGTATTTGCCCAGAAGGAACACAAAAATAAAACTCGAAAGCCCAAAACCCCAAAAGAAAAAAGTGTGGGAAACAATAGCCCCAAGCCTGCCGAGCCAGTTGGCCATGTCAATATCACTTCTCAGGACCTGCACCCAGGAAAAGCGAAATACCTTGTCCTGGTCAATTGACCAGGTGAATATATAAGAAACAAAAGCTATAAAAAGATACAACCCAAAAAACAGGCACAAAATCCCAATCAGCTTGGGTATCCGTTCATCATTGATGCCTAGTTTTAGGGAAAGTTGTCCTTTTTTCTTTTTTCTATTTGCCATATAAATAATCTAATCTGCAATAATATCAAATTTAGACGGGAATGCAAAGGTAAATGCAGGCAAAAGGGCGTAAAGCAATTTATTCAAACATTATATTTTCACAAAAACCATTTGTTTTAAAACAGCCTTTATATGTTTTAAAAACCCAAAAAGTTTAAAATTATTTGTTTGATAAAATATTTTGTTTTATCTTGCGGTCAAATTAAAATACTGCCATATGATCAGAGAAGACAGAATTGAATTAAATAAAAGGTTCATCAAAGTTTTTAAATTGCTGGAAGAGCGGGGGGACATCGTGAAGAATGACCGCAGTGGCAAAGGTATGGGAGATTTCGCCAAAAAAATCCTCGGAAACCGTGCCTATGGTCACATCATCCGGGCATATCTCAATGAAGATGACAAACGCTGTCTCGATTACAGGCAGGCCAGGATTCTTTGCAGGGAATATGGCGTCAATGAAGCTTATTTGCTGGAAGGTACCGGGACCCCGTTTGGTTTCGACCTGCCGGAGTCCAGCCAGGAAGGAGAACCTGCTTCTGTCGGAAACATATTGTTCACTTCCGTTGAAGCCTTTGCCGGTGTCACCGTCGAATCCCCAAGCTTTGCCTCAGAAGACTATGAAAGATTTTCTATTCCCGGATTAACGAGAGGTAACCTCGTAGCATTTCCCATTAATGGTAATAGTATGGAACCCATCATCAATGATGGCGACATCGTTATTTGTAGCCAGATCGCCGGGGTACATGAACTGAAGGATAATAAAATCTATGCCGTTAAAAACAACAGTTTGTTGTGGGTCAAATATGTGCAAAAAATGACCAATAGTAAGGGTAGAGTTACTCATTTGAAACTCATTTCTGCCAATCACCTCGAACACGATCCGTTCGAAGAAGAAGTCAATGAATATACCCGCCTGTATCAGGTGATCCGTAAAATCAGCGATTTATAAAATTAATTGTGTTTGTAAGTGATCAACAAACACAATTATCCTGCTGTTTTTTTCACTGCTCTTGAGATGTATGTCTTAAGAGCTTTTTGTCTATACATTAAACCAGTATGTCAGTTTAGCTACGATCGCCCTGTTCTTATGGTTGAAGTCACTGGCATAATAATTATCGGTATAAACAATGAAAAGGTCCGAAACCGGAGCAAATCGCCATTGAAACCGGGTGTTGATATTAAAGTTGTCTGCCTGATTATTGTATTGAACGAAGGTGGTCAGGAATATACTTTTGGTAAAAGTCAGATCAATACGTGGCCCCACCAAAACCAAATCTGCACTGGCGTAAGGATCAGGTAAAATAATCCGGTTCAGATTAAAATCGATACCTATTTGCGCAAAGGGCTGTAAACGAATTCCGACATTTCCACTGAGGCTATACCTTTGGCCATTGTAAAATTCTCCAAATAATGTATTTAATCTGAAATTTATCATTTTGCGCTGGTCAGAATTGTAGTTCAGGCGGAAATAATTAAAGGCATACAGGGAATCTGCCGGCAGGGGTTTGGAATCTGTTCTGGTTGGGTCAAATTCTTCAAGAAGGAAAATGGCTTCATTTTGAAGGGTCGCCCGCAGATTGCTGTTATTCCTGAATCGGATATCATAAAATAATTCAAACCTATGATCCGTCCGTTCGAAATCAGAGTCCCAAAAAACGCTTGCTTCAACCCCGGGTCCGTGGCGGTCTATTTTTGACTCCTTAGACGGATAAAAATAATACCGTGCTTCCGGTGCTATATTGAAGTATCCTGTTCTGGGAACAAAACCTGTTTCCGCTTCGTAATTTTTTCCCACATAACTATGAAACCACTGGATCGAATAACGATATCGCTGGTATTCCAGCAAAGCTCCTTGAGCAAACTGACCTTTGGCAGTATTCGGCGTCAGGCCCTGATGATAAAAAATCTTGCCATTCCAGAAATTGTCCTTTGAAGCAATATTATAATCCACACCGATAATCCTGTTGTAAGGGTTGATCTCCAGGGTGTCCGGAGCGGAGATGGTTTGCTTGTTGACAAAGATGAGACCGACATTTGATCGATTGAAAACTTTTCTTTGCAAGGCCAGAACGCTATAATTAGATGCCGGGATTTCATTCTTCTTGCTGGTTTGCATATTCATAACCCCTAACCTCCAATTGTTATCCAGCTTGCCGTTCAGACGGGCTCCGGCCAGGATGGGCACCTGCTCCGTAGTTTCTGTCACCTCATTATATCCGGAACCTATCCTTCTTGAAAAAAACGGGTTGATGCGATTGGTTCCGAAAGACCCGAAGAGGTCCATATTCTCAATAAAAAACTGACGTCGTTCCGGGAAAAAAACTTCGAAACGATCCAGGTTGATTACCTGTCTGTCTACTTCTACCTGGGAAAAATCCGGGTTTATGGTTAAATCGAGATTTAAGCCGGAGGTGACGCTGATTTTGGCATCAAGCCCTGCATTACCTGAAAAATCAGGATCCAACCCTTCTTCTGTATCCGCCACATAACTTCCGGAGGTGTAAGGAATGAGCGAGATATTCTTACCACTTTTTTCCAAAGGTTCATCCCAAACCATTTTCCCCATATGGGCAAGGGTCATGATGATCTGTTGTCGTGGAATTCTTTGCCAGGAAGAATTGGTATTGGTTTGGGTATCAAAGCGGTAACTATTAAAATTCCACTCCGTTGCCCCTTCCTTGAAGCGTAGAGTGGAAAAGGGAATCGCTATTTCACAAGACCAGTAACCATCGTTAATAGCAGAATTACCTATCCATTTATTGTCCCAGGCACTATTCCAGTCTCCTCCGGAATTACCGCCATTGGAAATCAAAGCTTCCCGGTTAACACCAAAGGGATTCATGCCAAAAACAAAAGCATTGGTATTATCCTGGAAAGGATCAATAAGGAAGGTCAGGTTATCATTTCCTCCGGCACTGAAATCCCTTCTTAGGGAAGGAGTAATATAGTCATTACCTACAGAATAACACTTCGCTCCTATGTATAGGAATTTCGAATCGTAGGTCATATATATTTCTGTTTGAGGATTGGCCAGTGTAGTATCCTGTGGGAAGTATTGCCAGAAATCTTTGGCCGGTTCTCCGGAAAACCAGGCAGCTTCATCCAACTGCCCGTCAATGGTGATCTTTGCTGTAGTTCTGTTTAGTGTAACCTGAGGATCCTCGTAATATTCCTGAGCTTTGATCGGCAGGGAAAAACAAGACACAATTGTGGCTAAAAAAATAGTCTTTTTAAGAGCATGTAGACATTTTTTCATGGTAAAGAATGTTTTTGTGTCTCAACTAAATGCACGGATGGGTTGTTATCGAAAAGTAATTGACGCAAATATATATATTTGTGCCAAATTAGCATTTAATCATAGTGTAACACATTGCAACGTTTTGATGTTCATTCAGCCACAGTAAAATATTTTCCATACGTTGTATGTAAAACACATAAAAAACAAACTTATGTATCCAGAACAATTGACAATACCAATGGCTAAGGAGCTTACGGATAATGGGTTTATTGGCCTTAAATCTGTAGAAGAAGTTGATGAGCTGATAGCCCAGGAAGGCACTACCCTGGTGGTAGTAAACAGCGTATGCGGATGTGCAGCTGCTAATGCGCGTCCCGGAGCCCTGTTGGCCTCAAGACACAGTAAAAATCCGGACAGATTTGCTACTGTTTTTGCAGGAGTTGACCGGGAAGCTACAGCAAGAGCCCGGGAGCACATGTTGCCTTATCCTCCTTCTTCACCTTCCATCGCATTATTCAAGGACGGAAAATTGGTGCATATGCTGGAAAGACATCACATCGAGGGCAGAATGGCGGAAATGATCGCCGAAAACCTCAAAATGGCTTTCGATAAGTATTGCTAGTCTTTGCTTTGAAGAAAACAAAAGGTGTTCCCGCAATTAGACAATTCGCAGGAACACCTTTTTACATTTTATACCTAATGAAAAAACGATAGACGTTGTGCCATCTTGAATCTATCTCCGATATAAATGAATAGACTACGGGGATTTCGTCATGATATCTGTTAAAAGAAGCGCCCAGCGCAAAACCTCTTTTCCTTGAAGCGCCCACCAAAACCTGGATTCCTCCCCCGTATCTTATCGGTCCGTATCTTTCAGCTTGTTGCAGGTCAGGGTTGAAAATGCTAAATTCTTCAATGCCCTGAGCGGGACCTCCCGGAAATATCCGGTGGCCGGTGAGCAACGCTCCGGCTTCAACTCCAACGCCTATTCTCAGGAATGGCAGTACGTCTACCTGTGGAATCAAACTGACCGTTAAATGCCTGAAACGATAGTTGAATTCGGCAGTAGCCTCCGCGAAAGCATACCTTTCCACTGAATACCGGATGGAGGCATCCAGGCTGATCCGTTTTTGGGGTAACAAAGCAGAGGTACCAATACCAATAAATTTGTTGTCAAAAGAAAAATCAGGAGCAGGGATCGACCAATCAGCCAATGCCTGTGGTTGCTGAACCCCCACTTCAAAAGTCAGGCGCGATGATCTTCTCAATCGTATACGTGATTTTTTGGTTTTCACCGGATCATTGGTGTCGAAATAAATATTGGCCTGAGTAACTACTTTTTTCGCTTTTCTCGGTTTGGGTTTTATTTTAAACTCGACATATCCCCGGGATTCTGATTTGCGGACGTTGGCCTCTCCTGTTCCGCCAAGACTGATATTTTGCAGGAAAAAAACAAGGCTGTCTTCAAATACCTGGTGACGAAAGAGATTGTTGCCTTCCAAGATATCATTGTTTTTCCCGACACCAACACGGACGATTTCAACGGTTGAAGTATCCAGAGTGCCGGGAAGGTTGACGACGATCTTGATATCAGAAGCCGCCCCGTCCCCATCATTTTGAAAATTTACCCGATAAAATAAATGATCCTTTTTCTTAAAAGGCATTTCGAATGCCCGGTCCATCCTTCCGTAATAGTTTTTGGAAAGGATGTTATTGGGGTCATGAGAGGAAACCAGCTCGAGTTCTGTTTCATATTCGTCAATAATACTTCCATTGGGATGCTCAAATTGCATCAGGACAGGCGTACTTAGCGAAGTATCTGTTTTGGTTTCATTGGTTTTGAGAATAACAAAAATATGGTGTTCCGCTCCCGGAGCCAGGTTGCTGATCTCCCAGGTCTCCCGGCTGGCGTATTCTGCTTTGGGCAGATCATTGTTCTGGAATGTGCCAAAGGTGGAGGTTGAAAAAACGAGGTGATCATCATTGCTGGCAATGGCTGTAGTGAAAATGTCTGTCATACCTACGTCAGAGGAATAATACAATTCGTCATGGTATGTTTTGGGTATTTCCGGAAGGGTAAAACAATCGGGGCAGCTTTTGTAATCATTATAAAGCAGCTTTAATTTTCCATTGAGTGGTTGGTCACCTGTGTTCCTGTAGGAAAGAATGGCTACAAAGTCTTCTCCGGCTTTTGGAGAGCGGTTGGTTTGAAAATAAACGCTGTTCTTTTCCCCGGCATTTTTGTTTTTTCGGTTAAAGGACGAATAGTGACCGGTAGAAGGGGCGCGATTAGCATAGGCGTTCACCGGCACCTTTGTTTTTTTTCTTCGCCGTTTTTTCTTTTCCGGGTCCTGATCGTCATCGGTATAGGTGTAAGTCAAAAAGCATTCTGCCTCAAAAGCTTCCGCTTGTATGCGTTCGTAAATGTGAACGGGGGTTTCTTCAAAGCTGTAGTGGCCATCTCCAAATACCCACAGATATTGGACCTCAGGTTTTTCTACGGCTCCCGGAATTGGCATTAGCTCCGGAAGATTGTCCATTTGGAATTGAATCTTGTTGTCGTAACCATTGACTTTTGTGGTGGTGATATATGGATCACTGTCCGCCTGGCTATAGGCAATATTGACCGTTAAAATTAGGGTTAAAAGGTGAAGTGTGATTCTCATGGTAGTTTGTTTATCCCTAAAAATATAAAGAATACAATGGTAAATCAACCGAAACGAGTTGGTGTTACCCTTGAAGTCCATTTAAAATCCCCCCAACCAGGTTAGTTCGAAGGCCAGAAGCAAAGTGAAAAACGAATAATCACAACCATTATTTTCACCACTTACTGCTTACCCCCGTCAAAGCATAAAACCACCTCAACTGGAATAACCCCAAAACCGAACATCCAAAACTGAAACATTGAACACCTAGTAAAGGGTCATTTTTTAAAAATCCTATGTAAAAGGCCATGATCGAAATGATAAAAAAACCGATCTCAAACAGCACATTCTGACCGATTTTATTTTTGATGTCCACCATGGCAGAGAATGGACCTTTGAGAAACGTAATGAACGAAAAAGGCATCAGCCAGCGGACGAATACCCCTGTAGTTTCCCAGTTGTCACCCAGAATGAAAGTAAATATTTGAGGCGCAAATAAAGCGATGACCAGGCAAGGGACCACTGCCAGAAAAAACAGGAACTTCAGGTTGTCTTTAAATAACTTTTTCAAACTCCCCTGGTGCTCCCTGTCGAGAGCGGCACCCTGTTGAAAAAATACTTGTCCGAATGCGGCACTTACCATCCCGAGAGGCTTTGACAAAAGCATGAAAGCCATACTGTAAAAACCGGCCATATCCATCGAGAACCATGCAGTGAGCAGCAAAATAGGTATTTGTTTGAACCCCGTATTCAACAAGCCTTCCGGCGTAGAGTATTTTGGAAAATTCCGGTATCTGCCGGCAAGTGATTTCAGTTCCTGCCTTTTCGTTTCCGGGATAATATTTTTAACAGATTTCCAGGAAGGGAACAGAAACACCAAAGACTCCATAAGCCAGCCAATCACTTTACCGATGATCAAACCTGTAGCTGACCAGCCGATCAACCCGAAAACAATCCCAAGTCCTCCTGTCGTAAAGCTGCCGGCTATACGCCCGTAGCTGAGCCATTTGTACTGTTTTTTTCGATTGGCCAGATAAGAGGTTGTTTTGGTCAGATCGTACAGAAAAATTCCGGCAGGGATCAGGAAAAAGATATAACCGGAGTCGATTTTGGTCAACGCCTGGATGTTAGGTGAATTATTTATAAGGGGAACAATGAATAAGGCCAATAAGCAAAAAATAAAGGAAATAATGGTTGCCAGTAAAAATACCTTTAAAGCATCTTTTCCTTTTTCGGGCAGGAGTATGGCGAGTTCATACCTGAATGTAGCGACAATCGATAAAATACCTGTTACGGCAAGGAAGGAACCATACAAGCCAAAATCTCCGGGCGTAAAAAATCCGGCTGAGCACAGGGGTGATCAGCAATAGAAATGCCTGAGCGACAACTGATCCGGAGATCAGGGTGAAAGCATTTCGGTAATAATTTGACCTTAATAGTCTGGAAACAGTTTGTTTTATACTTTTAAAGTACATATGCTGCCCAAAGTAATTACTTTTGCCGAAATTTGTTTTTTCTATTATAGAAATGAAACAGAATTTTAAAATTTCTGTTTACTACACACATAAATTGCATTAAAACAAGCCCAAATGGTAATAAATTCAAATGCGGAAACGATTTGTGAGACCTTTCCCAACGATCCTTTTGAGGTAAGTCGTTACACGCTTCCCAATGGATTGAAGTTATTTCTCAGTGTGAATAAAGAGGAGCCGCGGATTTTTACAAACATCGCCTTTCGGGCAGGATCGAAATATGATCCGGCAGATACGACTGGTTTAGCGCATTATATGGAGCATATGCTTTTTAAAGGCACTGCTCAAATCGGTGCTTTGGACTGGGAGCAGGAAAAGGCCATGCTGCAAAAACTGTCTGACCTCTACGAAACTTACCGATCTACAGTATCAGAGTCTGAGCGGCTGTCCATTTATAAAGAAATTGACCAGCTCTCCTATGAGGCTGCCAAACTTGTTGCTCCCAACGAATACGATAAACTCGTCAGTGCATTGGGCGCCAATCATACCAATGCCTATACCTGGGTGGAACAAACGGTTTATGTAAATGATATTCCATCCAATGAGCTGGAGCGTTGGATGATGTTGGAATCTGAGCGTTTTAAAGTCCTTGCCCTCCGGCTGTTCCATACGGAGTTGGAAACCGTTTACGAAGAATTCAATATCGGACAGGACAACGATACCCGCCAGGCAGGAAACGCCATGCGGTCCCTGTTGTTTCCCAACCATCCATACGGAACACAAACAACCATTGGGAAAGCGGAGCACCTCCGTAATCCTTCCATGAAAAACATTCAGTCCTTTTTTGAGACCTATTATGTGGCAAACAATATGGCCATTGTTATGGCCGGAGATTTTGATCCCGACGAAGTCGTGAAATTGGCGGAAAAGTACTTTGGTGCTGAACCTGCGAAGGAAATACCGCCTTTTAAATTTGAGCCGCAGCCGGAATCTATCTCCCCTGTTAAGAAAGAAATTTTTGGAAAAGAAAGTGCCTATCTCGAAATTGCCTGGAGACTGGGTAGCAGTCAGACTGATGATCCTTTTATGATCTCAATATTGACAGGTTTGCTCTACAACAACCAGGCGGGCTTGATGGATATTAACCTCAACCAGGCTCAGAAAGTACTTGACTCAGAATCCTGGGCGTGGTTTTATGAAGATTTTAGTGTGCTTGGTCTTTATGGCCAACCGAGGGAAGGTCAGTCCCTGGAAGACGTAGAAGCCTTATTGCTGGCAGAGGTAGAAAAAATCAAAAACGGTGAATTTGAGGATTGGTTGCTGGAAGCCGTTATAAAAGATCTTAAACTCAATGAAACCAAATCCTTTGAAAACAATGCTCACCGTGTGGGCCTGATGACCAATCTGTTTATTCTCAATGTGGATTGGGCAAGGTTCCAGAAGCGGTTTGACTATTTTGAAGGTCTGACAAAAGAAAAAATCGTCAAATTTGCCCGGCAGCACCTTAAGGGTAACCATGCCGTTGTATACAAAAGGCAGGGCGAGTCTCCCGATATTATAAAGGTCGATAAACCACCGATCACTCCTGTGGAGTTGAACAGGCATGCCATATCCAGTTTTGGCCAGAAATTTCTGGAGCAGCAAACACCTCCTTTAAATGCTGTTTTTGCAGACTTTAAAACTTCCATCACAAGCAAGCCATTGTCCAATGGTATCATTTTCGACTATGTTCACAATAATAACAATGGCCTGTTCAGGATAGACTATATATTTGAAATGGGCAAGCAGGCCAATCTGGACCTGGGAATTGCGATGGACTTATTGCTGTACCTGGGCACAGACAAATATTCCCCTCAGGAAATCAAAAAGGAATTCTTCCGCCTGGGTTTGAGTTTTGAAACCTATTGTCACACGGACCGGTCTTACCTGTCTTTGATGGGGCTGGATGAATCTTTGGAAGAAGGCATGAAATTAATGGAACATATTATTCAGCATGCGATTCCGGACCAGGAGGCTTTGGATAATGTGATTGCAGATATCCTCCTGAAAAGGGAAAACGACAAACAGGACAGGGGAGTCATTTTGCGTAGTGGCTTACTCAATTACGCCAAGTATGGCCCCGACAATCCTTTCACAATGCGTCATTCAGCCGAAGCATTAAAAGCACTAAAAGCTGAAGACCTGACCGAACTTGTAAAATCATTGCCGGGAATAGATCATTGTTTATACTATTATGGGCCAAGATCCTTTAGTGAGGCTGCAGAACTTGTCAGCCAATTACACCATTTGCCGGAAGATATAAAACCTTGCCCGGTTAACAGATCATTCCAGGAACTGGATACGGAAAATGTCGTTTACTTCCTGAATTTTCCAATTGTACAAACGGATGTAATGTTGCTTTCCAGGGGAACCCCTCATTTTAACCTGGAAGAATACCTTATGCGTGAGCTGTACAATGAATATTTCGGATACGGCTTGTCTTCCATTGTTTTCCAGGAGATCAGAGAATCCAAAGCCCTGGCTTATTCAACTTACGCCTATTACGGAGCGCCTAAAAAGAAGGATCGGCCACATTACTTATCTGCTTATGTAGGAACACAACCGGATAAACTCAGGGATGCTATTCCAGCCATGAAAGCGATCATTGAAGATATGCCCCTTGTAGATGCACAGATCGAACAGGCGCGTCATTCCATCCACAAACGCCTTGAAACCGATCGCATTGCTCCTTCCAGGATGTACTGGGAATACCGCTCTGCCAAGGATCTGGGCTATGACAGGGACCTCTTTGAAGATATTTACAATAAGATGAAAACAGTTACAAAGCAAGATCTGGCCGATTTTCATGAAAAATATATCAAGGGAAGAAAATACGCCCTCGTCGTGTTGGGAGACAAGGAAAGGATTGACCTCGATTACCTTTCTGAATACGGGGAAGTGCGTGAACTGACCATGAAGGATATCTTTGGCTATTGATGAATAAACTCAATGCGGCAGCCACGCCGGTTCAGGAACTAAATTCAAAATTTCTTTCAGAAAAGGGTATTCGCCTTTTTTTGAAACGGGAGGATCTTTTGTTTGAAAAAGCGGCTCCTGATTTCAATGGCAATAAGTGGCGAAAAATGAAGTATAATCTTCTCGCTGCCCGGGAGCAGGGAAAAGATACATTACTGACTTTCGGCGGTGCCTATTCCAATCACATTGCGGCAACCGCTGCAGCAGCAAAACTCCTGGAGTTTAAAAGTATCGGTATCATCCGTGGAGAGCGTCCTGCAAATTTGAATCCAACACTGAAAAGAGTCCTGGACCAAGGTATGGAACTGGAGTTTATTACAAGATCTGCTTACAGGAAAAAAAACGATCCACAATTCATTCGGCAACTTCAGGATAAATTCGGCGACTTTTACCTGCTTCCGGAAGGAGGAACCAATAAACTTGCCCTGAAAGGTTGTGCAGAGATCGTTCGGGAATTAGCGGAGGATTTCCCGGAGAAGCTCCCTGATTTTATCTGTTGTGCGTGTGGCACAGGGGGGACTTTTGCCGGAATTGTCTCGGGCATAAACAACCGGACAAAAGCTATCGGGTATTCCGCCCTAAAGGGAAATTTCCACACAGCAGAAGTTGCCGATCTTTTGGATGGTTACACAGGTAAAAAATATGCTGGTTGGGAAATCAACAACGATTATCATTTTGGTGGTTTCGCTAAATACACGCCCCCGTTGGTTGATTTTATCAATCAATTCAAAAAGGACTTTAACATACAGCTGGAACCTTTGTACACCGGCAAAATGCTGTTCGGGATCTTTGATCAGATTACCCAAGAAACCTTTGAAGCAGGCAGCTCTATCCTGGCAGTACATACCGGAGGTTTACAGGGTATTGCCGGATTCAATGAACGTTTTGGAGATCTGCTGATCTGATCTATCGTACCTTTCTCCCTTTCCATAAGTGTTTCTTTCGTAATATGGCCCCTAACCCTGTCAAAAAAATATAGAACGTGTGCATCCATTCTGCAACTGGAAAAACATTCATCAATTCAGGCCTTCCGAAAAAATGGCTGGCTCTTTTTTTTTTTTTTTCAGGAAAAAATAATCGGTAAGATATTTGGTTGTGATCGAGCCCAGTAAAAGAAAGGGACAGAAATATCGCCCAAAGGACAAGCGGAATACCGAGAATAGTAAGGGCACAATAAAGAAATACAAAAGACTGCGTCAAAACCAAACGGATCTGTTCATACGCTCCGGTCTTGGAAGCCCACCGGATACGCTGTTGAAGCAAAGAACCCCAGGTAGTCATGGCACGGGAATACACGGTGGCTTCCCGGTTTTTGACAAATCCGATATCATCGGGATATTTATCAACCACTTTCTGCATAAAAAGCATATCATCTCCAGAGGCTAACTCATCGATACCGGAGAAACCTTCCAATTCGTGAAAAATATCCCTCGGGTAGGCCAGATTGGCCCCATTGCTCATCCACCCGAATTTTCCGTGTATGCCTGCTCCGGTGAGCAACATCATCCCCATGTAATCCAATGACTGGAACTTCTCCAGTAAACCCTTTTCCTGGTGAAAATTAACCGGCGCAGCAATAAACCTGGGGCGTTTTGTTTCGTAATAGGAACCCAAAAACCGGAGCCAGTTCTCCGGAACGGTACAGTCGGCATCCGTAGTTACGATGAGTTCGCCTTTTGCATATTTTATGCCTGTATTCAAGGCAGCTTTTTTACCCTGGCCATCGGATTGGATGTGTGTAATTTTAAGCTTTCCGGGGTCAACCTGTTTTTCAATAAAACGATTAATGATATCGGATGTTCCGTCTTCAGAGTGGTCATCCACCACAATTACTTCGAAAAGACTGAATGGATAATGCTGGCTCGAAACGGATTCTAGGCAGGTTTCAATATTGACCATTTCATTCCTGGCCGGAATGATTATGCTGACCGAAGTTTTTGGTGACCATTGTGCAGGAACAGACCATGCAGGAAGCGCGTTCCAGGATTGGAGGTAACTGTAAATGAGCACGACATAGCCAATAATTAACGCCAGGCTCATGCCGGAATAAAAACCAGATAAAAAAAGTTGGTCATGTATTTCGGTGTTCAGGCAATCTTATCAGTACCCGTTGACAATACCGGTTTGCATTTTTATGATCTTTTGAATTACGAATGAACTATTTTTATGGGGAAATCAGGAGATCCTAAAAAGAAAACCATTTTTATCAAAAGAGCTCTTCGTAATCACTTTTACGCGTTTCTTTTTGCTTGGGTTCAATTTCAGTAATTCCAGCGGTTTTCTTCCGGCAACTCTTCGTATTCAATAAATTCCCCATCACGTTGCTTCTGAACCTCCTTTTCCACTTGTTTAATCTTGCGCTTAAACAGGGCCTTGCCAAAAAGGAAAATACTGACAAAAGGATAAAACAGAGCAGAGAAAACAATAGCACCAATACCTGCTCCTGTATTTTTTCTGGTAAGGCGTCCAAGCCATTTAAAATATCCTGTGATCACCTTATAATCAATGATGGCTGCCGGGATCAACAATAATAAAGCCCATTTATGCAAAATGGAAATGATAAAACCTGCCACAAAATAAATGCCGATCAAGGCTACTACCATCACTAACCCCATCCCAAGGATTGAGTTGCTACTCGGTCCGAATTCATTTCTTCTTTGTGTCATAATTCTAAATTTCTGCTTTTCTTAATCTCAGCCTAAATTTAATCAATTTGTTGTGAAGATTGAACTTATGTTAGACAAGTATGGCTTGTTTTTTGACAGTAATATTAAATAAGTCTTTCCCATTTTGAAAAAATTTTTAAAAAAGTGATGAATAAATATTTTATTGGCCTTGTGGCCGTGTTTTTGTGTTGTTGACCGGATTTGTAAAACAACCTGATTTAAAAGAAGTAAAAGTCGTTTGTGAAATGGAAGGTTGTGTTGCATCCCTCTTCGTGTATCAATTTGACGGAATGAATTTTTCCAAAGTCATGGATGGCAAGCAAACGGAAAAGGGGTACGTTTTTTTATGGTACCAAAATCTGAACCGCGTTTCTATTACGTGGGTATGAATGAACAAATGTTGCGACCTGTTATCCTGGGAACGGAATGGGGAGTAAAAGTATCAGGACAGTGTAATCGCATGCGTTTGGCGAGGGTAACGCCTCGTCGCTTAATAGCGATTATGACAAATTGAAGAATGAATTGAATACTTACAACCCGGAACAAACAGCAGACCCCTGATAAGAAAGTTGCAACAAACTGGGAACCAGAACAGGTAAAAAGCATCAAACAACAGATCAAGGTTATCGATGACCAACAATTGGGCTTACTTGATTCCCTGGATAAGGCTAATCCCTATTTTGCCAGTGTCGTCGGCTTGAATATCTTCCCAAGTTTTGAGAATTATGGACAGAACTATACCAATGGTCTTGATTATTTTGCCAATGAGTTTTTCCAGTTTGCGGAATTTCAAAGAAGAAATCTACGGCCGTTTGCCATGGACCTATGAAGCCTATAAAAGTTACACGACAACCATCTCCGGTGTAGGTCTTCCGGATGAAAAACATATGCGAATCATGGAAATCGCGCTAAAGCGTGTACCGGAAGAAACAGAAGCCTATAAGCTGGCTATCGGGGGGGTCCTGGCGGCATTGAATGAGAAAAACCATGCCAATTACCCTCATTTTGCGAAGATGTTCATTGAAAAGTATAAAGCAACAGACTCGCAAGCTGCAGGAAGATTAGATAGTGCGCCGCAAACAACAACTTATGGTCGGTGGCGAAGTGTGCAGGAGCTTATCGTACGCGGTTCCGAGTATGTGTCATGGCACTATTTTCTGCATGCTGTGAGGAATGTTAAATAAGATTTTTCAAAGGAAAGATCAACGCATCTGAGTAGGCAGCCGGTTTTTCACCGGCTGCCTACTGTCAGCAATTAATCAGACTGCTGAATGCTCCAGTATTATTCCAGTTCCATAGTTACCAATTCGGATCGCCTGGTTTATGAAAGGCGCACAAGTTGAAATCAGGGGGTATATTCTGAAGCTGGGATACCAATTCATTTCAGTGTTCAATGGAGGAGGCTTCGTGGGAGGATATTTTCAATTTGCGGTGTTGCTGCTCGCGTGTGCGGGGGCATTCGGATTTACACTGGACATAGTGCACGTGAACGATACCCATTCGAACCTGGAGCCTTTGGGGCTTCGGCTTTCCTGTGCGGGTGACAGCGTATCTTACACCGTTTCAGCGGGGTCTGTTGCTGCAATTGCCCGGGAGGTTGAGAGGATACGCGGCGAGGGTGGCAACACAGTGTTCCTCCACGCCGGAGACCTTGTTCAGGGCACCCTGTTCTACACCGTTTACGGCGGCCGGGCTGACGCTGCGGTTTACAACGACATCATGCCCGATGTGATGGTAACTGGGAATCACGAGTTCGACAGGGGAAGCGAGGGTCTCTCGTTCCTTCTGGACCTGGTGGAGTTCCCGGTGATATGCGCCAACCTTGATGTTTCCGGCGACTCTCTGCTGGCGGGCCTTATTCAGCCCTATGTGATCCTTGAAAAAGGCGGCGAGCAGATCGGAGTTGTGGGCGTTGTTACAGAGGAACTGGCAAGTGTTTCAAGCCCTTCGGCTGAAACCGTTGTGCTTCCCGCCGCTCAGTCGGTGCAGACGGTTATAGACGAGTTCAGCGGTTCCGGGATAAACAAGATAATAGTGCTTTCCCACATGGGATACGAGAACGATCTGGAGCTGGCTTCATCCCTCCGGGGAGCAGACGTGATAGTGGGAGGCCACAGCCACACACTGCTCGGTGACTTCACACCATTGGGCCTTGAATCCGCCGGGGACTATCCAACCGTTGTGCAGGGTGCAGACGGCGAGGCGGTGCTTGTTGTTCAGGCCTGGTGCTACACAAGGGTGCTTGGAAGGCTTCAGGTGGAGTTCGACGAAAACGGTGAGATCACAGATTATGCAGGCATGCCCCGGATACTTGCCGGTGAGGAGCTCTTCGGCGGTGAAGACGCCATTCCCGCATGTTTCATCGAAGATGCTTCGGTGGATGTGACCCCTGGCGATGAGTTCGTTCAGGGCCTTGTGGATACCTACGGAGAGGTGATTGCCGACTACGAGAACGAACCCGCTGCGGTGGCCGCCGTTGACCTTCCCAATCAGAGGGTGCCCGGGGGAAACCTGCCACAGGGAAGCATGATCGCTCCGCTTGTGTGCGACGCAATGCTGTGGAAGGCTAACCAGCTCGGGTCCGGGGCTGACATGGCCCTGCAGAACGCCGGGGGAGTTCGAATTGACATACCCGCCGGGGAGATAACCGTGGGAACCGTTTACAGACTTTTACCCTTCGCCAACACACTGGCTGTTCTGGACGTAACCGGTTCGGAACTCAGACAGACCCTTGAGGGAGCCCTTACGGCAATCTTCGACCAGGGCATGTCCGACGGAGCATTCCCCTATGTGGCCGGCCTTGAGTACCATGCTGACCGTAACGGAGCTTCCGGGCAGAGAATAACATCAATTGTACGGGTCATGTCCGACGGAACCAAAGTGGAGCTTCACCCTGACTCCACCTACAGGGTCGTGACAAATGCCTTCGTGGCAAAGGGCGGTGACGGCTACGGGATACTGGCTGGAGTGCCTTTTACAGATACAGGCTTCACCGATTCGGAGGTATTTCTCGAATACATAAGGCAGCTTGAAACAGTTGAACCTGCACCTCAGAGGGTGTTCCTTGCCGAGTAAAACCGGCGAAGGAGATTGTTTGCCTGATCTTGTGGAACGTGCTGCTGAATTCGCCGAAAGGGCGCACCGTGAAGAGGGGCAGGTGAGGAAGTTCACAGGGGAGCCTTACATCGTGCACCCGCGGAGGGTGGCTGAGATAGTGGCGTCGGTAAGCTGTGATGAGAAGATCATAGCCGCCGCATGGCTCCATGATGTGGTGGAGGATACTTCTGTAAAACTTGCTGAGATCCAGAGGGAATTCGGGGCAGAGGTGGCGGAAATTGTTTACCATGTTACGAAAGTGGTGGATGGAACCGAGATAGGCAGGGAGAATGCCGCATTGATAAACATCGAGCATGCCTCCCATGGGTCTCCCGCAGCAAAAACCCTGAAGCTGGCAGACGTGATAGACAACATTTCGGACATAACGGATCACGACCGGGAGTTTGCCAGAGTATATCTGAGGGAGAAGAAGATGCTCATGGAGCACCTGAAGGAGGGTGACCCGATCCTGTACGATAAGGCTTTGAAGCTCGTGGACCTGCTTCTTGGAAACATTGGCTGACAAGGCAGATGCCGGCTTGGCATTCAGTTCTGGAGCAGGCTATTGTACTGATGCTGAAGCCAACAGGTCAATACAAGCAGCTAATTGAACTTCTGCTGGAATGGAGGGAGATTCAGTGAAACTGTTCATACTGCTTGTGGTGCTTATTCCCATTATCTCGGCAGCTGAAGAAGAGGTCCTCTGGGATTACGATTTTCACACTCTGCCACCGGGCTGGGACGCAACCTGGCTGTGGGGATTCTCCGGCGAAGGAGCCAGCCTGCATGCTTCCATAGGAGGATACTCCGGGTGCACAGGCGGAGATATGGGTTCATTTGATACAAGTGTATTACTGCCTGAAGGTATCGATTCTCTTGTGATAACAGTCGACCAGTCACTTTCTCTTGCCGGTACCAATGACTTCAGCGAAGCCGGGATCTATGTGTCGTTCAACCAGGGAGTCAACTGGATGGAGATTTACTACGCACACTCCCCCTTCAGCGGTTCAGATCCAGTGCATATCTGTCTTGCAGGAATAACCATGGCCGGCCTGCCCTTCCAGATCAAGTTCATAGGAACCGCATACGGATCGAATTACGGAGGTTCCCTCATACACTGGGATCTGGAGAATTTCCTTCTAACGGCATACGGCAACAACCTCTTACTGGAGCAATGGACATGGGGAGGCATTAAAGCAGCCGCGGGGGATTGAACCCACAGAGAATCATATTCTGCTGCCGCCACGGAAAGACATCGCTTTTTCAAGGAATCTGCTTAAACTGTTAAGGGGAAATACCCAGGGATGAATAGCCCCGATTTCTCAAAGACCGCAAAGACGGCTCTGGTTTCCCTTCTTTTCTTCAGCCCGGTGTTCATCTGGTTCGTCCTGGTCGTATTTGGAATTATCGGGGACTTGAGCCAGGAGAGATTCGACCACATAAGCGGCATGATAGCGGCGGGGTGCGCGGCTCTCTATCTTCTTCTTGGAATTCCATTCGTGATTCCCGGGATATGGAACGGAGAACTCCCGAAGCACCGACTGCTGAAAAAAGGCATAAGGGCCAGGGGCCACCTTGTGAAGCTTGGGGAATTCACCGAACCCATGGATGTTTCCTCGGTGAGCGTTTTGATGCAGATAGAGATAGAAGATGACCACGGCAGGTATCTTACATTGCCTGAAAATGTCGAAGTTCCCCCGGGTGCGCTTTCACTTCTGCGGCCTGGAATGGAGCTTCCTTTGAGGGTTAACCCCGGTAACAGATACAGCTTTGCCGTGGACTGGGAAAGGCTTCTCCCGGAGGTTCGATAAAGGCTCCGGTGGTATGTGTTCCAGATCTGTTATGATCTTCAGGTGCGAGAAGGTCATTCAACTTGAATGAGCCCTGTTTACAGGGGTTATGTAGCTTCATCCATTACGCATGGGGAAACTGTTACTATCCATATATATGGCCGGGGAACCCGGACATAACAGCCATTAATATTGCTCACGCAGGTTGCAGAACGCCTTCTGATTTTGTATCATGGCCGTTCTGTGGACAGCTTCTTGTGGTACTTCTGCAGAATTCAGTTAATTTCTATCAGAAGAGGGAGAATTTTTGATGAAGTATTCTATTACTGCAATGCTCATTGCGCTGTTCCTTATGGTTGCGGCGTGTGGAGGCGAACAGGCTGAACAGGTTGTTACGGAGCAGGCTGAGGGAACCGTGGACGAGTCTGCAGAAGCTGCTGATGACGCAGCGGAAGCCAGCACCCCTGTTGTGGTTCCTGTTGAAGCCACAGCTGAAGTACAGTCAACCAACGGAGCCTATACCAACCTTGAGGTCCCGGTAGACTGGTCACACATAGGAGCCCAGCAGGCCTTCGTTGAGAAGTTCACAGGCTACGGTACATGCAGAATATTCATAGCGAACTTCGATACCGACGAGAACCTGAAGACAATGGCCAGAGAGCCAGGGCAGGGAATAATCAAATTCACACTGAGACTGCCTGCTGACAGTGATCCTCTGGTGGGTACATATGATCTTACCACCACCGGAAGCGATTTCACCGGTGAAGCCGGCGTAATGGTTACAGGCGGCTCAACCATTTCATTCTCCACCTCTTCCATGACCGGCGCCTTCCTGGAGATAACCTCTGTAACAGATGATATGGTTACAGGAACCTTCCAGGCACAGGACAACTGGACCACTATTTCCGGAGCCTTCCAGGCCGAGATCAGGTAGCTGCCTACACGGGCAGCCGGTTTTCCGCCGGCTGCCCGGAATGAACCGCTGATCAACATGATTCCGCCCATTCGGACCCAATCCCCTTATAACGATAAGATGATTTCATAACGCAATTTCCTTGAATATTGACTGGGGTATTCCATTGCCTGATATTGCAATATGATGAGTTAAGACATTAAATAAACGATTGGATAGGTATGAAAACAGCCACGTTTATTCTTTTGCTTCTCGCTCTCTCCATGAGCGCGGAAAGGTATGCTGATCTTGTGGTTACCGATGAGGGTCTGTGTGTGGCATGGAACGATCACCTCAGGTTGTGGGGAACCTCTACCGAGAGGGTTTTCGCTGGGCCCTTCTGCTATCCTTCCCTGGGAACCGCCGTTCTGAACGGAAATGACGTTCTGATCTACACCCGCAGCCACATCATGGAAAGTGATTCCATCTTCATTCTTGATCCGGCCACCCTGGAGACCATTTCCGTCCGGGAGATCCTTCCGGTGGAGATGGCTCCCCAGCTTTCCTGGCCTGAAGAAGGCTGCATGATGGTTCAGACCGCAAGGTATCAGCCGGAGGAGAACAGCTTCTTTATCTGCGCAGATCCGCGCATTGTCTGCAGCGGCGCCATGGAAAACAACATTGTGTCGGCCAGGATGCAGTTTGATGATATCGACGGAATTGAAATAGCAGATACCCTGGGCACCGGGAATATCTCATACTGCAGCAGCTATTCAGGCCTTACTTCACCTGTTTTCTGCGGAGATGCCCTGCTTCCAATGGTGTTCTGGTCATACTACGGAAGCTATTACAGCAGTTCATTGAGTGAGCTCTCCGCACTGCATGTTATTGATGGCGATCCTGTTCAGGGCAACTATGAGCCTATTCTCGAAGGATACGTATACGGAGCCAACGGATCCTTCGGCCCCGGCGGCATCAAGTGCTCCGGCGCTTCATCCGATGAGGTGGTGGTTCTGTGGACAATAGAAGACAACCTGGAACTGTGGTTCAATGTCTACGACTGCTCCGGTGTTACAGAAATACTGGAAGCCCCGATGCAGGGTTCTCCCGGGCCCGGCTTCAGCATGGCTCTTTCCAAGGATCCCTGCGATGAAGGGATGCTTCTGGTCTATGCAGAGCCCGACGGCATATACTGCCGTTACAGGGAGGATTCCCAGTGGAACTCCTGGGCATACCCGGTGGAAGAGATAACAGGAGCACCCTATCCGGGAGCCACCAGGGTATGCTCGGACACCGAAGGCTACTGGGTGTCATGGTGGATCAGCGGTGAAGACGAGCCGGAGATAAGATTCGTGCAGAGGGGAAGCGTTTCCTCCATTGGGGAATCGGAATGGGCAGAACCCCCTTCCGTTGAACTGTATCCCAATCCCTGCAGCAATTCTTTCCAGGTGAATACGGAGTGTATCACCGGAGAATGGGAAGTTTCGGTTTATGACCTTGGCGGAAGACTGATTCACACCCGCAGCGTGTCCGGTGGTTCCTCGGTTTCCGTGGACGCTTCCGGAATGACCCCGGGAACATATCTGATAAAAGTGGACTTCTCCGGGGGAACCCTTACCGGCAGGATCGCTGTTTTCAGATAGCGGTGCAGCCTGATTTCTGCTCAGATCCGCCCCTGAAGTTTCAGAAGGCCATGGAGGATTATGAGCAGTTACGGATGCAGATGCTCTTGTTTCGAAGAAAGCTGATCGTTAGAGGCCGGGTTGGGCATGTTTTCTTTATATAAGGAGTTATAATGAAACTGCTATTGCGGCGACGGTATTGCTGGCCTGCGTGGTATCTGCTTCGGTGTTTCCCGAAGATCCATCAGAAGTGGAAGTCATAGACAGAGCGTTCCTGCGAGCATACCAGGATGGTAACGAGTATGATCTTTACGTTACTCTCTTCAACTCTGAAGGCAGGGCAACTGTAAAGATCGATGAGTTTAAGAACGGGGAATGGGAAACGGTTTGCACATGGAACCCCGTGAACCTGGGTGATGAATACATGGTCTTTAACCGCATATCTGTACTGAGTGTTTACGATCTGGGTGGAGAGCTGCAGGTTAGCTGGATAGACAGGGCGGAGTACCATGAAGGTATGGTATCCTTCTACGTTATGTATGACTATGTGACAGGGGAATGGGAAGAGGGCTGGGCAGACTGAATAGCAGTTTCAGTTATGAAGGGGAGACTGTATGCGCTGTACTTCATGGCTTTTATGTCAGGCCTTATTGATTACAGTTTTACTTCTTGCATGTGCGGGATATGCCGCTTCCCCGGATGAAGAGTTCTATGACGCAGTAACCGGTGTAAGCCAGGACTGTCCGGAGTGGATCCTTGGTAATCAGGTCCTTGTCGATGTGGTTTACTGGGGTTTCGACGGAGAGCTTCACAGGGGAGAGCTGGTTGCAGACACCAGAGTGGTGAATGATCTGCAGCTTGTGTTTCTGCAGATGCTTCTCCTGAAGTTTCCCCTGGAGTCCGTTGTTCCCATTTCTGAATACGGCTGGGACGACTCTGAATCCATGAGACAGAACAATACCTCGGCTTTCAATTACAGATGTGTGGGGGGAACGAACAGGCTCTCCCGCCATGCATACGGCCTTGCCATAGATATCAATCCTGTGCAGAATCCATACTGTACCGGTGAAACTGTTTCTCCTGAGGGTGCCGATTACGATCCCCGGGTACCGGGAACCCTTTACACCGGGCACCCTGTGGTGGAGCTTTTCAGACTTCTAGGGTGGAGATGGGGCGGAGACTGGTGGGAGAAGGATTACCAGCATTTTGACAAGCCCCTTGAAGATATGGAATGCGAAAGATCTGTTTATCACTGTGGATGGCTCCTGTGGAGGTTGTTATGAAACATTTGCTGTGGGTTCTTGTTCTGACCGTTTTCATTCTGAGTACCGTGTCATGCGGTGAGGCAGATAATTCGAGAAGCCCGGGCGGTTGAAACTGCAGGTGTAACAGATGATCGTGGAGGCTGATGTCGACTCTTCTTCCCATGACATTGAATTGCCTGAAGTTATTCCTGCGGTGGAATACCTGGAACTGTGCTACGCCACATCCATACAACATGCCAGAAAGCCGGTACGGGCCTGAAAACGTTTTCGACGGCGACACCACCACCTGCTGGGCCACAATGCCCGGTGCTGCGCCGGACGAAGGTATTTACTTCTCATTCCATGAACCGGTGGATCTGGAGACCATGACCGTGGAAGCGGTTCCCGGAGGCAGCGATTTCGAGGAGATCAGCACTTATCAGCTTTACATAAATGGTGTGGAGGGAACATACTGGGAACCTGGAACTCCTGTGAACCTGCACTGGCAGGGACCCGTAAAGAGTGTATTCGTTAAGATTAACAGCACTGAATCGATTCACTACGATGAGCAGGGGATCCGCTACCAGAGGGATGTGCCTGTGGGCATCAGCGAGATAAACATCACCGTTCTCGATGAAGAGGACAATGAAGTTCCATTGCAGATAATACCCATTGCATCTGTGGGGGGAACCGTTGAAGCCAGTTCTTCTCTGGAGCCTGTGGAGGCTTACAGTCCCGATTTCCTCTTCGACTCACGGCCGGCCTTCGGATGGGCCGATGGAAATTCGGATTCCTCAGGAGAGGGAGAGTATCTTCTTTTCAGCCTCGATGAGCCCCGGCGAATAGAGAAGCTCCTCATATGGAACGGTTATCACAGGTCAGGCACTCACTTTGATCACAATGAAAGGGCTTCACTGATCTCCTTCGGACTGGAGGGTGAAACATTCCAGAGGAGTACAGGCTGGATGATTCCATGACCCCACAGGTAGTTTATCTGGATTCTCCACTGGAAGGGCCAGGTTTCAGAATGACTTTCATGGGAGTCTACCCCGGAGACTTTTACCAGGACCTCGTTATCAGCGAGCTGCGCTTCTTCGACGGCGATGAGTGGTTCGTTATAGCCACAGGTGGAGATGAAGCAAGGAAGCAGGCGAATCTTCAGTGGGCCATGAGCTGTGATGCCGGGGCTTTCATGGACAGGCAGATCTTTGCAGACAGCTCCCTGGCCAACTACTACATCAGGCAATCACTTGTTATACGCTCCAATGGAAGTTTCGTGATCTGGAAAGTGGATGAGCGGAATGAATCCGAGGAAAGAATGTATGCCGACGGTAACTGGCAGATCCTGGATGACAGCCACATCAGGATCTTCGGCAGACTTCATCGACTGGCCAGCTATGAGCAGAACAGCTATGACCCATATGCGGGAACATGGTCCGATCAGAATGAACGGCTGGACAGGATGACTATTTTCAGCGATACACTGAGCTTCAGCCAGAACTGGATATCCAGCAGCAGGGGAATATTCGAGGATTTCGATTTCTAAGGCAGAGCTGTGTGTGAATACCTTCTGAGAAACAGGCTGTTATCAGCAGGTCTTCTTTGCCCTTCCCTGGCGGTTTTAGCCTCCGGTCTTATCTCCGCATACAAAACGGAGTATGCCAACGGATGGGACGGATACTACTACCTGGTTCAGATACGGTCTTTCACTGAAACCGGAGTAATGCATTCTCCCGAGTACTCTCCGGTGTACATTCCAATGCTTGCGCTTCGTTACCTTACCGGCAGCTGCATCACCGCAGGCAAGGTCAGCGCTGTTCTGATCAAGCTGATGTTCGTTCTTTCTGTGTTCTACCTCTCTCTTTCCCTGCTCAGGTCCGCCCACCGGGAAAAACGGGAGATTTCTTTCATTGCGGCTCTGCTCACAGCGGCTGTTTCTTCCGCAAGCCCTTCTCTAAATTACTTCTTCCTGCAGTTTCCCAAGAACCTCATGGGCTTCTCCTTTTTCTTCCTTTTCGTGGCCTGTGTGCTCAGCACCGCCGGTGCGCATTAAGCAGAGGGGAAGAGGGGTTCATTATGGAACTGCAGGTTCTGTGTTTGTTTTTCCTTGCCGCATTCTTCACCCACCGGTTCACCGCGGTTCTCTCCCTTCTGTTTCTTGTTTTGTTCCTTGCGTCGTACTCCAGGAAGCTTCTTGTCCGCATGTCTTCCCGTGGTAAAACCCCATGGATCGCCATATGGGTGATCATTTTCATCGTTTTCGTTCTGATCCTTTCGAACACCCTTCCGCTGGCTCCTCTACCCATGATATGGAAAGGATAACCGGTGATCTCTCTCCTTTTCCGGTATTCGTGCCGCCGGCCTTCATGGAGGTGTTCGGTGTTCACAGGCTGAACCCCGAATGGCTCATCGAGATCTTCATTGCCTCTGTACTACCCGCGGCGACCCTCCTGCTTCTGCCATGGGTGAAAGATTCAGTTTCTGCGCCTGGGCAGGGGTTGCTGTATACTTGTCTTATTGGTCTTATCGGGCTGTTCCCGTTTCTGGAATTCTCTCTTACCGGCCTTTCATACAGGCTGTTCTTCGGAACTCTGCTTATGCTGCCGCTCATAGGCTACATCCCTATCTGCTGCTGGCTACGGAAAAGTGGCTCGTACCATGTTTACGCTCCGGGAAACCCATTCGAAAGGGTTTGCCTGTGCTTGTTCTCCTTTCCGTTGCTGCCCTGTCTTTTTACACCGGCAGGTCATACAGGCCTGAGATACACGATCCCCCCTATGCGCTTTACGAAGAGATCGCTGAGAATGCCATGAGCGCCCTGGATGAAGAGGAGTTCGATCTTATCATTGCCCACAGATCCCTGGCGGAGTTCATTACCTTCCGCTACAGGGTAGATGCACTTCCCTGGGCACCGGAAGAGCATTTCCAGAGAGACAGGGTGTGGCGTATCACCGCCGGTATCCTTGGGGATGAGGTTTCCTATTACCTTAGCCCTGATATTGCCGAAACCCGCTTCGTGAGACTGGGGGGAGATTACGGTCTGCTGCGAGAGGATCACTGGGAAACCTTCGTGGAAAAAGTGTCAGATGATCCTGTGATGATGGAGGCTGTCGAAGTCTGGAGAAATCCCCTGGCGGTCAGACCAGCATTCCTTGTGGGGAACAGGTAAGCTCTGACCCAGCCCGGATACAGCTTCACCGGGGGAGCGTTGCACTTCATCCGTTTCTTCAGGCGTTTTTCCTATGAACATCACATCAGCCTGAAGTGGTTCTCAGTGCCGGCCCGGTGTCAAAGGTCCATTTGAGATCTGAAGAATTCCATTTCCCCGCCGGTTAAAGGCGTCTGCCACTTATCCGAGTTCAGCAGTTCATCAAATGACTCCATCAGGTGAGCATCGGAGGGCATGGTATACATTTCATTCCTCCATGTGCACTGAAGCTCGCAATACTCAAGGTAGTCTTCAGCACTCTCCGGCAATCCTCCCAGAGAGTATCCGAGAACGATCAGAAAGGGAATGTTCCCTATTATTCCGATTGGTTCTGCCGGCCAGTCAGCGCAGGTTGTATTTCCGGGGAAAGCTGCTGCGCCGATAAGGGGGCGGCGCATTTCACCTTCCCTTTCGAAAAGCATGCGGCAGAGAATGATTACCCTGTTCTGATTTTCTTCATTTTCACAGCATTCTTTCAGAACTGAGATTGCCTGGTCTCTGCCCATGTTCTGCAATTCCATTGCGGCGCTTATGTATGGAGCAGCTGTGTACTGCTCGTACTGGAAATCGGGGCAGTTCTGAATGGTTTCATGGAAATTCTGCCCGTATGCCGCACTTGTGATCAGAACACAGATCAAAGCTGTCATAGGGTGTTTCATTGATCTCATCAGTTCCTTACTTTCTGAAGGGTTTTCATACGGATTGTACACCACCCGGGCTTTGGCTATTCCTTCCGGTTCCCGCAGGGGAGAGCCTGCCGGATCCATGAAGAGATATATTAGGATCAGCTGCCGCATGAAAGGAGGAGACCATGGCTAAGGGACAGGATGCCAGGAAGAATGTTAAGCAGAAGCCTGAAAAGACCCTGAAGGAAAAGCGCAAGGAGAAGAAGGCCAAGAAGTCCAAGCATAACCCGTTCCGGGGTATTGCTTTGATCAGATCCGGAATCCTCCGGGACCTGCTTCCTTTGAATGCCCATTTCCTGACAGCTTCACCGCATATACCTCCGTCTGCCTGAAAAATATACGGGCAAGTATCAGCTTGGAGCGTTTTCAGGCGGGGATGCAGCAGCCCTTTCCATGAAACATGGGTGCTGAAGTGATCTTCATTCCTTTCCCCATGGGAATGAGGCACTGAAGGGCATGAGTTCTACAGTTCCGGCGGTGGAAGCGATTCCCTGACGAAGTGGGGCATTTCTTCAGGAAGAACCAGCGAGATCTCAACGAGACCCGCCACAGCTCCCGAGGGGTCTTTCCAGGCACTCTGATATATGAGTTTCCTGACTCCGTTCTTCTCCACGGTGTAGACGTTGGTGCCCCCTGAAGAGAGCAGTTCTTCAATGATGGCCCTTGATCTGTCATTGTGGCAGTCAAGGAGATCTTCGCCCACCAGGGCCATTCCTCCCCTGGATTTCCAGGTGTCTGCCGCTGCGTGGTTCATGAATACTACCCTGTGGTCAGCGTCGGAAACCGTGACCGCTCCGGGAAAACCTGTTACCCAGTCGGGCATTCTGCTCATATTCTGCTCCCTGCTCTTATTAAGTGAATAACGGTGATCCTGGATATATGGCGCGAACTGTCTTTCTCTCCGTTCAGTGGAACCGGTACTCAAAACCCGGGGGAAGTCAGCCGAGGGAATGGATGATTTCCCGGAAGAAGGCTATGGGATAGTGTTCGTGAACTGTGGTGTAGGCCTTCAGAGCCATTTCCCTGTGGGTGCCGTCTCCTGTTATATCAAAACTGGTGAGCCATGCCAGCGCTTCTCCTTCGGTACCCGGGAAACGTTCCGTTATCTCCCCGGCGATTTCCAGGGCTCTTCCGTGGTTTTCCGAGACCTTTTTCCCTCCACATTCTTGCAACGGGAAGATACCAGAGGTAAACAGGGCCACCCGTGATTCCGGAATGTTTTCCATGCTTCGTACAAGCTCGGCAATATCATCTTCTGATCCGTTGAAGCGCATGACCCTGACCATGGCGAACAGGAATTCCCAGGCGCTCTGAAGATCATCGGCGTTTGTTGAGAACCTGATGGCTTCTCTAAGTTTTTCCGCTGCTCCTTGCCGTTACCCTTCATCAAAAGCATCTGTCCTGTTTTACCAAGAGCGCTGCCCAGAGCCCTTCGTCTCCAAGTTCCTCGGCTATTTCAATGGCCCTTTCGAAGTATTCTTCAGAATCAGCGTAGTCGCCGAGGAATGTTCTGATCTCACCGATGCTCTGGTTCAGAAGACGCATTCCCTTCCTGTCGTTCATTGTACGTGCAAGGTGAAGAGCCTGTGTATACATCTCCAGAGCCTGAACGAATTCACCCCTTGCAGAATGAATTGCGGCAATATTGTTCATCAGAACCCTGGCCACGTGTCTGTCTCCCATTTCCCCTGCGATCTCCATGGCTTCCCTGTAGATCGCTTCTGCTTCGTCCACCTTGTTCCGCAGATAGTTCACGTTTCCAAGATTAAGAAGGGCGATGTTCCTTCTCCTGTTCAGCGGTTCAGAGGTCTCAATGCTTCTGAGGAAGTAATCAGCTGCTTTATCAAGGGTGTTCATTCTCTGGTAGATAAGCCCCAGGTTGCTGTAGGTGAACATGATCACTTCCCTGGCCTTGGTGCTTTCCCCGTGGTTCTCCGCCAGAGCCAGGGCGCTCTCCAGAACAGCAATGGCTTCATTGTATCTGTTCAGATCTATATACACTATGGCTGTGTTGTTAAGAGCCCCGGCCAGAGCTATGTCATCCCCCAGGACCTCGAAGATCCTTTCTGCCCTGGAAAGGCACTCGAGAGCCCGGGCGTTTTCAGCCATTCTGTGCATGATGAATCCCTTTCTGCACAGGGCTTCAGCCAGATGGGGCTCATCTTCATTGCCGCGGGAACCGCTTATCACCCGGTCGTAGAGGCTGAGGGCACCCTTCCAGTCTGCCGTGAGTTCGTATACCCCTGCAAGCTTTAACCGGGCGTCCTTCACCTTGAACGGATCCGGCTGGTTCGCAATGTACTTCTGGTACATTTCCACCGCTTCGAGGTTCCTGAAGTTGTCGCCGGCGTAAACCGCGGCTTTCAGGGTGTATTCCAGCATGGAAGCCTTCCGTCCGCTTTTCTCATAGTGGTAGGAGAGATCGGTGAACATCCTCTCGTCATTGCCATAAAGCTCTTCAATGATCTCGGCGGCTAGAAGATGCAGCCTTGAGAGCTGGCCCTCCATCTGCATTCCGTAAATGGCTTCCCTGATAAGTCCGTGGCTGAATATGTACTGAAGCTCTGAAAGCCTGTTCCAGAGACCCGCCTCTGCAGCCGTGTGAAGATGGCCTTCAATCGAAATGCCCTGAAGCATCCTTGCAAGGACCCTTGTGTTGAAATTTCTGCCGAGAACAGAAGCTCTTTTCACGGTTTGTCTTATCTCTTCCTCCAGGGCGTCAACACGGGAGATTATCACTTCAATAATGCTTCCGGGAAGCTGTACTGACCGGGATGTGAGCTCAGCTGTATCCCCGGTTAGATCCAGCAGCTTTCTGTCAATGAGATATTTCAGCATCTGCTCCATGTAGAAGGGGTTTCCCTCGGCTTTTTCAGCAATGGTACGACGGAGGGTTTCAGAGGGGGGACGGGGCAGACTGCTTTTAAGAAGGTTCATCTGGTCGGTTTCCTCCATGGGAGAGAGAACCATGGTAAGCACCGCTGATTCCGGGGAAACCACACGTTCCACCCCTGTGCCCGGTGCTGGCCTGTAAAGTAACCCTATCAGCGGATGGTCCATATCCATCTGGGTGAAAACATCCTTCAGGGCGGAAAGGGTGTCAGGGTCGGCCCACTGGAAGTCGTCCACCACTATGAAGGGTCTTCTTCCGCCGGTTACAAGACCGGCAAGGTGAACGAAGGAGAGGATCGTGTTGTCGAACCTCGATTTACCGTCCAGTCCGCTGTACTCGGGGGATTCATGAATACCCATGAAGCCCTTTACTATGTGCTTGAGCCTTTTCAGTCTGTCAGCGTGATATCCGGGAGAATCGGTGATGGAACTGAAACTCTTTTCGAAGGCTGCTTCGGATACAGCCTGATCTTCAAGCCCGGATGTTCCGAAAACCTCCTCGAAAAAGGTTTCCAGGGGGTTAAGGCTTTTTGCCAGTATTTCGTCGCATTTCAGGTATATGACACCGGTGTTATCCAGATGCGCCCGGACCCCCCAGAGAAGCCTGGTTTTGCCCATTCCGGCGTCTCCCGTTAACAGTATGACCCCTGTTCTGTTTTCCAGTCGGGTCTTTTTCCGTGAAATCCAGAATTTCCCGGAGTTCATTCCTCCTGCCATGAAACCTCCGCTGAAAACAGGACCCAAAGCCCTTGGAACCCTTCCTCTCACGGCGTAGCAGGGAGGAGCACTGATCACGCCTCTGGCAGGGGGCCCGGGGTACCTTTCAATGTGGAAAAAACTGCACATGGACCTCGCCCATTTCTCCGGAGATCCGGATTTCCCCGGGAGGACATATCTCCATGAGCCTGGCTGCGGTGTTAACCTTGTCACCTATAACCGTGTAGTGGTCTCGTATTCCCTCTGAACCGATGAAACCGGCGAAGACCCTGCCGTGTGTAATGCCGCTCTTTGTGCCGGATCCGTATCGTTCCCTGATATCCATGGCGAAATTTATGCTTCTCATGGCGTTTTTCCCCGAGGAGAGAGGTGCGCCGAATATGGTAAGCACAACTTCCCCCTTGTCTCCGCAGTCGAGCAGGTTGAAATAGCCTCCATAATCCTCGGCGGTTCCCATAACCATGTCAGCGAATTCATCCATATCATCTATGCGGGTGAAGCTGGTGAATACCATTGCAGCATCCCTGAATTCCGGACAGCCAGCCTCTGCTATGAAATCCTTGTGAATGAAAAGGCTGGTAAGCTTTCCGCAGGGAGTATCTTCATGGAGGGTTTCCTCCGACTTCAGAGATTTGTCAATTCCCGGAGCAGTGGATATTTCTCCTGTACCGGCAGAAGCCTGACACAGTGCGGCTCTTCTCACAGCATCTCCGGAAAAGAGATAGGTATAAGGACCAGAACCGTAGATGTTCCACCGAATGTTTCCTGTTTCTATTCCACTGGTTATCCCGGTGATGTGATCCATTTCTTTCCCGGAGACAAATTCCCTTATCTCCAGTGCAGAACGGTAGGCCCTGAAACCCCGGTCTCCGGGGAAAACTGCGGTGAAAGCATCTCCGGCGAAGCTGGCTACGAATCCGCCATGGCTGCGTACCGTGTTTATCATTTCTGTGAAAAGCCCGTTGAGGATGCGCGAAAGCTTCTCTGCTCCCTGCTTCTGGAAAGCGAACAGGGATTCTGTAAGACCTGTGAAACCGCTGATGTCGCTTATCAGTACAGAACCCTGTATTACTCCCTCTCTAAGGCCTTTACGGTGCTGCCGGCAGATGAAGCCGGGAACGAATTCGGTATTTAGATGCTTATCCATTTCTCTTTCCAGCCAGGATGAGAACTTCAGGTGAAATACAATAATACTTACTGCAGCCTGAAGCCCAAAGCCTGAAGCGGATTCATCCGAACGGGCTTTGACCTGACAGTGGAAATTGACGATTATTGCAGGAATAACAGGTTCTTTCCGGAAGGGGACATTCTTGAGGGTAACCCTTGTGTATCCAAGGTACGGTAAAAGCCATCATTCGCTTTATTTCCCGTTCGGTCTCGCTTATGTTGCATCTTCTCTTCAGAATGCAGGGCATGATCTTACCGTCGTGGACATGGAGGGAAGCTCTCTCTGGAAAGTGAGGCCCTGGCTGAAATAGTCCGGTCTGCACCTGAAATGGTGGCCTTCGGCGGGATGGTAACCCGTTTCCGATTCGTTCGCGACCTTGCCCGTCTTGTGCGAAGAGAACTTCCAGAAGTTTTCCTGGTTGCAGGCAACAGCGGTGCCACAACCGTTCCTGAGCTCTACATCAAGTCATGCGGTCTCGACTGCGCGGTTCTGGGTGAGGGAGAGGTTACAGCACGGGAACTTGCCAATGCGGTTTCTTCGGGAGCAGACTGGAGAGCGGTTCCGGGCATTGCCTGGGTTGATGATTCCGGTAACCTTGTGAAATCATCACCCAGGGAACCAGTGCAGGACCTGGATTCTCTTCCCTGGCCTGCATGGGATCTTTCCCACTGAAAATTACGTATCCAGCATGGACCACAGGCAGAAGAAGGTACGGCACATGGAAGTGCTTGCAAGCAGGGGCTGCCCCTTCAACTGCGTTTACTGCTACAGGATCTACGGAAGGCACGTTAGAAGACGCTCCCCGGCTTCCATAGTGGCTGAACTTAAGGAACTGGTAAGGCGCTATCAGATAGAATACACGGGTTTCCCCGATGACCTTTTCACAAGCGACAGGAACTTCGTCATGGAAACCTGCCGGCTGATACGCAGTGAACTGCCGGGGCTCAAGTGGTCCTGTCTGGGCAGGGTGAACACCGTAGACCGGGAGATGCTTCTTGCAATGCGCGATGCCGGTTGCGACTGGATCTCCTACGGGATCGAATCCGGCTGCGACAGAATGCTGAATGAAATGAAGAGGGGCGTTACCGCTCAGCAGTGCCTTGACGCCATTAAGCTTACAGAGTCTGTGGGTATACATGCCGACGGCAGCTTCATCATAGGCATGTTCGGCGAAACAAGAGAGTCGGTGATGGACACGGTTGAATTCTGCAGAGGGGCAGACATCACCGCTCCAATGCTCTTCGTTACACCCTACCCCGGAACCGCTATTTTCAGGAAGCCCTGGACAGAGGCCTTATAGGTAATGTGGAGGAGTTTCTCTGCTCCATGAATGCCGCCGATGAGCTTCTTGTAAATCTTACCGATTTCAGTGACAGGGAGCTGGTTGAGCTTCGCGACTGGGCACAGGGAACCATAGGCAGAAGCTATCTCTTCAGAAAACCCCTCACAAGGATCCCGCACTTCTCTGGAAACATTTTCGCCTTGGAAGGTTCAGGATCCTTGCCCACGACATCAAGGCCTTCATCGTTTCCCTGTTTTTTCAAACGAAAGGCTTGATAGCGCCTGCTCGTGAGAATCGCCACAGGAACCGTTGGATGGAGAATTAACGCTTAATGGACGGAGGCGATTCACTAGGTGTCTTTCCCAGAAGTTGACGACTCTTTGTTCTGTCATATATTCCAATCTGCGTTGGAATGTTAGAATAAGGAGGCCTGCATGGAAAGGGAAGTTCTTTACGACTGCCTGTCGAGAATCGGGAAGCTGGTGGAGTCACCTGAAAAGCTTAAGATTATTGACGCCATATGCCAGGCGGAAAGATCTGGTGGAATCAATTTCAGAGGTAACCGGGATTCCCTTCAGAGTGTTTCGCATCACCTGCAGAAACTCACCGATTACGGCTTCCTGCGGAGAAGCAAGCGGGGAAGGCGGGGTGTTCTACTCCGTATCATCCCAGGCTGTCATCGTGTTTCTTGAAAGAATGAAGAGACTTGCGGAAAAACTCTACCTTGAACTGCCTCACTCGCTGAACTCCCTTGAAAAGTACAGAATAGAAAACATCAGCCAGGTGGGAGTCAAAGAGTATTGCCTCGTTGACCTGAGGCCTGAAGAGGAATACAACCACAGGCATCTTCCCGAAGCGGTGAACATTCCATTCCCACAATTCGAAAACCGTATGGAAGAGCTTCCAGGTGAAGTTACTGTTCTGGCCTACTGCAGGGACAAATACTGTGATCTGGCCGACAGGGCGGTCCAGTTACTGGAGGGAAAAGGGAAGAAAGGCCTGGCGGCTTGAAGATTCCGTAACGAACAGGATTCTTGAAATGAATAACCAGGAAACGAAAGGATAGAAATGAAAACTAAAATCAAGCAGGCAGCAATCGTTCTTAGCAGCTTTGCACTTGGTGT
This sequence comes from uncultured Bacteroidota bacterium, assembly GCA_942492125.1. Classification (GTDB taxonomy): domain Bacteria; phylum Bacteroidota; class Bacteroidia; order Chitinophagales; family Saprospiraceae; genus BCD1. Next base: position 241,328 of record CALODM010000009.1, read on the forward strand.
GGCAGCAACCGCAGTCTTCATGTTCATCTCGGCACCCGATGTGATGATACATGAAACAGTGAGCCCCTTAGGTCACCAGGAAACCGTGGACAGAATAGTTGAAACCGCCGAAAGCATGGGCTGGAAGATCCCGGAAACCCACGAGATCCACAATTCAGTTGCTAACGGAGGATATGACGTTCTTCCGGTTACCGTTATAGAGTTATGCAAGGTGGACCTGGCGGGAGAGATACTCATGGACTCCGACAACAGGATAGTGTCTTCCATGATGCCCTGCAGAGTGGCAGTTTATGAGAATTCAGACGGTGAAGTGATAGTCTCCAGAATGAACACAGGCCTTATGAGCACTGTATTCGGCGGTGAAGTCTGGGATACCGTGTCCACGGCCACTGAAGAGACGGAAACCATTCTGGCTTCACTTAACATTTAGCTGAATCAAAGCAGATGAATCTTGACTCATCTGAATGACCCATTGATACTCATGTGAAATGATACCAGTTGGGAATTTGCTATAATTGTCATTCATCTTTGAGTCAGGAGAATGCTTGGAACACCGGCAACCAGTTGAGATAATGGCCCCCGCCGGCTCTTACGAAACGCTGAGGGCCGCCATCAACGCAGGGGCAACTTCCATCTATTTCGGTGTGGGAAGCTTGAACATGAGATCGAATTCAGCCAGCTTCCAGCTTGAGGATCTTGCTTCGGTGGCTTCGATCTGTGCACAGAATAATGTACGCAGCTATCTCACTCTGAATACCATCATGTACGATGAAGACCTGGAGGCGGCCCGGAGCTTTGCCGTCTGGCCGGGAAAGCACGCATAACGGCCATTATCGCAACGGACATAGCGGTTATCGAGATGCCCGGTCTCTGGGGCTTGGAGTACACATTTCAACACGGGTGAACATCTCCAACCTGGAAGCTGTGAGATTCTACGCAAGGTATGCGGACGTGGTCGTACTGGCCAGGGGAGCTAACCCTGAAACAGATAGAGAACATCTGCAGTGCCATAGAGCGGGAAAACATGCGGTCCTTCAGGAAAACATGTGGCGGTTGAAGTCTTCATTCATGGGGCAATGTGCGTAGCCGTTTCCGGGAAGTGCTACATGAGCCTGGCGCATTACAACAGCTCAGCCAACAGGGGGAAGTGCCTGCAGACCTGCAGAAGGGAGATACAGAGTAATCGACGAGGAAACCGATGAGGAGCTTATTGTCCACAACAAGTTCGTAATGTCTCCAAGCGATCTGTGCACCATTGGTATACTGGACAAACTCATGGCTGCAGGGGTGAGCGTGCTTAAGTTCGAAGGCAGGGCAAGAGGGCCGGAGTACGTGGACACCGTGGTAAGACAGTACAGAAGAGCGGTTGATCTTATTGAAGCAGGAGAATTCGGTGATGAACAGAAGGAAGAGTCACTTCTGGAACTGAAGAAGGTGTTCAACCGGGGGTTCTGGGAAAACGGATACTACCTTGGCAATAAGCTTGGTGAATGGGCAGGTGTCTACGGCTCGGTTGCAACCACTGTGAAGATAAAGGTCGGTAAGGTTGTCAATTTCTTCCACAGGAACATGGTGGTAGAGGTTCTCATTGAGTCGGGAGAGATCAGGAAGGGCGCTGAGGTTGCCTTTACAGGTCCCACCACCGGCATTGTCCATTCCGTTGCAGACTCCATGATGAACGACCATGGAGAAGTGGTAGAGTGCTTGAAGAAGGGCGAATCGGGAACAATTAAGATGGATGAAACGGTTCGAAGGAATGACCTTGTGTTCATAATTGAGCCCAGAGAGCACATACACAGAAAGCAGTGATGAGTTAATGAATGAGCTGGAACCCCTCAGAAAAGAGATCGACCAGATAGATGCAGAGATCACGAGGCTTCTTGACCAGCGCTTTGAAGTGGTTCTGAGGATAAGGGAGATAAAGGCGAAGAACAACCTGCCAGTTGAAGATCTGGCCCGGGAAAGGGAGATAATCTCGAATCTTCACAGGGGAAGGTTTGAGGAAAATTTCATTCGGGAAATTTACCACCTCATTTTTCAGTATTCCAAATCTTTTCACGGCTGAATCCTGCTTTCGAGTGTGACCTGTCAAAGCCCTTATGTGATATTCCATGCCTTGCTTGACTGGTGTGCATTTAGCATTGTTTGACCGGATCATCTAATTCACCGTTTCAAGAGGGAGAGACAATGTATCTTACAGCTGCGCTTTCAGCTATTGTTTTAGCGGCCACAACTGGTACCACCTTCTCAAGATTGATAACCAATGAATACCCGTGGGAAAACAGCTATGGTGGTGTTTGTGAACTTTCCGACGGTTCCATTGCAACTGCACACGGAATGATAATGGAAGATTATCAGATTTCTGTTTTTAACCGGGATGGTGAACTCACTCTCCTCATTGACGGGCTTTCCGTTCCGGGCAGGGCACTGGAGAGCGGAGGCTGGCTGGTCCCTCTTTCAGACGGCGGCTTCTACTTCGTTTCTTACAGCGAACCCAGAGCAACAGGGGGTGGATTCCGACATTGCCATTTTCAAGATTTCCAGGGATCTTGATGTGGAATGGACCAATGTTACAGGAGAGAACACAGAGGACGTATTCACAGGTTTCGGTGCAGCCGGAACCCCTGCCGGCGGTATCGCCCTTCTTGGAGGATCAGGTTATGCTGGTCAGGATGCATTCCTGAGAGCCTATGACCGGCAGGGCAGGCTGACATGGGAACACACCTACCCGGAAGAGGGGACGGCTATCTGCCCCTTGCCGTGGGTCAGGTGGATGACGGCAACCTGGTTCTTCTGTCGCACCAGTGGCAGGATAATACCTATCTGCAGAAGTTCGACGGCTCGGGAAACATGGAATGGGAACTTGTTGTTCCCTTTAAAAGCGAATCGGGTCCCGTTTCCTTCTGCACTATGGATGCGGGATACGGGGGTTTACTTCCCCGGTGGCGAAGACGGGACCAGAAGCGGAGTAACTTTGACAGTCAACCCCGCAGGGGAAAGAATAGGAACCGGTGTGTTCACCCACGGCATGCTGCTGCAGGATGTTCTGCTGGCAGCAGAGTATCAGGTGATCCTTGTGGGTTCCAGGGTCATCGACGGGGCGAACTCCGCTGTAATGGAGTCCTATGACTATCAGGGTAACCTCACATGGAAGCGCAGGCTCCAGGGTCTTGGAGAAGACGGCTTCACCGGTATCTGCCCAAGTTCATCCGGGGGATTCCTGCTCACCGGCTACAGCTTGGCAGAAGATGAAAGACGGTCGGGTTACGTTCTTGTGAGAACCGATGAGCAGGGGTGCGTGGCAGGGGGTGAAAACCCCACACAGATCCCAATGCCCAGATAAAGGCATCCTGTTCACGGGAAGCGCTTCAAGGTATTATCTGCTGAGATTTCTTCAACGGATCGATGGTACTGTGGTCCCGGTGCAGAACTGGATAGTTCGCATTAAGGATGGTGTTCATTGGTAGATACTGAATCCACAGACACAACCGCCACCACGCCACTGGAACCTTCCCCGGAGCGAACCGCAGTTGAGAAGAACCTCGAAAAGCTGGCATCTCTTTGCGGTTCGAATCCTTCTGAAGCAGAGAAACTTGCCTCTGCTACTCTGGCAATGTCTCAGAAGCTCAGGGGATCCAGCACTGATCGGTTCATCACTTTGCCTTCTGTCCAGAGCGGTATCTGTGCTGCGTGATTCCAGGGAAGCCATCGAGTACGCGTCAAAGGCCGTTGAAATTCTCCGGCCGCTGGCAGACAGGAAAATGCTGGCAACGGCACTGAATAACCTTGGCAATTGCCACCGCAGAATGGCTGAACCGCTGGACGCCATCAGGTATTATGAAGAGGCCCTTGAAATTCAGATCTCCATTGGAAATCCCGGGGGAATTGCATTAGTGCACAACAACCTTGGTCTGGCCTTCATGAGAATAGGGTCTCTGGAAAGGGCATACGGCTCTTTCATGCACACGGTTTCCATCTCCGACCAGATCGGCAACCGGTTCATGAAAACCGTAGCTATGAGTAACATGGCTGATGTTCTCATAGACCAGGGTGAGTACGAAACCGCAGAACAGTACCTGGAAGATAATCTGAAGATCAATCGCGAGCTGAACCGCAGGATCGGAGAGGCATACTGCCTTTGGGAACTGGGGCGCCTGAAGATCAAGCAGGGGAAACCCCGGGAGGCCGAGGGGTTCCTCCGAGAGAGCATCGCCCTTAGAAAGGAACTGCAGAGCAGCAAGGTAGGTGAGAGTCTCTTTGAACTTGCAGGTCTTCTTGAAAACCAGTCCAGGGAAAGTGAGGCCGAAGAGATCCTCCTTCAGGCCATTGATCTGTTCCAGGAAAATGACAACAGCTATGATCTTCGCCTTGCCCGGGCTAGTCTGTCCATACTTAGGATCCACATGAATCTGCTGGATGGGGTGGAAGAACCCCTGGTTAATCTTCTCCAGGGTTTTTCTGATTTGAAAAAGCGATCAGGACTTGCAGCTGGAGACGCTGATCCTGAAAGCCCTTTCAGAGTATCACGAGAAGATAGGCAACCTGCCTGAAGCACTGGAGTATTTCAAGCTCTATGCCGGAGAAAGAGATGTTCTCCTTGAAAGAAGGCAGCAGGAAAACATCACCAAAATGAAGCTGAGAGCTGACTTTCAGGCAAGCGAAGTTGCAAGAGAGCCTGCTGCAGGAGGCAAACATCAAGCTTCAGAACGCCATGGAGAGAATCAAGTCACTCCACGGCATGCTTCCCATATGCGGCAAATGCAAGAAGATTCGAAAAGATGACGGCTACTGGGAACAGATAGAGGAGTACATATCCACGAACTCGGATGCCACTTTCTCCCACTCTCTTTGTCCTGACTGCATGCAGGAGCTCTATCCCGAGCTCAGTAAAACACCACGGAGACGTAAGACCAACCGCTGAAACGGTCATCAGTATCGTAAAACATTGCGATGAGGTGAACACCGTGCGATGAACATCCCTACGGATGTTGACAGGATGGTCTATGGCTGGTATATAACATCCATAAACCATCCACATGGATGGAGAATGGAGTAAATCATGATAGAGAACGAGAAGATAACCATCAATGTGGGGCCGGTTGATCTGGGCAGGATCGATGTGCTGGTGGAGCAGGGTGTGTTTTCGAACAGAAGCGATGCCATAAGAACTGCAATAAGGAATCTGCTGGATCTTAACAAGGATGTTATCCGGGAGGTTAAGGTGCGGAAGTCTGCCACCATGGGAGTTCTGATCCTGGGAAAGAGCGATCTGGAGAAGAAAAAGGCATCTGGAAAGAAGATCATTCTCAACATCATCGGTATGCTGGTACTTAAGGATGATGTGACCCCCCGGCTGGCTGCCGAGGTATTTGAGTCTATTTCGGTTCAGGGTGTATTCAGAGCGCCCCGGGAGGTGAAGAAGCTTTTCACCGGGGTCTGATATGCTGTTAACGGGCCGCCCCCGCTGCCGGGGGCGGCCACATATTACTTCAACTGGATCTCTATTCTGTTTCCGGAGAATCCGGTGATCGAGAGAAGATCCTCCATCTCGGCAAGTGCATCCAGTATTTCAGAGGAAGATGTTTCAGAAACCACTTCAATTGTGGCCCTGGAGCCTGTGAGATCACGGGTTACAACATCCGTTACACCTCTGACCCTTTCACGTATGGCTGTTCTCAGGATGGTCAGTTTCGTGTAATCCGCATCTGCCGCGACGATCTCCGTGATGTTTTTCACTCTGTGTCCAGCCGTTAAGTATCGCCGTTTCAAGGTAGGCAGCGGTACTGTCTGCCGTTCTGTCACGGGCACTGGTTTCACTGAAGGGCAGTTCAATGGTAAAGGCGGTTGCTGCCAAAAGGGCTCCCGTGGCTGAATTTTCAGCCCTGGTGCTTGCGGTGTACGTGTGAATCCGCCGAAGAGAACCGGCTATCTGTCTTTCCTCTGAATCGTGATGGATAGTTCCCGCCACAACGATTTCAGCACCTGCCTGAAGGCCAACCAGTTTTGCAGTTTCATCGTCGCCCTCGAGGATAAGCTTCAGCTGATCCGCCTCAAGTATCCGCTGAACAGTTGCGGCATCCACCACAGGGAAGCCCCTGTCTCTGAAGTGCTCCATGACCCGTGTCTCGAAGACGTCACCGGCGATGCTCACATCGCTTAAACTCTGGTGCTGACCCAGGTCCCTTACCAGTACCATTACCCTGGGACGGCCCTGCTCGGAGAGGAGAAGGCCGATCGCAGCAAGTTCGTTCTCTACATCACCAGTCTTGACCATGGCCCTTAGAACCACCCTGTAAAGGTCTCCTTCAACCCCTGCAACAATGATCCTGTAGCTTGCCACGTAACCACGGCTCCTGGAATAGATGTTGTCTTCGATAAGCTGGAAGTTACTCACCTGGGTCTCAGAATCGATCCAGGTGCCCACTCCCTGTTCCACGGCTTTTCTAAGGGCATCGTCTATGGCATGGTCACGGGCAATGTCAGCAGTTGAAGTAACCGCGGCAACACCCTCTGCAAGAACCTCGGTATCCTGCGGGCCAGGGGAGGAAAGCTGAACTGCGCCGGTTGAGGGAGGTGGGCTTTGAGTTGCTGTCATCTGCGTTCCGCATGCGGTGGTCATGACAGTTATGTACAGAATAAATAATGGTATTCTAAACATGGCCGCCGCCTAGAGTACGCCGAGCAGAAACTTGCCTGCCCCTGCAAGGAAGGGGAGACCGGCTTTCAGCCAGCCCAGGGTTTCAGATTCTTCGCTGCCCAGAACGATATCTGTTCCCATAGCGCCTGTAACCTGCCTTACCTGAACCACCAGAGGAGACCGGGAGAACCGGGAAGAGCCTAGGATTCTGTCCAGGTCGCTTATGAACTGAACCGCACTTTGCCCATCTGATCCCAGGTATGAGGCATAAACACTTGTGTCCAGCAACAGATTGCCCTCTGAATCGTAAATTTTAGGATACATGGAAGGCTGGAGCCCGGCGTCGGTACCGTCGAACACAATGGCGGAGTACTGCTGAAGGAAGTCCCTTGTTTCGGTTGACATGGGCAAAGCCCCTTCAGGAGCTGCAAGTGCAGAGTTTATTGCGCCAGAGAGACCGCTGGGGCTATGAATTTCCATTTCAAGCTCGACCTCCACGATACCCGCAAGTGAATCGTATCTAGCCGGACCGATCTGTCTTGCATTGCGAACCACTCCATCTACCCGTGAGTAGATCACATCATAGTCGGTCATGAAGTTCTCGACCCTGGTTTCAGAGTTTATCGTCACACCTTGTACCGTTTCAAGGAGATTTCTCTGGGCAACCACCATAGCCGCACTTTCCGCCATGAGCCTTGCCTGGGCTCGATTGGTATTGCCGGGATCGAGTACCCCTGTTCCAGTTGCTCTGACAGTGTTCCCGGACCAGTCAATTTCACCGGAAGGGGTTGTCTCCACCACATCCCCGCTCTCGGCAACAGGCGGTATGGCAATACTCATTTCCTGAACCTGGTGCTGAACTTCGGCGGGGGTGAGGAGATCAACGGCGGTGCTGATGGCAGATGAGGCAAGCTGTGTTCCCGAAACTGTTCCGCAACCGGCTGCAAAAAAGCTGCAAGTGTGAAAATCATGTATTTATTCATCTGTTTCCTGCCTAGCTGGTTAAACCCATGAGCGCCACCTGAAGAGCCATTCGAAGAGCTCCCTCGGCTCCCTCGAAATCAGACCCTTCACCGGAAGCCGTATAGAGCACTTCCGATGTTTCAACAGAGATGATCTTCACATGAATGAGCGCATCCCTCTGCAGGGGCTCTTCATCCCAGAACGAGTCATGGGTAATGGAGTTGACTGCTATGGTCATCACCGCCTCTGCTCCAAGCATTCTTCCCAGCTCCACCGCGGTTCCGGGATCCACAACGCCGGAGTAAGAAAATTCCTGTTCTTCCAGGAGCTGATCGATGACGGATCTGTCGATCAGCGAGAATTGCCCGGTCCTAAGAAGGAGACTCATTCCGGCATAGTCCCTGCAGACCTGCCGTGCTGGACTGATAGGCAACAGGGGCGGAAGCAGGGGAAGAACAACTGTTCTCCATACAGGTTTTGTGTCCAGAACCGGGGATCTGGCGTAATCCGGCTGATAACCCATCTGTGCAAGTTCAGCAGCGCTGCATGCCATTCCCAGCACCAGCGCAGCAAGAACGGTAGATGAAAAGCAAAAGTATTCTCTTCAAGTTACATCCCTTCGTTTTCTAACCTTGCGGACTTCAAATATATCTCAATAGAAGCCGCAGGTTCCCCTGGACAATGATCAAGTCATCAAGCTTCATTTCCTCCGGGATGGTCTTCCCCGACGGGGGGGGGGGGGGGGGGGGGGGAGCGGGCGGGGTGTGGCTGAAACAGAACGGCGGGGGCCGGGGACAAAGGGGGGGGGGTGTTGGGGGGGGGGGGGGGGGGGGGGGGGGGGGCGGGAGGGGGGGGAAGGGGGGGGGGGGGGGGGGGGGGGGGGGGGGGGGGGGGGGGGGGGGGGGGGGGGGGGGGGGGGGGAGGGGGGGGGGGGGTGGGAGGAGGGGGGGGGGGGGGGGGGGGGGGGGGGGGGGGGGGGGGGGGGGGGGGGGGGGGGGGGGGGGGGGGGGGGAGGGGAGGGCGTGGGGGGGGGGGGGGGGGGGGGGGGGGGGGGGGTCGGGGGGGGGAGGGGAGGGGGGGGGGGTCGGCGGGGGGGCGGGCTGGGGCGGGGGGGGGGGGGGGGGGGGGGGGGGGGGGGGGGGGGGGGGGGGGGGGGGGGGGGGGGGGGGGGGGTTGGGGCGGGTTCCACCAGGCTGGGGGGGAGCGATGGGGGGGGGGGGGGGGGGGGGGGGGGGGGGGGGGGGGGGGGGGGGGGGGGGGGGGGGGGGGGGGGGGGGGGGGGGGGGGGGGATGGTTGTTTGTTGCGCTGGGTTCCAGGGGGGGGGGGGGGGGGGGGGGGGGTGTGGGAGTTGGAAGAGAGATGCTCCACCTTCGGCAAACTCCCATGGATTGAAGAAAACATTGGCATGAACCTTTGCAGTTCCTATACTTGTCAGGGAACCAGGCGGCATTTATCAGGGGGTGAAAGATGAGACTGTTCGAAAGAAGGAAGAACCGAACTGAGATACCTATCGATGCGGTGAAAAATCAGCTGGAGCACATCGCCAGGGAAGGCGGTTTCAAAGCGGCCCTTCTTGCCACCCGTGAAGGTTTTGACGTGGTGGATATTGACTCTGGAATCGATTCCAGTATTCTGGCTGCCCTTGCCGGGCTTGTTTTCGAGATGAGTGCCGAGATCAGAGACTTTTCCGGAGCAAGGCACATGGACCACATCACCATGAGCGGTCCCCATGGGGACGGCGTAATCTGCAGATTCTTCGAACTTATGGGGCAGCCGGTTGCCCTTATCATCATCACAGGGATTCAGTCACGCTACCGTGAATTGACAGATCGGGCTGTGGATGGAATCAAAAGGATACTGGAGTAGATTTCGGCGGATACAGCGACACGAATGAACCACATGAATGATTGGACTGGGATTTGCTGGATATTTATGTAGACGCAGACGCGTGCCCGGTAAAAAAAGAGATTTACAGAGTAGCCAGAAGGTACAGCCTGAAAGTATATCTTGTATCGAACTCGTGGATGAGGGCGCCTGAATCAAACTGGTTAAAGTTGGTTGTTGTGGACAAAGGCGAGAATGTTGCCGACGACTGGATAACAGAGAATGCCGGTGCGGATGATATCGTTGTTACAGGAGACATCCCCCTGGCCTCGAGGTGTCTGAAAGAGGGAGCACTTGTGCTTGGGCACACAGGCCGCCCATTCGATGAGGCCAACATAGGCGACGTCCTTTCGATCCGCGACCTGCTTCACGATCTGAGGGAGCAGGGCATGATAACTTCAGGTCCTGCTCCATTTTCGAAGAAAGACAGGTCACGTTTCCTGCAGGAGCTGGACAAGATGATTGTTCACACAAGGAATAGGTACGGTATTATCTGACGGAAATGGCTATTTAGGATTCCCGCCGCCCTGACCGCCACCTTGGCCGCCGCCCTGACCGCCACCTTGGCCGCCGCCCTGACCGCCACCTTGGCCGCCGCCCTGACCGCCACCCTGGCCGCCGCCCTGGCCACCACCTGGGCCGCCGCCCTGACCGCCTGTTTCCCCGGAGGAGACCGCCAGAATTACAGATAACCTGTCGCTTCCCTGGCTTCCAGCCAGAGGTTCAAGGAAATCCGGGGCCACATCCATTATGGCGTTGAGAATAGTCTGATTATCTGAATTTACACTCAGAGTTACCTGGTTATCACCTGTGCTGCTTCCACTCTCACCGACCTGCTCGTTCTCGAATGAGAATGCTACATCAATACCCTGGTACTTGTTAAAATCGAAACCTGTACCGAGATAATCGTCAAGACCAGCGGGAACCACACCTGCCGGTGCGCTCCGGGGGTATTCGCCATTGTCGGAATAGTACAGCTGAGCGGCAGATACGATAGTTCTTGCGTCGGCGACTATTGCGGCCGCCCTGGCCCGGGTACTCACATTGTCGAATTTAGGAATTGCTATTGCGGAGATAATGCCGATTATAAGAACTACAATCATGAGTTCTATCAGTGTAAATGCTTTTCTATTCATCGGTATCACCTCCGTGAAGAAGAATACCAGGGGCGGAACGGTAAACGACCCCGGCTTCAATATAGGTAAACGAACTGTCATTATTTACCTCAAGAGACAGATCCGGATTTGATGAAACACGGTCCTGAAAATTCGGTGGAAAGGTTCCCTCTGATCTGACGTAGTCCTCAATGATTCTGATGCTCGATGTTATGGAAGAAGAATCAGGGATCTGAACTTCATAGACCGGCTCAACTGGTGCACTGCTGATAATTAAAAGCCTGATCAAAATTGCGATGAAAACCGGAATGAGAGCATAGGAAAGGTATCGCTTGACAGGTATCTTCTTCTTTCCAGCACCGGGTTCTGCTGGAGGAGGCATTGAACCTTCGGCTTTTTCTATGCCGCTTTGCAAATCACCATTCACTTCAAACCTCCCTGTAAAATTCCATGGAGTAAATACACTTTGATCAATTAATGATACAGCTGTTTTATGGTTACGGTCAATTCCCTGTTGACAAGGGATTAAGCTCTATATATTAGGAATGCAATTGGGTGAACGGATACTGCATGATTCGATATAAAGTGCATGACTTAATATAAAGACGCATAAATACATTTACCTGAGGGGGAGTAATGTGTTTTCCGTTGGAGTGTTAGTCTTTACTCTGTTACTCAAATCCATTGATTCTTATGGTCATGATAGCTCTTCGGGCAGCATACTCGTCTGGGGACACGACCTCTACGGTCAGTGTTCCGTTCCCGAACCGAATGAAGAATTCATCGCAGTAGCAGCAGGCGGATTCCACAATCTGGGATTGAAGTCCGATGGCTCGATCGTTGCCTGGGGACACAACGAATTCGGCCAGTGTGAAGTTCCTGAGCCGAATACGGGTTTCACGTTCATAGCCTGCGGAAACTATCACAGCATGGCGATTCATGAAGATGGAAGCGTAGTGGTCTGGGGTCTTGACGGCTGCGGTACCTACGATGTTCCGGAGCCCAATACAGGTTTCGTAGCCGTTGCCGGTGGAGGAGGGTTCTGTCTTGGCCTGAAGGAGGACAGTTCGATTGTGGCCTGGGGCTGTAACAACCACCGTCAGTGTTGCATTCCTGAAACCGCCCTGAAGTTCATTAGTATTTCCGCCGGGAACTTCCACAGTCTCGCGCTGATGTCAGATGGAACGATTCTTGCTTGGGGTGACAACGGAGATCATCAGTGTAGTGTTCCCCAACCCAACCAGGACTTCATCTCTGTGTCCGCAGGCGGGCTGCACAGCATGGCCCTGAGAGATGACAGCACAATTGCCGCCTGGGGATACAATCTCTACGGTCAGTGTGATGTGCCTGAACCGAATTCAGGTTTCATTTCAATAGAAGCCGGCAATAAACACAACCTGGCCATGAGAGCCGGTGGTGTGATTACCGCCTGGGGCTACAATAATGTTGGGCAGTGCGACGTGCCTGAGCCTAATCAGGGTTTCACAATTATTTCAGGAGGTATGTTCCACTCTGCCGCAGTTAAACCGGAACTGTCAATACTGGAGAATCACGGAGAACCTGAAGGTATTTCTGTTTGCCCCAACCCCTTTGAATCTATGCTCGTTATAAGGTGCATGGTGGGAAGCTGCTCATGTCCCGACCTGGAGATATTCGATATCACCGGTCGGAGAGTTGCCGTGATCACACCTGTCATGTCCGGTGAAGGTGTGTTCAATGCATACTGGGATGGAACCGAAGATTCGGGCTTGGTTTTGCCTGGCGGGGTTTACATTGTCAGTCTGAAGGGTACGGGAAGCATTCACCCGCTGCATCAGGCTCTAGTCGGTTTCCACGGGCAGGTGAACTGCAAAGCGGCATTCTTCGTCGCCGCTGAGAAGGGAGCTGAGTATTTCCACTTTCACCGAAAGCCCTGTTGCTCCTTCCCATTGCTGACGATACCAGCCTGCTCCGCAGTAACAATAAGACCGGGGCATTCCTTCATTGAGACTATTCCTTATAATGGGGCAGAAACATGCGGCAGCAGCTTTCTCTTCAGGAGTCACCGCGTTCTCATAGGCTTGTTCGTCCCTGGGACCCTTGGCCGTGTAGATGATGTTGCCTTTGCGTCTGGCGCCCTCCACCCAGCCGGGATCCTGATCCATGAAACTTATGACAGCATCAACGGCATCCAGTTTTGATCCGCCATCCTGGATGGATCGAAGGAATACGATCCTCAGCTTCTTTATCTGTTCCTCCGGAAATACGTGGGCACAGCCTGACAGGCAGAGGTACCTGGTGAAGTCGTCTGCCGAGTTCTCAAGATTGGATACCGCCTCTTTGACCTCCTGGAATCTTTCATGGCGATCACTGCATCCCGGCAGGCTTTCCCAGCTTTTGAATATGCGGCTTGCTTCTTCTTCTCCCAGAGTTTCCACGAGATTCCTGCGGAAGAGATTTTCCCAGGGGTGTATTACCAGTCTGGCTTCTATTGTGCAGCTTGCGATGTTCCCGGTTTCATGGAGTATCTCTATTCCATATTCATCGGAGACTATTCCCTTTTCATCTGCATAGTGGAAGAGCGTACCGTAGGATGCACCCAGTTTTTCCAGGCTGCATGCCGAGTTTAAAGACAGACATTCCACCCTGTTGATCGTTCTGGTAAGTACAATATCAGTACGGCATATCCTGTTCACAGGCAGTCCCAGCTCAACCAGAGTACCCTTTTTAACACTGCTTACATAGTGGCGTATGAGAACGGGGAGACCGGTAACTGTATTCACTGGTATTTCTGCCCTGACCTGTTCCAGTCTCTGGAGTACCTGAGAATAGTCGGTCATTGTGAACCTGATACAGGCATAGAGGGTCTCTTCCTGGACTACTCTTTTAATACCTGTCACGATGCCTCCTTAAAAACGGTAATGCCTGATTATATAAATAACAGTGAGTGCTGGAAGTGTTTGAAAAAAGGCCGGCCCGAAGGCCGGCCATAAAAACATTCGTTTAGTAAACGGTGTAGCTGCCGCTCCATTCGGCATAATCCCAGCTCTCGACTCCATTGCAGATCGTACCGGTGTAGCTTTCTTCACCGGGCATGATCTCCACCATTACAGTTCCGGTCTCGCCGTCTTCGAGAACACCGGCGTGAACTGCTGCTGCTGCCAGGTCTGGAGTCATCGGTATAGACATCTGTACCCCAAACGCTGCCGGTGGCGTCACCCGTTACCTCGAATTCGAAGACTTCCCCGTTTCTTCCACGGTATTCGATAAGGTTACCAGGATCAGGAAGAGCACCAATCTCTACTTCCACGTTCTCTGGAATGAAATCTACCATGTAGCTGCCGCTCCATGGACCGTAATCCCAGCTGTCGACTCCGTTCTGAAGGGAACCTTCATAGGCTTCCTCTCCTGGAAGAATGGTAACCATGACAAAACCTGATTCGCCGTTTTCGAGAACACCGGCATGAACTGCTGCTGCGGCAAGCTGGGAGTCATCGGTGTACAAGTCTGTACCCCAGACACTTCCCATGTCATCGCCTGTTACCATGAAGAAAAGCTCTTCGCCGTCTTCTCCACGGTATTCAACCAGATTGCCCGGATCCGGCATTGCGGTAACTTCGATGATCTCAACCTCTTCGATGACGTCTTCAGTTACATCGGTGTCTCTGGGTCTGTGGGTTCTCCGCCGCATCCTGGCAGCAAGAGAAGACCTGCAGAGAGCATAATAATCAGATACTTCAGCATTACATCCCATCCTTAATTTGTGCTGGAAGAACAATTCTTCCACCCCCTCATTTGAACCTCATGGCGTTTGTAACTGGAACTGCCCCTTGTAAAAGTATGATAAGTTAGTTACACCCGCCAGTCAATTGATGGAATAACCAAAACATACCAAAATAGTATATTACCAACGTTCCAAATAGCTGGACTGCAGATGAATGATAATCAACATGATACGGAGGGTTTGAAAATGGAAGGCGTAAAAACAGGAGACGTTCTTGCGTGCAGCAAGTGCGGAGTGGAGCTTGAAGTCAAAAAAAGCTGCGGGTGTTCCGACTGTGAGATAATATGCTGCGGAAAGCCCATGGAGCTGAAGCAGAAGCAGGGTGGATGCAGCTGCTGCTGTTGCTGACCCTCAACGATTAACGGGAAAGGGCCGCGTGATAGCGGCCCTTTCTTAGTGGACTATATCAAGTCGTCTTTGTCTGGATCGACCCAACCTGCATCTGACTGGATTTCCGTTCTGAAGATTTTCAGATCAGCATTCCAGGAACTATCCGTGAAAAATACCACCTTGTCGGCTTCGCTTCTGATATCGGTGTAACACCATATCTGCTGTTCTGTTGCCTCCCACTGGTTATCAGTTTCATAAACTACCAGATGGGCATCCGACCTGATGTCCGTTACATACACCTTGATATCAGCATCGGATTCTATATCGGTTATGAATAATTTAGGCATTTTTCTCCTTTATTCTGCCTGGGGAGGAAAAGACTGAAGGGAACAGTTACAGGCAGATTGTCAAGCTGACTGGAACACGGCTCGAAAACAAGGGCACTAACAGCCTCTGCAACAGGCTCCTCCAGACTCTCCAAACCCTCGCTGCATACGATCTCTGTTTCTGTTACCTCTCCTTCGGGAGTGATGGAGAAACTAACCTCTATGTCTCCTGTCAGGTCAGGTTCGTCGGCAAGCAGAAGTTCATAGCAGTTTTGAACTGTAACTTTAACATATCCCACTTGTTCCCTGACTTCCTCCAGCGAGCGGTCAGAGTTTTCCGCCTGAGTGTTTTGCGCCTGAATAACTGCCGATGCCGAAGCAGTAATCCAGACTGCCATTACAAGCAGCATTGCTTTCTTCACTGGTATCCCCCTCTTTATTTGACTCTCATCATGCACGATAAACAATCAGACATGTTGACATGTATGTCAATACAAATCCTCAGAAATGGTACTAGTTTCAGACAACCCATTGTGTTCCTGAAAGCGCTGTGCTTTCCTTCGTTCTGCATAATGAAGAACGAGCCTTTCAGAAAGTTCAGTGACCAGCAGGGATTGTTTCTCAGCGTGCATCTGATGAGAATACGTTTTACACCCGGTCTGGAGGTTATGAAATGAGCAGCAGAAAAACACTGATACATGCAGAGGTTCTCTACGACGGTAAGAAAAAGTTGGAGAACTGCACGGTGGTCGTGGAAGAGGGAATAGTTACCGACATTCTGAAAAAGAAGACAAAGGCTGATCACGAAGGTTTCGTTACACCGGCTTTTATAGATCCCCACTCACATATTGGAATGGACAGAGAGGGAGAACCATGGACTGAATCTGAAACGAATGATGTGCTGGGCCAGATTCTGCCGGTGAACGATCCTCTAAACAGCATCTACTTCGATGACAGGGCTTTCAGAGATGCAGTGGATTTCGGTGTACTCTACAGCTGTGTGGTTCCTGGAAGCGGTAACCTCTTCGGGGGAAGGGCAAAGGTCATACGAAATTTTGCCGAAACCAGGAAAACCGCAGAGCTCAAGGACTATGGATTCAAGATGGCACTGGGATTCAATCCAAGAAGCACAACCGAATGGAAGGGGGACAGGCCGAATACCCGAATGGGTGTATATGCCCTCTTGGAAGAGCAGATTCGACGAGGTGATCCTGAAGCGGGAAAAAGCTCTGCTGAAGAAAGATAAAGAACTCTATAAAATGAAAAACAGCAGGAAGATCACGGAGAAGAAATTTCACATCGAGCTTCCTGAAAAGGAGTATCTGCAGTCCTTCACTCCGGCAGAGAATGCAATCCTTGAACTTTTAGACGGAAAGAAGACTGCGAAGGTTCACGTGCACAAAGAGGATGATGTCCTTTATCTTATCGAATTCGCCGCAAAATACGGCATAAAAGTCACAGCCGACCACACCGGTGACGTGTTCCATACCTCGGTGTTCAATGAACTTGCCGCGGCGGATATTCCCATTGTATATGGTCCGCTTGGTTCAGTGGGGTACAAGGTGGAGCTTAAGCATGCTTACTATCAGAATGCAGGGCTTCTTATGAAATCCCAGTTAACCTTCTTAAGAACTGATTCCATTTCCCGGTTGTAGTCAGCAGGGATTGTTTCTCTGCTTTCATATGATGAGAATACCTTTTACAACATGAAAGGAGATGGTGAAATGAGCAGCGGAAAAACACTGATACATGCTGAGGTGCTCTACGACGGCCGGAAGAGGACAGAGAACTGCACAGTAGTTTTGGAAGACGGAATCGTTACCGACATTCTGAAGAAAAAGATCAAGGCTGATCACAGCGGCTTCGTGACCCCCGCCTTTATCGATGCCCATTCGCACATAGGCATGGACAGAGAGGGGGAACCATGGACTGAATCTGAAACCAACGATGTCCTTGGCCAGATCCTGCCCGTGAACGATCCCGTGGACAGCATTTACTTCGACGACAGGGCTTTCAGAGACGCCGTGGATTTCGGTGTGCTCTACAGTTGCGTGGTCCCCGGAAGCGGCAACCTCTTCGGAGGCAGGGCAAAGGTTATAAGGAACTCTGCTGAAAACGGAAAAACGCAGAGCTGAAGGACTATGGCTACAAAATGGCTCTCGGGTTCAATCCCAGAAGTACAACAGAGTGGAAGGGTGATAGACCGAATACAAGGATGGGTGTTTATGCCCTTTTAGAGAGAAATTCGACGAGGTTATACTAAAAGGGGAGAAGGCTCTCCTGAAGAAGGAGAAAGAACTCCACAAGCTGATGAACGGCAAGGAAAAGAAACCTGCCGAGAAGAAGTACCAGATCGAGCTTCTCGATAAAGAGTATCTGCAGACATTCACACAGGCTGACAATGCAGTTCTCGAACTTCTGGACCGGAAGAAGACAGCCAAGGTTCACGTGCATAAAGAGGACGATATATTCTATCTCATTGAATTCGCCGGGAAATACGGGATAAAGGTTACCGCAGATCACACCTGCGACGTTTTCCATACCTCGGTGTTCAACGAGCTTGCCGGGGCGGACATCCCGGTTGTCTACGGTCCGCTGGGTTCAGTGGGGTACAAGGTTGAGCTCAAGCACGCATATTATCAGCATGCAGGCCTTCTTATGAAGTCCGATGCCTTCTATGGTCTTATGACGGATCATCCAGTCATCTGGTCTCCATGCCTGAGAGACAGCCTGAAATTCTTCCTGATCAACGGAATGAAGCCTGAAGAGGCCATATCCATGATAACCTGGAAGAATGCGAAAATTCTGGGGATAGATGACTCTCTGGGTTCCGTGGAAAAAGGGAAAACAGCAAGCCTGGTGGTGTGGAACAGAGATCCTCTTAACCTGGCGGCATTTCCCCGGGCTGTGTTTGCCGAGGGAAAACTGATCAGATAGAAGCAAGCTCCTTGACGGTCATTATATCTAAGATATATTTATAACAGTATAACGTCCAGAAAGGAGTATACCGTGACCGGGGAAGAGAAACAGAGGATGATCCACATCAGGATCAAAGAAGACGTTCACAAAGAGCTGAGAAAAGCTGCCGCTGAATATGATCTTACCATTCAGGATATAGTATCCGAAGCAGTTGAAGAAAGGGTGGAAGCCTTCGAGGAAGGTCTTTTGCTGGAGCGAGAGAAGGAACTGCTCAAGGATGAGGCAGAGCTTTTACGAAGTGAAACGCAGAACGTTCCAGAGTCCATGGAAATCAGCATAGAGCATGAAATCGATACAAAGGACGAAGTATCCGCTCATGGCAGTTCTTTGCATACAAGGCTTGATTCCGTACTGAAGGGCATCCGGCAGATTCAGGCTGAACTGAAGGAAATCAGCAGAAAGCTCTCCGAAAATGAATAGGACCGGACTTTATGCACCGGCCATGGCCGCGGTGCTCCCGGGTAAGAATGGGAACTGTTCCCTTCCCCCTTTTCAGGTTTTGTTCATCCGGCGGTGATTTCCTTGAGACGGTATCCTTTGGACTGATAATGATCAGATATGTTCAGCGGGAAGCAGAAAGGTGAACACCGTGCCGGACCGGGGTGAGCTGGTGAAACCGACCTTTCCCCCGAGCAGCTCTTCCCCCAGCAGTTTCATGGCATAGGTTCCATAACCTCTTCCCGGGCCGCTTTTAGTGCTGAAGTTACGCTGGAAAATTCGCCTTGCCGTATCCTCCGGAATAAAGGTGTTGTTGTGAACACTGAAAGTTAATCCATCGGGGCCGGTTTGTGTTTTCATGGTAACTTGATTGCCCTCAGGTGAAGCTTCCAGCGCGTTGATCACCATGTTTTCAAGAACCCTGGAAAGCAGAGAAATGTCGGTTGTCAGGGTTAAAGACTCTGCTGTTGGGGAGAATGCAAGCTGTTTGTTGATCGATGCTGGATGACTGTTGAAAAATCCCCGAAGATCCTTCATCAGAGCCTTCAGGTCTACCGTTTCCCGCCTGATGGAGATGTCCGCTTTTTCAGAACCGGCAAATATTCTTTGAACCTCCACTTCCTTTACCAGGCGCATAACGGTTGCATTTACCGAATGGACAAGTTCATAATCACAATCCTCTTTAAGAAGCTCGCCGGCTTGAACGAGCATATTGAGAAGATTGCTCACGTCGTGGAAGAATGTTCTCTCAAGGGCAGCTCTTCTATGCTGTTCAGTAACATCCTGCAGGAAAATAAGTACGAAATGAACCTCATTCAATTTAACCGGCCTTGCCGTAACGTGAAAGACCGTTTCGATCACACTGCCGTTTTTCTCGTGGGTCAGGGCGCAAAGGCGTTCGACCGGTTTTTCTTCGCCCAGGGCTGCAACAATGGCCAGTGCAGCTCCGCATGTGGAACAGAACTTGGTGGTGCCGCATCCTGAAGGACCGTCATCTTTATGGATGCACTGCAGGGCTTCTCCGGGACGAAGGCCCAGGACCTTCGATGGTTCCGCTATGCCAAGCATATTCATGAAAGTGTCGTTAAGGGCAACTATCTGCCTGTTCTCATTAAGAACTGCCAGAAGGCCGCAAACAGTGTGGAGAAGGCTGTCCAGAAAGGGACTGTTGCTGATCAGACTGAACTGGTTCAATACAGTTTCATGGGATGCGTAGTCGGGTCGGGCAAAATGCGACTTAATGCTCACTAAGTTCCTCTCAGTATATGTATCTGAGAAGAAAATCAAACAATTATCAGAGATTGTCAATACTCAATAGAGCGGAAAGTTGCAGGAGTTAATAAACCGGAGATGCTGATAAGAGTAAAACCGGCAGGATGTTCCCATGAAAGAAGTCAAACGTTGAATTGTCAGGCATAAATATCAGAGACACTTGCTTTTTTATTT
>CALODM010000010.1:0-2500 GCA_942492125.1 uncultured Bacteroidota bacterium
GCTTAACTTCTCTGTTCGGAATGGGAAGAGGTGGACCCTCTTGCTATAGCCACCAACAAATCTTTATCCTAACTTTTCGGGTTAGAACATTATATTTTTGATACACAACGCGTTGTGATATCATGACAAATGACAGGTGAGATTAATAAAGCTACTTAAAGAGCTTTTAGAAAGAAACTTACCGAAGAAAGTCTTTGGGTAATTAGTACTACTCAGCTTCATACATCACTGCACTTCCACCTGTAGCCTATCAACGTGGTCATCTTCCACGACCCTACTTCCAATAAAGGAATGGAATACTCATCTTGGAGTTGGCTTCGCGCTTAGATGCTTTCAGCGCTTATCCATTCCGCACATAGCTACCCTGCAATGCAACTGGCGTCACAACAGGTACACTAGCGGTGCGTCCAACCCGGTCCTCTCGTACTAGAGTCAGATCTCCTCAATATTCCAACGCCCACAACAGATAGGGACCGAACTGTCTTGCGACGTTCTGAACCCAGCTCGCGTGCCACTTTAATGGGCGAACAGCCCAACCCTTGGGACCTTCTCCAGCCCCAGGATGTGACGAGCCGACATCGAGGTGCCAAACCTCCCCGTCGATATGAGCTCTTGGGGGAGATCAGCCTGTTATCCCCGGCGTACCTTTTATCCTTTGAGCGATGGCCCTTCCATGCGGAACCACCGGATCACTTTAGCCTACTTTCGTACCTGTTCGAGGCGTCCCTCTCTCAGTCAAGCACCCTTGTACTAATACGCTCTTCGCATGATTACCAACCATGCTGAGGGTACCTTTGCGAGCCTCCGTTACTTTTTAGGAGGCGACCACCCCAGTCAAACTACCCACCACACAATGTCTCCCGTTTGTGCGGGATTAGAACCTAAGTATAAGAAGGGTGGTATTTCAAGGTCGGCTCCACCACCACTGGCGCGGCAGCTTCAAAGCCTCCCACCTATCCTACACATCTTATACTCAAGCACAATGTGAAGCTGTAGTAAAGGTGCACGGGGTCTTTCCGTCCCGTTGCGGGTAACCGGCATCTTCACCGATACTTCAATTTCACCGAGCTCGTGGCTGAGACAGTGCCCAGATCGTTACACCATTCGTGCAGGTCGGAACTTACCCGACAAGGAATTTCGCTACCTTAGGACCGTTATAGTTACGGCCGCCGTTTACCGGGGCTTCAGTCAATTGCTTCGCTCCGAAGAACTAACAACCTTCCTTAACCTTCCGGCACCGGGCAGGTGTCAGACCCTATACTTCATCTTTCGATTTCGCAGAGTCCTGTGTTTTTGCTAAACAGTCGCCTGGGCCTCTTCACTGCGGCTCCCCCGGAGGGGAGCGACTCTTCTCCCGAAGTTACGAGTCCATTTTGCCTAGTTCCTTAGCCACGGATCACTCGAGCGCCTGAGGATACTCTCCTCGACTACCTGTGTCGGTTTACGGTACGGGTTGTATTATTCTGAAGCTTAGAGGGTTTTCTTGGAAGCATACTTGGGACCACTATCACTTCAAGCTTGCGCCATCAGTGTACTATCGCAGTTCAGCTCAGAAAGCGGATTTGCCTACTTTCTTCAACGCCTACGTGCTTCAACGTACTATTCCGTCAGTACGCGGGTCTTACGTGTCTCCGTCACCCCATCGCAAATAATACAAGTACTGGAATATTAACCAGTTTTCCATCGGCTTCGCCTCTCGGCTACACCTTAGGGCCCGACTAACCCTGATCTGATTAGCATAGATCAAGGAAACCTTAGTCTTACGGCGAATAGGTATCTCACCTATTTTATCGTTACTCATGCCTACATTTTCTTTTCCAGCCGCTCCACCGCATCTCACGATACGACTTCTGTGCAACTGGAATGCTCCCCTACCACTGATCCGAAGATCAATCCATAGCTTCGGTAATATACTTAATGCCCGATCATTTTCCGCGCAGGAACGCTCGACTAGTGAGCTGTTACGCACTCTTTAAATGAATGGCTGCTTCCAAGCCAACATCCTAGCTGTCTTAGCATCCCCACCTCGTTCATTCAACTTAGTATATATTTTGGGACCTTAGCTGATGGTCTGGGTTCTTTCCCTTTTGGCAATGGACCTTAGCACCCACTGCCTCACTGCTAGTGCAATGTCATGGCATTCGGAGTTCGTCAGGGGTTGGTAGGCGGTGAAGCCCCCTAGCCCTATCGGTAGCTCTACCTCCATGACACTCTAAACTAACGCTGCACCTAAATGCATTTCGGGGAGTACGAGCTATCTCCTGGTTTGATTGGCCTTTCACCCCTACCCACAGGTCATCCGAACATTTTTCAACATGTACTGGTTCGGTCCTCCATTCCGAGACTATCGGAACTTCAACCTGCCCATGGGTAGATCACCAGGTTTCGCGTCTACCCCAACTAGCTATTCGCCCTGTTCAGACTCGCTTTCGCTACGCTTGCGTACCTGAAGTACTTAAACTGGCTAGTTAGGAGTAACTCGTAGGCTCATTATGCAAAA
>CALODM010000010.1:7500-70049 GCA_942492125.1 uncultured Bacteroidota bacterium
ATTGTGGCGACCATAGCAAAAGAAGGCCCGCAGACGGCTTTGGTGCTTTTCGGTGGGGTCAATTATTTTACCGGTCAGTTTTTTGATGTGCCTGCCATTACCCGAGCTGCCCATAAGGCTGGTGCTTTTGCGGGTTTTGATATGGCTCATGCGGCAGGCAATGTCATCCTGAACTTACACGACTGGAATGTGGACTTTGCGGTTTGGTGTAGTTATAAATATTTGAATTCAGGACCGGGGGGACCCAGTGGTGTATTTGTGCATGAACGACACGGTAATGATCCTGATCTGCCGCGTTTTGCGGGGTGGTGGGGACATGATGAATCACAGCGCTTCCTGATGCGGAAAGGTTTTGTGCCTATGCAGGGAGCTGCAGGGTGGCAGTTGAGTAATGCTCAGATTTTCAGTTTTGCTGCTCATAGGGCGAGTCTGGATATTTTTATGGAAGCGGGAATGCCAGCGCTGCATGAAAAAGGGGAGCGATTGAACAGTTATCTTCAGTTTCTGATAAAGGATTTAAACAGACAAGGATTTAATTTTCATATTCTGACTCCCGAAGATCCGGGATCCCGTGGTTGCCAGGTTTCTATTTTTATGACTGAAAACGGAAAAGAACTTTTCGATTATCTCACCAAAAACGGAGTGGTTGCCGACTGGAGAGAGGATAATCTGTCGGGTAGCGGCGGTGGAGTGATCCGGGTAGCACCGGTACCTTTATATAATAGATATGAGGATGTCTACCGTTTGGTGGAGCTTTTGAAAGGGAACAGGGGTACAGGGATGTGATCGTATTTTTTCAATCTTACCCGATTTTTATTAAAAGTCTTAGTTGCGAGTTACTGCTTTCAACTCCCCGGTTCAGCATTCTACATCAAAAAATCCATTATTGAAGGGGAAACTCGGGGAAATTTCAGGGATCTTCCGCAAGAAGAAGTCAAGCAGAAACAAGTAACATGAATTTAAAAGGAATCTGTTATTAACTATGGGTTTAAAGCCATTTCTTAAAGAGGGTATTGTAGAAGCGGGGTGTGATGAAGCAGGCCGGGGCTGTCTGGCGGGACCGGTATTTGCAGCTGCGGTAATTTTGCCACCGGATTTTGAACATCCACTGGTGATGGACTCCAAGAAGTTGTCTGAGAAACGGCGAATGGAAGCCAGGGGAATTATAGAGGAGATGGCGATCAGTTGGGCCGTGGCACAGGTTGATCCGAAAGAAATTGATGAAATTAATATTCTGAATGCCTCTTTCCGGGCTATGCACCGGGCGATTCAAAAGCTGGATGTACGACCGGAGGCGTTATTGATAGACGGCAATCGTTTTAATCCCTTTGAAGATATTCCCTTTGAATGTGTTGTGAAGGGTGATGCCAAATACATGTCCATTGCGGCTGCCTCTATTCTGGCTAAAACCTATCGCGATGATTTCATGAAAGCGGCAGCGTTGGATTTTCCATTTTACAATTGGGAAAAGAATAAAGGTTATCCTACCGCGGATCATCGCAGCGCAATACTTAGACATGGGGCCAATCAACATCACCGGCGTTCTTTCCGGTTATTGCCTGACCCCGTACAGGGAAAATTATTTTCCTAAACTAAATCTTCATCCAAAGGCACTACTGATTCATCCAGGTCAATTACCATGGTCCCCGATAACCTGTCGTGCCATCCGTTGTTTCTGGAGCCTAAAAAGGATAGTGCCTCAAAGGGAATGATCCGGGCGAAGGAACGGCCTATGAGGGTTTCCACAGTAGGGGTGTCTCCCGTTTCCGTTACCACCCTGGTGCGTGTAGCGATTTTCCCAACGGTCCTTCCACCGTTCAAATGTTCAAATAGAATGTAATACCCGACGTAAACACCAATGCCTAAAAGGGAGGCGGTAAGATCATCGTTAGCCATTCCTGACACGCCAAGTACCATGCCTATGGCAAAAGAGAAGAACTGTACAATTAGCGCGTCGATAAGGTAATTGGCCAATCTCTTACCTTTACTGGCTTCCACAAGCCTCCGTTTCTGATCTTCCTGGAAAGTGTCGTCTAAAATCATTTTCAATATTTTTTGGTTTGATTAATCTACAACTACACGGAAAAGACCATAATGGTCTTTTTGGGCTATTTTCAGAAGGTAAATACCCTGGGGTAAATTTTCTAAAGCCATGGTAAAAGTCTGACTTTCCCTGTTTTTCTCAAAAACCTGATTCAGCTGACTTGTTTTTGAAAGAACATCCATTAGTTCCACTTTAAGTTTTCCGGATATTTGGTTTTTCACTTGTATATTAAGGTGAGCACTTGCCGGATTAGGATAAATATTGACCGTTTGATTATTGAAATACGAATCGGTCACGCCGACATTATCAGGCACAAAAGCAACATTGGAATAGTCAGAAGTATCGGTTTCTGTAAAAGCTCTCAGCCTGTATTGGTAAACGGTACCTTCTTCAATGGCGTCATCTATGAATTGAGTGGTATCGGGATCAACGGTTGCATACAATGCGAAGTTGCTCAAACCACCGCTTTTTCGTTCCAGCAGGTATCCGAGCTCTCCGGTAGTATTGTCGTTCCAGGTCAGGGTGGCTTCGGTTACGTCTGTAATGCTGCCGGCCAGTCCCGTTGGTCCGGGGAGTCCCGAACATCCGGAGACAATGTTGTCAAACATCTGCTGGCGAATATCGGGTAACATAGGGTAGAAACTGTTGCCAGGGCAGGCTGTCGCACAACCATCGCGGTGTCCTGAAACTCTGTTTAGGGTAAGTCCGGAGGAATTGTGATAGGCGCTGGCGAGTACATCCAGGTTTTTATCACAGGCTTTCCAGGTGTACAGGTCAACCAGGCTGTTGATGGCATCGGTGGTAGGCTGAATATCTGTGAAGTTACCCATCACACAGGTACCTGCTGTTCCACCGTTGGTGCCACAAAAGTGCGCTCCGAGAATGTTGTCACCCCGTCCTTCGTACACTACCCCGTTGGGGTCGATCAACCAATTGTAACCAATATCTGACCAGCCATTACCATTGACATGGAAATCCCAGATGGCTCTGACTACTCCTGCCCAGTCAGAGGAAGTGTTGGTTCCTGCGGAATGGTGAATAATGAGGTGTGTTACATTGGTCCAGGAAGGATTTGGGTGGGGGAAGCATGTGCCGTCAGGGCACCATTGTTCCCGTGTTTGAATTTCAGGAACAGGGCAAGGGCATGAACGATCTGTGACCTCAAGTTCCTGTGGCTGGCTGGCATGTACTTCTTCGGTATGGCCAGGGTTGAAAAAATGACACTTTAGCGTTGAATAAAGAGCCGGTGAAGATAGTTGAAACCATTGTGCTCCGGTTTCTTCAAAACCCAGTTCGCTGATCCAGCTATCGTCTTCAAAATCCATATGAGCATCCGGGTGCAGGGGGAGCCAGTCGGTCCAGTTATTTCCATCCATGGAAAATCGGATGTTTAAGCCTTCGACCTGCTGGGAAGACTTTATGAAATAGGATAAAAACGGGCCATCTTGCGTAAGGGGAATGGCCATAATTGCTGTTTCAAAATGGTTGTTGACAGGGGTTAATTCAAGTTGTACTGTTTCTCTGGTTGTATTCGGTTGAGCAAAAACGTTGACTGTAAGCAGAAACATCAGGATTGAAAGGGCGGTTTTTTGCATGATTTTTTGACTAAATTAAAGAATGATACAATGATACAAGTAAATAGGGAAATATGGAAGTATGGGAATGAGGATATGGTGCTGACAGGGAAAAAAAGTAGGCCAGGCCGAGGGTTAAATATTGGCTTTTTTGATGCATTTTCGTTAAATTACAAATTCATCCCAATGCTTTATAGTTCCGTTGATACCCCGGATTGATTGTTTTAACTGTAATAAGTCTGCTGCTGTTTTTGCTGACTACCGGCAACTAACAAATTAATTATTCAATGATCGCCAATCTTCCCGAAAAGGCTTTTGCGGCAACGGTTGAGGAAATTTTATCTCATCTGGAGACTTCCCTTGAGCAAGGTCTGAGTCAGACTGAGGCCGGGAAGCGTTTGAATACTTTTGGTAAAAACCGTCTCAAGAAGCAACAGTCCAAACCTGTCATTCTTATCTTTTTGGAGCAATTCCTGGATCCGGTCATTTACGTGCTTGTTGCGGCAACGGTATTGGGTTTTGCTTTTGGGGAAATTGTGGAAGGCGTCGCTGTGGTGGTTGTCATTTTAATAACCGTATTTATTGGCTTTTTTATGGAATGGCAGGCTCGGCGCTCTATGGAAGCTTTACGGGAAATGACTCGTGGAGAATCCTATGTTTTGCGGGACGGGCAAGAAATGCTGATAGAGGATATCTGTATTGTCCCCGGGGACATTTTATTGCTGACCAGCGGGGAGTTTGTCCCTGCCGATGGAAGGGTGGCAGAGCACGAAAGCCTTGCGGTAAAAGAATCGGCTTTGACCGGGGAGAGTTTTCAGGTCAATAAACTTACGGAACATTTGCCTGAGACGACAATGCTCGCAGATCGCGAAAACATGGTGTTCAATGGGACCATGGTTACCAGGGGGACTGCCAAGGTTGTTGTGACAGCAACGGGAGAGCAAACAGAGTTGGGCAAGATCAGTAAAATGACGCAGGAAGCCGATGACGAGCAAACGCCCATTGAAAAGAAACTCAATGTACTCAGTAAAAAGCTGATCTGGCTCACTCTTTTTCTGGCTATTGCTATTGCCCTGGTTGGATATGTTCAGGGCAGAGAACTGGTACAAATGATCGAGACGGCATTTGCACTCGCAGTGGCAGCCATCCCGGAAGGATTACCGATAGTGGCAACCATTGCCCTGGCTCGCGGTATGTTGCGGTTGGCCAAAGACAGGGCTATCATCAAGCAGTTGCGTTCTGTGGAAACCCTGGGTAATGTAGGGGTTATTTGTACAGATAAAACAGGAACCCTGACCGAAAATAAAATGGCTGTGCAGGTTATCGCCTTCGATGGCGAAACAATGGAAGTCGGGGAAGACTCAGAGTATAATCATTGGAAGCAGTTTTCTGATAATCATTCCTTCAGATTGTTGATAGAAACCGGGGTGTTGTGCAATAATGTGAACGTAATTGCGCAAAATAAAACCCTTGTTGGAGATCCGGTTGAAGTGGCTTTGATGGAATTGGCGTTGGCGGCTAAATTTGATGTAAAGGAGCTTAGGGAAATGTTCCCCGAAGTGATTGAAGTACCCTTTGACACGACCGTAAAAATGATGGCTACCCTCAATGTGGAAGGGGATGCTTTCAGGGTTTCAGTAAAAGGAGCGCTTGAGAAAATTCTGGATGTCTGTGATTACATTCATACACAAAAGGGCGTTGTACGGTTTTTTAATAAAAGTTATTGGCTGGATAAAGCGAACGACCTGGCTGCCGAGGGGTTGAGGACACTGGCTTTTGCCTACCGTCCTGTCGAAACTCAACCGGCGGAAGGCGGATATTTTGAAAAACTTATTTTTCTGGGACTTGTGGGATTTATAGATCCTCCCAGAGAAGATGTAAAAGCAGCGATCGACACTTGTCATCAAGCCGGTATCAAGGTGGTCATGATTACGGGAGACCACCCGGAGACGGCAAGGAATATAGCAGAAGCGGTAGGGGTGATGGATGACCAGGCGGCGACTTTGCCCGGGGATAGAGTTATACGCGGGGATGAGATTCTTGGCAAGTCGGAAGCCCAATTGCTTAATGTGTCCGTTTTTGCAAGGGTTACGCCCGCCCAAAAACTGGCGTTGGTTTCCCTTTATCAAAAGAATGGATATGTAGTAGGGATGACCGGTGATGGTGTTAATGATGCTCCTGCACTCAAGAAGGCGGATATCGGTATTGCCATGGGGATTAGGGGAACAGAAGCTGCCAAAGAAGTAGCAGATGTTATTTTGAGAGATGATCAGTTTTCTTCCATAGAACTGGCTGTCAGGCAAGGGAGGATTATCTTTGAGAATATCCGCAAATTTGTCGTTTTTCTATTGTCGAGTAACCTGGCTGAAATAATTTCCGTTGCCGTTGCTTCTCTTATCAGCCTTCCATTGCCTCTTTTACCCATTCAGATTCTTTACCTGAATCTCATCACGGATGTTTTTCCGGCACTTTCATTGGCCATGTGTGAAGGAGAAGAGGATATTATGAAAAGAAAACCAAGGCCTCCGGAAGAACCCATCATGTCCCGAAAACTATGGGGGACTACCTTGATATATGGTCTTGCTATTACAATCGGCGTATTGGGGGTAAGTATTTTTGCCCATTCATATCTTAAATTGCCCCCTGAGGTAGTAAATAATATGGCTTTTTATACCCTTGTCCTGGGGCAATTGTTTAATGTATTCAATCTTCCAAAACGGCATATTTCCTTTTTTACCAATGAAGTAACCCGGAATCCATGGGTCTGGGGTGCGATAGTCTTGTGTATTTTGTTGACGATATTGGGATATGTACTTCCTCCTTTACGGGAAGTACTCTCCCTGGTGCCACTCTCCTGGGAGCAATTGGGTTTTGTAATTATTTTCTCTGTCGGGTCTTTATTAATAGCACAGTTGATCAAACGGCTTGGAGGTACGGTCTGAAGGGCGTCACGATTAAAGAAGCTACCGATGCATGGTTGTTTTTTGTTTTATTTATTTAACCAGCAACCGTAGCGCAGCAACATCCCGACACGTTTTGCCGTGTACCGGTTCCTGTACATGAAATGCCTGGGCAGTAACCCAAAAAGGCCCCCCGAAACAAATCGAGAGGCCTTTTTATCAGAATTATTTCCCTTTACTTCAACAGGGTAATACTTCCCTTTTGTATGAGTTCTTCTCCACCCGGGCAATTTACCCTGAGGTAGAAGCCATATACATCAGGGGGCAATTCTTCCCCTTTCCAGGTACCGTCCCAGGTGAAGTATGGATCCTGTGAGCGGATAATTTCCTCACCCCAGCGGTTGTAGATCATGATCTCCATCTCTATTTCATCCTTGAAGAAACACCTCAGTTCGAGGATGTCATTCACGCCGTCATTGTTTGGCGTGAAAGCGGTTGGCAAAAAGATGTAATTTTCATCACAGATCTTGTTGACCACATAAACTTCTGTTTCAATGGATTCTTCACAACCCAGTAAAGAAGCAAAAGCGGTGTAAAGATTATTGCCTGCTTCGTCAGGAGTAGCCGTTATTACCGGACCAAATTCCGGATCAATGGTTCCTGATTGCCATTCCCATTCAAAATCACATAGCAAGCATCCATCAACAGTAATTACACTGGAATCATCCAGCAGAATGGTATCCGGAACTGCCAAAATGGAAAGCGAGTCTATCAGGCTGATCATGGTGATCGTCGTACATTCTGTTTCCACACAACCGTATTCGTTGGTCAGCTCCACACAGAATTCGTTCAAGGTGCCGGTCAAAGTACCAATGGCAATAGAATCCACGGCAGTCACTTCCACCAAACCAGAAGGTGACCAGTTGTAACTGACAATATCTTCCGGTCCGTTATTGATGGCTGTCAATATTTCCGTTTCGGTGGTTTCGCAAATAATCAATTCAGCAGGCAAAAGATTTGCCTGGATGGGATAAGCATTTACCGTTACGGAATCAATTTCGGAACAGCCGAATTCATCGGTGGCTATGACGTAGTAAATTTCGGTAGCAACCGGATTGACCACTACAGACTCTCCTGTGCCAATTTCCTGGCCATCATCATACCATATATACGTTACATTCTCCACATCACTGCCAACCAAGAGTTCCAACGGATCGAAAGTACAAACGATGGTGTCCTGCACAATGATTGGATTGATTTCCGGATAAGCAATGATGGTTACCGGCACTTCCAGGAAACACATGCCTACAGGGTCAACAATAGTAACCACACAATTGATGGTATCGTTGGTGTTGACCACCGGGTTCCAGGGTTCCCCCATTATTTCATCATCACAATCCCAAGTATATTCAAGGTTGGGATCACCAGTGAAGAAATTCACATCGATGTTTGGACAGACATAAATCAGACCATCCGGAATACCCACTTCAAGAATATTCACCTGAACGATGACCTGGCTGGTATCCATACAACCTGTGATGGTATCAGTGGCAATAGCGGTATAAATGTTAGTTCCTTCTACCGGTGTCACCACTATCGGTGAGCCTGTATCAAAAGGATCGCCTGGTAATGGTGTGCCTTCGTACCAATTGATTACTGTGGATTCCAGATCTGTTTCGGCAGTTAAAGTAACCGGAACAATTTCGCAAAGCGTTGTATCTCCGTCAGTAACGAGATTGAGTGATGGATTTCTGATAACCAGTACAGAGTCTTTCTCCGAACAACCGAATTCATCCGTTACCATCAGGTAGTAATATTGCGTATCATCAGGGTCAACGACTACATTTGCATTGTTGCTGATCACCTCTGTCATGGCAGCATCGCTAAACCAGGTAAATTCTGCGGGAGAAACATCAGCACTGCCCATCAGTTCCACCTCATCCAATTCACATAATGCCACTTCTGGTGGCGTTATGGCGGGGTTGATCTCCTGGTAAGCAATAATCATAACCGGTGCTTCCAGGTAACACAATCCTGCAGGATCCTCTACAGTCACAATACAATTTATGGTGTCGTTGGTAGTTACAACAGGGTTGAAAGGATCAGAATCATCGATCACATCATCACAATCCCAGGTATAAATCAAATCAGGATTACCACTAAAGAAGACAACCGCCACGTTTGGACAGACGTAAATTTCCGGATCAGGTACCCCGATTTCAATAGGATTGACCTGAACGATCACCTGACTGGTATCCATGCAACCGGTGGTGATGTCGGTGGCAATAGCGGTATAAACATTAGTGCCTTCAACCGTAGTGGCCATCACAGGTGTTCCTGTGGCAAAAGCTATATCGTTGCCTTCCTCATACCATTCTATGGTAACCCCAACATCGGCCGTTGCCCACAAAGGAACAGGATTGGCAATACAAAGGGTAGAATCACCATCAGCCACCAGATTAATGGAAGGATAGCGCAGTACAAAAACAGAGTCTTCTTCCACACATCCGAATTCATCCGTAGCAGTCACCCAGAAATACTGGGAGGAATCAGGATCAACAATTATGGTGTCGCCCATACCAATAGAATCAGTCAATTCAGCGTCACTGTACCAAACGAAATCAGCCTCGATTCCGCTTTGGGTGGTAACTGTCAGTTGGGCTTCGTCCAGTTCACATACAAAGGAAGTGTCAGGAGAAGCAACCGGAATGATCAGCGGGTAAGGAATAACCGTTACCGTTGTTTCCAGGAAACACATACCTATCGGATCCTCAATGGTGACAAAGTAAGTAATGGTGTCGGTGGTCGTAACGACCGGATTCCATGGCGGGTCAAAAGTGATGTTGGCATCAGGAATCCAATCGTAAATCACGCCTTCATAACCGGCAGGGTTAATGTTGGTTGGTACACCTGAACAAACATAAACGATGGAATCAGGAATTCCTTCTTCCAGAACATTAACCTGAACAGTAGCTGTTGTTGTATCCAGACAACCGGTAATGGTATCCTCAGCAATTACGGTATAAATATTGGTACCTTCCACCGGCGTAACCATAACGGGGGTACCTGTCGCAAATGGGGTGTCCGCACCTTCCTCGTACCACTCAAAAGTGACCCCTACATCTGCTGTTGCCCAAAGTGGCACGGTGGTAATTTCACAAAGCGTAGTGTCTCCATAAGCCTCAAGGTTGAGGAATGGATATCGCGCTACAAAAGCAGAGTCTTTTTCAGAACAGCCAAATTCATCCACAGCCATTACGTAATAATATTGTGGATTTTCCGGATTGACAATGACAGAATTACCGGCGCCCACAACATCTGTCATGTCGGCATCACTGAACCATGTGTAATCAGCAGGTATTGTGCTGGTCACAGTAAGCGTAGCAGAAGACAGTTCGCAAATAAAGGCCGTATCCGGCGCCGCTACCGGTTCGATAGCAGGATAAGGGATAACGGTTACTGTCCGGATGAGGAAACATTCCCCAGCAGGATCAGTAATGGTAACTTCTATATTTAAGGTGTCGCTTGTAGTTGCCACCGGATTCCATGGTTCCGAAAGGTCGAGACCTGTTTCGGGAACCCAAACATAGGTTAAGCCCGGATCGCCACCCGGATTGATCGGTGTCGGTACGTCGATACATACATAGACGATGGAATCGGGAATGCCGACTTCAAGTGTATTGACCTGAACGACTACTTCACTGGTATCGGTACAACCGGTAACAGGGTCTGTAGCGATTGCTGTATAAGTATTTGTACCTTCCTCAGGAGTCACATCAATCGGAGAACCTGTTCCGATTTGGTCGCTGCCGTCAAACCAGGCAATTTCTGCGGCAATAGCAGTCATTGCTGTGATTGGAATGGTAGATATTTCACACATGGTTGTATCGCCATCTGTAGCCAACTCCAAAAGCGGGTAAACAATGACCACTACATCTTCCGTAGTTTCACAATTGATCACCTGACTGTTGTCAAAAATAGTGGCAGTGTAATTGTAAGTACCGGGCACGTTGCTCGTAAAAATCGGATTAGCAATATCTGTAGCACTTAAGTTGTCGCCCGGTGTCCATATGTAGGAATAACTGGGCTCTCCATCAGGATTTAACCCTGTCGGAGTATTAGGGCAAACAAAAACAGTGTCTGGAATTTCATAATCAAATGGTACTACACATACTTCCGTCATAACGGTCTGTTCACAATCATTCTGGTTGGTAATCACGCAAGTGAATGTAACACACCCTTCCGGCACATTGATCGTGACGGTTGCCTGGTCGTCCGGACCAACGATGTTTTCTGCCGGCAGCCACTGGTAAGTCAATACATCATCAGGATCCAGATTGGTAATGGTAATGGTGGTATCCACACCGGAACAAGCTGTAATGTTGTCCGGAAGATTGGCCACGTCCACGCCATTGTCCGTCACCACTATGGTATCGGTGTCCACACAGCCGTATTGGTCAGTAACCACTGCGGTAATCGTATCGGTGGTAAATGGATTGACCGTAACGGAGATATTTTCTCCGATGGGTCCATCGATAGCACTGAACCATTCTACATCCACATCAACATCTGTCTGCGCGGTTAGGGTTACATTTTCACCACAGGTGATGATATCATCTCCCAGGTCAAGGTTGATGTCCGCCGGTACAAATACGGTCACCTGGTCTGTGTAAAAGCAGGTGTCGGTGCCCTCCTTGTAAACTTCCACGGTATAAACAGTGGTTTCGGTAGGAAAAGCCAAAGGATTGGCAGAAGTAGGATCGTCGAGGGTTGCTATTGGTGTCCAGCTATATATCTGATCCGCAGCACCTCCCGGGTTGAGTTCGGTGGTGTCTCCCTTACACATGATTATGGTGTCAGCCAGTGCAAGTTCTACCAGTTGGATATCAATGGCTTCCGTTACAGAACTCATACACCCGTTGGAGGTAGTGATGGTCAATGTAACATCAATTTCTCCGCTATTATAGAAAACGACAACCGGATTTTGATCTATAGAACCAAAGGGTTCCCATTGCCAGTTCTCAATTTCAAAATCACTGAAGGACAAATCAAAGAAGGCTACCACGGCACTATCCGGGCTACACTCCACAATGTCGTAATCAAAAGCTGCAGTAACCGTTGGGTTAATCGTCATTATCGTATCTACAAAAGGAACTACACAGTCGGCAAGGGGTTCTACAGAAAGCGTAACCACAAATTCTCCGGCAACTCCATAATTGTAAGTCGGATTTTCTTCGTAATTGAGCGGGCTGCCGTCGCCAAAGTTCCAGACATAGTTATAGGCATCTGTACTGGTATTGGTGAACTCAACCGTTGAACCATCGCATTGAACTTCATAAGTGAAACTCAAATTGATGTTCGGATCGTAAACGGCAACAATTACTGAATCCATATATGTACAGCCAAACTGGTTGCCTACGGTAACGTAGAGCGTTTGTTGTCCGATTACTTCAATGACATCGGGGCTGGCGCTGTTTGCCGTTCCGGGCACAAAAGCATCTATCGGTGTCCAGTTGAAGGTAAGGTCATTGGCAGGGTCAAGGTTGACGACAGTCACATCCAGTTCATCACCAAGACAAACAGCGGCAGTGTCCGGAACAGCTACATCAACGGGGTCAAACCTGACGATGATATCTTCCTCTTGAGTACAGCCATATTGGTCTTCCGCTCTTACGGTAATATTGTGTGTGGTGGTAATGGTGAAGTCATAACTCTCCCCTGTTGCCAGGATATTACCCATGTCGTCCAGCCATGTTATTTCTGCATCAGCATCCGTACTCGCTGACAGCATGGCCTGATCTGTACAAAGCACGCCGTCCCCGAAAACCTCGAGGTTGAGGGCAGGAGTTACAAATGCAACTACTTCTTCCACAAAATCACAGGTGTCAATCCCTATGTGGCTGACCAGAACTGTATAAGTTGTTGTTTCATCCGGAGAGAAGGTTGGCATAGGTGACGTAGGGTCATCGATGCCTTCAACGGGAGACCATTCGTAGAGGTAATCGGGATTGCCTCCGGGGGCAATCTGTGCACTGCCGCCGTTACAGACAATGATAGTGTCTGGAAACTGATCTTCGTTTTCCACGATGGTAATCTCTATATTGTTTTGAGTCATCGAACTTGAACAACCATCGGCAGTGGTTACTGTCAGGATGACATTGACGGTTTGGCTGCCGAAGAAAGTATAGTTTGGGTTTTGTTCATAAATGGCTATGGTTGGCGGATCTATGATCCATTCCCATGAGACGATCGGACTGGCGGTTGTATTAGTTGAAAGATCCACAAAAGCGACCACCACACTGTCTTCCGAACAGGTTTCACTCAAGTACTTGATGGCAAAGTCGGCATTAAGTTCCGTTTCTTCAATGACGACCTCCATGGTAATCATATCTGTACATAATTCCGTGTCTGCCACACTCAGGGTTACCGTGTATGTGCCGATGTCGGTATAGGTGTGGGCCGGGTTATCCTCAGTAGAAGTATTATCTCCGGAGGCAGGATCACCGAAGTCCCAGACGAAGGCACCTGATGCTACATTGGTGCTTAGGTTGGTAAAGGTGATGGTTCGGCCGTCACATTCCAGGAAGGTACTGAAGTCCAAAACCGGAAGGTCTACGGCTGTCAGTTGGACTTCCCTGATGATTTCACAAGCCCCGCTGCCGGGAGTGATCGTTACAGAAAATACCTGATCGCCGGTCACATTTAATACCCTTGGATTGATAGCATTGGGATCGTCGATTAATCCTGCCGGTGCCCACACATATTCGTACCCCATATAAGCCGGGGAGGTTGGGTTGAGGAAGGGAGCGTCCCCGATACACGCCTCGATGTTTGGGAGGATCGCATCCCCGGGGTTGATGGTATCTGTAATAAAGTTTTGCGTTAAGGATTGGATACAACCGTTTTCCGAGGTGACAGTGAAATTGATAATCCCGTTATCAATACCCAGCGGAACAAGGAACATTGGATTTTGATCGGTCGAAGTCAATGTGTCCAGCGGGTCGCCATAGATCACTTCCCAAAACCATTCCGAAGGCGGTGAAACATTATCTTCCGAGAGGTCAAACAGTTCCAGACTGGCAATATTGTCACATTCAAAAACATCAACATTGTAATCAGCTTCAAGCGAGTTGTATTGCAGGAATACCTCATGATAGAAAGTATCGGCACAAATACTGTTGGGCTCGGCAATGAGCTGAATGGTGTAAGTTCCTGTATCAGGGTAGGTCCAGTCAAAAATAAGTTCGTTTGTCATGGAAGTCATCGTACAATCCGGCCAGTCAAAACACCATTCGTAAGCTGTTGAGAAAGTACTTTGGTTTTCAATGTTTACCACCAGGTTTTCACATTGTGCTTCTGGTGCCAGGAGTGCTGCAGCTTTTTCCCCACAGATGACGATATTGTACTGGAAGTCTCTTTGGGTGACCGATAATAATTCACCCGTAACCGCATCATATTCTTCTACACAAATACCTACGACATATTGACCCGTTAACCCTGGATTTGCGGTGAGTAAACCCGTTTGGGGATCAATAGCGAGCGGCACTCCAGCTCCCAGCATATTATCAACAGAAAAACCCGGTGCCCAAACGACAGTGTCGTATGGTGGAGGTGTTTCCGGTGGAATAGGTTGTGGATCTGAGAGGGAACCACCTGCGTTTGGTGTACATAGTTTGTAAACCAAACTGTCCCCTTCAGTATCTTCTGCCGAGTGGTCAAAAACCAGTTCCTGGTTGGCGCAAATATAAATAGCCGGCCAAAAGTTGAACTTGGGACTGTTGTTGCACTGCATCATGGCCTCTTCTGTCAATTGAATGTCAAAAGTGGCACCGGTCTCAACCGGATTGATGATATTTTCAAGGGTAATATTTCTGCAACATCTTTGGTAAGAAAGCGTATATCCCCCGGGCAGAAAAGGCAGGGTAACCACTTTTCGATAAGTAGTGGTATGTACACAAACTCCCGCTTCGATCACCAGGCAGGGGTCAGTGATGATGGTAGTGAGTGTGTCATCATCCATCAGGGCGATGGGAATACTTTCTACCAATACATTAAACTGGTTGTAAATACCGATATATGCTGGATCATCAAAAGGAGCCTGGGCGTCTCCGTTAAAGCAATCCCGGTAGACACTACAAACGATTTCGTATTGATCTCCTCCCAGACAATTAT
The DNA here is from genome assembly GCA_942492125.1 of uncultured Bacteroidota bacterium. Lineage (GTDB taxonomy): Bacteria > Bacteroidota > Bacteroidia > Chitinophagales > Saprospiraceae > BCD1. Next base: position 22,191 of record CALODM010000010.1, read on the forward strand.
ACCCGATTTCCCCCCCGACAATATGGGTTGCCGAAAGGTTGATGGCTGGTATGGTAAGAACAGCTAACAGCACCAGCTGTAAAAGATACCTTGACATGACTTTATTTTTGAGTTTTTTCACCTTGTTCTTTTTTTATTTTCGTTTTTGGCATAAGCCAGAAAAACTTTACATCTGTATTAAATCTGGTTACCTGTTTTCCACATCTTCAATTTCCACACGTCTTTCAATAGAAGCGACAACACTGTAAACAGATCCTTTTCGATCTTCCAGTTTATCACTCACTTTTTTGGTGTCCGCAGTTCTTTCACCAAAAGGCCTTTCTTTCACGATGAGCCGGCCATTGTTAAGGTATTTTACCAGTTTTCCCTCTTTGTAAGCTTCGAAATAATTAAGTACACAGTCAATTCTCCTGGTACTCAGAATATCATTGTACCGGGCACTTGCCAGTGGACTTGCATACCCTTTGAGAATGATCGTATAGGATCCACCGTTTTCGAGTAAGTCCAGTAATGCTTCAGTGAATTCTTCCAGGTCATAACGAGCTCGTTTTACTTCCACATCAAAAAACTGACGGTATTGCCTTCCAACAATAAACCGTTCGTTTTGAGATAAACCTTCTGTGAACTTGTTGACAAATTCATCTTTTTTGGCGTAGTATGCCTCGTTGGTTTCGATATAATTCCGATCTGTTTTTGTTTTGCCGGATCTCGGGTCCGGATAGTCATTGTCAAAATATAAGGTCAACGGCAGGAAGTCATCGAGAGAATTACGTTTCAGGTACAATTCGATGGTGATTTTCCCTTTGGCCTTTTTAACGATTTCCGGGTCAAATTCAATTTCCTGAATGATCGGTTCATAACCTTTGCGTTCCACATTGATCTGATACCTTTTCCTGAGGTCCAGGGGCATCAGGAAGTCATTACCGTCCGGGTTTGTCTTTTTGGTGGTCAGGTCCATATTGCCATTAGGTTTTATCTCCAGCAGTTGGATGGTAACACCATTAAGTGGATCTTTTGTCCGGTCGTCAAAGGTGAGGATCTCGAGTACCTGCCCCAGGTATAGATTTTTATCGATGGACAAAGCGGTAGCCAGTTCAGGATCTGCCAGGTCGAGCGTTTCTACAGCAGTAGGGAAACCGTCCTTGGAGGCCTTGATCACGTATTTCTTGCCACGTTTCAGGGCGAAGTTGAAATCGTTACCACCGTTATTGGTTGAGGAGTCAAAGAAAATTTCCTCCCCCGAGGCAGTAACTTCATATATCTCAACTTTCACGCCATTCAGGGCGGTTGAATCAATATTCTCAAAAGTAAAAACATTGAGTTCGATACCCGGAGACATATTCAACCGCTTTTCGATCTTTGTTTCGTTTTGCAAAGCCGGGTCGGTAAGGTCGATGGTTTCCACAGCAGAAGAAAATCCATCCTTAATGCCCTTGATTCTGTATTTAAGGCCGGGCAGCAGTGCAAAATTAAAGTCATTACCTCTAGGGTTTGAGATGGAGTCCACCAGCACTTCTTCACCATTTTCCAGAATTTCATAAAGTTCAACCCTGGCACCGATGAGCTCGGAATCGTCCAGTTCGTTAAAAGTCAGTGCGAGGAGGTCAACGGTGAGTTTTTGGTTGAAAGAGTAAATGTCATAACAGCAGGCCTCTCTGGTTTCATCCCAGAAGATAGCTGCTGTATCCGGACGGTTGGAGGCAAGATAAGCTTTGCCGTTTTCATCGTTGATGACGTAATAAAGATCATCAAACCCTCCATTGGCAGGAGATCCCAGGTGATCCGGTGCTCTCCAGAGGTCTGCTGTTTTCTGGGCGCGATAGATGTCCAGCCCTCCCAGCGTCTGATAGCCATCGGAGCTGAAATACAGGGTTTGGGTAGGAGCGTGGAAATAGGGGGTCACCTCATCTCCTTCGGTATTGATTTCTTCAAGATTTCTGGGGACGCCAAGGTTGCCGTCCTGCATAATCCTGGTAGTCCAGATATCCATTCCACCTTTTCCGCCGGGTCTGTCTGTGACGAAATATAATTGTTCATCCTCTCCATTCCGATCGTATCCGATATTCGGTTGGGTTGTGGTAAATCCAGGAGCGTTTATGGGAAGTTTAACCCCGGGACTCCAGTTCCCTGTTGTACTCACGGCGCTGGTAAAAATGTCACACTTGATCTCTGCCGTATTGACATAGTCACAAACCGTATAATAAACCCTGCTGAAATCAGCATTAAAAGCAGTGTGGGCTACTATTTTATCTTTGATGTTAACGTTTTCCGGAAGCGGAACGCCTTCGAGTTGATTAACCGATTGAAGTATCTTGGCGTATTCTCTCGGCGGATTGATGGTGTCTTTGTAATTGACAAAACGTAAGGAAGAATAGAACATGGTATCTCCCTTGAAAGCGACCCCGAAATCGGAATATTCGGAATTGATGAGGTTGCTCATATTGCGCACCTCGATATCAGCCGGGTTTTCCACTATGGTTTTGGCCCAGTTGGAATCCTCTATGCTTTTGAGGGCATCATCGAGGTATTTTTGTTCTGCTGCGGGTTGTTCCTGCATGAATTTCTGGAACATATTCATGGCCTCATCATAACTGCCAAGCCTTTGCTTTACTTTGCCAAGCCAATAGGTAGTGAGCGGGAAATCATTGCGTTGTTCACACCCTAGAACTTTGGTATATGCCATTTCAGCCTTGGTGTAGATATTGAACTGGCGGGCTGCTTCTGCATATTTATACCAGATATCGTACTGCTCGTCATCGTACTCCAGGGCGATGCCAAAATATTTGTATGCAGAATAAAAATCGTTTCGATCATAAGCTTCGTTCCCTGCCTCGACCCATGCATCGAGGGTCTGACTCTGGGCCAAAGGGAGAATTGAAGCTATAAGAATTATAAGAAGTAGTAATTTTTTCATTGTATTTTGCTTAATCTTTTAATAGGGCTGACATGCTTTTAGATCAGCGGACAAATTTTAAAGATCGGTAATGGTCTTACTTTTTTGAAGATGTAACGGACTGAGAGTTCTGGGCCTCCCCGTTTGGAAGTCGCTACGTTAAAGTCGGAGATGTTGATGTCGTAGGTAAATCCGGCTTCCCATCCGTTAAAAAAGAATTCTACTCCGGGGACCAATGCATCACCAAATCCATTGGCGTAGCGGTATCCGAAGTCGATTTGCAGGGCAAATTGTTTACCCAGGTCCCTGTTCAGGTGGATCTTTAATCCGGCCAGGCCTAAAATTTCCCGGTAGCTTGTTTGGAACTGGGCGGTTCCATTGAGTATGAAATCAAAATGCTTACCCAACATCAGGGTTCCCATCATGTAGGGGCTGATGCGCATAGGCAATGGTGATTTGCTTGTACCAATAAAACTTTGGTCTGGTTTTAATAAATGGAAGATCCCGATCCCGAAGTCAACCTTAGAGCGTTTGTCCAGACGGTCGACCAGCGCAGTGGATTCGATGTCCTGGATCCGGAAGTTGATGCCGGCAGCCAGGTCAGGGAAGAAAAGGCTGGTTTTGGCAAAATTTTCTCCGTTGCTGGCAGTAGGATCATAACCATAGATATCCGTATACTGCTCATTGAAGCTTAGGCCTGATTCATCAAAAGAACGCTGTCCAATCCTACCCGTAGCTCCCAGGCTCACCAAAAAGTTGGGACTGAAGGTGTAGGTGTAGGAACCGCTGAGGTTGAGGTCTATGAGCCGCAACCGGGACAAACCTGCCTGGTCATAGTTGAGTTCGATACCTCCGGAGAAAAAACCCTGTTTAAAGGTTTTCTTGAGGAACTTAGCATCTGCGGCTACGGTAAAGGTTTGGTAGTTTACCGGAACTTTGACCCATTGACTTCGGTAATTACCCATATATCGAATGTCCCCGTTGAAAATCCCCGTGAGTCCGGGGTTCAGGTGCAGGGGCGCATTGAAGAATTGGGAATAGTGAAAATCCTGGGCGTTGATGTTGTTCCCGAAAAGGAAGATCAAAGCGAAAAATAAGAGCATCCTGCCTCTTTTAAACAGACGGAGGCCCTGGTCGTTACAGTTGGGTCGAAGCCAAGCTTTCATAATCGAGTCAATTAATGGTATAAGCAGCACAACGGAAACCTGAAGTCGTTTCTACAAATTTCATGCAACTACCATGACCCGAATGGAGACATGGAGACTGGGGGAATTCGCTGATTTGCCAGATTTGACGGCAAAGACAATTTCTCCTTTTTGCATCTTTTTTGTTAAAACAATATCGTTAACCTTTTTTTGGTCAAGATTTCTGTTTTACTGTTTATGTTCGCGAATTATTAATTTTTCTATAAATACCTCTTCTATTTGAATGCCTGCTACAAGAAATCTGAATTCCAGACATTTGGTGTACTCCTGGGCAGGTACATTAAATTAAGAAACAATATAAAAAATTGTTTTAACCTCTACACTATAGGTATATGGTTAAAACATGATTTTTGTTTCAAAAGAAACGAGGTGTTTTAAATGCTTTTCTAAGTTTTTTCACATGAACATGTAAACATTGCCCTTCAAAAGTCAAACACAAGAAAAAAACAGGCAATGCAACCTGGAGATAATGATTGTATTGTGGTAAAGTAAAAAGGGGATTACTTTAACTTAACAGGGTGAAAGTTACTGTAATTCGTAAAAAAAAACAACTTTCCGGGGAAAAGCCTTACATTTTTAAAAAGCACCGTTTCCTCAGTTAAACCCGCCACAGCAAAAAAGGGCTTTGGGAATGCCTTCGTATAGCTTTATCCTTGTACCGTGTTGTAAGGACAGTAAGCCGAGTTGCCCGGGATTTTTTCCTGCAAATGAGCAGCAATTCAGGGAAATTCGAAAAAAAATAAAAAAAAATCAAAAATTTGTAACCTTTTGTAACGATCCTCGTTTAATGCCTTATATCCCCGATTTATACCGGGTCGAAAAGCACTAATCCCTATATCTCTGTGCTTTCAGAAAACGGTATAAATCTCCTGTCTCCCGGATTAAAATCGGGGAGGAACGGTATCTTTTTGCATGTAAAACTTGCAAAAATCCGGATTTTGGCATAAATTGCCGACGATTTGGCAATCAATGTAATATCCCTATTCCCATTGAAGAGCAGTTTGACACCTGCATCTTCGAATAGTACCTATCAAATTTTTGTTCCTTTTGATTTAGACACACTTGTAGGAGTGCATATTGTTTTGCATTGTTCTCTGCAAATTACAAATGCAAACAGCGGTTTTGTACTTTACGCAAGTGATGGCGATTTTTTACTTTATTTCCAACTTCAAAAAGGTTTAAACGACGTGAAAAGAATTTTATTAACATTAACGGTTTTATTTTCGGTTATGCAGTTGGGGCTGCATGCGAAGGTAATCTACGTGCAGTCAGGAGCTGAGGGCCAGGGCTCTTCCTGGGAAGATGCAGTAGGTAACCTTCAGGATGCCCTCTTGCTGGCACAGCCTGGAGATCAGATCTGGGTGGCTTCGGGTATTTATACGCCTACCTCAGATGATGATCGTACAGTTTCCTTCATCCTCCGTGACAGCATCGAACTTTACGGTGGCTTCAGCGGTGTGGAAGGAACACTTGAAGAGCGCAGTTTTGAAAACAACCTGACCATTCTCAGCGGAGAGATTGGCGATGCAGCCACCACAGAAGACAACTCTTATACAGTTGTTATGATGACCGGAGTTTCTGCAGCTACCATTATCGATGGTTTTACCATCAGCGACGGAACAGCCAACGGCTTCAGCGAAGGTGGTGATGTCACCTCCAGCGGTGCCGGCCTGTTCAATGACGGAACAGCTGAGGCTTCTTCTCCGGTAATCAGGAATTGCGTCTTTATCAACAACTATGCTCGTGAAGGTGCGGCAATCTACAATTATGCAGAAGGTGGTGAAAGCCGCCCATTCATTGCATCCTGCGCATTTATCACCAATCATGCCGATTTTGACGGCGGTGCCATTTACAACAATGGCAACTACGGTGTGTGCAGCCCGCGTATCTCAGATTGCATCTTCATTGAGAACGATTCTTATTATGGAGCAGGAATCCTCAACAAAGCTTCCCGCGGAGAATCCAAACCAATCGTTGAAGATTGTGTGTTTGCCGGTAACGTCTCTGTCGTGAGAGGAAGCGCCATTTACTGCTACAAAGAATCCAAGAGCATCTGCGAAGCAATCCTCAAATCATGCCGCTTCGAAGAAAATGCTTCCATGGTCAATGATGAAGTGAGCGGAAGCTCAAAAGAAGCAGTTACCGATGCTACCAAATCAACAGGTACTATCGTGATCAGACCAACTTCTTACGAAGATTAATCCACTTATCCCAAGTCGTTTTTAATCCTTAAGTTGAAAAAGCCGGATGTTGTCAAGACATCCGGCTTTTTTTATTGTCTGGTTGTGTAAAAGCGCTATTTTTTGAATCATTATTGAAAATGGATGTTTTCGAGTTTGAAAAATACCGCTTTTCCCCAGGAATAGATTCGTGATAAAAAAGTATATCGATGGAAAATAAGATCGCTTTACTAGCCTTGCTAATATCTTCCGCCGTTGTCAATGTAGGGAATAGTCAAAATTTTAATCGTTGCCTTGAGGTTAAGTTATCTTTGGAGGCCTCGGAGGTGGGATTTCTTGAGCCAATAGGTTATAATTTCTCCGTTAAAAATAGGTGCATAAAGAAATTGAAGTTACTTGAGCCCCATCCTTTATTTTACAATCCAATAATGGAATATCGAGAAATCAATAACTCTGAATGGACTGTTATTGCGAATGGTACCACCATAAACTTGAGAGGATTCACATCAACACCTGAAATTCTTTTAAAAGCAGGTTGCGTAGATGAGTTAAATGCAAGTTTTATTGGTTTTTTCAAAAATAAAAAATTAAATGACCAGATAAATTATTGCTTTGAGCAGGGCAAGACCTATATAATTAGGGGCGTTTATTATCCAACTTTAAAAGGAGAAAAGACAGTAATAACAGATGAAATATATCTAAAAATAACAATTTACCAAAATCAGGACAAAGAAGCTTTGGAATGGCTAATAGGACTTCCTGTACCTCATTTTTTGTTTGATTTTACGAGGTTTACTTTGGATCGTAAAAAGGAAGCTTTATATGTTGTTGAAAACTTCCCTGAGTCAAAGTTTCGTGAATGGGCCGAACTTCAATTGTTAGTCTTTGAAATAACACAACGATCTATATCCAGTTATCAGACTTTTGACGCCTCCCAAGATAACACCAAATTATACAATAAGAATATCCAAGACCTAGAGGCAGATATTCAAAAATATAATGATCTATTGTTGCGATCTAAAGAAGTTCCTGTTAAAAATATTATTATTTCACTTATACAGGAATCGCAAAGAGGTATAGAAGCCTATAAAAGTTTCCTTTATGATGGATATCTTGATAGAGAACCCTCTCTCGACACTAAGAATGAGTAGTTCTAAAATTCCCGAAAGGGAATCCAATATAATAAACATGGTATGAAATGCCGTGCAGTACAATCGACCCCACCAACAATCCCGAATGGGATTGAATATTTTACCATCTTCCCATATCGGATGCCCCGAAACTTGACTTTTATTTTAAATCACCCTACATTTGACCATAATAAGCGAAGAAAATTATGAATAACTCTTTTTACATTATTAACAGCATAATTATTATCGGATTGCCGGACAATCTGTAAGTTGCTGTATAATGTAAAATGAAAAAGCGCTGGCAGATTGATTCTGCCAGCGCTTTTTTATTTTAAGGAGTTTATGATTGTATCCCGGCACTAGGTGCCGCGGATGTCGCAAAGATTCTCTTTGCTCCAATTCGTAATTAATTGATTAGATAATTATCTTTGCGCAGTTTGTAAAATATGTAGTTCTTCATTTGCAGTTTTTTGAGAGAAAAGTACGAAGCTGAATTCATTATTTTAAATTAAAATCCTCAGCCTTAGCCTTTTCCTAAGCCTTATTCTGCAGAGCAGAAAATTACAAAAAAGACACAAAAATGTACCAGGAATTTAAGAATCTAGACCTACCGAGAATTGATGCCGAAATGTTGCGCTTTTGGGAAGAGAATGACATCTTCCATAAAAGTGTAAATCAGCGTGATCCGGAAAACCATTGGGTATTCTATGAAGGCCCACCATCAGCCAACGGAATGCCGGGTATTCACCACGTGATGGCGAGAACCATCAAGGATCTCTTTTGTCGGTACAGAAGCATGAAAGGTCAATACGTCCTGAGGAAAGGTGGATGGGATACCCATGGCCTCCCGGTAGAACTCGAGCGTTGAAAAAGAACTGGGCATTACCAAAGAAGATATAGGTAAAAATATCACCGTTGATGAATACAATCAGAAGTGCCGCGAGACGGTGATGCGCTATAAAGATATATGGGACGACATCACCCGCAAGATGGGCTATTGGGTAGACCTGGATGATCCCTACATCACCTACAAAAACGATTATATCGAATCTGTATGGTGGTTGCTGAAGCAATTGTATGACAAGGGGCTTCTTTACAAAGGATTCACTATCCAACCCTATTCTCCGGCTGCCGGAACAGGCCTGAGTTCCCATGAGCTGAATATGCCGGGAGCTTACCAGGATATCAAGGATACCTCGGCTGTCGCCCAGTTTAAGGTCAAAGGTACCGAGGACGAATACTTCCTGGCCTGGACAACCACGCCCTGGACCCTGCCTTCCAATACGGCATTGGCGGTAGGTAAAAAAATCACTTACGTCAAGGTGAAGCACTTTCAACCGCTATACCCAGGAGCCTGTGACGGTTATCCTGGCCAAGGACCGGCTGAGTTATTATTTTCAGAAGCCAATCCGGATTTGAAAGCTGAAGATGTAAAAGCAGGGAATAAACCAATTCCTTATATCGAAATTGTAGATGAAGTCACAGGTGCTGACCTGGAAGGTATGGAGTTTGAACAGCTCATGCCTTACGTTCAGCCGGACAAACCCGCTTTTCGCGTACTTACAGGTGATTTCGTCTCTACCACAGATGGTACAGGTATCGTACACATTGCACCGACCTTTGGTGCAGATGACTTTATGATTGCCAAACAAAACGACATCCCGCCACTGATGGTCAAGGATGAAAACGGAAAAGATATCCCGCTAGTGGATGATAAGGGAAGATTTGTGCCGGAAGTAACTGATTTTGCAGGCCGTTATGTGAAAGATTACGGGCAGGAGGAAGAACGTCCTGTCGATGTAGATATCGTGATCAAGCTCAAGGATGAGAACAAACTTTTCTTTTCGGAAAAATATGTCCACTCTTACCCACACTGCTGGCGTACGGACAGGCCTGTTTTGTATTACCCACTGGATAGTTGGTTTATCCGTGCGTCTGCTGTTAAGGAAAGGATGCTGGAGTTAAATGATAAAATCAACTGGAAGCCTAAATCAACCGGTGATGGCCGTTTTGGAAAATGGCTGGAAAACCTGCAGGACTGGAACCTTTCGCGTTCACGCTACTGGGGTGTGCCATTACCCATCTGGAGAACAGAGGATGGGAAATCGGAAAAATGTATCGGTTCGGTTGAGGAGTTGGCCAATGAGGTCAACAAGGCTAATGAAAAACTGGGACTTAACCAGAAGACTCCGGATGATCTGCATCGACCTTTCATGGATGACGTGGTGCTGGTTACTGATGACGGACAACCCATGAAGCGGGAAGCCGATTTGATCGACGTATGGTTCGATAGCGGAGCCATGCCTTACGCTCAGTGGCATTATCCGTTTGAGAACAAAGACGTTTTTGAACGCAGCTTTCCGGCAGATTTCATCGCGGAAGGTGTGGACCAGACCCGGGGATGGTTCTATACGCTTCACGCCATTGCCACCATGGTTTTCGATAATGTGGCTTTCAAGACTGTTGTCTCCAACGGATTGGTGCTGGATAAGAACGGTAAAAAAATGTCCAAGCGCCTTGGTAATGCTGTGGAGCCATTTGAAACGATTGCCAAATACGGGGCCGATGCCACCAGATGGTATATGTTGTCCAACGCACAGGTTTGGGATAACCTCAAATTCGATATAGAAGGGCTTGATGAAGTACGCCGTAAGTTCTTTGGCACATTATACAATACCTATGCCTTTTTTGTGCTGTATGCCAATGTTGATAAATTCAAATACGAAGAAGCGACTATTCCGATAGAGGAAAGACCTGAGATCGACCGTTGGATCATCTCACTGCTGAATACCCTTGTGAAGGAAGTAGATACTGAATACAGTAACTATGAGGCTACCAACGGGGCACGCAAGATCATGACCTTTGTAGATGATCACCTCAGTAACTGGTATGTGCGTTTGTCGCGTCGACGGTTCTGGAAGGGCGACTATTCTCCCGATAAGATCGCTGCATATCAGACCCTTTACGAATGCCTGGTAACCTTGATGAAGCTCATGGCACCCCTGGCGCCATTTTTCAGTGACTGGATGTACCGCAACCTCAACGGGGTAACCCGTAAAGAGAATCATGAATCCATCCATTTGGCGGATTTCCCGGTACCGGATGAATCGGTAATCGATAAAGCTTTGGAGGAGCGTATGGACTATGCCCAGCGCATCGCCTCCCTGGTATTGTCATTACGGAAGAAAGATAAATTGCGTGTGCGCCAGCCACTAAAGCGTGTATTGTTGCCGGTGTTGAATGACAGCTTCCGCCAACAGGTAGACGGGGTTAAGGATCTTATCCTGGCTGAGGTGAATGTCAAAGAACTGGAATATATTGCTGATACCACTGGAGTGATCAATAAAAAAGTTAAGCCCAATTTTAAGACCCTTGGTCGTCGTTTAGGTAAGGATATGAAGGATGCCATGAAGGTGATCACCGACCTGGGACAGGAAGATATCACGGCAATCGAAAAGACTGGAAATTATTCCCTTGAGGTAAACGGATCAACCTATGATCTGACCATGGAAGATTTTGAGATCCTGACAGAAGACATTCCGGGATGGCATGTTGCTTCAGATGGTCCGTTGGTGGTAGCGCTTGATATCACCATAACCCCTGAATTAGAAGCAGAAGGTATGGCCCGGGACGTGGTTAATCGTATTCAGAATATCCGAAAAGAGAAGGATTTTGATGTAACCGACAGGATCAATGTCACCCTGGAGAAACTTCCGGAGCTTGCCCAGGCCCTCGAGAAGTTTGAAGATTACATCAAACATGAAACCCTGATCAATAAACTGACGGTCAGTGAAAATGTGAACGGTGGTCAGGAAATAGAATTGCCGGGGGATGTGAAGGCGAAGATTACTGTAGCGAAAGTGTAAGGGGCGTTGTTGCCGGTTACCGGATTTTGGAGAGAATCGAGGAGCATTTGAAAAACATTGGTTCCGCTTTAGACGTTAATGTGGAAGATGGTTATTCATTAAGAGTTTGTCCAGATTTTAATCTTCTGAAAATCATTTATTTAATTTGATCAACTGCTTAAGATAGATGGAAGAATGGAATATTGGAAGAGATTGCTACGGTTCCGGTAATCCGCCTTTCCATTTCATCCGGTTTTCCGGAAGGTTTAGCATTCAATACCTTTTTCAGGGAATTAATTGAATGAAATTCTAGACATACGCTAAAATAGGAATTTATGAAATTTCATCCGGCTATAATTTTTGTATTCGCATTGACACTTTTCTTTGCTGGTTGCAAAACGACGGATCCTGTTGCCGGGATTGATGGGCAATATTCCTGTGAAGGCACTAATCCTTTTTGGAAGCTTGATATTGCGAAAGAAGAGATAAGTTTTGTATTGTTGAGTGAGGCCAGGGAAATATATCCTTATAAAGCTCCGGTCGAAACCGACAATCGCCAACTATTCCTGACCTCCCGCGAGACAGCTGAAGGCAAGGTCTGGTTAAAGGTTTCCATTGAAGAATCTCCTTGTTTTAACTCTGCTGCGGGTAAAAAATTCCCCTACAAGGTCGAAATTGAACGGGATGGGGAAATTTTTACGGTTGTGGGGAGTAAGTTTTTACCCTCCTGATACCTTCGTGCCAGCATTTGGTTTCCTATGGATTCCCATTTATTTCTCCTGGTTTCTTTACATCAACAGACGAAGTTGCAGGAAGCGGATAGCCCCGGCACAACAGAACAAAATCGTGCTCAGACGGATCTGTCGTATGCTTCCTTTATCCAGCCTTTCAGTTCATCATCAATCTCTTCGACGGTTGAAATTTTAACCCGGTGGGTACACATGGTTCCGAAAGGTCCGGAATTTTCCAATCTTTCAGTGAGAGGTTTGTCCTTGAGTTTAAAACCCAGGTCAATCCTTGTTTTGGTAGCTGGTTTGATGAGTACAAACTGTCTTTTTCTTATGATGCTGACACTGCCTTTTTTGGGCGTGATCGTTACATCGGAGCCTAAGCCCCGGACGTAGGAGATCAATGCTTCATAAACAGGAAACAGTGCTTCTTTTCCATTGTATTGATCGTTTACCAGGTCTTCCGTGGAGGTGTTGTCTTCTTTGGAAAGACTGGCGATGGTATTGGCAAAGCCGTGAGTTACCCCATATTCCGTTTTTAAAAAACTGACCGCTTCCGAGTGTTTGGAAAAGGATTTCGCTTTAAGGATTTTTGTCCATTCCGCTAAAGACTTGCCCGTTTTCACAGGCATATTGTCGATCATTGTTTGCAATGCTTTTTCCATTGTCCTGATATTAGAGTTTGGTTATTTAATCATCTGTTACGTTGGCTACGATTAAAAGGTTGCCCAAGGTATTGTCCGTTAAGTTTTTAAACCCCTTGCCTTTTATCCGGAAAACCTTACCATTGGCTGTGTCTTGCGGGATCTTAATTTTTATGTATTCCCCGTTTAGATGCAGGAATTCGATGTTTACATCAGTTACCTCAATTAAAGACTTTACCAAATCACACCTGTAAATCAAATCTGCATCTGCCCGTTCAAATACATCATGAGCTATTGCTTTTATTTGGACGATTAAATCACCGGATTTGATCTTTGAGGTGTCTGTTTTTTTAGAAAATACGTTCCAAAAATCCTTCGTTTCAAAATAACAATTGCCCTTACCACGGAATTTTAACATCATTCCCTCGTCCACACCTTGTGGAATGTTAATTGGTTCAGTAACCTCGTCCAAAACCAATCCTTTTCCCCGGCAATCCGGACATTCTTTAGCTAGATTACAGGATGTACACGGGATTACCCTTTTATAATTCAGGCTTTTTGTTACCCCGGAGTACATTTCTTCAAGGGACAAATTAATGGTTACCTTGACATCGGGTGTGCCAGTATTCATAAAATAATCATTTGAATGTATGGTCAAAAAAACGAAATCATGTTGATAAAAGGGAAAGTTAAATCAATTAATTTTCACCCAAATCTGGTCATTGGCGTCTTCGAAAACGAAAAAAGGTGTGTATTCAAATGGCTTTATCCATTCCAAAACTGCTGCTGAAAGTTCAGGGGGCTGGCGGGTTACAAAAGCAATCATCGGAAGTAAAGGCAAAACACCCGTTGAAGAGGAGTAACGGGAGAATGAAGTTCATATTTTTCATGGTCGATATTGCATAGGTGGTCAAAGTGTTTTTATAACTTTTTGTTCATTTCAGTTAAGAACGAAATCAGCTGTGGATTGGATGCTCCATAACTGACAACGCTGACATCCAGGGGAATGGTTTTAAATTTCAAAACCGCCTTTTCAATGGCATCGAAAATCCAGTTTGACGGGTTCCTGAAAACACCGCCTCCTACGAGGGTAAGAAACAACCTATTATTCCCTGTCGATTCAAAATTCCTTAATGCGGCATAAAAGGTCGCTTCATAAGTTGCTTCCAGGATCAACCTGGCAAAAGGTTCCCATTTTTCCACGGCTAATTGTGAATACCCTATGGGCAGTGCGGAGCAATATGCCTGGGTTACAGTTCTTTGCCGGGTATCAATAGTTATTTCCGTGTCTCGTTGTACGCCTATTTTAAGTTCCCCTTTTAAGGTCTCATAAGCTTCATGATCCAGTTGACTGATGATATTGTTAATGTGTTCCAGCCCCTCTTCATTACATAGGACATATCCATTTTGCATCTGCCAGCATGGAAAATCATCATTCTTGAAATACAAGCCTAATGCTTCCAGGCAATCTATCTGGTTTTTGGCTGATTGTCCAGTCTGGCCATGTAGCTCAACAAAATAATTTCTATAGATCGTTCCGGCACCACAAGTAATAGCACATACCGGACCTTGTGTAAAATCATGCTCATAAATATCAACGCCCTGTTCCGGAGTGATTTCCGGGTTTGCCATCTCTAATAAATTAAACTGGGAGGCTGCCTGAAAAACGGAATTTTCATTTTTGAGATGTAATTCCTGCACGTCACCAACAATTTCCTGGATGTTTATTTTTCCCCGATAGTTATTGAGGTTGGGAGAATTATCCCGCAATTCCTCCAGTTTCGGGATCTCTAATGTACCCCATTGATAACTTTTTCCGTTGACCAGGGAGAGGAGATTTTCTCCTTCTATTCTCAAATTTGATCTTACCTGATCCGGGTTGATTTCCTTGAAACCAAGTAGCTTTTTGAACCACATATTTTTATAGAATTAGAAAGGTTTGAACGGAATGGGTTTGTTTAGCCGAACGAATCTTGCCTGGCGGCAAGACAGGTTCGGTATGACGAATTTGATTTTACAATGGCACGTATGCATAAAAAAGGCACTTTTCTGTAGTCTTTAATTTGGAACGATTCTGTCCAGGACTGCAAATCCTCCACTCATGCTTATCACTTTTTGAAACCAATTTTCCCAGGCTATTTTCTTTGCAAGATAATCTTCCTGGTAAGGACCGGCAACTAAATGGAACATGGAACTATTTTTTTCCTTACCATCTATAATGAAGAATTTTTCCACATAGTGATGGCCGTCCAAATTGTAATCGACCTGTAAGTATAAGTTTTCCCAGGAGGAGGTTATTTTTCCAGTGCGTATTATTTCACCTGATTCGGTTTTAAAATGAACGGCTGAAGCATTGGTCCAGTCGGATTCGAAAAATGCACCCTCTTCCAGCATTGCCCCTAAAATTTTAGCATATTTTGGATTGGTTATTACCTCCCAGATCCTTTCTTTGGAGACTTTTATTTCAGTATCGATAGTTACAAAAGGTGTTGATCCGAGTTTGTCAATTTCGTCCTTAGACAGGAAGTTTACTTCGTCTAACCAGGCTGAACCATTGCCTCCATTCAGATACCGGAATCCAACAACAGAGTCCTGCCCGATCGCTACTGCCTGGATAATGATGACCAATTCATTTTTTTGGGTGTGGGAATTATTATACCTGGCCAGTTTAGGGAGTTCCATTTTCAAAGGTTTTGCATCCTGGATTTCTGTAGTGTCAAAAAACATCAGGGAGCTACCATTTCTGGTTTCTTCTTTGGTGGGTAATCTATCCTTAACCACAGGAATTTTATCCAAATCCTGAACATCGACGGCTGGAAACCCTAAAATATTATCGGGACAATACCATCCTCCGTATGAGTGTGGGGTTTTATGCTCAGAGATTTTCGGAGGTTCCTCTATTATTTTTGTTTCTGTCTGCTTAGTAGTTTCATTGTTTTGATCACAGGAGGATAAAAAAAACAAATTGATCAAAAGCAGGGGTAAAATTGATTTTTTGTAAGAGGCTGAGATTTTGTTGAAGTTCATATTTTTATTTTTCCGTAAACCTAAGTTGATACCACCAAATATTGGCTTTAAGCATGTAAAACAATGTAAAAGAGATGTAAAAGTTATTGGGTAGGTCGGAATGTTTTTTTGCCAAAAGAATTTGGCAGAACGGCTTGGATGATTGTGCCGAATGTATCTTGCCTGGCAACAAGACAGATTCAGTAAGACGGGGGCTTTAGCTGGAGGGTTCTGAAAAAATGCTTAAATTGGTGCTATGCCTTAAAATCAGTTTCGCAAGCAATTTATTTCAAGATATCAAAAGGATTCATCATGCTTAAAAATTTCACCATTACCGTTTTTACTTTTTTACTGACCTTCTTTTTCCAAAATCCATTCGTTAACGCTCAGTCAGAACCTGAGGAAGCCCTTGCGAATGCTGTTTCTGGTCTTGAGCTCCGGAGTATCGGCCCGGCCCTCATGGGTGGACGTATAGCAGATATTGCCGTCAATCCAGATGACCGGAGCACCTGGTATGTTGCTGTGGGGTCGGGTGGATTGTGGAAAACGACGAATAGCGGCACTACCTGGCAGCCTGTTTTTGATAACCAGCCGTCCT
The DNA here is from genome assembly GCA_942492125.1 of uncultured Bacteroidota bacterium. Taxonomy (GTDB): domain Bacteria; phylum Bacteroidota; class Bacteroidia; order Chitinophagales; family Saprospiraceae; genus BCD1. The sequence goes on from CALODM010000010.1 coordinate 38,420, forward strand.
ATTCCATTGGTACAGTGACCATCGATCCAAACAATCCGGAAGTCGTCTGGGTAGGTACCGGTGAAAATATCAGCGGCCGGCATGTAGGCTGGGGAGATGGTGTTTACCGTAGTGGTGATGGGGGTAAATCGTGGGAGAAAATGGGCCTTGGGAAATCTGAACATATAGGCAAAATACTGGTTGATCCCAGGAACAGCGATGTGGTATTTGTTGCTGCGGAAGGTCCTTTGTGGTCGTCCGGTGGGGATCGGGGATTATACAAAACTACCAATGGTGGCAAAACATGGACATTAGTGCTCGAAATCGATGAAAATACCGGAGCAACTGACGTGGAATTCGATCCTTCTGATCCGGATGTCTTGTATGCTGCTGCTTACCAACGTCGTCGCCATACCTGGTCTTTGCTTGCCGGCGGACCTGAATCGGGCATTTATAAATCAACGGATAATGGGGATTCCTGGCGCCGTGTGAAGAAGGGATTGCCCAAAGGAGATATGGGGAAAATCGGACTGGCGGTAACTCCCGCTGATCCGGGAATTGTGTATGCCACCATTGAAGCGAACAATAAAGAAAAAGGTTTTTACCGGTCCACAGATAAAGGCGAAAGCTGGGAGAAGCGGAATGGTTATACTTCCGGCGGAACAGGGCCGCATTATTACCAGGAAATTGAAGCATCCACCACCAACCCGGACCTCGTTTACCAGATGGATGTTTTCCTGCATGTGACACGGGATGGTGGCCAACGCTTTGATTACCTCGGTAATGGCCGGGAGAAACACAGCGATAACCATGCCCTCTGGATTGATCCCGACAATGGCAAACACTTGATCTGTGGTACCGATGCCGGATTGTATGAAACGTTTGATGAAGGTACCACCTGGCGGCATTTTCCGAATTTGCCAGTTTCGCAATTCTATAAACTGGGACTGGATAATGCCGAGCCTTTTTATAACATTGTCGGCGGAGCTCAGGATCTGGGTACGCTGATCGGCCCCTCCCGAACGATGAATGTGGAAGGAGTGCGCAACCGCGATTGGTATGTTCCGCTTGGTGCCGATGGTTACGATACCGCTTTTGATCCGGAAGATCCGAATATCGTCTATATGGAAATTCAACAGGGCTTGCTTCATCGCCATGATCGTCGTAGTGAAGAAGTGCTCAATATTCAGCCACAACCAGAACCCAATGATCCCCCGGAAAGGTGGAACTGGGACAGCCCCATTCTCATCAGTCCCTCACAATAATGAACGACTTTATTTCGGATCCCAACGACTTTGGAGAAGTGAGGACAAGGGCAATTCGTGGACACCGGTCAGCGGAGATCTGACAACCAACCAAAACCGGTATGAACTGGAAATGATCGGTCGGGTGTGGAGTACTGATGCCCTTTACGATAATGGAGCCATGTCGAAATATGCTACCCTGACCGCTATTTCAGAATCACCCAAAGTAGAGGGCTTACTGTACGTGGGCTCTGATGATGGCCTGATCCAGATCAGTGAAAACGGAGGACAGCAATGGCGGAAGAGTGGAAACTTGCCCAAGGTGCCGTCCCTATCTTTTATCAATGATGTTGAAGCTTCAAGTCATGATCCCAATACGGTATTTGCAGTGGCCGATGCCCATAAACTTGGCGACTACAGTCCTTACCTGTTTATGAGTACTGATCGGGGTCGCAACTGGCAATCCATTGCCGGAGATTTGCCGGAAGGCACTATCGTTTGGGTTATCAAACAGGATCACATCGATCCTGATTTGTTGTTCATAGGTACGGAGTATGGCATCTATTTTTCTCACAATCGAGGAACAAACTGGATCAAATTCACTCGTGGAGTACCGACAATTTCTTTTCGGGATATTGAGTTGCACCCAAGAGATAATGATCTGGTTGGGGCCACCTTTGGCCGCGGATTTTATGTGCTCGATGATTATTCCTGTCTGAGAGGTTTGTCGGGTGCAGTAGCATCTGGAGAAAACGCTTTGTTTCCTGTCAGGGATGCCTGGTGGTATATTCCCAACGCACCCTTGCAGGCAAAAGGTATGCCTACTTTGGGAAGTACCAGTTATGTCGCGGAAAACCCACCTTTTGGGGCTGTATTCACTTATTATCTAGCGGATATCCCCAAGACCGGCAAACAGGAACGCCAGGAAGCTGAGAAATTGTTGCGGGAACAGAATGAGAGCATACCTTTTCCCGGTTGGGATAATCTGAAAGCGGAAGCCAGAGAAACAGAACCAGGCATATTCCTCCTGGTTAAGGATGAAAATGGCAATTCGGTACGTTGGCTGAAAGGACCTGTTAAAAAAGGAATGACCCGCGTGAGCTGGGATCTGCGTTTCGCACCTCCGGACCCTGTTAATCTGACGCAGCCGGCATTTAAGCCGCCATGGGCCGGCGATCCACAGGGGCCCCTTGCTGCTCCTGGTAAATACACTGTTGAATTGTATCTTTTCCATGAAGGCAAACTTGTAGTCCAGGGAATCCCTCAGGCTTTTAACGTTAGGGCAGTACCTACTGCCCCGGCAGGGACTGATTTTAAGGCTGTAGCCGAATTTCAGCAAAAGACCAGTGAACTTTCCAGGCAAATATCCGGAGCCAACAGGAAAATGGGAGAGGCCGGTGAACGCCTGCGACACATGAAGGCAGCCCTGATCAATACGCCAAAAGCGGCTTCAGAACTTTTTGCAAAGCAGGATGAAATGGAGCAAAAATTATCAGCCTTACGGATCCGGCTTACAGGGGATCCTATCTACTGGCAGTATGACGAATCGAGCGTTCCTTCCATCAGTGCAAGGGTCGGGCGCGTGATAGGGGGGCACTGGGATACCCGACAAAATCCTACGGCAGCACACCTGCGTAATATCGAAATTGCTTCCGGTGATTTTGAGGAATTTCGAAAGGATCTGGCTGTTTATATGGAGGAACTTGCAGCCTATGAAGCTGCCATGGAAAAGGCAGGTGCTCCGTGGACCCCGGGCAGGAAGTTTGAGTAGTGCCTGGGTTTTGGAAATAATCTGAAACACCCTTCAATTCCATCTGCTGTCATTGGACAGGGCAGGAGTTGAAGGGGGTTTCGATTCAACCAATAGAATTAAATCAACCTAAGCCATTTAGGTTTATTTTTTATAAGGACTGCCGATAAAATACGGATCTTCCATCGCTTTTTGAAAAGCCTCCAGGGCTTCAGGAGATGAATTGACGCGCCAGTCCAGTTCTTTGTTGATGTTGAACCAGGTAAAAATTCTAAGCCTGGGGTATTCGGTTTTTATTTTGGTAAAGGCATCCGTGACCCAGGCAGCTTTGTCAAAATTGTCGGACTCGAATTCTCCGGTGCCAAATTCTGCTATCATCATTGGTTGTTGACCCAACACTGCACAGGAGTCGTAAAGCGCCCGGAAACAATTGTCGAAATCACGGAGGGGACGAGGCCCCCCCCAGGGATCCTGCGGGTAAAAATTATATCCATCTAATCCGATCCAGTCAACGTAATCATCTCCTGGCCAGTAATTGGAAACATTGTTCCAGGCTTCCGTTGACAGGTCTGTGGAAGGGCCATGAGGCACCCACAACCATTTTACATTATCAGCCCCGATCTTTTTGAAACGATCGACAACGTATTTCCATACGGCAACTACCTTTTCCGGTCCACCGTTTGCCTGCCCGTTTTTGTTACCACTCCAAACGTACCAGTTGCCGTTGAATTCATGTAAAAAACGGATGAGTACTCTTTGTTCAAATGCCTTTGCGTCCCGGGCAAAGCGGTCGATATATTCATCATATTTTCCATTGAGCACATCATTAAAACCATCAAAACCATCAGGGCCTGTTGGACTGGTATTATTCGGATCCACAGAAGGCCAGAACAATTCCCAGGTGAGGTGGGGAATGATGCCCCGGTCATGCAGTCCCTGGCAGGCTTTGGTCGGAAAGTCGTCATCCCATGTAGGGAACCAGACCACTGATCCAACTTCATGCTTGATGGTAGCTTCAAACTCATCGATTTCCTGTTGATCACCGCTGGGAAGGGTTTCATTGCCATTTTCCGGATAGAATCCAATGACGCAGCCTTGCCAGTCACCTTCTTTTTCAGTGGTTTCAGTTGTTTTATTCATACAGCTATAAACAAATAGAAAAGGGATGATAAATATAAAATAGGTTACCAGGTTATTTTTCATGATTATAATTTTTCCAGTCCAGAAGATACCTAACCGCAAGTGATTTCCATGGGGACCAACGCTCTGCCACTGCCAACATTTGGGCTTTTAATCTCGATTTTGGGTTTAGTGGGTACAATTTAATCATAACTTTTTTTAAATGATAATCATCAGCAGGGAAAATATCGGGACGATGCAGGGTGTATAACAAGATCATTTCTATGGTCCAGGTGCCGACGCCTTTGATGCTGGAAAGCTCGGCTTTGACCGCTTCATCCGACAGGCTTGTCCATTGGATTTTATGCTTGTCCCAATAGGCCAGGATATTCAAAATGGTTTCATATTTTTTGGCCGAGAGATTTACGCCTTCAAATGCTGATTGCTCAAAATCCTCGAAATTATCCGGGGTGAGTTCAGTCAACCCGGATTTAATCAACATTTTTTGAAATGTCTTTTTAGTGCTCCGATAATGGATCTGTTGTTCAATGATGCAACTCATCAGGTCATGGAAAACATTACCTGAACTTACGGGTGGGGGCACGGGCAGGAGACTTATAATTTCTTCCAGAACCGGATCTGCCTTGGCTAAATGGGCTTTGCTCTTCATGATAGCATTAGTATTGGCTATAGCATGAAGAACAAAGCTTTGGAATTTATAGTTGTAGCTTATTCCATTCTTTTTTGGATCAAACGGATTTGTCCCATATGATTTGCCTGATGTTCCATGACATGGTACCATGCCCAATGGTTGTTCATGCTGCTGCCTGCTACTTTGGCTTTAAACCATTTGTCATCCTTGGTTTTTAAAAGTTGAAGTGTCTCTTTCCTAACGTCATTCCAGATGTCGAGATAGTATTGAATGGGCTGGCCTTTTATAGATTCCTGAGCTTTCTCTCCCAGGTTAAGCGGTAGATCCCATTGTTTTTTTTCTTCCCTGTTGAAGCCCCTATTTTCAAAAGTATAAACCTGATAATATTTTTCAGTAGCGGCCAGATGAAGGACCAGGGCGCCTATACGGTTGGCTTTGTCATCCAGCAAGAAGTCGGTTTCTTCCTGAGACAGGTTGACTACACTGTTGGTTACTCGTCTTTTTAGATCTTCCAGCATAGCAATGGTCGTTCCAATTTGAGGGGAATAGCCCTTGGTTTGTTTTATCATGTTTTGACCATTTAGAGAAACGGTGAACAGTAAACTCAAAATTAAAGAAAAGGCGATGGGTGTGATTAATGGTCTCATTTTTTGTGGTTGAAGTGAATGAATGCTCTAATGACAACAAATAGGATAACAGGTTGCTCAATCGGGTTTTTTCAACCATTGAATACTTTTGATAATGATTTCATCTTTTTCGAAGGGGGCGAATTCTTCAAAAGGAATTTCTACATCAGGCTCCACACCATTTTCATAAATGTTGTCCAACCGGTCCCGGTAAAAGGCTTTGGATATCAGCATCAATATGTCGTCATTAATCCTGTCGAAACCAGTAACGGTGGTCTTGCCGCTCGTTCGCTCCCCAAAAAAAATGGTTTGCTCTCGTCCTTTAAAAGCAACGGCAACCACTTCGCCGGAACTGGCAGTGTATTTGCTCAGGAGAACAGCAACCTTGTCAGTGATTACTTCTGTGACCGGATTGTCAATATCAATGACATTTCGGCCTGAATCAATAAATTGATTGTTTTTAATTTCATATTGCTGAATGGTCAAACCGGATTTGTCGGAAGACCCTCCGATGTTGCCACTGCCCAGTAAAGCACTCAAACCGGACAACATTGGATTCATATTTCCACCTCCATTATATCTCAAATCAAGGATCCATTTGTCTACTCCCCGGGTTTTTAATTCGGCAATGGCATTTTGAATTAACCTGGCATCTTCTTCCATAGGATTTTGTGGACCGATCCCCACAACTTTGAGGTAACCAATTTGATCGTCCAGCAATTTATAGGAGAAGCGGGCATTAAGGTCATTAAGGACTTCATTATGGAATTTACTGTTGAATACTCTTGCGTCATTTGAGGGTAAATTGGCGTAGGCTAATATCTGGAATGTTTTGGTATTCCTGAAGGCGCCATGATCATCTTTCAACGCATTCAGCAGGTATTCGTATTGACTATAGGAGGAATCGGAAGATTCCGCTAATTTGATATACTCCTCACAGATTTCTTCCCAATTCACATCGTTTCTGTAAAGGGAGGTTTCTTGGGCTATTTTTAGAGCCGGATATTTCGAAAGATCCAATTCCTGGGCGATCAAAAAGGCCGGGATAAACGTCATTAAAATCAGGAGCGTTGTGTTTTTCATGGAACAAGTTTTTTTAGGAATTATTTTTAGGGTATTGGAATGTTTATTAATCGTTTTTTATCGTATAAATCCACCTTCGGAATGGATAATTTGTCCGGTAATCCAATCTGCTTTTTCACTGACTAAAAAACCAACCAGGTTTGCTGTATCCTTCGGAGTACCGATTCGGTGCATGGGGAATCGTTGGGACAGTTCCCCCTTGATCTTATCGTTCATCCAACCTGTGTCATTGGGGCCTGGGTTCACCGCATTTATGGTGATTCCTTTGGATGCAATTGAACTAGCTAAGGTGTAGGTCAAAGTTTCAATACCTCCTTTGGTAATGGCATAGGCAATTTCATCCGGCATCGGGCCCAGAGACTGGCCTGAAGTTAAATTGATGATGCGGCCATTGTTACCGAGGTTAAAGTTTTTGATAAACTCCACCGTTAGCAGTGTTGTGGCCCGAAGGTTTATGGCATAGTGTTTATCCAATGCTTGCCCGGTCAGGCTTTCTACATTTGTTGACGTGCTGTATGTGGCATTATTGATCAAAACCGATGGGATGCCCATCTTTCTTTTTACTTCTGTGAATAGTTTTTGTACTGAATTACCTTCGGAAAGGTCCAATTCCATTTTTTCGCAGACAACCCCGTGGTTTTGAATGGCTGATTGAATTAATTCGGGTTCTTCAGGTTTTACCTTCCAGGGCATTTGGTTGTCATAAGCTGTCCAATAAGTGAAAAAAACATCAAATTGTTGTTTGGCCAATTCAAGACAAATAGCACGCCCAATACCTTTTTGTCGACTAACCCCGGTTACTAAAGCAATCTTTTTATGCATGGAATGTGGTATCTGTTATTTGTTGCACGAAGAAAGCCACCTGTTTATCCAGGATATCTGCTTTTCCCTGATCTTGATATGCCTGCGGTATTTCCCTTTCCCTTCGAGGTAACCGTTAGGGTCTTTCATGAGAAAACCGTTGGATAATTCCAGCGTCACGTGATTTTTATAGACAAAAATCCCACTGAACATTTCTGTTTTGAAAAAAAAGACAATACCGCCATACATGATTTTTTCTTCGGATTCCGGAAAGGCGTCAAAGATGATTTGCCGCATTTCGGTTACTGTGTCAAACGATTCGATATCGACAGACTTCAGATCATTGAGGAAGTTTTGGACTTTTTCGTTTTTGGATGATGCCATGATATTATTTTATGGTTGTTTTGAGGTTGATTATTTTTTAATGATTACAAACTTCTCATTGGGTGCGTCGAAAATCAAACTGCAATCGGTGAAGGGTTTATTGCCCAAACTACTCACCAATTTTGGTAAACGGGCTGATGAATCCCCCAAGGTTATTATACCTATCCACGTAATTGATTCTTTTGAGTTTTAGATCAGCGCCTGCCATTTGCATCATTTTGTCCATCGACTTATGCCGGATAGGTATAATATCTCCCCAGCTTTTGGTCTCGCAGGGCATTTAATTTGTCTCTTACCTGAGTTTAATTAAACACCCGTTTGATCGCCTGCCACAACAGTACGATTATTGTTGTAATAATAATGGTTCGCCAGATTTTGGCCTTTTCATTTCTTTCATACTCCTCTGAAGTCGTTACAGTTTCCTCCTCGATAAGCCGCTTAAATGCAGGGTTGATGTATTTCCTGAATTTAACTTCCCGGAATAATTCGTCGTCATCGATGGCCACCCCCAATCTCCTTTTGGCCATACCAAAGGTGAAATCTTCCATTAATTGATCTTCTGCATAATCATCTTCAGGATCACTTTCATGTTTCCAAAAACATTCTTCTCCAACCTGATAACTCGATTCATATATCTTTTCTTCTTCCGGAACCCTTTGGCCAAATTCAACCTTTGGCGTTTCGGAAGAAATTACTTTAAGGCGTTTTTTTATCCCATTTTCAATCACAGAATAACCGTGATAATTAATCGCGCTATGACAAGAGACGGTAATGATTTCTGATGCTGGAAAAAGCGTACATAGTTTTTGCTCTGTTTGTGTTAAATCCAGGTTTTTAGCACCTTCCAAAGAATCCGAGGTGATTTGGTAATCATCGCAAATGATGATGTTATTGTTGTAATAGCCAATACTGACAGACCGATCCCCAGGCTGGATACATTCTTCCAGGGACCATTCTTTTTCAAATGCATATTCTCCTGTTCCCAGAGTTTTCAGGATCATTTGGTTATCTCCGAAATTGTCGCGGTTTTCGATAATTATCATGGATGCTTTCCAGCCCATATTTCGTATTTAGTAGTTATTGAATGTTGGAATTCGGTTGCTAATTTTGGGCTTCCATCTCACCAAATTTCTCAAAACCAACATAATGGTTCTTCAGTTTAGCTGTTCTGCCTTCAAAAAATAATTTAAAGCAATATTCAACGGATTCTTTGGTGTCGGCCCAATAAATTACGACCCATTTTTTCTTTTTGGCTTTTCCCGTTGTTTTTATTTCTTTGAAAAAGGTATGCCCGATCAAATAGGCGAAATCATTTTGGCTGCCGGCTGCAGAAACCCAGAATACTTCTTCTTTTTGATTGTCGTTGACCGATAAGGTGGGAAAGACCTTTTGGGCTTGATTCGCTTTTTCGACCTGCTCTCCCCAGGGGAAGTCATGGAAAGCTTTGATGAATTTCGCCAAATTAATGGGGCCTTTTTCATCACTTTGACCGAATTCATAGCCCGCCAATTCAACTTCGAAAGTGAATCTTTCGCCTGGTTTATGAATGTTCTTTTCCGGGGGTGCAGACTGGCAGGAAATTGTTAAAGAAAGGCCTAAGATCAGTATGGTGATAAGTGGAAAACGATGCATTTGTTTTTACTGGTACCTGATTTAAAATAAGAATGCCATGAACAAGATAAATAATGTTCATGGCATTCCGGAAATTTTAAGATTTCTTAACGCTTATACTTATCTCCATCTGCTACAATTCATACACGAATCCTGCCGATACGGTCAGGAAGTTGAGCCAGTTCCTTACATAGCCATCTCCCGGGCCATCGACGTCAGAGGTGCCAACAGCGCCTCCACCTAAATAGCGAACATTGAGAAAAGCCTTCGCCGGATCAGCGATCTGTACACCTGTACGGACACTTGCATCGAGGATGGCCCCTACCACTTCATTGTCACTACCATTCAGGTAACTGATGGGGGCATATATTCCGTCTATTTCCACCTCTGTATAAACCCATGGGTTATGTTGTACTTTCCCGCGGATTTTCAGTGCCGGTACCGGCCCGATATCTCTGTTCGTTCTGTATAGGTTGCCATCGGCTGATTCGAAAGAAATAGTCGCATTCCTGATTTGCAGAGAACCTCCAATGGCGAGAGACACTTTATCGTTTTTCATCCTTAGATGCCTGAGATAACTGACGCGGTAAAAGGGGAAGTTGTACAACAGTTTTACACTGGTGGATGCCGGGAATACCAGATCATCTACCACCAGGTCCTCGTTGAGCAATACCTGGGACTCCAGACGCAATGGCTGGTAAAGCAGGATCAGGGTATTTCGCTTTTTAAAGTCGAGTTCAAGGGAAAGCCTGCTCACCGGAAACAGGACATCCTGCCCGCCGTCTTGTCTATAGTCAAAATAAGTTCCGCTATTGCTGAACTGAATTTTATGGTCCAATACCCCAAGGAAGCCAAGTTCGGCCACTCCGCGAAATTTAAAGTTTTTAGGGGGCATGATTTCTGTCCTCTGCGGACTTTGCGCGAATGCCATCATGCTGATGGAAAGCATTAGAAAGAGTGCTGGTAATTTTTTGAATATCATTTTTATGGTCTTTATGTTTATGAATTGATTGTCCTGCTTAGTAAACTTGAATTCCAGGGTTTTGTTTACTGAGACATTTCGAGGGGTACCTTAAGGGATGATTTTCAGAAATAATTTGGGATTTAGGCAACGCGCAATATTTTCTCCATCTTGCGCCCTTTTGCTAATTCATCTACCAATTTGTCCAGGTACCTTACTTGTTGAGTCAAAGGATTTTCGATATTTTCCACCCGATAGCCGCAGATTACACCGGTAATGAGCTGGGCATTGGGGTTTAGGGAAGCTTTATTAAAGAATTCTTCAAATGTTACTTTTTCTTCTATGAGGTTTTCCAGTTTTTTTTCTCCAAAACCGGTTAGCCATTTAATTACCTGGTGCAGCTCTTCTTTTGTTCTGCTTTTTTTCTCAACCTTTGTAACATAATGCGGATAAACAGAGGCGAATGTCATTTTTGCAATACGCTCGTCGGTGGTCATTTTTCTACTCATAATTGTCCACTTTGGTTTTTGTTGTTCAATTTAGCAGGTCTTGATGAAATGGTATGCCAAGGCATCACCTTGAATGATTAGGCAGGATTAATCTTCTGTTGAAGTTTCCCGTGCGTTTTCCTTAAGAACTTTTTTGCGATAGGATCTGTATCCTCCTTCCAAATCGATCACTTTTTTGAAGCCCATTTTGCTTAATTTCTTAGCGGCAAACGGACTTCTGTGGGCAGTTTCACAATAAATAAAAACAGTTTTATCCCGATCCAGCTTATCGAGTTCTCGTTTGAATTTGAAATTGACAAAACTAATATTGGTCGCTTCCTCTAAATGTTGCTTTTTATATTCCGGGGCTGTCCGCACATCTATCAGATAATGATTGGTATCCTGTTCCAAAGTTTCAAGGTAAGTTTCTAAAGGAAGTTGTTGAATATTTTCTGATGTGTGAAATATCTTGTTGGGTGCACAGCTGGCGCATATCATTACCAATAGCATCAGGATGCCAAAGTGGTATGCATTTATATGTGGTAAAGTAACAGTTGTCATCGTATTTTTTTTGATCGTGACCTTGAATGAGCACTAAGCGGAAAATCTCCCTCGCTAGTAAATTTAATAAATTTTAGGGAGGTACAAAGGTTTTTCGTTACATACAAACCTTTTATGAAAATGCAACAATAATCCTAACGCACCATTTTGTCTCGTGGTTTACGGGGTCGTCAGAAGAAATGAAATTAATTTGGCTGGTACAGGCATAATAATGTAGTTTTACATTGCTTATTTCAAGATATTTCCCAACCCGGTCACAGATTTTATCAATATGGAGGCTGATACCCAAATCTCCGGAGCGGTTTATCAAATCTATGATGCACAAGGCAAGGAGGTATCCTCGGGAAGGATAACAAACCGGGACGCTAAAGTAGGCGTCAATACATTGCCGGAAGGGATGTACCTCATTAAAATTGAATCCGAAAAGGAGATTTTAGCTGTACCGTTTATCAAGGGTAATTAGGTCGAAAGGAATAACTTAACCAACCTGAAGAACGAGACTAATTCAGGTCGCCCAATTCGAAATTAGAGTACCAGTCGAAGTGTTCTGAGATGATCTTTTCTTTTTCTTGCCGGATATAATCCAGATAGGCTGCGGCAATGGGTGAAAGTCTTTTGTTCTTCAACCAGATGAGCCGCCAGTGAGTAGTAATGGGAAGTCCTTTGGATGGAATAATATGTAATTCTTGATTATACAATTCATTTTTTATACCTATCAGCGGAATAATAGAATACCCCAGACCGGCGATCACCGCTTGTTTAACAGCCTCATTGGAAGTCAGCTGAATACTTTTTCGTTTTGAAGTGTTTTTAAGAAACGTGTCCATTGCTCCCCGGGTGGCAGAACCTTCTTCCCGGAAAATGAGCGGGCGGTTCTTGATGAATTTTTGATTGTTGCCTACCAGGTACAATTTGTTTTCCAATAATATTTCTTCATTGGCTTCGACCTTGTCCGGTACCACGGAGACCAGGGCGAAATCCACCTGATTGTTCTGGAGATTGTTCATCACAATAGATTTGTTGGAAACATCCAGCCTCAGGTCGATCCCGGGGTGTTTTTGTATGAACTGGCTCAAAAAGTAGGGCATCACATATTTACCTGTTGAGGCTGACGAAATCCTGAGCTTACCTGTTAGTAATCCTTCATAGTCTTTGGTTTTGTATTTGATTGCCTCTGCCTCCCTTAAGATGTTTTCGGCGATCTGGGCAACCGATTTTCCAAAATCGGTTAAATAAAGCTTTTTACCGATTCGCTCCGTAAGTGGAATGTCGAATTGCATCTGGAAGTTTTTGAGTTGTATGGAAAGCGCAGGTTGCGTCATATACAATTCTTCGGCGGCCCTGGTGATGTTTTGATGACGAGCTACCTCAAGGAAAAGCTGTAGTTGGTGTAAAGTAAAATTCATAGGTTAAGATTGTCTCGTTTTATGTAAAATTTGAACGCTGTCATTTGTAATTACTATCGTTAATACATAAAAATAGCCTGTTCGTCATACTTGCTATTTTCCAAATCTGTTATGCCTTTTTTTAGTTTATCCCTTGACTGGCAAGGGCTTGAGCTGAACAAATATACAACTATAAAAATAATTTATAGTTATCATAAAATATATATATTTTCACTTATGATAAAAATAACAGACTTTTGCGTCAAATTATAAGCGAAGGCAGATAACAATTACAGATTTCACAGAAGCCCGGAGTTAGAACGGCATTTGTTCAAAAGTTTTAGACAAGGCCCTTCCGGGGAGGAAAACGAGCGAAGCCATAGTCAACCACGGTTTTAAGGTTTCTCTCGAAAACAGACAATCAAAATAATCAATCAACTATAAAAATAAACACATAAAATGAGCAGCAATATTCAGTTACAACAAAAATCACACACCAATATCCAAAAGGCTGTTAAAATTGCCGTAGCCCATGGAGATGGTATTGGTCCGGAAATCATGAAGGCCACTCTGCGTATCCTTGAAGCTGCTGGAGCCAATATAGAGCCGGAATTCATTGATCTAGGAGAGCAGGTGTACTTAAGCGGAAATTCCGCGGGTATCGATAAGAAAGCCTGGGAAGTCATCAATCGCAACAGGATTATCCTCAAGGCGCCTATCACCACTCCCCAGGGAAAGGGGTACAAGAGTCTGAACGTAACTCTCCGTAAGTCATTGGGATTATTCGCCAATGTAAGACCGGTGAGTGCTATGGATCCTTTTGTCTCCACCGGACATCCGAAAATGGATGTGGTGATCGTTCGGGAAAATGAAGAGGATCTGTATGCGGGCATAGAGCATCAGCAGACCCATGATGTTGTACAATGCCTGAAGCTGATCACCCGCCCGGGATCAGAAAAGATAGTCCGTTATGCATTTGAATATGCCAGGGCTTATGGCAGAAAGAAGGTGACTTGTATGGTAAAGGACAATATCATGAAACTGACCGACGGGTTATTCCACCGGGTCTTTGATGAGATTGCCCGCGAATATCCTGACATTGAGAATGAAACCCAAATTATTGATATTGGTGCCGCAAGGTTAGCAGCCCGTCCTGAGCAGTATGATGTGGTGGTGACCTCCAATTTATACGGAGATATCATTTCTGATATCGTGGCAGAAATTGCCGGTTCAGTAGGTTTGGCCGGTTCCGCCAATATAGGCAAAGAAATGGCCATGTTCGAAGCCATTCATGGTTCTGCTCCCGATATTGCCGGACAAAATATTGCCAACCCATCAGGCCTTATCAACGCTTCGGTCATGATGCTTGCCCATATCGGACAAACAGAGATTGCCGACAAGGTCAAGAATGCCTGGCTGGCGACCATTGAGGATGGTATTCATACAGCCGATATCTACAAAGAAGGATGGAGTAAAAAGAGGGTGTCAACCTCGGAGTTTGCTGAAGCCATTATTACCCGAATTGGAGCACACCCCAAAGTGTTAAAAGCAAGTGAATTGACAAAAGGCAGCGGTCAGATCACCATTGGGGAATATAAGCGTACTCAAATGACCAAAACGTTGGTGGGAATAGACGTTTTTATTGACTGGCAGGGATCTGATCCGAATATCATTGGAAGCAAATTAGCCAATCTTGGAGCTAAAGGAATGAAACTCAAAATGATCACCAATCGTGGGGTAAAGGTTTATCCGGACGGTATGGAACAAACTTATTGTACAGATCACTGGCGTTGTCGCTTTGTCGCTGAAGAGGCTGACACGGCTATCTCTCCGCCAGTTTACTGCAAGGTTTCCTATGAGCGTATATTGCTCCTGTTGAGTACCTTGGCCGAACAAGGTTTTGATGTGATCAAAACAGAAAACCTGTACGAGTTTGATGGCAGGCGAGGATTCTCCCTGGGACAAGGAGAGTAGTAAATGAATAAAAAGAACTTGTATAACTTCATATAGATCACCCGATTTTTTTTTAACACAAAAATTAAATATCATGATAATATCAGTTGCAGATACATTTACGCAAAAAGCGGTATGTGAGAAAAAACCCAATATAGATAATGAAGCGCTTCAGCAATTGGTTTTCCAGGCCATTGAAAAAATTGGGCTGGATCCGAAAGAAGTGAAATGGAACGAATACGGACATCTGGAGCTCAAGCAGCCCAATAACCTCAAACTCCATACTTTAATGTTGAAGATGGAGGAATTGGGATTGGATCTAAAGATGACGAAACAGACTTTGATCGAGATCTGTTAGTTATATTTTATGACGTAAATAACACGGTCATATTGTTTACATGGATTCCTTAAGCAAAAGTGGCTTTATCCCGAGGTTGGTATTTTCCAAAATTTCCGGATAAATCTACAATGCAAAGCCATGTATTCAATATGACCTTTTTTTATTGATTTTGGTTTTTCTTGAATATATCAGTCTTTTTCAGCCCCTGGTTTAATAGCTTCTTTTGGGTCTATTCCCTTATCCACCTGATCATAATCAAGTGTGGACCCTCCCATACTATGGGGAATCAAATAAACCACCGTCATTACTACTGCAGCTGTCAATACCGCCGCTCTACTAATTTTCTCCTTCTTTTTGGGTTTGAAACCAATGATAGCCAGCGCCAATGTCCAGACAACCTACATGATGAGCATTTTATTATCCGTAAAATCTACACTTGTGACAGAATACTTGGTTTGGTAGCGCTTGTAATGCAATGATGCGGTGTAATTAGCACCTTCAAAATAGGGTATTTGAATTTTTGCTCCTTCGGTTGTTTCCTGAGAGCGCAATAGTTCATAGTTGTATTTTTCTCCGGCATGCTCCAAATAACCTTTATACTCGTAAGTAGGACCTGTACTTCTTTGATAGATCATAGCAGCCAAGGCCATAAAGACAGCGAAAACCCACAGGAATATTTTTTTATCATTTTTGTGTTGTTTTTTCTGATGTTTTATGTGCAAGCAGTAACAAATGTATTTCACTTAAATTTGGACAAATTATTTCATGTTCCGCAAAAAGTCTGATAACCTGTATCGAAGCCTTGAGGTATTTGTTGAAATTGCAGTTCATCGGGATGATTATCGTAAGGTTTCGAGAGTTGTTCCAGTAATTGCTTAAAGGGAGTCATATTGCCTTCCACTGCAGCCTCCAGAACATTTTCTACCCAATGGTTGCGCGGGATAACTTTGGGGTTTACTTTATTCATTATTTCTAGGCTTTGCGCTTTACGCTCGTCCCCCGGATGTGTATTTTTCCATTTTTGCATCCAACCTCTAAATTCCTCTAGTTTAAAAAGGGGCCCATCAGGTTCTTTTTTTTGTTGTAAGGCCAAAAATACTTGTGTATAATCCGCCCTGCTGGTTTCCATTAACGAGAGTAGTCCATCTACCAATTCTTTATCCATATACTTGGGATTCAGAATGCCAAGCTTGCCATACATCATGGCGTACCATTTTTTGGTAAATTTTTCCTTAAATCCTTCTATAACTTCCTTAACCAGGTCCACGGCTTTTTGCTGGTTTTCTGAAATTATGGGCAACAGGGCACTGGCAAAGACGGTTAAGTTCCATTGTGCAATATAGGGTTGGTTGCCAAAGGCATAGCGGCCGCGGGTATCAATTGAGCTAAAAACGGTCCTCGGGTTGTAGGCATTCATAAATGCACATGGGCCATAGTCAATGGTCTCGCCTGCTATGCTCATGTTGTCGGTGTTCATAACGCCGTGGATAAATCCGACCCTCATCCAATTAACCATCAGATCTATTTGTTTATGCATAACAGCTTTTAACAGTTCAAGGGCAGGATTGTCCGTATCCGTTATTGCTGGATAATGCCTTTGTATGGTGTAGTTCGTAAGCGCTCGTAAATCTTCTACAGAACAAAATCTACGAGCATACTCAAAGGTACCCACACGAATGTGGCTATTTGCCGTACGCGTCAGCACAGCCCCGTTGTGTACCTCTTCGCGGTAAACCTTCTCTCCGGTTGAAACTACCGACAGGCTCCGGGTGGTGGGAATGCCTAAATGGTACATGGATTCACTAATGAGATATTCGCGCAGCATGGAATACAGGGTTGCCCTGCCATCGCCACGACGGGAGTAAGGTGTTTGCCCAGAGCCCTTTAATTGTATGTCGAATCTTTTACCCCTTGGATCAATCTGTTCGCCTAATAAAATGGCTCTGCCATCGCCTAACATGGTAAAGTGGCCAAACTGGTGCCCGGCATATGCTTGTGCCAAAGGTTGAGCTCCCTCAGGTATCTTGTTTCCTGAAAAATATCCGGCAATGTTTTCTTCCTCCTCATTTAAAAATCCGAGACCCAAATCATTAGCCAATCTTTCGTTAAAAAACACTATTGCTGGCTTCGCTACCGGCACTGGCTGTTGAAGGGTAAAAAAAGCTGCCGGTAATTTTGTATAAGTGTTTTCTATTTGCCAATTGTGTTTCTTGATGTTCGTGAGCATATTTAATCAACGTATTAAAATGATTATAATCCAATGATTTCAGTGTGCAAAGGCAGTAGCCGTGATTAGTGGATATTAATTCTGCACTTTGTTATAAGCAGTTATTGCTTGCTGACTATCATCTTTTTACTCGATACAATCTTCCCGTTTTGCTTCAATAGGTAACTATGGCAAAACATAGTAAATCTACAAGGTAAAGTCATGTATTCAATATGATATTTTTTATTTTATTCACTTACTGAAGATACGTATTTTTCTCTATCCGTCCCTGAAAACCCTTCACATCCTGGGAACCTGGGCATATTTGGTACTTTAATAAATATTGGCCTGACTTTTTCAATTGGAGGCGGGGGCGGGGGTGGGGGCGGGGGCGGTTTTTTTATCAATTTGACCAGTTAAAGATATAGAGCCAAAAAGACTAAAGGCAATCAATAATATTTTCTTACTTAATGATGTCATAACTAATTTTTTAGGCCAATTTCTCAGAATGAAATTCTTGTTTTGCAGGGATTTATATCCGCTTACCCCAACTTGCAAATATCGGTACATAAATTCCACGGCCTTACCTTCAATCTCCGCCAAACATTCTCCCCGGATAAACAATTAGCTGAATGAAATTGAACTCAATATTGTTAAAGTTGACGGAGTCATTATCATTAACATCCAGCTGGAGGTCAGGGAACCACCTCAAATTTGTTCTTAGTATCCAGCTCTGTATCCTGTTTGGGCGGATATCCCATCCAAAAGTCAGCCCATAACTCCATTGGTTATCTGAAATATCCTGAGTCAGTTGTCCTTCAAAAGATTCCTTAAAAGATAGATTTTCGTAGCTCACCGCCGGACCCAGGAAGGGTGCAAAACCGTGGTAGTCAAATAAAAATTTAGTAACCTCGAAAACCAAAGATCTTCTTTTGGCACTCTGGACTACACCGTAGGTATTTGTTCCGGATGAATAACTCCGATACCCCATAGCTATATTTAAATCAGGTTGGTGGAAATAATACCCCAGCGTGAAATCTGCCATTAAAGCGGTACTGTAGCGTTCAATGAAAGGCCATTGGTTGTCATTGTAACTATTATCGCCGAGCCAGAAAGCAGAAGAAAGACCGACTCCGAAGTAAAAGTTATTCAACTGTTTCCTGTCGGCAAGTATTTTTGTCACCTCAGCCGTTCGGCCAGATTCCCAGTCTTTTTCAGCACTTAAGGTTGTTTCCAACATGTATTTATAGGAAACGCAAAAGTACAAGGGAGGGGTGTCTATTTCCCTTAAATCAGTCCTGGAAATGTAATAATCCTGTTTGTTGGCATAGTTCCAGGTAAGGCCGGCTTCGAAAAGATGTTGCCTGTAGTTATAGGTCAACCCACCTAACAGGGGAAATGAGGTATGGTTGAGGTCTGGTCCGTTGCCGTATTCCAGGTTATTATTATTTTGTTCAAAATAATAGGAGGAAAGGGAAATGCCCGCGAAAGGCCTGACTTTGTTGTGTTTTACCCGCCATGGATAAAATTTAAAAACGGTTTCCACGCCACTGTAATAGGTAACTTCCTGGTTGTTCTTTTTTAAAACCGGGCTAAAAAGCGGAATGGCGATGTAAAAGTCTGCATGTCCCCAAAAGTGGGTCCCTCCAATAAGAAATCTGGATCTATGCAACCCCCGTAAGGTCCAAAGACTGTATTCCTCCGGTCGAATTCAGGAAAGTGGATGATCCTTTATGGTTTGTCTGGTAGTCAATTCCCAGAGTTAATTGTGCAAACCGGTGTCGGGTTTGTTTTTCTATATAAACCTGAGCGAAAGAAAACTGGCAAAGTAGAAAAAATACGATAGTGAATTTGAGATGTTTCATTATAAAAGTGGAATGTATTTTAGGTGTCCATTAATCAGTCAATGAGTCAACAGGCCTATTCCTGGGGTATTGTTAAAAAATGTACATATCTCTGGTTAGCTTACGATTGCGGTAGAACTTTTATGTCAATCTCCTCCACTGCAAAAATCCAGTCAGTCCCCAACATGGAAGGAGTAAGATATCCCTTTTCATCTATTGCTCCCCAAATCAAATTTATCATTTTGTGGATGCTCAGTACGGTAAATCGATAGGCTTCCGGTCCTTTAAGCTCAACGATACCCATTTCCCCACGATCATTTTTTGCTATAGCCTTCACATAGGTGCTTCCCTTGGCCAGTGCTTTTTCAGAAGGACCTTCAGGTAGAAAATTAATCAGTCGTTTGAGGATTAAGTTTCGGAGCCAGTTCAATTTTCCTTTCATCATGCTGACCACAAAACCCGGAAATTCGGAGTAGGTCTCAATGTTTTTTATCCCTGTAGATTTATGGGCCGTAAATAAATCTGCCCGCCATGGATTGTATACTGCCTTAAAAGATTTGTCAAGAATGTCAGCTTTTAGCTCGCTTTGAGCTGGCAGGGCTTTTTGGTATTTACCCTCTTTAAGGATATGTCCGGGTTTTTGGATATCCTTCAGGACGGTTTTAAGTGTTCCCCGGGATGCACCACCTACGGTAGCATAAATTATGGTCAATTGCGTAGGATCTTCAATTTGGTCACCAGCTATTTTTGCCGCAACATCTGTGGGTACGACCCCAAATCCGGCCGCCGGGAGTATAACTATACCTGCTTGTTGCGCTTCTGAATGGTACTTAAAAGCCTGCTCCATTTCGGCAAATTCTCCAGCAATATCTAGATAGTGCGTTTTTGTTCGGAGGCATCCTCTGATGAGTCCATCCTGGGTCGCGGAGAAAGGACCCGCCACATTGACCAATACATCAATGTCAGCAAGATGATCCGCAGCATCTTCGGTGGAGAAAATTCGAGTTGGGCAATTCAACTCCTGACCTATTTGTTCTACCTTGCTGCTTCTTCCGGCAAGAACAGGTCTCAGGCCTTTATGGACTAAATGTTTTGCCAACAACTTGCCCGTATAGCCGCTTGCCCCATAGATAAGAATTTTTTTATTTTCCATTTGTAAAAGGTTATTATACCAGATTAAAATTAAGGATTTATTTCTAAAAAACTCAAGTGATCTCCAGTTTTACTGTTTTATCACCTTCAATATATGAGGTCAAAGGAGTGGTTACAAACCATTCTGATCTGGGACATACACCTGAACCACAATTTTCCCGTGATGAACAGCATCTCCAAAACGCTGGATGGCCATGGGGGTTTCCTCAAGGGGGTAAGGCCCGTCGATGACCGTATTTACCTTACCCGCCTCAAAAAGATCGTGAATCTGTTCAAGTCCCTCATTCGATTTAAGCATGAGGATCTGGACGCTTTTGCTGGTGAACCTGGAAATCCACGGTTTTGCCAGGGCCAGCTGAATCAGCCTGCCGGGGGTGCCACCGACGGTGACGTATTTACCTCCCGGTTTTAAAGATCGGGTATAGGCCCATGGGCGCCTGGTCGTTTTAGCGTCGATTATCAGATCATATTGCTGCCCGTTTTTGGTGAAATCTTCTTTTTTGTAATCGATAATGTGATCATAACCTAAGGCTTTCATGCCTTCGAGTTTGTCGCCGGTATCAACACCCGTCACTTCAGCGTCATACATTTTGGCGATATGCAGCCCAAAGGTACCAACACCTCCTCCTGCACCGTTGATCAGGATCTTTTGTCCTTTTTGTATACCGCCCAATTCTATCAGTCCCTGAACAGCGAGCAAGGCTGCATGAGGAATGGTAGCAGCTTCTTCAAAAGTCATGGCTGCCGGTTTTTTTATTACCGCCTTTGCATTGATAGAGATGTATTCCGCAAAACTGCCGAAGCCATAATTTGAAATATCCCCATACACAGCATCTCCGGGTTTAAAGGATGTTACCTCCTCCCCGACAGCTTCGATCACGCCGGATAATTCCATGCCTGGAATGGGGTTGCGTGGTTTGAAAATACCGTACAATAACCGGTAAGCATAAGGGCGGCCAGTGACCATACTCCAGTCATAGTCATTGACAGCTGAGGCATAGACTTTGATCAAAACCTCCTCTGTCTTTGGAACAGGTTTGGGAACTTCTTTGATCTGGAGGTTTTGTGTGGAGCCGAATTTTGAAAGGACAACAGCTTTCATGGGTTAAGGTTTTGGTAAATAAATATTCCGGCAATATAGCACGTTGTTCTGCTCCTGCCAGAATAGTTTTATCAACCGGGCTGATTATTCGACCAAGGGCTTCAAGACAGCTTCAAGGCGTCACCTGTAATGTTATGCTTCTTTTTCAATGCTTCCAATACTTACCTCAACAGGGAATTTTTTACTTTTTCTCTAATGGGTACATAATTTCTCCCCCAAATTTGTCCAATTCCTTTCCTATGTTCAATAGTCTGTAATCGCCATACCTCTTTCCGACTATTTGAACTCCTATTGGGAGGTTTTTGCTGTTTAAAGATATTGGAATAGTTAATACCGGGCTTTCAGTCAACGTAAACGGAGTAGTATAAGCTTGTGTAGCCATATAATAATGAATCTCCTCTCCGTTAACGTCCAAAGGGGTATTGTAAATATTGAAATTGCCGTATGATTTGCTGGGTGTATGGTGATCAAATGCTGTAACAGCACTCACCGGGCAGATGAAAATGTCGTATTCCTGCAAGAAATTTTCCAGTTGAGTAATTACGGAGTCCTGGCTGTTTAGTGCAACCATATATTTTTCAACAGAAGTTGGTTTTACAATATTTTGGTGCATTGGAACATCTTTGAGGACGCCCCTGGTAAAAGGCAATCCCAACCATTTTATAAAATTTGAAGTATTGTAACCTCCCTGCATCCCGACAAAACTTCCCCACGTTTTCCATGCCTGTAGGAAATTAATTTCCGGTGTTACTTTTACTACGGTAGCGCCTGCTTTCTCCAGTTCATGAGTAAATTTTTCAATTGCTTCTTTGATTTCTTCATTAACAGGAACCCCTCCGAATTCATCTGCCCAGGCAATTTTTAAATCTTTTATGTTAACTTTTTCCTTATCCGGGTTTAAGGGAACAAGTTTTCTGAATTCATTGGTAGATTGGGCAATGACACTCAAAGCCAATTCCAAATCATCGATATTGCGTGCCAATGGTCCAGCGACTGCCAGGGATTTTAGTCCGTTGACTTTTTCTTTAGGGTCTGTCTGAATTCCTTGTAAGGAAACAACGCCAAAAGATGGCTTGAAACCATAAACTCCACAATAGGCTGATGGTAGTCTGATTGAACCAGCCAAATCGTTTCCGAAAGAAAGTGGAGTCATTCCTGTGGCCAAAGCGGCTGCACATCCGCCACTGCTGCCGCCGCTGGTTTTGGTAGTATCCCAGGGGTTATTGGTATGTCCAAAAACAGGATTATCTGCCTGCATATCCATTGCCAAAACAGACAGGTTGGTTTTTCCAATAATTATGGCACCTTCAGCAATTAATAATTTGACAATTTCCGCATTCTCGTTTGGGATGTAATGCTTCAACGGCTCATAACCCGCAGTCGTGGTTAATCCTTTTGTTCGGTAATTATCTTTTACCGTAATTGGAACACCGTGCAGCTTCCCCCATATTTCGCCATTGGCCAAGGCTAAGTCCGCTTGTCTCGCTTTTTCAAGTGCGTTTTCTTTATCAATTAAGACTACCGCGTTATAAGTTTCGTTTTGTTCTTCCATTTGTTTAAAAAAAGCTGAAACCACTTCGTAAGAGCTAAGCTCGCCTGTCCTGATTTTCACAGCTAATTCTTTTGCCGAAGTAAATACAATTGCATTTTGTGCCATAATTTGTCCGTAGAATAGAGTTGATAATAATATTAAAGAAATCTGCTTCATCTTTTTAATGCAAAAAAAGGGGCTTCTCTATTCAATTTCATTCAACTAGTTTAAGAAATGATTTTTCTACGGATTTGACTTAAGTATTGAGGTGTGATATTCAGGTAAGAAGCAATCAAATATTGTGGCACTCTGTGTAAAATTTCTGGTCGGGTATTCAATACCTTTATATATCGTTCAGTTGGAGATAAAAAAATAGTATCTCGTAGTTTTAACTCCCATTGTGTGAACAAATACTCTGCCATTAGTCTGCCAGCTTTCTCAAATAAAGGATCTTTTTGATACAGTTGATTTAATTCGGTATTCGAAATGGTAAGCAACCGCGAGTTTTCGGTTGCTTTAAAATTCTTCTGGGCAGGAATATCATTGATGAAAGACGGGTAGTCGGCCAAAAAGCATCCTTCAAGGCAAAAATCTTCTATTATTTCCTCCCCTTCTTTTTGATAGTAGGAATAAAATGTACCCTTAACTACGAGTGCAATTTTTTTACAAAAATGGTCTTCTGACAGAAAAAATTTTCCCTTTGATATTTCCAAAGGTTTTAGCTTGTCCCAAAATTCTTCAAATAAATGTTGAGGCAGATTTAGGATCTTATTTATTTCTTTTTTTATTTGATCAACCATTCTTTCTGCTTCCAAGAGATATTGAATAGATGCAAAGTAGGCGATTGCAGGGAAATTAACAAGCAAGTGGTAGGAAAGTTGAGTCAATTTCAAGGCGTCCCTTTGAATGTTATTATTTCGGGAGAAAAAGGGATGTCAATTTGAAGTTTGTGAAATATCCAATTGTTCATCATCAATTTCTAAAAAGAGAGACTGTCCGGTCTTGATCGCGTCAACTTTTTGTCGCAGCATAACTTCCAGGACGGAAGGGTTTTGCAAATGGTCGGTTTTGGTAGCGGGGTCTGGCATGTAGATCAGACCGTCATGACGTTGATGACTGATCAATACCGCCACATCAAAAAAATAGAAATTCTCCGGTGGGATGTAATCGGACCATGGGATATTTTTGAAAAAGTATTTTCCTTTTTTAATGACAAAGGTGGCAGGGGCGATATCGATATTGATCGTTCCCCGGTAGAATTCATCCAGATGGAGACCGCCTTTAGCAAAGTATGGTTTTTGCAGGGCCAGGGTGCCTTCCGGATATCTCGGGTCATTTCCTTTTCCGGAGGCGACACCGTGGCCTGCTACGACGATGCCTTTTATCTTCATGATTGTCTTACTGGTTTGTCGATGGGCATTACTGTATGACAATATGCAGCCCGTTGAGTAATTCCTCAATTTTATCCTTGCTTCTTTCCCACAGGGCATCACTGGTCCAGGTGGTGAATTGTATGGTGCCACGATCGTCCGAATAGTAATAAGTGTCAAAATGGAATTTTATGCCCGAAAAGTCTGTTGCCAGAACTCCGTGAAGTACCTCGCTTCCATTGACGGTCCTGACTTCTGATTGGACGATTTTTACCGGAGATCCGACATTTTCTTCCATCATATTTTTCGCGATCTTGAATATAGCCTCTTTGTCAATGACCGTTTCTTCCCAGATCACAACGCACCATATATCTTCCGTTTTGGACTGGAAGGCAAATTCGGCATCTTCATTCAAAGAGGCAGGAGGTACTCTTTTCCATTTGGATCCGTCGTATTTGATAAAATATTGTTCCTGTAAGTTTCTTACTTCTTTATTGGCATTATCGGTAACGAATTGTGGTTCGTGGAGGGTGTCAATAGTCAATTCAATATCCAGGAAATCGACCAGCCCGGGTAATGCCGGCATATCTTCCTCTATTTCAAAACTCCAGGTGCCATTGTCATAAATGTACACGGTGTCTCCAAATTCTGTGATGGCTAAAGTTTGAGCATAGAGCAGCAGGTTAATTGTCAGGAGGAAGGGAAGCAGGAACAATTTTTTCATTTTCATTTTAAATTTTGGCGTGAAATAATGGCAACAATTTACATAAATATTGGCTAATATCATTCCACCACCTCCAAAATCCCCCTCAGCCGGATATCGTTGGAAGAAGCGCCAATCATGATCCTGAACTCGCCGGGTTCTACAACCCGATTCATGTCTTCATTGAGCATGGTCAGTCGTTCAGGGGTAATGTCGAATGTCAGCTCTTTGGTCTCGCCTTGTTTCAGATGGATACGCTGGAAACCCTTTAATTCCATTACCGGCCTGGCTACAGAAGCAAACAAATCCCTGATATACAATTGTACTACTTCGTCGCCATCGTATTCCCCGGTATTGGTCACCTTGAAACGAACGGTGGTGCTTTCTTTTTTCGCAATGGTAATTTGATCAAAAGCCAAATCACTGTATTCAAAAGTCGTATAACTTAAGCCGTAACCAAAAGGAAATAAAGGTTTGCCCGTGAGGTTGAGGTAATCATCACCTCTGCCGGTAGGTTTGTGGTTGTAATACAATGGAAGCTGCCCTTCATGTATCGGGAAAGTGATCGGTAATCGCCCGGCAGGATTGTAATCCCCCATCAGAACATCTGCCACGGCATGACCACCGGCATCCCCTGGATACCAGACGTCAATTATGGCATCCACCTCATCGATCCACTCGTTCATGGTAATGGCACTTCCGCCTACCAGTAAAACCACGACAGGTTTTCCGGTGGCAGCCACCTGTTTGATCAATTGCTCCTGGTGGCCGGGCAGGGAAAGTTTGGCCCGGTCCCTGAATTCTCCTTCTTCAATACCAACCACCACAATGCCGAGTTCACTTTGTCGGGTAATGTTGACCGCTTCCTGTATTGCTTTTTGCCAGTTGGTTTTTACACCGACATTCCAGATCAATTTCAGCCAGACATTACCGGTGGTTTCGTAAAATTCGATTTTCAGGTCATATTCCTTTCCTTTTTGAAAATAGAAAGGTTTTGTGATGGTCCGGTAGGTCTGTTTTTGCCAGTTATCGATAATCAGTTCGTCGTTGATGTAGAGCCGGTAGCCGTCATCACCCTCCAGTCCGATGTCGAAATTGCCCGTTTCCGGAGCGAGCAGTTTTCCGGTCCACCGGGCGGAATAAAAATCGTAATTGATTTTTTCGGGGTCCGGGGAGAAAAGTGTCCACCGAAAATCAATGGTTGGGTCAATCCTGGATAGAGCAGGTTTCCCTTCCAGCTTGATATTGTTGTAATAATGACCCTGTAGGCCAGATGTTTTTTTTCCGTCATTATAAAAGTAGAGGTTCTCACCCGGGATTGTTGTAAATGCTTGTGCTTCCCTGCCGCACCCAGGGGTGTAAATGATCTCGCAGGTTTCTCCAAGTTTCTCCACAATTCCTTCCATTATGCTCACAGGGTTATTTCCCGGCCCGGAATATCCGCCGAGTCTCGCTTCTGTTGCATCAGTACCGATTACGGCAATGGATTTTAAGTTTTTTTTCAAAGGCAATGTTTGACCTTCGTTTTTAAGCAGAACAAAAGATTTCTGTGCTGCTTTTTTAGCGAGGTTCCTATGTGCCTCGGTACCATTCCAATTAGCTGCTTCCTCCGGGTTGACATAAGGATTTTCAAATAACCCCAGTTTGAATTTGGCGCGGAGAACCCGTCGAACTGCTTCGTCGATAGCAGCTTGGTCGATCATCCCTTTTTCGAAAGCTTCATAAAACAGTGGATGGTGATCGTAGGCCGTTTGAAAGATCACATCCAGTCCGTTTTCAATGGCCTGATCAGTGGATTCAGCGTAATTTTTTGCGGTGAAGTGTAAAACATTGGCACCGCCGGTAGCTCCGGCATCCGAGATGACAAAGCCATCGAAGCCCCATTCGTCTTTTAACTTTTGATTCAGCAGCCAATCATTGGCAGTACATTGTCGGCCATCCAGGGAATTGTAGGAAGTCATCACCGACCAGGCATTGGCTTGTTGGAAACAGGCTTTGAATGCCGGGAAATAGACTTCTTCCAATAAGCGCTCATTGTAATGGATAGGGTAGCTGTCGCGGCCGCCATCGCCTACATTGGCAACGAAATGTTTGGGGGTTGTAATCACACCTGCTTTTTCAAATTGGGAAATGAAAGCAAGTCCCATTTGGGTGGTGAGGAAGGGGTCTTCGCCATAGGTTTCTTCTGTTCGGCCCCAGCGAACATCACGGGCGATATTCAGTACCGGCGAAAGGATCTGGCGGATACCCCGGGATTTTGTTTCCAGGGTGATGGCATGCGCCACATCACTCATCAGTGCAGTATCCCAGGTGGCTGAGAGCGCGATGGATTGCGGAAAGGCCGTTGCGCCCTCGCGAACAAGTCCGTGGAGGGCCTCATCAAAAGGGATGATGGGAATGCCCAGCCTTGTTTCTTCGACAAAGTATTTTTGGATCTCATTGATCAGTTCTGCAGTTTGTTCGGCTGTGCCACCACCCGAATAATCCAACAGCTGCTCTGCTTCATTACCTGATTTACCCTTCGTCGCTACCTGGAAGCCAAATATGCCGTGTTTGTATCTTTTCTTACCATCGGAGAGGTCGCCCGGGATCATGAAAAGTTGCCAGAACTTTTCTTCCGGGGTCATGCGGGCGAGCAGGTCGTCAATCCTCTCTTCGATTGGGAGATCCGGGTCTTTATAGGCTAATGAATCTTCCTTTTCACAGGAAGCAACCATGATGATTAATATGGTGAACAAAAAAGGAAGAAGTTTGGCAGGCATCGGTTTTACGTTCATTTTTTAAGGTTGAATGGCTTTAGGAGGTCGTCAACGCTTAAATTTAGGTCAAATGGAACACTGATCCAACTGATAGGACAGATTCGAACTGATTTTTGGAAATTAATCTAATTTGCTAATGATGTGTTTTGAGTTACGAGGCAGATAAGTATCATTGAGCCGAGTGTGAAGGAGAATCGGTGAGCCGTTCTTTGCTTTTTGCTCACCGATCCTCACTTTGCTCGGCTCAATGATCAAACTGTTTTTTTTTGTTACAAAGTAAGAGCCTACAACCCTTGATTCACATGATTAATCAAAAAAATACTTGGATGAATTTTAAAACCAGCCACCAGCCACCAGCCACCAGCCACCAGCCACCAGCCACCAGCCACCAGCCACCAGCCACCAGCCACCAGCCACCAGCCACCAGCCACCAGCCACCAGCCACCAGCCACTCCTTATTTCGTGGTGGCAATTAATGACAATTTAAAAACCAGATTGTCCTTTACACTTTCATGTGCATTGGAGCCATATCTGTAGAAAACACCTCCTCCCAGTCCTATGTAGGCTACGTTTAGGTAATTTAATTTGAAGATGTTGTCCAGTTGCAAGCCCGATTCAAAGAAACCTTTTTCCTTTGTTTTGAAATCAAGAAATTGATGGTCGGCTGGATTTTCCAAGGTTCCCCAACCCATATTCTGGTGGAGGGAGATATGTGGTTTGAATTTATCGGTCTGAAAAAGCAGGGAACCGAAGTTGTGGGAGAAAAAGAGGTTTACATAACGATCCGACAGAAATTCGAAAGGGCCGGCAGTTTGAAAATATTGCTCAATAATAACTGGTACCCCCTGTACAAAACTACCTTCGCCTGAGAATAACAATCCATAAGGAAGAGGCTTGTCGATATAACCGCCATCCAGAGTGATTTTGGTTTCGCCCAGGTTTTTTGACAGGAATGATTGCTCAATTCTTGCTTCAATTTTGTTGTAATCAAACTGGCTGCCATAAAGGCCTTCGATGCCCCTGGAGAAATTGATATAAATTACCGGGTATTTGGTGCCCATGCTCATCCGTTGGCCGAAGGAATTGATCTGTTTTTCTCTGAAGGCAAATCTCAACCGGATATTTAAATCACTGTTGGTGTAATTTTTGATGTTCTCTGAAGCTTCGGTTTGGAATTCATAATCATACAAGGGGGTAGTTTTTGTATGATTCAGGGTGAAGCCCAGTTGTGCATATTTCAAAGCTCTGAAATTGAGGGTCAGGCTGTTTTGTCGTATGCGATCCATTCGGCCGGCAACCAGATTCCTGGAGTCGTAAATATTGTTGTTGAAAAAATTCAATTGGGAGCGCCCGGCTTCCACCAGGGAGTACTGATGTTTTCCCCTAAGTTCCAGTTCTTGACCCTTATCGACAGTAAATATAAATTCTCCGCCATATTTCCACAAACGGTCTTTCAAACCGTAGCCGAAAAAACCTCCTATTGACAGAGATTTTAACATTTTGTCATTAGTGAATATGCCTATACCCGGCCTGAACCCTTCAAATGGATTGTACACGAGGGAATTTCTAAGGTCAATATCCAGAAACCTGACGGGGATTCTTCCTTGAGAAATTTTTTCAATCAATGCCAGCTTTCGATCAAATTTCAAT
The DNA here is from genome assembly GCA_942492125.1 of uncultured Bacteroidota bacterium. GTDB lineage: Bacteria > Bacteroidota > Bacteroidia > Chitinophagales > Saprospiraceae > BCD1. The sequence continues at coordinate 67,674 of CALODM010000010.1, forward strand.
TCCTGTCCGAGGCTATCGAGTACCTGGTAGGTGGTAATTTCTCTTCTATTCAGATTTTCCGTTCTGGAATCCTGCCAAAAAAGGCTGTCCTTTTTTGCGGCCGAGTCCTGTATTTCCAGCGTCACGGAAGAGAAGTCTTTTCTTCTGAGGGCAGGAAGTAATTCGATATTGTTGATATAGCTTCTGCCGTTGGCCCCTACGCTTATGAAATTTGAATTGGCGGTGTCTGTTTTTCCTACGATCAACTCAAAATTCAATTGTTCCGGAAACCATTGCTGTTCCTCGATCAATTGGTATTCCTGCTGAATTTTGATATCAACCGTTCCTTTTTCATAGGGTTCTGCGATGACATTCTGGATAGCATATTGGTGGGTATTGATGTATAGGAGTCCGGTCAGTCCTTCAAAATTTTTATCCTTTTTGGGTCTGAAGGAAAGTATGAAGACGGTATCTCTTTGTTGATAAAGTGTGTCTTCCAAACGGAAATTATATTTTTTGAGGCTACCGTTACTGATTGGATTGAGATAATTGACATCGAAAATGGTGATGATCTCTTTGTAAAAAGAAAATGGTTGGATATCGGTGGCCAATGGGGCAAAGGTCGGGTTTTTAAATCCTGAGACTTTGGTGGCGATTATGGTCTCATTATCCAGGTCGGGCTGAATGAATTTCCTTTCCGTGACAGATTCCATGATCAGCATATGACCTCCCTGGAATAGTTGGGCAGTTTTCATCATCAAAGAATCCGAATCAGTACTATCGTTTAACATAAGATCGTAAACAACCTTGTTGTAAGAATTGTATTGGAAGGAAGCAATTTTTTCCGGGTTGTTGATGCTCTTGTTTTCGATGACTTTTCGGATGATCCGGTTGGCCGGATTTTCTCCGACCCTGATGACCACTTCATTGAGCTGAAGCGCTGAGGTTTTTAGCGTAATGGTCAGTTCTTGTTGCTGTTTTTGAGCATCCAGGGTTACGGTCGTTTTTTCATAACCGACATAACTGCATGTCAAAGTACTCAGGGGAGATACTGAACTGAAAACAAACCTCCCATCAATATCCGTTACAACGCCGGATTGTGTATCATCGTTGAAAATAATGTTTACAAAGGCCAGGGGGGCTTTGCTATTGTGGTCGATCACTGTTCCTTTTAGGGAATACTGTGCTAAAGCAAAATGGCCGACTAAAGAAAACAGGATCAATAGTGCGAAGATTTTCTTCATAATGTTACTCGATCGCTATAATGAGTTTAGTTTGAAATTGAATGTCCATTCCAGGTAACGCAAAATTCAAGGTGAGTTGTATCCGCTTAACTTTTGGCCACACAGGTTGTTTCCCCGGTTTTTAATTAGCATAGATTATTGCGCAAATACCCCTTGATTTATCCTTCCTCTTTTTGTATTGACCAGTTACTCAAAGTCTCCCTGGCTTGTTCGCCCAATGGTTTACTTCGCCCGTTGGTTTCGTCGACCTGTACAATGACAGTTTCTGCATCAGCAACCGTCTCCCCGTTTTGGAAAAGTTTTTGGTAGATGGTGATGGAGCTGGATCCTATCCGGATTATGCCGGTACCGATATCTACCTGCCCCGGCCATTTCATTTCTCTGATGAAATTTAATTTTAGCGATGCAATGACAAAGCTTGCTCCTCCAGAAAGTATCGTTGGATCTGCGTTGATCAACAATTCCACCCTGCCCGTTTCCAGGAAGGTCGAAAAAACAGCATTGTTGACATGCCCTTGCCGATCGGTGTCGCCATAACGGAGTTTGTCGTAGGTTTTTAAGGGAAAATCTTGAAGGTTTAATGTGTGCATGGGGAAGTTGATGTTTTACCTTTATAGATCAATGAGAATTTATCAGAGTCAAAGATTTGTTTATAATTCTGCCCCCCTGCCCCCGTATTGGCTAGGCAGGGGCGGGGATGGACATAAAAATCAAAATTATTCAATGATTTTTCGGCTCAAATGGCCCCTTCCACACTTGTTGCTGTTTCCTCTGAATCGGAAACCTCAAACTTCTTCTTTATCGGAATAAACCGACCCACCTCCTTCCTATATTTTTCGTAAAGCGGATACTTTTTAGCAGATTCCGACTCACTGAAATCGGAGCTTCCCTTAAATAAAAGCACCAGCAATAATGCCCCGGCTATCGACCAGTTGAGCCAGATACCTGTGGCAATTACCGAAAAGAAATAGAAGACGATCCACACACTTTGTTCTGCCGTATAATTTGGATGCCGCATATACCCCCACAAGCCCGTATGCGTGAAACCTACCTGATGAAATTCATCCACTTTGCCGGCTTTTTGCTGGCGGTGTTTTTCTTCCTGATAGTCGTATTGTTGTTGATCCGCAACATATTCCATGACCACAAAACC
>CALODM010000011.1:0-35681 GCA_942492125.1 uncultured Bacteroidota bacterium
TTGTTGGAAATAAATCATTTCGACGAAAGAAAAGTCAAAATATAATAAGTTGAATCCATATTATGCCGAAGTGTTGGATAAACGAAAAATTACCGGACGAAATTCAGGTAAAGAAGTTTGGCATTTAGAATTATCGCTGGAAGAATCAGCTGAGCTATGAACCTGGCGATTCTCTTGGAATATATACCAACAATCCACCTGAGTTGGTTCAAAAGATAATCGATTTTACCGGTTTATCGTCTAATGCAACCATTACAACAAAATACGACGATGTAACCTTATACGAAGCATTACGGCTTCACCATTTTGAGATCACCGTTTTAAATCGAAAAGTTCTGGAAGACTATAATGAACTGGCTCTAAGCAGTGAATTAAAAAAACTAATTAAAGATGATAAACTAGAGGAATATTTATACGGAAGATTTATCGGATTTGTTGCAAGATTTTCCAACAAAAACTTACAGCAAATCAATTAACTTCAATACTACTCGTTTGATCAGCGACATAAAAGACAAGGCGTTTTAACATGCATGTTTTACAAAAACATCCTATAATCGATATCCAGCACTTTGGAAAAAATTTTTGCATTTTTCTTTCCAATGGGGCGTTTTCCTCGTTCCATCTCAGAAATATGTCTCTGGGGAATCCCTGTCATGATAGAGAGTTTAACCTGGGTCAATCCCTTTCTTTATGCCTTGCTCCCGCAAGGAAGGTACCGGTTTTATTATCTGCAAACTCATTAAACGCCTGGTCCCAGGGGATAGAATCACTATCTGCCCTGGAGAAACCAAGCTTTTTAAGAAGCCTGACAGCTTCTTCCTGCTTTTCAGCAGGACCATGAAATACAAGAGTTGCATTAATAGGGGGCTTTTTCATGTGTCCCAGCATATGTTACCTCCACAAGTCGTATTGTTTTGTTTATCACTTCCCAGACAGCAACATATGTGGCGATGCCTTTTTTCAGGTGACAGTGATGCCTGTTGCTCCCAAGTTTACTGTAGTTTGCCCAGTTACCACGGACAGGACCTGCTTTTTCGATTTCACCGGCAAGCAGAAAAAGTGACTGGCGGACACTCTTTGGCATCTTTGGAAGTCTTTTTAAAACTTTTTTATTTATAGTTACCGTCCATGTCATGGGGAAAATATACTACTTTTTAGTATAAAAGCAAAGTTTTTATTCAAAAAATAAAAAAAAAGGAGGCGGGTTTGACACAATTGACAGTCCAGATGCAGGACATTGATACGATCCTCCCTTACGAAAAAAACGCCAAAAAACACCCGGCAAGCCAGGTTGAACAAATTGCAAAATCAATATCAGATTTTGGATTTAATATACCCATCCTTGTTGATAAATCAAATATCATCATAACCGGTGTGGGCAGATACCTTGCGGCTAAAAAATTAAATCTGGCATCTGTTCCCGTTGCGGTCCTGGACAATCTGACCCAGGAACAGGTTACAAAATTCAGGCTGTCTGACAATAAAAGTGGCTGAAAGCAAATGGGATGAAGTTTTGCTGATTGAAGATTTGCAGGAGTTAAAAGAGACTGGATACTGACCACGCCAGTCGGCAGTCTTTAGATGCTTATACAGAAATCACTTTAAAACGAAAAAAAATGGCCAGACATGCGGCCAAGGAACGAAAACGAATTGCTGATAATAAAAAAGCCGCATCTTCACAAAACCTTGACAACGTTGTCTATCTTTATTGAAATATGTAATATTTACAAATTCTTACAACAATACTGAATCGAAAATGCTTGGTCAGCACTGACCCAGCACATTGTACCAAAAACTTCTATTGATAAAAAATTAAACATACTTATTATCCAGTTAACAAACTTAATAAAAACTATGGTTTAAAAGGATTGGTCCATGCCTATTTTTGAATATAAATGCAACAAATGTGAAAAAGATTTTGAAAGGCTGGTTTTCATAGGGGAAGAAAAAGATGTTTCCTGTCCTGAGTGTAAAAGTAAGGATGTGAATAAAAAAATGAGTGCATCAAGCTTTATGGGAAGCAGTATCGGCAAATGTGCAACAAGTTCCCCCAAGGGATTTTCATGAGCTGGATAATTTCATTCTTCAGGTAGAAGAATAGATATTTAAATCGCTTTCAAATTATTCAAAACCTCTACACCCAGCTTCTTCAGCATGTTCTCTTGATCTTGGATATTTTCGACAATGTTCTGGTTTTACATCATGAATCCGGCAGAGGTTGAGACAGCAGTTGCTGCATTGCATGCATTTAAAGTTTTTAGGCGGCATATTGTTCCTTTGTTTATTGATACTTTTTCATATCATATTTTTTTGCCAGCTTAACCCGTTCACTGTCTGGAAGGGATGTTATATATTTTTTCCAACCAGGGCACCAATTTGCATGCCATCTCCATATTCGGCCTAAAAAAGATTCTGGATTGTTATCATATTTTGCTTTAAAACTGCACTTACTACAGCTATGTATCGCCATTGTTTTCCCCCCTATTGATTGATTTTTTTTATGATAAATTTAAAAACACTTTATTTCCAGCCAAAATTTTTATTATTATCAATACCAACTTACCCAAACAGGAAAGGCAAATCTAAAAAAGGAGAAAAAATAATGGAAAATCCGATTGATAACTTTTGGAAACTCAAACTTGAAAATGTAAAAGAGTCACTTGAGTCAAATAATTTTGTAGTGTTTATTGCTGACAATTCAGTGCATGCTTCAAAAATTGTTTTAGAAAATATCATACCGGCAATAGATATCAAAAGTATATCATGGGGAGGTTCCATGACGTTTGTGGGAACAGGTCTTTATAATACGATTAAAGATCAAAAAGATTTTAAGGTTCTTGATACATATGATAAATCTCTATCCGATGATGAGAAAACACAACTAAGACGAGAGGCACTTTTAACAGATCTCTTTGTAACTGGAACTAATGCCATAACTGAAGATGGATGTCTTGTTAATCTCGATATGATTGGTAACAGGGTTGGTGCCCTTACCTTCGGTCCAAAAAATGTCCTGGTTCTTACTGGTAGGAATAAAATTGTTCCTGATATAGAAGCTGCTATGGTTCGAATTAAAGACTTTGTTGCCCCAACTAATGTTATGCGTCTTGATATGAAAACTCCATGCATTAAAACCGAGTATGTTCCGAATGTAAAAGCAACGCCAGGATCTGTAATACATGGACAATCACACAAAAGTCTTTCCCTAAAAAAAGAACTAAAATTGTATTAATAAATGAAGATCTGGGATTATAAAAACCGTTTCTATAGCAGAATCTTTAAAAGACAGAGGCTTTTTTACTATCTCAAAAATCCTTATTCAGAGCGATTTGCTTCATCCAATACTTTTCGAACCGTTTTTGCCAAATCAGCTTTAACAATGGGTTTGTACACAAAAGCCTTGATACCAATTTCTGCTGCATTTTTTTCAGATATTTTTTTGCTGTAACCGGTGCACAAAACCACAGGTATATCAGGTCTGATTTTCATCAGTTCAACAGCCAGTTTGTCGCCGGTCATGTTTGGCATTGTCATATCAGTAACAATCAAATCAAACGCCTGTGGCTTAGACCTGAACAATTCCAGGGCTTCAACACTACTGGTCCTTGTTGTAACAATATAGCCCAGATTCTCAAGAACCTTACCTCCCATTTTAGCAATAGGGGCTTCATCATCGACAAACAGGATATTTTCATTGCCAAGAGGTAAATCTCTTCTTTCAAAGTTGATCATGTATTTTTCGTTTTTTAGTATATGGGCAGATAAATTGTAAAGCAGGTTCCTTTACCCATTGTACTGTCAACGGTAATTTTGCCACCATAGCTTTCAACAATACCATGGACAACCGCTAAACCCATCCCTGTTCCTTCACCTACAGTTTTTGTTGTAAAATAGGGTTCAAAAATTGTGTGTATATTCTGGGAGATATGCCCATTCCTGTATCCGATACCTTAATCTCGATATAGTCTCCATGGTTTAAATCCGATATCGCTCATGGCTTTTTATCTATCGTCACATCATTCAGGCTGACGTTCAAGAATACCACCATCTTTCTTCCATGGCTTGGGAGGCATTCGTACAAAGATTCATCAATATCTGGTGAACCTGAGTGGGTGATCCCATTATAAACGAATCACTGTTTATTTTCTCATTGATCTGAATAGTTGTTGGAATAGATGACTTTATGAAATTTTAACACTTCTTTGGCAATGAGTATTCACCTGGATCGGTTTGATCTGCTTCATCAGATTGACGGGCAAAGGACAGGATCTGTTTAACAAGATCTTTTGCCCGCATCCCGGCCGTTATACACTTCCTGTAAATCATCCTCAAGTTCAGTGCCTTTTTCAACATCCGCCAAGGGCCAATTCTGTAAACCCAATAATTGAAGATAAGATATTATTGAAATCATGGGCGATACCACCGGCAAGCGTTCCGATGGATTCCATCTTTTGTGCCTGCTGTAACTGTTTTTCCATCTGTATTCTATCTTTCTCAGCTTTCTTTTTAGCCGTTGTATCTTCATAAATTGAAACTAATTCGCCAGAAGGCAATTTACATACATAATTTTCAACCCATAGCACTAATTTATCATCTTTGTATAAACTGCTGGGATGATTTTCTGGGTTTCCTGTTCTCCATACGCGCTTAAAAACATCAAACAAACCCAGCTCTTCGACACCTGGAAATACATCCCTGACTTCCCGACCCAAGACATCTTCTTTTTTCTTTTGGGTATTTTTTAACCCAAAGGTGTTTAAATCCTTAAAAATAAATCGCTGCCCATTGTCTGGACTGTAATAGATAGCCGCACCGGCACTCATGTGATTAAACAATTCTCGGAATCGTTCTTCACTATCAAGAAGGGCCATTTCAGATTTTTTTTGCGCATCGATCATTCTATTTGCGGATTCAGCAATGCGGGATAATTCGTGAAACTGCATGTCATCAGAGGGTATGGTGACATATTCTTTCGTCGCTTTTTCAAACGAAGATTCAAACGTCTTGATGCTTTTCATTGTCTTGCCCGCCACTTGTTTTGCCCAAAACCAGATCAGTACGATTAGAGCAATGAACACACAGATGCTGCTTATGATTTTCTTGCCAAGCTCCTTTTTAAGTGTATCTTCATTCTTGAGAATTAACTTTTCAATGGTATCGAGATATACGCCAGCTCCGATGGTCCATCCCCAGTCGGTTATTTCACGAACAAATGATATTTTGGGAACGGGGGTCGGAGAATCCAATTTATGCCAAAAGTATTTAACAAAGCCACCTTCAGGATTTTTGGAAATTTTTTGTTGCTCCTGAATAATTTTTATACCGTCAGGATCTGTCAGATCCCAGATGCTCTCAGTACCTTTGGTTATTTTACCATTGGTAAACAACGGATACCCTCCATCCAGACTGCCAAAAAAATATCCCTCTTCACTGAATCTAAGACTGATGATCCTTTCCAGAACCGTATCCTGAATTTGATGAGTAAAATCATCGAGGTATTCACCTGTTCCGATCGCCCAATCAAATGGTTTGAAGTATTTAACAAATGCAATTTTTGGAAAACTTTTTCCCCCATAGGCCGGTTTTGTCCAAGAGTATTGATAATAACCCTCTTGCTGATTCCTGATAATGTCGATCATGTCCTTTACTACATATTCACCTTTGACGCTCTGGATAGGAAGCATATTTAATCCTTCCATTTCCGGTTTGTCAGCAAAAAGCGTTTCAATTCCGTTCATGTTAAAAGCAAAGTAATACCCGCGTCCGTTGAGAAATCGAATGGGTCTTAGGGCGTCTTTAACCATTTTTTTGATCTCATCAAGTGGTTTGGACGTTGCGTTCTCCTGATAGATATTTGTAGCAATGCCAATGGCCTCGTATACACGGCCCTGAAGTTCGGATTTCAGTCTTTTTTCGGTTTGTGTTTTCATATAATCAATGTAGTTGACCACATTGTTGACCTCGCTTCTGAGCATGGCTTTTTGGGAATTCTGATATTCTTCTCTTAATAAGTTGGATTCAGATGAAAAAACAAAATATTCGTTAATAACCCATGTGAAAAGCAAAAACCAAACAAAAATAAAAGAGATGAACACCATGTGTCTGATTAAGAATTCCTGAATACCAATATTTTTCTTTTTCATTCTTATCTGCCCTTTAATAATCGAACCCAGATGTCCTTTGGTGATGAAGTGAAGGAAAAATTTTGCCCGGATAAAAAGGAAAGATTTTTTTGTCACATATCATTAATAAAACTCAGAGGTTTTGATTACTTACATTAGTAACAATTGTTCAAAGGTTTAACAATTCAAATTGTATCTGCAAAAGTTCCTAAAAAAAAATTATATCAAAAAAAAAATAAAATAGACAAGATAAATAGGATATGGGGGAAAATTTGAAAGGGGTGGGGGGGTTTCAGAAATTTTTGCACTATAACCCGTGCATATAATCGTTGGCATATCAGGACGGATTTTCAAAATTTCAGTAATCAGTTGATCACCGGTCATGTTCGGCATGGCCATATCTGAAATCACCAGATCGAATTCGTCTGGGTTCGTTTTTACCATCTCCAAAGCTTGTAACGGATCGGTTGTTGATTCAGCAGTGTAACCAAGACTTTCTAAATGGCGTTTGCCCAAGTTTTGCTAAGGATGGTTCATCATCAACATACAAAATCCTTTCTTTTCCGGTGGGCAGAACAGTTCGCTCATCGCTTTCATCTTCAGGCAGGCCTTCATGGATCGGCAGAAAGATGGTAAAGGTGGTGCCTTGACCAAGGATGGCTGTCAGCAATAATCGAACCACCGTGCCTTTCGACAATACCGTGGACAACGGCCAACCCGATTCCTGTTCCCTTGCCGATTTCTTTGGTTGTAAAGTAAGGATCAAATACTTTATCAAGTATTTCTTTATCCATCCCAATTCCATTATCACGGATCGACAGTTTTGCATATTGACCGGATTTTAATGATAGGTGACGCTTTTCATCCACTGTTTCATTGGAAAGATCAACAGACAGTATACCTCCCATATTCGGCATGGCATCAACAGCATTGTTACATAGATTTATAAGCAATTGATTGATTTGAGTGACATTCCCCAGAACCGGAGAAACATCATCGGACAAATTTTGCTGAATTTCTATATTTGCCGGGATGGATGACCGAATCAGTTTCATGGATTCATGTACAACAGATCTGATATCCATAACCTTTTTAGTAGAATTATCTTGTCTGCTGAAGGTTAAGAGCTGTTTAACCACATCCCTGGCGCGCATTCCTGCAATTCGGATTCTTAGTGGAGGAGTGTTGTTGAATTCATGGGCAATCCCGCCTGCCAGGTTGCCTATGGATTCCATTTTTTGCATCTGGCGGAGTTGCTCCTCCATATGTTTCATTTCAGTAATGTCAGTGGCAATTTGAAGTTTTACCAACCGTCCATCTGTCCATTCTATCACGCGGTCATAATTGATATACCACTTTCCCGTAACTGGATTTTGATGCTTGCCAGACATGAACTTCGGTTGGTTTTCCTTTATCATCAATCAATTTGTCAATAGGGCAGTACGAGCAAGGTCCGGATTCTCCCCTGAAAGCCTTCCAGCAAACCTCACCGGTCATATCACCGCCGAAACTGTTTATCATATATTTATTCATGAACAGGACTTCATAGTTTTGCATATCAGCTACATAAATCGTAGCATCAAGACTATTCAAAACCGTTAAAAACCTTTCATGATATTTTCGCAGGTTATCCTCGGTCTGTTTACTCTCGGTGATATCATTGATGGTGACTATTAAATTACCAGGTATAAATTGGGCATAGATTTCACAAATTTTGGTCGTTCCATCTTTACATACAATTTTGTATTCACCTGTATTGATGGCCCCGTTTGATTCCAAAGCTTTTTCTAAATATGGCTTCCACCGTTTTGTCACTTCCTCTCTATATTCAGGATCGGGATATGCCAACTCATACCACTCTGAAACATTGCTTGGATTATGACCAAATTTTTCTATCGCACTTTGACTCCAGTATAAAATTTTCTCATCATCGACATCAACAACTGCTATTGGAAAAGGGTTTTGATCTAAAATAGTGTGTAATCTTTTTTCACTTTCTTTGAGATTTTCTTCAGCCTTTTTCTGTTCGGTGATATCTTGGAAGGTTCCTTTCAACTTGACAATCTCACCATTAACAATTTCTGGCTCACATTTAGTCCGTGTCCACAGATGCTTTCCTTTGGCTGTGATGAATCGGAGCTTCATATCATAGGGTTCTCCTTGATCAAGGGCACGCTGTATCGCTTTCTCCAGTTTAGACCTGTCCTCTGGATGAAAAAAGCTGATCGCTTCTTCTAATGGCAGTGTGTAATCCAATGGAAGTTCATGAATACGATAGGTTTCATCTGTCCAGGTCACTTCCAAAGAGTTTGCATCTATCTCCCAACCGCCTACCTTTGCCATTCTATTGGTATCATCCAGAAGTGTGCTTTTTCTTTTTAATTCGGCTTGCAAAGTGGATTTTTCAACCAGTTCACCGATAAATCTTGCAGACGCTTTCAAACGCTTTTTTGCCAGATCAATTAAAAATTGTGGTCTGGGATCGTAACTTCTCGCTTGCTCCTCAAGGCTGTTCAATTCAATATTGAATTTTTCTGAAAGTTCTTTTAGACTATTTGAGTCTGTCGGCGGGGTCCCATATCCAATGTTAATAGCGCCTATAACTCGTCCGCTTGCATAAATCGGCTCACCGTACAGATTGATTCCTCCTATGCATTGAATATCGGTACTCTGACCAGACTCCATGGCTGATTTTGCAGAATCGTTCCAACAATTTTCGTGGCAAAGCCAGCAACCACAATCCAAAGCTTCACGATTATCGTCGGTCTTGCAGAGTCTTCGCGAGGCGGCGTCCATCATCCGGCACCATCCTGAAGAGAACATGCCAAAAGCATAGTCACCATTTAATTCATAGATAGCAACAGAAGTTCCTAAAAGATCGATTGAATCTTCTGCAATTTCTTTAAGTGTCTCCTCTCCCACAGAATCCAATATTACTCGATGGGTATTTAATTCGGTTACATCTCCATAGTAGGGTGCATATGAACCGGTTGAACGGTTATCAGATTGCTGGTGTTTTTCCAAAAGCCATTTATATGGTTCCAGGCGCTCAAGGTTTGAATGATGATCTTCCATAGAACCTCCTTTTAAAAACCCTGATTCAGTCAAGTTCAATGAATGTCAGGAATTGGATACTTAAGTATGATCTGACCCTTTGGCCTCATCCAGCACTTTTCGAATGGCTATTGCAATATCTCTTATCACAATCGGTTTCATTACATAACCATCAATACCAAGCGATTTTGCCTTTTCTTCATCAATAAGAGCACTATGGCCAGTACATATGACAACAGGAATATCCGGACGAATCTCTTTGAGCTTTTCCGATAATCTGACACCAGTCATCTTCGGCATGGTCATGTCGGTTAGCACCAGATCAAAGGCATCAGGTTTTGCCCGGAACAGTTCCAGGGCATCGACAGGGCTTGTTGCTGTCTGAACTTTGTAACCAAGACGTTCCAGCATCTTTCCGGTCATGTTCGTAATGGAGGCTTCATCATCGACAAAAAGAACTCTTTCACCGGCGCCTCGGGGAATTACATCTGATGCTTTTACATCCTTCGCTGGTCTTTCGGTAGCCACTGGAAAAAAGATTGTGAAGGTTGTGCCTTTTCCAAGTTCGCTTTCAACGGAAATGGTCCCATGATGATTTTTAACGATACCATGTGCAACGGCCAATCCCATTCCCGAACCCTTTCCCACATCCTTTGTTGTAAAATAGGGGTCAAATATACGATCGATAATATCAGATCTGATTCCCGGACCTGTATCGTTTACCGTTATCTTGAGCCAATTCCCGGTAGTCAGGTCAGAATAACTATCATTCGCTTTCTCATTCAAAGTTATCGTTTCAACGAGAATATCCAGAACACCACCCGTCTCCTCCATTGCTTGCGAGGCATTGATACAGAGGTTCATCATTACCTGGTTGATCTGGGTTGGATCGCCAAGGATTGTCACCTCTTTGTCCGGAAAATTCTGTTGGATTTCAATGGTGGCTGGAATTGTTGAACGCATGAATTTGAGGGCATCTTTTATAACCATAACGGCACCGATGGGCTTAAGCTCCTGAGCGGTTTGACGGCTGAAGGTGAGAATCTGTTTGACAATGCCTGCTGCTCGCAAACCGGCAGATTTGATCTCTTTGAGATTTTCGTGTGCCGGATTCCACGCAGGTATGTCTTCCATTGCCAGTTCTGCGTTTCCGGTTATCATATAGAGTATGTTGTTAAAATCATGAGCGATACCACCTGCCATAGTGCCGATGGACTCCATCTTCCGTGCCTGGTGAAGCTGTGCTTCAATGGATTTATTGTCGGTAATATCACGGAATATCGTTAGTTTGGAGATTGTTCCATCAGAATGATAAATCGGGGAATTAGTAACGGAATAATACCGGTTGTCCCTTGGATCGGCCAATTCATAATCAATATGCTCGCCTTGCAGGATGTTGTCAAACACACACCAGGAACATTTTTCATCACTGTTGTAAATGGCTTTATAACAATAGTCTCCGGTTGCATCTCGGCCGACTCGACTGACCATTCTTGGGTTCATGTATTCAATAACAAGGTCTGAAGAACAGATGTATGCCGGGTCTTTCATGGATTCCATCATAGAGCGATATTTTGCTTCGCTCTCCTGAAGAGCCTCCTCTGCTTGCTTACGTTCGGTGATATCAGTAATAAAATTTAATGTTGCAGGTTTACCTTCCCACCCAATTATGACCCCATTGTTTTCAACCCATTTGACATTACCATCCTTAGCCACAAATCTTAACTCGTATATTTCCCAGGTATTTCTTCCCCTTTGAGCCTTTTTATATGATGTTGCATCACCATAGACTGATCGTCTGGATGAACAATCTCTATGAAAGGCTTTGACATCAATTCTTGCTGGGAATAACCTGAAATTTCGGATGATTTTGAATTTATGAATTTAAACATACCATTTTGGGTTATTACAATACCTTCATTTGCATTCTCAACTATTCCCCGATATTTATCTTCGCTCTGACGAAGTACTTCTTCAAATTTCTTGCGTTCTGTTATATCATGAATAATTGAAAACAAATGAATTTTATCATTATATTCTATCGGTGCGCTGGCCACTTCCACATCTCGGATAGAGCCATCCTTTAATCGATGTTGAAAATGGAATAGTCTGCCTTTTTCGGTTTTTGTTTTCTGCATGGCATTGTTTAGATCATCCCAAGGCAGCGTATTGATTTCTTTGATGTTCATTTGGGTCAATTCAGGGTGTGCCCACCCATAAAATGCTGTGGCTGAAGGATTTGCATCCATTATTGATCCTGTTCCCGGATCGATAACCAGCATGGCCACGTGTTTATTATTAAAAATATTCCTGTAGCGTTTCTCACTTTCTCTATGCGCTTTTTGAGCGATTTTCTTTTCAGTGATATCGTTATAGGTTATAACAACACCAAACCCCTCGAGAGGAATAGGAGCAGCGGTAACGTTGAGCCAGGTAATTTGACTATCGGATGTGACGATTCCCATTTCACAGTCAGTAACCAGACGATTCTCTTTGAGAGCGATAACACTTGCCCACTCGCTGGCCGGCATATCGTTACCATCTTTGCCTATAATTCTCCATTCCTTACCAGAAATCTCTCTATTTTTATGTTCTTCCTTATTTACTCCTAAAAGCCGCTCAGATATCGAGTTGGCTTCTATAACATTTCCATGGGAATCCGATACAGTTATGCCGTGCGGGAAAGAATCAAAAAGCGTCCGATATTTGATGGCTTCAGATTGCAGATTTTTGTTTTGCTCTTCTAATTTAGCTATCCGTTGGATTAGCTCTTCGTATGAATGTTTATCAGGCATAGCTATCACCTTATAATATTAGGTGTTTCAAGATAAGTTAAACTCACATTAATTATAATTGTCTCAATAAATTCAAATTGTATCTGTGGAAAACATGCTACCAAAAATTACCATACATTACAAAAAAAATGTGATTCGTGCTGAATTACTCGCGGTTATAAATGGTATTTTTAAATTTATCTCGAATTAAAATTTCTAACCGAGCGAGACCTTCCGAAAGAAAGACTCAGGGTTTGTGACTGAGAGGCGCTGAGGACTACTTACAGGACAAACTCCATTTTTTAATGGATTCACTGCTCCGGACAAAAACATTTTACCCTTCAAAACTGTTACGGCAATAGGTCTCCCTGACCCTAAAAGCTGCTGTCAAAGCTATAATCGAAAATAGGAGCATAGCGATGAACCCGTTCTGGTATTCGGTGGTGCTGTAAATTCGGACGCCGTTTGCCATGGTGCCATCCCAAGTCAAATCCGCAATATAGCCAAAAAGAGGCTGGGCCAGCGCCGTGCCGATAAAACAGCCCGTGTTGACCACGCTGACCCCCATGCCGGAAAGTTGTGGGTGGACGATCTCTTTGGCTGCTGCAAAAGTGATGACAAAGCCGGATGCTGAAAATCCCATAAAGGCAAAGATAGCGAATCCTGCTATTCCTGGTGTCCAAGGTAGATACATTAGCATGATCCAAGATAGGGCATAAGCTGCAGCAGCCAATATAAGAAATGGTTTCCTTTTGCCGACTTTATCAGACACCCATCCCCAAAACAACGAACCCAAAGCGAAACTCAGCAGCTGGACAGTCATGTGATCGGCTGCAAACGATCTGCCAAGGCTGTGAACATCCCTTAGATAGGGCATACCCCAGAGTCCCATAAAAGTATAGCTGCTACCAATCATGCCAAATTGCACCCAAAATCCTGGCCAGACCCTTAGAGTCATAACCACATTTTTAAGATTGATCAGCCAATTTTCGTTTATCGTTTGGGATTGGGCTGAATACGTGTTGGGCGGAGCAAACCCCATATCCTGCGGTTTGTTTCGGACCAGTAAAAATCCGATAATTGCAAGGCCGAGTGAAATGGCACCTATCCCTATAAAAACTGTGCGCCAATGGAAGATAGTTAAAATTTGGGCCAAAGGGCCGGCGGCCATAACCGCCCCAAGATTTCCAAAAAAGAGGGTCAATCCGCTCATGATACCAAAAACTTTTTCATGAAACCAAACTGAGTTGTTTTTCATGATGGAAATGAAAACCACGGAGACGCCGAGGCCCACCAAAAATCGTCCAACACATGCCATTTCAAACCCGGTTGCCATTCCGAATAGGATCGAGCCTATTCCGGCCACAAGGTTTCCGGAGATAATTGATGTTCGAGTCCCTAAGGTATCGGCAATAACACCGGAAGGAATCTGCATCAGAGCATATATGGCAAAATAGATGGCTGACAGGGCGCCTAGGCGGGTTCCATTAATTTTAAAATCTGCCATAAGAAATTCGGAGACCACCCCGGGAGCCATACGATGAAAATAGACTAAAATATAGGTGAGTATGAGGATAGCGAATATAGACCATCTGGCTATCTCAAATCGAAAGTTTGCTTCAGAAGGAATGGCTGCCGTTTGTTTCATGTGGGGGGATCCTTATATTCCTAAGAGTAGAAAATTTGTCACACTAAAAAAAAAATGCAAAAACATCAACTATAATCTTAATGATGCCGGGAACAGTAAAGCCCGTCTCAATTGTGAATTCTAATGTGATAAAAATTTCTGGACATCTATACTTTAGTATTTATCATTGGCTGGTGCTTGAAACTCTAAAAACCATAAACCGTTTCTACAATTGTTACCAATTAGGCGACATTTGTAAAAGATCAAAATAACAGGTCCTGCTCGATGATAAAAAGGGTTGGCTATAAAGAATTTGTTACCCTCATGGCGGTCATCATATCCATTACTGCTCTTTCCATAGATATGATGCTTCCTGCCCTGCCGGACATAGGAAGAGATCTTGGGGTAAGCCACCCGAATGATGCACAACTTGTAGTCTCGTCTTTGTTATTCGGCTTTGGGATAGGACAGTTATTATTAGGGCCTTTATCCGACTGTTTTGGGAGAAAACCTGTAATTTTTGCCGGCATTCTGATTTTTATTTCGGGGTGTCTGATTAGTGTTTTTTCTACCCGGTTTGACGTCATGCTTGCTGGTAGATTCATTCAGGGCATTGGGGTAGCCGGTCCGCGAACTGCAATCACCGCGTTGATTAGAGACCTGCATGGTGGGCGTACTATGGCTCGGATAATGTCGGTAATCATGGCGGTATTTATTTTTGTTCCTGCAATCGCACCAGCCTTGGGGCAAATAGTTTTGATGCTCGCTGACTGGCGTGCAATTTTCATCGTTTTAATGATACAAAGTCTGGTGGCGCTTACATGGTTTAATATACGCCAGCCTGAAACACTTCGTAAACCAGATCGATTACCGTTTTCATTAAAACGAATCTTAAAGGGTTTCGTCGAGGTGATCAGCAACAGGATATCTTTAGGGTACACCTTGGCATCTGGATTTATATCTGGTGCACTTTTAGCATATCTTAACTCTGCCCAGCAGATTTTTCAGGATGTATACAGTCTTGGTAAGGAATTCCCTTTTTATATGGCTTTTTTGGCGCTGTCTTTAGGCGGAGCGTCATTTGTTAATTCGCGCATTGTTATGCGGTTCGGTATGCGAACATTATCCTGGTGGGCCGTTACGCTGTTTATTTTTATAATGTCAATGTATTTAGTTGTTACAGGTTTGCTGGGTGGCCATTCACCACTTTGGTTCATGATGGCCTGTTTTTCTGTATCATTTTTCTGTATGGGTATTATTTTCGGCAACCAGAATGCAATTGCTATGGAGCCTCTTGCACATATTGCCGGAGTTGGCGCTGCCGTGATTGGAAGTTTTGCCATCCTGCTTTCTTCTTTCATGGGTATGATTGTGGGGAGATTCTTTAACGGTACTACGCTGCCTTTGGCCATAGGATTTGTCATTCTCGGTATACTAACAGCAGCAGCTATGTATTGGGCGGACAAATCTTCAGAAAATTGAAAATCTTTTTATTATTCTTTCTTAGTGTTGTTTTCTAATTGTTTGATTGGATTTCCAAAAGTTTTTTTGTATTGATTCAATTCCTCCCTGCTGACCCATTTTCCTTTTGTTTCCTTGATAATTGAAGATTTTTGACCATCTTCTTTTACAAAGCATTCTCCCAGGACATATTGACACCCATCATCAGTTTCAAATGCTTTCCAATCATTACCAAAGGTCAAAATACTTGAGACAATTTTTTTGTGATAGGAACCATCACCCTCACAAACGAAAACAGTTCTAAAAGCAACAATATCTTCTGGCTGAGCCTGTCGAAAGAAAAAGTCATACCGGTTTTTGACCATCCTTTGGCCAATGTACATTCCAATTAGGCCACTTAAGAGAATAAGAATACTTATTATTGCAGGCATTGTTCCTCCTTGTTTTGTGGGAAATGAAAATTTGAATTTTCATCCATGGATCTGAAAAAGAATTACCAAATTAAAAAATGAAATTCAAATCAATTCGGTTTGAGACGCTAAAGGAATCAGCTTTATGTATTAATTTTATCTTTCAGTTTTAGAAACCTTCAAAAGCGATTTATCGCTGTCTATGAAAACGGCTTATTGTAAACCGTCATGAGTTGAGCTATGGAAGAAAACAGACAAAACCATCAGGTATTTCGATCTATAGTTTTTTTCAATACATTTGGAAATCATCACTGAAATTACGTATTTGATTAAACGGAAAATTCTTAATACGGTAACCGCATTTTTAACAATCAATATAGGGGAAACAAAATGAATGATGAATATACCACTATGTGGAAGGATTTGGGATTAAACCTCGAAGCTCATGATGCCCTGCTCGGTGTTCTGGGAAATGCCTATAAAGATATTTTTTTGACCCAGAAGGACAGACCTGAGGGAATGGGATATTTTGATTTTGTTATGAGCGAAGTGCATGGCTTAAGAATTAAAGAGCTGTTGGATGAAAAATTACAGGGTCGAAAAATTATCGGCTCCTATTGTGTGTTTGTCCCGGAGGAAATAGCACTGGCGGCGAATGCTACTCTGGTGGGGCTGTGTTCCGGAGCAGATTTTGCCATGGAAGAAGTGGAAAGATATCTGCCAAGAAACACCTGCGCTTTGATCAAGTCGTCCTTTGGATTTAAACTGGGCAAAGTCTGCCCCTATCTTGAGAGTGCAGACATGATTGTCGGAGAAAACACCTGTGACGGCAAGAAAAAAGCCTATGAATCTCTGGGATCTCTGGTTGATAACCTCTACATCATGGACCTGCCTCAAATGAAATCAGGTCAGGGGCGCGATCTTCTCAGGAATGAGTATGACCGGTTTAAAAATGCGGTTGAAAAACTTACCGGTGTTGCCATCACCGCAGATTCCCTTAAGGATGCAATTAATACCGTTAATGCCAAGCGATCAGCTCTCCACAGGCTGTCCATGCTTCGAAAGGCTGATCCGGTTCCCATTTCCGGACTGGATGCCCTTCTGGCAAATCAGGTTTTCTTTTATGACAATCCCGCCCGGTTTACAGAATCAGTCAATAAAATCTGTGATGAACTGGAAAAAAGAATAGCCAAAAAGCAGGGGGTCAGGTCGGCAAAAACACCCAGAATTTTATTGTCCGGCTGCCCCATGGCTGTACCCAACTGGAAACTGCCGTGGATCATTGAAACATCCGGCGCTGTGATCGTGGGTGAAGAGTCCTGCGTAGGAGAGCGGGGTGTCAGGAACCTTACTGAGGATTCCGGAACCACTGTTGAAGAGTTGATGGATGCGATAACCGACAGATATTTTAAAGTGGATTGTGCTGTTTTTACACCCAATGAAGACCGGCTCGACCATATTGTGGAGATGGCTGATACCTATAAAGCCGACGGGGTCATCCATTATGGCCTGCAATTCTGTCAGCCGTATATCATGGAATCCATTCCGGTTGAAAAGGCCCTGGAAGAAAAGAACATCCCCTGCCTGCGCGTTGAAACCGATTATGGAATGGAGGATGTGGGCCAGGTCAAAACAAGGGTGGAAGCTTTTATTGAACTGATTAAAGGCTGATAAAGGTTTTCAGAGATAAAAATTTATGAAACATGCTGGAATTGATATCGGTTCAAGGACCATTGAGCTTGTCGTCCTGAAAGGCGGCCGGATAATTGAAAGCCGCCAGACCGATACGGGATTTGATCCCATCACAGAAGCTAAAAAAATTTTGGATGGGGTTCCCTATGACAAAATTATGGCAACCGGGTATGGCCGCAACCTGTTTGAAATTGTTTTTGATGATGCGAAAACCGTAACGGAAATTAAAGCCCATGCAAAAGGGGTTCGCTCCTTTTTTCAGGATGCCCGGACCATACTGGATATCGGGGGACAGGACAGCAAAGCCATTGCGCTAAATGAAAACGGGCGGGTTCAAAAATTCGAAATGAATGATCGCTGTGCAGCCGGAACCGGAAAATTTATTGAAATTATGGCAAGGAATCTTGGATTCTCCATTGATGAATTCGGACCCGCAGCCCTTGAGGCAAAAAAAGATTTGAGTATAAACAGCATGTGTACGGTATTTGCAGAATCCGAGGTGACATCTTTGATTGCAAAAGGAGCCAATCGGAAAGAAATTGCACGGGGGCTGCATCTCAGTGTTGTCAAACGGGCAGTAGGAATGATTAACAGGGTATCATCAACCGGACCGATTGTTTTTTCCGGCGGCGTGGCAAAGAATCCCTGTATCAGGGAATTGATTTCTCAAACCCTTGGCAGGGAGATTTTTGTTCATGACACTCCACAGATGATCGGCGCTTTGGGTGCGGCTTTGATACTTGAGGAAGAAACCCATTTGAAGGCAGCAAAATGATTCAATATATTAAATATCACCCTCAATTTGAAAAACAGTGCGAAAAACTTAAAAAATCAAATGACAAAGCAAGTAAAGCTGTTGACAATGCTGTGAACATCATTTCAGCATTTAAAAACTCAAGGAAAGACTTCCACAAGATGGGAACTCTGACCCATTCCGGGGAATTAAGGCTGAAAGACGGCATAAAATATAAGCTTGGCAGCGGCTACCGGCTTGTGCTAAGCGTACGGAAAAATTGCCTTTTTGTTCTCTGTATCGGTTCCCATGACCAATGTGACAAATGGCTTGAAAAAAACCGGGGGGAGGAAGTGTTCAGTTTTTCATGTCAGGAGAAAGTCCTGATGAAACGCCCGGAAAAAAAGAAATTTCAACATACAGAATTCAAGGACGAAACATCAAATCTGTCTATCCATATTGAAGACAGGGTATTAAGGCAGATTTTTCAGGGTATTTGCTGTTAAAAAGGGCAAACGGAGATTTTGACGGTTCATTGGTGGATCTATATCTAACTATCCTGTGACCGACTTGGGTAAAACTTTACCCATAATTATTACATTTTTTACCCTTTTTATAACATTTTTTTCCACATGCAGCATCTACCTATGTCCTTGAATATACGATAATATAAGGCTATTAAAGCCACTAAGGCCCGGTACATTTCTTGCTTGTAATTATGACAGAGAGAAAGCCAAACCTGTTGAGAAACTGGGACGGAAAGCCACGGGTCAAATTGACAGCCGGGTTACCTTTAGGTGACTCGGTTTTTTGTTTTTGAAATGTCCAAAAGCGAATAAAAAAATATATTTCAGCAATATAATATTTCAAATTTTGGAGAATTTTTATGGTTTACCTAATAAAAAACAAGTTCCTATCCATGATGGAGGTCATTATGAATTTTCCCGGACGCAATCGCCTTGGATTCCCAATGAGCCCGGTACTTATCTCAATATTTGTCGCCGGTTGCTTGTTTTTTCTCAGTTGTCCCTCGGTCCTGGCTGCGGATCCGCCGATACCCCCTTCAGCCGAATGGTCTCGGGTGTTTCTGGATCAGGCCGCCGCCTATTCCGTAGCGTTGGCCGGAAGCCATTATGTGGTAGCCGGCGGACAGAGTTCGGTTCTATGGGACCCCTATCATCCACCTGAAGGGATAGACTACTGGACGGCTCTGGCCAAGCTGGACTTGAATGGAGATGTGGTGGATTGGAAGACTTTTGATGAGGAGCCGGACCACAACATTGCCTACTCGATCATCCCCAGCTATTCGGATCCGGATACCATCGATGGTTACGTCGTTACCGGCTCCCGACACGTCGCTTTTGAAGAAGAGGGGCGTCAGTACTATACCCCCTATGTGTGGCTCATGAAGGTGACTACCGATCTGGACACGATTTTGTGGCAAAATACCTTTGGAGAGCCCTTCTTCCATTTTGGAAATTCCGTCATTCAGGATGATACCGGCTTTGTCATCGGCGGCCAAAAAAATATCGGTACTCTTTCGACCTATGCAGGTTACATGATCCGTACGGATAACAGCGGAATTTTGGATTGGGAGATCGATGGCTACATGTTCGATGGAGGCGGTGTCCTTTACCCGTGGATCGGACATGGCACGGAAATCAATTCTATCAAGGAAACCTCGACGGGAGATTACATTCTCGGCACGACCTCGGGGATCATCAAGGCCAATGTGGTTTCGGGCAGTCCGCCCACCCATGCATGGACAGCCGGAGACGGCAGCTACTCTTCGGTTCGGCAGACGGCGGACGGTGGTTACATTGGGGTCGGCAGCAAACTCGTCGAAGTGGCCGGCGCTGATGACCGGTATGACGTGGTGCTGACCAAACTGGATGCCGGCGGTTATGTGACCTGGAGCCGGACCTTTGGTCGGCTCACGGTGGGCCTGGGGGGAGCGGGTCTTGATGACAGGGGCCGTGATGTCATACAGACCTCCGACGGCGGTTACGCCCTGGTGGGTACAACGCGGTCCTATGCCTGGCATGGCGGGTCCGATATGTGGCTCATCAAAACCGACGGTGACGGCATCATGCAATGGGACCTGGTTCTGGGCAACGAGGGGGATGACTACGGTCGGGCTCTCGTAGAAGCGCCGGATGGCGGCCTGGTCTTAGTTGGGAGCATGACGTGGGAGGGCTCGAGGCGTATGTGGATGTTAAAGATAAGGCCCGGTGGATTCATCCCCCCCACCCCCTCATTTACCTATACCCCGGACAGTCCCTTTTTTGTGGAAGAAACAGTCCATTTCAATGCCACGGGATCCACGGACGATACCCCCCTTGACGTCTATGAGTGGGATTTCGGAGACGATAAGACGGGAAACGGATCGACCCCTGACCATACCTACATCAGGCCCGATACCTACACAGTCACCCTTTACGTCACCGACGATGACGGTGTTCGCCGGGAAACCAGCCAGGACCTCACGGCTGTGGCGCTTGCAGTGCAATGGAAAAGAACCTACGGAGACAGCGGCGATTACGGGTGGGATATCGTGGCGTCCGGGGACGGGGGCTTTATCATCGCCGGTCAGTGGCGGTGGACTTATGATAACCAGGACTTCTGGATATTCAAGACCGATGGACAGGGTAATGTGGTGTGGGATTCCAAATTCAACGCCGATGCCTATTCATATTATCGATCCGGCGCTTTGGCAGTGACCCGTGCCCACAACGGGGGGTACGTGGCAGCCGGATACCGGGAAAAAATGGATGCCTATGGGGCGAAGACCTTTGATGTATGGATCGTCAAGGTAAACGACGACGGAACCATGGATATGGATTGGGATGACGATGGAACTCCGGAGGGCTATAAATATTTCTATACTGCCCTGGACAAGACTGAACAGGCCTATGATATTGAACCCACCGAGGATGACGGGTACATCATCGCGGGCTACGCAATCAGAGAATACGATTACCCGTGGACTGAATGGGACGACTACCGCAATGACATGTGGCTCATCAAAACCGACATTGCGGGTGCTCTTGATTGGGAAGAAACCTATTCTGCCAGCGATCTCGATGATAATCTGCAAGGCTATGGGGTTGCCCCCACATCGGACGGGGGGTTTATTGTGACAGGAAACTTCTGGCATGCTTATAGTTCAGGCGACCATCCTATCGTCACCATAAAGACCGACAGTGACGGCGCCGAGCAATGGCGTGCGTCAGGAACGGCAGGTAGCGTCATAGGCGGAAGGACTTTCGGCCGGTGGGTATGCCAGACACCGGATCTGGGGTACGCCGTTGCGGGCAGACACAATAGCCTGGCGGCACTGCAGAAACTCACCCCTTCCGGAGGGCAGGACTGGCTGCAAACATGGGGTGAGGCCTCTTTTCCGTACATTCAAAACGCCGCAAAAACACCGGACGGCGGCTTCGCCATGGTGGGAAGCCATATTACCGACATGGTGAACTACAAAGATGATCTCTATGTGGCGCGAACCGACAGTGACGGAAACATTGCCTGGGAATGGGATTATCCCATTGACGGCGCCACGGAAAACGGACAGAGTATCCTTGCCCTGCCCGACGGGAGTTTTATCATACTGGCAGCCCAACCAAACGTATCCCAAGGCAGTACCCTGCTCCTGAAATATGGACCCAACCTTGTCCCTTCCGGTGACTTTACGTATACGCCCGATCCTCCTGAAGCAGGAAGGGGCGTGGCGTTTACCGCCTCTGCCGACGATCCGGACGGATCTGTGGTCGGCTATATATGGCGGTTTGGAGATGGTACCGATCCGGAGCCTACCAGCGAGGCGGCCGCCTCCCATACCTTTGCCGCTCCGGGCGACTACACGGTCACCCTGACCATGGTAGACGATGACGGTGGCGAGAACCTGGTCTCCCATGGTTTCACCGTGGTGGAGAGGATGGCCATTCCAGGTGATATGGACGGTGACGGTGATTTGGACGGCGTGGACCTGGCCAGCTTTGCCGAGGCTTATGCCGGGGCCTTCGGAGCCGTGGAAGGGGTGGATTCCAACTACAATGCGGACGTGGATCTCAATAATGACGGCAGGGTGGATGAAAATGATCTTGCAATTTTTGCAGACAGTTGGGCATCAGACGGTTCATAGAAAGGACGTCTGGACAAGATCGTCCAATTATTTATTAGCCATTATTTCAAATTCTACCGCTTTTTTTTATTTTTGAGTTTGCAATAATCCATATGCTCGCATACATGGTCGGCAAAACCGACGCCCGCTTCTTCATATAAACTGTATACGGCATCAACTCCTGCATTTTTTAAAAGATGTGTTTCGTCCTCATAGCGGACCGATGCGGTGATCTGTCCTTTGTAGCCTCTTTCTTTCATCTGCTGGATTGAAAATATGCTTGTTCTGGGATCAGGCAAGGCCAGCAGAACCAGATTGACCATGCTTTTAGAAGGTTCGATGCGTTTCCAGAAATCACTGTCTCCGGCGTCTCCATAAAATACATTTCTTCCTTTTTCTCGATGTGCTTCCACTTTTTCTGAATTAAAATCAACACCGATAACGATACTGCCATATCGACGTTTCATTTCATCATAGGCACTCGTCCCCACGCCACCCATACCGAGAACCGCTATTTCAGCATCACCTGGATCAATCGGCTCGTCTTCAGGTAGCCGATCTGAAGTCTCGAAAAATTTTAACCAACCTGAAATATGAGCATAGATTCTGTGGGAAGCTGAATTTAAGGGTGCGGCCATGATAAAGGTCATTGAAAGTGCAATGGCAATTACCACAAGCCATTCACTGCT
Organism: uncultured Bacteroidota bacterium; assembly: GCA_942492125.1. Classification (GTDB taxonomy): domain Bacteria; phylum Bacteroidota; class Bacteroidia; order Chitinophagales; family Saprospiraceae; genus BCD1. The sequence continues at coordinate 22,686 of CALODM010000011.1, forward strand.
AATCCAGCCGTTGGCAACGCCTATTGAACCGACAATAAGGCCGAACTCGCTGTAATTTGACAAACTGAGAGATGCAAGCAAAGCTGTGCGGGCACGTAGCTTGAAACGTGTAAGGATGATTAAAAATAATCCGGCCTTGAACGGCATAACCAAGGCCAGTAGAAGTGCAATCATGAACCCTGTGGGAGTTGGAGAGCCGGAAATGCCGATATTCAAAAAAAAACCGATTAAAAACAGATCTTTGAATCCAAGCAATCTGTCGGATAGTTCAGACGTCTTGGGGTGAGCAGCGAAAAGCATTCCCGTCACCAGTGCCCCAAGGTCGCCTTTTAATCCAACGAGTTCAAAGCCGCTATAACCGGCAACCGTCATCAGGATGCCGAACAGCATCAACAGTTCACCATGGCCACACATCGTCATGAGCCTTCCAAGAAAGGGCCGTGTAATAAAAAGCAATACAAAAAGAAGCGCTGCCCAGGCAGAAGGCATTTTTCCAGTGGACGCCGCTAAAAAGATAACCGCAATAATGTCCTGCATAATAAGAATACCAATAGCGGCAGCAGCATGCCGGGAGGCCAGCTCATTTTTTCCCTCAAGGACTTTCACGGCAAAGACCGTACTTGAAAAACTCAGGGCGAACGCGATCAATAGAGCTGTTTGTCCAGTCAATTGATCAAAAAGCGGTATTCTTGAAAAACCAAGCATCCAGATCGCAAAACCGAAAATAGAAACCGTAACTATCATGTGAATGGACGTACCGGCCCAGACCTCAGGTTTTGTAAGACTTTTTATCTTAAGCTTCAGCCCGATGGTAAAAAGAAGAAGTGTAACGCCCGCATCTGCTACGGTTTCAAGTGTTTCACCACCCGTAACACCGATACTGTTAAGAGCAAATCCGGCTATCAAATATCCCACAAGGGGAGGCAAACCGATTCTGCTGATAACAGCACCGAATATAAATGCAGCCAAAATCCATAATGGGTTCATCTGTTACGTGCCTTACATAAGCAATATACGATTATCGATACATACTTTTTCAAGCGTATTATAATGAAAATTCATATCATTATTTGAAATGGTCGCAAAGGTTTTTATTTAACTTTTATACACCGCATATAGTTAATTTTACGGTTGGACCAAAATTCAATAAGGAAGATACCCGATATTGGGGTTGCATTTTCAGGGAAAAATTATGATTATGGCTATATTTACTCTGAAATGAAGGGCGCCTATGATAATTTATTCGAAAAACTACATAAATAGACCCCTAAAATTAACCGGATGAAAAAGGAACTTGCGCATTGAGTATCAGACCCTGGACGGCTGTTTTATTTACATTCCTTATGATAACCGCCATCATTCAGGCAGAAGCCAACACTGCCAGAGAGGGCGTCGTCCTTACCCACCCGAAACAGGCGGGCATGGGGCAGCCTTTTCTTGTTCGGCTGACATCAGCCCAGGCCTTTGACAGAATTTCTATCCATTGGATGGATCGGGAGTTTTTACCGTCAGTCTCCCAGTGGAACGGGCGTCATGTGGCGATTGCCATGCTGGGCACAGATATACTTACCCTCAAGTCATCAGGTCGCCAGACGCTTCTGGTCCGGGCCTGGACAGGAGGAACGGAGACCGTCTGGCAACGGTCAGTCACTATTACTGCCCGAACATATCCGCGCCAGGAGTTGACCCTGCCGTCAAAGATGGTGACTCCTCCGGCTGCTGAACTTGAGCGAATAAAGGCGGAAAGGACTCGGACCCAGAAGGCCAAAAATACCTGGTCAGACCAGCGGTTGTGGCAACTACCCTTTCACCAGCCGGTGGAGGGAAAGACCACCAGTGTTTACGGCCTGCAACGGGTGCTGAACGGCAAACCCAAAAATCCTCACCGGGGACTGGATTTCAGGGCGCCTACAGGAACTGCTGTGGAAGCGGTGGCAGACGGCAGGGTAATCCTGGCTGAATCCCACTATTATGCGGGTAACTCCATGTATATAGACCACGGCAACGGTGTTATTTCTCTGTACTTTCACCTGAGTAAATTCGACGTTTTTCAGGGGGATATTGTAAAAAGGGGGCAGATTATCGGTCGATCCGGTTGTACGGGACGGGCCACGGGCCCTCACCTGCATCTGTCTATATCTGTGCAGGGCCAGTTGGTGGATCCGGCACCGTTGTTTGAGCAGACAACCGACCAATTGCTCAGGTGAATTTCTGTGGTTGTGGCCGAAGAATGACCCATGAGATCAGAAATCAGCTCTTTCTCCTCGATTTACTGGTCCGATTCCGATACTGGACAGATACTGGAGGGGCATCAGATCTCCTCCCGGATCACTCGATCCCCCACCGTTTCAACGAGCTGATCCAAGATCTTGGCATCCTGTTTGTCTGCAGGTCTCCAGGAGTTTCGAAGAACCCAATCCCCCGCGTTGTCAAAATTTACGTCTGATATCACTATCTCAGTGTATTTCAGCCTTTGGTCCTCTTTGTGATATGGCCAAACTTCAAAAGCCCGCAGATTGGATATCTCCAAAGTGAATTGTTCACAAATCCTGGGGATAATGTATTCAACGCAGTTAGTTGTCTGTATTCCTGTGTCGTCACCTTGGTCTACTAAAAGTATCCAAGTGCCTTGGGTCGTAGCTTCTTGCGCAATAATCAAGTGACAGAACGAATCCATCAGGTTTGGATTTTTTTGTTCTTTTTGAGTCCCGGAACCTTTCCAATTGTAGATGGCCGAATGTATTACCTTAAAATACATGCTTTTCCTATGGCTTGAAGCACACTGATTATGGCTGATTCTGCGATTTGTATGTTTCAATGGAATTTCGGACCTGATTGCCAGGCTGAAAAATTCCAAAACGTGTCTTTCAATCTCTGGGCCGATATCACGCATAAAATATCCGCATCAATCAATACCAGTCCCTGGTCGGACTGCGTGTCAACCATATATACCGAACATTCATTATCGCCTACATGGTAGATGTCTTTTATGATCTGTTTCATTTTTTTATTGCAACCATATATACGGATTGGTCAAATTTGTCAGAGGGGTCATTCTTCTTTTCTTCATAATACACAATTTGAAAGGAGTTGAATGCATGTAATAATTCATTAGTTTCAAGGCAATAGTCCTTTTTTTCATCGATAAAGGATTCAAAGATAAGAACGCCGCCGGGTTTGAGACCTTTTTTGATCATTGGAAACAAGCGCCGGTCCAGAAAACGAATATTGATGATCAGTTGATACCGATTTTGTGGAATCTGCAAGGTATCTATGTCCTCACAAATTATATTGATCCGTGTGTCATTGTCCGGCAACTGACTTAAAGCGACCTTTGATATGTCCACTGCATCTACTTTGAACTGTTTTTGGGCAAGGAATTTACTGTTCCTGCCATTTCCACAAGCAATGTCCAAAGCACGCCCTTTGGGTGAAAAAGAAAGATATTTTGATAAAATATCGGACGGCCTTGGACTGCCAATATTTCCAAGATACCTTGAATTCCATTTTTTTTGATCTTGTTTAGCCAATGGCCTATAGACTCCTCAATCTATCTTCATTTTTGTCAAAAATAGAAATACTGAAGGGGTATAGTATTCTGAGAAGTATTCAATAACAGCTTCTAACGACATTCTCTAACTTCGTTATTTTCCAATTCTATGGGCAGTTGTAATACTCAGCAGTGAAAATATTTCGGTTTCCCATTGGGTGGTATTGGGACATGATATTAACATGGGTATGGGAGGAATTTTTTAGGAAATTTTAATATGATTTTGTTTCGCGAATGCTGCTACTGATATGATATGTTATTTTTCGTGTTTTTTGGTTTCTGGATTGGTGTATTTTTTTGTAAATTTAAAACTTATTATTTTTTCAAAATCCTCAGGGTGTCGACGCTTTCATAGCCTGACAATTGTAAACCAGAGGGATATTCAATCCATGAGCAACGGCTATGTCCAATGCCTTTAAAATCTGCGGCCCATGGCTGGGAGTAACAAGGTTGATAAGTGGTTGAACCAAGGTCCTCACCGTTATGGTAAGAATAGGATAACCGATATACAGTGAATGCTTGTTGATACCCTCTTGCATCTCTGGCCAGACAAGGAGTAAAGGTTAACCCATGATGATTGACAGGAAAAATCTGGCATGTAAATGTCAATGATGTTTTTCCTTGATATATTTGGGAGTGTATGTGTTCATTTATTCCTCAAGGTTTAATGGGTATACCGATGGAAGAGATTCTTTTTTTAATATTATCGAAATGAGACCCTTTCCAGTAGACACTATTGCACTGGGGACACTGGGAAAAGATATCAAAAAACTTTTTTGTTTTTGGTTCCAGCAGATGAATTATCTTCTCTCGTGACACCTCTACAAGTTTACGGTTGCACTTTGTGCATCGCGAAAAAAAAGATATCTGCTTTTCCAAACCGAAAAACCGAATTGCTTCAACAAGCTGCTCATAGGGATAATCTGCTTTTATCCGCTTCGCAAAAATAATTTTCTTACGGGTTAAGAGCTTAGTATCCCGGGTCAGGACAATTCTGGCCTCTGTTTCAGCAATGTCGGCAATCTCATGATCAGAAAATGAAGAAGAATAGCAGACGTCAAAACCCATTATGATTAAAAGTCGACCCAATTTTATCACATTGACATCAGCAAGGAATTTGACTCGTTTTAATGGGAAAGGCCTAAGGAATGTGGGGGAAAGGAACGTCGAATGGCGGTTCTATACATTGAACCTTTAATAAACCTGATGAGGGTGGAATAAATTTTCCTCAAAGAGAAATTGATCTCTTTACCATTAAATGAGATCTTCCCGACTTCTGTATGTGGTATCCCAAAGGATTCAATAATATCTTTGATAGAGGCTTTTCTATTAAGTGTATACTCAAACTTTCGGCCATTTTATCATCGGTAAGAAAATAATCAAGCGGTTTATCAAATTGAATAAATAGTTTCACCCTATCCCACCTCTTTTTTGGGGATATAATGTTATCTTAAAATTTTCTGTTCATGTGTATGGTGTTGAATTTCAATTCAATCCGATTTAAAAGGATTGAGCCGACATCAGAAGTGATCACGCCACCATCAAAATTTAGGTGAATTTTACGGCCCTTGCATCTTGTGAATTCGATTGCTTTCGTGTTACAAAGTGTCATGGCAATTCCTTAGTTTTAATTATATAGTTTTTTCAAAATTTTTGCCTCTCTTTTTTTTTATGCAACATTCAGATTGGGCTGAGCTTGCTACTGTAATCTTGTTTAATAGCGCTCAATGCGCGCTCCCCATAGCGAGGTATTTGCAACAATGTCATTGTCTAAACCATCTGCTCAGCAGAGCATATCGACTTTCGATGAGTTTGTGCGATTAGCTGATTATTCTTTAATGGATACCTTAAATGCCGATCCTGATGCCACCGGAGATGGTGATGATCACCGTGCCCGTCAGGTTTTTTCTGGTCACTTCGTACCGGTGACTCCCACGCCGCTTCCAGAACCAGAATATGTAACCCATAGCAGCACTTTTTTTAATGAACTTGGGTTGAGCGACGAGTTGGTAAATGATGCAAAATTTTGCCAGGTATTTTCTGGTGATATCTCAGCAGCGCACGAGCCTATGCGTAAGATTGGCTGGGCAACTGGCTATGCCCTGTCAATTTATGGCACCGAATATACCCACCAATGTCCATTTGGTACCGGCAATGGTTATGGCGATGGTCGGGCGATATCTGTATTTGAAGGGGTATTCAATGGACAGCGTTGGGAAATGCAACTAAAGGGTGGCGGTACAACGCCTTATTGCCGTGGTGCCGACGGGCGCGCAGTACTTCGTTCAAGTGTGCGTGAGTTTCTCGCGCAAGAGTATATGCACGCCCTGGGGGTTCCCACAACGCGATCTCTAACCCTGTATGTATCTAAATCTGAGAGCGTTACCCGGCCCTGGTACTCCCAAGACTCTCATTCCACCGATCCTGATATTATGGTGGATAATCCTGTGGCTATTTCAACTCGCGTTGCACCATCTTTTTTGCGCGTTGGTCAGTTAGAGTTATTTGCCCGCCGGGTTCGCGGCAATGCTCATCAAAGAGCCTTAGAAGAGTTGCGCATGATTGTGTCGCATTTAATTGACCGAGAATACCAAAACGATATTAATCAAGACCTTGTTTTTGCGGATCAAGTGGTTGAGTTGGCTAAGCTTTTTCGCCAGCGGCTTACGTCACTAGTGGCCAATTGGCAGCGTATTGGGTACTGCCAGGGTAATTATAATAGTGACAACTGCGCCGCTGGTGGCTTTACCCTCGACTATGGACCATTTGGATTCTGTGAAATTTTCGACCCTGGGTTTCAACCATGGACTGGCGGCGGCGAACACTTTTCCTTCCTCAATCAGCCAACCGCAGCAGAAGCGAATTACCACATGTTTTGGACTGCAGTGAGACCGCTGCTTGCAAAAGATACTGAAGCTTTGGAACAATTGGATCAAATACGTCATGGCTTTGCAGAGGCAATGCAAAAACAAATCCAAAAAATGTGGGCGGCCAAGCTTGGCTTGACGGACTATCACCCAAAGCTAGTGCAGGGATTAATGCAGTTACTGACCAAATCAGAGGTGGATTACACCATTTTCTTCCGTGAATTATCCCATGTACCAGAGAATGTTTCAGCCTTGAAAAAGAGCTTCTATAGCAAGACCTCACAACAACTCGATGAGGAATGGCAATCTTGGCTAAAAAGCTGGCACGACCTCGTTATCAAAGGCGGCAATTTGGCTGAGATATCGGCAAAGATGAAACAGATTAACCCCAAATATGCATGGCGAGAGTGGTTGATTGTCCCCGCCTACCAACAAGCCATGCAGGGTGACTACACATTAGTAAGAGAGTTGCAAGAAGTGCTTAGCTCTCCATATGATGAGCAATCACAAAGGGTAGAAGATAAATATTATCGTCTAAAACCTGAGGCGTTTTTTAACGTTGGTGGCGTTTCGCACTATAGCTGTTCATCTTGATTTTGAAAATATACTGAAACTCAGTAGCCAGGTTTTCCTGGCTGGAAATCATTTTGTAACTGTCACGCTGACAAAAAAAACCATAGAAAGCTTTACTATAAAATCAAAGAGCAACGGAGAAACCAATAAGTGAAAATATAAGACTTTTTTCCGTTTTTTTGGGGGGACATGCGGAGAAAGAGTTACAGAGAGAGTCTTCATAAATTCCAATTTTTTTTTCTAATAGAAGCCTAATATTAGAATCCTAAAAGAGATAGTCCTCACCTCAATATGTGAAAAACTTGATTTTTTTGGGTTAAGGACTTGTACGGAAAGTTCACAGTATTCTGGAATCCAAAAATCACCAATTGGTAATTCCATAGTCCTTGCTCATTTAATTTAACTCTGTTTACATGCATAAGCTATTGATATACATGCGCCTGTATCTGGCTCACCATTTGTTTCTATAAATTCGTCACGAATGAAGTTTCACCTGTCTGAATAGACTACAGGTAAAATCTAAATTTTTTTTAACTCAGACTGACCATATTCGCTCCAGTGCACATTGAATCAAATGGGGTGTCCGGACCAGCAGATCTGTTTTTAAGACACGCTCGCTGAGTTTGTGAAAATCCTTACCCCAGGGGCCGATATTGATGCAGGGCATGGCGTGCCTGGCGATCAGGTCAAAGGGAATAGTGTAACGTTCGCCATATAGAGGCATTTCCTGGGGAATGGTATTTTGGAAAGCCAACAGGTCCCGGGATTTCAAGGACGTATAGCTTAAATCCGAAATACCGGTAAAATAGGCCTCCAGATCATAGGTTTGTCCATAATTCTGTCGGGCAGTTTCATTCAGGGCCTGATGGAGATCCAGTATTGTCTGTTTAAAGTCTTCCCGGTCCAGGTAGGACACACTGGGATAAAAAGGAGGAACAATCCCGATAATCAGGGTCGGGTCCTCGCATCCTGCATATTCAAACAAGGCATCCATTAGCATCCAGGTACCGGAGCTATAGGTGATATCGCCGGACCCAACCTTGTCATGGATGTTTTTCAGGGTCTTATGGTAAAACATTTCAAAGGGTTGGCCATGCCTTTGCATCATCAGTTCCAGCCAGTCACTGAAAAAACACACGTCTGCCTGCCATTTTTTTGATCCGGATGTTCTGCCTGTTTTTTCATTATAACACCCGGCACCATGATTGACCCTCTCGACCGCCTCAATGACGCCCTCTGAGACCAGACCCTTCAGCTTTAAAAGGATATCTGAAGGCCGACTACCCAATGGCTGCATGCTCATACATCCAAAGGCACTGAGCGGCATGGACACGTCATAATTGATTTTGCTGTCTCTTGCCATGAGCCAGGTCGGCAGAGGAGACATTTCTTTGGAGAGATCACAGAAATCCGCAAGGTCTGGATTCATCTCGGTCCGTCGGATACATTCGCTCAGGAGAATAAGGGGATTAAAGCCCTCCGCGCTTTTTCCAGCATGGGCCAGTACACCTCGGCAATAAAAAAATGGCATGATTTTTCCAATAGACCCCCCGGAAAATAGGCCCTTAACCTTTGTCTTGCGCTGGTGCGGTTCTGAATTGATCATCAGGCAATAATCCAGCCCGTGGCGTGCATGAAGCGTGTCCAGCAAGAGAGCCGCGTGTCTCATACCGGCAGACAGATTTTCTTCGTCCGGAACAGCTAACAGGAGCAAATTTCCTTCAAATGTCTCCAATTCGCTGAAGGCCGCCATCAAGGCCATCTGTATGGCGCCACCCGCTTTCATGTCTGCCGTACCCCGCCCAAAAATCCACTCATCCGAGAAAAGGTCTTTCCATGCTTCCGGGCTAAGAACTTCCGGTGATACCTTCAGTGCCTGCATTAGCGCATCCGGTTCAAAGGCATGGTCCTTAAATCGCATAAAATCTTCAATGCCCACCACATCAAAATGATGCATGAGCACAACCGTTTTCCTACCCCGGCCCTTTACCAGACCCCAGGCCACGTCACGGCCAAAGGGGTCTCCCGGAATGGCAAAACGTCCGGAATGGTCTGGATATTTTTTAAAATACGGCAACCGGTCAAAATAACCGGTAATAAAATCAGATGATTCTTTTTCTCTTATTGTACCGGTCTCTGAATTGATGCGTACATAGTCGTAAAATATTTCCAGAATAGTTTCTGGGGATAATTTTTTCATTATTAAAATCGATACCCTTTTGATCCTCCCCTAAAATACTGGAGACTGAGTTAAACCATATTTTTCAGGTTGTACCATTCCTGCTCACTGTGAGCAGGCTCTTTCCCGCCATTGGCCGAATGTTTTCTTCTTTGATTATACTAAATCTCTATGTGTTTAAAGAGAATCTTCTCGCTCTCTCCAAAAAATTATTTAAATGAATATTGAGTAATAGTTTTGGGTCCTGGACCTAGTCCTCTTCTCAATTTGCCTGATATTTAAAGTCCACGCATGTATTCAGGGCGCCTGACCTTCGGATCTTTGATACCGGCTTCAATCCTGTATAAAAAGTCTTTTTTATCTTTCCCCAGCTCACCTTTCAAACTCAGATAATTGGACGCATGATTCGTGTTGAATATGCAATCTGTCAGGTCGTCATCTGTATTATCTATCAGGGTATACAATTCTTTTAAAACCTGGGTTGAAGTACATGGATGGAATTTGTTTTCCATATTCTGTGCAAGTATCTCTGACCCCGGGGTCATCTCCAATGTGAGAGGGGAAATGTACCACTTTCTTGGCATGGGGGGGGCCATACGATTTATCAGTTTTCCTGACTCAACAGCATGTCTGTGACTTTTTTCCGGGTCATTCCCGGCAAGACCCAGCAGGAAGATTCCGGACCAGTCAATTCCCGCCTGATGGCATTTCTGAGCAGCCAAAGCATAATCGTCCTGGGTTGCCCCTTTGTTGCAGTCTTCAAGGACCCGGTCATCTCCGCTCTCAATACCAACATACACCATTGTGAAGCCAACGTCAGCAAGCCGTTTCAAATCATCATCAGATTTTTTGAGGATATCCTTGACATGAGCATAAGAACTGACTTTTCTTAAATTCGGATGCTCCTGATAGCAATATTTTGTTAATCCAATGAGAACATCAGATTTCACAACGAATGCATTGCCGTCTTCTAAAAATATTTTTTCAACCCGGGTTCCGAACATTTTCCCGGCTTTACGGATATCGTTTTTGATATCTTCGATATCCTTCCGTATTGAAAATTTTTTTGTCCGATACATGGAGCAGAACGTACATCTGTGAGTGCATCCATTTGTTACACGTATTAATAATGAATCCCACTCCGAAGGTGGTCTGAAAACAGGTGCTTCCAAATTGCCAACATCCATATTCATAGTCTTATTTATCCTTTCAACGGCCTTACCGATTAAAACTACCTTTAAAACGAATTCCGTTTTAATTTCACAATGCTTCCATTTTACAATAATGTGAAAACCATATATCCGCAAGGCAATCCGAATGCCAAAATAATTTTTCTTTCATAATCCCAAAAGCTAATGATAATTGTATGCTTAAAACCATATAAAAAAAAGATTGTGCTGGATAGTTTTGATAAAAAACGGATTGACGGGGAAAGTCTACGGTGTTTATTCGCCTGATAAATGGAGTTTGTCAGACAAGTAGTCCTCGCTTCTGACACTTGGATTTCAGAAATGATCGGATCGTATGGATACTGCATATGTAAATGGGCCAGAAAAAAATAATGCAATAATCTATTGAATATCTTTTGAATTATTGTTATTTACCTTTAGGGTAAATATCGTTCTTGACAGAACCAATATTTAATTATATCTTTACCTAAAGGGTAAATTAAAATCGATACGGAGCTTATAGTTGGAAATTGTTTTCCGCACCCGGAAGTTGGAAAAGGAATATACGGAATCTGCAAGGGCAATTAAGGCTTATGGTATTGATGTTGCTAAGAAATATATCGGACGTATCAACATTATCAAAAATACCAGAGACATGGATGAGCTGATGAGTCTGAGGGGATTGCGTTGCCATCCCTTGAAGGGAGACCGTCAAGGTGAGTATGCTATAAAATTAACAAAATTTTACAGGCTGATATTTACCCTTGAAGGAAACCAAATGAAAGTTGTTTGTATTGAGGAGGTGAGCAAACATTATGGAGACTAAAGAAATCCTTCATTCTGACCTTCCCATTCCACCAGGTGAATATCTGGAAGAGGTCATTGAAGAATTAGGAATGACCAAGGATGAACTTGCCAGACGGATGAATCGACCAGCCCCTAAGCTGAGTGCGATATTCAAGGGTGAAAAATCGATTACCCCGGATACCGCATTACAGTTGGAAAAAGTGGTCGGTGTACCAGCCCATATCTGGGCGGGGATTGAAGCGGAATATCGACTAACCCTGGCACGGCAACAGGAATTGATTGAACAGCAACGGCTTAAAGGAGAGAGCGTCCTGATAACAAAGTTTCAATACGCTGAACTTGTAAAATTAAAGGTGGTTGCAAAAAAGACTCGATCTGTAGATAAGGTTTTAGAATTACATAAATTCTTTGGTGTTACCTCTTTAAAGAATATTTTTCAGTTGCGCCGTTATCAACCTGCTTTTCGAATGGGAAAGGATAAGGATAAAAACGTATCACCAGAAGCTATTACATCCTGGTTGCGAATCGGTGAAATACAAGCCCAGAAACAATTTTTATCGCCTTTTGATAAAAATAAGCTGAAAGAATCCGTAGAGGATATCAGGGCTTTATCTGTATTGAACCCAGAATCCTTTCAGAACAAACTTCATGAGATACTTGCGGATGCGGGTGTAGCGTTGATCCTATGTCCTCATCTTCCTGGTACCTATATTCATGGAGCAACTTTCTGGTTGGGAAAAGATAAAGCGGTCATCATGATAACCATATGTGGTAAATGGGCTGATATATTTTGGTTCAGCCTGTTTCATGAGCTTGGACACATTCTTTTGCATGATCGGTCTTCGATATTTTTGGAAACCGATATCGATGAATCAATGTTGGATGAAAAAGAACAAGAAGCCAACCAGTTTGCCTCAGACACATTGATACCACCTGCTGAATACCAGGAATTTATTCAAAAGGCCAATTTCTATAGCAGTGATATTGAACAGTTTGCAAATCAGATAAAAATACCTCCGGGTATTGTTGTTGGTCGCCTTCAGCACGATGGACACATTAGAAATGAATGGCACAATGGATTGAGAACGCGTTACAATTGGAAATCTAAAACTGAATAAGCCTTCAGTCCGAAGATGGGATATCTAATCTTGAAGTTGGCTTCCCGCTTAGATGCTTTCAGTGGTTATCCTATACCCAACTTAGATACCCGGCAATGCCGCTGGCGCGACAACAAAGAACACCATTGGTTTTGTCCATTTCGGTCCTCTCGTACGGAGAACAGATCTCCTCAACCAAATCATATAATCGGGCCTGCGCCCACGAAAGACAGGGACCAAACTGTCTTGCGACGCCAAATTATATATCTGACAACCCGGCTCACGTACCGCTTTAATCGGCGAACAGCCGAACCCTTGGGACCACTCCAGCCCCAGAATGTGATGAGCCGACATCAAGGTGCCAAACCACTCCAAAGTTTTAATAATAAATTAATCAACCATCCACATGTGGTTATTTGATATTTTTTAAATAATGTCGAATAACAGGGATAATCTTGGGTTTTTAATCTCCTAAAAAAATGAAATTGTCGAACAGGTAGTCCTCGCTTCAATTCACCGCGATTTGATCCCACCAGATTGATTAAAAAAGGTACGCAATATTTGGATCGACCTGCATAAGAGATGCCAAAAATATTGAGAATGCAATAATAGTATCAAGGTTCGCTACTATTACAATATAACGATGAACAAGACTTTGCCGCATGCCCCTCATTATCCAACGGAATGGGCGGATTCTGTTTGATATGAACGAGAAGGTTCCGCGCCTTGGCTGCGACATCGCCTAACCGTGGCA
>CALODM010000012.1:0-13751 GCA_942492125.1 uncultured Bacteroidota bacterium
ATACGGTTACGCTGACGGTAACGGACAACAACAACCAGGTATCGACCTGTACGGCCACAGTAACGGTAGAAGACAACGTTGCCCCCAACGCAATATGTCAGAACAAGACCATACAGTTGAATGCAGCAGGCAGTGCTTCGATCACAGCTGGCGATATCAACAACGGCTCCAATGATGCCTGTGGCATAGCCAGTCTATCCGTGGCGCCGAATTCATTCGGCTGTGCCAATATCGGAGCCAATACGGTTACGCTGACGGTAACGGACAACAACAACCAGGTATCGACCTGTACGGCCACAGTAACGGTAGAAGACAACGTAGCCCCCAACGCAGTATGTCAGAACAAGATCATACAGCTAAATGCCTCCGGCAATGCCTCGATCACAGCTGGCGATATCAACAACGGCTCCAATGATGCCTGTGGTATAGCCAGTCTATCCGTGGCGCCGAATTCATTCGGCTGTGCCAATATCGGTGCTAATACAGTCACTTTGACGGTAACTGATGTCAACAACCAGGTATCTACCTGTACGGCCACGGTAACGGTTGAAGACAACGTAGCCCCCAACGCAATATGTCAGAACAAGACCATACAGTTAAATGCCTCCGGCAATGCCTCGATCACAGCTGGCGATATCAACAACGGCTCCAATGATGCCTGTGGTATAGCCAGTCTATCCGTGGCGCCGAATTCATTCGGCTGTGCCAATATCGGTGCCAACACAGTCACTTTGACGGTAACGGACAACAACAACCAGGTATCTACCTGTACGGCCACAGTAACGGTAGAAGACAACGTTGCCCCCAACGCAGTATGTCAGAACAAGACCATACAGTTGAATGCCTCCGGCAATGCCTCGATCACGGCTGGCGATATCAACAACGGCTCCAATGATGCCTGTGGCATAGCCAGTCTATCCGTGGCGCCGAATTCATTCGGCTGTGCCAATATCGGTGCTAACACAGTCACTTTGACGGTAACGGATGTGAACAACCAGGTATCGACCTGTACGGCCACAGTAACGGTTGAAGATAACGTAGCACCAAACGCCGTATGTAAACCGGTGACGATTCAATTGGATGCGAACGGCAATGGCTCTATCACTGCATCCGAAGTAGATGGCGGTTCGACAGATGCTTGTGGCATAGCGGGTTTGGCGGTTTCTCCTTCCACTTTTGATTGTAGTAACCTGGGAGATAATAATACAGTTACATTAACGGTAACCGATAACAATAACCAGATATCTACTTGTACGGCCATTGTTACCGTCGAGGATAACATAGATCCGGTGATTACCTGTCCCGAACCTGTTGTCAGCGGTACGGACCTGGGTCAGTGTGGAGCTGTAATATCTTTCGAGGTTACCGCAACGGATAATTGTACCTTTACGACAATCATTTGTACAGATGAAAACAACAAGGTATTACAGACAGGTGATTTCTTCCCGGTAGGTACCACTACAGTATATTGTGTTGCTACCGATGGCAGCAATAATACGGATCATTGTAGTTTTGATATTACGGTCAACGATACCGAAGCACCTACACTGGCAACCCCCTGCCCCAACAACATCACCCTTTGCGGGGCACAAGCTGTCGACTGGACACCACCGACCGCTACCGATAATTGCGGGGTGGTTCAGACCGACAATAATTTTGATCCGGGCGATTTCTTTGACGTGGGCAGTTATACCGTAACCTACACCTTCTACGATGAAGCCGGGTTATCCGTTTCCTGCAGTTTTGTGATTACCATCAACCCATTGCCGGAAGTAGCTATCGACAATAGCGACCTGCCGGAATGGTGCCAGGGTGTTCAGGTACTCACTGCCGTCGTAGCCAATGAAGCCGACCTGGCTCCTCCTTTGACCTACGAATGGTCAACCGGGGAGGATGGTACGGATCAGATCACGGTTTATGCCAATGGACTTTATGAAGTCGTGGTAACGGATGCGAACCTTTGTTCCACAACCGCTGAAATTCTGGTTGATGAAGACCTGACCGAATTGTTGAGTGCCCACACCATCATCGTTGATGATGAAATGGAAATGATCAACTCCACGGTTGTCACCGGAGGAGTTGGCGTAGAGGATGCTGATGAGATTGATATTGAAGATTTCTCCGATATTCAGACTTTCCTGGTTTCCGCAGAAGCCAATATCGACGGTTCCAGTACTGTTGCCGACTGGATAGAAGATGATTCGGATTTAGATTTGCCTGATTTTATGAACAACTCCTTTTATAACACTAACCATGTGTCGGTACCGGATGGCGGAACGATGACCTTGTCGGGAAGCAATTATGGCCATATTATCGTTGGAGAAGGAGCAACCCTTTATATTGATAATGCCAATATGTATGTCTTAAAGCTGACGCTGGAAGAAGGGGCAACCCTGGTGTTTAACCAGCCGACGAATATGATGATCCGCCGGGAATTGAGAATAGATGAATTCTGCAACGTAAACGTGGGTGGCCCGACAACGGTGCTGTATGTCAGAAATGATGTATCGATCAAGGAGGGCAGCACGGTAGCAGCGAACATCTACACCCGGGAAGGCATCGAGGTGAATGATTCCGGAGATTCGGAAATGACCTATATGATCGGCTTGTTCATTGCTGAAGAATTGCGTTCAGGGGATTTCGTCGAATGGGGATGGAATACGATCTGTAGTGCGTTTGAAGAGGAAATTCCACAATTCAATGCAGCCATTACCCAGCCTGGAAACATTGAAGAAGGACATGAAACGAAAGCGGCCGACTTGAAAGTGTTCCCGAATCCGACGTCAGGCGTGGTGAATGTGGTGGTGGAGGACTTCCTTGGTCAGCAAGTGGAGTATGTCGTTTACGATATTCAAGGCAAAGAAGTAATGCGCCAGGTTATCAACCAGCTTGAATTACCGGTCATCATCATTGATATGTCGCCGGCACAATTTACCAACGGTATGTACCAGGTGAGTTTAAAGGGAAGTGAGGAAGTGCGTACGGTACGATTTGTGTTGAGCAAATAAATTGCAGTTGCCAACACAACCAGCTGGTATTGACGAAATAATCAAATAGAGTAAGTATTTCTGATTCCGCAAGGAATTATAAATGCAATAAATCAAGGCAGATTATTCCACATTGCTGGAGTAATCTGCTTTTTTATTTTTTTTTTGATAAAATCTGCAACTTTTTATTTCGCCTCTCCGTATACCCCGTAAGGAGGAGGATTTTTCCGGAAAAGAACACATCGAAGTTACAGATGTAGAAACTTAATAAGCCATAAATGCAGAATTTATTTTATTCTGCATCAGGTGGTTTTTGACAAATTTTCAATCAAAAAATATAAAAAAGCAATAGGTGTGATTTTTGTTGTGTTGTAAATTAAAATATTTGTAATATATCATATCGGTTGTTTAAAAAACCGAACCTTACGAATCACACATCGCATACAATGAAAACCGGTATTTGCCGGATTAATGTTTTTTGATCCTCCCCGATCTGCATACTTTCCAATCAAAACTGCCAAAATGGCCGGAAGGCTTGAGGTACGTCTATTCACGACTTTAGAGGTTATTTAAGTTGAAATTTATTGGACGTAAAAAAACGTCACCAAATAAAAGCATGGCCGACAAGGCTATATTTTGTAATTTTTAATTTTCTAAAATAATATTTTTAAACTGACCTATTATGACAAAAAAATTCTTTAAAAGTTGGATTGCCCTTTTTGGCCTATTTGTCTTGGCGAGCTTCTTTTCGACAGATTTGATGGCTCAAAAGATACTTACACCGGAGGAAATGTTAACCAAACTGGAAACCATTGCTCCTCACAGACCCACGATGGAAAGAACCACTGCAACCACAGATGTATTTTATGCCGGACAATTTAAGTACAAGCATACCGAGAATTTAAACAAACTTATCGACTGGCAAAAAAGATATCCGGAGGAGTTTGAAGCATATACTCCGGTTATTAATGCTTATATGGAAAATGGATCCGATTTGAAATTAGAGGATCAGGAGTCTGATATTTTTATTGACTTAAGAGCCCAATGGGCCCTTATGTTCAACAGATAAAATTTTTATTTCTTTGCTAATTTTAAATCAACAATCATGAAATTTATATACAAAAATATTTTAGTTCTATTATTGTTAACTTTTACGGTCCATATAAGTTCCTTTGCTCAGCCTGAGGATTGTGAACTTCCTGTATTTACAAATGTATCCAACAGTGGCCCGGCGAATGTGGGTGAAAATATTCAGCTATTTGCTTCCGGTACCATTGGAGGTGTTGCTTCCAGCTATGTCAGAATGGCAGGTATTGGTGGAAACTTTGGAACCCAGGCATTCAATGACGTGTTTGGTTCTGGCGACAGACCAGGTGAAATAGATCGTATTTCCGAAGCTCAATTCAATGCCCTTGCAGCAGGTGGAGCTGCGGCATTGCGTGCACAGTATGATGTGTTACTTTTTACCTGGAATTCAAATACATCCTTAAATGCCACATGGGCATTGATCGAAGGTTATCTTGCCCTTGGCGGCAGTGTTTTTTGGGAAGATGAGAAAAATGTTACAGATCTAGCCCCTGGCGTCATTGGTTTTGAAGCTAATGGTTCCTTTGGTAGTGGTTATCAGCTTGTTTCTCCGGCACCTTATCCATCGCTTGTTGCCAACGGTGTATCAGGAAATTTTGTAAATCATCATATAAATATAACACTCAATTCATGGCCGGCATGGATGGATGTTTATATAACAGCACCTGGCAATCTTAATCTTGCTATTGCGGGTGTCCATCCTACAGGAGGCGGTCGTTTGATCGTACAAGGTCCTGATCAGGATTTTCATGCGGTAAGGGGTGCTGACGTCACCACTAACGTTGGAAACCAGTATGTATTCTTACTAAATCAATTGGATTTTCTTGCCGCGCAACAGTCCAGTATTTCCTGGACAGGCCCCAATGGATTTACTTCCAATGAGGCGAACCCGGTTTTGTCTAACGTTACTCCTGCAATGGCTGGGGTATATACGGCGACTATAACAAATGTAACCGGAGGTGGTTGTTCTGTGACGGCTACCACAACCGTAGAAGTAGTTGCTGCCTGCACCCCCGTCACCGTAACCATCAACACCGATAATTTTCCTTCAGAGACTTCCTGGCAAATAACCAATAACGAAGGAGGCGCTGTAGTAGCTTCAGGACCAGGGGAAGGTGGATATCCTTCGGCCACTGAAAATATAGAAAACCTATGCCTGGAAGATGGCTGTTATACTTTTACCATTTTTGATTCCTTCGGTGATGGATTGTGTTGTGGATTTGGGCTAGGTGGATATTCCGTTGTTGTTGATGGTGTTGTAGTAGCTTCCGGAGGGGAATTTGGTTTGTCTGAGTCGACTGGTTTTTCTGTCGGAGAAGTTGAGTGCTGTGATGATTCATTGAATGATCCAGTATTATCTGCCTGCCCAGAGAATATCACCGTGTGTGGTCCACAAATCATTACCTGGACTGCCCCCACAGCTACAGATGCTGATACTGCTGATGGCTGTCCGGAGCCTGAAGTTACGGTAGATCCTTCAGGTATTGCCTCAGGACAATACTTTGGTGTTGGAACCACTACGGTAACTTATACCGCTACTGATAGTGAAGGTGGGACTGACCAATGTTCCTTTACCATCACCGTAAATGCCTTACCATCTGTCAGCATCGAGCAGGAAGACCTGCCGGAATGGTGCCAGGGGGTACAGGTTTTGACAGCCGTGGTGGATGGTGTAGGTCCATTTTCTTACCTGTGGAACACCGGGGAGACGACGTCTCAGATCACGGCTTATGCCAATGGTTTTTATAGTGTAATAGTAACAGACAGTAATGAACCTGCCTGTTCAAACTCAGCTGCTACCGTAGTAGACGAAGACCTGACAGAACTACTGAGTGCCCATACCATCATCGTGGATGACGAAATGGAAATGATCAATTCCACAGTGATCAGCGGTGGGGTAGGTGTCCTGGATGCGGACGAGATCGATATTGAAGACAATTCCGATATCCAGACCTTCCTGGTATCTGATGATGCCAACATTGATGGCAGCAGTTCCGTGGCCGCGTGGATCGAAGATGATTCTGATCTGGATTTGCCGGACTTCATGGACAATAACTTCAGTGATACCAATAACGAAACGGTACCCGATGGCGGAACGATGACGCTTTCCGGAACCAACTATGGCCATATCATCGTTGGAGAAGGCGCGACGCTGAACATCGATAACGGCAATATGTTTGTTGCCAAACTGACGATGGAAGAAGGCGCTACCCTGAATTTCAACCAGCCGTCTTACATGATGGTTCGTCGCGAGATGAGAGTAGACGAGTTCTGTAGTGTAAACGTAGGCGGACCAACAACAGTCATTTTTGTTGGTAATGATATTTCCATCAAGGAGGGAAGTACGGTAGCGGCCAACCTTTACACCGAAGAAGGCCTGGAGGTTAACGACTCCGGAGATGATGAAACGACCTTCATGAACGGATTATTCATTGCGGATGAACTTAAATCAGGCGACAATGTGGTCTGGGGCTGGAACCCGACTTGCGGACAGCCGGATGCATGTGCAGACGGTTCCATATTCACCCTTACCCTCACCACAGATGATTTCCCAGGTGAAACATCCTGGGAGTTATCCAATGAAGGAGGTGTAGTCGCTTCAGGGCCGGGTGAAGACGGATATCCTTCTGCAACTACGATTACGGAAGAAGTATGTCTGGAGCCAGGTTGTTACACCTTCACTATTTTTGACAGCTTTGGCGACGGTATATGCTGTGGTTTTGGGATAGGTGGTTATACCATTACAGTGGATGGTGTTGAAATACCAACAGTATCAGGAGGTGCATTCAGTGGTTCTTTAGAATCTACTGACTTTGGTGTGGATACATACTGTGAAGCTCCAGTGATGGCAGCAGCTATTGGTCAGGAAACTACAATAGGAGAAAAATTAGATGACCTGACTTTATTCCCTAACCCAACCTCAGGCGAAGTAAATATCGCCCTAGAGGATTACCTCGGCAAGCCGGTAGAAATTGTAGTCTACAACTTACTGGGTGAGGTAGTCTGGAGTCAGCAGATCGACGAACTGGAGACTTCACTGCTCCAGATCGATATGAGTGACAGCCGTTATGCCGCGGGCATGTACCAGGTAGCCTTGAGCACCGATGGTCAGCGCGTAACCAAGCAGCTGGTATTGACGAAATAAACTTTATTCTTCATAAAATTATGATTGATATTTAACGCTCCGGCCCTTGGCCGGGGCGTTTTTTGTTTTGTGGAAAAAGGAATCGCTGGTTTACAAGCTGCATTTGGTAAATCACAAAGGGCCGAATGGGCGTTATTTTTGATTTATGTAATAATTCCTTGAAGAGAATTTTTTAAATTTGGCATTCAATAAAAAAAACAACCATGCGCTATTTATTAATTCTTTCTCTGACTTTTTTTTTCCTTGCCTGTGAAACTTCCCAGGCAAATCAGGCCGGTGTAAAGACTGAACCTGAAGAAAAAGCAGAATCTCCCAATATCGAAATACAGGTGGAAGGGCTAGCTGCCGGAAAATCTTACCTCATCGGGATTTTTACGGATCAGCAGTATCGCATTGATTCGGCACAAATTGATGCGGTGGGAAGAATGGTGTATTCCCGTGAGGAGCCTTACCCGGAAGGGTTTTATATCGCCTGGATGCCCAACAACGAGACCATTCAAATGTTGGTGGATAAAGATCAGACCTTTTCCATGAAAACCAGGTCGGGAGCCATTTTGTCCTCCATGGTGGTGGAAGGGAATCTGGATAATGAACTGTTGTATAAAAATCTGAATTTTCAAAATGCACAGCAGCCGAAGTTTAATGCCATTGCGCAGCAGTTAAAAACAGTAACTGAGGGCAGTAATGAATACAATGCTTTAAAAGACCAGGAAAAACAATTGCTGGCCGAGCGTAAGACCCATCTGGATGAGATTTTTAACAACCACCCTAAAAGCCTCTTTACTTCATTCAAAAAAGCGGGGCAAAACCCTGAAGTCAGGGACGTCAGGAAACCCGACGGCACACTTGATAATGCCACTCAGGTTTATCTCTACCGAAGTGAATTCTGGAATGATGTCGATTTTAGCGACAAAAGATTGTTGTATACACCTGTTATCGCCAATAAACTGAACCGGTATATCAGTGAACTGACGGTGCAAAATCAGGATTCGATTATCAAATCAGCCAAAATATTGATCGACCAGGTATTGGATTATCCTGAATATTTCAAATATTTTGCCAATGCCATTACCCTGAAATACGAACCTACCAAAACTACCCTCATGGACCCGGAGGCGGTTTATGTTTTCATGGTACAGAACTATTTTACTCATGAACGTGCATTCTGGTCGGATAGTATTGAAATTACCGCTTTACAGACACGTGCCTATGAGATGTCCGGGAGTTTACTCGGAAAGCAGGGGCCGGATGTAAAAACCAAAGACATCAATGGCCAGGTTCGATCTATTTATGAATTGAAAGCCCCGTATATCGTCATTTTTATGTTCAATCCGGATTGCGATCACTGCCAGGAGGAAGCTCCCGAGTTGGTTCGTTTTTATCAGGAGTGGAAAAACAAAGGGGTAGATGTCTTTACCATTGCCCTGGATACAGAAGAAGCAGAATGGAGGCGCTTTATCAAATCATCAGGATTGCCGGGCATACATGTGTTTGATCCGACCAATAAGTCTATTTACGGCAAGTATTTCGTAGATAATACGCCGGAAGTATATGTTCTTAATCCGGATCGTAAGATAATCGGTAAAAACCTTAAGATAAACCAGGTTCCCATTGTGATTGAAAGGGATCAGCAGGATTAAGAGGTATCTTTCCGTAATATTTTTCTGGGAGATTCATGAGTCATCCCTAATTTTTGAAAATTAAAAAGGTATGATTTATTTTTCAGAGGTTGATGTCGGAATTGTTATTTAACTATTTGTTTTTCAGGTATTTACATTCTTTTTGTCTTGATACAAAAAGAACCAAAAAATCAAGGCTGTATGTATTTTTTGGACAATTCTAAGCTCGATTTTGGCCACGCACCCAACCCTGTCAGCCGACAGGCAGGCTCGCCTTCCTTCGTCAGGCTCAGACATGGGGGCTTTCTCAGAGCCAGCGCTCAAAATCTTCACTAAGAATTGTTACCCAAAATCCATAAGGCCGTTTTCCCTCGCCGGGAAGATTGAAAATCAACCATTTACACGAAAAATCCCAAATTTTGGCCTAAGCCAAAATTTGGGATGAACTCATGTTGTTTGCTATTCAAAAATATAACAGCATATCTGACAAGGAATGACGATCGACGTTTGCCGAAGTAAAAAAAACGGATTATTCCTGTGAATTTACTTGTTTTCCGCTTCCGGCATAGAATCACAGGGGATTTCCCAGCATTTCCGGGTACTGTCCCCAGCTTCGTCTTTGGCATCGATACAAACCTGGCATTTAACCATGGTGCTTCCCTCAACAGTGCCTTGTTCAAAGGAGATTTTCTGTGGGTTGCCATCATTGTCATGAACTTCCCAGCCGGTTACCTGCCCGTCTTTAAAATCGGCATAAAGTATGAAATCCCTGGTTTTGTTAACCGGGTTGAGGCCGTCCTGAAGGGTCAGGGTGTCCGGCGGGTCAACCGGTTCTTTTTCTGTCTTATCGCTGCTGCAACCAGGAGCTATAAAGACAAAAGCAACCAAGAGAAAAGGTATGACTAAAAATCGATTTGACATTACTAATTATTTTAGAACAAAGATAAAAAAATGGCCTTGCTAACTTGTCAGAAAAGCTAACGGGATTTTGACAGTCGTTGTTCTTGTCTTTCAATAAGCCTGCCGGAAATCCTGAGGAAGTCCATTTCTGTTATGATCCCGATCAATTCCCCGTTTTTCACCACGGGAAGACATCCGATTCTGTTATCTCTCATCTTACGCATGGCTTCCACAATGGTGGAGTCCGGAGAGATGGTAATGGGATCTATTTGCATGATTTGTCCGGCAGTTTTGGTATCTTTTATACCCCGCAGGCATTGTTTGGTGAAGTGGCGCAATAATGTCCTGGAGGTGATTAACCCAACCAGATTGCCTTTGTTATCTTCAACGGGCATATGCCGGACTCTTTTCCAGTCCATCAATTCAGCGACCATTTCGATGAGGTCGTCCTGCTGAACAGTAAAGAGGTCCGTTATCATGAATTCTTCAACCTTAAGGATCGAAGGCCGGTAGATGGCCAGGTCATCTTTTTCCGGCAGCGGCCAGGTATGTACGGGATTTCCCATCTGTTGATTTTTTATAATGGCTGCGGTCAGAATGGTGAGGGCTTCATCTCTTTCAACTTCTTTGATCAGCTTGGTATAGGCTCTCAATTGCCAACGGGCACCATTCATCTGTTTTTCAGCCCTTTGTTCAATTACGCCAAGATATTTGTCTATATCTTCCGGGTCTACTTTTTTACTCTCCAGTCCCCGGCGAGCGACAGGCAGCAGTTCTTTTACAAGGTCACAGGCGCTTATCTTTCTATCGTTGAACCAGGTAAACTTGGTGTCGATACCAAACCTGGCCGCCTTGGCAAAGTTGTCGCGGACATTCTCCCATTCGATCAATTGGGATATGTCATCGTATTCTTCAGCTATGCCTACCATCGCACCGAGCCAGAAAGCAGCATTGGCAACTTCATCAAGAACCGTTGGACCTGCGGGCAGTACCCTGGCTTCAATCCGCAAATGGGGTTTGCCATTTTCACTGACCCCGTAACAAGGACGATTCCAGCGATAAACGGTGGAGTTATGTACCTGAAGGGCCCGGAGTTTGGGGGTTTTCTTTTGCTTGATCAAATCCAGGGCATCTTCGTGTAATTCGGCGGCAAGCAGCACTCTGAAGCGGGCGATATCCTCCTTGTAGATCTCCAAAACGGAATCTTTCATCCATTTTCTGCCAAAGCTGACCCTTGGGCTGCGTTCCCGCATGTGGTCGTGCGTAGTTCTTACATCAATGGCCTGCTGGAACAAAGCTATCCTGGACTCATGCCATACCCGTTTGCCAAAAACAATGGGTGAATTGGCACCAATGGCCATCACAGGGGCCGCCAGTACCTGGGCAATGTTGTGCATTTTCACGAAGGTCTTGGGCGTCACCTGCAGATGAACCTGGAAACTTGTATTACAGGCTTCCAGCATCGGGGTATTGTGCTTGACGAGAATTTCATCTATTCCGGTAACTCTCAATTCAAACTGATCAGCAATCAGTTGGCCCTTAATAGCGTCCATCAGGGCGCGGTAGCGGGGGAGGGGCGTAAGATTGTCATAGGTTAGATCCCGCTTGTGAAGCGTTGCCAGGATGCCTGTCAGAATAATATCGGCATTCATAGGCGCAATTTTCTCGCGGATTTTGTCCAGGTTGGTGGAAATTTCTTTTTCGATTTTACTCAGACATTTTCCTTTGAATTCCTGAGGTTTCAGGTTGGTTTCCAGGTTAAATTTAGCCAACTCTGTTTCTACCCATTTGTAGTTTTTCATTTTCTCCAGTGCCTCCATGGCAATAGGTGCCGGTTTATAGGTGTCAGCGTAAACCAAACACATCTCCTGTTCTGCTCCGATTCTGATGGTATCTTCCTCAAACCAGTCATTGTCCAGCATATATTCAAGAGCCTCCATATCTCGCAAAAGGTTCCTGACAAAATTCTGCATTACATCCTCTTCATTGGCTAAAGTGACTCGCTGTTCGCCCATTAGTTCTTCTTTTATCGGTTAAATAAAAAATCCTAAACTTCCTAAACAATCACCTCAAGTTTTAAAAGTAGGAATATTTTGTTGTAAAGAAATAAAACCTCACCAAACTTTTGGCTATTTTAGTTCATTTTGGAAATGAAACCTTGATTTTTTACCCCATTTTACCATATAATGTTTATTCTTTTTTTTTAGACAGATTCTTGGTTTTTTATCAAATATTAAGGCAGGGTAGTTCTGATTTCTGTCGTTTGAATGTCATCTTACTGGTTGTTTTTTTGATTTTGGGTTAGTTCTTTTACTTTCGCAGCCTAAAATTTATAAAGAACAATTTAAACCTTCATGAAAAGACTGATCCTTTTTCTTCTGATAAGCGGTATTCCGTTTTTATTATCCGGACAAGCCATTGAAGCCAATATGTTGAGTAACTGGCAGGACAATTCCCTGGTGGTTAATAACTGGCCCGGAGGTCGGTATAATGAAATTTGGGGCGTGAGTATAAATGGTCTGGAAGTAGGCATTATCGGTTCTACGGAAGGGGTGCATTTTATCGATGTCACAGATCCTGCAAACAGTTATGAAATTGAACCTGCCTTTGTTCGCGGAAAAGTGGCAGGGGCCAATATTATCCACAGGGATTATCATGATTATAACGGCTACCTGTATACCGTAGCGGATGAGGGACAAAGTTCTTTGCAGATAATCGACCTGAACCATTTGCCCGACACCGCTATTTTGGTTTATGATAATGATGAATTTTTTAAAAGGGCTCATAACATTTTTATTGATAGTACTGCTGCCAGGTTATATGCTACCGGCGGTGCAGGAGTAAAGGTGATCTCCATAGAAAATCCGGAAACGCCCGTATTATTGGCTTCCTTTCCCAATCAGGATCTGGATATTCCTTATGCACATGATTTATATGTTCGCAATGATACCGCATTGCTAAACTGCGGACCAGACGGCCTGTGGGCGGTTGATTTTAAAGACCTGGAGAATCCGCAGGTATTGGGCAATATGACCATTTATGAACAGCAGGGCTATAATCATGCCGGTTGGATGCATGAATCCTTGCCCTATTACTACCTGGCCGACGAAACACATGGTATGGATGTGAAAGTGGTCAATGTAGAGGATTTAAACGACATGTATGTCGTCAATACTTTTGATGCGGAGGCGGAAGCACCTTCTTCCATTGCCCATAATGTTTTGGTGAGGGGGGATTACCTCTATGTTTCTTATTATTACGATGGGGTACAGGTTTATGATATTTCTGATCCTGAAAACCCGGTACGGGTGTATTATTACGATACTTATCCCGGTGAAGATGTGGCTGGTTTTCACGGGGCCTGGGGGGTGTTTCCCTACCTGTCTTCCGGGAATTTCCTCGTTTCTGATATGCAATCGGGATTCTATGTGTTTGAATCCATTGATGAAACCATTACCAGCAGCAAGGTGCCAGTGGTTGCAGAGAGCAAAGTAAATATTTGGCCACAACCAGCGGGATCAACCTTAAATATTCAATTTGATCTTCCCGTTGCTGCCGATCAGGTTAATTTAAAAGTTTTTGATCTCAGCGGCCAATGTGTTTTGACACAGCAGCTGGACGATCTGACTCAGGGGCCTTATACGCATCAATTGCCTTTGGAATCGGGCATGCCGGAGGGGATGTATTTTCTGCTGATAGAATCAGAAACATTGGCGGTATCTAAAAAGGTGATTGTGCAAAGGCGATAAGATTTTACTGTAGGCAATAAAAAAGAGTGGTTAGAGTTTTTATGACTAATGACTGTGGTTATTGTGGAGGTACCTTTTTTTAAATTTGCAGTATGACATTATTAAAAAGAATATCGTTATTAACTCTTTTGGTTTTGATTGTTGGCTCTTGTAGAAAGGAAAAAAGGGTACGTATTTTCGAATTGTCCTACCAGAACCTTCAGTTCGATATACCGGCAGGATTTAATGGTTCCCAGGCATTGGTTTTTGAATTTCCGGAGCTCAA
>CALODM010000013.1:0-489914 GCA_942492125.1 uncultured Bacteroidota bacterium
AAGATCATCATTTCCATCCGGGAAGAATTCCTTGATACCTGTATGATTTCGAAAAAGTACTGCTGGATTTATTGAACAAAAAGCTTAGGGTAGAACCCATGAGTTTGGAGAAAGTCAAAACGGTTCTTCAGGGAGTTAATGAATTACCCGGCAGTCTGGTTCAATTGGAAAGGGGCCAAGAGGACAAGGTTTCGGAGCTGATCGAGGGAAAATTAAAAGGGCAGGAAACAACGCTATTTATCGAGCTGCCTTATTTACAGGTTTTCCTGGATAAACTTTACCTGCAAATTACCGGAGATTCCACCCGGGAAAGTAAAGCCATTATTTCACTGGATGCCCTGGCGCAAATTGGCACGCTGGGTGATGTACTCCGGGAATATTCTGGAGGATCAGGTGTATGCTGTGTCCTGAAAGACCAATGCCAAACCTGAACTATTTGGTCCATTTTATCTCCATTTGTTTTTTTGGAAGGAACAAAAGAACTCATCGGGGAGACTGAATTACCTGACGATTACCCAAAATGGACAGTGAATTAATCAGTGATGTATTACAAGCATTTGTCAATAGCCGGTTATTGCGATTTTCAGAAAAGGATCAATTGTTTGAAATAGCCCATGATTCACTGGCCTGGCAGAAGATAAACGCCAGAGAAGTGATGAGGAAATAGCTTTAATGGAGGTTCAGCTTACTGGTGAAAATCAGGTGGCCTTTAAAGAGCAAGCAAGGGAGTATTTTACGAAAACAGTTGTTGTTTATTGAACCGTTTCAGGCAAGCTGATTTTAAACCCTGATGAAACTGATATTTCGATTCGGAAGAGCCAGGAATATCTGGAAAATCAAAACGAATAGCCGTTGAGCAGCAGGAAGAAAAATTGAGGGCTGCGAAAAGGCGTTTTAGGATGTTGTTAGGTTTATTGGTTGTAATTGCCATGGCTTTTACAATGGCTGTTTTGAACTGGTTTGAGGCAAATCAGGCAAAAAAAGAATCTGAAAAATCTGCGAGTGCTGCCCTGGTTAGTGATTCTATTGCCAATGTTAATTTTTTACAAGCAGAAAAGGCCAGAATGGACATTCAGGATGCGTTAACAGAATTAAAGGTCAGTGATTCCCTAAAAAATCGGGCTTTGATAAATGAAAACAAGCCTACTCGGTATTGGAATTGCAACAGGATTCAACGCATATGGCCCTGAAGTTGGTAAAAAACAAAAGTTGCAGGCCGATTCAACTCTCAATAGATTAAATATGGTTAATCCAGAGGTGGTGAGGTTACTTTTGAGCAAGGTTGACGAAGCTGTTTTACTATTGGATTATGAGTCTGCTTTGCAAAATCTCTGCGCAGCTCTCAACCTTGACATAGAAGAATCCTATGATAAAATAAAACCAAGGCTGCTCGAATTGGCTTTTTGGTATGGGGAATCAGGAGATTTAAAAGGCTTACAGTATTTCTAAATTGGTAGGTAAGGTGTCCGGGGAATTAATACCTTCTTTCGAAGAAATAACCAAGGAATTGAATACAGAAGTTATCGTAGTTTTGATGATTTAGTCAAGTACGGACATACTAAACAATACGCGAATTTTTCAGGAAATTGATCATGGAATTTGATGATAGGTTGTATGATGATTTGATGAAGAAATATTATCCAGTTATGATCTCTGTCCAATCAAAGCCTATTGAAGAAGAGGAAATTGTCAAAATGAAAATCCATCAACATAAATAAGTCAAGACATTCCAGATAGGGAAATACGAGACTACTTGGTGGCAGTATTATTTATTTTGCAAATCTGCATATCATCCATTTGTCCCTCCTGGTTGGCTACCTGAAGGGCATTATCCTGTTGTAAAGGTCAGTTGGGTCGATGCGGTATATTATTGTAATTGGTTAAGTAGCCAATTGGGTATTCCCAGATATTATGAAATTGGAGTGTTTGGACGGCCCACAACTACACTCATACGATCCTCATGAATCCAAGGATTACAGCAATCCAACATATTTTGGTAAATCGGATAATTGGGCCATATACCCGAAACGATCCAAGGGAGGATACCGCCTTCCTTCTATTGTAGAATTTGAATCAGTCACCGAGTATGATTTAGTTACTATTAAACCTGATAGTTTAGGCCGTATAGCCTCTTTCTGGGATGAAAATAAATATGATAGAGTCAATCCTGTCGGGATAAAAACAACCAAACAAATCTGGAATCTTTTGATTTAATAGGTAATGTTTCTGAATGGAGCGAAGCGAAAATTGTTTTAGGTTGCTCGTGGGCGAATGATTATGATGAATGTGAATATCAAAAATAAGGAGTCCGTTGGAAATCAGAAAAAACACCATTGGTTTTAGGGTTGCAAGGTCATCCTATTAAGGGGTCAAGTTTTTTTCAATTATCATTATTCTGAAATATTTCACGTAAAAAAATATTATCTAACAATTATCCCATTAATTGAATCAAAACCAATTCGTAATAATAATCAAACCCAACAGCATGAAAATCCATCATTTCCCTGTTTATGATCTCTTACTCATTTTCCCCGCTTTTCGCACAAACGAGTCCAACCAATATAGTAAAGCAAGACCCTTACCCATGCGCCTGTGAAGGCAATTACGTCACATTGACCCTATACTATTTTGGCGAGGAGGATGTAAACATCTCCATTTACCGCGATCAACAATTGGAAAGCCTGGTTCAGAAAACTCAGAGACCGCTGAAAAAGGGGAATAAGTTTTCGATAATCGCAAAATATAGTTCTCACGGAGTGTTGACCAAACCTACCTAGTACTTGAAAATGCTGACAAAGAAGAAAAATTGTTTGTTATACGAACCTCCTGTCCTTCTCCTTTTCCTGGCCGGGGGCACTGGAGGAACAGAAATCCTGGGGGAAATCCTTTGGTGATTTCATTGTGCTTTCTCATGAGGATGAATCCGGAAAGGTATGTTCCATCGATGATGTGGAAATGGATTGGCACCAACAGGGAATATTGGAACGGATAAAAGCAATAAATTAGGTACTAGAAATAAGAGTGATATTGTTTTTATTTCGAATGATGAAGAACGGGGATACCCTCAAGATGGGAGGTTTGGTATCAATAAACAAAATCCTGAGTGGGAAGAACCTGGATGTAGAAGGGATAATTTAGCTTTTGGTTATCTATTCAGATCAAACCAGAGATGCAGAAAATAATATCTTTGAAATGGAAAGACAAATACTCTCACCCAAAACAGATTATGGAATGATGTATTCCTTAATGACTCCTGCGACCTCGAAAAAGCGGGTATCACCTACCCCGATTTTAGAAGGTTAAAAGAATTGCTTAATCAAACCCAAAATAAATAATTAAATCCAATAAAAACCCTACTCCGTTATGCAGAAAACAATATATAGCTTATTCCTTTCACATTACAGTTCAATCCAAATAATTATGGACCGTTTTCTTCCGTCGAAGGAAAGACAGCAGTTTGTTTACAGTTCTTTATATAATTCATAAACCCTATCATTATGAAAAATCCAATCCTCACTTTAATAGCCCTATTCACTTTTTCTTTGCTTTTAGCTCAAAAGCCAACGCCTTCAAATGTTACTCCAGTTCAAAAATATCCTTGTGAGTGTGAAGGATTTCACAAACAAATCCAGGTATTATTTTGGCCCGGATGATTTAAAAATTCTGGGTTTATGGAGATGAGGAGTTTGAGAAGAAGTATTATGAATCTTATTCGGATGAACCATATCCAGCGGGTTTAATTTAACCATTGATGCCGGGAGGAGTAGGGGCAGTAAGTTTAACCCATACTTGTATTTCGTTGTAGAGGAAAAAGACGGAACGCGGAATGTCACAAAAATCCGTTCCAGGTGCCCGGTTACTTCTGCGCCGGAATCCAAGGCTGAACAGGAAATACTGGGGAAAACCGGGTATTTTACCGTCTATTCCAGAACGGATGAGGATGGTAACAAATGTACGCTGGATAAAATACAAAACCCATTGGCACCAAGCCGGAAATGTAGCTACTGATAAAACCAACAAACTAGGAACACGGAATAATGAAAACCTGATATTTATTATACGATGAAGCCCGGGGCATTATCACCAAAGAGGGAAGGTTCGGGATCAATAAAGAGAATCCTGAAGAGGGCAGTTATTTGGATGTAGAGGGGGCAATAACTTCTGATGTACTCATTATCAAGGGAAATGATGGCGATTTTGGTATGGGTACACGGGGCGAAAGCATTGTGGATGTGCGGGGCATTTTAATGGCAGACAGTATTACGATAAAAGGAGGATTGGATATTGACGGAAATCTCAAAGTTCATGGGGATTCTGTTATTGTTGATCACAATTTATTTGTCGGAGGTATCACTCATACCAATTATGATAAGGTTTACTATAAACTTGATGTTACCAATACTACTACATCCAGAAGTTTGTATGTACGGGACGATGTTAGAGATATCAAGGATGAGGATAAAATGAAAGGTGGTTTTGTAGCCACTTTTGAGAATACCAATGATGATAAAGGTGATGGTATTTCAATAATAATAAACAGGGAAGAGACTACTGCAGAAATAACTTTATTACTTTTTTTAGGAAACATCCTGATTCTACAAACCAGGTAGTGGCTGGCAGGATAGAGGGATATCATCATAATTTATTGGATGAACCTGCTATTGTTGAGTGGTACAAAGAAAATTTTGGAACTATGGAGGATTTCTTGAAGGAGGTTTTGGGTTTTGAGACCCCAATAGATTTGAATCTGGAATTCATCGAATTCACTAAAGGAAAATTTCCAACACTCAATGAAGGAGCATTACCTTCACTTTCCATTGATGCTGAATGGAAAGGGGTAGACTTTGATTGGAATGCCGGCAAATTACCTTCTCTAAATGGGGATCCTTACCCAATTTAGGTTTTAAACTTCCAATATCTTTTAATGGAGATGTCACTGATATTATTCAGCCTTGGCTACGGTTCACCCCTGATTGGGGTAAAATTATCCCCCCAAAATAAAGAGGACTTGGAAAATGTTGATGAAAATCCGGTTTTCCAACTTTACGCAGAAGCCCGTGAAAATGATTGGAAAAGCATGTTGAGTTTAAGTTTAAGCCAAATTCCTGTGAAGGCCCTGAACTTGAATTAGAGGCTATTATCAAAAGCGAAGGTATAACTTATGGTTCTAAAGGTGCTGATTATGCAGAATGGCTGCCTCGTTCAGAAATGACCCAAAAATTTTCACCTCGGACAAATAGTTGGTGTAAAAGGTGGTCATATTTCTCTGAGTACTTCAGATGCGGATCATATTCTGGTGATTTCAAGTAAACCCATAGTTCTTGGTAATATGCCAGAGCAGGGAAAGGAATATCTTTAAGAAAAAGTAGCATTTATGGGACAGGTTCCTACTTGGGTCAAAGGAGAAGTTCTCATTGGAGATTTTATCCTGGCATCGGGAAATAACGATGGCATAGGTATCGCAAAATCACCGGAAGCTTTAACTATCGAAGATATTCCTAACATTGTAGGAAAGCATGGTCAGCTTCAGATAATCCGATGCTAAATCTTATCAATGTAGCCATAGGGATTGACAGAAGTGATTTGTCCGGTGCCATTCTGACCCAACAAAAAAAGATCGAGGATCTGGAAAAAAGATTAGAATTAATTGAAGAGAAGTTGTTGGGTGGCGAACTGAACCAATAAGTTGATTGCCCCTGAATAATGGAATTTTTCTTAACTGATTGGAACGGCGAAAAATCCGTTCCAATCAGTTCAACCCGTCAAATCAGTGTTCCATCATCTAGTTTCTCCAATATCCTCATTCCACAACTCCGGCTTCTCCCGGATAAAGGTCTCCATCATTTCAATACACTCCGCATTGTTCATTACCACTACTTCCAGACCGCGGTCTTCCAGCAGTTTTTCTTCTCCCATAAAGGTCTTGTGTTCGCCAATGACCACCTTGGGAATGCCATACAACAGGATCGCTCCTGAACACATCGAGCAAGGGGAGAGGGTCGTGTAAATCACACATTCGCGGTAAACAGAAGCCGGTAATCGCCCGGCATTTTCCAGGGCATCCATTTCGCCATGCAGGATGCAACTGCCGTTTTGCACCCGTCGATTATGACCGCGGCCAATGATCTTACCATTGTGTACCAAAACACTGCCGATAGGAATGCCTCCTTCTGCCAGGCCTTTTTTGGCTTCGTCGATAGCTGCTTGTAAGAATGGGTCCATATAAAATGTATTTTGTCTGATAGGCTAAAGCCTGAGGTACTAAAACAAACTCCAGTTCCCTTCCTTATAATATCTGTAGAGTACCGGAGAAATGATCGTATTCACTTCAATACCAGTCGTATCCACCATTGGTTTTCCAAAGTTAGTGATCTGGTGTAAAGCATCCTGGTTGAGCCACTTTAGATCCAATCCAGAGAGATCAACCGCACTGATGGTTTCCTTGTCAAAAGGGCGTTTTTTACCGACAATCCAGCCCCATTCTCCCAAAGTTAAAACCTGATTGTGCATAGGAATAGTTTGGAACCCCGCAGCATTGAGCGATTTTTCAATACAATAAAAAGCCCTGGTCGCATAATAGGGACTGCCTGCCTGGGTAATCAAAGTCCCATTCGCCGTAAGGCTCTTATAACAGAGGTAATAAAACTCCCGGGTGTACAATTTATTCAGGTCAACATTGTTAGGGTCCGGCAAGTCGATGAAAATAACATCATAAAGCCCTTTAAAATCTTCCAGGAAGGTAAAAGCATCTCCAATATGAATGTCGACTTTTTCCTTGTTTAAAGCATCCCGATTCAGGTCTGTGAATATAGGGTTTTCTTTGGCCAACCGGACCATTTCTTCATCGAGATCGACAAGGGTAATTTTTTCAATATCGGGATATTGCATCAATTCCCGGGCGATACAACCATCACCGCCTCCGAGGATCAGGATGTTGCGCGGATCTTGGGTAATACCCATTACAGGATGGACCATAGGCTCATGGTAGAGGTACTCATCAAAGGTGGACAATTGCTGATTGCCATTGATGAACAGCGAATGGTGGTTCATCCACTGGGTCACGACAATTTTTTGATACTTTGTCTGTTTTTCAAAAATGACCTTGTCCTTGTATTTGGCCTGCTCTCCGAAGAGGATGATGGGTTTGGCAAATATCATTCCACTGATCAGGATAGCCCCAACAAGGATGTAAGCAAGATTTAAGGCTCTCTTCCAGGTGGGCTGTATATATTGTTTCAAAACCCGGAATAACCAGAAGGACACCAGGAAATTGAGCAACCCCAGGATAAAAGGGGTGTAGGTCAAACCCAGGTAGGGGAGGCCGATAAAAGCAAAAAACAATCCTCCGATCAAGGACCCG
The DNA here is from genome assembly GCA_942492125.1 of uncultured Bacteroidota bacterium. Lineage (GTDB taxonomy): Bacteria > Bacteroidota > Bacteroidia > Chitinophagales > Saprospiraceae > BCD1. The sequence continues at coordinate 7,361 of CALODM010000013.1, forward strand.
TAATAGTCCTTTTCCAGAATACTGGAAATGTTGGTCTTCAATGTTTCAAACTCATCATTAATCCTGGTGGCAAAAGGTATTTCCAATCCGATCAGCAATCCAATGGCAATGGACATCAGGTAGATAACGATCCAGGAATTATTCGTAAACCCAAAAATCAGGTAAGAGACCATGGCCGAGAAGGAAACCAAAATGGAAAGGGTCAGCTCTGTGATGATAAAATATTCGACAATTTTGTCATCAAACAATTTGCTGAACCGGCTTCCCAGCCCCATGGAAAACAACATGATGGATACAATCAGGTAAATTGAAGGACGGCATTGCCAATAAAATAGGAAGCCAATGTACAACATATATAAAGCAACAATGTCGCTGATACCAGTGGCGAACAGGGGCAATTTTTAATACCCTGGAGTGTCGTTTATATTCAGAGTTGGAAGGTTCCAATCTGAATTGCTTGTGTGTAAAATTAGATTTCTTGAGACGATTTTGAATGTGCCATATTTTTCTCAAGGCGAGCAATTGATGCACATTTGGAAAAGACAATATTTGACAACTTTTCATATCCTTTTTCGATAAAGTACGATTTCAAATTCGGGGGAAGGACATCACCTAGTAATCCTGCCGCCAATTAAATCAAAAAAGCTTTTTCTTTTCTATTCGGCCTCTTCCAATGGAATACATAAATAATCCAGGGAAATTTAATCTCTTGCTTCCCGTTTAAATATCTACGACATCAAATTACTTTCCAACTCCACCGGAGCGGCCTCCGGTTTTGCAACTGCCCATATCTGGAAGAGCTTCTGCCTTCCTTTTTTGTTGCGTTTGCCAGGTGGTGTTACTGGATTTTCTGGTGTAAAATTTAGAGCGGTTGGCACGTTGGTAGCTGCTGTTGGTACCGTAAGTATCTGCCCCTGAGCCATAAAAAGCAGCTCTGCCCCGGTAATTGGAAGCATAGTTGCTGTAGGTGCCGTATCCGGTGGTTCTGCTGAGTAACCAGTCCAAGAGTCAGGAAAAAAACTGCCAGGGCGATATCTCCATTGCCTTTCATTGTTGCGTACCATTGGTAGCCGTCGAATCTACCACCCATTCCCCATACTCTTCATTGCCTATGGCCCAGTCGAAACCTACGGGTTTTGGGGTGCTGGTCAGCACACCGTCGTGGTAGGATATGAGTTCCATACCCAAGTCATTTTCGTGCTGGTTAAAGAAGCTTTCATTGACATTTACCCAACCGGTGGAATCTATGTCGACACGATCTTCTTTTGGGTTGAGAACAATATATTTATGGCGATAGATAATGTTCTTTTCATCTTCGACAACATCCATATCGTCCAGGACAAGAGAGAATTCCTGTGTGCCCTGCTCTTCAACGATTGCCAAAGCAGGTTCAGGGTCGACGGAAAGGGGCGGTTTTGTTTGTCCGCAACTAAGTAGGAAGGCGGTAGCCAAAACCAAAAAAGTCAGTTGTAAAAAAGTGTTGTTTTTCATGAAGTCTGGTATTTTGCAGAATGAAGCCATTTAAAATGGCGCTTTTATATTTTTTATTTTTTTGGCGCTAATGGGTTGTCCAACACTGAAGTCCATCTCACCATCATCCCATTGCGCTATAGCGATGAAGTGTTCCCCGTCATAAAAGCCATAATTGGTCAGTCGCTGGGAAGGTTCCATTCCGGCGATATTTTTATAGTAACCTTCATTGATCTCTTCCAACTGGTATCTCCGTCCCGCATAATCAAGTTCAGCGAGAATTTCTTCCCCTTCAAAATCTTCCGGTCCAAAATCAGGCATGAGCTGGTCTTTGTCGACCTCCACACTAAAAATCACAACGATTTTCCCGTCGTCGTCTTCCACTTCCAGATATGCTTCCTGGCTGTCTCCCAAAATTTTGTATTCAATGCTCCGTCCGTCCTGTCCCCAGTCGTATTCATAAACATCAATAATCTTCCATTGGATGTTTTGATAGTCAAAAGAATAACCTTTGTTGAGCTTCAGTAATGATTGATCTTCTTTCCCAAATAGTTTATTGAGCATTTTTTTATTTGGTTAGTGAGTGATTAAATTTTTTGATTTCATTTACCGGGCCACGGTGTATTGATTTTACTTCCATTTTTTCGGCTTTGAATTCCTGCTGAAGGAAGGCAATACCTTCTTGCAGATCATATTGTTGATTGCAGGTGAAAAAATCAATGGCTACATAATTGTATTCCGGCCAGGTATGGATCGCAATATGACTTTCCTTAATGACAATAACACCACTGACACCGATGGGGGAGAAATGATGTATGACGCTTTTGACCACACTGAAGTTGACAACTTCTGTCAGGTCCAGTAACTTTTTTTCGACCACGCCGGGATCGTCAATCAACTCTGATGGGCATCCGTAGAGTTCGATCAGTGTTTGAAAACCAAGGTGATTATTATTAAGGTTTGTGTTGTCTTCCATTGGATCAGATGATCTGGCTGTTCATTTATGCAAAATCAAAAGTAACAAAAAAGCAGGATAATTCAGAGTGCAGGCTATTAGACCAACATATCTTTTTGAAGGACGTAGTATTGTATAAATTGCTACCGCGTTGAGGCCTGTAAACAAACAACACCCATTTAAGAATAGATATCCATGCGACGATCCATAACTGTTAATCAGCAATAAAAAGATCCGAGATATTAAAAATAAAATCAGGCTGCCTGTAAATCCAAATCACTTTTTGATATATACTCCGAGGGTTCCTGTTTCCGGAATACTGTAGAATGGCATGCCCTGAAACCTCCTATGCCGGTAATCAGCATGCCGATTGCCGGCAAACCAAAAAGCATATCAGACATTGAATTGGATAATTTAAACAACCAAATTGTCAAAAATATTGAATAAGGCCAGGGGAATGCAAAAAATAGCAAGGGTCCAAGGAATAACTTGAAGGATACAGTCTGCTGTGCCTTAGAATGCATTATCCTGCTTTAACGGGTTATCCAGGATTTTTTCTTCCATCTATTTCTTTTTTAACGCATCTGTAGGTTTTGGCACATAATGCCCAAGGCCGCCGGCTCTTTGGTCGTTAAAGGTATTGGGCGCTTTGTCATGAGCCTGATAGTCTTTCCAGGTTTCGGTGGCCGATCCATCGTCCGTTCTCACCATGGTGATGCAATTTTCCACCGGACAAACCAGGGAGCATAAATTACAGCCTACACAATTTTCATCGATGATCTCCGGGATCCTGTTGGTGGAATTTTCCGGAATACGGATGGCCTGGTGGGCTCCGTCTTCACAGGCGATATAACAGAGGTCGCAACCTATACATTTTTCGGCATCAATACTGGCCTTTACTTCGTATTTCAAATTGAGGTATTCCCAGTCTTTGACATTGGGTAAAGCCTTGCCCACCATTTCGTCAACTGTTTCGAATCCTTTTTCAATCATATATTCTTCCAGACCGCTGATCATCTCCCTCACGATACCAAAACCATAGTGCATGACCGCCGTACAAACCTGGACATTGGAAGCTCCCAGCATGATATGTTCGACGGCATCCCGCCATGTTTCAATACCACCGATTCCGGAAATGGGCAATTTGAATTCCGGGTGGACAGCACAGTTTTTGACCATATTGAGTGCAATAGGCTTGACAGCCGGGCCACAGTATCCGCCATTGGTACTTTTACCATCTACAACAGGGTAGGGGACAAAGTTATCGAGATCGACCCCGACCAGACTTTGAATGGTGTTGATCAAAGAAATGGCGTCTGCTCCACCGATCTGGGAAGCCATGGCCGGCAGGGTGACATCTGTGATGTTGGGGGTTAGTTTGACGATGACGGGAACAGTGGCTACCTCCATGACCCATCCGACGAGTGTTTTGATCACTTCCGGCTCCTGTCCGACAGCCGATCCCATGCCTCGCTCACACATGCCGTGGGGACAGCCGAAATTCAGCTCAATACCGTCGGCTCCGGCATTTTCTACATCCTTGACAATCTGGTGCCATTCTTTTTTGGATTGTACCATAAGGGAAGCAACTAAAGCATGATCGGGAAAATATTTTTTCACCTCTTCCATCTCCCGCAGGTTATCACTTAGCGGGCGATCGGAGATCAACTCTATATTGTTGAAGCCCATCATGCGTTTATCCTTATAATTGACAGCGCCATACCGACTTGAGGTATTAACAACCGGAATACCCATGGTTTTCCAGACGGCGCCACCCCAGCCGGTGTCAAAGGCTTTCATGATCTGGTATCCCGAATTGGTTGGCGGTGCGGATGCAAGCCAGAAGGGGTTAGGGGACTTTATTCCTGCTAGGTTGGCGGTCAGATTTGGCATGGTTCGAATTTTCGCTAATAGTAAATTTTTTATCTGCCTGATAATGATCAGGTCAATGATGAAACAGCATTGAAATTAATAATCAATTTACAAAAATAGCAATAAAAAAACCCGAATCCAGGCGTTATGCTTTGAATTCGGGTTGGGAATTTCAACTCTAAATGTATTTCTTACCTTATTTTATAATCAAAATAAACTCTACTCTTCGGTTCTGAGCCCTTCCGGTTTCGTTGTTGTTGGTGGCAATGGGCTGCGTTTCGCCAAACCCTTTGCTTTCCATTCTTGCCCGGTCAATACCATTGGCCTGAAGCCAGTTGACACAGGCCTCTGCTCTCATTCGGGACAAGGCCAGGTTTTTGCCGGGGTCCCCCACATTGTCCGTATGACCACTGATCTTCAGGGAGTAATAGGGGTACTTTTTCATGATATCCCTGATCTGTCTCAAAATTGGAATAGAAACAGGCTTTAAAACTGCCTGAGCAGTTTCAAACTGGATGTTTTTAATGGCGACGTTCAAAATTTCTTTTTCGGCCTCTTCCAGTTCAGAACATCCGTTATTACTTTTTGGTCCAACTTCATTTGGGCACTTGTCATCCTTATCGGCAATGCCGTCACCATCTGAATCGGGGCATCCGTTCAGGATTTTTTCTCCATAAGCTGTCGGACAATCATCCTCAGCATTTACCAGACCGTCATTATCCATATCACATTTGCCCGCATTTTTATCAGGATCGCAGGCGTCCAGAGGATTGCTTTCCCCCTCTTCAATGGTATCATTACCGTTTTTGTTTTCTACGCCATCTGAAAGGCCGTCGCCATCGGTATCCGGATTGTTAGGATCTGTTCCCAGTATGGTTTCGATATTGTCCGCGATCCCGTCGTTATCAGAATCCGGACATCCGGCAAGGTTTCCTTTCAACAAGGGACAATTATCATCTTTATCAGCAATTCCGTCGCCATCGGTATCCGGACATCCGTTTGTTTGAGGTGTCCCGGCCATATTAGGACAAGCGTCATCTTTGTCGGCGACGCCATCATTGTCTGCATCCGTATCTTTGGTGCCTAGTTTCATTGCCAATCTGACACCTCCGGCGAGGTACCAGTCATTGTTATCCGCGTTGCCGCTGGCACTAACCCCATCGAGTAGATCGGAGGAAGCTCTGTTGACGGTGAATTCAAGGTCCAGCCCTACTTTTTCATTGAGATCAAAACGGATACCGCCCCCTATTGGCAAATTCAATTGGGAGCTATTGCTATTCAGTTCATTTTGATCCTGTTGAGTGGAGGCCGCAAATTTATCGGTAGCTTTGGAATAATCCGCTTCAACATTCATGAAGTCATAACCAACTCCGGCAACGATGTATGGAGAGATCATTTTTTTGAAGCCATCTTCACTGTTATAGCGCATGTTGCCCAGTGGTTCGTACCTCAATAAGATGCCAATCTGGTTAACACCTGAAGAAAAACTTATATTCCTGTCCGAAACGCCGAACCCTTTGTCTATCCTTACGGCATCATCGCCTTTTAGCCCTGCATGCAGAAAGTTGAGTTGAGCGGATAAGGTTGGGGTAAAACTATACCGGATATCTGCTCCAAATGCCAGACGAGTTTGATCAAAATACGGGAAGATATTGGTATGTACCAAATCACCGAAATAGGAGGATCCTCCTAAAAAAAGACCTGCTTCCCACTTTTCCTGAGCTTTGGAAATAGTGCTGAAGGCCAGAAAAACGAAAATGAACAGATATAATTTTTTCATACGTTAAAAGTTGATTACAGATGAACAATAATACTTTTCGATCATAAAAAGGCCGACTCGCCAGAATGACATTTGCTATTGGCTTGCTTTGTAAATGTAGACGTGCTTTATGGAAAAGAGTAACAGCCTGTTTAGTAAAGAAACCATTACCTAGGTTAAATCCGGCAGTTAGGTAAGCAACATGCCATTGAATAATGATACGGAGATATATCCAAAGAGTTTCTTTTTTTGTAATTTTTTATGCAATTAATTCATTCATACCTCTTACCCTACAAACTCAGGGCTGGCATTTAATAGGGAAAATGCAAGGAACTAACGCACAGAGGCATTCCATTTACCCACCGATGGTTTCTTCTCCATTGATCCATTTGTGGATTCCCAGGGCAGCTTTTTTACCTTCGGCAGCGGCATTGACAACTTCAGCTCCACCGTTTACGGCATCGCCGCCAGCAAAGTATTGAGGATGATGTGTTTGGAAAGTTTCCGGATCAACGATAATTTTTCCTTTCCCGTCAAGTTCCATGTTATTGATCTGTTCCAGTAATTCGATCAGTTTAGATTGGCCTGTAGCCCGGATTACCATATCACAGTCGATTACAAATTCACTGTTATCTATCGGCACAACACTTCCTCCTTCCGTGTTGGTTTTTACAAATTTGACGCCTTCAACTTTTTCGGAACCCAGGATAGCTACCGGAGAGATATTGAACATGCCCTTGACGCCGACAGATTTGGCCAAATCGTATTCAAATTCGTAGGCTCTCATTTCTGCTTTTGACCTACGGTAAGCGAGGATAACTTCAGCAGCACCTAATCGGGCACATTCTGAAGCAGCATCCATCGCCGTATTACCGCCACCTATGACGATCACTTTTCTGCCAACAAAAGTTTCGAGGGGGTTAAGTTTAATGTCCTGGATGAACTCAGTCGCACCTGTGCTATTGTTCAAATCTTCCCCGTCAATTAACATGGAAACGGTTTTGCCGAGGCCAATGCCCAGGAAGATCGCGTCGTATTGCCGTTCAAGGTCTTTGAGTGCATCTTCAGTCTCTATCGGCGCCTCGTATTTAATATTAAAGCCGAATTGTTTTTGCAGGTATTCAATTTCATCCAGGGCTTCTTCGTTGGTTATTTTATAAGGAGCAACACCATGTACAACCAGTCCGGTAGGTAAACCTTTGGCTTCGAAAATATCCACTTTGTAACTCAGGGAAGACAATTCGCAGGCACAGGAAATACCGGCCGGCCCGGCTCCGACAATGGCCACCTTCTTTCCATTTGGGCTGGCTGTATTAACCAGCTTCAAGTCTTTTTTTATAGCATTGGTCGTGGCAAAAGATTGGAGCCGGCCAATATCTATGGGTTTGACATTTTGCTCATTGAATACGCAGGCTCCCTCACATAGTACTTCGGTCGGACAAACTTTTCCACAGGTGTGGCCAAAATAATTAGCGCCATAAATGGTTTTGGCTGAGCCATTTAGATTGCCGGTGTTGATCTGTTTTATGAAAAGCGGAATATCAATTCCGGTAGGACAGGCTTTTATACAGGGTGCATCGTAACAAAAAAGGCAACGGCCACTTTCGTAATAAGCCTCTGTATCGTTCATCAAAGGTTTGATCTGCTCAAAATTCTTTTTACAGGCTTCCAAAGAGGTAGGAGGTGTGTATTCGGCCATGGTTTATTGTTTGTGTTTAAAGGTCTGTCATCTTTCCATAGGTTTCTGGTCTGCGGTCTCTGAAGAATTGCCAGATGGATCTCACTTCTTCGATCATTTCCAGGTCGAACTCAGCTACTAATAATTCATCTTTATCTTCAGAAGCTTGTTTGAAAATCTGCCCTCGGGGATCTACAAAATAAGAGCTGCCATAAAATTTTCCAATATTCCAGGGCGCTTCGGTGCCCACCCGGTTGATACAACCCATGAAATAACCATTCGCCGCGGCATGGGCCGGTTGTTCAAGTTCCCACAGGTATTGGGAAAGGCCGGTAACCGTTGCAGAAGGGTTATAGACAATTTCCGCTCCGTTAAGGCCCAGAATCCTTGCTCCTTCCGGGAAATGGCGGTCATAACAAATATATACACCAATGGTAGCGTATTGGGTTTTAAAAACGGGATAGCCCAGGTTGCCCGGTTTGAAAAAGAATTTTTCATAAAAACCGGAAGTATGCGGAATATGATTTTTTCTGTATTTCCCTAAATAGGAGCCATCGGCATCAATGACAGCAGCTGTGTTGTATAATACACCAGCCTGTTCTTTTTCGAAAACAGGAACGATGATGACCATATTGTATTTTCTGGCATAAGTAGCCATCAGTTCAACTGTCGGACCAGGGATCGCTTCCGCAGAAGCATACCACTTTGGATCCTGCCCCGGACAGAAATAAGGTGTGTTAAAGATCTCTTGTAAGCAAAGGATCTGAACCCCTTGTTTACCAGCTTCTTCGATATAAGGAATATGCTTTTGAAGCATCGCTTCTTTGATCTCCTGAATGGAACCTTCTCCTTCTGTCAAAGGGAGACTCATTTGGATCAATCCTGATTTTATGATTCTTGCCATGGTTTAACGGTTTACGGCCTACAGAGGACGGTGTAAATGATTTTATTTCCTATTATCTAATAATTCAAAAACCAATAGGAGGCAAAAAAGTCCCTATAAAATGATTAAGTGGGTTAAAACTTCCTCTCGCTTTTATTAGGTTCTTCAAGGACGCTCTGATTTTTTCTGCCTGATCCTCCAATATTTCAAAAGTATTTTGATCAATATACCCAATCCTCGATGCAATGGATAATTGTGTAATAACCTCCGCAGCAGAACCTTTGGCAACATTTAAATAATACACCGTTTCCCGGTTAGTTTTTCTTTCCATTCCTTCCGCAATATTGGATGAAACAGATACTATTGCTCTCCTAACCTGATCTTTAAGACCAAAATCTTTTTCGAATTCCCCCGAATTGGTGATCCTGTAAATTTCCTCAGCAAGATCAATCCCATCCTGCCATACTCTTAGTTTTTTAAAATTAGCCATTTTTAAGTTTTCATTTGGTTTATAATAAGATAAAAAAATATTTCCCATCCCCTCGTCCACCGTCCCTCGTCCACCGTCCCTCGTCCACCGTCCCTCGTCCACCGTCCCTCGTCCACCGTCCGTCGCCGTCCCTCGTCCACCGTCCCTCGTCCACCGTCCCTCGTCCACCGTCCACCGTCCCTCGTCCACCGTCCACCGTTCCTCGTCCACCGTCCACCGTTCACCGTCCACCGTCCACCGTCCCTCGTCCACCGTCACCGTACACCGTCCACCGTCCACCGTCCACCGTCCCTCGTCCACCGTCCACCGTCCACCGTCAACCGTCCCCCGTCCACCGTCCCTCGTCAACCCTCCACCGGCTAAATCACTTTAGAAACCTTATTCCGCTTGACAAACTCCCCATAACCCTTACGGATCTTCACTTCTCCCTTGTCTATGGCTGTCCTGCCACGGAGAATAACGGTTTCTACCTTACCGGTTACATCCCAGCCTTCGTAGGCAGAATAATCTACATTCATATGATGGGTATCGACGGAAAGCTTATGTTTTTTATTGGGGTCAAATATCACGATATCAGCATCAGAACCAACAGCGAGGCAGCCTTTTTTAGGGTACATGCCAAAGATCTTTGCAGGATTGGTTGCTGTTACCTCAACAAATTTGGTGGGACTGATACGGCCTTTGGAAACGCCTTCGGAATAGAGTAATTCCATCCGATGTTCTATGGCCGGATGTCCGTTCGGGATCTTGGAAAAATCATCCTTGCCCATCAGTTTTTGCTCCCACATAAATGGACAATGATCCGTTCCTACCACCTGAACCATGCCCTGGTTGATACCGGCCCAGAGTGTCTCCTGATCTTTTGGTTGCCGCAAGGGAGGACTCATGACCCACTTGGCTCCTTCAAAATCTTTTTCGTAAAGCGAAGCATCGAGCAAAAGGTATTGAATACAGGTCTCCACAAATACCTTTTGGTTTCGTTTGGTGGACTCTCTAACGGCATTTAGCGCACCTTCACAAGTGAGGTGAACAATGTAGGCAGGTACATCTGTGTAATTGGCCATATCGCAAAATCTTCCACTGGCTTCTGCTTCCGTAACTTCGGGTTGGGAAAGGTAGTGGTAAAGCGGTGACAGATTGCCTTCTTTTCGGTTTTTTGCGATGAGGGCATCGATCATATCACCATTGGTAGCGTGGACGGTAACCATACCCCCGTGTTTTTTTACTTCCTTCATCAGCCCTACCATCTGACCGTCGTCAATCATCAAAGCGCCTTTGTAAGCCATAAATGTCTTAAAAGAGGTGATGCCCTCCTTTTCGATCATTTCTACGATTTCTTTTTGAGTTTCATCATTGAAATCCGTCACGGCCATGTGGAAGGAATAATCCCCGTAGGCATTGCCGTCGGAACGGCCCTGCCATTGCTCCAGTGCATGGCGGAGTGATTTTCCCTGGGTTTGCAAAATAAAATCAATGACCATAGTTGTTCCACCATGCAGGGCAGCCAGGGTTCCTGTTTCGTAATTATCACTGGAATAGGTGCCCATAAATGGCATGTCCAGGTGAACATGGGGGTCAATTCCCCCCGGGAATACCAATTTACCTGATGCATCAATAACCTGGTCTGCCTGATGCTCCAGGTCTTTGCCTATGGCTACAATGGTTTCACCTTCAATAAAAATATCACTTTGAAATTGTGCGGATGCTGTGGTAAGGGTACCGTTTTTTATTAGAATTGACATTGATCCTGGTTTTTGATTTCACCAAAATGCCAATTTTTTAACTACTTCAATAATTTTTGAGAAATTTTTTCTTCAAAATTGACAATCCAAAAGAATTATCGTAATATTGCGATCAAATAATTTTTATGGGTCTTTCAAAAAGTGAAAAATTTACGGAAGAGCAAAATATGCTGGCGGAATTTGCCAAAGCTTTCGGTCATCCGGCAAGGATTGCGATCATTCAGCATCTGCTGAAGGTCAATGCCTGCGTTTGCGGCGATTTGGTAGAAGAGCTGCCCTTGTCCCAGTCCACCGTTTCTCAGCATTTAAAGGAATTGAAAAAAGCAGGCATCATAAAAGGAGAAGTGGAAGGAACACGGGTATGTTATTGCATGAACGAAAAAGTGTGGAATGAAGGGTTGGGAATGTTGAATAATTTCTTCCGGAAAATAAAAACCTGTTGTTAAGGGACATTGGGCAAAAAAATATTTTTTTACAATAAATTATCGTAATATTACGATAGATAAAATTCAACAATTATGAAGAATGCGGAAAAAATCAAAGATCTTGTAAAGGAAAAGTATAGCGCTATTGCGAAGCAGTCTAAAACCACGAATGAGACTTCCTGTTGTGGATCGACTTGTTGTGGCCCGGAAGAGGTGGACTATACCATTTTTTCGGATGATTACACACAACTGGACGGATACAATGCTTCGGCAGACCTTGGGTTGGGCTGTGGACTGCCTACCGAATATGCCAAAATTAAAAAAGGAGATACGGTTGTCGATCTGGGAAGTGGTGCCGGAAATGACTGTTTTGTTGCCAGGGCAGAGACAGGAGCAGAAGGGCGTGTCATTGGCGTAGACATGACAGAAACGATGATTGAAAAAGCCAGGCAGAATGCTCAAAAAGTTGGATTTGACAATGTCGAATTTATTTTAGGTGAGCTGGAAGCCAATCCCCTGGCAGATAATATGGCTGATGTAGTGGTTAGTAATTGTGTCTTCAACCTGGTGCCGGACAAGCTGAAAGCTTTTCAGGAAACCTATCGCATCCTCAAACCAGGGGGACATTTCAGTATTTCAGATGTGGTTTTGCGTGGAGAGCTGCCGGACGGACTGAAAAATGATGCGGAAATGTATGCCGGATGTGTTGCCGGAGCACTGCAACAGGAAGAATACCTGGATATTATCGATCAGGCAGGGTTTAAGGATGTTGAAGTACAAAAGCAAAAGGAAGTCAATTTGCCGGATGAACTGCTCCTTAATTATTTATCCGAAAAAGGATTGGAGACCTACAAAAAAATGAATGTAGGTATTTACAGTATTACCGTTTTGGGTAAAAAATAAACCAGAACATGAGTTATCCCGAATTTTTCTATTTAATGAAATGGATTGAAATACTTGATTATTAAATACTTATGATGAAGGTGTTACGGGTTACGGGTTTTTATCTCGTAACCCGCAACTCCCAATCGGAAATCATGATTCAATATAATGGTAATCAATTGATTATGAAAATTATCGAAAATTCGGGATGACGCATGTTTGTTATTTATTGCCTAACACATCCAGCATTTCATTGTATAGTCCCAGCAATTGTTTTTCGGCTAAGTAAGTGTCATTGGCAAAAGAATTAATTACGGTTGCATAAGTAATCACAGGCTGTTCCGGAGACAGTTCAATGACCCGCTGTAAATAAATGGCAGACATTTGTTCATAACTCAATTGTGTTCTGTTAATTTCACTGAACCGCGTAAGCAGATCAACATCCAGGTTGGCAAAAACACCACTGACAATAGCAGCCTCAAAAGCTGCCGTTTTTAATTTGCCCGTTCGCGTACCACGCCATATGGAAGAGGTTTCAGGACTTTGAAAAGCTGGTTGCATGTAAGTTTCAGGATCCCAGTTTTGAAAAAAGGCCTCAGAGGAGTCGGCCAGCATTTTATGATAATCAATAACCGATGCGATCTGGGCTTTATTATCCTGTATTTCGGTAATCAACTTTGAGATAACCTCTCCTTCCAACTTTATATTTTTCCTGTTTTCATTCCAGTTATTGCCTACCAGTCCCAGATATACCCCAAACATGACCGGTAGAATTTGAATGAGGACTTTTTTTAAGTTATGCATCCATTTTGAAGTCATGGTATATTTTTTGCTTTATACAATATACTGATTTTTTTTTGGGTACAAGGGGAGGGTCTCTTTTTTGATTAAGTGGCTGAATTCTGTTATTTTTGATCGGTTCTTACCTTGGATACATGTATCATCATTTTTAATTTTCACTAAAATAATTACCTTGAGAAAACTTAAACCTTTTATGAAACGTCTGTTTTTATTGGCTTGTATTGTTTTACTGGCAGCTACAGCTTCCTTTGCTCAGGAAATTGACACCTTTCAGATCCGTCACGATGTTTCCAAATATTTTACCCATAATGAAGCAGCAGAGTGGGACAGTCTCATTCCGATGCTTATTCCCGAATTTGTTGAGTTACTTTCTCCGGAAATGTTGAAAGATCAAATGGAACAACTGGCTGCGAACCCTAATTTTGAAGTTGGTTTTCGCGACATGAGCGTCCATAAGATCCATGATGCTTTCAATATTGAGGAGACCTCTTTTGCTTTGGTGGACCATGAGTTTGTCATGGAATTTTGGTTTAAAAAAACAGAGGATCAGACAGAAGAAGCATTTAAATCTTTTGTTGATTTTATGTTAATGAGCTTTCAAAACCAATACAAAGGGCAGGAAGTGACATTGGATTCCGAAAACAATGCTATACTGGTTAAACCGCTAAAAACCTTGCTGGCAGTAAAAAAAGCATCGTATGATTCCTGGAAGTTTATCGATTATGAGCCTCAGAATGATGCGATCTATAACATGATTTTCAGTGAAGAGGTGGTTGGAATACTAAAGTCAAATTTTAAAAAATCAACCAAAGATGAGTAGGCGGATATTAGTTACTTTTGCCGCTGGTTTTTTAGGGATTGTATTTTGCTTTGGGAATGCTGCCCAGCCGGGGCTGCGCTCCGCAGGAGGCATGGCCGGGTTTAATTTGCTATTCCCGGAAGACAGTGCTGCCTTCCAAAAAATTCAGATGGCAAAAGAAAAGGTTGACATCCTTTTGTACCCCGGATTTGCAGTAGTGAAAGGTACCTATTGGATGTCCAATTCAACCGGGGATACCATTACCATGAGAACGGGATATCCTATAAATGCTTTTTTTTCGTCCAGAAAAAATGCGTCCGATCTCACCGAAATTTATTTTGACGAATTATTTGAATTGCGCGTTTCCATAGGAGGTAATCCGGTTGCTTATCAAAAAAAAGCTTTTGAGTCCGATGATGCCAGGATAACTTCCCTGACGTATGAAGGGGACGCCGAGTGGTACATCTGGACAACAAGGTTCAATCCCGGTGAAACCAAAATTGAGGTTTATTTCATCGTCAATACCAATGATTCAAATGTTAGTCAGGGATATAATTCCGCCAGCCCCAATGGGTTTATCTATGTATTGGAAACAGGAGCCAGCTGGAGGCCACCAATAGGAGAGGGGATTGTTCGAATTAAATTAAATGGCGGTTTGACAACAGAACAGGTATCGGGGGTTTCGCCGGATTCCGTATTAAAATATTCTATGGCGGATGATTATTTTTATTACGCGTTTGAAAAATTGATCCCGGATCACGAAGACAATCTGGTGATCACTTACGGTCAGCGATTAAAGGAGTTTGATTTTGAAGGAGTTATCCAAAAGAGCGATATATATTTCAATCAACTTGATGAATTTACAATGGTTCCTTATGATCCTGATGGAGTGACCAAAATTTTTCCATCGCCCTTTGAGGTTTCCGGAAGTGGCAATTTTTTTATTGGCCTGATCATGTTTGTCGCCGTTTACGGATTACCCATTTTGGGAATAATTTTTGCCCTGATTTTTATTTTTTGGCTTTTAAAACGGAGAAAACAAAGCAAAATGAGCTGATTTTAATTTTGAATTGCTCCGGCTTTTTTATCATTTTCATCCAAAAGGAAACATTTACAAAAAAAATCCGTTAACAGAATAAACAGCATTTACGTGATTGTCCTATATTTATATCAGGACAGATGTTTGTGCTGACATTTGCACGAGAAAATAATCCACCTCTGAAGATTGAGGACAACACTTTGTTCTCCCAAATTCCGTATTGAGAAACTGTCTGCTCTTTTTTTGCTCCTCCCATCCCCCCTTGGAGGCAGCCAGAATTTGTATTTGAGAAACTAAATCATAACTAGTGCAAAAAATTACCATGAGATCTTTTTTTACCTCATTGACATTGCTCCTCCTTTTTTCCAATGCCAATGCTCAGCGGTTTACTTATGAAACCGTACAGGATACATTCTTCTTCCGCTTTGTTTTTAGTGAAGAAGATACAGAACCCTACCAGGGATACTTCCTTCACGGGAGTCTGATCCCCGAGACTTTTGCCGAGGGACCCATTTACCCATTGTATTCAGCTTTCGTACTTGAACCTGAAAAAAAACACGGAAATGCTTCTGTGAATTTTGTGGACCAGGGAACATCCGGGTTATCCATAAAGTTAAGTGATTCCCAGGACGGGCAGAGGATCTTTAAACAGCTGGAGGGGATCATTGCCCTGCCTATGAAGGTTCCCGCTAAAGATTATCGGAGTCTTTTTTATGATATGGTGAAAAATGACATCTACTTGTTTGATATTATGGAGGGGCAGCCTTTTTATCAATTAGATCAAATACTGGAAAATGACAGTCCTGAATTGGAAAAGTCCATCCTTATAGCCATGTTAAAGGAATCTGTTTTTGTTGCTGAAGAAATGGTCAAACAGGGCATGGAATCCCCCTTGGTTGTCGGCGGAAGATTTGACGGAACAGATCTTTTTACGGCCATGAAACAGTCTGACTTATCAGATATTCGAAGTTTCCTCCGTTACGTGCAATTCAGACCGAGAAAGTATCAGGGAATCAACTGGCCTTTTGCGGAAGTTTATGCCACCTGGATCGACGGTGGTTCTCCTTCCACTTCCGAGGATGTTGAAGAATTGTTGCTGAGTAATTTGAATAATTACGAAAAGTTCAGAAAGTATTTGAGCAGTTATAATAAAGAAGACTTCCCCCGATTGGCTGAAATCATACGACAAAGGGCCATTGAACTAAAAGCGGAAGACAATAAGCACAATGAAGCCATGGCTTTTGCCAATGTTGCGCTGAAGGTTTCGGAAGCTGCAGCAGATACCAAAGGAATTGCTTGGGCTCATCTGGAGATCGCAGGAATTCAGCATCAGTTGCGAACCCTGAGTGACGCCATTCAATCCTATAAGAAATCAATTGAATATTTTGAGAATTCAAGCGACAGATCAGGCTTGTTCATGGCTTACAATAACCTGGGCAATTGCCTGAATGAAAGGGGCAGGGAAGCAGACTTCAATGAAGCGGTGGTTTTCCTGACAAGAGCTGAAAAACTCACTGGTTTTCTCGGTAAAGGAGAATCAGCTTTCACTGCCATTGCCCAGTTGTACCGTAATTTAGGAGATAGTTATGCAGGGTTGGGTAAGTATAAAAAAGCGGTAGAGGTCTATGATGTTGGTCTCACATATACCGGTGCAGATACACCGCTGAGTCTAAAGCGCAGGTCAATCTTGTATATGCAATTGGCAAATGCTTACGAAAAGCTCAATAAAAAAGCAGAAGCAGAAGAATATACCCGCAAAGGGGTTATGACTTATAAACATTATGAGGAATTGGTCTCTAAGGATATTAAAACGTAAAAACCTTTATAAGCACTGCAATAAATCATTGACAGGAAATAATACTGCCGGATTCTAATAAAGCGCAGGAATATCCCAAATTTTAGCTTATGCTATCATTCGGGATATTCGTTTTATGGAAGCACTGCTTTCAAAAAACATCCCCAGGGTACCTTTGGTGATTAATCCTTTTTTCTGCATGGCCTTTTTTGAGCTTGTCTGAATTTTTTAATGACTGATAATCAATATCTTACCTGAGATTGGTTGCTTGCCGCAATACTGAAAAGCTGGACGAGCCTAATCCTTTTCCACCTTTCCTTTCTTCCATTTTTCCTAATGAATTAGAATTTCTTTGCGGAAAAACTGAGGAATCCCAATAAGATTTTTGATCATACTCTTAACGGATTACCATCTTCCCCCCTCCCAGGGTTTTTCCTAGTGTATCTTTTAATTGGTAAAAATAAAGCCCGGGATATAGTTTGTTTTGTTTTATCAGCACCTGGTTTTCCCGGATGTTATTGATCACCTGCAAGGTTTTTCCAGTTATATCAATGATGTAAAGTTGTAATGGTCCTTCGTTTGGATGTTCAAAGGAAAGAACGGCTGATCCGGAAAAAGGGTTGGGGGTCAATTGTGTTTCAATTGGATTGTCATAGTTGTTTACCGAGGATCCAACGTTTGCAAAATAAAGTTGGATATCGTCAATCATCCAGCCGTCTTTATTGGTTTGGATGCTGTCGCTTAAAAAGAAAAACCGAAGCCGCAGCGTGTCCGGAGGACTTAGCGGAGATCTCACAACAGGTAGATCCCATACCCATTGAATCCTCGAATGAACCCAGCCATCTGAAGTGCCTGAAAACCCTCTGCTGCCATCATACAAAGTATCTGCGTCGTTGTAAAAATTTTCTGTCCCGAAATGGTAAATATCACCCTGGATTTCATAGGTGTCAATGACATTAAACCAGGAAACACCTCCATCAATTGAGGTCATAACATAACCTCCGTCGATAAGGGAATCCGTTTGGAATTTGTGTCTAAAGCCAAAAATGAGATTGCCATAATAACCTTCCGGATTATCCACCAAAGGATAAATAAATTCAAAGAATTCCCGACGAGTTGTATCATAAGGGAAAACAGTATCGGTTAAAATGGCATTGGGAGCATTATAAGCGGTATCAAAGAAAGGCTTTACGGGGGTACCTAGCTGCCAAAGCTGGTTGTCCAGTGTATCCAATTGGATATAATCACATGGTTCTGGTTCCAGGGGGCAACTTTCAAGTTCATAAATTCCCAGGAAAGGATCGATTTGCCCATTGAGCAATAATGGAAATAAAATGGAACAACAAAAGAGTAGCGTTTTTTTCATGGTTGATGGTTTTTGTTTTGAACTGTTGGTTTCTTAAATTATTCAAAACTAAACTTAGAGTCAACAGAAAAACAGGCATATGCAAATTGGTTTACAATACTTTTTTTAATTAACCTGAGTTACGGGTTTCAGGTTACGTATTGCTAGTTGACTTAATTTCGAATTGTTAACCTACCACCCGATGCCGTCAGGCAGTTTAAGGATTAGGCTTGTTTTGCTTTTTTCCGCATCATCAGGTAATAAACCACATAGGCCACTATAAACCCGGTAAACCATGACAGGGTATATAAAAATTCCAATACCGGAATCCAAAGTCCCAATAAAGCGGTAAAAACACCGGCAACCAATGCGACCATGGCTGCTCTGTTAAAGCCCGTTTTGCCATAACTGTAAATGCCGTTCACTTTGAATAAATGATTTAAATTCATCCGCTTTTTGCGAACGGAGAAATAATCGGCAATAAGGATTCCCAAAACAGGTCCAAGAAAGCCGCTGACAAAAACCAACAGGCTGCTAATCTTGTCCATCATCCACCATGGACAAATGATGATGCCGATAACGGCAGTGATAATACCCCCCTGTTTGAAACTGATACGCCTTGGGGCAATATTGGAAAAAGCATTGGCGGGAGCAATGACATTGGCGGCAATATTGGTGCTCAGCGTAGCGATGAGCATAAATATTTGTGCAATGATAACGACCAAAGGATTATCGAATTTACCCAATAAGGAAACCGGATCCCAGGGCGCATCGTCTGCGATAAGTACATCTCCGAAGTTGATTAAAGCTGCACAGGTGACAAAGATTCCTACAAAAGAATACAAGGCCATGGTGCCGGGTAATCCGAGAAACTGACCGCGTACCTGGTTCTTTTGCGTGGCGGTGAACCTGGTGATATCTGCAATGCTGATGGCCATGGTTGCCCAAAAGCCTACCATGGCAGTTAACCACAAAAGATAGGTAAATATTTTATCGCCAAAACCTTTGGGTGTTTCTGAGGCAAGCGGGACCGGAAGCAGTGAAGAAGTGAAAAAGTCATCGCCGTCAGGTGTTCTGAATTCAACTTGCAAAGATTTTTCTCCCGATTCAATTGCTTCCAGGTCTGTACTTTTATTAAACCGTTCAACCGGAATAGCCGAGATATTGCCAGTCGTGGGAATCCAGGAGGTTTGGTAGGTCTTGTCCTCGAGCAGAGGTATGGTCAGGCGACATTCTTTAGCTTTGATTTTTCCTTCTTTATCCTTAATGGGATTCAGTTGAAGAAATAATTGATCATCCTGTTCAAAAATTTGGGCAACAGGTACACCAAGTTGTTTACTTTGTTTTAATACTGTTGAAAAACTCCCGGCCTGTACCGTTCCCCAAATAATCAATAATATTCCAATACCGATTAGTATAGGAGCCGAGTATTTTTCCAGCTTTTTGATGCTCTCTGTCCCTTTTAGGATAAAATAAACGTTGATGAGCCAGAATATGGCAAAGCCCGCAAATTTTCCCAGATCGAGGCTGGTTGATCCTTCATTGCCACTGACCGCATTCCATATGGCATAAATGGCTAAGCCTCCGATCCATGTCTGAATGCCAAACCAGCCGCAAGCAACAATTCCCCTTACAACGGAGGCAATATGAATGCCTTTGGTTCCAAAGGAAGCTCGTCCGATCACAGGAAAAGGAACACCATATTTTACCCCGGCATGACCATTCAGTACCATGGGAATGGTGATGATAATGTTTCCGAGAATAATGATGACAAGAGCTTCCACCCAGGAGAGCCCGGCTTTCATCATATAGGACGCCAGCAGGTAAGTCGGAATACAAACGGCCATTCCGATCCAGATGGCGGTCATATCTGCTAAGCCCCAGGTCCGTTTTTCCTTGGGGATTGGTGCAAAATCTTCATTATACAAAGGCGAATTGGACACATCCTCTGTCAGATTGATGATCTCTTCTTTCATGTCATAGTCTTTCGAGACACGCTTGTGTCCCATTAAAAGTTTATGGTCTTGTCAACTAACCTGTCACAGCTTCGTCAGCCAGGGCGATGGCTTCACTAATAATAGCAATCCCCTCATCTATTTGCTGCTCGGTGATGGTTAATGGAGGACAAACAAAAATGTAGTTCCATTTCACAAAAGTAAACATTCCCAGGGCCCTTATTTTGGCAGCAACCTTGCCCATGACCCCCATTTCGGAGGGTTTGGCATTGAAGGGAGCCATAGGGTCTTTGGTTTCCCTGTTTTTTACCAATTCAATGCACCCGAGCAATCCGGTATTCCGCCAATCTCCGATGGATGGATGTTTTTCCATAAGTCCGGCTACTTTTTGATTAATATAGCCCTCCATTTTAGCGGTTCGGTTGATCAGATCCTCCTTTTCATAAATATCCAGGACCGCTAGTGCAGCTGCACAGGAAACCGGATGCGCAGAATACGTCAATCCCAATGGCAGATAATTATCATCGTACTGTTCTGCTATGGTATCGGTAGTGATAATTCCTCCTAAAGGTAGGTAACCTGCTGTTAATCCTTTGGCCATGACCAAAATATCCGGTGTCACTTCATGATGGTTGATTCCAAACCATTTTCCTGTTCTTCCGAAGCCACTCATAACCTCGTCGCAAATAAAAAGAATTCCGTATTGTTCACAAAGTGCTTTTACTTTTTTTAAATAGAAAGGGGGATATTTGATACAGCCTGAAGTACCCGATTCTCCTTCCATAATAATGGCGGCGACATTTTCCGGACCTTCATATTTCAGGATCTTATGCAGGTTTTCAAGAGCCCGCTCCCCGCATTCCTCTGCTGAGGAAGAATACCAGGGACAGCGATACGAATAAGGGTTTTCAACGTGGATAATGTTGGGAACCTGTTGACTGTCGACCAATAATTTACGGGGATCACCTCCGGCAGTCATGGCACTATAGGTGGCTCCGTGGTAGGCCCTGTACTGAGTGATGATTTTATGCCGGCCGGTGTAAAGCCTGGCCAGTTTTATGGCATTTTCTATGGCTTCTGCACCACCAAGGGTGAAAAAGGTCTTCGTTAAATTACCCGGAGTGATCTCTGCCAGTTTTTTTCCGAGTGCTCCTCTTACTTTGGTGGCAAAACTTGGCGCGACATAACTCAATTGATCCATTTGAGCAACTACAGCTTTTGTCACTTCCTTTCTTCCATGCCCGATGTTGACGTTCATGAGTTGAGAAGAGAAGTCTATGTATTGTTTCCCGGATCGGTCAAAAAGATAAACGCCTTTTGCTTTTTCGACATTGATAGGATTGAGTCCTCCTTGTTTTGACCAGGAAAAAGCCAGGGGCGATGGGCGCGGTTAAGAAAAAAATCTGATTTAAAATGTATTGTACCGAAAAGCTGCATTGGGATGCCGCGAAGTTTCCCAAAATATCTTCAGGACGATTTACATTTTCTTAAAATGACCTTGCGATACAATTGTGCAATTAAAAATCATAAATCAACAATTCAGTCTTCAATACCGGTTTTCAGTCTCCTGAACCAGTAACAACCACTTGAAACAATCCACCATCTGCCATCGTCAATTTACAATCTTCATTCAGGCCCTAACTCGTCCAGTCCCGCCAATCTTCCGGATTCCATTTGGTTGTGGTTTTCTTGAGCTTGGTCCAAAAGTGTATAGAGCTTTTTCCCGTGATATCTCCAACGCCGAATCTCGATTCGTTCCACCCGCCAAAGGAAAAGGGGTCTCTCGGTACTGGAACGCCGATGTTGACGCCTGTCATGCCGGCACTTACCCGATCCATTACATAACGGGCCATCCCTCCGTTTTGGGTGAATACAGACGAAGCGTTACCGTAAGGAGAGGCGTTTTCAATAGCTATGGCTCCATCAACATCCTCTGTTCTCATGATGACCAAAACGGGTCCGAATACTTCTTCCTGCGCAATTTTCATAGTGGGTTTTACAAAATCAATCACGGTGGCTCCCACATAAAATCCGCCTTCTTTGCCAGGTACCGAGGCATTTCGTCCGTCTACTAAAACCCGGGCTCCTTCAGCTTCTGCTTCATCGATATATCGTTCGATCCTTTCTTTGGCCGCTTTGGTAATCACAGCGCCGAGGTTTTCTCCGGGTTTGATCTTCCTGGCTTCTTCGCAAAGTCGATCAATTATATGATCCACCTGTCCAACAGCCACCATAGCGGAGGCAGCCATACATCTTTGTCCTGCACAGCCGGACATGGAGGCAGCAATATTGGTCGCTGCCATGTCGGTATGTGCATCCGGGAGTACGATCAGGTGGTTTTTAGCTCCACCTAAGTGCAAGGCATCGCTTTTGAGGTTAGAGGTTGCTCGGGCATAAACTATTTTGGCCACCCGGGTGGAGCCGACAAAAGAAACGGCTTCGATATCCGGGTGGTCACAGATGGCTTCGACGATGGCCCTGTCACCATTGACGAGATTAAAAACACCATCGGGCAGGCCTGCTTCTTTGAGCAGTTGGGCAATTCTCATGGCGCTCGAAGGAACCATTTCCGAAGGTTTCATGATCATACAATTGCCCAAAGCAATGGCATTGGGAAGCGTCCATAGCGGCACCATGTGAGGGAAATTGAATGGTGTAATGGAAGCAACAATACCCAATCGGAACATGGGTGGTTCGGCATTCTACTCCCTGACTGACTTCCTGGATTTCATCATTGATCATTTGAGGAAGTGAACAGGCGAATTCACACAGTTCCATACCTTTAAGCACTTCAGCTTTTGCTTCATCGTATGTTTTGCCATTTTCTTCGACCACTAACCGGCTTAGGTTATCGATATTCTCTTCCAGCAGGTTTGGAATTTATAAAATACCTGAACCCGTTCCCGCAAGGGTTAATGCGGACCAGGCAGGAAATGCTTTTTTGGCAGCAGTGACAGCCTCGTTGACGCTTTCTGCATCCGATAATGGAACGGTGCTAACTGGTTCGTCCGTCGACGAGGGCTGATTACCTCCAGTGATGGGTGATTATCCTCTGACGAATTGACCACCAATATAATTTTTGACTTTTGGATAGTTTGAATTCATGACTTTTGCGTTTTTCTTTCAGGCAAGATAGCAAAAAAACCGAATTTATCTATATCTTAAGCGTGGCTATATAAGTCACGATTTTTGCCTTAACCAACTCGGATAAAACGATGCAGAAGATCTTCAATAATGCTTATGTCCAAATTTTAATTGCGATCTTTTTTTCAGTGCTCATTTTTTTCTGATCCCGGATCCGCGTCGGCTGAAGCAAGGTTGACTGGTTCTATGATTATGTTAATGGCCATTTTATGGATAACGGAGGCCATCCCTATTCCTGTCACCTCCCTAATTCCATTGTTTTTTCTCCCCATCATTGATGTTAGCATCCCGTTAAGGAGATCTCCCCTTATTATTCCAAGTCTATTGTATATCTTTTCCTTGGCGGTTTTCTGTTGGCCATGGGATTCCAAAAATCAGGGATTCATAAAAGGATTGCCTTGAATATTGTAATAAAATAGGCTCGAGGCCGGGCAGGATCGTTTTGGGCTTTATGATCGCAACAGGATTTTTGAGTATGTGGATTTCCAATACAGCCTCTGTTATGGTCATGTTACCGGTGGGTTTGTCTGTATTGCATCAGGCAAAGGCCAATGGTTTGGATGGAAAGAACCTTCAGAATTTTGGTTTAGGAATCATGCTTGGGAATGGCTTATGCTGCTGATATTGGTGGAATGGCTACCATTATCGGAACTCCTCCTAATCTTGTTTTTATAGAAATGTTTCAGGAACTATTTCCCTAAGGCTCCGGAAGTCAGTTTCATTGATTGGATGATGATGGGATTGCCGATGTCTTTTGTTTTTATGACTATAGGATGGTTATTACTCGTTAGGGTAATATTTCCTGTCAAAGGAAAGAAATGCCCTGGGCGGTAGTCAAACAATAAAAAGTCAACTGGAGTCGCTGGGGCTCTATGAGACGTGATGAATTCTTTGCCGGATTGATCTTTGGATTCAGCGGCCTTGTTATGGATGACTGGCTCTGATATTAATTTTGAATCTTTTACCATCCATGGGTGGCGTTCGATCCTGGGGATTGAAGGGCTTGGAGATGCGGGAATTGCCATTATGATGGCATCGTTACTTTTCTTAATTCCATCAAAAGACCGGGAGGGTGAACGCCTCCTGGAATGGAAAATGGCAGAAAAAGTTCCCTGGGGTATTTTACTGTTTTTGGAGGAGGATTTGCGCTGGCCTTTGGTTTTGAAAAATCTGGTTTGGGAGCAATCGTTGGCGAGGCTTTTTCAAATATGAGTGTCACTTCGCCGGTATTAGCAGTAGCCGTGATCAATACAGTGCTCACTTTTCTGACCGAAATAACTTCGAATACGGCCATGACCAATCTGATTCTTCCCATTTTGGCGGAAGCGTCCGTTTCTCTGCAGATAGATCCCCGGATTCTGATGATTCCTGCTACACTTTCAGCGAGTTGTGCTTTTATGATGCCAATAGCTTCGCCAACCCAGGCCATTGTTTTTGGCTCTGGTTATGTGCCTATCCGGAAAATGATGCAGGCGGGAATCTGGTTTAATATTTCGGGAATAATGTTGGTTACCATTGTGTTTTTGGTGCTGGGGCAGATGATTTTGGGGATCGATATTTCTATTGTTCCTGAATGGATAGAATTGAGTTTTAAAAGATATTACATGTGTATTCAGTGACTGCCGAACGTCAAAAAAAATGGAGGATGGCAGATATGATTTGGGTGAACAAAATTGTTTTTAAATTGGCCGCCAATAGCAACTTCCCTTACAACATGAAATTGAAATTTATCTTCGGCATTATAATATGCTGCTCTTCAGGTTTTATGGATTCCGGTATCCGCCCAAACAATAAACAGTGCGGATATTGATGCATTTGTAAAACAAACAAAAGCTACCATAAGCTTTAATAAATCAACCCAAGTACCTGGTTTTGTGCGTTTTCCAAGAGATAATCGACTGGTTTTACCTGGCATTACTCCCGAAGAAAAGGTTGCTTCATTCTTGGAGCAGCACGGTCGACTTTTCGGTGTTGGTGACCCCGAAACAGAATTGGAATACCTTAAAACGGAAACCGATTTTTTAGGCCATAGCCATTTGTTTTATCAACAGAAATATAAGGGAGTTCCTGTCTTTGGGGGAGATTTGCGTTTTCATTTCGATGGAACATCCAGGCTTTCTGCCGTAAATGGGGTTTTCATACCTCAGAAAGAAACACCCATATTCCCTTTGTTGAGCGATCAGGTTTTGGAAAGTATTGCCCTCAACCATATTGACCAGCAACAATCGGGTAGTTCCAGTATCCCTTCTGAAGTCTTGTCTGCTCAAATGTATATTTTTCGAAAAGGTCTCGTACAACGCCGGCAGGGAATTGACCATCTCGTTTACGAAATAGAAGTAGGCAATGGGGTTGATGTACTGGAATACGTTTATGTTGATGCGATTAAAGGTGTTGTGGTCGCTCAATTTACCGGAACTCATTCGGTATTGTCCAGAAGGGTTTTTGAATCGGATTTTGGCAATCTCGTTTGGGAAGAAGGAAATGCTTTACCAGGCAGCCTCACCTTGTGGCAACGCAACGAAGTAGAAACGGCAGGCCATACCTATCACTTTTTTAATCATGCTTTTGACTTTGAATCCTATAATGATGCCGGCGCGGTAATGCGTACCATCAACAACAACCCCAATTTATCCTGTCCGAATGCCAGTTGGAATGGCAGCACCACCAACTATTGTGACGGAACTGCTTCCGATGATGTTGTTGGCCATGAGTGGGCACATGCCTATACCAGTTACACCAGCGGACTGATCTATGCCTGGCAGTCCGGGGCTCTCAACGAATCTTATTCCGACATTTGGGGGGAGGTGATTGATTTGATTAATAATTATGAAGACGGTGAAGAGGATTTATCCCTAAGAACCGGATGTAACAGCTCCGACAGGTGGTTAATAGGAGAAGATGCCACTGCTTTTGGAAGCGCCATACGGGATATGTGGGACCCTACCTGTCGGAATGATCCGGGAAAAGTCAGCGATGAAGAATACCGTTGCGGTGACGGAGATTTTGGAGGTGTACATACCAATTCAGGGGTTAATAATCACGCTTTTTCTTTGTTGGTCGATGGAGACAATTATAATGGACAGAATATTGCTGCGCTTGGATTGACAAAAACATCTCATATATTCTGGAGGGCCCAAAGGTATTATTTGACCAGTACAAGTGATTTCAGTGCCCATGCTGATGCTTTGGAAATTTCCTGTAGCGATCTGGTAGGCATTGATCTTGAAGGTTTTCTACGGGCAGTTCACCAGCCGGGTTATCCGGAGAAATAATCACCCTGGCTGATTGCCAGGAAGTCTCTGATGCCATTAATGCCGTTGAGTTTAGACTAGATCCCGCATGTGGGTTTGAACCAATGCTGGCACCTGACCCGCCTGATATCTGTCCCGAAGGAAAATTTAAAAACAATATTCTATCGCAGGATTTTGAATCCGGATTAGGCGATTGGAATGTTGTTCAGTTGCCAGAAAATCCATCCACATGGGAAGACCATGATTGGGAAATCATAACCAACTTACCGGATAACAGACCCGGAGCAGGAATTTACGGGGCTGATTTGATCACAGGCAATTGCTCTTCTGATTTGGAGAATGGTATTATCAGGCTTGTAAGCCCCTGGATTACGATTCCGATGACCTCTTCAGATCCGGTGATGTTGGCGTTTTACCATTACGTTTCTTTGGAAAATAAGTGGGATGGCGGAAATATCAAATATAAATTGAATGACGGCTCCTGGAGTTTATTACCTGCATCAGCTTTTACTTTCAATCCCTACAACGATGCCCTTAATGGTGGCAATAATGATAATCCCATGGGTGGACAGGCCGCTTTTACCGGAGCAGACGAAGGCTCTGTCTCCGGAAGCTGGGGACAAAGTCAAATAGATTTGAGCCAGTTAGGAGTGGCTGCCGGAGATCAAATCAGGTTTCGTTGGGAACTGGGGACGGATGGTTGTAATGGCTGGGATGGCTGGTACCTGGATGATATCGTTATTTGTTCTTGTGAAACATTCTTACCGATAAATCTTGTTAAATTTTACGCAGAAGCCAGACAGGAGGCAGTATTGCTTTTTTGGGAAACAACCCTGGAGCGAAATAATGCGGGTTTTGAAATTCAACGCAAAGAAGAAGGCTTGGTTACCTTTGAAAAGGTTGGCTGGGTGACTGGACATGGGGACAGCACGCAACCGTTGAATTACGCATTTGAAGATAAAACCGTTCAGGGGAAAAAAACTTATTATTACCGGTTAATGCAGGTTGATTTTGATGGCAATCGTACCTTCTCCAACGTGGTTTCCGTTGAAATGCCTGAAGGTGAATTGGTTACGCTTAATTTGGTGCCAAACCCGGCTACTGGTCTGGTTACTATAATGGTAGAAGGCATTGGCAATAATGACTATTCTGTAGAGGTTTTTGATACCCAGGGAAATATAGTATTTCAAAATGATTTGATGGGACCGGTAGTTGACTATTTGCTGGATTTGAGCAGTATCAATAGCGGGTTGTATTTTGTGAGGATAACCGGTGCTTTTGGTTCGGTGGTCCAGCGATTGGTTGTAGAGTAAAAAAGAGTCTTATGAATTATTCAACCCTTTGCCTAGGTTTGCTGTTGCTTTTTTTGGGGATTTCCTGTAAAAAGCAACAGGTAAGTGATACTTCCCGGGATCCTATTGAACGGCAAATTACCCAGGATACCCTTATCCAACAGGCAGCCCTGGAAATCATCCGGAATGCCTATTACTGCAGCCTCATCACCCTGGATGAACGAGGCGTTGCACGTTCGCGTATTATGGAGCCTTTTTCGCCCGAAAAAAACTGGGAAATCTGGATGGCTACCAACCCCCTGAGTCGAAAAGTGGCTCAATTGGAAAACAACAATCAAGTCACCCTTCACTATTTTGATCGGGCCAACCTGGGATACGTTTCCTTAATGGGGAAAGCTTATTTGATACACGATAATAAATACAAAGAACAATACTGGAAAGAGGAATGGAAGGCTTTTTATGCCAACAGGACAGATGCCTATCTGCTCATTAAATTTGTGCCGGACTGGATAGAAGTCATCAGTGTAAAACACGGCATTAATGGAGATCCGGTGACATGGAACCCAGCTAGGAGTGGGGTGAGGTGAGTATCTGGTTTGGTGCGGTTTCAAGTTGTTTTAAAGTTATTTCAGTTAGTTCCTCGGTAAGCACTGTGCCTTCTCTGTGCTAAATTACAAACGTTTATTTCTAGTTTTACCTGTTTTTCGAGATGGAAATATATCTAAAATTGGATATTCAAGCATCCACTCATTCAAGCCCTCACTCATTCAAGCCTTCACTCATTCAAGCCTTCACTCATTCAAGCATCCACTCATTCAAGCATTCTCTCATTCTCATTCAAGCCTTCTCTCATTCAAGCCTTCTCTCATTCAAGCCCTCTCTCATTCAAGCATCCACTCATTCAAGCCTTCACTCATTCAAGCATTCAAGCCCTCACTCATTCAAGCCTTCACTCATTCAAGCCTCCACTCATTCAAGCCTCCACTCATTCAAGCATACACTCATTCAAGCATCCACTCATTCAAGCCTTCACTCATTCAAGCCCTCACTCATTCAAGCCCTCACTCATTCAAGCCCTCACTCATTCAAGCATTCTCTCATTCAAGCATTTTGTAATCCCCCATAGATTTACAATATTTACACCTGATTTTCAGACAGCAAACCTAATCATGAAAAAAATTGCCGTTTTCCCCGGGTCATTTGATCCCATTACCATCGGACATTATGATTTGATCAAAAGAGCTTTACCTTTATTTGATGAGATTGTGGTTGCTGTAGGTATCAATTCTCAGAAAAAAACCCTTTTTACCCTGGAACAAAGGATGTCCTGGCTGGAAGAAGTTTTTTCCGATGAGGATAATGTAAGTGTGGATTTTTTTGAAAAACTGACGGTAGATTTTTGTCAGAAAATTGGTGCCCAATATCTTATAAGGGGCTTGCGGAATGCTTCTGATTTTGACTATGAAAAAACCATCTCGCAGCTGAATAATATTCTCGGCCATGGGCTGGAAACTATCTTTCTCATCAGTAAACCGGAGTATTCTCACATCAGCTCCACCATTGTCCGCGAGATCATCAAAGGAGGAGGGGATGCCTCTCCGTTTTTACCTAAAGAAATTAAAATTAATGGCGTAAAGCCGAAGTGGTAAGCGTATAATTCAGGGTTTAACTTGAAGTTGAATGTCGTCAACTTGAAGTTAAACCCTGAATATTCTCCTCCGGTTTTTCATACCTTGACATCAAATAAACCGCCAGGAGACCAAAAACGATGGCAACAATCACTCCAACCGTCAAGGCGTCACCTTGATAGACTCCAGGCATTACGTTTTTTTCAATAAAAGGCACTTCCTCTCCCTTACTGTTGGTGCGGTATTCCAGTACATTGCGCCAGGGCCATATCTTGTTAAGCGATCCCAGCATGAATCCTGTCAGAACGGCCATGGTCTGATCATGGTAGCGGGCAAAGGTCCAGGATAGTAACCTGGAGAATAAGGCCAGACCCAGGAGGCACCCCAGACCGAAAACGCCGGTAATGATCAGGCTTTCCATCTGGAAAGTTTTTAAAGCGTCCTTAACTGTAGGGATGATGATGGTGTACATCCCGAGCAATAAGAGAATAAAACTACCGGAAATGCCAGGCAAGATCAGTGCACAGATGGCCAGGGCTCCGGAAAGAAAAACAAAAGGCAGACTTTCACTACCCTGACCGGGATTGACCACGGTGATATAATAGGCAACGACCGTTCCAATAATCAAGGCCAGTACGGTTACCCAATTCCATTTTTTTACCTGCTTGCCAACATAGATGATAGAGGCAGCGATCAGTCCGAAGAAGAATCCCCAAACGAGAGTAGGGTAGGTTTCCAGTAAATGGGTAATCGTGAAAATGCCTCCTACGAGTCCGGTTACCATACCTCCTATGAGAAAAAGCAGAAAAGTCCCATCCGCTTTTTGCCAGGCAGCTTTCAGGCCTTCTTTTCTCAAAGTACCAATGATGCCTGGATTAAGGATAACCTTAATGGCATTGATCAGGCGTTCATAAATTCCTGTGATAAAAGCTATCGTTCCGCCGGATACTCCCGGGATCACTTCAGCGATACCCATTGCCATGCCTTTAAAAATCAGCGCTGTTCTGTTCATGACAGCAAAAGTGAGAAAATTATTTTAGAGTCGGAAAGGAAGGGGCGGAAAAGTAGCAGTTCTCAGCCCTCAGCAGCGTTTCGGTGAACCGGAGTCTGTGATTCAAAGTCCCCGTATGACTTTTTACTTTCGCGAGGCGTCACTTTGGGACTACTAAAAATCTCTTCCAAAAGATGGGGTAAAATACTGGTGCAGTGTACCTGTACCTAGAATCGTTCAATTAGGAACCAGACGAATAAAAAATTTTGACGAGCAGCTATCCAGGGGCGGCAGTTTCCAAGAGTTCGCTTTCTTCCGTCTTCAGTCCCGGCAATATTTAAACCCAATTCACCTCAATACCTCTTTGTTGCCATTGTTCGATGATTTTATCCATTTGTTTGAGCATGTAATAGGAGTCAACGAGAAAATCAAATTTTTGGAATTGCCCGTTTTGTTCGATTATGATGAAATTCTTTTTGGGTTTACCTTTCATTTCCTGGGCAATATCAGCAATGGATTCCTGGGGCATACCGAAGTCTTTGTTCAGCATGATTTTTTTGGTTTTAGTAAGATCAAAGGAACCAAATATTTCATTATTGGCAGACTTCAGGTCTATTTGATCCACACCAATTTCAATCATTTTATTGCTACTTATGTCTTTTATTCGCTGTTGATTATTTTTCATTATTAAAAGCAGCAAAAAATAAATCACTAAAGCAATCAAAACAATCCATACAGGTCTTTCAAAAAAATTGGCCAAAATAGCAGCGGGTATAGCGGTTGCCAATCCTATGAAAAGTTCCTTTCGCTTCAAGCTGTAATAGACAGGACTTTCGATAATTTTTGCTTTAAATGCCATGAATTAGAACATTTATTTTCTTGAATATTTGAACTTTGATTAGCAGCAATACCAGAACCTTACCGGCACGATGTGCAAGGGATATCGCGTTCGCTCCAAGGACCAGTACCAGTTTGCAGCCTCTACAACCCGCAATCCTACTTCACCAGGTCTTTTACCGTGTTGGCTGGCTGAATAAACTTACCGGTAAACCGGGTATTTTTGGTTTTAATGCCATTGTTTTTCAATAAGTTATAAGCTTCTTTGGTTTTTAAGTCAGGCTTTATGCTTTTCATCAATCCCATCAGTCCGGCGACATAGGGAGTTGCCATGGAGGTGCCGTTGTAACTGGCATATTTATTGGCTGGTATGGTCGAATAAATATTGACTCCCGGTGCCGCAATTCCCATGTCGATATCCTGAATATAATTGGAGAATACAGCCCGGTTGAGTTCATTGTCAACCGCACTGACGGCAATGACACCGGGTGCATTGGCCGGAGAGTAGTTTTTGGCATTTCTGTTGGAATTGCCTGCTGCGACGACCACAATGGCGCCTTTTTTATTCGCGTAAGCAACTGCTTTTTTATAGGCACGCTGACGGCTTTGGTTGGATGGGCCTCCGAGAGAAAGAGAAATGACATCCGCTCCTTTATCGGCAGCTTTGAGGATCCCGCTGATGATGGATTGCTGGGTACCCATACCATTGGCATTCAACACTTTTATGCTGCTTACCTGGTAATAGTTATTATCGCGGGAATAGGAAGCTGTACCTTTGTTGTTATTAGACACCGCACCGGCAATGCCGGCACAATGGGTACCGTGACCCTGGGGATCATTATCGTATTGGCTTTCGATGGATTTGAAATTGCCATTAATGTCCTCATGTTCGGCATCGACACCAGTATCAAGGATGGCTACCAAAGCTTTCTTCTGGGGTTTTATGTTGTTCTTTTCCAGAAAATTATACAACTGATCCATATTCATGGCCTCAAAAGCCCATAGATGCTGAATGCCCGGATCGTTTAGGCCGAATTTTTTATTGACTTCCGGCAGTTTTTTGGCCGGCATGGGATCAATATTGATAACCTCGTTAACTTCCACCCAGTCGATGTAACCGGACTTATTTAAGGCTTTAATGATTTCCGCTCTTTTGCTTTCCATCGGATCAGGAATATTTACAGTGTAATAATCATCCAATTCGGTGGAAGCCTCGTCTTCGGGGTAAAGGCTCTGCTCAACTCCAGCCCGTATTCGTCCATGATATCTTTCAAATCGGCCGGCGTTTCATTTTCGCTGATTTCTATGAGTAATTCAGCTTCATCAGCAATGGGGACATTTGATAAATCACCATCGAATGTATGGCTCATTATTTTTTCGTTATACCACATGTACAGCAACAAGGATACCAGTAAAACCGGAAGAAAGGTATATTTGGTTTTGGAGAAGAACATAAATGCCATGCTGGTTCCGCCTAAAACCAAAAAATCCCTGAAGGCTGTGAATAACTTGTCAGGAATGCCTGCCGAAGCAAAAGCAACACTACCGGTGTAGGTTATCAAACTCAACCCAAGCAAAGCGGGAATAAATCTGGCTATTTTTTCATTTTCTTTATTAAAAAACCAAACGCCAAGCAGTACTAAGGCCGAAAAAAAACTAATTGAATAAAGCATATCTATGGATTGTCCGTGAACAAATTAATCTCAAAACTACAATCTAAGCAATTACCATAAATTTCGCAAAAAAGAAAGACAAACGGTTGTATTCTCAGGCTCAACGGTTTTAAACTTCCCTAAATTCAAGTGGTTTTTGACCGTTTTCCGGATGGAATTGAAGACGGGTATTCCAAAAAACTAAGTTGTTTTACTGACAATTGGATAATTATTGGTTTATTTTGTTGATAAGAAGGCAATTAATACGTTATAAAGGCAGTATTAAATCCTTTTTCCTATTGGTGGTTGTTCAAAACCCATGCTGATTATGATGTGAAAAAAATCTGGCATACTAATGAAAAAATTGTTTTTTATCATTCTGACCATGACTTGTTCAACAGCAATATTTGCCCAGTCTCCTCTGGAACAAAAGGTCAGCATAGTTGCCAAAAACATCAGCCTTGAGCAGGTTTTGTACCAACTGATCGACGAGTATGATATCAAGTTGATTTTCAATAATGACATATTACCGGAACGCAATATTTCCGTTAACTTACAGAACACAACGCTTAAAGAAGCATTGGAAAACATCCTGCGTGGTACGAATATAGGTTTTGAACTGCTTGGTCGTCAGATTCTGTTGGTGGTAAAAGCACCCCCGCCAAAAATACAATATACCATTAGCGGTTTTCTCGAAGATGCTGAAACCGGCGAAAAGCTCATTGGAGCCAGTGTCTATGATCAAAATAGTGGTAAAGGAACCATTTCAAATCCATATGGTTTTTACAGTTTAACCCTACAGTCGGGAGAGGTGGAGCTTGTTTTTTCCTACCTGGGCTTTAAGCCTAAGTCCGCATCTTTCGTTTTGGAAAAAGATCAAAGGTTTAATCTGTCACTTGAAAGTGATTTGACCTTAAAGGAAGTGATGGTTTATGCGAGTAATGATGACAATGTTGTCAATAAGGAAGTCAGTATAGATTTGATCAATACTTCTGATATTAAAAGATTGCCTTCCCTTGGTGGAGAAAAAGATTTGCTCCGAACGACGCACCTGTTACCGGGAGTACAAACGGGAACCGACGGGGTAGGAGGCATTTATGTTCGCGGAGGTACTGCAGGGCAAAACCTGATCCTGATCGATGGCGTCCCCGTGTATTATATTTCCCATGCTGTGGGACTGTTTTCCATTTTCAATACTGAAGCAATCCGAACAGCCAAATTGGTCAAGGGGGGATTTCCCGCACGTTACGGCGGACGTATTTCTTCCGTTTTGGATATCCGGACCAAGGAGGGGAATATGAAGGAGATCAATGCCTGGGCCAATATCGGTTTATTGACGGGCAGTGCCGGAATAGAAGGGCCTTTGGTAAAAAATAAAAGCTCCTTTTTTCTTTCCGGTCGATTATCCTACCTGGATATGTACCTCAAGCCCTATTCTGCAAGGCTGAAAAAGGAAATCGGAGAGACTGGTGAAACAGATTATGACTTCTTTGATGTCAATGCCAAGATCAATTATACATTTTCTGACGAAGACAAAGTTTACTTGAGTTTCTATAGCGGAGGAGATGTCTTTGCCGATAATGGAGAAGAAAGGAGGCAATATATATTTGAGGAAGATGGAGAGCAGGAGGTGTTTAATTATCACTATAAATACCATCAGTCACTTGAGTGGAATAACAAAGTATCAGCCTTGCGGTGGAACCATTTATTCAGTGATAAATTATTTGGCAATACGTCTGTAACGTACAGCAAACTCGATGTCGGTTTTGATTTTTCAACGATTGATTCTTTGACCCAGGACGATAATAAAGAAGCCTTGTTCAAATCTTTTGCCCAGGGGATCTACCGTACAGGCATAGAAGACCTTGGGGTTCATCTTGATTTTGACATGGTGCCCAATGTCAATCATTATTTCCGTTTTGGGGTCTCGGTGCATACCAAGAACTTCAATCCGGGAGTAGTCGTTTATCAG
This sequence comes from uncultured Bacteroidota bacterium, assembly GCA_942492125.1. Taxonomy (GTDB): domain Bacteria; phylum Bacteroidota; class Bacteroidia; order Chitinophagales; family Saprospiraceae; genus BCD1. Next base: position 42,018 of record CALODM010000013.1, read on the forward strand.
GACATCTCCGAAGATATTCCCGATAGCGGTGATAATAATGATTGGGTGCGGGCTGTGGAGTATAACGCTTATGTGGAAGATGAATTCACTTGGGGAAAGTGGGTAGTGAATGCCGGTTTGCGGGCAAATGTTCAGAGCGTCACCAAACGCAATTATCGTATACTGGAACCCAGGTTGTCGTTACGATGGCAGGCATTTCCCCGGTGGAGCTTTAAAGCCGCCTACAGCAAAACCTCTCAGTTTTTACACTTGTTGTCAAGCTCGGGAATAGGCTTGCCTACGGACCTTTGGGTGCCTTCTACAGATAAAATAGCTCCACAGATTGCCAACCAGTATGTCACAGGAACAACCATTGATGCAGGGAATCATTTTATTATAGACCTGGAGTTTTATTATAAAAAAATGAACAACCTGCTGAGTTTTTCAGAAGGGGCGTCCTTGTACAATGAATGGCGAAACAATGTTACTCAGGGACAGGGGAGATCCTATGGGGCGGAACTGCTCGTTAAAAGAACCCCGGGAAAAACGACCGGTTGGCTTGCTTATACCCTGTCCTATACGAACCGGCAATTTGACCGTATTAATTTTGGCAATGTTTATCCATTCAAATACGACAGACGTCACGACCTTAAGCTCATGGTCGCTCACCGCTTTAATTCCGTTTTTGAGGTAACGGCCAACTGGCTATTCAGTTCCGGATTTGCCTATAACCTGCCACTGGAGAAATACAGCATTCAGTTGTCAGACTATTTACAGGTTGACCCGGCCCCCATCATTGATTTTGGTACCAAAAACCAAAACAGGATGCCGGCGTATCACCGGCTGGATATCAATTTGAACATGTATCTGGAGGGCAAGAAGGCCAAACATCTCATTAGTGCAGGAATTACCAACGGTTATAACAAAAAGAATCCGCTCTATTATCAGTTGAGACGGGAATTAAATATTGTCGGAGACCGGATAAGTGAAACGAATAAGTTTGTACAGGTATTATTGTTGCCAATTGTACCATCTGTAAGCTATTCTGTGAAATTTTAATATCTTTGTAACTGTCACCTTCTTCGGGAGTTGTTTTTTTTAAAAAAGGATAAAGATTTTAGTGGGATGTTCCTTCTATTGGAATTGCTGAATAAGTGAGTTGTTTAAACTTTTTTCTAAAATTATCGTAATATTACTGAACCAATTTAGATCCCCATGTTCTGGCGATACCTCATGGTTTTGTTTGTCTTTGTGGTTTTTTCCGGTTCCACCTGTGAGCGGGAAGTAGCCCTTCAATTGCCAGAACCTCCAAAAAGACTGGTTCTTTATGCGACTATTACGGATTCCAGGGAATTGCAGGTATACCTCAATTCCAGCCGGTTTGTGCTGGATCAGGCTCCGGAAGAATATCTTTCCGATGCTGATGTTGCTATCTATGAAGGCGAATCCGGGGAACAGATGGTTCGCCAGCTCGATATAAAAATTCCTGGTGGGAGGTTAGTACCCTTTTATACGGCTAATGGTTTTATCCCCAAACCAGAAGAGGAGTATACACTTCGCGCTCAATTGGATGGCTTTGATCCCGTTGAGGCAAAAAGCAGTATCCCGGTTCCCAGGCACTTTTCTGAATTATCTATTTCTGATTTAATTGTCCAGGAAAATGGTAATCGAGTTGCTTATACCTATACCGTTAATGTGGACTTCAATGATAACCAGGAAGCAGAGGACTATTATCATTTGAATTTATTCCAACAAATTTATACACACCCGGTAACAGGTGGAGATGATGCCTACGTAGATTTGATTCCTTTTGAATTTTCTGATAACAGCGACGGAAATGAAATTCTCGCCAATATTTCCGGAGGGCTTCTTTTGGAAAATGATCCTTTGAATGGAAATTATAATTTCCGCGTAAACTACGAAATCAATCCTGTCACAGAATCCCTGGGCAAGGTCTTTATTGAATTGAGGACGGTTTCCAAAGAATACTATCAATTCCACTCCTCTGTCACCCGACAGCGGAAAAGTCCGGGAGGGGTTTTTACAGAACCTGTCTTTATTTACAATAATGTGGATGGAGGCCATGGTATTTTTGCCGGCTATAGTTCTGTTGTAGATTCCCTGACCATCATCGATTAATTTTTTTTCTGATTTTTATTCCCGACTCAAGTCTTTGGTTTCCTAATGAAAGTGAAAAATTTTGGTGTCGAACAAAATTTTTTCAGGTTTTCCCTGTAGATCTGTGTTTAATTTAGAATAAAGTTTCACAAAGACTCTTCTGGCTTAATATTCTCCCTCTGGAGTGACCGGTAAAAAAATTCTGTTTGGCGTGGGGGGGGAATTGCATAATTGTGTCTTTTATTCCTGAGAGCATTAACCAGTGTAAAATGATAAACATGAATGTCGTATTCCATTACACTGCAAAACTTAAACTTGAAATATAAGCACATGAGTACTGAATCCAAAATCAATTTTCTAGGTCAATTCCCTATTTTTGATTGTCTGACTGCTGAAGAAAAAGCCAGGCTCGCAGAGACAATGGAACCCAAGAAAATCAAGCGCTACAGCTTTATTTACCTGCCTGATGAATCATCAGATTCAGTATTTTTGCTGGCAAAGGGAACCGTGAAAATCGGTACCCATTCCAATGATGGAAGAGAGGTCATAAAATCTTTAATTCACCCAACAGCCATGTTTGGCGAATTGGGCTTGATAGGGGAGACCCACCGAAAAGATTTTGCTCAGGCGCTTAAGGAAGAGGTTCACTTATTTGTATTAAAAGTCAGTGATCTCAAAAAGATGATGAGCTTGAATTTCGAACTCTGCAATCAGGTGATGGCATTGTTTGGCAGCAGACTCATCAAGGCAGAGGATAAACTTGAATCGCTCATTTTCAAGGATGCACGTACCCGCATCGTCGATTTCATCAAAGAAGCCATTGAGCACAGAGGGCGCAGGATTGGTTATGAAATGTTGTTAAAGCACTCGCTCACACACCAGGATATCGCCAATATCACCTGTACATCCCGTCAAACGGTGACGCTTGTCTTAAATGAATTGAAGAAGTCCGATTTGATCTATTTCAACCGGGGACGTATTTTAGTAAGAGATATGGCCAGTCTGGCTTAAAAGATATCTAATATAAATTAGAGTTAGTTAGGTTAATGAATGTACTTCAAGGGCATTCTAATCAAATATCATTTGGTTGGAATGCCCTTTTTTATTCGATATTCATTCGGATTCGCCACGCTTTGGGATAATAATTGTTTACCCGGTTTTTGATTCCTTTTACCCAGCCCAAGGGAGCATTTTTATATTTGGCAATGGCCCATCCGTCCGGGATCTGATCGAGTTGTGGGTCCTCCTTTTTTAAAAACTTAAGCGCCTGCTTCAAACTCATCTCAACGGTCTCGATATCAGGAGAAAGCAGGGAGCTCAAGGCAAGTTCAGGAGAAGGGATAAAAATATTCCTGTTCAATGTTCCCACCACAGTTCCCGGCAGGTACCTGGAAAGGTGTTTTTGTAAATAAAAATGTAAATCTACATGGGATCTAAGGATGGCTCTGACCTGTTCAAACCTGTCTTTGATGAAAATCAAATGCTCAGGATCGTTTATCCAGGGTTCAATCAGTATTCTTTCTTTTTTGGCAAGGTCTATTTTATTGCTGGGGATTCCGGTTTTTATTTTAGCTTGCTGTCCGCCCTCCCTTTTGCAACAAGCAATTTAATTTCCCTCACCTTGTATTTTATGCGGGTAAAACTGGTAACCAATAGCTCGTTTTTCTATTGACCAGTCTTCCTGTATTTTCAGCTCAACAGGTTGTAGGTCATAGTTTTGTAATAGCCAGGAGGCATTGCCTTCGTTTTCCGCCTGGTTATAGGTACAGGTGGAGTAAATAATGGTACCTCCCGGTCTGAGTAAATTGACTGCGTTGGCCAGAATGCGCTGTTGTCTTAAAGAACAAAATTTCACATGATCCTCATCCCAGTGATCTACAGCCGCCGGATCTTTTCGGAACAAACCCTCCCCGGAGCATGGAGCATCAAGCAGAATGAGATCAAAAAATCCTTTTAAACCGGAAAAGTCCTTGCTGTCATGATTGCTGACATGGGTATTGGGCATTCCCCATTTTGAAAGATTATAATTCAGGATGTTGTACCTGCTTTTAATCACTTCATTGCATAAAATGAAACTCTCTTTGTGCAGCAGGGAGGCCAGTATGGTACTTTTTCCTCCTGGTGCGGCAGCAAGATCCAGAACCCTCAGAGGGGTTGAAATATCTACTGTTTGTTTCAAAGCTTCTGCCAGGAACATGGAAGAAGCTTCCTGAACATAGTATAAACCGGCGTGAAATAATGGATCAAGGGTGAAAACAGGTCGTTTTTCCAGGTATACTCCGTTAGAATACCATTTTACTCCGTCAGAATTTTCTGGTTTTGGTGATTTTATAGGATTGTAATGGATGCTCACCGGTGCGGGAGCGTCCAGGGCGCCGAGGAAGTCCGGCAATTCCTTTCCAAGCCGTGACTCCATTTGTTTTAAAAAAGATTCAGGTAAATTCATGTAACAGAATTACTAACATTAACGGCGAAGATAATTCAATTGATCATTTCCGGGGCAGGCCGGCCTCCCATAAACTATCTTTTCTCAAAATCAGATCGTTTAAGTTCCCATTTCCAAATCATTCCATCTTCATCATCCTCCAGTTCTTCTATCCATTGAAAGCCACATTTTGACAGGACTTTAGAAGAAGCATTTTTATCGGCCAGCGTATGGGCCTGGACAATATTGACTTGCTCGTCTTCAAAAGCGTTCTTAACCAGGGCCTGGGCTATTTCAGTAGCAAAACCTTTATTGCGGTAAGATTCAATCACTTCATATCCGATTTCCACCATTCCATTGGTCGGTTCGCCTTTATACCCACAACTGCCGATAAGCAGGTTGTCTTTTTTGTGAACGGGCAGCCAGGTCCACCAGTAAATTTGTCCCGGATCCTTTTGAATCTGTTCCAGGGAGTATTCCAAAATGACTTCTCCAAATTCGGACCATTGCATGGGGACCAATATTCCAAGTAGTGATTCCAGTTCATCATTTCCTTTCAAACAGGCAGACAGGACTTCTTCCGTGCCGGCAATGAGTTTGATGTTTTGTGACTCTATGAATTTGACCATCGGGTGATGTTGATTTTAACTCATGTATAAATTTTGTTTATTTCGTTTGCATTAAGCTTTTTTTGAAATGCCTTTGGTGAGCACTTTGTATATCTTTCTGTATTCTGGCCATGTTTTCAGGTAATCCAGGTGGCGTTTAATGCTTTTCTGATCATTACGGATTGCCGGTCCCGTTTGCATTTCTTGCGGGGGATGTTCCATGATTTTTTGGGCCGTTTCCAAAATAAGCGGGCGAAGTAAATCAAATGGCAGTCCTTCTTTTTCCATGATTTCCCAGGAAATACGATACAGGTAATTGGTGAAATTATTGACGAATACACCGTTCACATGCAGGATAGCTCTTTCTTTGTCATTCACCGGAAAAGTTTTACATCCCAACTGTTGCCCGAGTTGGTCAAGCAAACTGGCATCTTTTGAGGTGTTGGCATAAAAACAAACCGGGACTTTGGAAAAATCCGTTTGCCGGTCTCTTGAGAAGCTCTGAAAAGGGTAAAAGGAGCCAAAGCGTCTGAACCACGGTTTGAAAACTTCCGTGGGAGTGACACCAGAGGTATGTACGACAAATTTACCGGCCTTTCCCAGGCTATTCAATTGCTCCGCAACCAATTCAATGGCGTCATCCTTTATCGCCAAAACGTAAAGGTCCGCATCTGTCCGGACGTCTTTCAGGTCTGTGATATAGGCCGTATTTCCTGTTGCTTCAGAAAGCGTTTTGGCTTTTTCATCGGTTCGACTGAAAATCTGAATCAACCCAGCCTGGCGCTCATAGAGCTGCTTGCCGAGTTGATATCCCATATTGCCAGCCCCAATAAGTACTATTTTTTGCTGCATAATCTGAAAAGACGCTTACTCCTGCTTAAATAAGATATTCCGAATGATATTGTTGCCATTTCGCTTCCATTTTGCCCTCATAGTCTTCTTTCTCAAGTACATCCATCCCTGACTCCTCAACTGCGTAAAAAATAATCTCTTCCTAAATTTGTTTATCCCTGGCGGCAACAATTCCGAAATTTAGCAATTCTCGTTCAGTTTCCCTATTTTTGACCAACATACCAAAAAAATGAAGCAAAACAACTTGATCGTTCAATTGGACAATGCCGGTATATACCAAAAAGGACAAAAGATCCTGGGAGAAGTTAACCTCCGGATTTCCAAAGGAGAATTCGCCTACCTCATTGGGAAAACAGGTAGTGGTAAGTCGAGTTTACTGAAAACATTATATGGCGCATTGCCTTTAACGGAAGGCCGTGGTCAGGTAGCCGGATTTGACCTGGCTTCCCTCGACCGGCATAAAATCCCTTTTCTTCGGCGGAAATTGGGCATTGTTTTCCAGGATTTCAACCTGCTGTCAGACAGGACGGTATCAGAAAATCTAATATTTGTTCTCAAAGCCACAGACTGGAAGGAAAAATGGAAAATGAATGATAAAATCGAGGAGGTTCTGAGGTATGTCGGTTTGCAGGATAAGATTGATAAAATGCCCCATGAGTTATCCGGAGGAGAGCAACAGCGGGTAGTTATTGCCAGGGCATTGCTCAATAACCCGGAGTTGATCATCGCTGATGAGCCTACAGGAAATCTGGATCCTGAAACTTCGGATGAAATTTTAATACTGATGCGAAAACTGGCTGAAGAACAAAATACAGCGATTTTATTTGCCACGCACGATTATCGTATCCTGGAAAACTTCCCGGCAGCCATTATTCGTTGTATAAATGGAAGGATCATTACGGAAGAAGAGGTAAGCCTTTAGTCGCTGATTGCAACATAATTGATTATTGTTCAGATTTTCCACATTTTATTCCCAACCAGAAATTTATAATAATTTGATCAAAGAAAAAACGGTACAGGAAATTTTCGAAACAGCCCGGGTAGAGGATGTAATCCAGGATTACGTGAGCCTCAAACGCCGTGGAGTAAATCTCATCGGATTATGTCCTTTTCACAACGAAAAAACGCCTTCTTTTACCGTTTCGCCTGCCAAGAACATTTATAAATGCTTTGGTTGCGGCAAAGGGGGGAATGCTGTACAGTTTTTGATGGAACATGAGCAGTTCACCTACCCCGAAGCTTTACGCCACCTGGCGGCAAAATATGGTATTGAGATCGAAGAGGAGGAAGTATCTTCTGAAGAAAGGCTTGAACAGCAAAGGGCGGATAGCCTGTTTTTGGTCAATGAATTTGCTATGAATTACTACCAGGAGCAGCTTTTTGAAACAGATCTCGGTAAAAGTATCGGGCTCAACTATTTCAAAGAACGTGGATTCAGGGAAGAGACGATCAAAAAGTTTGGGTTGGGATATGCTCCTGAAGGCAAAGATAAATTTACCCTTGCGGCAGTCAATGCATCCTATAATGCGGAGTTGCTCAAGCAACTTGGTCTGACCACAGATTACGGGAGTGATTTCTTTCGAAACCGGGTAATGTTCACCATCCGCAATCTCTCCGGAAAGGTAGTTGCCCTGGCAGGACGAATTATGGCTACGGATGTCAAAGCTCCCAAATATATCAATTCTCCGGAAACTGAAATATACCATAAAAGCAAAGTGCTTTATGGAGCTTATTTTGCCAAAGGCCCTATTCGCAAGCAAGACGAATGTATTCTCGTCGAAGGATATACGGATGTTATTTCCCTGCACCAGGCAGGAATTGAAAATGTGGTGGCCTCTTCCGGTACTTCCCTCACCACGGGCCAAATTCATCTCATCAAAAGGTATACTTCTAATGTCAAGGTGCTTTTTGATGGAGACCCTGCAGGCATAAAGGCTGCCTTGAGAGGTATTGATATGTTGCTGGAGCAGGACCTGAATGTACGCATTGTTATTCTGCCGGAAGGAGAAGATCCTGATTCCTACCTTAAAAAAGTGGGCACGGAAGCGTTTAAGGATTTTATCAATGGAGAGGAAGCCAAGGATTTTATCCTGTTAAAGGCAGATCTGCTTTTGCAGGAAGCAGGTAATGATCCCATAAAACGGGCAGGTATAATCAAAGAGATCGTCCAGAGTATTGCCCGTGTACCCGATCCCCTGAAGCGATCGCTGTTTGTGAAAGAATGTTCCCGCTTATTTGAGGTAGATGAAAACATATTGATCAATGAGACGAATAAGGCTGTGGCTGGTCATATGAAACGCCGGGAACAGGAAAGACACATTGAAAACAGGCGTAAACAAAGGGAAGCGGCAAGAGCGGAACAGCAAGGAGATTTTCCTACCATGGAACCACCGGGGTTCCCGACAGAAGAACCCGGGTATATGCCGGGGGATCCGGAGTCATTTCCGGGAGAACCCCTGTATTCACACCTGAGCAAAAAGCGAAAAAGGAAACGACAACAGGACATGAATTCCAGGAGAAAGATATCATTCGGTTATTGATTACATCGGGAGGTGAGCTGTTTGACAAAGAAGACAATATCACTGTTGCCGCCTATTTGCTGGACAATATCGAAGATGTAATCGATGATTTCGATAATCAACTGTATAAAGCCGTTGCCCAGGAGTGTCAGGCAATGGTTGCGAATCAAACGCCCATTAATTCCAAGCATTTCTTAAACCATCCGGATCAGAAGATCCAGGTGCTGGCCGTCAATTTAATGGCTTCACCTTACGAATTTAGTGAGAATTGGGCCACGAGATGGGACATTTTCCTCAACCAGAAAGATCCTGATAAAAATTTCAAAAAAGACAGCCATAAAGCACTCATGTACTTCCGGCTCCGGAAGATCACCAGGATCTCTGAGAAGAACATGAAAAAGATCAAAGAGCTAAGCGACTCAGGAGACCACGAAGAGGCCATCAAGTATCTGACGGTTCAAAAAAAAACTGAACGATATTCGTAACGATCTGGCAGCGCAACTGGGGACGGTGGTGATCAAATAGCCGGTGCTTCTAAAGGAGTTATCTTATCTGATCAACATGATATCTCCACTCTCCTTGCCTGACAGTTGCTGTCCTGCACTTAATCCGGTAAAGTTATACTCCAGTAGGTAAGTGTAAACGCCTACATTTGCTTTATCTCCGGAAGGTAAATCACCATCCCAAAATTCACTGCTATTGTTACTTACAAAAATAGTGCCGCCCCACCGGTCAAAAATGGTTAATTTATATTCCTGTAATGGGCCAACGTAATAAATTTCAAAAAGATCATTGATGCCGTCATCATTGGGTGAAAAGGCATTGGGAACATAAAAATTAACGATGCTGTTAACCGTTATTTGTCGGGTAAGGGAATCTTCACATCCGTTTATCGAAGTAACGACAAGGTGAACATCATATAATCCGGGAAGTTCAAAAACCGTAGTGGCATTATTTTTATAACTGGTATCTCCATTGACAAAGTTCCAATACCAATCTGTCAGGTTACCAGTGGATAAATCGTTAAACTGAACTTGTGAACTTAAGTTGGAAGGATTGGCAGGGGAGGTTGAAAAGTCAGCTACCGGGGGTTCAAAAATTTCTATCATCCCAGGGATGGTCTGAGAATTTCGACAGTGTTCTGAAAATTCAATTTCGAGGGCAACGTCGTAACTTCCAAGAGCAACATAGGTAGTAGCGCCAACTGAATCGGAAACGCTTGATGTTCCGTTGCCAAAATCCCAGCTGTAGGCAACTCCTTGTTCGGGGCTTAGGTTGGTGAATTCAACATCCAGGGGAGGACAGCCTTCGAGAATATCTGCATCAAAATCGACAATTGGCGGAGGTAATACTTCTACATTTATTATTAAATCTTCGCTGCAATCCGCATCAGACAAATAGGTGATAGCAAAAGTACCTGAACCGGAAAAATTGGGATCAAATAGTCCTTGTGAAGCATCTGTTATGCCTGGGCCACTCCATGTTCCAGGCCCCAGGTTAGGATCAAGCAGGAAAGGTGCTGCTCCTTCGCAAATGGTTGATGCGGTATAATTAATTTCTGTTTTTTCAATTACCGTAACTATGATTGAATCTCTTATGGTACACAAGGTGCTGTCGAGGGTATGAACATAATAGACCGTTGTTTCCTGTGGTGAAACTTGCCGGGAATTGACGGAACTGTTGTTGTCTTCCCACAAAACCGGGAAATTGGATGTGGCCTCCAGGGTAACGCTTTCTCCCGGGCAGATGGATATGTCCTCGGTGATGGTCAATTGAGGGTCGATTCGTGTTATAATCACTTCATCGAACCAAACGTAATAACCGAGTAAATAATCATCGTTGGGAACAGAATATGTTGAGGTGGAGAAATCTCCCATAAAGCCAATGTAGGCGTATTCAAAATCTTCGCTGGCCTGGTAGACGAATTCAACTTTATGCCATTCACTGCCCTCGATCACTTGCTCACAGGCTACCCAATGATCGGCCATGGCTGCGTAGTTGGCAAGGTTTGGGTTAAAAAAAGGAGTTACTGTATGATCAAAGTACATACCCCATTGGTTGCTGATATACTGATTACCGGGTTCATCTTCTTTATTCTGTATCCAAAATGAGATTTCATAACATCCACCTGCGACCATAGGTTCGGATAATTGAATTCCGGCCCATTCTCTGGTTCCATCCGAGCCATTGCCTTTCCAGCACCCGAGGACACCCTGGCCTTCATATGCCTGTCCGCAATCCATATTACCGTTACCTGTCGGACAGTCCGTTAAACTTGTTAAATTATCTCCTGGTGGATTTAACGCATGATGGTGATCAGGAGTGCCATTAGCATTATACCAATGAGTCAAGCCTCCCAGGGTATTTGGATTGGGACCAATGGTGCCGTCCCAATCTTCAAATCCGGGATCAGCTATCAGGTTCTGTGCAACTGAAAAATGACTGATAAAACAGATCATCAAACCCGCCCAAAAAAAACCGAGAAATTTGGAGTCAATATTTAATTGCTTTCTCATCATAATTTCAAAGGATAAAATAACCGGAATGCCCTCGGACATTCCGGATGAAAATAAAGCACCTTAAATGAGGTTTGAATAAAAAAATCAAACCTTTCTCTGTTAAGCCTTTATGATACGTTTGATCACATTGCCCCTGGAAGTTTTTATAGTCAAGAGCCAAAGTCCTGCAGGTAATGATTCGATATTAATCCAATCAGTTTTGGTGTTATTAAATTTAACCAGACGTCCGGTGATGTCTCTGATTTCAATTGAGGTAATGATCAGATCCGCTGCTTTAATCTCGATTTGAAGATAATTGTGTGCCGGGTTTGGAAAAACTTTAAGCTGTTGACCGAGCAATGTTTCTTCAATGCCAGTTGTTAGATCCATTCCGTCACAGTCTTCATCGATTTCGTTATCAGGTATCTCCTCAGCATCCGGATTGATGTTCTCATTATAATCATCACAGTCTTCCGAGATTGGGAATCCATCTTCATCCAGATCATCATCAGGGGTTAGTTCGTTACAATCATCATCAATCCCATTGTAAGGGGTTTCCTCCACTCCGGGATTGACTGCAAAAACAAAATCATCACAATCCTCATTCATTTCATACCCATCCATGTCTGCATCAATATAATTACCGTATCTGGCCACTTGCAGGTTGTTTAAATCATAAGCTCCGACTCCGGTAAGTACGAGTTTCCCATCGGGCTGAAGGGCTGCGTCACTTGCCCAGGCCATCCAACCTGTTTCGGTCCTTACATATCCTGTTTCTCCCCACGAGGTGTCCAGAATCCCATTGGCATCCATCCTTGTGGAAAAGAAGGCCTGTGGTGTATTAGAGAATAAATTTCCGGACTCGCCAACTGCAATGATCTTTCCATCAGGTTGTTCTACAAGGTCATGACCTATATCATTGACCTCTGTATCCAGCAGGAAGACACCGTCTTGTCCGAAATTGCTATTGACCGTACCGTCCTGGTTGTAGGCTAATACGATGAGTGAAGCTCCGTTTGCACCATAGTTGGGGCCTGTTACCAGGATATTGCCGTTGGATTGCAGGAGCATCCCATAGGCAATGCTTCCGAAAGTGGCCAGCAGCTCACCGTTATTGGCAAAGGTGGAATCAAATCCGCTACCATCTTCCAGTATTTTATAAAGGCATAGTCTGTCGTTTCCATTGGGAGCCGTTTTTCCTGAAGTGACAATATTGCGGTCATCCGTTACAGCAATACTCCATGTTTCATTATAGGTACCGCCATTATTCCAGACGAAGTTGCCATTATCACCAAAAGTAGTATCTATTGCTCCATTCATATCAAATCGGCTTACTACATGTCTGATGGCATAAACATCCGGGTTAGGATCATAACTTATACCTCCAACAAGAATTTTTTCATTTTGATCAAATGTGATGCACCTGGCATAGTCCTCTTCACTACCTATAGAATGTATGACAATACCGTTTTCTCCGAAGGAAGGATCAGGGGTGCCATCTGATTTTAACCTTATCAAAATAAAGTCCTGGTTATATGGTTCTGAAGCATACCCGCCGGCAACCATAATATTACCATCATCCAGCAATTCAAGGTGATAGACCAGATCAGATCCAATAGGGTTGTCCAGGTGATAAATGCCATTGGTGGCAAAGGTCGAATCCACGGAACCGTCTTCGTTTAATCTTACAACGCCAATGTCGAAATCATTGTCTTCGGGAAATCCGCCGGTAAGCGTTATTACTATTTTCCCATCAGGTTGTACGGCAATACCATGACCGTTGTTGTGATTTCCGCTTACGTTCCAAATTAAAATTCCATCATTAGCGAAAGAAGGGTCTAAAACACCAGCCTGTGAAAAAACAGCGCTTATAACGAACAGCAACATTAAAGTTGTAGTAAAAATCTTTTTCATAACTTAATTATTTTAAAAGAGGCTTTAGCTAGTTCATTAAAAAAATCACCAGCTAAAACCTCTTTTGGTATTTAAATTCCAGCTCCTGAGAGCGTGAGGGAATTATTCTTTTACAAGAACAGATGAGTGTATAAAATCATCAGCATTAACCTTGACCAAATAAGTTCCTGATGGCAATGTGTTCATAGTAACACTGATCTCAGTGCTGTTGGTGAAGTTTGCCATTTCAACCCGTTTGCCAGCTACCGTGAAGATCTGAACATTTATGTTTGTATAAGATCTGTTCAATTTAATGGTCAAATCATCAGCTACAGGGTTAGGATAAAGTGTTAGAGATAATGAACGATCAAGTTCACCTGTACTGACAGAAGTTACTTCGTAGCATGTTGACATTACAGGGTGGTCAGGGCAGTTAGGGTCTGTGATGATTACAGCATAATTACCGTTACTCGTAGCCGTGAAGGTCTGTTCAGTTTCCCCTTCTATTGGAGCATTTTCATTATCACAATCTACCCACTGGTATGAAACTCCGGTTGCATTTGCAGTCAATACATTACTTTCCTGACTTACCGTAATATCAATTTCGATGGGGGTACCCTGATCGATAATGCTCAAAAATACATTGCCTGACTGAGCAATGATGGCATCACAGTCCACAGTTACCATGCCGGTTACATCGGGATAACAGCCACCTGCCTGAGAGAAGGTATAATTGTAAGTACCGAAAGGCACATCCGCGATGATATTGTCAAATTCAGTCACATCGTATTCAAAGGTGTTGGTGCCGTCGGTCAAAGTTACGTGCCCATCGACCCATGCACCGATGATCGGGTGGCTGGAAGTAGAAACAAAAACAGGAGCCGCTGTAATTTCCGTACCCTGGTCGATAATGCTCAAAAATACATTGCCTGACTGAGCAATGATGGCATCACAGTCCACAGTTACCATGCCGGTTACATCGGGATAACAGCCACCTGCCTGAGAGAAGGTATAATTGTAAGTACCGAAAGGCACATCCGCGATGATATTGTCAAATTCAGTCACGTCGTATTCAAAGATGTTGGTGCCGTCGCTCAAAGTTACGTGCCCATCGACCCATGCTACCGATGATCGGGTGGCTGGAAGTGGATACAAAAACAGGAGCCGCTGTAATTTCCGTACCCTGGTCGATAATGCTCAAAATATACATTGCCTGACTGAGCAATGATGGCACTCACAGTCCACAGTTACCATGCCGGTTACATCGGGATAACAGCCACCTGCCTGAGAGAAGGTATAATTGTAAGTACCGAAAGGCACATCCGCGATGATATTGTCAAATTCAGTCACATCGTATTCAAAGGTGTTGGTGCCGTCGCTCAAAGTTACGTGCCCATCAACCCATGCACCGATGATCGGGTGGCTGGAAGTGGATACAAAAACAGGAGCCGCTGTAATTTCCGTCCCCTGATCGATAATGCTCAAAAATACATTACCGACTGAGCAATGATGGCATCACAGTCCACTACCATGCCGGTTACATCGGGATACAGCCACCTGCCTGAGAGAGGTATATTGTAAGTACCGAACATCCGCGATGATATTGTCAACGCACTCTACCAAAGCAAGTTACTCCCTCCCCTCCCGATGATCGGGGCGGAGGGAAAGAGCCGCTGTAATTTCCGTCCCCTGGTCGATAATGCTCAAAAATACAGTACCTGACTGAGCAATGATGGCATCACAGTCCACAGTCACCATGCCGGTTACATCGGGATAACAGCCACCTGCCTGAGAGAAGGTATAATCGTAAGTACCGAAAGGCACATCCGCGATGATATTGTCAAATTCAGTCACGTCGTATTCACGGCCCTGGGGGGCAGGAAGTGTATAGGTCGGTAAGTGCTCAAAAATCTTCGACGAGCTGTGGCTCCGTCCCGTCCTCCGGTCTCGGGTACAGCCCCGGAGGACATGGCTACATCCGCGATGATATTGTCAAATTCAGTCACATCGTATTCATAGGTGTTGAAACCATCAGTCAAAGTTACGTGCCCATCGACCCATGCACCGATGATCGGGTGGCTGGAAGTGGATACAAAAACCGGAGCGGTGGTTTGTGTAGGCTCTCCAAGGTCAATAATATTTAATAGAACGTTGCCCGATTCAGCGACAATTGCATCACAATCAACGATTAAAGTACCGGTTACATCGGGGTAACAACCACCTCTTTGAGAGAAGGTATAATCGTAAGTACCGAAAGGTATGTCCGCGATGATATTATCAAATTCGGTTACATCATATTCATAGGTGTTATTGCCGTCGGTCAAAGAAACATGTCCATCGACCCAGCTACCAATGATCGGGTGATTTGAAGTCAGGACAAAGACCGGAGCGGTAGTAATTTCCGTCCCCTGGTCGATAATGCTCAAAAAATACATTACCTGATTGAGGAATGATGGCATCACAATCTACAGTCAGAGTACCCGTTACTTCGGGGTAACACCCTCCAGCCTGCAGGAAGGTATAGGTGTAAGTGCCCATGGCTACATCCGCGATGATATTGTCAAATTCAGTCACATCATATTCATAGGTGTTGAAACCATCAGTCAAAGTTACGTGCCCATCAACCCATGCACCGATGATCGGGTGGCTGGAAGTGGATACAAAAACCGGAGCGGTGGTTTGTGTAGGTTCTCCAAGGTCAATAATATTTAATAGAACGTTGCCCGATTCAGCGACAATTGCATCACAATCAACGATTAAAGTACCGGTTACATCGGGGTAACAACCACCTCTTTGAGAGAAGGTATAATCGTAAGTACCGAAAGGTATGTCCGCGATGATATTATCAAATTCTGTTACATCATATTCGAAGGTGTTATTGCCGTCGGTCAAAGAAACATGTCCATCGACCCAACTACCAATGATCGGGTGATTTGAAGTCAGGACAAAGACCGGAGCGGAAGTAATTTCCGTACCCTGATCGATAATGCTCAAAAATACATTACCTGACTGAGCAATGATGGCATCACAGTCCACAGTTACCATGCCGGTTACATCGGGATAACAGCCACCTGCCTGAGAGAAAGTATAATTGTAAGTACCGAAAGGCACATCCGCGATGATATTGTCAAATTCAGTCACGTCGTATTCAAAGGTGTTGGTGCCGTCGGTCAAAGTTACGTGCCCATCGACCCATGCACCGATGATCGGGTGGCTGGAAGTGGATACAAAAACAGGAGCCGCTGTAATTTCCGTACCCTGATCGATAATGCTTAACAGTACATTACCTGATTCAGGTATAATTGCACCACAATTTACTTCTAATATTCCGGTTACATCCGGGAAACAACCTCCCGCCTGAGAAAAAGTGTAGTTGTAAAAACCAACAGCCACATCAGCGATGATATTATCAAACTCCGTAACATCGTACTCATAGGTGTTGGTGCCATCCGTTAAGGTAACATGCCCATCGACCCATGCTCCAATGATAGGATGACTGGAGGTAGAGACAAAAACGGGAGCAGCAGTTAACGCAGGTGCCGAGAAGTCAGACACAGTCGTAACTGCCTGGAATTCCTCCGCGAAATAGGAGGCCTGGACGAGGCACAGTTGATCGCCTGCAGAAACGGCTATATTAGCTGTTCCATTTTGGTTTTCAAATAGGCCTGCGGTAACAAGGGAAACGAAATTGTCTCCATTTAAACAATAGCCAAATGGTTCACTGGCTGGATCTTCCAAAAATTGCTGCATGGTATAGTTCCATTCAAATGATACTGTTCCGTCCCCCAAAATGGTAATACAAGCCATTACCAAACCATCGTCAGCAGAACAATCGAAAGGAAACCCTGCAGGCTGATTGTCGGATAACCCTTGGAAATCCCCGTCTGCAGTGAAAGTTATGGTTCCACCATCATTGTCAAAAACGACTCCTGGAGTCAGTGTATTCGGACCTGTATTGCTAGCGTCTATGGCCCAGTTGTTTTCCGAGTAACAATCTGGGAACTGCGCGAAAAGCTGGATGTTTGAAAGGAAAAGGAAAATTAATAAAACAGGATAGTAAAATTTTTTCATACTAAGGCAATTTTTTAAAAGGTGTGGGTTACTCAAAATGATCGGTTCAGAGATCCCTTTTGGCGTAAAAAATTCTTTCACGTTGATAAAGTTAATAGTAAGAGGTCGAAAAATAAAATCGGAATATTCCGTTAGTATTGATAATCAGTGGATTATGGCTATTTTTCGGAATATTCCGTTTAGGGATTTTCCTTAAATGACCGTGATGCGACATCAAATGGCGAAGAAAAATGGATTTAATTTGCGACATTAAAGGCTCTGAGTCGCTGATAACGTTTAAAATCTCTTTCGAAATTTTTGGTTAGACCTGAGCGTTTCCTGGTTTTGACAAATTCTTCGGTTCGACCTTCTTCAAAGTCGTTATCTAGGAAATGGGTGTAGTAATATTTTTCCTCTTCTCCCTCGAAAAAGTATATTTCAACATTGTCAAAGTTGACGATATAATTCTGGTTAATCTGAGCAAATAAAAAATTGGACTTATATTTCAATTCTGAAGACAATTGGCTTAACTGCACTCTGTGTTCCATGATCCTCCCGTCTTTGAGGAAAATGTGGGAGATTCTGTTCTGGTATTTTATATAAATAATATCTTCGATGAGAATTTTTCTTTTACCAAACCTGATTTCCTTGGCACCATGGGTTTCGTAGGCGGTTAACAAAAGTTCCAGGTCTTCCTTCTGATTTTTTATCTCATCCCTTTGATCTGTAATCTCTCTGTTTTTAGCTTCAATGATGGCGTTTTTCCTTTTAAGTTCTAGATTTTTCTGTTTTTCTCAAATGGACTTGTTTGTAGAGGAAAAATCCAACAAGGAGCGAAATGAAAATGAGAACCCCAAATATGATCAGGAAGATTAAAAGCGTTTTTGAATTCAGCTGAGCCTCGATAAGCTCTTTGTCCTTTTGAGCAATCAGTTTTTGAGCTTTTTCATCACGGTACCGCTGCTCAAGGGAGTTGATGGTTCTGAATTTTTCTTCATCGTAGAGACTATCCTTTAGCCCGACAATACTTTTGTTTATATCGAGGCTTTGTTTATACAGACCCATTGTTTCATAAATACGGGCTAAATTCCGTTTATTGTAAAGGACCAATTCGCGGAATTCACTTTCATGAGCAATTTTAAGAGCATTTTTACAGAAGGTTATGGCTTTGTCAAATTCACCTCTTTGGAGATAAATGGCACTGATATTTCCCAGGGTATTGGCTTCTCCCCAATTATTGTCGCGTGATTTGTAATTGTCAAGTGCTCTGAAATAATATTCCAGTGCCTGTCCGTCTTTACCCATTTCTTCATAGGAGACTCCGAGGTTGTTCAAAGCATTGTCAATGTTGCCAAGATCATTATATAATTTGGCACTATCAAGGGTGTTTTTAAACATCCGGAGAGCGTCTTCATAATTGCCCTGATTGTTAAAAATATTACCCCTGTTTTGAAAAACTGTATTTAGTTGATGTCCGAATAAGCTTTCGTTCCTAAGGAATTGCTCCGCCTTAATATTGTATTCCATGGCCTTCTCAAAGTCCTTCATGAACCTGAAATTCTCAGAAATATTTATATAGACTGTGGCAATATTTGAAAGTGCATCAATTGATTCATAATTATTCAAGGCTTTGAGCAAATGTTCTATCGCTGTTGCATATTCTCCTTTTTTTTGCCAAATGACACCTTTTAAATTATAGACATTACCCTTGTATTTGGAGCTGAATAGAGAATCTATGGTTTCTGCCTCCACTTTTGTAAGAACTATATCACACCATTCTTCTGAGTTTTCAAAATCGTTTTGAAAAAAATATCCGATAGCCTTATTATAATAGCCTCCGAGTTCTCCTTCTGGATAGTTGATTGAGGAGGCAATTAAAATAATACTGTCTGCCAATGTAATTATGGATTGCGGCCCGGTATTACGGGCTTCCGTACATTTTTGTAACAGACTGTCAACCTGTTTTTTTTGAACCTGGTAGTTTTCAGAAAGAGGCGTATTATTGGTACAGCCTGAAATTGCCATAATGGCAACAAAGAAAACCATCAGAGTCTTTGAAAAGAATGATATTTTTAATACTCCCCTCATTTAATTACTTAGAAAGCTAAAGCCTGTGGTCAACCTTTAACGTTTCGGTGCTTTAAGTTGAATAATCAAGTAAAAATAAGGAATTAAATGAATTGGGGTAGGGTAGTTCGAAAAATTTGGGTTTAGGATGGGGGCTCTTGTTATTAATGGAAAGCAGCAGACGAAAAAATCCCGGACCTGGATTTTTCCATGCCCGGGATTTTAATATCAAATTTAATTTAACAATTAAGCATTTCTATTGATACAATTCAAATCTTCGAAAGCCTGCTTCATTCTGGCCACAAATGCCTGCTCACCCGCACGCAGCCATTGACGAGGATCGTAGTATTTTTTGTTTGGCTTATCGTCGCCTTCCGGATTACCGATTTGGCTTTGCAGATAATCATGGTTTTTAGCAACATAAGCTCTTACACCGTCCCAGAAAGCCCATTGGGTATCGGTGTCGATGTTCATTTTTACAGCACCGTACTCAACCGCTTCGCGGATTTCCTCCTGAGAAGACCCGGAGCCACCGTGGAAAACGAAGTTGATCGGATTCGGTTTGGTATTGAATTTCTTCTGAACATAATCCTGTGAATTTTTCAGGATGATCGGGCGAAGAGAAACATTACCCGGCTTATAAACTCCGTGCACATTACCGAAGGCTGCAGCAATGGTGAATCGGTTACTCACTGCAGATAATCTTTCGTATGCATATGCAACTTCTTCTGGTTGTGTATAAAGCCTGGAGCTGTCTACATCAGTATTGTCAACACCATCTTCCTCACCACCGGTCACACCAAGTTCGATTTCGAGTGTCATACCGATTTTGTCCATTCTTTCCAGGAATTTCACACAAGTGTCTACATTTTCCTCGATAGGTTCTGCAGAAAAATCAATCATGTGCGAACTGTACAATGGGTAACCATTCTTTTCGTAGAATTTTTCTCCTTCA
The DNA here is from genome assembly GCA_942492125.1 of uncultured Bacteroidota bacterium. Lineage (GTDB taxonomy): Bacteria > Bacteroidota > Bacteroidia > Chitinophagales > Saprospiraceae > BCD1. Next base: position 61,982 of record CALODM010000013.1, read on the forward strand.
GTGACGAGTCCGTCAATCCAGGGGAGTATTTTTTTGGCGCAGTGGTCGGTGTGCAGGATAACTGTGACGCCGTAAGCTTCGGCCATAGCGTGTACGTGTTGGGCTGCAGACACAGAGCCGAGAATAGTAGCTCTGAAATTATCATCATTCAAACCTTTCCCTGCGAAAAAGTAGGCACCTCCATTCGACAATTGGATGATTATGGGAGAATTGACAGCTGCAGCGGTTTCCAAAGCAGCGTTGATCGAGTCAGTGCCAATGGTATTCACTGCGGGTAACGCAAAATTATTTTCATTGGCGTAGTTCAATAATTCAGTGACTTCATCGCCATGTAAAACTCCGGTACGGAATCTGGTATTCTTAGACATAATACTTGTTTTATTAATAAAAAAAGACCTCTAATTTCAACTGTACAAATGTAAGAAAAATTGTACAGGAAATCAGAGGTCTTTTAAAAAAAGTTACCCTTGGGATTCAGGCTTTAAATTACATAAAAAAAGGCAGGTTAAATGATTGTCAATCAAATGTTTGCGGTAATTTAAAAACCTTTATAAATGGGTTTTTTCATTAAATGATTTCTTTTTCTGTGAGATACCTTTCAGCATCCAGGGCAGCCATACATCCCGTGCCTGCTGCAGTAACCGCCTGGCGGTAAACTTTGTCCTGGGCGTCACCGGCAACAAATACCCCTTCTATTTTAGTATGCGTTGAGCCGGGTCTTACTTTGAGATAGCCTGTTTCATCCCTGTCCAGCCAATCAGAAAAAATGTCTGTATTGGGTTTGTGACCAATTGCCACAAAAAATCCTTTGGCCGGAATAACAGAGGTCTCCTTGGATTTATTATTAAACACTTTTACACCATCTACTTCTTCCTGACCCAAAACCTCAACAGCCTCTGTATTCCAGTGTATTTCGATGTTTTCCATATTCATGACCCGGTTTTGCATGATCTTGGAAGCTCTCAATTCATCACGTCTCACCAGCATATGCACTTTAGGACTTAGTTTTGCGAGATAGGAAGCTTCCTCACAGGCAGTATCTCCACCGCCAACGATAACCAACTCCTGGCCCCGGAAGAAGAACCCGTCACAGACTGCACAGGCAGATACTCCCTTGTTCATGAATTTTTGTTCAGATTCAAGCCCGAGCCATTTGGCACTTGCACCTGTTGAAATAATGATGGTGTCCGCATGAATTTCATCGCCACTCTCCGTCCAGGCTTTGTGTACCGGCCCGGTAAAGTCAACTTTGCTGATCATGTCATACCTGACCTGGGTGCCAAAACGTTCGGCCTGCTTACGGAAATCTTCCATCATTTGAGGCCCCATGACGCCATCCGGATAGCCTGGATAATTATCTACTTCTGTTGTAATGATCAATTGTCCGCCCGGGTCTTTTCCGGTATACAGCACCGGTTCCAGATTAGCTCTTGAGGCATAGATGGCTGCAGTGTATCCTGCCGGCCCGGAACCGATGATTAAACATTTGACATGTTCTTTTGCTTCTGACATTATATCTTGTTTTTTTATTTTATTAATTGTGCAACAAAAATAGTAATTCTGACAATAGGGATATGTTATTTGGATCACAAATACCTTTCCCTGCTGATAGAAATAATTGATCCGATATTAATTTTACTGATGAATTATTAAATTTGTACCAGTTTGTGGGGCTAAAATCAATCGGACCGCCTTCTTGAGGCAGATATTTCGTTCAGGTTTATTTGCACCGTTTTTATTTGAAGGAATACTTTTTATAAAATAGTCGCGAAAAAATCGAACATCAAGGCTTTTCTACCGTAAAAAAAATTTGGAGGGGTATAATCGTCTGGCATCAGGCAAGTCCCTATCTTACCAACCAATACAATACCAAAAGGACTTTTAGTATTCGAGTCAAAAAAAATGTAAGTTGCCACAAAAATCAAATTGAGGACTGTATTTTGATACTTTTTGGGTTTTGGATCCCAATTCTGAAACCTATTACCTCTGATAAATGATCGATTATGAAATTGAAACTTTACACTTTTATTTTTTTATTGCTGACCATTATTCCCGGAGTAAGCATAGCGCAACACTCCGTGGCCAGAGAATGGAATGAATTGCTTTTGGAATCCATTAGAAATGATTTTGCCAGGCCTACGGTTCATGCAAGAAATTTATTCCATGTATCTGCAGCCATGTATGATGCCTGGGCTGTGTATGATGAAGAAGCTCAACCCTTTTTCCTCGGAAAAACGATAGGTAATTACACCTTTAATTTCGACGGCGTAGCTACACCGGGTGATATTCAGGCGGCAAGAGAGGAAGCTATAAGTTATGCTTCCTATCGGTTAATGAAACACCGGTTCCAGAATTCCCCGGGGGCTGCAGAGTTGTATGTCATGTATGACAACCTGATGGACCAGTTGGGCTACGATAAAACTTTTGCTTCCATGGAATATCATACCGGTATTCCGGCTTGTTTGGGAAATTACATAGCTAACCAAATAATCAATTTTGGCTTCCAGGATGGAGCCAATGAGCAAGAAGACTACGGAAATCAGTATTATGAACCTTCCAACGAACCATTGGTGATGACATCAGGGGAACCTAATTTAATGGATGACCCAAATCGCTGGCAACCTTTGACCCTGGATGTTTTTATTGATCAATCAGGAAACGTGATTCCTTTTAATACGCCGGATTTTCTCGGCCCGGAATGGGGTAATGTGGTACCTTTTGCATTACAACCGGAAGATGCTACCATTCACCAAAGAGATGGCGAGACTTACTGGGTCTATCACGATCCGGGACCACCACCTTATATTCAACCAGACGGAGGAGGATTGTCTGAGGAGTATAAATGGAATTTCTCTATGGTTGCTGTTTGGTCAGCACATTTGGATCCCAATGATGATACTATGTGGGATATTTCACCAGGGGCTATTGGTAATATTCCACTGGAGGATTTTCCTACATCGATAGAAGGACTGAGAGATTTTTATGACTACATTGATGGTGGAGACATAGGGCATGGACATGATTTGAATCCTAAAACGGGAATGCCCTATGAACCTAATATGGTCAAAAGAAGTGATTACGGACGTGTATTGGCTGAGTTCTGGGCGGATGGACCTGATTCAGAAACACCTCCGGGGCACTGGTTTACCTTGCTTAACTATGTTAATGATCACCCGGATCTTGTGAAAAAATTCAGAGGACAGGGAGAAGTGCTGGACGATCTTGAATGGGATGTGAAATCCTATTTCCTGATGGGGGGGACGATGCATGATGTGGCCATTTCGGCATGGGGAATCAAAGGATGGTATGACTATATTCGTCCGGTTTCTGCCATTCGTTATATGGCCGGCAAAGGGCAGTCCTCTTCGCCCTTACTGCCTAGTTATGACCCGGCAGGGATTCCTTTGGTGGAAGGTTTTATTGAGCTGATTTATATAGGTGATCCTCTGGCCGGAAATGACGACCAGCATGTTGGAGAGATAAAACTCAAAGCTTGGCGCGGGCCTGATTTTATAGATGATCCTGAAACGGATTACGCGGGCGTCGGTTGGATTCGTGCACAGGAGTGGTGGCCTTACCAGAGACCCTCTTTTGTAACGCCTCCTTTTGCAGGTTATGTATCAGGACATTCGACCTATTCAAGAGCCGCCGCAGAACTGATGACTTTATTGACCGGAGATAGATTCTTCCCCGGAGGTATGGGCGTATTCCCGGCTATTCAAAATGAATTCCTCGTATTTGAAGAAGGACCTACAGATACCGTTTTGCTTCAGTGGGCTACCTACCAGGATGCTTCAGACCAGTGTAGTTTGTCTCGTATCTGGGGAGGTATTCACCCGCCGGCTGATGATATTCCCGGACGTCTGATCGGGTATGACATAGGCAACTCCAGTTTTGCTTTCGGGGAAAGATATTTCTACCGGGATGAAGACGGAGACGGGTATACCTCCAACATTGATTGCGATGACAATAATGAACTCGTTTATCCCGGAGCTTCCGAATTGTGCGATGGATTAGACAATGATTGTAATCAAGTAATAGATGATGCCATTGATTATTATACCTATTATAAAGATAACGACAATGATACCTATGGCGACGGTGGTAACTGGATCGAAATTTGTGAACCGATTGCGCCGGTTGGCTACGTTACCAATGACCTGGATTGTAATGATAATGATATGAATATCAATCCGGCAGCACCGGAGATTTGTGATGGCGGTGATAACAACTGCAACGGTTTTGAGGATGAAGGCCTTGCAGAATATACCTATTACCGGGATAGTGATGAAGATTCCTTTGGTAATGCCGGTGACTGGATACAAACCTGCCAGGCTACTGCTCCGGACGGTTATGTAACCAATGCCATGGACTGTAATGATGCTGACGGCAATATCAATCCTGATGCTCCGGAAGTCTGTGATGGCCTTGACAATAACTGTAATGCCGCACAAGATGAAGATTTGCCGTTGACAACCTTCTACAGGGATGGTGATGGTGATACTTATGGCGATGCATCTAATACAGTGGAAGTCTGCGACGGGGCAGCACCGGAAGGGTATGTTGCCAATAATGAGGATTGTAATGATGCCAATTCCGAAATCAACCCGGGCGCAGCAGAGGCTTGTGATGGTAAGGACAATAACTGTAATGGCATTGAAGATGAAGACTTAAGCCTCGTAACATATTATCGCGATAATGATGGGGATAGTTTTGGTGATGCAACAACCGTTGTAGAAGATTGTCAGTTGTGGGCACCGGAAGGGTATGTTACCAACAACCTTGATTGCGATGACAGCAACCCCAATGTAAACCCCCTGGCTTCGGATAACCCGGACAATAATATCGATGAGGACTGCAGTGGAGTTGATTTTTACCAGGAGACCAAAGTCTTCCCGAATCCAGCTGGTGATGAAGTTTTTGTTCATTACCAATACATCGGTGAATTGAGGGTTCAGATTGTTGCTGTAAGCGGTAAAATCGTCCGCGAGCAAACAATAAATTTTGAAAATAATTCAGCGAGAATAAATCTTGAGGGATTGATCGAAGGTGTTTATTTTATTTCCATACTGGATGATGACAATAAGCGTCTGGTCAATGAAAGAGTGCTGAAGTATTAAGATAGAATTGATTAATTAACGGTTTTGATGAAGGATCTCCGGGCAAAGCCCGGGGATTTTTTTTGATGAAAACGAAAAAAGCCCGTCGCAAGCGACAGGCTTTTTTTCTTTGTAGCGGGGGCTGGACTTGAACCAACGACCTTCGGGTTATGAGCCCGACGAGCTACCAACTGCTCCACCCCGCGATATAATAGTTTTGCTTAACAGATTTTAGTCTTGTTCCGCAAAACGGAATGCAAAGATAACATATTTAATTTTGAAAACAACAATAATTTGAGTTTTGTTTTAATTTTTGTTCTGTCAGTGGGTAATAATTATGGGTTTTATTGGAAGCATCCGACTGCCTAAGGTGATCTTGCAAATATAAAAACCTGGTTCCCAGTGGCTTGTGGCTATGGACTTGAAATAGGGACCGGACAGTTCCGTTTTTTCCGAGCAGATGATTTTTCCCAGGGCATTGTAAATGGCGATTTCAAGAGGAACATTTGCATGGTTGTCCGGTTTAATCTCAAGGTTCAAAAAATCGCTGGCGGGGGAGGGGTATAACTGCCAGTAAATGAAATCGCTGGGTTGAAGGGTGGCGTTCACTTCATTATTGGACAGCAATATCCTGACATCATCAAAATAAAAACCATCCTCCTGCAGATACCCGTCAGTAACCATGGAAAATCTAATGTTCACCTGGTCACCTTGTTCAACGTATTCCGTAATATCAATCGTTTCCTCCACCCATTCCTGTTGGAAACCATCATATATAGGATTGCCTTCGTCCTGATAATTGGTCCCCGGTTTCGAAAATGACCCGCACAAAGGGATGTATTCATTTCCATTGACGGAAATGGCAACCTGGGCGTAATCGTATTCCGGTTCAATAGCCCATTTGGCCCGGAAATTTAACATAGCTTTTTGAAATGTTCCGTCCAGCAGCACCGACTGATCCAGTTCAATGTGATCTGCCACATTGTTGCTGTAAACGCCATTTGGAGAATCCGTAATGCTCGAAGGTGCTGAAAAGTAATCGGTGGGGATAACCGACCAGTTTCCAGTTGGGACATTCCAGCCTTCTAAATTATCGCAGGAAGAAAAGAATGTTGGCGGGTTATGGATGAATATTTTGCTCAGGGTATCTCCTTTGGCGTAAGCTCCGGTATTTAAACTCAGGTATAAAAGAATGGTATCCCCGTTCTGAATCCCCGGATCGAGGGTAATTGGAAAAGCACCTTCCACCAATTCGTTTAATTCCAGTTCATGGGATTGAGGCCCGTCGTCGATCAAAACATTGTCTGAAATGGGGATGAGATTGACTTCCAGTGAACCGGCTTGCAAACCTATCCTTCTTAGAGTGTAATAAAAGGTTGTTTGTGAATTGTTTATGACGGTTGAGTTGATGTCATTCAATACCCCAAAACGGTGCACCAAAGCGGCAGTATTGAGATTCATCAACATGGTTTTTTGGCAATTTGGAATGATCTGATCCTCTGCAGGCCAAAAACCACCACTTGATCCGACTTCGGGAGTGAAGGAGAAAATAGCCGGTTTAGCGTCTGTGTCGCCATACATCCAGTCATCAGAATCCCCATTCACTTCATAACCAACGGTTTCAGAGGTGATCCCGGTTCTGTATTGATTTTCGGCTGTCAGGGCTCTGGCCATCTGAGAAAAAGTTTCATGGTCCGGGGTGTAGGAATTTGAATAACTCCACGGGTGCACCAGTAAATCTCCATGGGTATGATAATTGAGGGCAATTTGAAACTGGTGATCATTACAAAAATCCCTTACCGCCCGGGTTTCCGGTTCTGAAAAAGCGCCAGAGCCTCTGTACGTTTCGGACAGGGGATTCTCGGAAGACCCTTCATTGTCGTATCCCCACTGATATCCGTAATTTCTGTTGATATCCACGCCGTGGGAACCGTCCCCGTTTTCAACCCTGGTCTTTCGCCACAAACCGCCACCTTCAGGGTTGTTTACCTGATTGTAGACATATCCATCCGGGTTGACACATGGGATGAAATACATTTCGGTATTTTCTATCAAAAAACGAACCTGGTCATCCGTGTCATAGTTTTCGAGGAGATACCACATATAAAAGATGAGCTGGGTCAGGCTACCGGGTTCCCTGGCATGGTGGAGGGCAGTGTATAAAACTTCCGGTTCATTTTCGTCCATATCCGGGTTGTCGGAAATGCGTACCCAATGGATGGGGCGGCCTTCATAAGATAGTTCCTCACCAATCGCTTGTTTGGTGGATATCAAATCCGGGAAAAGGCTCTTCATTTCGTCCAGTATGGCCAGCATTTCCTGCCAGGTGAAATACCCGCCCATACTGCCTGTTTCGAAATTTTCAGGAACCGGATAATTCAGTACAGGAGCCACTGGCTGACAATCCAATGGATCCCGTAAGGAGATCTCCCGTCTGTCCGGATCAGCGTACCAGGCTTCCACATCTTCAATCAGGATTTCAAAGGACAACCCCGCTTCTGTCAATTGAAGGATTTCAAACCTGGACAAGTCCCCCACAAAATACCTGCCTTTGGCATAAGTGCCATGATCGACCGCTATACCCAGTTCATGAAGCCATTCGATGGTCTGCAATTCATGGAGCAAAACCTTAACCCTCGAATAATCCGGACCAGTGGGTTGCGCCAAAATGTTTCCGGTAACGAAAAGGGCTATTATAATAAGGTTATTTTTCATGATTTAATAAAAGCTCGAAACTCAAAAATGTTAAAAAAAAGGTGGTCCCCGCCTGCGCTTTGCTTGGCGCCGGGCTGTCCGCTCCCGACGGTTCCGGTTTTCCCTCGGCAGCGCAGTTTATCGCTCCCATCCCTGGTACTGCTCGTCCCTGCGCCGCCCTCCGCTATACGCTCCGGCCAAAAGGGCTACATTTCCTCCACCCCAATCGGATTACGAAGGTAAAACCTTTTTACAAAATGCGCTCTTCCTCCTCATTTATAGATTTAGTTCCATTTGCATAGAAAACCAATAAGCCTAACTAATCCATGATTTTGGTCGCATTTAGGGCAAAAATGGATCAGGATCATTGAGCGATGAAAAAAGGGATTCGATCGATGAGCGGGTTTTCCGGAGTCCATCGTCCAACGTCAAAAGCAAAACCTTCTGCCTGTCTCATGACTAAAGAGCGGATCTTCCGATCTTCCATTTTTTTACATCCAGCCTATATTTCTAAATTTTCCCTTTATCATGCGCTTAATTGTGTAAAAGGCTTATATTTGCGGAGTTTTTTTAACGGGTTCTGCAAAAGAATCCATCTAACGCTATTTTTTAATTTCTAAAAAAGTAAATTTTTACGTTATGCAAGGAAAAGGAATTGTGAAGTTCTTCCTTGTTGTGATGACGCTTGTCACACTGCTGCAGTATCTTTTTATTATCCCTACACAAAGGGTGGAAAAGGATGCGGAAGAGTATGCGAGAAAGTTGTCGGAACAAGTTGCGGACGAAGTGCAGTCCAACGCGGTCTTTAAGCGAGCGCGTGCGACGTACCTGGACTCTATGTCCTCGGAAGAGGTGTTTAAGCTGCCTCTGTTACCATCTTATACTTATCAGGAACTCAAATCACGCCAACTGGCGCTGGGACTTGACCTCAAAGGAGGAATGAGCGTGGTATTACAGGTAGACTTGCGGGACTTTATCAGATCATTGGCCAACGATAGCAAAGATCCTACTTTTTTAGAAGCGTTAGAAAAGGCAGCTAAGGCCCAACAGTCTGAACAGACAGATTTTGTTACTTTATTCGGACAGGAATATGCTAAAATTAAAGGCAGTGAGGATAACCTCGCCTCTATTTTTCAGCGTAATGAAGCTATGCGTGATCAGGTAACTTTTAATACCAGTGACGGAGAGATCATAGCCATCTTAAGAGAAAAAGCAAACGAAACGGTCGACCTGACCTTTAAATTACTCAAGCAACGTATTGACAAGCTGGGGGTAACCCAGCCTAATGTTTCTTTGGACAAAGAACGTGATTTGATCATTGTTGAACTGCCGGGTATTGATAATCCTGAGCGTGCGAGGGCTAACCTCCAGGCAGCAGCAAAACTCGAATTCTGGAACCTCTACCGTGTCAATGATCCGGGTGCAGTCCAGTTCTTCGTTGATGTCAATGAAAAGTTGCGAGCAGAACAAGGACTCCAGGATCAGGAGCCTGAGATGAGAATTGATACCATCACTACCCTGGATACCCTGGGTAATGAGATCGTCAGATACGATACTTCAGAAGTAATAGTTAATACCGCTGCCGGTCCGTTATTTGATGTTTTGCAGATCAATAGCCAGGGATCATTCGGTTTGGCAGCCATGGGATTAGCGGAAAGAACCAAGCTTGACACCATCTCCAAGTTACTCAACCGCCAGGATATCGCAGCGATGTTCCCGGGGGAAGTCATGTTCCGCTTTGATGCCAATCCAATTGATTTTGGAGATGACGTAGGCCTTGAAGATGATAAAGAATTATATCGTTTATATGCCATTAAACTCGAGCGCGACGGAAAAGCTCCACTGACAGGAGAACACATTACAACTGCAGGTACAAGCCCTGACCCTCAGACGGGAGAAGTGGCTGTTTCCTTGTCTATGGACGGAACGGGAACACGGATCTGGAACAGAATGACTACCGTTGCAGCGAATGATAATAACAGGGAAATTGCCATTTTACTGGATGATGAAGTTGTTTCAGCTCCTCGTGTGATCAACCCAATCCCTTCCGGGAATACACAGATCACCGGTGGATTCAGTATCCAGGAAGCCAATGACCTCGCCAATATCCTCGAAATTGGTAAACTGCCTGCAGAAACCAAGATCATCCAGGAATCTTTGGTAGGTCCTTCACTCGGTCAGGATAATATCAACCGAAGTATGAAGGCCCTGATCATTGGATTTGGTCTGGTATTTCTTTTCATGTTGATTTACTACGGTGGTGGTGGTATTGTATCCATTATTACCTTGTTGTTGAACCTGTTCTTTATTTTCGGAGCTTTGGCTTCCTACGGAACGGTATTGACATTGCCTGGTATCGCAGGTATCGTACTGACCATCGGTATGGCGGTGGATGCCAACGTGATCATTTACGAAAGGATACGAGAGGAATTACGGGATGGTAAATCACTGCTGATGTCCATCGGGGATGGATTCAAGTATTCCTATTCTGCGATCATCGATGCCAACGTCACCACCATCCTCACAGCCTTCGTTTTGGCTTATTTCGGTCTCGGACCGATCAAGGGATTTGCGGTTGTATTGATCATCGGTGTGCTTTCATCCTTGTTTACAGCCGTATTGGTTGGTCGTTTGCTTATCGATCAATGGACCAAGAAAGACAGAAACATGACTTTCTCCACGTCCATTTCGAAAGATACGCTGGCTAATCTGAATATCGACTGGCTAGGAAAGAGAAAAATTGCTTATATCATTTCCGGAGCCATAATCCTGTTGGGAATTGTTTCATTCTTCACTCGTGGGTTTGAACTCGGTGTGGACTTCAAAGGAGGTTATTCCTACAACATTACCTTTGATCAGGCCGAGCAAGTCAAAGCTCAGGATATTCGGGAAGCATTGACTACTTCTTTTGAAGGCAATGTACCTATCGTTAAAGCCGTTGATGCACAAAATACCTTCAACGTAGTTACCGATTATTTGATTGATGCAGTTGACGAAGAGGATGATGCCGGAAATATAATCAGTAAACCTGCTGATATCGTGATGGAGAAACTCTACGAAGGTATTAACGGCATGACTGCTGATAACCTGGATTTTGAGCAATTCAAATTGCCTGACGGAATTGGGACCAATGTAACCAGCTCCAGTAAGGTAGGACCAACCATCGCAGATGATATTCAGCGAAGCGCTATTTATGCAACGATTTTCGCACTGTTACTCATATTCCTGTACATCTTCCTGCGATTCAGCAAGTGGCAGTACAGTATGGGAGCGGTGGCTGCATTGTTCCATGATACACTTGTCGTATTGTCGATCTTCTCAATTTTCCACGGTATTTTTAAATTTACCATGGAGATCGACCAGGCATTCATTGCGGCAATCCTGACGGTTATCGGTTATTCCATTAACGATACCGTGGTTGTATTTGACCGTATCAGGGAGTTCTTCAACAAATATACCCGCCAGACCAAAGAAGAGGTCATCAACGGAGCGATCAACAGTACGGTTTCCCGTACGGTAATTACCTCCTTGACTACCTTGTTCGTGGTGGCAGTATTGTTTGTATTTGGGGGTTCCAGCATTAAAGGCTTTGCTTTTGCATTGCTGATCGGTATCGTCGTGGGTACCTACTCTTCTATCTTTATTGCGACGCCGGTTATGGCTGACCTTACCGGAGATATGAAGGCGGTAGATGCCACCTCTGAAAAGAAAGGCTTCTCCAAATCAGCTAAGAAATAACTTAGTTGAAATAAGAAGTTTAGCATATAATTAATCCCGGATTTTGCTTTGGTGAAGTCCGGGATTTTTTTTAGCTCAATAAATGAAATTAAACCTGATAGTTGGATAGCCGTAAATTTCTGGGAATTTTATGAATTCATTCAATAATCAATTCAAATTAAGTTTGGCTTTAAGCTTGACTTTTGTAATAACTGCTTCCCTGGATAAAAACCTACTTCCCCGATTAACGACACTTTTGTGATTTTCTTCAGATTTGAGGTTGACAGAGGTTTTTCGAAAATGAAACATTTGACCATTAAGTCGTTCCTCGAAGCCTGAACGAACGATCCCAAAGGGTGAATGTTCAGTGAACATTCAAGTGAGAGAACCGGAACGGGTGGGCTAGTGAAGATATCCTGGGGCCGCTGTGTATTTTCATCGATAATTCATAGGCTTTACCTAAAGGTATGTTCTTCCGACGGCCCACGGTGGCTCACCCCTCTAAAATTGAGACCGCGGCTAATAGGGCTGCCAAAAGTGAAAAACTAAAAGAAATTCCATTCCCATTTCCCCTTTGTGATTCTATCATTTCAGCTAATCCAGCCCTATCAAGAAGCAGCAATTTTAGTTGTAAGGTTTTGAGAAAAATGAAGTATTTCCCTTATTGAAAATCATCATAAAAAGGAAAGCCACATTGGGCAGTCTAGCGTTTTTGTTTCGTTTTGGGGCAATGCCAAAATGAAATGCCCAGCTGGTATTAGGCGGTGACAAGAACAAACAACAAATCTCTTAATCAACCAAAAATCTTAAACATGATCTTCCTTTTTACCTGTCTAGGTATATTCTCGACAATTAAAATAAAACACCCAAAACAAAACACTGCTGATTTTCAGTAAATTAGGTGCGTTAGTATTAAATTTCAAATAGCTGGAGTCCAGATAAGGCGTTATCATAAATTTTTTCAGAGCAAAAAAACGAAGAGGCCTTCTTGATACATCAAAAGGATAAGGCATTAAATTCAAGGCTTCCAGTATTCAAAAATGCCACGCCCCTTTCCATGAAACACAATCTGTTACGAGCCAGCAAATTCAAAGGCATTTAGTTTAAAAGTTATCATTCAAAATGCTATATTTGGCGACTCAAATAAGCAATTTTCTTTCACCATAACCATCCTTCGGTTTTTTAAAAAATAACACATGTCGTCTAAGATTTTTTACACACATACTGACGAAGCTCCAGCTTTAGCAACAAAATCGCTTCTTCCTATTGTTAAGGCATTTGCCAAACACTGCGGAATTGAAATGGGAACAAAAGATATTTCCCTGGCAGGCAGAATCCTGGCTAACTTCCCTGCTTACCTGAAGCCAGACCAACGAGTGTCAGATGCATTGGCTGAATTGGGCGAATTGGTTAAAAAGCCGGAAGCCAACATCATCAAATTACCCAACATTTCGGCTTCTGTTCCTCAGCTTAAAGCAACCATCCAGGAGTTGCAAGAAGATGGTTTTGCGGTACCTGACTATCCTGATGAGCCTTCCAGCGACGAAGAAAAAAGCATCAAAGCGACTTACGATAAAATAAAGGGTAGTGCTGTAAATCCTGTCTTGAGAGAAGGTAACTCAGACAGAAGAGCCCCCAAGCCGGTAAAGGCTTATGCCAGACAAAACCCACACTCAATGGGTAAATGGTCTGCAAATTCTGCTTCCCATGTATCTACAATGGGAGCAGGAGATTTTGCTGCCAACGAAAAATCAGTCACCATCGCTCAGGCCGGTAGTGTAAAGATACAGTTAGTGGGGGCTAATGGGACAACGATATTAAAAGAGGCCGTTCCGGTGCTGGAGGGGGAGATCATCGATGGTACCTTCATGAGCAAAAATGCTTTGGTTGCTTTCTTGGAGGAACAGATCGCAGATGCCAAAGCCAAAGGGGTATTATTCTCTCTGCACATGAAAGCAACCATGATGAAGGTTTCTGACCCCATCATATTCGGTCATGGGGTCAAGGTATTTTTCAAACCTGTTTTTGAAAAGTATGGAAAAGCATTGGACGAAGCCGGGATCAATGTCAATAATGGGCTTGGTAACCTGTTGGGGAACCTGGATAAGCTTGCTCCAGCTGTAAAATCAGCCGTGGAAGCTGAAATAGAAAAATGTTTGGCTGAAGGTCCGGACCTGGCCATGGTTAATTCAGACAAAGGCATCACCAACCTGCACGTGCCCAGTGATGTGATCATTGATGCTTCCATGCCTGCCATGATCAGAAACTCTGGTCAAATGTGGAACAAAGAGGGCAAGTCCCAGGATACTAAAGCCGTTATCCCGGATAGTTCTTACGCTGGTATCTACCAGGCGACGATCGATTTCTGTAGAGAAAATGGTGCTTTTGACCCTACAACAATGGGCACTGTCCCTAATGTTGGTCTGATGGCTCAAAAAGCAGAGGAATATGGCTCGCATGACAAGACCTTCGAAATTCCTGCGTGATGGGAAGGTGCAAGTTGTTGATGAGTCGGGTGCGGTATTGATGGAGCATGAGGTCGAAGCAGGGGATATCTGGAGAATGTGTCAGGTAAAAGATCTGCCTATCCAGGATTGGGTAAAATTGGCGGTCAACAGAGCAAGAGCAACGGGTGTTCCTGCTATCTTTTGGCTGGATGAAAACAGAGCGCATGATGCTCAGTTAATCCAAAAAGTAAAAGCTTATTTGCAAAATCACGATACTACTGGGTTGGATATCAGAATCCTTTCTCCTGTAGAGGCTACAAAAGTATCGCTCAAACGTATGAAAGACGGTCTCGACACCATCTCTGTTACCGGTAATGTTTTGAGAGACTACAACACAGACCTTTTCCCGATCCTGGAGTTGGGAACCAGTGCCAAGATGTTGTCTATCGTTCCCTTGATGAATGGTGGCGGTTTATTTGAAACGGGTGCCGGTGGTTCTGCTCCCAAGCACGTCCAGCAATTCAACAAGGAAAATCACTTAAGGTGGGATTCTTTGGGAGAATTCCTGGCCCTGGCTGTTTCTTTTGAACACGAAGCAGAGAAAAACAATAATCCTAAGGCAAAAGTATTGTCCGACGCATTGGATAACGCTACTGTTGCTTTACTTCAAAATGGTAAATCGCCATCGAGAAAAGTAAACGAACTGGACAACAGAGGCAGTCATTTCTACCTGGCCTTATACTGGGCACAGGAGCTGGCTAAGCAAACAGCCGATGCCGACTTACAAGCTGTATTTGCCCCGATTGCGGAGGCTTTGGCCAGCAATGAAGCAAAAATCGTTGAGGAGCTGAATACGGTACAAGGGGAGCCTATGGACATCGATGGCTATTATTTTCCAGACCCGGCAAAAGCGGAAGCTGCTATGAGGCCTAGTGCTACTTTGAACGGAATTATAGACGCGATCTAGGAGGCTTAGTTGATAATTGTTTGTTTAGATCTTCAAAGCATCGATTGTTTAAAAATCTAAACTTATGCTTCAATTCTAAAAGGAAGGGTGGAAATTTGGAAAGATGGAAGGTTGTTTTGACCTGTTGCCTGACTTCCATCATTCCACTCTTCTTTTTATATATGAATCAGGTTTTGGATGTGGCATGGTAATTTGATTATCAAACGTAAAGAGTCGGTATTGCTGCTGTATTGTCATCAAAAAAACCGCTCATAAAACTCCACAATCCGCTCATCAGTTTTGATATCTGAAGGCTTAATGGGTTGTTTTAAAACGATACCTTCAAGTGTCCGGCAACGACTTAGGGCTACATAGGTCTGTCCAAATTCAAAGGCCCCTTTACCCATGTCGATGATGACCTTGTCAAAGGTTTTTCCCTGGGATTTGTGGATGGTGATGGCCCAGGCGAGCTTTAGGGGATATTGTGTGAAGGTTCCGAGTGTTTCGGTATCTATTTTGTCGGGATTTTCCGGATTGATATCGTATTTCAGGACTTCCCATTCCATTTGCCCGACTTCGACGTATCTTGGGTTGTCGCCTCCTTCTTCGATCATGACCGTGATGCTGTTGTCTTCCAGTTTGACCACCTTGCCGATCGTTCCATTGACGAATTTCTTCTCCGGATCATTTTTGATGAACATGACCTGGGCGTCCAGTTTTAGCTGAAGGTTGGCTTCAGTAGGGTAGCGGCTGGCCGGAAAATCTCCGGTGATCTTAGCGGTGTAGGTTTGTGCCGGTAATGGAATGGCATCAATTTTTCGACGGTTTAGGTTGTCGACGGTATAGTTCCTGGCCGAAAGGGTGATGTAAAAATCTTCAGGTTTGAAATTCGGCAGGTATCGCTCATTCAAATCTTCCAGGTCGTCAAAATCGGTCCTGTTCAGGCGGACAGTATCCAATAGCCGGAGGAAATAACGGTTATCCTGACGATAGACCTTGCCCAGTTCCACCATGTTCATTTCAAAATTGTCCTCAAAGACTTTGGCAGAAAAGAAATAAGGGGAATCGTAAAAGGATTGGAACAACTGTTGTTCCGCTTCGGAAGAAACCACTGGAGGTAATTGAAAAAGGTCGCCAAAAAAAAGAACCTGTACGCCGCCAAAGGGTTTCGGATTTTCCCTGTTTTTACGCAGGAAATAATCAATATTGTCTAAAAGGTCAGCACGAACCATGGATATTTCATCAATGATCAGGACCTCCATTTTTTGAAATACCTTCCTGCTGCGCAACTTCTTGATCTCATGACGAGCCATGGGTTTTGCAGGGAATTTAAAAAAGGAGTGAATGGTCTGACCTTTGACGTTCAGCGCAGCAATTCCGGTTGGGGCAACAACCACCGCATTCTTCTTGGTCGTATTTCTAAACAATTGTAGTAAGGTCGACTTCCCTGTTCCCGCCTTGCCCGTGATGAACAAATTCCTGCCCTGCTTCTCTGCAAGATCCAGGGCATGCTTAAAGTCGTTGTTTAATTCAAGGGGTTGTTTGTGGTTCATAAAGTCTTATTGTTCAAGGGTAAAATTTTACAATTCTTCACTCTGCATTTTTACTCTGCTTAATATGGGGCCATGCCGTCGTTACTCTCGGCACCGGGCTATCCGTTGCACTCCTATCCCTTGTCCTGCTCGTCCCTCGCCGCCCTCCGCTGTACGCTTCGGGATACCCATATTGCTACCGATATTTAGTCGTGAAGCGACTGGTTTTACAAATCTACAATCTGGACTCTGCAATATTCAATCATTTTTATACTCCCGCTGCCAAATGACCTGACCTGCTGCACCTTCAGGCAGCATATTCATGCATTTGGAAATTTCCGTTTCTTCTGAATCGCAAACCTTTACTCCATAACAATCAAAAACTAAAACCGGATTTCCTTTGAAAAGGTATAGCCACTGTTCATTTTCAATGGGATATTTAATGATCTGTTCAGGCTGGGAGTTATTGATAATGGACTTCATCCAGTCAACGCGCATAGGCTGAGCAATATCAAGACATTGCTCCTCAGTTTCTTTAATTACTTTGAGGCAGGTGACCTCCACAATTTTATCCTCTGCCATGCAAATGCTCATCGCTTCAACTTCCGTATAATCGAATTTGATCTTTTGCCCGTCCTTCAATTCCAGCGGTTGTTCAGGAAACTTAACAGGAAGCAACTTCTGACCTTTTTCATCGATGATCATCAGTCCGCAACCATCCAATCCTGCAAAGTCTTTGATGACACCGGAATGAAGACAATGGCCATTATCGGTAAGATTCTTCTGAGGCCCGCAGGAGCTATGTGATAAACTCAATATCAAACAAATAGAAAAAAAGGATAAAAGCTTCATTTTTGAATAGGATTTATCTCAAAAGTAATAAAAAATGAGCGGAGTGCGTACTCACCTAATGAATTCGGGAGATCCGGTAATTTAAAATAATTAATGGGCTTAACCAAGGGGGAGGTTTTGGATTTTTTATATTAGTGTTTTCATTTCAAAAACAATATCATGAAGCGACTTGCCTTATTTTTTATTGCCCTTGGTTTTTCTGTTAATGTTTTCGCACAAGACTCCCTCACCGTTGCACTTGCCCTGGAAAAAGTACAGGCTTTTTTTGATAGCAGCAACCTGCCTGGATTGAGTGTAACCATTGCCCAAAAGGGAGAAATTGTATTATCGGAAGGTTTTGGTTATGCCGACCTGGAAAATATGGTGCCGGTAGATCCTGCCAGGTCCAAATTCAGGATTGGCAGCGTTTCCAAACCATTCACGGCGGCAGCACTGGCGATTTTGTATGAACAGGGAAAGATAGACCTGGATGTACCTATTCAGACTTATGTGCCATCCTTTCCCGATAAGGGAAGGAAAAAGAAAGTAACGCTTAGGTTAACCGCCGGGCATCTGGCAGGTATCCGTCACTATAAGAACGGAGAGTTTCTGAGTGCTAAAAATTACCCTACCGTGGAAGAAGGGCTCAAGATTTTTAAGGATGATTCTTTATTGCATGCCCCCGGAAAAAAGTACGCCTACTCAAGCTATGGATGGAATCTGATCAGTGCTGCCATTGAAACAGCTGCGGAAGAAAATTTTCTGTCTTATATGAGACGTGAAGTTTTTGATTCACTGGGCATGACCAATACAGTCGCTGACAGGAACCAATGGATTATTCCCGGTCGAACGCGTTTTTATCAACTGGGATTGTCCGGTGAATTGATCAATGCGCCCTACGTGGACAACAGTTATAAATGGGCCGGTGGTGGCTTTTTATCAACCACAGAGGATATTACCAAGTTTGCTTATGCACACATGAAAGAAGGGTTTTTGCAACAGGAAACTTTAGATTTGCTTTTCACCTCCCAAAAAACAGATTCCGGAGAACTTACCAATTATGGTATTGGCTGGAGTACCTACCCCATGGATGATGGTAAAAAAATCTATGGTCATGGTGGGGGTTCTGTAGGAGGGTCCACCGCATTTATTTTTGATCCTGAGGAGGAAATTGTTGTGGCGATCGTTAGTAATATGTCGAGTGTGAATTACGGGATGCTGGCTTTTGAGCTCCTGGAGATGTTTCAGAACAAGCCTTAGATCATATTCAACCCGCTTCGGGTTGAATAACAATGTTATGGTTGTCACCCAGGCTCAAAATTCTGATAACATAAAACCGAGTATATATGAAAAAGCTCCTGTCTTTAGTCTTTTGCTGTTTTCTCACAAGTATACTTTTGGCCCAAAGAACAGACACGACTTTATTGGATAATGGATTGTCATTTGTGGATTTATTCAATCCTGAAACCAACGACAGTATTGCCTGCTACCGCATTCCTGCCCTCATTACCGCTCCCAATGGAGATTTGATCGCTGCCATTGACGAACGGGTACCTAATTGCAATGACCTCAGGGACAGCAGAGATATAAATATTGTCATACGCAGAAGTATGGATAATGGAGAGACCTGGACTCCGATCGAAAGGGTTGTAGATTACCCTGATGGTATGTCCGCTTCTGATCCTTCTATGATCGTTGATCAAAAAACGGGTGAAATTTTCATGTTTTTCAATTTCATGGATCTGGATAAGGAGCGAAATATCTATTACCTGCAGTATGTGAAAAGCAAGGATAATGGTCAAACCTGGTCTAAGTCGGTGGACATAACCGATCAAATTTCAAAACCAGACTGGCACAATGATTTCCAATTCATTACCTCTGGCCGGGGATTTTATACGGCAGATGGAAAAATACTCCACACGCTAGTCAATCTACAACACGGAATGCATGTTTTTGGCAGCGATGATCACGGAAAATCGTGGTACCTCATTGACACCCCAATCACTCCCGGAGATGAATCTAAGATAATAACTTTAAGTAACGGGGAATGGATGGTTAACAGCCGTACCCATAAAACCGGACTGCGATATGTGCATACTTCTTCGGATAGGGGAGCGTCATGGCATTCCAGGCCTGACAGCTCGCTCATTGATCCGGGGTGTAATGCGAGTTTGATTACTCATGAGGTGATCGAAGATGATCAAAGGAAAAACCTGATTTTGTTTTCCAATGCGAATTCACCTGACAAACGGGAAAATATGACGGTAAAGGTTAGTTTTGACGACGGCCGGACCTGGACAAAAGGCAAGACCATTTATGAAGGTCCGGCGGCCTATTCTTCCATGACGGTTTTGGACAATGGTGACATTGCTTTGTTTTTTGAAAAGGATGGCTATAAGGAAAATGTGTTTGTGAAGTTTTCTTTGGAGTGGTTGCTTTGGGAATAAAACAAAAATCGTCAGTAGGCAAAAGGGATATGGAATTCAAGACAAAGTCTTAAAATAACAGATCTGCTCTTTGCGTAACATAGCGGTTCTTAGCGCATCTTTGCGGCACAGCCCATCACCTCCCTGCTTCCTGTTACTGGTACTGCCTACTGATTTACTTCTTTTTCGGCTGAATACTATACTGCAAAGAAACAATATGCGCAAAACGATTCTGCCCGTCGCTTGGATTGCTGTAGGCGTAATCAACCACCAATTTACCCAATTTCAGTCCTACACCAAGCGAAGGTCGAACGATCAGCGTCTCTGTATTGTCAAAGTTTTCCTGCTTTTGAAACTGGCTGACACCAGCTCTGAGGAACAAAAAATCATTATATCCGGCTTCCATTCCGAAAGCGAGGTCGATACTAAACGGATTGCCGGAAATGAGGGTGTTGCGTTTACCGTCCGTCGTGATAATGAAGTCGAGCTCAGGGCGGAGGGTAATATCTTTAATGGCGAAACTACGGCTTGCGCCCAGGGTTATTTGTGGTCTGGTCAATTCCAGGCTTTTGATGGGAACTTCTCCACCTGAGGCTTCCAACACTTCCTTTTCCTGATCGGTAAAGCTAAAAGTCCAGGCATTAAAGGTCGAAGTAACATCGCTGGCCATCATTCCAAAACGCCATTGGTTGATCTGGTACTGAGCGCCAAAGTCCAGTCCGAATCCCCACGAATTGGCAAATGGACCGATCCTTCTGTGTACGATCTTGAGGTTGGCACCCATTTGAAGACTACCTTTTTTTACGTTCATTTTTTGAGCATAAGACAACAGGAAAGCATAGTCTGCAGCCGAAAATTCTGTAACATTATCAAAGTTAACGGTGCCATCACTATTGTAAAGGCTCAAAGTATTGGGAATACCATCTACACCGAACCGAATGACAGAAACTCCTAATCGACGGTTGGTTTGAGCCATGGGCAAACTGAAACCCAGAAAATCCATTTTCGTAATTCCGGCAAACCATTCAGAGTGCATCGCTCCCAGCAAAACACCCTTGTCAGCAGAAACACTCGCCAGCCCGGCAGGATTCCAGTAACCGGAAGTTACATCGGCGGTATTAGCAACTACAGCATTACCTAAACCCAGAGCATTCGCCCCGACACCAATACTTAAAAATTCATTGCTGTACTTTTGAGCATGGATCGATAAACTGATCAATAGGCCCGAAACCATGAAGAGAAAGCTTAGTAAGTTTTTACGCATCGTTGTATTTTATGATACAAGGAAATATGGGGACAATGATACAAGGATTCTTTAATAAATTAAAAATTGAAACCTCGTTTCCTCATTGTCTTTTCCTCTAACGAAGGATTAAAAATATTATTTGTCAGTTGGAAGATATTAATAAGCAGATGTAATCTTTATTAGTTAATGTGGTACAGACAAAGTTAAAGGAAAAGCCTTTTGTCATGGAAAGGTCGTGCTCAAAAGTTTTGCCTTTAATCAGAATCGCCATTTTCTTCTTCTCTCTGTGCTTTTAAATCCCGGTTGACGGCAATACTCGCATTGAGTTCGTAGCCAATGAGAATGATTAAAGAATTGAATTGTATCCACAACATCAGGATGATAATGGTAGCGATGGATCCATAAAATTTATTGTAAGTACTCGCTCTTCCCAAATCATCGACATAGAATGAAAAAGCCAGGGAGGTCAATAGGGATAATACAGTCGCCAGGGTAGCGCCGGCAGAAAAGAAACTGAAGCGGCGATAGGTGGCGGCCCCATAACGGTAGATGACAGAAATACCAAAATAGAACAACAATAAAATCGCCAGCCACCTCAAGATATCCACGCCAACGGTTGAAAAACCGGAAAGTGCAATATATTCCGATAGCCAGCCGATGATCAGTTTGCCTAAAATGATAAACACAATAGAACCGATGAGCAGGAAACTGAGTAAACTCGTCAGTCCGATGGCCACCATTCTTTTTCTTAACGCAGATCTTTTTTTAAAGGTTTTGGAATAACTCTTTTCAAAACTCCTCATCATTGCCAGCATACCGTTGGATGAAAAGTAAATGGCCAGGATGAAACCGAAAGATAACAATCCGACACGTTCCACTTCCGTAATATCCTTGATGAATAAAAACAACTGGTCACCCACCGAGCCAGGCATCACTTTATGGATTTCATTTTTCATCACCTCGCTAAAACTTTCCCCCTCTGGTAAAAATCTCAGGAAATATTTGTTTAAAAAGGGGAGGAGGGTGAACAGTGTGAGCAGAGAAGGGAACAAGGAAATGAAGAAGCTGTAAGCTATAGAGTTGGCTCGTGTGAAAAGATCGAACCTCCTGATTTCATTGAATACAAAAACAGCTACATCATAAATGGGAATTTTGAAAAACCCGGGCAGGGAGTGCTCTTTCGTCCAGGCGATGAAACCCCGAACAACAGGCCATTCCGGAATGCCATTCCAAAAGGCTTTGATCCGTTCCAGGTTAATTTTCTTCAAAATTAGGTTTTAATTTGTTCAACATGACCTCAGGGGTTGGAATGGTTTTGTTGGTAAACTTATCGACGAAGCATAGCCTCACCCGGCCAACGTTACAGATTTTTCCATTTTCCTTGAATATCTCCATGTGAAAGGTGATGTATTTGCCGGGCATCTCCTTAAGGGTGGTACGGATCGTCAGAAGTTCATCGTAGAATGCCGGACGAATGTAGTTTATCTGCATGGAAACTACCGGCATGAAAACGTGGTATTCTTCCTCCAGAGCCTTATAGGTGAAACCCAGTGACCGTAACATTTCCACGCGACCTATCTCGTAATAGGTGGCGTAATTGCCATAATAGAGGTATCCCATTTGGTCAGTTTCACCGTATCGAACCCTTTTTTGAAAATCAAATGAATACATGGAGTGTTTTTTGCAATGAACAGAAAACGTCAACTAGGACATAAAAGTAAAAAAAACAAATAGAAAAAAGGATTCTGCCCATTCAAAATGGAATCAAAAAGAAGAGCCGTTCGAAATGAAATTCGAACGGCTCTGTTATTTAAAAGTCCTGAGAGTCTGGCTTGGTTTTAAGCTGGCTTCTCTGCGACTTTTTTAAAGGGTATTTTAATATCACAAAAGGCTTTTTTACTAACGTTTACCAACGAGCATCTTATTGGCAATGCTGTTTTGACCATCGGTAATGGTATAAATGTACATTCCCGCAGGCAGTTGAGAACCATCAAAGGTGTAAGTATTATCTCCTTCGAAGATGTTCAGGGTTGACCGCTGCAATACATTTCCAATCATATCCTGGACGATCAGCTGGTAGGTGCCACTGGTTTTGGAGGTTATTTTCATATCCGTGGTGGAGTAGAACGGGTTGGGGCTGTTGGTTACAGAAAAGTTCTTGGCAAACTGCTCCTCAATGCCGTTAACAATAGTGCAGTTTTCCGAACCTTCAGGCTTCACATGGAAGAAATAGTTTCCGGAAACAAGCAATCCGTCCGGCAATTCACGATCCAGGGAAAAACCACCGGCAACGATGGTTACCGCTACTTTAAGATCATGTACCCCCTCATCTGTCACTGCTGCAGTCCCGTAAATACTGATACAACCAGAGCTGTCAGCTTCAAACGTACAGTTGGGAGGATTACAAACGTAATCAAAAGCTGCCGGCAAATTGAGTACAGCACCATCCTGAGCCATAGATACAGAAGATAAAGGCACACCAGTCCCGAATACTTCGATAGAGTCGGGAATGTTGAAATACAAGGTGGTTTCGTAGTAACTGTTTACGCAGGCAGTGTCCATAAGTCCGGTGCCGTCAACATCTGGCAGGAATGGCAGCGGCGAGATAACCACACTGTCCGGTAGTGTTTCGTCAGGAGTACAGGTTTGACCAAATGACTGGAACGAAAGCACTCCTGCAAAAAGAAGTAATAATAATTTCTTCATAGTAAAAAGAACGTTTTTGTGATAAATAAAAACAAGTTTTTATGCTTGTGATAATTTTGAATTGGGGTAAAATTACAATTTCAAATTGAAAATTATTTATTTTTTTCACCCATTGTCTTATTTTTGCCCAAGCAATAACTACTTAGAGACTCCTTTTTTTATTGTTTTTTCTGAATATTTACACGCCTTTGTTCAGGTTCTTGTGGGAAAAATAAATTGACCTGATAGCTTTAATTCCTTGCAAATCAATGATTATTAATACATTGCATCGATAATTCGCTGTCAACGATTGATCATAAATTACACCACTCCCTGAAAATCCTTTTTTTCATGATTTAAAATCTTGTTAATGTTTGTACAAAGAGCATTTTTATTGAGCACTTTTATGCTCATGACCCTGTCTGTTTTAGGTCAAAAGGCAACTATCACGGGAAAAGTTGTGGATGGTAAAACTTCTGAATCGCTCATTGGCGCTACTGTCTTATTGAGTAACGGGGAAGGTACGACATCCGATTTTGATGGCTCCTATAGCCTACAGGTCGTTCCCGGGGAATACGAGTTAACAGTCGGTTATCTGGGGTTCGAATCCTATAAAGAAAAAATTATCCTGAAAGCTGGTCAGGTAAAAACAATCAATGTGGAGTTGGGCGGAGAAGTCACCCTTTTGCAAACGGCTACGGTGACGAGTGGTAAATATGAAAAACCGCTGGGAGAGGTAACCGTTTCCCTCGCAGTGATGAAACCGGATTTGCTGGAATCTACCAGTAAACCCTCCATTGATCAATTCCTTGAAAAAATACCGGGTGTGACCATCATTGACGGGCAGGCCAATATCAGGGGAGGGTCTGGTTTTTCCCAGGGGGCAGGTAGCCGTGTGCTGCTTTTGATGGATGACGTACCCATTCTCCAGGCGGATGCCGGATACCCTAACTGGGATGACGTGCCAGTGGAGAATATTGAGCAAATTGAGGTAGTGAAGGGAGCCGCCTCCGCCCTGTACGGTTCTTCTGCACTCAATGGTATTGTAAATGTTCGGACGGCCTTTGCCAGAGCGGAACCCGAGACAAAAGCAGCCGTATTTTATACCGCATATCTTTCCCCGGAAGAGGAAAGTCTCAAATGGTGGGGTGATACCTTGCAGCCTTATCAGGTTGCTGCCACACTTTCCCACAAACGTAAAATCGGCAAGACGGACCTTGTTTTAGGTGGGTTTTACACCAATCAGGAAAGCTATAATAAGGATACTTACAAGGAATATGGTCGTGTAAACCTCGGCCTTAGACATCGCCTGACGGACCGTTTGGTCCTGGGCTTGAATGCCAATGTTAATGTCGGGCGGGCGGGTTCCTTTTTTACTGGAAGGGAACCGATAACCTTTTTGAAGGGACTCCTTCCACCATCACCAACAGGGAGCGAAACAGGTTTAATATTGATCCCACGATTACCTATTTTGATAAGGGGGAAAACAGGCACCGCTTCCTGGGAAGGTTTTACCACGTGGACAATGAGAATGACAGTAACCAGTCTAATAAATCGAACCTGTTCTATGGAGAATATCAGTTTCAGCGCAAGCATAAGAGCTTCAACCTGGTTTCGACTGCCGGGTTGGTTTTCTCAGGTACCAATGTGGATGCAGAATTGTATGGAGATACTACCTTTACCTCGAAGAACGTAGCTGCCTACCTTCAGTTGGATAAAAAATTCGGAGAACGCTTAAACCTCTCTGCCGGATTCAGGTATGAATACAACATTCTCAATAACCCCGGATTTGAATATGCCCAGGGCGTAGTAGAACCATCTACGGAAGAAGAATCGCTGCCTGTGTTCAGGTTTGGAGCCAGTTATAAGGCCACGGAAGGTACCTTTCTGAGAGCTTCTATTGGCCAGGGATATAGATTCCCCACCGTAGCTGAAAAGTTTATTGTAACCGATGTTGGAGGCTTCTTCATCCTGCCAAATCCATCCCTGACATCAGAAACCGGATGGTCAGCAGAAATTGGGTTAAGACAGGGGTTCAAACTTGGTGGCTTAAATGGTTTTATTGACCTGGCCGCTTTTATGATGAATTATCAGAATATGATGGAGTTTAATTCCGTCGGAGCCGGTTTCAGGTCTGTGAATATCGGAGATACCTCCACAAAAGGATGGGAGGTCACTCTTGCCGGAAAAGGTAAACTGGGGCCGGTGAATATGCAGTTCCTGACAGGATATACCTACATAGATCCAAGGTTCCTGGATTTTGACACCTCCAGACCTGATCCGGGAGAGCAGGAATCCATTGCCCAGATCAATGCCAATAACTCTTCTTCGGATGAGAATATCCTCAAGTACCGCTCTAAACATTCTGTTAAGTTTGATCTGGAGGCCAGGTTCAAAGGCCTTACCCTCGGATATGCGGCTTTTTACAATAGTCATCAGGAAGCTGTGGACGCTTTCTTTGTGGTATTCCTGCCCGGAATCGGGAAATTCAGAGAAGACAATCCGGAGGGATTTTTGACCATGAACGCCAGAGCAGCTTATAATTTTACGGAAAACCTCAAGTTTAGCGTAATACTTGGAAACATTTCCAATGTACTCTATACACAACGCCCGGGGTTGCTGGAAGCCCCGAGAAATCTGACGGTGAGGCTGGATTACAAATTCTGATAAAACCACATAGGCACAAAGCATGAAAACTTAAATGAACTTTGTGCCTATGTGGTTTCTGGTCTTTAATCCACCTTGTACATCCGCGTCGCTGAATTGATATATTCTGTCGGGTCAAACGCGCCGTCAAAAGTATTTTTCAGGTCAACCAGTTTGCCTTCAAGTGCAGCGACTTTACCGCCGATTTGCGGGTCGTTTTTGTACTTGCCGATGAGTTCGTTATATCGGGATATATTTTCACTTATTTTAAAGGTTATATTCCCGAACCGCAATTTAAGTGCCTGGACATCCATAAGCTGGTAATAGATCTTTTCCTTCCACTCATTAGGATTCTTCTTCTTTTGCCTGGCGACTTCCTCCGCCACTTTTTGTTTCAGAGAAGTCAGGTAATCGTATCTTTTTTTAGCATCGCTTTGCTGGGAGAAGTTATTTTCAAACTCAGCTTTGGATAAGCCAAGTAACTCGAAATTTCTGGCCAGCATCTTCTCGTAATACTGCTGCAGAGCTTCCAGTTCAGTAGTGATGGATTCCCACTCATCTTCGATCATATCCTTGTCGTGGGTGAATTGGGAGAGTTTTACGGTCAATAAAAACATTTTCTCACTTTCGTCTCGAAGATCTTTCTGATTCCTGCCAAGAGAGTTGATGAAAATACTGATGCCACTGAAAAAAGACTGTGTGATAGGACCGCTGAGTGGTGAGCCATTGGCCAGGTTACCGGTTAAAGACAAAAGGTTGTTCAATACACTTAACCGGGCGTCTTTATCCTTTTCTTTCTGGACAAAGCCGTAAAATTGTTTGTACCACTTTTTATAACCAGGATAGGAGGTGGGATTGGCCGTTTCACTCAAAGCCCCAAAGAAATTTTTGGTGGAATTGAACAGGATCAATGGTTTGATTTCCCGTTCCATGGAAACCAGATTGATCACGGCAGATTGATAATTGGCCTGGTAAACGTTCAATTCATTTTGCTCCAGTGTTGATTGGATCTCCTCAAGAGCTTTGACCCTTTCCAATAGTTTATCGACTTTCACCGAAGCATTTTTTGTGGCCTTGATCGAATTATCGAGGTTGCTCACTTTTTGATCCAACTGAGTGATCGTTGAATCCAGGGCAAGGGTTTTTTGATTCAGGTTTTCTTCAATGTCCTTTAAAACCTGCTCTTTGAGAGATTTATCCGTAGAATTAATGGTCGAATCAGGTTGTGCAAGCCCCTGTGTCAATAACATAAAGCATATCCATCCAAATACTATGCGCTTCATTTCCTTTGTTGATTTTGTTTTTTGTTAATATACAATAACGGATATTTAGAAAAAAGTAACTTTCAAATCCTGAAAAAATGGTCTGGTAAGGATTAGTCTTTCGCTGCCTGTATCCGTCTCAAGAACCTTTGTGCTGTTCCGGGCTCAACTTCCTGGATTTCATACGTTTTTCCATCCCCCATTTTAGTAACTTTTTCACTGCCTTTTAATCCTCGCAATTCTTCCATAAAAGCAGGGTTATTCGAAACCACATTCAAAATACCCTGTCTGTACCCAAAGAAATAATACAGTTCGCTGGGTGATTTTATATAAATATACAAGCGGTCATCGTTATTGCTGGGCATTTTGAATTCGATGTAAGCCTCGACTTTACGATTGATGTTCTCCCCATTCAGTGTTGCCAGTCCCGTAGATTTTTCGGTGGTGACAAAGGATTGATAATCGGGATCCCATTTAAGTTTTAGCCTGCTGAAGAGGAAGGTATAAGGGTTGAATTTTTTGGGTACATCAAAGTAACCGGAACTCATACCATTTACAGCTGTCTGGACATCCTTATTGTTCGGGAAGATTTCAAAAGCTGCCTTCCGGTAAAACCCGATGTCTGTCAGGTAACTGATGATACGGGCATCAAAAGAAGAAGCATTAAAATCATTGACCATGATCTTCATCAGTTGATCAGGCACGATCAGTTGAATGCCCGTCATTAATTCTGCCGTTACCGGGAATTCGGGAGCAGCCTGAGGTACCGTTGAGATCGTATCATCAAGGGCGATCATATTAGGATCGACTACGGGCTCAGGTGGATGGAATTTCGTCTGTCCGATACCAGCGGCATCGACTTTGATGAATTCAATCTCCGAACAGATGTTGAATTTGCCTTCCGCATTGACGCTACCGTCCCTGTTTTTGAAGGTAAAAATATTCCCGGTCTCGTTTTGGCTGATAACTTTGGTAGAATCTCCAAACAGGAATTCATCTTTTTTCTCATCGTATTTAAATACACCTGTTGCCGGGAAAATAGGCCTGTCCTTGCGGAAATGTAAGGGCATCATTACCCGTGGATAAATACGCGCATTCTCCCTGCTGAGGTATAAGCCGGTTTGAACAGGTTGTCCATCAATACTTTTGGGTTTGTCATATTGGATGACAAGATCTTTCCGGTCTCCTTCACAACTGATCGTGAACCAGGGATTGGTTGGCAGCTTTTCTGCTTCAAGTCTGGCAAAACCATCAAATTTGAGGGTTTTTGATTCTGCATTCAGACTGATGGTTCCCTGGAAGCTGGTTTTTTGATCGATTGAAAATCCCATTTCTTCCGAGATGGTGCCCGTTGCACGAGTAACCACGCGTTTTTCCGCCCGGCTACCTTTTCCAACCCGCTGACCAACAATATTCTGCAATTCAATTTCCTGATCTTTCCCGGGAATATTGTATTCGTAAAATCCACTGGCAGTATAAAATTTTCTACCCATGACCTCCACCGTGGCTTTGTTGATTACATGGTATTGGTTTACGGTATCAGCAACAATTTTGGCATTTTCCAACCTGGACATCAAACCGCCTTTCTGAATGTTGACCATGCCACTGTCCGGGTAAACAAAGGCATCTGCTGCAACGATATAAGGAACTCCGCTTATGGCCAGTTCACTGGAGTTGATGTCATAAAAAGCATCTTTACCCTGGAATTTTAAGGAGTCCTGGTCCGGATGGACAGAGGTGAACACCCCTATTTTATTGGGGTCTGATTTGAACTGGATTGTTCCGCCCTTCATATCCCAGGCAAACTCGTTCATGGAGGTTATATACCTGTTGTAAGGCAACTCGGTGATCAGGAAATCGTCATTGGCCAGGAAATTCCCCAGCTGTTTTTCAAAATCGACTTCACCTTTTACATTACTCGTTTTTAGCGCCAATTCGTCGGAATCAAAGGACTTAATGGATAAATTTGTAGTGTCGGCCTTTACAGAATAGCCCCCAAAGGAAAGCAATTCAGACCGCATGCTGGCCTTGTCCCAATCGAGTAAACCATCCGCTTTGAGCCCTCCGGGAGTCAGGATCAATGTGCCATCCAAAGTGTGGTTGTCATCGTTGAATAACTTAAATGCAGCTTCCTTGGAACGGATGTACATGCTGTCGCGATAAGGTTTCCAGTTGATGGTTACATCAATTCCTTCGGCATTGGGTACTTCGGGGTCACTCTTTCTGTTTTCCTGGAGTTTGAACTGGTCTGCACTACCGGTCATTTGTTTGGGTTTGAAAATGATATCCTCAGAATCGATGGTGGCTCCCAGGTATTTCAACTGACCGCGGCCAAGAAGACCTGCATTACTCAGGTCAACTTCTCCTTTATAGTCCCCTTTTCCTGTATAAACGGGCAACCCTTTTTCTGTCGTTTCATGAATAAAACCAAGAGACTGGTCTTCCCGCAGCAAGATGGTTTCCTTGATGTCGGGAAAGATGTCTGCGGAAAATAAGGTACCCTGGAACTTGAGGGCTCCCGCTGAAATTTTATCCAGTTTATTGAGACTGAAAGGAACCAGTTCAAAATAAAAGGAATCCTGTTTGTAAGCAAAATTCTGGGTACTGTCTCTGTGGTAAAAAACATAGGACTTGTCCTTACTTTGAAAAGAAGGGAACATTTCAATATCTTCCTTTCCGGATTTATTATTGGGCGCATCGATCAAAAGGACACCGCTGGCATGTTCAATACGGGAACCAATGGAATAGGCTACCGGCTGCTGGTTTTTATCCAGTCCACCCGTAGGTACGAAAAGATCAAAGAACCGGATGGAATCTCCGCGGATATTGAAATTTTCATAATCGAAATGAAAGTCTTTGCCTTCCAGGGTCGTGAATCCGGCGAATATTTTACCATCGGCATCAAAATTCCGGACTTTTTTCATCAACAACTGGTTACCCAGCGGTTTAATTGCTACCCGGTTTTTCCTGCTAAGAATGACCCGTTCCACACCGTTGACCACCATATCAAGTCCACCCATTTTCATCGCGGCATTGATTCCTCGTGTATCCGAAACGATTTTCAGATGATCAAAGTCCACAAATTCTCTGTCAGCATCTACAAAATGAATGACCTTTTGTTTTACTTCTATAATCTGTTCATCAGGGTCATAGTTGACAAAACCTTTGGCGACGAGGTCATATAAAAGGGATTCAATATTTTTAACGGTAAATTTAGAATTTATGCGGCTGGCTAATAAGTTGGCATTGATGAAGTTAGTACCTTCCTGCTCAACGGTTGCTTTCATGATGGCGAGCGGGTTGGCAGTGGCAATATTTTGAATCCGCTGATAATCACCCGGGTTAAAAAACTGTAGGGACTCAAATTCAACTGGTCCTTTTCGGGCAATACTTACCGTAGGTTTTCCGATGATCAGGGAATCTGTGTCGATGTAAACATCAATGTTTTCCGTACTGATGTTAAAATCCCTGTAAGAGTCATAAAATGGATTCCGGTCACTTCCCCGGTCGCCTCTGACCAGTTGGATCTTTTGTTTGTTGATGTCGTATCTCAGATTGACGGAAGGGTGGTTGATGGAATCTTTTCCATAATATAAATTTGTGGCCACATTGGATCCGGAAATTTGCTCACCTTTCCGGATGGTAAATTGTTCTGATTTCCCCTTTAAAATGGTTCGGCCCCGGCCATTGGTTATGACGATTTGGGACTTGTTTTGCTTGTCACCGTACCCGTAAACAGTTGTGCCATAAAGCCTGAATCCACCCAATAGCTTCACACCTTCTCCAACATTATTGATGTCCAGGGCTTTTTCCCTGGATTCAAAACGAGGGTAGGAGCCTCCTTTTTCAGCAGAATAATCCCCGAGTTTATCCGTAAAAGAACCCTCCACCACCTTGTTGCCGAAATAGACAGGGTGATGCATTCTGGCATTATCAGATACGTAGAGACTTTGAATGACTTCAATTTCATAATCGCCTAATTCTGTGTAGATATTTTTATCATATTCATAACGGGACCAATCAACTTTCCCTCCTTTACCTTTCCAGACACGTTCATTGGGCAAAAAAATGCCGGAGGTTTTTTCAATGGTAATGGAATCATTAAGTCTTTTGGCTTTGATATCTGTTTGCTGATATTTAATGACCGCTTCACCGGCTTCATAGGCCAATTCAAATTCATCAGAGTCGGCCAGCCAGGTGGTTCCCCCTTTGGGGCTGTTCCGCAAAGTTTTATTCAGGAAGAAATCAGTGGAGAACTCCAGATAAGATTTTATAGGTTTGGCTTTTTCCACTGCCATGGCAGCAATCATCTGGTCCAATACGTCAAGCCATTGCTGGAGCAATTCCACTGCTCCGGGCCTGTTTTTCAAGGCCGTCAGTCCTCCCAGGAAATCGTTGAAATGAGGATTGGCCCTCAGTCCGTTGGCGAGCATGCCGTTGGAAGTTTTTATAACGCCTGCCTTTTCTTCTTCAGAGAAATTCCCGCCGAGAAAACTCGCCTGAAAATTATAGAAGGTTTCTTCCAGCCTTTGGTTTTTGCTGGCAGTCATCATATCTTCCAGCTCAACCATGAATGCTGCCGGGTCCTCTGAGAATTTTTCTAATTTTTGGGCATTGAGTTGAGCAGACAGGCAAATCAGTGTAATGAGCGCAAGGAAAAATCTATTCATCATATTATTTTCTTTCATTTTGATATATTGCCTGTGACCACTTTCGGCAAATAGCCAAAACGATTCAAAAAGTCCAGCAGACAATATTTTATTTTAGAACTCCAAAAAAGCATTTGTGTTTTGAAAAACGCAAATTATGTTTTGAATTTCAGGCAAGACCAGTCTCCTTTTCGGATCAATTCAAGATGTTTAAAACCGGCAGTGGAGGCACGGTTGATCACCTTGTCTTCATCTTCCTGAAGAATTCCTGACACCAGCAGAAAACTATCGGGTTTCAATCTGCCATATAACGTATCAAGGGAGTTTAAAATTACATTTCTGTTGATGTTGGCGAGGATGATATCATATTCTTTTGAGGGGACATCATCCAGGGTTCCAAGGTAGGTGTGAATATGGGCTACCTGATTAATGGCAGCATTCTCGATAGTATTTTCGTAAGATTCTTCTTCGATATCCACGGCATCAATTATCCGGGCTCCTTCTTGAGCGGCGAGGATTGCCAGGATTCCGGTACCGCATCCGTAGTCAAAAACTTCTTTGCCGGCAAGGTCAAGGCTTTCCATCATTTTGATCATCATAAATGTCGTGGCATGATGACCAGTCCCAAACGCCATTTTAGGATGAATGATTATTTCGTGTTTTACCGTGTCAAAGGAAGGGTGGAAGTTAGCCCTGATTCCACAGTAATTGCCTACGAGTACGGGCTGGAATCCCGCCTCCCAAATGGCATTCCAGTTTTCGCCTTTTATATGCTCTTTCGAATATTCGAAGGGGAATCTGGCTTTCAGAGCATTTAGCTGACTGTCGATTTCTTCCTGGGAAACCGCACGTTCAGGATACGCTTTCCAGCCGTCTGGGGCTTCTTCGAAAGCATGGAAAGGCAATTCTTCCAGGAATGCAAGCAATATTTCCTGCATTTCAGGAGCATT
Organism: uncultured Bacteroidota bacterium; assembly: GCA_942492125.1. GTDB lineage: Bacteria > Bacteroidota > Bacteroidia > Chitinophagales > Saprospiraceae > BCD1. Next base: position 95,112 of record CALODM010000013.1, read on the forward strand.
GCGGATGATATAGCAGAGGTGATCTTTGGTTGAACTCATAATTGTGGCATGAACCGGATAAAATCAATCAGATTAGCTGTCGAAAGTCGCCCGGTATTTGATGGTTGCCGGAGCAATGCCTATTTCATTGGCGATCTCCAGGTCAGGAAAAGCATTTTCAATACCTATTCTGATGATAGCTAGATGGTGTACCGCATGTTCATAAGCATACATCAATTCACGTCCGATGGAGGTGGGAATCAGAGGCCGTTCTCCTTCGCTGCAAAAAAGCAAGTCTGCTTTTACTTTTAGCGGAAATTGTTCATCAAGTTGGTCAACCTTACCAAGTACCTGTTCAAAGGTAGCCATAGCATAGCGGGGATCTGTCTCCAGTTTGGCGTCACGCTCTCTGAGGGTGTAGTCCACCAGCCCACTTTGGTAATGGTTGAGCAGAACGAGATAAAAATCCAGGATATGCCTGAAGTGCTGACCCAGGGTTGAGCCCTTAAAAATATCCAGGTTTTGAGAATATTGCTCCGGAGAAATACTATCCAGCAAACCTGTTATTTGGTGAATCATTTGCGATGAACCTTGTTTGAAATCCATTTTCTCAAATTTTCTTTTTGCCTGTTCCAAATAGAGATTTCCCGTCCGCATCAGGCAGGACAATTTTCCAACAGGAAATATAATTTAGTTACTAAAAAACTTCCTGGTTAAAAGCTTTCAGGGTATTTTGTAAAAGGGATACTACCGTCATGGGACCCACGCCACCGGGAACTGGCGTGATAAAACTAGCCTTTGGAGCCACGGTTTCAAATTCCACATCTCCTTTAAGCCGATATCCTCGTTTTGCCGTCGGATCATCTACCCGGTTTATACCGACGTCAATGACTACGACTCCGTCTTTAACCATGTCGCCGGTCACAAAATTGGCACGGCCGATGGCGGCGATGATGATGTCCGCTCTTTTGGTATGAAAAGCCAGGTCCCTGGTACGACTGTGGCATAAAGTAACCGTGGCATTGCCGGGTTTGCCTTTTCTGGATAGCAAAACACCCATTGGGGTACCGACGATATTACTTCTCCCTATAACGACGACCTCTTTTCCGGAGGTTTCAATGTTGTACCGGGAAAGCATTTCCATAATTCCGTAAGGGGTGGCCGGTAAATAACACGGTAGCCCCTGCATCATTAAACCAAAGTTTACCGGGTGAAAGCCATCAACGTCCTTTTTGGCATCTATGGCCAGGGTAATCTTGTTTTCATTGATATGGTCCGGCAGTGGCAACTGAACGATGAAGCCGTCAATTTCAGGATTGTTATTGAGGTCTTCAACGATTTTGAGTACCTCTTCTTCGGTAGTGTCCGAGGGACGACGAATGAGGGTGGAAGAGAAACCTACCTGCTCACAGGATTTCACCTTGTTCCTTACATAAACCTCGCTTGCCGGGTCTTCGCCAATAAGAACGGCTGCCAGGTGGGGAGTGCGCTTGCCTGTTGCCTTTATCTTGTCAACTTTGGCTGCAATTTCGTCTTTTATGTTTTTTGACAGCTCTTTTCCGTCAATTAGTCGCATCTGTTGGTACGTTTTGCTTAAGAAATATAGTTTAGACAAATGTAAGATTTATATCTTAATTTTTGCAAAGAAAGAAAAGGTTATACTGCGGGGAAATTTTCCTTCGTTATCTTTGTTGGAATATCATTTTAAAATGGTGCTAATGGAGCACAAAAATAGATCTATGAGTAAGTTTTTTACTTTTTTCTTGTTGGTAATCCCATTTTTATTGAATGCCCAGTTGCAAAAATCTTTTCATCAGGTATATGAATTATCCGACAGTGTTCATACTATAGAACTGAGGTTGTATGGTGATTATGAACAAAAAGCATGGGCAGGGAACACGATTATGTTGCAAACAAAAGTCGTTTTATACGATGCCAATAGTTCTATCCTGAAGTTTTTTATGGATAACGGTCGGTATGATGTAACCGCCGATCAAATAGGGGAGGTTTTATACCTCACGGCAAAAGATCAGGAGCGCCGGGTAATTAAAACGGAAGGGGTAGAGTGCTATGAACTGATTGAACAAAAAATTTATATTCCCGATAATTTCCTGCCTACTGCCGATAATGTTTTTACGAAAGTTATTGTGGAAAACGGAGATCATGATTAAAGAAGTAGAAGTTAAGATCAGACCTGCTCAGCTAATGGATGAAAAGCTGATCCGGCAACAGGCGATCAGTAAAAGCCAACTGCCGGCCTCAACCATCCAGGATGTCCGTATTTTAAGAAGATCCATCGACGCCCGAGGGGGAAAACCATGGTATCGCCTGCAAGTGGCAGTTTATTCCGGAGAGCCTTTTGTGGAAGAACCAGCCATTTTGGAAAATCTTAAAAACGTCAGTGAAAAACCTGAAGTAATCGTGGTTGGTGCCGGTCCTGCAGGATATTTTGCCGCCCTGGAATTGATAGAACTCGGACTAAAGCCTGTTGTCCTGGACAGGGGTAAAGACGTACGGGCCAGAAGAAGGGACCTCAGGGCTATTCAACAATTCGGGATAGTTGATCCTCATTCCAATTATTGTTTTGGGGAGGGCGGAGCCGGAACCTATTCGGATGGTAAACTATATACCCGTTCCCATAAAAGAGGCAGTATTATTAAGGCTTTGCGGTTGTTGGTGGAACACGGGGCCAATCCGGAAATATTACTCGACGCCCATCCGCATATCGGATCCAATAAGTTGCCGGGAGTGGTGGCCAATATCAGGCAGACGATCCTTCACTACGGTGGGGAAGTACACTTTGAAACCCATGTCACGGACTTTATTATCAGAGGTGGTGCTATCAAAGGAGTTGTTGTTGACGGAAAAGAGGAATACAAGGCGGATAGCGTCATTCTGGCTACCGGTCATTCAGCACGGGATATTTATCACCTGTTGGCCAGGAAAGGAATAAAAATTGAAGCCAAGCCTTTTGCCCTGGGTGTCCGGATAGAACATCCCCAATCCCTGATTGACAAGATACAGTATAATCAACCTGTCAGAGAGGCGAATCTCCCTGCCTCCAGTTACAAACTGGTTTGCCAGGTGAAGGAACGGGGTGTATTCTCTTTTTGTATGTGTCCTGGTGGACTAATCGTTCCCGCGGCTACATCACCGGGGGAAGTGGTCCTCAATGGCATGTCTTTGTCCCGAAGGGATTCTCCCTATGCTAATTCGGGGACAGTGGTAGCTGTTGAATTGGAAGATTTAAATGAATTTCGGCACCACGGTGTATTTGCCGGCCTGGAGTTTCAGAAAAGCGTGGAACAATCCATGTTTAACCTGGCAGGGGACGAAAGCCAGAAAGCTCCTGCCCAGCGGTTAACCGATTTTTTTGAAAAGCGCCTATCGAAAGATCTGCCGTCAACTTCCTATATTCCGGGGCTGGTATCGGCTCCCTTACATGAGTTATTACCGACGTTTATTTATGACAGGCTTAGAACTGCTGTACAGGTTTTCGGTAAGAAAATGAAGGGTTATTACACAGAGGAAGCCAATGTTGTCGCCACTGAAAGCCGAACCAGCAGCCCTATCCGAATTCCTCGTGACCGAAAGACCTATATGCACGAAGATGTTTTGGGTTTATTCCCTTGCGGAGAAGGTGCCGGATATGCGGGGGGTATTATTTCCGCAGCCATGGATGGGCAGAATGTGGCTAAGGCTGTGGCACAGTATTGTCAGGTGGAAAAGTAGTCTGCTGCTTGGGTTTTGTGTTTTGTCGTAAGATAAACGGTGCTATTTGTTTATTTTAAGGTTAATAAATTGCATTTGAGTACTAAATGTACTTATCTTTATCCCAACATTATGAGTCACACATAATACCCTACATCGATCAATCGCTTTATGCATAAGATTTTTCCGCTTTGAGATTGCGGTACAAACACTTTCTTATGTGAAATGGGGTCACATTACGTATGATAAATCTTTTAAAGATTTGTCTGTGAAAAAACTACACACGTTATGCAAACGGCGATTGGCGCTTCAAAAGCGTTAAAAGATGTATTTAGAGAAACAGGAGTAAAAGTTCAAACCCATCTTTTTAAAATAGATGGCAGTAGTTTTACAACCGTTGAAAGGGGACATTCAATGCGTTTGGACTTTTCTCCGTTTTCTTTTTATCACCAAAACGGCCGGCCGGCTGTCGGTAATATTGACCTGGAATTGGAAGAGGCTTTTTCAAAGGCTGAAATATTAACTTCAGGCTTTAGTTGTTTTTGTGAAGGACAGTGTCTGGAGTTGTTTGGTCAGGTTAAAATAAGTGCTTTTAAAGCCGGAGAGCCCTTGTTGCTTGGAAAAAAAGCTTTGGTTCATTTTCCCATTCCCGATGATTTCCGATACGAACATGAAATTTTTGCCTTTAGGGGACAACCTAGTAAAATCCGGATGCCTCAGGGTGGTGGTGCTTTAGACTGGGAGCAAATCGCTTCAGGTAAGGGTAAAATCCTTAAGAAGACGAAAGGGTATTTTTTTGAATTTACCATAGATAGCCTGGGGTGGTTGGCAGTTGGAACCTACCCGTTTTACGGGATCTCTAAAGTCATGATGAGCGCCAAACACCAGCCTATGGCCTCGCCGTTAGTCGAAGCGGCAGCATTCCTGGTTTTGAATAATAATAAAACGGTTGTCAGGATGTTTCCTGGAAATAATTACTTTTCCGCTTATAATATTCCTGAAAACGTCGGTGCAAAAATCATCATTTTTGCAACAGACAGAAGTAACCTTTACCTGGGGGTGAGAAGTGTTCCAAATGTTTGTAAATCAGTTTATTATGTTCCTATCGAAATGGTCAGTATGGTGACGGTCAAACATTTCCTGCAGCATTCGCTACAATGACTTTTAGCCGACAAATTTGAGGAATTCCAAAAACAGAGACAGCGTTTTTTATTTTCAGCCGTTATAGAAGCAATGAACTGATAATTTATATTGGTTTGTAGTTGGTTTTGTTTGTAAGGGAAGGGAATGGCTGCTTGCTGTCCCCTTCTTTTTTTGTTTCCTGCTTATTTTCCAATAAATTTTCGTTCGCAATAGTTACAGATAAGCTGACAAAACCGATCTTACCTGTCCCACATATCCCCGTCCAAAAAGATTGACATGTACAAGTAAATAGTAGAGTTGATAAATACCCAGTCTGTGATCAAGGCCTGGGGCCGTAGGGAAAACTTCTTCATAAGTCTCGTAGAACCTTTTCGAAAATCCGCCAAAAAGTTTGCTCATGGCAAGATCCATTTCCCTGTGACAATAGCTGACCGCAGGATCAATCAAAACGGGTTTTCCCCGGGAGGAACATAAAAAATTACCACTCCACAGGTCGCCATGGGTGAGGGAAGGTGGTTCGCCAGGAATAAGTTGAGGCAGTTTTTTAAAAAGAACATCAAAGTTATCCGCATCCGGGGAAGTTAACAGGCCGCTGCTGAGTGCCAGTTTTAATTGGGGCAATAATCGTTGATTGATTAAAAAGGAGACCGTATCGGTTTCAGATCTATTGGATTGGGGCAGGCTGCCGATAAAGTTATCATGGTCCAGTCCAAAATCATGATTAAGCTGTTGATGCATTTTTGCCAAAGATCGTCCAAAGTCTTCCCAAAACACGATGGAAGGAGTGCCCGGAGGAATATAATCCATGATCAGCCAGGCGGTACCTGCAGTGTTTCCCTGGGCTATGACTCCCGGAATATCGATGGCTTGGCTTTTACCCAAAAGGGTTAGCCCTTTGGCTTCGGTTGACAGCATTTTCGAGGACTGGGGCGAGTCGTTAATTTTCACAAAAAAGCTTCCCCGAGGAGTGTCGATTAGCCTGGCGATATTAATATCACCGCCGCTAATAGAAGCAACATGGTTTATAGTCACACCCATCGTTGCTTCTATGGCTTGTTTTATAGCAGGGGGCAGGTACATAAATCAAAGGTTCTTCCCGGCAAAATTACCTGAGGATCAAATCCTGTTTTTGTTGATCAGGTCAAGCAACTCTTCCCGGTAATTCTTACCTATTGGCAGGTGTTTTGGCTGATTCTTTTCTATGATTTCAACCATATTACCCACAATAGCTTTTATATTTTTGGTATTCACAATATAGGATCGATGGATTCTTTTAAATTGAGGCGTCGGCATTTTTTCTTCCAGGCTTTTCATGGTTTGCAGTGTGATCACCCTGTCATGTTCCATACGGATGATGACATAGTCTTTCAATCCTTCGATATAAAGAATGTCGTCGTAATTGACCTTGATGAGTTTTTTGTCTGCTTTTACAAAGAAAAACGCTTCATGATCATCTTCGGGAGTACTTCCCGAACCACTGCCTTCATGACTAGTTAGGTTGTGCTGCTGAATGGCTTTGTTGGCTGCCTTGAGAAAACGATCCATCGAAATAGGTTTCAACAAATAATCCAGGGCATTGAGTTCAAAACCTTCCACGGCATAGTTGGGGTAGGCCGTAGTGAAAATAACGATAGGAGGTCTGGACAATGACTTCAGAAAGTCGGTTCCGGTCAATTGAGGCATCTGAATATCCAGAAACATCAGATCAATGGATTCACTTTGAAGCACATCATTCGCTTCAAAGGCATTGCTGCACTTTTTGATCAGTTTGAATTCCGGGATTTTTTCAATGTAAGTTTCCAGCACATCCTGTGCCAAGGGTTCGTCATCAACAATTATAACATTCATATAGCTTAAATTTGAGCGGTTTTGCAATTTTATATACCAAGGGGTATTTTGTGAAAAATTCAATCCAGTTCTATATCCATGGTCACGCCATAAGTATTGGGATTGTCATCTACATGCAGATGGTATTTTTTGGGATACACCAGTTCCAATCTGCGCCGCAAATTGACCAAACCTATACCTCCGCTCCTTGGATGTATCTGAACAGGTTTTGATTCGGGTTTACTGTTTTCAATATGGAAATGTACGGAATTTTCTTCAGCTTTTAATTGAATATGCACAAATCCTTTGGAAATGTGATTACTGAGCCCATGCTTAAAACTGTTTTCCAAAAAAGGCGTAAACATCAGGGGCGCAATCTTTTGAGTGGTGATTTCTCCTTCCACGTCAAATTTTATTTCCACACTTTTGCCCTGCCGCAGGCTTTCCAGGTCCAGGTAGTTTTTGATATAGTGCACTTCATTGCTGAGCAATACGCGTTTTTCATTGCATTCATACAACATATAACGCATCATTTCCGATAATTTGATCACAATGTCGGGAGCTATATCTGATTTTTTAAGAGTAAGGGCGTATAGATTGTTCAGGGTATTGAAAAGAAAGTGCGGGTTAATCTGAGTCTTTAAAAACCGAAGTTCTGATTGCATCGTTTGGTTTTCAAGTTCTTGTTTTTCACGCATGTGTCGGATCCAGTCAGAGATTATTTTTCCAATAGTTGATGACCCGGCAATGAAAAAAGTCAACAGGAAAAAACTGAACTGATTGTTGATCAATTCGGCCTGGAGGCTTGGGTATTCATGGAATTTCACATAAAAGGTAAAAATTTTCAGTGGCGTTATGATAATCGTCGACAGCGCCAATAACCCAAAATAGGTGGAAAATTTATTTTTGGACAGGTAGTTAGGAATCAGATAGATCAGGTTGAAATAAACGATCGCTGCGTAAAAAAACAGGTTGATCAATTCATTGCTGAAAGTAAACAAAAAGCTGTTGTCAACACCTTCTATCAGGGTTAATAAAATCAACAAAGCCAACCAGAAGGTCGAATGATAGACGATCTTTCTGGAAAAGAAATTATATGCCTTACTGATTACGTTTTCCATTCAATAAATTATCAAAATGCAAAAAAAGCAGGTTCAGAACGAAATAACCAAGTTCTTAGATAAAAGTTATTGAAATATTGACCAGAGGTTTATTTGTTTCTTTAAAGTCTCTCCTTAATCACAATTATTCCTACTTTTGTTTTTCGTAAATATACAAATATGGGCCAAAACGAAAAAAAAGAACAAACATCCCCCATTACCGAGGGGTTGATCAAGAACTACCACGAAATTCTTACGGGTATTGGAGAGGATGTTTCCAGGGAAGGGCTTCTGAAGACTCCGGAGCGTGTGGCTAAGGCCATGCAGTTTCTCACCGAAGGTTATCATCTGGATGGAGAGAAGGTACTTCGTTCCGCCATGTTTAAGGAAGATTACAGCGAAATGGTCATCGTCAAGGATATTGAATTGTATTCTTTATGTGAACACCATATGCTGCCATTCTTTGGCAAGGCACATGTTGCTTATATTCCAAATGGTTACATTGTCGGGTTGAGTAAAATACCCCGGGTAATTGATGTTTTTGCCCGTAGATTGCAGGTCCAGGAAAGACTGACCGATGAAATCCTGCAATGTATCGATCGCACCTTGAAGCCACTGGGTGCGGCAATCGTCATTGAAGCCCGGCATATGTGTATGATGATGCGGGGTGTTCAAAAACAAAATTCAGTAACAACGACCTCAGCGTTTACCGGCGCTTTTGAAAATGTTGAAACCAGGAGTGAATTCTTAAATCTCATCTCTAATAAATTACATTAATAGAAAGTCTTTCAAAGACTTTTCAGTTTACAAAACGAAATTGATCATTTAGATGAACGCATATGTATTTCCCGGGCAGGGATCCCAGTTTGAAGGTATGGGAAAGGACCTTTATGAAAGTTCTGATATAGCAAAAAAATGGTTCAAAAAGGCCAATGAAGTATTGGGCTTCCTTATTTCGGATATTATGTTTGAAGGCACAGCGGAAGATTTGAAACAGACCAGGGTTACCCAGCCGGCAGTTTTTATCCATTCTATTGTAAAAGCTAAAATGGCAGGGGAAGATTTTCGTCCCGATGCGGTAGCGGGCCATTCTTTGGGAGAGTTTTCAGCTTTAGTAGCTGCAGGAGCCTTGAATTTCGAGGATGGTCTTCAGTTAGTTTATCAACGTGCCATGGCTATGCAAAAGGCCTGTGAGATGGTCGAAGGTACCATGGCCGCTATACTTGGTCTGGAGGATCAGGTGGTAGAAGATATTTGTGAAGGCATTCCTGAAGTGGTGGTGGCTGCGAACTATAATTGCCCCGGACAATTGGTAATTTCCGGTTCTGTTCCTGGTGTTGAGAAAGCTGTAGAGAAACTCAATGAAGCAGGAGCTCTGCGGGCTATTTTACTTCAGGTCGGAGGTGCATTCCATTCGCCTTTGATGATGCCCGCTCAGGAAGAGTTGCAAAAGGCAATTGAAAATACGGAGTTCACAAAACCTCATTGCCCAATATATCAAAATGTGGATGCCATGCCCCACGATGATCCGGAAGAGATCAAAAAGTTGCTGATTGCCCAATTGACTTCTCCTGTTCGCTGGACGCAAACCATGCGAAATATGATAGAAGGAGGTGTTGAGGAATTCGTTGAGGTGGGAGGCAATGGAAAAGTATTGCAGGGCTTTGTCAAGAAAATTGATCGCAGGTTTCCCACCAGGGCATTATAGTTGAATATAAGGCGTTCATTCTTAACTCTATTGTTTTTTTTTAATACTCCAATAATTAATATTAGGAAAAAATTAACTACTTTGACTATGGTTAAATTTGCTTTTTATTGGGGAACAGTTCATATTGAACTATATTTCATGAGCAACTATAAATAAAAAAGACTTAGATGGCTAAGAAATTAGGGAAAGGTAGGATACTGCTTGCCGAGCCGTTTATGATGGACACAAATTTCAAACGCGCGGTAGTTTTATTATGTGAACATAATGAAGAGGGCAGCCTGGGGTTCGTTTTGAACAAACCTATCGAAGATACGAATATTGATAACCTTGTACAGGATTTTCCCGAATTTGATGCGCCCGTTTATTTTGGTGGTCCCGTTCAGACAGACACCATACATTACGTGCACAATAATGGAGAGTTACTGGAAGACAGCATTAAAGTTGCTGAAGGTGTTTATTGGGGCGGTAACTTTGAAAAACTCAAGTTTTTGATATCCTCCAAACTCATCAAGCCCAATGATATTCGGTTTTTTATCGGATATACTGGCTGGTCAGAAGGACAGCTTAGAAATGAAATGGTTTACGGTTCGTGGGTTACTGCGGATCTCGATGCCAATTATATTTTCAAGATGCAACCGGATAATTTGTGGAATAAGGTGATGTACAATAAAGGCAATCCTTATACGGTTATCGCCCAAATGCCGGATGCGGCCAGGTGGAACTAAAAAAAAATGAACAATAATCTAAAAAGGCCATCGGAATTTAATTCGATGGCCTTTGCTTTTTCGGTTTGTTTTACCTTTGGTAGTCTGTTATGGATTACCTTTTTTTCTTGTCTCTTGAGTTTCATCACCAGATTCCGGTTCCGGAATTACCAGATCTTCCGTAATGGCAATGGTGTCGGTTGCTGAGATCGTGTCGTCAATAGGAGCAGGAACCACTACACTATTGAGTAAGCTCAGGTAATGATCTTTGTATTCGTAATAAGCGGGCAATTCGCTTTGAGGCAGAGGTTTGGAAGGAGGAAATTTTAAATTCAGGTGGTTGACCTGTTTGCCGTTTTTCCAAAAGCGGAAACACACATGTGGGCCAGTAGCCAGTCCGGTGGAACCTACATATCCAATTACCTGACCTTGTTTGACCTGAACCCCCGGGCGAATACCTTCCGCAAATTTTTGCATGTGCAAATACTGCGTTTCGTAAACTTTGTCGTGACGGATTTTTACATAGTTTCCATTTCCTTTGGTATAAGAAGCCATGGTAACCACGCCATTACCCACTGCCAGTATGGGGGTTCCGTAAGGAGCAGCATAATCTGTGCCGAAATGCGGCCTTCTTCTTTTTAAAATAGGGTGGAACCTGTTGAGGTTATAATGGGAGGAGATTCGCGAAAATTTAACAGGAGACTTCAGGAAAGTGCTCTTCATGGGACGCCCTTCCAGGTCGTAATAACCATCCTCTTTTTCTCCTTCATAAAACAGGGAATAGTATTCGTTATTTTCAGTTTTGTAATAAGCTGCTTTTACCATTCCTACGCCAACTACCTCACCATCAATGTATTTTTCTTCATAGACAAGTTTGAATTCATCATTTTTTTGCAAATGATGGAAATCTATCGACCATTGAAGCGCATCCTCCATTTTATCTGATAACTCAAAGCTCATACCGTTGTCGGTCATGGCCTGCCATAGCGTGGACTGAAGACGTCCGGCTGCGGTTTTTGTTGCAGTAATGACTTCCCGTTCCACCTTTTCCACTTTGAGATCATCTTTGAGGTGGAAAACAATGTATTCAAAAACACTGGGCTCATAGATGAAGTAATCCGCCGTCTGGGAGGTGTCTGTGGCCAAAACGGCATAAGGCTTTCCTACCCTGAATTTACGTACATCAAATACATCCTCTGCATTCCGAACCAGTTGGTCAATGGTCTGAAAATCGACTTTATGGCTGTGAAGGATATCCCCCAGGAAGGTGCCGGATTCAATAATACCTTCGGTCACATTAAAGGTGTCAATGGCAAAACCATATTTTATGGTAGGGACATCAACAGGGAAAGCACCAAGGGCTACCTCTTTGGAAGGTTTCTGATTCTCCGAGCCTATGGGTGAAGTATACAAGACTGCCATCAGGGTAATCACAGAAACAGCTGTGAATAGGCCGGCGAGCAGGAGCGTCTTGTTTTGATTATAATAAAATTTAATTTTATTCCACTTATTAGTGATCAGTTGAGGAATTTTCACAATCTCAATGTTTGGGTTTAGGAGACGATCCTTAAAAAATATTCAAAAGTACCTCCCACCTGTTAATAATTTTCTCTCAAAGTTTGTAGTTGGTAAACCACTTACAGCGAACAAATGTAGCCCTAAGCTATGGGCTGGCCAAAAATTTTGTGTTAAATTTTTTGGCAACTCCTTACGGTGGTTAGATACTTCTTTTGAAAAATAAACCAAGGTTGCGAAAATCACCACCTAAAATGATATTCGTCAGGAAAATGTAGGGGTTTAATCGGTACCTTCCCGCGATTGATTAAGCGCTAACAAATAAAACTATGCATTCCAAAATAACAATAGAACCTTTTAGGATAAAGGTGGTGGAACAAATTGAATTGACCTCTGACGAACAGCGGGTTGACTTCCTGAAGCAGGCACATTACAATCCCTTTTTATTGACAGCCCGCCAGGTTATTATTGATCTTTTAACCGACAGTGGTACCTCCGCCATGAGTGCTGAACAATGGTCCGGTATCATGCGCGGTGATGAAAGTTATGCAGGCTCCAGAAGTTGGGTACGCATGCAGGAAGAAATCATGGACCTCACAGGCTATCCCTACATCATGCCAACACACCAGGGACGTGCTGCCGAACATTTGTTGTACAACCAGCTGGGTGGGAAGGGCAAGGTCTTTATTTCCAATACCCATTTTGATACCACCCGGGCGAATATCGAATTCTCAGGAGCACAGGCTATTGATTGTCCTGTTCCCGCAGCATTACATCCTACAGAATATCATCCCTTTAAAGGGAATATGGATATAGAACAGCTGGAAGCTGCCATCAAAGAATATGGGAAAGAAAATATCGGTGCTGTAATTCTGACCGTTACCAATAACAGTGGCGGTGGGCAGCCGGCAAGTATGGAAAACACCAGAGCCGTAGCCAGGGTTTGTAAGGAAAATGGTTTGAGGTTTATCCTTGATGCCTGCCGAATTGCCGAAAATGCCTATTTTATAAAACACCGGGAAAAAGGATACGAGAACAAAACCTACCGCGAAATCGCCCAGGAGATGTTCTCGCTGGCTGACGGTTGTGTGATGAGCGCCAAGAAGGATGCTATCGTCAATATTGGGGGATTCCTCGCCCTTAAAGATGAAGACCTGGCGGTTTCCTGCAGAACGGTATTGATTATTACGGAGGGTTATGCCACTTATGGTGGGTTATCCGGACGTGATATGGAGGCCATTGCCATTGGTTTGCGGGAGGTTTTTGATCCTCATTATCTGAACTATCGCATCAAGAGTACAACTTATGTCGGTGAGAAGCTTAACGAGCTGGGTATTCCTGTAATAATGCCTATTGGCGGACATGCTGTTTATGTGGATGCCAAGGCGTTTTATCCGCATATTCCCGCGGAAGAATTTCCAGGGCAGGCGCTGGCTTGTGAATTGTACAAGGTTGCGGGAATCCGGGCTTGTGAAATCGGTTCAGTTATGTTTGGCCATTATGATGATCACGGAAAATTCGTTCCTTCCCCAATGGAGCTTGTCCGGCTGGCCATTCCCCGCAGGGTTTATACCCAAACCCATATGGATTATGTGATAGAAGCTTTTAAAGAACTCATGGATAATAAAGAAGATGTAAGGGGATTTAAGATTGTCCGCGAGCCTCCTTTCCTGAGACATTTTACTGCCCACTTTGAGCATGTGGATTGAGGTCGAATGTTTTGGGATTAATTATTTGAAGCTGTTTCTATGGGACCTTTAAAATGGAATGAAGATTTCACTATTGGGAGTTCCTTAATCCGTTTTCTGTTTTACTTCGATTTGTAAAAACGTTGCCAAAGGTGTTTTTAGAAACAGCTTCAAATAATTATTATAATTTTCCGGAAACCTTCAGGGATAAATACCTCACCAGTAATATCCAGGGTATTCCGTGAAATACAAAATCAAACCAGTCGATGGCAGCCATCCCTTTGGCTCCACCCATTATCCATTTGATTTTACCCCAGATATGAGGCTCAGGATAGTAAGGAGCCAGGCCCAATGTGAGGCAGGCAATTATGATTAACGGAAAGGAATCCCATGGTTGTTTTTTTCGCTCCATTGTTGTTGATAATTATTGATCTTTTTTGAAATTGACTACCCACATACCGCGCAGGTCGTTTTCTTTATAACCAGTAGCTTTATCGGTAGGGTAGAGGCCCTTGATAATTTTATCATTTTCTGCTGTTAAAGTTTCACCGAGGACGCCATGGCATTGTAGACATGCTTTTTGTGTCCAGATGGGCGCATAGAAATTGACTCCCCCGGCTCCCATATCCTCTGCAAATGGCATCACATCTGTCCCCAGTTGCCAGTCTACTTCGTATTGCTTTAAAATACTGCTTTGTTGAGGAGTTGCTGTGTTGTTCCCGTTTCGGGCTTTTAGACTTGTCCTGGTGATTGTTGCATTATGCGCTTTGGATAAACTGTCAATGATGCCAGAAGCTGAGATTTTACAATATCCAACGGCATTAGGGACACCGCCTTCCTGCAAAGCAGCTTTTACCTGGCCGATCAGGGCCAAAAAGCTTGCGGAAGTGATCTGGGTTCCGAGGGCCTCAAATGCTTTAAGATCAACGGTTGCTGCTTCCGGGTTGGTTTCACCCTGTTCACTTGCCGGAGCCCCACAGGATACCAGAATGACGGAAAGAACTAAGAATAAAAATTGTCTGATTTTCATGATTTATTTTTTTACGCCACGAAGATAATGATAAATGAAAAATCGGATTGTGATTTTAGTTACTGTGATCGGAGTAGGCCGTTTGCGGGTAAAAGAATCCCGGTAGTGTGGGAGGAGGAGTCTGTTTCAGATAGTTCCAAATTGTTTCAATTTGGTTCAGATAGTCCAGGTACTTGGGTGCACGATATATTCTTTTAGTCGATTTTAAAGTTTTAAGGGCATTCTTCCGTCCTAAAGTATGGCATGCCACTTCTTTCCACCTGTGATCTATGAGTAAAAAAAACCTTAACCCCGTATGCCACAGGATTAAGGATTTTATTTTCTGTTTTATTGGTCAACATAGTATTGAATGCCCCCGGGAATTTCAAACAAGCAGAATCCGCAAAGGCTATCAGGTCGGAAAGGTCAGTATCGGTTGCCATACGTGGTTGACTACATTTTCAGAAATACTGGAGTTGAACAGCCTGCTGAACCCCGAACGCTGATGAGTTCCGATGGCGACCAGTTCAATACCGGTATCTGCGCTGAAATTGAGAATACCTTTTTCAACCGTTTCGTCACAATAAACATGGAATTTCACATCCTTCAGGTCATTGAGTTCCGCAAATTTTTCCATGGCAATCCTGATTTCACGGTTGGATTGAAAATCACGTTGGGTATTGACTTTCAGGAAATGCAGGTCGATGTCCAGTCCTTTAATAATGGTCTTGAGGGCTTCGATATTGATTTTTTCAGGTTTGTGAAAATCAGATACCAGGAGAAGGTCTTCCATTTTAAAACCTGAGCGATCACATTTTAAGGTTAGTACGGGAACCTTGGCATGCCTGGTGATCTTGGCCGCATGGGAGTTGGACAACCATTGTTTCAGGCCATAGGCTCCGGAAGTACCCATGGCAATCATGTCTATGTCATTTTCTTCCACATACCGGAGGATGGTATCGTCGATATGCCCGATTTTGGATACAGTTTTACCGATTCTTTTTTTGCCTTTTACCCAGGATTCGAGATTCTCCTGAAGCGTTTCGAGTTGTTGGTCAAGCTCAGAAAGATCGGCTCCCATATCTTTTTTAATGTTACCGTCTTTGTCGAAGGAGGCATTAATAGGGGCAGGAACAACTCCGAGGACCTCGATTTCGGCATCAGCCTGTTCGGCGATTTTTATGGCAATATCGTAAGCAAAACCCGTTAATTCAGTCATGTCACCGGGGATAAGAATTTTTTTCATGGATCGGAAATTTTCAGTTTTATTCTGATAAGATAACGGTTGATTGGTATAAATTTTTTATTGGCAATAAAGGTAATTTAATTTTCAAAAAGAGGCTAATCCCTTGAACAGGGATTAACCTCCACCAATGAAAATCGAACAATTTATACCGAACTAATAATGTCGAGTTAATGCGTTGTAAACGGATTACAACAGAGTTGAAGGACAAACGTATTCTGTCACTTCAAATTTTTCAGATTTTTTCATTGCTTCAATTCCTCCGGCAATATCAACAAGGTTGTTGTAACCCTTTGTTTTCAAAATGGAAGCATAAATAACGGATCTGTTTCCGGATCTGCAGTAAACATGGTATGTTTTGTCAGGATCTACTTTCGCCATGGAGTCCCAATGGTAATCCAAAGGAGCATTGATCGCATCTACAATATGTTCACTTTCAAATTCACTTTCTCTTCTTACATCCAATAAGTTAACAGCTTCTAAACTGGCTACTTCAGCCGGTGTTACAGACTTCAGGGTATCTACTGCCTTGCCGGATTTAGCCCAGGTTTCATATCCGCCATTCAGGTATCCGATGACATGATCAAAACCAACTCTTGCCAACCTGTCGTTTACTTCCTGCTCTCTGCCAGGATAAGTGACGATCAGCATTCTTGTATTTACGTCTCTGAGAATGGTACCCACCCAAACAGCAAAGTTGCTATCGATGTCGATGTTAATGGAGTTAGGTACAAAACCTTTTACAAATTGGGTAGAGACTCTGGTATCAATGATGGCGACACCTTCCTCTTTGGCTGCTTTTTCAAATTGGTCTGCAGATAAAGCATTATCTTCTCTGGCTCTTACCTCATAGATACTTTCGGTACCTTTGATATTGCCTAATACCATTGCAGGGAAGTAAGAAGGGGGCTCTTTTAATCCTGTAAGCAATTCCTTAACGAACTCATCCTCTGTCTGATCAGGTCTGAGCGCATAGTTTGTTTTTTTCTGATTACCAAGGGTGTCGGTTGTTTCAGTACTCATATTTTTACCGCAAGGGCTGCCGGCACCATGGTTTGGATATACGATGATATCATCATCCAATGGCATAATTTTATCTCTCAGGGAGTGGAACAACATTCTGGCCAGTTTATCCTGTGTCAGGTCAGCCACAACTTTTTGAGCGAGATCCGGACGACCTACATCACCGATGAAGAGGGTGTCTCCACTGAATAAGCCTACATCTTTTCCTTTTTCGTCTGAAAGCAGAAGGCACATACTTTCTGTGGTATGCCCTGGTGTATGTAATACTTTCAACGCTACATCCCCTAATTGGAAAACTTCGTCATCCTTGGCGATATGAGCCTTATAGCCGATGGGAGCTTCCGTTGGCCCAATAACGATGGTACCGCCTGTTTTGTTAGCGAGGTCCTGATGGCCTGCCATGAAGTCAGCATGAAAATGAGAAAGGAAAATGTATTTGATCTTGGCATTACCTTGTTCGGCTCTCTTCAGGTAATCTTCAATGTCTCTTAATGGATCAATTACTGCTGCTTCACCATTGCTTTCAATGTAGTAAGCCGCCTCAGCCAGGCAGCCTGTATAAATTTGTTCTACCTTCATGATTAAAAAAGTTTGATTGGTTAAGAATAAATATGAATATATGAATGTTTCTTCATGTAAAAGTTGGGCCAAAGTTAAATGGACCATTTTTCAGATGTGGTGATTTATGTCACTTGGAGCCATGATTTTTGTCATCATTTTGGAGTTTTTCCGATCATTTTAAAGGTTTTCACCTGAGGCTTTTAGGATAAGGATATTTAGTTGGAATGAGAGCATGTTTAAAATTTTTATTGGGATTCCTTAATTTTCCCCAAAGAAATTCTAATTCATGAGGAAAAATGGAACAAAGGAAAGGTGGAAAAGGATTATGCTCGTCCAATTTTCCATTCCTTCCAGCTTTCCAGTATTGCGGTAAGCAATCAGTCTCAGGTAAAATATTGATTATCAGTCATTAAGAAATTCAGACAAGCGCTTAATTAACACGGTCTCTCTCCTGCCTTGCATTGTGTCAGCAAACCCGATTTTCTTCGATGGTCTTATAAAGAGAATGTTGCATCCGCTTCCAAATCATAATTCCGAATTCATTACCTTTGTGTTGAAAAAAAATACGGAAAGAAATGAAGACGGTTAGACTGACAAAAGAGTTTGATTTTGAGGCAGCACATGCCCTGGACGGATACGGAGGGAAATGTAAGGATATCCATGGGCATTCCTACCATTTACGCATAACAACCATTGGGGAACCTATTGACGATGTAGCAGAACCTACCTGCGGAATGGTCATAGATTTTGGAGATCTCAAGCAGATAGTTAAAAAACATATCCTGTCTATTTTCGATCATTACCTGATACTTCGTCAGGACTCCCGTTTCAGGGGCCTGGAAAATAACAACCCGAGAATCAGGTATGTCGACTACCAGCCTACCTGCGAGAATATGTTGCTTGATATTGTAGAGATATTGAAGCAGCACTTACCTGAAGAAGTGAAATTACATAGTGCGCTTTTACGGGAGACGGCCAACAGTTACGCTGAATGGTACGCATCGGATAATGCGTAGTAAACAGAGGAGGGTTTGAGGCAAAAAAAGACGGCAGTGATTGCTCACTGCCGGTACTAATTTTCAAACTAACCAAAACCCTAAATCTTAAATATCTTTGTGTTTATTTGTTTCTTGTTGAAGAAATAATTGCTTTGCAATTTATTTGTTGATTTCTTACGATGACAAAGATATAACCCCTGAACGGAGGCTTCAGTGATTACAGTCACAATGGGAATATTTTTTTGAAAAATGGAAGCGGATTTGTATTAATTGCGAATTGACAATTACGGATTTCGAATTGTAGTCAACTGATTATCAATCAATTGTTGTTTATTATTTTTTGATGGAAGTTTTATAAAAAACTTCCATCAAAAAATAACGGGAGCAGATCTTTGGCTGATTCCAACGAGTAGATTTCACCACCTTCCCCCTGTAAAAGGATTTTGATCTTATTTCCAAACCGATCTTCTGTTTCGGAAAGCACCTGTCGGCAGGCACCACAGGGTGCCGCTGGCGTATTGACGGGCTTGATTTCATTTTTGACAGTGATAGCTATGGCTTCCACCGGGGTTTCAGGATATTCGCTCGAAGCGGCGGCAAGTGCCACCCTTTCAGCACATAAGCACATGGTATAAGCTGCATTTTCCTGGTTGGCACCGCTTAAGATTTTTCCATTTTTAAGTAATACGGCAGCACTTACCCGAAATTTGGAATAGGGAGCGTAGCTTTTTTTTAAACCCTCGCGGGCAGACTCCATCAAGTTTTTCAAATTGAAAGGAAGCTCGTTTAAAGAGGAATAAACCTCAATGGAAGTGGTCAGGGAGATTTTCTTCATGTGTTCAAAATTTGTATTTGCTCATTTCCATTCACCGCAATATTCCGCAAAAATAAGGGATGTTAAGCATCAAACCTAATTTGACCATTTTTCGAAAAAAAATCCTGATTTTAATTCAAAAAATAGTGCCCTAAAATATAACTTGCGGCTGCAAAACACAAGTTCTTTTTAAACTTGTGCAATTTTCAATAAAACGATCTTCGACGCTCAGTTTGAGCATTGGAATTTGACTTTTGTTATTTGGCAAGTTGCTTCAAACGGCAACTTGTTTTGCATGCCTTTACCGGAATAAAACAAGTTACCATGAATAAAATATTGATTATCGGAGCCGGACGTTCAGCAACTGCGCTCATCAGGTATCTGCTGGAGCAATCTGTTGTTCATCAATGGTCCATCGTTCTCGCCGATTCAAATATCGATCTCGCCAAAAGTAAAATTGGTGATCATCCTAATGCACAGGCAGTCAGCCTGGATATTCATAACCGGGAAAACAGACAAAAGTTCATTCGGCAGACAGATGTGGTGGTCTCTATGTTGCCTGCTTCTTTACACATGGATGTTGCTCGTGATTGTATTGCTTTTGGCAAACATTTTGTCTGTGCTTCTTACGTCTCCCGGGAGATGATGGCACTCGATCAGGATGCCAGAAAAAAAGGGCTCATTTTTATGAATGAAATGGGCCTTGACCCGGGAATCGATCACATGTCTGCGATGCAGGTTATCCATGAGCTTAAATCCAAAGAGGCTGTCCTTAAAGCTTTTAAATCTTATACCGGAGGACTCATTGCTCCCGAAAGTGATGATAATCCATGGCATTATAAATTTACCTGGAACCCCAGAAATGTCATAACAGCCGGACAGACTACTGCGCAATATCTCGAAAACGGCAAATTAAAGCTCATGCCGCACAAAAGGCTGTTCAGAGATTACCAGGTGACTGAAATACCAGGCTATGGTATCTACGAGATCTATCCAAACAGAGATTCCCTTTCATACCTCGAAACCTATAACCTCCAGGATCTACCGACCATTTTGCGCGGAACACTTCGGAAAAAAGGGTTCTGTGATGCATGGCATGCTTTTGTTAAAATGGGCATGACGGATGATGAGATCCAGATCAAGGATTCAGATACCATGACCTACCGCGATCTGGTCGAGGCTTTTCTGCATAAGGAAACCGGTACCCTGGAGGAACGCGTTGCAAAGCTTATCCGCGTTGATGTTGAATCCAAAGTCATGGATCAATTGAGATGGACCGGAATTTTTGAGGATAAGCGTATCGAACAGAAAAACGCTTCTCCTGCCTGCATCCTGGAACATCTGCTGCTGGATAAATGGAGCCTTAAGCCAGAAGACAAGGATCTGATCATCATGAAACATGAATTCGAATACGAATTGGAGGGAGAGGAACACTCTCTGTCTTCCACCTTAGTGATGAAAGGAGAGGACCAGGTGAATACTGCCATGGCTAAATTGGTTGGTTTGCCCATGGGGATTTTTGTTAAGCTGTTAATGAATGGTCATTATTCGGCACCAGGCGTTCAAATACCTGTAGTAAAAGAAATTTACAATCCGGTACTGGAAGAGTTGAGGGAATACGGAGTAGAATTTGAAGAAGTAGAAGGGGAGGATATGGCACGAATGCATGAATAATTTTATTCGTGCCTTTGGCATATGTTAGCTTAATCGATAATCACATTAAATTTTCCATCGGTAATAGCCAGAGTATTGCCATTTGCGAAATTTAGAAAATTTCAAAATAGTAGGGAAAGGGAGGAATAGTGGAATATATGAATGAAATTTTCTTAATAATATAATTAGGAAAAGGCTACATGCTTTCAACCTCTTTTCGATTATGTTTTAAAATCTGATCTTTCAAAAACATGAGTCATCCCTAATTTTGTAAATCAATCAATTTCGGGGCTCCATCGCATATATGACTAATAATCAGCACCTTATGTAGTTCTTATATTTTAAATGTTGTTTTATCCCGCCTGCCTGCTGCGCAACGGAAGGCAGGCTGGCGGGATCGGTTTTATGCATAAAAAGTTCCTCTTTTTTGCTAAAATCGAGGGTGGAATCTTTCCGGAAAATAGTCCACCCCCAAATTTGACAGGAAAATTATTCCTGATTGACGTTTTTACTTGTCAAACCTGTCTTCCGGCCAGGCAAGATTTGACCCCGCCAGCGAGGTAAATTAAGAGCTCATACAACCAACACCTATATAAGTAATTGATAATCAAACTATTGGTACTATTGTATTCAGGCTTTTGTTAAAATCAAAATTCGGGGTGACTCATACTTTTTAGCATAAATAAATTCTTTAATTACGAGAGGTTCTATTTCGAATTTATCCAGTTCAGTATAGGTTCCCAAATAAGCGTTTCAGCATTATTGCCAATGAAGAGGTCAATATGCCCAAAATCAAACAGTGCATTTTCAGGAGTATCTAAGGCAGGAATAAGATGAGTGACGTCAGAACTTCCGATTTCATCAAAAACTTCTTTTGTAAGGTCACCAAACCCTCCTGCGCAGGAGACATTAAAGATCGGAATAGTTATTTGACCAAAATTATCATCAAAAGGTGAATCTATTGAATGTAATATTAATTCGTCTAATTCGACAAAAAACTGGCATGGTTGATAATCTACTCCGGATCCCATAAAATCGAGCCATTGATCCATGGTCACATATTTAAAAGTCGCCGGGAATTCGTCTACCCAATCGGCGGCCAGGTAATGGAAAATGACTTCATCTCCTGCTATGGGGCCTGAGCCAAAAAACAGGGCAACCATATTGTTGGTAAAGCCTTCAAAAAATGGAGAATCACCATTGGGGTCAGTCCTGGCCAGATCAGCAACCGCTGCAAAAATAAGAGGAGATTCATAATTGCCGGCTGCGATAGCATCCAGGTTTAACTGTCTGTCTCCTATCATAAATGAACTCAGGGGCCCATCATCTGTATCCACAGGCATGTCTATCGGGATATAGGATTTTGCGTGTCTAACGGAATTGTTTAATTGTGTTTCATGATTGAGCAAAGCATATCCGGTGGCGACACCACTGCTGTAGCATGCCAATGTCATTGGATCAAGTTTGTTACCGATAAGGTATCGTGCTACCCTGGCAATAGCCATGCCAGTTCTTAAGTCCTCAGAAGTTTTATTTAATCCATAATTTTCCATATAAGAAAAGTCAGTAGTTGTTTCGTCAGCCATGCACCAGGCCTGGTCCATTCCCCATACGTCTACCTCGTTTTTGGCTAAATAAATCCCCAGGCCAAAATCATCGGATGTGGCAGGAGAATAGTTTGCAGGCAACATCATCCCGATGAAATTTTTCAAGTCTCCATGCTGGAAAAAGAAAGTTTTTTCCGTTTTTATGGGTTGACCGTTGCTTTCTTTTACGACACGGTGCAAGCCAATTCTGTCGTTGTCATTTGCACCCACAGATACTTCAAAATAATAATGAACGATGCTGCTTCCGAGGTCTTCTTTGCTGTAATTCAATAGCTGAAAGTCTGTCGGTGTAATGTCGACATCATTTTCTTGAGTCCAACCTGTTAATTCCAGTAATTCGATCGCTGCTGAATAAACATCAAGAGGTGCATCCTGAATGATGCTTTCAATGTTGATTTCTTCCTGGGTTGGTTCTTCTTCTTTGTTACAATTGGAGATCAGCAGCAAGGCTGAAATTATGACTAATAGGAATAGAATATTCTTTGATTTCATTGTAAATATTTATTGTGGTTAAAAAATATGGCTTTTCATTATTTAATCAATTGATCATCACAAATTCGAGGTGATGGATACTGGGATGGGGGAATTGAGTCAATATGGCATAGTTTTTCTATGATTGACTTTAAAGCTTTTCTGTTTAGGGTTTACAACTAGCTTTCAAATAACATTTTAAGATTGTCTTTACCAACCGGCGTATTGCAATTCAGAAATCTTGCTATCTACAAAAATCTTTCCTTTTCCATAAAACCAGTCAGCTATTGCGTCCCGATTGGTGATGTCGATGTTTCGAAAATCCACAATTCCTTCGTTAAAAACCCGGCCTCCAAAAAAATGAATTCCCTCACTGTAGGTGAAAGAACCATCAAGAACAAGACTTCCTTTATTGGTTACGGTAAGCAGAGCTCTGGATTGTAATTCAATGCACGCAACTATAACTTCTCCTTCAATTATCGGCTGTGCATCGTGACCGGTATTCAATCGTTTGATAATGACATACGAATCCTGATCCGGCACCACATTTTTGTCCCAGTTTTTGGATTCATACCAGTCGTTTTCATTCCCTGGAGCGCCACCCTTCCAGGTCAATATATTTTGAGAAAAAGCAAATACGGAAATGAGGGAAAATAATGCGATTAGTGAAGCTTTCATGACAGGTAATATTAAATTGTTAGTGCTACTCTGTTGTTGGCTTTTCGCAACTGCCAGCTGATAATTTAATCAGATAAAGGTTTATACCATTGGCTTTTCAAACGTTACCCGTCAAGGAATGAAATATTATATTTGCGAGGCACGTATCAAAGCCATTTACAGAAAAGTGAAGGAAGCTGACTTTGGGCTTATCGACGCTTTTTATTCATTCCAGTTTGCCAAGCTTAAAATGTTTGGTATAAAAGATTGGGCGGTAAAAAGATCAAAGCGGGGTAATAATAGAGGACTGGGATGCAAATAAATCAGGAGCCTACCCTGAATACACTATTGAGTAAACGGGGCGTTTTTAGTTGTTTCGGGATAAGTTTTATTTATTGGGAGATGATTATCGAAAAATATGGTATGGGTTTTTTCTTCAGAATAAGGGCACGAAAGAGATTGCTTTAATAATAACTATAGAGCAATTGCTGAGGACTGTTCAAAGTTCCGGGTTCAAAGTCTGCCTGACAACATCAGGAGGCAGGTTTAAATTTTTATTGATTGTCAAGGATTTATTCATTTCGTGACACCGTTAATTAAATACCCGATCAAATAGAGTGTAAGCCTAAATTTTTAAGTTCTGACCGGTTTATCCTCCGTTTAAATATTGGATCTTTTTTTTAAATAATATTTTTACGTATCTTAACTGTTATATAAAATTGAGCCCATTAAGTAAGCTTTCATCCCCCCTGGACTTTAACTCTAAAGCATAAAAATTAAACAACTTTATTTCCACTTCCCCAAGCTAAAATGATTACAGTAAAAAAAATAACCGTAGGCAGTATTTTGTTATTCCTTTTCTTTGTCACTTCTTCCTTTTTTCAGAATGAAGGTGCACCGGCAAATAGTAGCCGAAATATTAACGATCACATTTATTCGCAAGATTCTATTCAACTGTTAGAGTATTGGGATTTATACTGGAGATACGATAACAATGATCTCCATGACAGTGCCATTTATGTGTGTAATAAAATGATCAGTCTGGGGCAGGAATTAATTCCTTTTAGGTATGATTCTGTTTTGTTTGAAAGGTATGCAAAAGCCTATGGAGGGTTGGGGTACCATTACATGAAACTTGGGGATTATGACACTGCCTTAAATTATTCTTTTCAATCTTATGATTCCCTAAGGTCCAGGTTTGGCGAAAACCATATAAGGATCACGGAAGTACTTGTTGGTGTTTCCATGAATTATTCAGCAAGGGGTGATTATGATCTGGCATTGAAATATATTTTCAAAAGCCTGAAAATAATGCATCAGATATTTCCCGACAACCATCATTATTTTGGAAATAATTATATGAATCTTGGAGAGATTTATAGATCAGCAGGGGAATATGATAAAGCTATCCAGTGGTTTGAAAGAGCAGAAAAAAGTCACAAAAAAGCCAAACGCCCAGGTAGTGAAAATGGGGTTGTCTTTCCTCAGGCAATGCTTGAATTAGCAGAAATATATTTATTAAAAAACGAAGAAGGAAAAGCTGAAGAAATTATCAGGGATTGTAAGGTTCAAAATAAGCTGGCCAAAGGGTCAGATATGTATTTTACTCAGGCTGATTATTGGCTGGCCAGAACATTTATTCAAACCGGGCAGCTGGAAAAATCAAAACAATTTTTTAATAAGTTTTTAGATAAGGCTAATACTTATCCGGAAATACGAGAAGATTCGCCTACCGAAGGAGATGGTTTTTTTGGTTTGGCACAAATTGCAGAAATGCAAAATGATTTTGAGGAAGCTTTGTTGCTATATGAAAAGGCAATCAATTCCTGGATAAGGCATTATGGTTCCGGGGGACGGGACAAAATAATAAATGGTTTCCATCAAATGGGGAATATTTTCCTGGAACAAAATAAACTGGATAAGGCTTTAAACAGTTATCATGAGGCTTTGGGACATTTGAATCCATCGGTTTCGAAAAAGGATGTTCACTACATCCCTTCTATGGATGAACTCACCCCAAGTGTACTTGGGTTGGAAACGATAGGATTAAAAACCACCTGTTTGTCCAGAGCCTACAAAAATTCTGATAAATCTGAAAATTTAAATGAAATTCTTGCTTCAGCAGAGCTATTCATCGATATGGCTATCAGGTTGCAGGAAAATTACTATTGGGACCATTCAAAATTTAATATAATCAAAAAGATAAGGCCCATTAGTGAACTGTATTTGAGCATTGGTGACAGGCTTTACCGAAAATCCAGGAAGGAAGAGTTCCTGGAAAATATGTATTCCATTGTCCAAAAAAGCAAGGCCATAATTTTACAAGATAAAATAAAAGAAATCAAGGCAAAAAATATCGCCGATATTCCTCAGGCATACCGAGGAAGAGAAAGGAGGTTAAAAGCAGAGCTCGCTGAATATGAGAAGAAAATATTTGAAAGAGAACGATTAGGCGTTCGAATCGACAAGGAGGAATTGGTTGATTTAAACAATGGCGCCCTTGAATTAAAATTGGAACTGGATGCTCTTTATTTAGATTTAGTGAAAGATTATCCTGAATATTCGAGCTCAAAATCTCAGGAAATATTTACCACAATACCGAGTCTGAAAAAAAAATTGGAGCCGCAAAACGGCGTAATTGAATATTTTCTGGGAGATTCAAATTTGTATATTTTTACTATCACAAAGCAAGAAACCTATTTCTCCTGTCATCCGATTGAAGCTGATTTTAGAAAAAAAATAATTGATTTCAGATCCATTTTTCAAACTTATAAACCAGGCGTAAAAAAGGAAGCCGAAATAAAAAATAATTATAATCTATTCGTCAATAATGGTACCTATCTATATGAAAAATTATTGAAGGGAATCTTGCCTAAGATCAAGGTAAACAAGATTGTAATCATTCCTGATGGCGAATTAAATTATTTGCCCTTTCATATATTATTGACTCAAAAGCCTTCCCCGGGATTGAACGAAAATTACAGCTATCGAAATTTGTCCTATTTATTCCTGCAAAAAAATATCCGTTATGAATACTCTGCCTCCTTTGTGCATTTAGAAAACTCCGTTTCGAGTGCTCATAATACCTATGCAGGGTTTGCCCCTGAATATGGCGGAGACCTTCTTGAAGCAAGAGGATACCCGGGGGAGAAATCATTTAATGATATTAACAGCTCTTATTCTATAAATGCCATTGGAAAATTACTTTATAATGAACCTGAAATTCGAAATGGGGCGGAAATAACAGGCGGGAAGGCTTATTTTGGAAATGAAGGAATTGAAAGTCGATTTAAGGAGGAAGCCGGAGATAATCTTATTTTGCATCTTGCCGGGCATTATTTGATAAATGAGGAAGCTCCTGTTTATTCGGTATTTCTTTTTGGTCAGGAAAAAGATACCCTGGAAGATGGAAAATTATTTGTTTATGAATTATATAATATGCAGCTCAATGCATCCCTTGCCCTTTTAAGTGGTTGTGATACAGGCTCAGGGAATCTTCAGGAAGGTGAAGGGATACTAAGTCTGGCCAGAGCTTTCAAGGCGGCTGGTTGTTCCAGCATTGTGATGAGTCAATGGAAGGCGGATGACCATAGTTGCAGCCTGTTAATGACTGCTTTTCTGGAAAACCTGAAGGAAGGGAAGGATAAAGATATTGCCCTCAAGGAAGCAAGACAGTCATATCTTGATTTTGCATCGGATGAGAACACCCACCCATTTTATTGGGCTAATTTCCTCTTGATTGGAGACGATGATCCGATTAATTTTAAGCATGGAAGAGTCTGGTTGTATTCAGTACTGGGCTTAATATTTCTTACAACTTTTATTTGGCAGTTGAAAAGACAAAAAAGACCAGGTTATTGATTAAATTGTTTCAGAGAATTTATCCAGGTGAGGGAAGGTGAAGTTGTATTTAATTTCATGATAACACAGGTATTAATCGGAAGATGCAGGGCATGCCCCAACTTCTCAAACATTATCTTTACAAGGCATTGAGTCATAAATTTATGCAAATGAAACATGGCCGGGATAAATATTCCAATGAAGACTACCTCAACGGTATCCGCAATCACGATCCCGACATTCTTCAGCATATTCTCATTGAATTTTTTTCAGGTATTGAGTACCATATTGTTTCCAACAACGGCACAAAAGAGGAAGCTCATGATATATTTATGGATGCCCTTGAGATTGTTTATCGAAAAGTTAAGAAGGGTGATTTTGAGATCAGTTGCGCTTTTTACACTTTTGTTTTTGCGGTCAGTAAAAATTTATGGCTGAAAAGGCTTAGAGGAAAAAAATATCAAAGCAGGGTAACAACGGATGACTGGGAGGTATTAAAACTTGGCGATTATCCAGCACAGGCCATTGAAAAAACCGAGCGCTTCAAGTTGTATCGGGAGAAATTTGCCCTTTTGGGAGAGGATTGCCGGAAAATTTTAGGATGGTTCCTTTTGGAAAATAAGAACATGAAAGAGATTGCTTCACTGATGGGCTTCAAAAGTGAAGGTTATGCCAGAAAGCGTAAGTTTCAGTGTAAGGAAAAATTAACGGAATTGATAAAGCAAGATGTTCGGTTCGTAGAACTGAAGTATGATTGATTTTCGAAAAAAACATTAATATAATAATCTGATGACTGATCAGGAAAGATCCGAATGGATCGAAAAATATATACAAGGAGAATTGGCAGGGGAAGCGTTGAAGGCCTTTGAATTACAGTTGCAATCTGTTCCTGAGTTGGCAATAGAGGTAGCATTACAAAAAGATATTTTGCAAGCGCTCACCGAAAAGGATGTAATTGATTTCAGGGAAACATTAGAAAAAATTGCTAATGAGACGCCCCAAACTATACCTTCTCCAAGACGTGTCCTTAGCTTAGGGAGGATATTGATTTTGGCGGCAGCTGTGATTAGTTTGGTCATTGCTGGAAATTGGATTTATACCAATTTGAAAACGACCTCTAATTCTCCCGAAGACGTGTATGCATCCTATTTTACACTACCGGACGAACTGGAAGAATTTGAATGGGTGCGAGGAGATACTTCTTCAGGGAGAGGCTCGGAATTAGATTCCTCCATTCCGGGGTTTATTTTATTAGCGGATTCATTATACCAGATAAAAGACTATGAAGGGGCACTTGATATTTTAAAGGAACTTCCTCCGAGAAGTGTGGAGGATTATCAAACGGCAATCAGTTACCGACTTGGTTTGTTATCCATGATCACAAATCAACATGAAGCAGCATTGTCCCATTTTCAAAAAGTGGTAACCAATTATCAAACCAAAAGTAAATGGTACACCGCGCTCACTCTTTTAAAGGTTGAAGGCAAATTGGAGCAGGCAAAAGAGACCTTTGAAGCTATTGCCAAAACGAAAAATCCCTACCAGAATGATGCGAAGGCCATTTTAAAAGCATTAGAGAAATAATATTACAGCTATTTTTAAAATATTTTGAAAATCAATGAATTAAAACAATAAATGAGCCGAAAATTATTTCCGACTCATTTATCTCAACTGGTTTTTTGATAAACCCATGTGGGTTTATTTACTGGCTTATGTTTGAGCTTGAATAATGATATATACCCTTAAAGAAGCGATTGTTACCCCTAAGAGTGATATTTTTTCAATATAAATAGAATTAGAAGGAAATCCCTGGTCAGGGGCATTGGAAAAAAAGCATTCGCAACAATCAATCACACCAGCAAATCAAACAACATCTTTTGGTCGTTCAATGTCTGGTAGTTGATGTTGTGCGCCTCCATTCGGGCTATGAGTTCATCGTAGTCTTCCTTTTTTTGAACCCGGATTCCTACGAGTGCCGGGCCGGTTTCGCGATTGTGTTTCTGGGTGTATTCAAAATGGGTGATGTCATCGGTGGGGCCGAGTACGTCATTGAGAAAGTCACGCAGGGCGCCGGCACGTTGTGGGAATTTGATGACGAAGTAATGTTTTAACCCCTCATAGAAAAGGGAGCGCTCCCTGATTTCCTGGGTTCTGGTAATGTCATTGTTGCTGCCACTGAGGACACAAACGACATTTTTACCTTTGATCTTGTCCGCATAATAATCCAGGGCAGCAATGGTCAACGCTCCCGCAGGTTCGACCACGATACCTTCTTCGTTGTAGAGGTGAAGAATGGTGCTGCACACTTTTCCTTCCGGAACAAGAATGATATCATCGGCTACTTTTGTGGTAATGGCCAGGGTGTGTTTGCCAACCTCTTTAACTGCTGCTCCATCGACAAAACTGTCAATTTTGTCCAGAATGATATTTTTTCCGGCTTCAATGGATCTTTTCATGGCAGGTGCACCCTCTGGTTCTACCCCGATTATTTTAGTGTCCGGGCTCAACTGTTTAAAACAACTGCCTACCCCGGAGATCAATCCGCCACCACCTACGGGCAGGAAAAGGTAATCGATCATTTCATGGCAATCCTCCAGAATTTCCAAACCAACCGTTCCCTGTCCCTCGATGATTTTTCGATCATCAAACGGGGGGACAAAAATCATATTATGGGCTTCCGCTTCTTTTAAAGCCCCTGGCATTGGCTTCGTCAAAGGTGTCCCCGAAAAGTACGATTTCCACGTGTTCTTTGCCGAACAATTTGACTTTTTTGACTTTTTGCTTCGGGGTAACTTCCGGCATGTATATCTTGCCTTTTACCTTTAATTTATGACACGCAAATGCTACCCCCTGGGCATGGTTGCCGGCACTGGCACAAATAACTCCCTTGCTGAGCGCTTCCTTGGTCATGCCGGCCATTTTATTGTAGGCTCCCCGGATCTTATACGACCTGACCACCTGCAAGTCTTCCCGCTTCAACAGGATCCTGCACCCAAATTGTTCTGACAAATTGTGATTAAACATCAAAGGGGTGTGCTGTGCAACCCCTTTGATCCTAACTTTTGCTTTGTAGAGTCCTTCGACAGAGATTAAATCTGAAGAAGGTGTAGTATTTGCTGACATATAGTCAATTAAAATTACGAATTAGGAATTACGAATTTGAAAAGTATAGTTTCCAAATAACTCGTAATTCATAATTCTCCATTCGTAATTAAATTAGTTTCTCTCCGGGCGTAAGCTACGAACTACTCTGCCTGCCTGCCACATTTCGCTTTCGCGCAATTCCCGGAGTTCTTCTTCCAGTTTTACGCGGTAATCCTCCTGGCTGTTGGAATCAATAGAACGCTGTGCCTCTTCACCGGAAGCTACACTGTCATATAACTCATTGAAAACCGGCTTAACGGCATCCCGGAATTTATTTTTCCAGTCCAGTGCACCTCTCTGTGCCGTGGTGGAGCAGTTGGCATACATCCAGTCCATACCGTTTTCAGCAACCAATGGCATGAGACTTTGCGTGAGTTCTTCCACAGTTTCATTAAAAGCTTCACTTGGACTGTGACCACGCTCTCTCAATACGGAGTATTGGGCTTCGAAAATACCCTGAACAGCACCCATCAAAGATCCACGCTCTCCGGTAAGGTCACTGTAGACTTCACTTTTAAAAGTGGTTTCAAATAAATATCCGGAACCGATGCCAATGCCGATAGCGATGGTACGGTCCTTGGCTCTTCCCGTGGCATCCTGAAAGATGGCATAACTGGAATTCAAACCACGACCTTCCACAAACATGCGTCTTAGGCTTGTGCCTGATCCCTTGGGAGCAACGAGGAATACATCGATATCATCCGGAGGGATGATATTGGTTCTTTCTTTATAGGTAACCCCAAACCCATGCGAGAAATACAATGCTTTTCCGGCAGTGAGGTATGGTTTGATGGTGGGCCAAACAGCGATCTGCGCAGCATCTGATAACAGATACATGATGATGGTAGCCTTATCGGCAGCTTCTTCGATAGAGAATAAGGTTTCTCCGGGAACAAATCCATCTTCGACAGCCTTATCCCATGATTTGGATGGTTGACGCTGGCCAATAATAACCTTGAAACCATTATCACGCAGGTTCTGTGCCTGCCCTGGTCCCTGAACACCATAACCGATAATCGCTATGGTTTCTTCTTTTAATACTTCATGCGCTTTTTCCAACGGAAATTCATCACGCATGACCACGTTTTCTTCAACACCTCCAAAATTCAATTTTGCCATGATTTTACTTTTTTGCTTTTGCTTGTAATAGAAAGCGGGTGGCAGTCCCAACCCGGTACCTTTGGAATAAAGGCAAGCAAAGTTAAATTTTACCCATAGAATAAAACAGGGCTGACTACCCAAAAATTGGCTTTTTTCCGATTTGTAAGGTTTTGAAAAAAGTATTTGTAAGTACGAAAGTCCCTGTTAGCTTTTTTTCGTCAATCTACGTATTTCAAGGAAAAGAATACTACCGCCCGCTACCAACATGAGCAATGCGTGCCAGTACCAGGGGGTAGGAATTCGACCTACTTCAAGGTATATCGGCAATTCTGAGAGCGCTACTTCAAGCGACTGACTTTTATCCTTCTCAGGCTCCATCTTCCTGATCACTCCCTTGATGGTTGTTTCGCCTTTTGGAGCACAGTCCTGAGTTTCGAGGCAATCCCATTCGAAGGTGTCGGTCCAGGCAATGATTTTCGCCTCGGGTTTCCCCCCTTTTTCATAGCTTTCCAGCCCTTTTTTGCTTAAAACGGGATAAAGGATAAGTCCTCCGTCCTTTTCCCTGGTGCCGGGAGCATGAATAAATTCACCGGTAAGTTGTGCGTCTGTTATTTCTACAAAATCAGAATCTCCCAGACCGTTGGTTTCCACTTCCTCCATGGTGAAACTGCGTAATTTATGGGTTCCGAAATTGAGCGATACAACACTGTTACAGCTGTTGATGAAAATGACTACACAGCCGAGGATAAATAAAAATCTGAAAAGCATTGGTTGTTTACTGTTTATTGGTTTCTGGTCCCGGCACTGCGTGGTGCGAGCCTGTCATCGGCCTGAAATGCCGCGAATATCGCTATGCCCCATTACTGATTACCGGTACTGAACACAGCCGACTGGTACCAGTTATTGATTCTTCTTAAAGCCCATGGTTTTTTTATTGAAAACGAAGTCACTTTTATCCGTTTTGAGGGTTGATGCGTCTTCAAAGGTAATGATGCCAGCCGGTAATTTTTCTCTTTCGTCCGTATCCATGGCTGCCAGCCGGAGATTATGGGCTTTAATGACTTCCTGTATCACATTTCTTACCGTACGGGCATTGCCGAAATATTTATCCCGGTAATTGTGCAGGAAGGCGAAATAATTTTCCAGGTGCTTTTCCGCATCGGGGTTCACCATTAGCTTTTCTTCCTTAAGCATGTGCATGGCTATCTGGAAAAGTTCCTGAGGACTGTAATCATCAAACCTCAATGTTTTGTCAAACCTGGAGTTCAGTCCGGGGTTTGCTTTCAGGAAGGCTTCCATATTGTCAGGATATCCTGCTACGAATACAAAAAACTGCCCGCGATGGTCTTCCATGCGTTTCAGGAGCGTCTGGATGGCTTCATCGCCAAATCCACCACGTCCACCGCCCGCATTTTCCATTAAGGAGTAAGCTTCATCAATAAATAAAACACCGCCCATGGCCTCTTCGATCTTTTCAGCAGTCTTCAGCGCCGTTTGACCAACATAGCCAGCTACCAGTCCCTGACGATCAGTTTCCACCATATGTCCTCGTTCCAGGACACCGAGGGCCTTGTATATTTTGGTGAGTATGCGGGCAACGGTGGTTTTTCCGGTTCCCGGATTCCCGATAAATACGGTATGCAGGAAAAATTTATTGAGTACGTCTTTTTCCGTTTGCCGATAATATCTTACCAAACTGACCATTTCGTTGATCTGGCTTTTTACCTTTTCCATACCGATGAGGTCGTTCAATTCGGCGAGGGCTTCCGCCAATAATGCCTCATCAATCGGAATGTCCGGTAATTCGTACCGGTTCTCGATCTCTATTTTATCAACATCCTGCAGCTGGATAGTGGCCAACTCTGCTTTTTCCAGTTCCTGGCGATTTTCCATACCCATTATGCGCAGGCCCAGGTTGATCTTGGATTTTTCGATAAGGTCGTACACAAATCGGGCATTGCCAAAGGAACGGCCACGTGACCGGTAAGCCCTGACGATCATTTTGTCGATCTTCTTCTTGGCGGCAAGGGTTAGCACGACATCTTTTTCCTTACAGGCATATTCAGCGATCTGGGAAAGTTCCTGTGGAAGGTAGTCCGAAAATTCGAAAAACAGCTTAAACCTCGACTTCAATCCCGGGTTGGTGTCCAGGAAGAGTTTCATCTCCCTGGGGTAACCCGCAGCAATAACTGCCATGTCTCCTTTTCCGTCCGACATTTCTTTGACCAATATCTCAATGACCTCCCGGCCAAAATCTTTATTGTCTTCTTTTGACCTGGCCAGGGAATAGGCTTCGTCAATGAACAAAACACCACCACGGGCTTTTTCGATGGCTTCCTTGACCTTTGGGGCTGTTTGTCCAATATACTCACCGACGAGGTCGACCCGATCCACTTCATGCACATGTCCTTTGGAAAGCAACCCCATTTTTTTGTACAATTTTCCCATCATGGAGGCAACGGTGGTTTTACCTGTCCCCGGGTTTCCTATGAAAACAGAGTGTACATTGATGTTTTCCTTTTCTTCAAAACCTTTTTGTTTGCGCAACTGAAGGAATTGAATGTATTTGGCATGATTCCTGATCTGTTTCTTGATTTCGGTCAGACCAATGAGTTCGTCCATTTTAGTCATGACTTCTTCAAAAGTCATGGTATCTTCCGAGAGGTCAGGGGTGAGGATAACCGGAGCCTGTTGTTGTGGCAGAATAACCCCGGCGATACCTTCTTCAAATTCTTCATCGACTCTGAAAGGCACCGTAGCCAGTAACCGGTCCATGAAGATGATCTCAGCCGTATAATTGTCGATCCTCCAGGATTCTTTTACGTCAGACCCCCAACCGGCAGTCAGCAGGATATCCCTGGCATCTTTTTCCACACTTTGTAAGCGGACCAGTTGTCCTTTTAACTCTTTGGCGCCATTGTAAAACTTGATGAAAATTTCACAGTGCCAGGGGTTGATGGTATAGCGGTTCTTTAAGTTGAGTTCGACATAAACATAGCGCGTTTCCTCGCTGTTAAAACTTTTCATATAAACGCGATCATCTGCGTTCACATCGTCATATGGGCCTTCGTATAGTTTTACTCCCTGTATTTCGAGATATGGATTTTCCTCCTCATCCGTACTTTCTCCGGCATCTTCGATATAAAAGAATTTGGTGGCAACCTTTTCACCATTTATCCAGGCTTTCCAGTAATAGGTACCTCTTTTCCAGAATGACCCGGGAGTTTTGTTGCCCCAGCCTTCCCGTATGTAAATTACGGGATCGTATTTATTGACTTTGCGGTCAAAATTTAACTCGCAAATCTTCTTCTTATTTTTGGAATCATAACACTGAAGCTGAACATTGAGATCCCAGTCTTCCCGGTCGAATTGTTTGTTGTAAAAGGAGAGTTCAGCATAGACATAGGCCGTTTCGTACCGGTCAAATACTTGACGATATTTCTTTTTATTATCAGCCAGCCACTCCGTTGAAGTATAGACCCTCAGATCCTTGAACTTGTATAGTTTTGGAGTGGTTTCGGGAAACTCTTGCTGCATATAGATTTAATTAAAATTATCGTTCTCTTTTTAAAAATAAAGCCAATAAACATAACAGAAATTAGAAAACAATGGTTTCAAAGATAAAAAGTTTGTTGAGTTAATGGCCACTTTAAGGGCAAAATATCTTTGGGACGGAAAATTAGTTGCCGAATTGAAAAAAAGATGCCCGGAAAACCGTTTGGAAACCATGGGCATTTGATTACTTTGGCTTCGCTAAGGCATTGATCATCACTTCGTTTTAATTGGATACGAAAGATCTCCAATCAGGATTGGAATGTACTTCTACAACTGCACGCTGCCTTCTGTACACCACTACATTTCGCATACAATACTATTCTGGTTCCATTTGCAAAAAGGAGCCTGCAGCAATGTTATACAGTTTATCAATATTTTCAGCCGTATAACTTTCCACAATGATGTTTCCAGGTCCGAATTCAGGCTTTTTCTGAAAAGCGACAAAACCCTGGCGGCAGTTTTTTATGATAATATTCCGTAAAAACAAAACGGAGAGATCTTTCGACGCAACTGCAATAGGAGCGTGTTCAATGGTAGTGTTGATGACGGTAATATCACTTTCTTCACCGCAACTGATACCTTTGTCGCCCGGAGCAGTCACGAAACAATCGAAAATATTAACAATGCTGCCTGAAAAATCCATGGCGTCATTGACCGAATTTCTAAAAGTGCAGTTCTTGATCTCGCCTTTGCAAAAGTC
Source organism: uncultured Bacteroidota bacterium (assembly GCA_942492125.1). Taxonomy (GTDB): domain Bacteria; phylum Bacteroidota; class Bacteroidia; order Chitinophagales; family Saprospiraceae; genus BCD1. The sequence continues at coordinate 130,863 of CALODM010000013.1, forward strand.
ACTGTCAAACGCATCACTGTGGATATTTGAAAACAGACAGTCCTGCAAAAGAAAGGTACTGCGAACGAGGTTTAATGCGTCCTCACAGCGATTGTTCCTGAATACACAATTATAAAAGCTGATGTCAGATTCGTATCCGGAGAAAGCTCCGGTTAATTGTTGCTCCCGGTTGCTTATGGTGTTGAGGTTATCAAAAACAGCATATTGCACTACGGATGGGATTGTTGTCTGAAATACAGCTAAGCCCTGACCAGTATTATCGCTGGAGGTAAAAACAACCGGATTGTCTTCTACGCCATAAACCAGGATTGGACTGTAAGAGATCAGGTACGCTCCATTGATCAGGTCTATCTCAGTCCCTTCTGAAAACGAAACTTCATATCCGGCAGGTAAAACCAATGGTTTTTTCAGTTGCTGTATGCCAGGGTAAAACATAATCTGGTTTCCCTGAACAAGGAAGAGCATTTGATATTGCTTGTCATGAATATCGCTAACACCTGAATTGTTTTTAGACGGTGTTATCTTTGGCCTGTTCCAATCCATGATCCTGCTGGAGAAAACGGAATCCACACCCGGTAATTTGTAATGTATATAACGGGCATTGGCGCTGACGGTAAGGGTTTTTACTTCTCCTGTTTCCTGCAAAGCCAATGCCTCATCATGTAAAAATTTGGTGGCATTGAAATCACGGACCATACTATCCCGGGTAATGCGGGAAAGGTACCGTCTGCTAAGGTGACCGGGTAAATTCAAACTGGTATCCAGCCTAATATCCATTTGTTGTCGTTGATAACCATATCCGATAATTTCAAGAGGCAGATGATGGGTGTTCTGGACGGTTACTTTTTTCAGGCCATCAGAAAGTTTTTGGGTAAATACCTTCAGACTGTGGTTGTCAAAGGGCAACAACAAGGAATGTACAAAAAGACCGTCTTCCAGGAATGATTTGTAATTTGGTTGATAATCAGGGAACTCCAATTGCAATAATACCAATCGCTCGTCCCAGTTCTGTTGTTGTTTTTCGAGGAATTTGCTTAAGAAATCTCTTGAACTGTATTTGTATAAGTATTTGAAATACAATTCATTGAATTCTTTGTCCTGTAGCAGGTATCCAAATAATCTGCTGGCCTCTTTATTGTTGGGGTTTAAGGCTCCTTCCCCTAAAAATGGTGTACCTGCGAGGTGGTTTCCCTCCAAAAGCATCGAAGCCAATGGGTTCCAGTCGTCCCAACATGGGATTAAAGTAAAATCGCTGATTGTGCCAGATGATGCCATGGTAGGCATTGAATACATCAGCTATGGCATAAAACCGTGCCGTCTTGTCAAGGTCAAAAATGGCGGAAGCAGGTTTTAGTCCGTTTTTATAGTCAAACATCAGCTGTCTCGCAGCAGCATATTGTTTGCTCAGCGAGGAGTCTTTCATTATCCGCTGTTGTCCGAAAGCTTCGGCCGGAGCGTTTTCCCATTTGTCAACGGAAGATCGATAATTGTAACGGATATAACCATGATCCTGTAATTGCCGCTCGATACCTGACCACAATCCTTCTTCCGAAAAATTCAAGAATGGGACCCTCCCGGCGTTCCCCTGATTTTCCACCAGTTGTTTTTCAAAGTGTTCTTCAATGGCGTAAATTCCCAGTGATTTCCCATTGAGCCGTACCTCCGTAAAGTCGTACCTGGATGTAAGGATTCCCTCCTGCCTCCAACATTGATGCACCAGCCACTCACTCAGGAAATACCTGGTCATTGGTGTATGTACGGAGAAGGTAACCAGTCCTCTTTTATCTCCGATGTCCGGATGCCAGACGTTTGGGGATTTGACCTTTACCCTGAACGACCACTTATCTCCTTCCAGGTGATCCGTCCAGTCGCCTTTGAGGCGTATTTCTGCCGGGATCTCCACACCTGCAGAGTCGATCAATAGCGCTTCGACCCAGTCATTATCGGAAGTTTGCAACAAACCTTTCTTAAGGGCCTGCTCGCGTTTTTTTTCCAGTTTTTTCAATCCGTCCGGACTTACTTTTATGTTCAGCTTTTTTACCCGATAGGCATTCTCCGGATAATCCCCGATTTTTTCAACAACAAGATCGTCAAAATAAACCTCATTAAAACCGCTGGCATAAACGTATATATTAAAATAATCAGGTTGTTCTCCAAATGGAATGACAAACGTGGTGGAAAGTTGCTCCCAGCCCGAATCTTCCACCTTAACCGGGATTTCCTCCATTTTATAGAATGGCGGACCACCGGAATTCTGGATGACCAGCCTGCCTTCGTTTTTGGGGTTTTTGAACCGCCAAACTGAAACCCTGTAAATTTCTCCTGGTTTGCCGGAGCTTAAACGATAACCAAAACCAAATTGTATGCCTTTGCCAGTCTCAATTTTACAGGAATAATTTCCGGACCGGGACCGGTCATCGCTTTGCAGGTTACCTTTAGAGAATACATGTTCCCTTTCAACAAACTGATCTCCTTTTACTTTTTCTGCACTGCATACAATCTGATCGGCTTGCGGAACCATCATATTTTTGCGACCGGATCTGACAATGATGGCGATCGCAACCAAAAGCAACAGGCATAATCCTGCCACAAAAACCCATTGCTCCTGCCGGATTCGGGAATCATGCTTTTTTTCGGAAATGATCATGCGAACAATTCTGGTTGATCCACAATGGAAAGGCTGGTTTTTTCAGAAAGGGATTTCACTGCTTTTTTGACTTTACTCAACTGGGCAATCGAATCCGCTTTACAGGCAAAACTGAGATCGAGGCCCTTATCAAGGGTATCCATTCTTTTGAGTTTGACGAAAGATAATTCCCTGACAAGAATGTCCGAAATCTTGTCCAGATCGTCAATATCCGTTTGTATGTTGATGAAGATCCTGTTTTCCCGGGAGGCAACTGTTTTCCGGCTCCATCTTTTTCCGATGTACAACAAAAGAATGATAACACTGAAGGCTATGATGGCCAGAATGGGTTGATTGGCGCCTCCTGCCAGCCCCAGGCCGATAGCGATGAACAGGTAGGTCAATTCTTCGGGTTCCTTGATGGCTGCTCTGAACCGAACTATTGAGAGGGCCCCGACAAGTCCCAGGGAAAGGGCAATAGAAGATTTTACGATCATGATGATCAACAATGTCGCCAGTGCCAGGGGCAAAAAGTTAGCAGCAAACCGCCTTCGGTTTGCAATCGCATTCCCGTAGTGAATATAAAATAGCCTCAACAGGGCAACCAGCAGGGCGGTAACGAGGATATTTAAAAGGAATTCATCCAGGGGAATATTCTCTGAAAATTCCTGAATATATTTCTCCTGTAATTTTTCAAGCAGCGTCATAAAATCATTCTTTGCCGTAAAATTAGTCACTCAGAGCCCAGTTTCATACCAATTGAGCTATAATTTTTATCTTGCGGCATGAATTATCTTGCGCACATGTTGCTCTCTTTTGATAAACCCGACCTCATTACCGGGAATTTTCTGGCGGATATGATCTCGAATAAAGATGTCCAAACCTATCCCGAAGGGATTCGCAAAGGTGTTTTCATTCACCGGCAAATTGATACTTTTACCGATGATCACCCTCAAGTACTCAAAGGAGTTCGCCGTTTGTATGAAAAGCATTCCAAATACGCATCTGTTCTCATTGATATTTTTTATGATTATATTCTGACCCTCAATTGGTCGAAATACAGTGATGAATCCATGCAGGTTTTTGCAGACAGGATCTATAGTGTACTTCAATTAAATGCCTCCATTATGCCGGAAAGGGTACAGCGGCATTTGAAAGGGATGGTTGATGGCAACTGGTTATTGAGTTACGCCAACCTGGGAGGGATTCAGTATGCCATTGATCGTATGAAGAGGCGTGCGAGCAAGCCGGAACTATTTGACGGAGCTATTGAAAGCCTCGAAAAAGACCTTGACCTGCTCAATGAAGAATTTAATCTGTTTTTTCCGGAAATAACTACCTATATCAAAAAGCAACTTCCCGGCTAGGAAATCCACTTTTATGGATCAATGTATTGAAAGGCAAGTTCAATGCTTACCAAATCAACACAATTTTTACTATCCTTCAAAGTGCAGGGAAATGGTAAACGTTCTGGACAGCACCTTTTCCAGAACCGCAGATTCCGCCAAATTCGATTGAATAACAGGGTATTACCTATACCATGAGAAATTTTGATCTCAGGTGAAAAAATGAAATAGGGGAAGAAAAACTGTATTCCGGCCCCGTATTCCAAAGACAAGTCGTGCGGAGATATTTTCACAATGGATTCATTTCTTCTCGCTCCGCATCGCTGGCTACATCAAAAGAGTATTTGACGCCGGCGATCACAAAAACCCGTTTATCCTTGTAGGGGGCCGATTTATACCTGAAATGAAAGGGCATTTCCACAAACACGGATTCTACTTTTCGCTGCGTTATCGGTGTTACTCTGCTAGATCTGGAGTATTGCAGGTTTCTTTCAGAAAACGACAGGGTAGGGAGGAACCGAAAATCGAAATACTGGCCGATTTTGAGATTGGTAACAATCCCGAGGTTAAATCCGGGGCCTCTCAGGGATTCCACGACATTGATACTGTCGCTATAGATATAAGCCTTGGATCTATAAGGGGTGAAACTTGACGAGTTGATACCCAGGGTTATTCCAAAGTAATAATTCTTTTGTTGGAAGTCGTAAAAGTTGTAATTGCCTTTGCCGCCAATTTGTCCGAATAAGGGCGATACTGACACCAACAACAAAAGGGCGAAGCCTATTTTTTTCCAAGATAAATTGAGCAAATTCCGAGCGTTAGCGGTATCCATTTATTTGATTTATATCCGTTGTTCTTTAAAAAATTGACAAACTCACCTCCTGAAGGAAAAGCCTGTACCGACTCATACAGGTATTTGTAGGCTTTTGGATCTTTGGAGGTGATCCTGCCGATAAGCGGCAAAATGTATTTGAAGTAACCGTTAAAAACCTGTTTGAAAGGAAAAACCCTGGGTTGTGAAAATTCCAGCACCACCAATGTTCCTCCTGTTTTTAGAACCCGGTTCATTTCCTGTAGTCCTTTGTTCAGGTTTTCGAAATTACGCACACCAAATGCAACGGTTATTGCGTCAAACGTATTGTCCGGGAAGGGTAAATTTTCAGCGCTGCCTTCCTGCATGCTGATGATGCCTTCCATGCCTTTTTTGGAAATCTTTTTGCGGCCAATATCCAGCATATTGACAGAAATGTCCACTCCGACAATTTTTTCGGGATTTAAACGGTTGGCAGCCGTGATGGCGAGGTCTCCGGTACCTGTAGCCATATCCATGATGACTTTAGGGTCACTTTCTTTAAGGCTGTCAACGGTCTTTCTGCGCCAGATGATACTGCCATCTCTCCGGAAAGGCAAATGGTTTAGAAGTCATAGTCAGGCGCGATGGTACTCAACATCCGGGATACTTGCCCCTCTTTTTACTACCTTCTTCTGAATATGGTTTTACCGATTCTGCCATGTTGAAAATTTTCGCAAATATAGAAGGATTGCCTGCACAATCTCAAACGGATTTACTATAAATGAAAATATAAATAAATAATTCTGTCCTTGATGGAACTCATAACCTTGCGATTTGTTTACAAATAGTCGTAATTTTGCGCAAATTTCAGGATTTTGAAGAACATGGTAACGTTGGAACCGAAAGATATATACTCGAGTCTCGAGTTCGATAAGGTACTTGACCTGGTGGCTGTTCGTTGTTTGGGGCTATTGGGCGAACAGGAGATTCGTACCATTAAGCCAATGACAAATTTAGCAGTCATAGAAAGGAGACTTGATGAAGTCAACGAATTTTGTACGGCACTTTCGGTAAATGACCATTTTCCCGTTCATGCCTATGAGGATATAGAGGAAGACCTCAAAATGCTGAGTGTGGAGAATTATGTGCTCCCTATTGAGGGCTTGCAGCGGATTCACAAGGTACTCTCCTTTATGCGAGGTGCCTTTCGTTTTTTTAACAAAGGCCGCCAATCCGCCTATCCCGTGATGTACGATATCATCCGGAAGATAGATTTTGATCAGGAATTGATCGCAGTCATTGATCAGGTTGTGGATGAAGAGGGAAACATCAAACCCAATGCTTCTGCCCAGTTGCTGCGGATTAAAAAACTTCAGATTTCCAAACAAAAAGAACTGGACCGGAAGTTCCGGATCATCATCAATGATCTCAAAAAAAAGGGCTGGCTTACCGACAATGTGGAGAGTTTCAGAAACGGGCGCCGTGTTTTAAGTGTCCCGGCGGAACACAAAAGAAAACTGCGCGGGATCATTCACGATGAATCCACTACAGGAAAAACAGCTTTCATCGAACCGGAAGGCATCATAGATATCAATAATGATATATTCGATCTTGAAACCGAAGAAAAGAAAGAAATATACCGGATCCTGCAGGACTTAAGTACTACCCTGAGGCCTTATGTTTCCCATATGCACACGTATATCGGTGTTTTGGTGCATTTTGATACCATTCAGGCCAAAGCTTCTGTGGCGGTAATGATGAAAGCCAACAAACCAAAAATAAAAGCCAAACCACGCATCGGATTGTTAAAAGCCTTCCATCCTTTGCTTTATCTGAAAAACAAGGAGTTGGGCAAAGCTACTATTCCTTTTGACATGACGCTTTTCCCTCCCAACCGGATACTGGTGTTGAGCGGTCCCAATGCCGGTGGTAAGTCCATTACCATGAAAACGGCCGGATTGCTGCAACTGATGGTGCAATCAGGTTTACTGGTGTCTGCTGATCCGGAATCGGAGATGGGGATTTTTGACCAGATTTTTGCAGACATAGGAGACCAGCAATCCTTGGAGGATGATTTGAGTACTTATAGTTCCAGGTTGGCTAATGCACGATCCTTTATAGAGAAAGCCAATAAAAACACCCTGATTCTCATCGATGAATTTGGTTCCGGTACGGACCCTAAGATCGGAGGTGCCATAGCTGAGGCAGTGTTGCGAGAGATCAATTTTCAAAAAGTCTTTGGCGTCATCACAACACATTATTCCAATCTCAAGATATTCGCCTTTAAAACGCAGGGTTTGCTCAATGCTGCCATGACTTTTGACAAGGAAACGCTATCGCCTACCTACTATCTTAAGATCGGGAGACCGGGGAGTTCCTATGCTTTTGAAATAGCCCAGAAAAGCGGACTGGGAAAAAAGGTTTTGAATTACGCCAGGCATAAAGCCGGGGAGAATGAAAAAGCGGTAGATGAACTGCTGGTTGATTTGCAGCAGGAAAAAAAGGAAGCCGAAGATCATATCCGGGAACTCGAGGAAAAACAACGCAACCTGGAAAGGCTCATCAAAAACTACGACAATCTTCACAGAGACCTTGAATACAGAAGGAAAAAGATGAAGCTTGAAACCAAAGAGAATGCGCTCCAACTGGCCGCTCAGACCAACAAAGAATTTGAGAAGCTTGTTCGGGAGATCAAGGAGCAGCAAAACCTGGAAAAAGCCAAGAAAATAGCCGCCGAGGTCAAAAGCGAACGCCAGGAACTGGCCAAGGAAGTCCATGAACTCAAAGAAGATATTTATTACAAACCACCCAAGGCAGGCAGTGACAAGGACCGGGAGATCCGGGAAGGGGATTTCGTGAAACTCAAAACCGGCGGAGCTACCGGTTTGGTGGAATCTATCAATAAAAAGAAAGCAGTTGTGTTGATCGGCGACATGCGTATGGTGATCAACATGAGAGATTTGCAGCACGCCAATGAACCGCTGGATGTCCGGGGCTCTAAAAGTATCCAGACCTCAACGGCCAACCTTTCCGGAGGTTTTGACAGCAAACTCGACATCCGCGGTATGACCATCCAGGAAGCGATGAAAGTAGTGGAGGCTTTTGTAGATAATGCATTGATGGCCAATGCCGCTCACCTCAAGATCGTCCATGGTAAAGGAACCGGCGCTTTGCGTAATGTCGTTCGCAAGAAACTCAGAGAATATAATGTCCCAATGAATGTTGCCCACCCTGCCCATGATAATGGCGGAGATGGAGTAACAGAGGTTGAGTTGATGTAATTGCTGTGTTTTGTTTAGGTTTCTTTGGACGCCCTCACTCTACCTGCATTATTCTTTCTCAGTGTTCTCTGTGCCTGTCTTCTGAACCCAGTGGTTATATAATTCCGTGCGGATCATCATTAATGTTCCGGCTATTGAATAATTTCTACATCCCTGCGTTAATAATTTGTACTTTTTTTCATCACAGATACAACCATTTACCGTGGCGATTACACTTTAGTTCAAAGATTCGTTTTTTACACAGCAATTGATTTTGGACTTTTGACTTGCCATGGCGTTAACTCTAAGAATGACAGAAGCAGAACTCATTGAAGCCTGTATAGCCAACGACCGCTTAGCACAGAGAGATTTGTACCAACGATACAGTAAGGCTATGTACACCATTGCTTACAGGATCACAGGTGAATTTGAATCTGCCAATGATGTTTTGCAGGAAGCCTTCGTAAAGGTTTTCAGAGCTTTGCCACGGTTTAGGCAAGAGTCAACCCTCGGAGCATGGATAAAGACCATCGTGGTCCGAACCGCTCTGACACACATCAAAAAACAAAAATATACGGAGCCGCTGGATTACAGGGCTGAAGAAAAAACCATTGATTGGGGCACGCGGCTTGATGTTGAGTATCTGGAGAAGGCTATCAAAGCCTTGCCGGATGGTTATCGTGCTGTTTTCGTTTTAATCGAAGTGGAAGGCTATGCCCATAAGGAAGTAGCAGAAATGCTGAACATTTCAGTAGGTACTTCAAAATCGCAATTGTTCTATGCTAAAAAACGACTCCGGGAAACCATAGGAAAGTTAATGAATCATTAAGTCCGATATGATTACCGGTTTCCTTATTGGAAGGCCGGAAAATCATATAACACATTATCCTGAGTAATGAGAGAATTAAATAAAAATATACTGGACGAGGCCATCAGGGAATTACCACAATATACTCCCCCCGCTGAAATTTGGGGTAGGGTAGAGAGCGAAATGATCGCCATCGAACAAGATGAAGTTATCGCTGATACAGCAAATAACCTTCCGCTCTATACCCCGCCTGCTTTTATCTGGGATGGTATAGAAGGCCAGCTTTCTGAATCCCAAAAGCCTGGAAAAGCAGTTGTCATACCCATTGGAGTCAAAAGGATGGTCGCCGTGGCAGCAGCAGCTTTTGGAATAATATTAACCTCTGTTTTGCTGAGGTCTTTTCAGTCAGACACTCAAATTACCTATTCGGAGGAAGTCCTTGAAGAAGCCGCTTTTGCGAGTGACTGGAATTCGGATGAAGCCGATTTTGAAGTGGTGTTGGCGGAACTGGAGGGTAATGATTACCTGGGACAAATACCGGAAATTCAGGAATTAAAATATGAATTAGACGAATTAAATGAAGCTAAAGCTGATATTGAAGCCATGATGGACCAATATGGAACAGATGGAGAATTTATTGAAAATATCAGGGAAATCGAGATGGAGAGAACTGAAGTGATCAAAAAATTAGCCACTTTTATTTAATGGATTAAATGTGATGGTAGTAAAAAATATTTTATCGTTTTTTGTAGTAATCCTTTTCAGCATCCTTGCGGGTGTGCCTGCTTTTTCCCAAACAACCGTCCAGGTTGTCACCAAAAGTGTTGAAAAGAAGTTTGATTATAAAACAGGGGACGAGATCAATATCGAAGGCGAAAAAGCGGAGGTCAGTATTGAAAGCTGGAAAAAACAACAAATCTTCATCAAGATCGAACTCGTCGCAAAACATCCTGAAAAAGCTGTCGCCGAAAAGGACCTGGGAAAGCTTACCTATGAAGCCAAAAGGGAGAAGAATAAAATTTACCTCAGGAACTTTGTTTCTGTACCGGAAGGACAAATAAAACCACAATCAAAATTATCTGTAAAATATACCATTTTACTTCCCGAAACTTGCCCCGTTTACCTGAAAAACCATTTTGGCTCTGCTTCTATCAGCAACCTTACCAATAGCTTAAGGGTCAATAGTAAATTCAGTAAGATTGATTTGGTGGATATTCAGGGATTGATTGAGGTGACCACCCGGTTCGGTGACCTCATTGGGGAAAGACTGGATGGCCGCATGAGCGTCAATGCCCGCAGGTCTGACGTCATGTTGCATGATATCCGGGGATCTTATGACATCCAGGCTTATTATGGGGTGGTAAAAATATTCTCAGAGGATGAAATGCTGGATCTAACGGTAGATGCCGAAAAAGCAGATGTATTTCTCTATGCACCCAATCCCGGCATGTATGGATACAAACTCACATCAAAGCAGGGCAAGATCAATCTGCCGAAATCATTCGATGTAAAAGAGGTGCAAAATACCCAGGTGCTCAAACAAGTGGAAGTACGTCCCATAGAACAGGAATACTATCAGAATGTGACCATCAGGGTTACTTTTGGTAATATCACTGTTGGTAAAAAAACTCCCGGAAAATGAAACGGGTAGTTTTGGGGGGTACTATTTTATTGGTACTGCTGACTGTCTTCCAAATCCATTATTTCAGGAAAAAGGAGAAAGCAGACTTTCTTCAATTTTATTCAGCTTCCATTGACAGCGAAATTACTTCCCTTGATGCCGGTGCCCGCGGTGTTTATTTGACAGTAGGTAATATCGCTTATACCTTCAAACCTTACACAAGTTCCCTGAACGATAAAAAAATCTTCAACCATATTGCCAGGATCGGCGATCGGGTCCGGAAAGAAGCCTATGCGGATACGCTCTATCTTTTCAGGGGAGATAAAATCTATCCCTATACTTTTCAGAAGAACCAATCTGCCCTGGAATAAGATGCTAAGGTTGTTTTACAAACTTCCCTGTCCATATTTTTCTGTTTTCTTGAATATGAATGAAATACAATCCTCCGTCGAGGTGTTCAATCTCAATGTCGGTATTCAACCAGTCCTTTTTTTCCAGGATCACTCTTCCCGATACATCCATTATTTTCAATAGCGATGGCTTGTTAAAATGGTGGTCTATGTTTATCCGATTGTTTGCGGGAGAAGGAAACGCCATCAGGGTATTGCCCTCCACAACCGCTGAGGTTTGGGTGTTGATTTCAGGCATTACCAGTAAAGAGTCCAGATGATAACTCATGATGGAACGGGCATGGGTGCCGGCCACCAATTCATTGTTGGCTACATTGAATTCCAGGTCATAAACCGGAATGATGGGCATATTGTTCCCCAAACGATGCCAGTGTCCTCCTTCGTCTATCGTCCCGTATACACCGCCATCGGTTCCGGCAAAAATTATGGAATCCGAATGACCTGGTAAAATATAAAGGTCATTAACGGCAAGGTTGGGCAGGTCACCGGCAATATTTATCCAGTTCTCCCCCCGGTTATCAGACCTGAAAATATGTGGATCAAAATCATTGTATTTATACCCGGAAACAGAAACATAAACCTTGTCTGCAAAATCAGGGGAGGCTTTAATGTTTGTGATGTATCTTTCTGGTAGTCCGTCACTTATATCGGTCCATTCTCCTCCATCATTATCCGTTCTTTTGACATTGCCATCTGAGGTGCCAACGTAAACCAGGCCTTCCTGTAAAGGAGATTGATCAAGGGTACTGATGGTATGAAAGGAATTGCCGAACGTTACACTATCTGTCAAACTGCCGCTTATGGGTTCCCAATAAGGTACGCTGCCGGTCTGGCTTTTGTAAACCCGGTAAGTACCCGTATACATTATATCCGGATCCTGAGGACTCAGTATGTAAGGCATATCCCAGTTTCTTCTGTCTTCTTCGTTGATGCCATAAGTACCGTCATCCCAAAAGCCCGAGGATAGGCCATCTATGGTGACGACAATATTGCCCCGCTGGCTTTCCGCGAAAACGATATTGCTGTCCAGGGGGTGGAATTGCATCTGGAAGCCATCTCCGCCCCATATTCTGCTCCATGCTTCCTCAATGGCTGTCCCACCCACAGAACCATTATCCTGGGCCCCGCCGTAATAATGATCTGGTTTAAAAGGGTTGTAGGCTACCCGGTAAAACTGCGTGGCGGCAATACTTTCAACATCTTGCCAGGTGGTGTGATTATCAGTAGCCAAATACAAGCCACCGTCTGTAGCCAGGAGAAAGGAATCCTGCCCGATATATACCAGATCGTGTTTATCTGCGTGTACGATATACTCCCACCAGGGAGGGGCCGCCTCCATCCAATGGGCGCCGCCATCTTCGGTTTTCCAAAGACTGACTCCCAGCAGGAAAATCTCATTGGGGTTGTAAGGGTTCAATCTTATTTTTCCGAAATACCAGCCAAATCCTCCCAGGATACCTTCAGGCAATCCCAGGTTCTCATCTTCCCAGTCAATAATGGGAATCCAGCTTTGTCCGGCGTCCGTACTTTTGTAGACATTGTCCAACTGGCTCCCGTTATTGACATATTTAGCATAAATGACGCCTGGTTGGGTAGGAGAGATGGTAATCCCTATTCTCCCCGTTTCCGTCTGCGGTAATCCGCCGGATAAGATTGTCCAGGAGGCTCCGGCATCCGTAGTTTTATAAATTTTCGCATTGGGGCCGTTGACAACAGATTCCTGGTTGTTTCTAATCCTGTCCCATGCTGAAGCATAGAGCGTTTGCGAATCAAAAGGATCCATGACAATATCAATTATACCCGCCTGTTCCCCGGCAAATAAAATTTGTGTCCAGGTCTCTCCGTAATCGGTTGATTTGTACAGACCACGTTGAGGGTTTCTTTCAAAAGGAAGTCCCATACAGGCTGCATAAATAACATCAGAATTGTCAGGATCGACGATAATTTCGGCGACGATCCTTTCCTCCTCCAGTCCCAGGTGAGTCCAGTTCTGGCCGCCATCTTCACTGCGGTGGATACCATCACCAAGGAAAGGATATCCTGAAATATTAGGATCTCCTGTGCCGACATAAATAACTTCGGGATCGTTAGGGTCAATGAAAATATCCCCGATGGACAGGTAGGGATTCTGATCAAAGACAGGTAACCAGTTCTGGCCGCCATCTGTCGTTTTAAAAACACCCCCCACGGCAAAACCTACATAAATTATCTGATTGTTCTCCGGGTGGACAGCAATGGTATTGATGCGAGCGCCGATATTTGCCGGTCCTCTTTCTATCCAGGCTTTGTCAAAACCAGGCAAATCGTTTTTCAGCAACATTTGGGATTTGGCTGATTTTATGGCTGCGTCATAAGCTTTGAAATCAAGTTTACCATCGGGCCAGCTGCGCTGCAAGTAAAACTGATCTGCTGCTTCATGATGTTTGAGCATTTCAGGTGATCCGGATGTTGTATTGTTATTTTTAGGGGAACATTGGCAAAGCAATATAATGTAAGCCAATAGCAAGACTAATTTTTTCATACCTGTTTTATATTGATGTTTTAGTTGATCCAGATCAACCGTAAGTAGTTGTCCGTTTTGCCTTCAGGACTTTATAATTGTACATCGACTTTTGTGTTCATCAGTGTTTCGATCTCTTCAACTTCTCTGGGAATATGCGACATGAGATCCACCGGTTCAAAGTCCGTGATCAGGATATCATTTTCGATACGGACTCCAATGTTCTCTTCGGGGATGTAAATCCCTGGTTCACAAGTAAATACCATGCCGGAGAGGAAAGGTGCATATCGGTTGGACAAGTCATGTACATCCAGTCCAAGATGGTGGGAAGTACCATGCATGAAGTATTTTTTGTAGGCAGGCCAGTTAGGATCCTGGTTTTTTATATCTGTTTTATCGATCAATTTCAAATCCAGTAATTCACTTTCGATGAGTTTGCCGACTTCTTTGTTGTATTCTTCCAGCGTAGTTCCCGGAAGGAGCATATTGGTGGCCATTTTCATGACTTTCAACACCGCATTATAAACATCTGCCTGCCTTTGGGTGAATTTTCCGTTTACCGGAATAGTTCTGGTCAGGTCAGAAGCGTAATTGGCGTATTCAGCGCCAAAGTCCATCAACAGCAGATCACCATCCTTACATTGCTGGTTGTTGTTGACGTAGTGGAGCACGCAGGCATTTTTGCCAGAGGCGATGATCGGCTCATAGGCATGACCGCTTGCCCTGTTCCGCAGGAATTCAGCAGTGATTTCGGCTTCTATTTCATATTCCTTAACCCCGGGACGAACGAATTCCAAAACCTTGTTGAATGCCAATCCGGTAATATTGATGGCTTTTTGCATTACCTCAACCTCGAAACTCGACTTGATCATTGCCAGTTTTTTCATGATGGGTTGAGCACGGTGGTATTTATGAACAGGGTACCGGTCTCTGAGTTTTTTGACAAAACGGATGTCTCTTGACTCAACTTCCGTGTTGTACCTGTCATTTTCGTTGGTATTTACATAAATACGCTTGGACAGTAAAATGAGTTCGTTCAGGATGGGATCCATTTCATCCAGCCAATATATCTTCCGGATACCTGATATTTGTCTGGCTTCTTCTTTGGTGTATTTATGGCCTTCCCATTGTGCGATGTAATCATTGGTACGTTTGATGAACGCCACTTCTTCGAAACCCTCCTTAATGCAATTTGGGAAAAGTACCACCACGGTTTCTTCCTGGTCCAGGCCACTCAGATAGAAGAGGTCTGAATTTTGACGGAAGGGAAAATAAGTATCCCCGTTCCTGGGCATCAGATCATTCGAGTTGAATATGGCGATAGAATCCGGAAGCATTTTACGAATGAAACGCTGGCGATTGAGATTGAATAATTCCGGATTGATTGGTTCGTATTTCATTATAAATGATTTTTGGCTGTAAAGCCGTCAGAACTCTCCCTAAAATAATTTCTGTGAACAGAATACAAAGTTGCAAATTTTCCGGCCACGAGTACACAAAAAGAATTAAAAATTGAGCGCATAAACGTCAAAAGCCGATATTCTCTCATCTTTTATAGCAAGGGTGGCTCTACTTGTAATCTATAGCATGTTTAAAAACTTTATTGGGATTCCTTAATTTTTCCGCAAAGAAATTCTAATTCATGAGGAAAAACGGATAAAATGGAAGAAAGGAAAGGTGGAAAAGGATTATGCTGGTTCCATTTTCCAGTCCTTCCAGTTTTCCTGTATTACGGCAAGCAATCTTAGGTAAAATATTGATTACCAATCATTAGAAAATTTAGACAAGCTCTTATTAGAATATTGGTCATGTCGAATTTCTGCCGTTTTTATTAACTTAAAATTTTTGTAATGAACACAAACAAAAAGCGGAGAAAAGCACCCGGTATCAATACCGGATCAATGGCAGACATTGCCTTTCTTTTATTAATTTTTTTCCTGGTTACAACCACCATTATGGAGGATAGTGGTATCCGGATCAAGCTACCGGTATGGGAGGATATTCCTCCTAAATCCATTGTAAGCGAGAACAATGTGCTTTCTGTGAAAGTCAACGCTCAGAATGCTTTGATGGTGGAAGGGGAAATTATGCCAATTAACCACCTGAAGGCTGCAGCGAAAGAATTTATCACCAATCCGCAGAATCTGCCGGATAAACCTAAGAGTCCTAAAAAAGCGGCCATTTCCCTTCAAAATGACCGGAGTACCCATTATGAAGCTTACCTGGAAGTTTATGACCAGTTGATTGCAGTTTATCATGAGTTATGGGAAATGGAGGCTCAGCAGTTATTTGGAAAGTCTTTTAATATGATTTCCAGTGCCCAACAGAAAAGTATTAAAACGGAAATCCCCATGGTAATTTCTGAAGCTGAACCGACAGACAATGTAGCTTTTGTGACTGAAAATGAAAGGTAGAAGAAAAGATTGCTGGTAAATTAACCCGAAAGCAGGCAAACGATGGTACCGGACAAAAATAGCTTTGTTCCGGCATCCTTGTTTGCCTGTTTTTTTATATTTTTAGAACATTAGGCATGTAAGTGTTAAAAATGTAAGAAAAAGCCTTTATTCACCAACCGGATAACCGGTAATAACGCTCTTGCTTTTTAACTAATCCACACGAACTCAAAACAATATTCCAATGAAGAAAATCTTTCTTTTGGTGCTAACCTCCACGATACTGCTTGCTTGCCCCTTAGAGCCTGAATTCGGCAACCAGATTGCAGATGTAGGAGAAGTAGAGGGTATGAGGCCTATTTATTCATCTGTATCAGACTGGCAGGAAATACTGGTCAAAGAGCCGGTAGTTATGGAAAAACTGGGCAAAATTTATTACAAAGACGGCTTGCTCTATGTCAATGAGCTTTACAAGGGCATCCATATCATTGATAATGCTGATCCCGCCAATCCCAATAAGATTAAATTCATTCAAATTCCTGCGAATAAAGATATTGCCATCAAGGGGAATCGGTTATATGCTGATAATTATACAGATCTGGTCACTCTGGACATAACTGATCTGGAAAATATTTCCGTTGTCAGCCGGGTGAAGGATATTTTCCCGAAGGCTTCCCAGGCTCACCCCGAAGCATACCAGGGATATTTTGAATGTGTAGAAGAAGGTTTGGGTATCGTAGTCGGTTGGGAAGAGGCTACCCTGAATAATCCTGATTGCTGGAAATAGGTAGTGGGGAGGAGGATTTATCAGGCCTGGCTTGTATGATCCTCACATCTGATTTGAATTTTTCTATAAAATAAAAAAAACATAATCATGTCCAGGATATTATTTCGCATATCATTTTTCCTGTTTGTCGCCGCTGTATTGGTACAGTGTGCCAAAAGTGATTCAATTGCCCCAAGCTCAGATACCGGAACTGCCGGTTCTTATGCACGGTCTATGATCGTAGGTAATTTTTTATATTTGGTGGATGAAGAAAGAATCCGTACGCTAAGCCTTGCAAATCCCGATCTGCCCCAATTGGTGAACGAACAGCAAATCGGTGATCGGATTGAGTCTATTTTTAATCTTGACGACCGCTTGTTCATTGGTTCAGGTAGCGGATTGTATCTGTACACCATAAATGACCAGGGAATTCCTGAATTTTCGGCCACTTTTTCTTATGATATTTTCCCGATCTACCCCTGTGATCCTGTGGTGGCCAATGACAGTTTTGCCTATGTTACCCTGAATTCAGATTTCAGGAGTTTTGTCTGTGGTGCCGGAACGGTTATCAATGAAGTTAACAGCCTCGAAATTTTCGATATTACGGATTTTACAGCTCCTAAGTTGATTGCAGAATATGAGATGGTCAACCCTAAAGGTGTAGGGCTTGACGGGAAAACCCTTTTTGTTTGCGATAATGAAGCAGGTTTAAAAATATACGATGTGACTGATCCGCTGGCGATTCAGCAGATTGCCCATTTTAATGACTTTGTGACTTATGATGTCATTCCACTTAATGGATTGCTGCTAGTTGTCGGGCCGGAGAGTGTGCATCAGTTCGATTATACTGACCTGGAGGATATCAAGCGGGTTTCTGTAATAAATATCGGTGAATAATTCTATGAAAATTTTAAGACAACTGATTTTATTATTGGTCCTTTTGCCGGTTACCAGTGCAACCGTTGGCCAGGTAAGTTTTCAACATCCTGAGCTTACCTTAAAGTTTTGTTCTGAAGCATTAGTGAGTATAAATTCTCCCGGACTACAGTTTGGGCTGGAATACCGTTTTAAACCAAAACATGCCTGGCAGAATGAACTGGGCTATGTGTTTGATATTCGTGATAATGATGTCGACCTCATCAAAATTAACGGGGTACGGGCTCTTTCGGAATACCGGTATTATATAGGAAAGACCAAAGTATCTAAATTTGAAAATTTCTACTTTTCGGTAGCTGCTCGTTATATTTATTGGAATTCCGATCGTCGCGGTACCTTTTGGCGGGACAATTTTGCTTACCAGCAAAGGCTTGTTTTTCAACTGGAGCAACATCGCTTTTCAGTGAATGTAGGTATTGGGATTGAGCGGCAATTGTTTAATAAATTTTCCCTGGGATTTGGATTGCAGATCGGCAGGGGAGTACGTATTCAAAATTCCAAAGGCATTCCTGCGGACGGAGAATACCTCAATCGGGATTTATTCGCCCTGGAAATACTGCAGCCCGGGGATTCCCAGGGATACCCGGATGTATTGTTGAGATTCCATCTGGGATATTCCTTCCAATAGCTTATAATAAACAATAAAAAAAGGGACAAACGCGCGTAGTCGTTTGCCCCTTAGTTTTTTCGGTTTGTTTTATCCCGAAAGGATTACTTTATGTCTGCCACTCCGCTTACGAGGAGCGAAACTTTGTTATTCAAAACCTCGATAAACCCTCCTGCAATGTGAAAAGAAACGGATCTGCCCGATTCGGTCATCGGTTGCATTTCTCTCGTTTCATCATTGTAGAGTTTGAATTCATCTTCTCCGGTTACGATGTAAACATCCCCTTCTTCCAGAGAAGAAACGACAGGAGCGTGGTTTTTCAATACCTGGAATTGTCCATTGCTCCCCGGTACTTTAACCGATTTAATAGAACCCTGGAAAACTTCCATATCTGGTGTCAAAACTGTTAAATCCATGTTTCAATTTAGGTTTACCTTAATTAAGCCTCTACTTCAGCCAACATTTTCTTACCGGCTTCGATCACATCATCGATCGTTCCTTTAAGGTTGAATGCTGCCTCCGGATATTCATCAACTTCACCGTTCAGGATCATGTTAAATCCACGAATGGTTTCTTCGATTGGAACCAATACTCCAGCCAAACCAGTAAATTGTTCTGCTACGTGGAAAGGCTGCGAAAGGAAACGCTGAACTCTACGAGCTCTGGAAACCACTTTCTTGTCCTCTTCGGACAATTCGTCCATACCGAGGATGGCGATAATATCCTGGAGTTCGTTATAGCGCTGGAGGATTTGTTTTACATTTTCTGCACAGTTGTAATGTTCGTTACCGATGATCACCGGATCGAGAATACGTGAAGTAGAATCGAGAGGATCCACAGCAGGATAGATACCCAAAGAAGCAATCTTACGACTCAATACGGTGGTGGCATCCAGGTGGGCAAAGGTTGTCGCCGGAGCCGGGTCAGTCAAGTCATCCGCAGGTACGTAAACCGCCTGAACAGAAGTAATGGACCCGCGTTTGGTGGAAGTAATTCGTTCCTGCATCATACCCATCTCAGTTGCCAGCGTTGGCTGGTAACCTACCGCTGAAGGCATACGTCCCAAAAGGGCCGACACCTCAGAACCTGCCTGGGTGAAACGGAAAATATTATCGATAAAGAACAGGATGTCACGTCCTCCGTTTGGATCACTAAGGTCACCATCACGGTAGTATTCCGCCATGGTTAATCCTGATAAAGCTACACGCGCACGTGCTCCGGGAGGTTCATTCATCTGACCGAAAACAAGGGTTGCTTTACTGGTCTTAAGGGCTTCCATATCTACTTTGGAAACGTCCCATCCACCGGATTCCATGGAATGCTTGAATTCTTTACCGTAGTTGATTACATCGGATTCGAGGAATTCTCTCAACAGGTCATTACCCTCTCTGGTACGTTCACCAACACCGGCAAATACAGAAATACCTTCATAGGCCTTTGCAATATTATTAACCAGCTCCATGATAAGTACTGTCTTTCCAACACCCGCACCACCGAAGAGTCCGATCTTTCCACCTTTCATGTATGGCTCAATAAGGTCGATTACCTTGATACCGGTGTAGAGTACTTCCTTTTCCGTAGAGAGTTCTTCATAAATAGGGGGCTTACGGTGGATTCCATATGCATTTTCATCTTTAGGAACCGGACCGATGCCATCAATTGCCTCACCAATAACATTGAAAAGGCGGCCTTTGATCTCCTCACCTACAGGCATGGTAATAGGACCTTTGGTGTCAATTACTTCTGTGCCTCTACTGAGGCCGTCAGTTGCATCCATGGCTACAGTACGCACACTGTCTTCACCAAGGTGCTGCTGTACTTCCAATACGAGTACTGAGCCATCAGGTCTTTTAATTTCGAGAGCGCTGTAAATTTCAGGAAGTTCGGAGCCTTCCGAAGAAAAACTTACGTCAACTACTGGTCCGATAACCTGCTTAACGTGACCGATGTTTGCCATATCAAATTATAGTTTAAGTTGTGAGGAAAAAGGCATTATTCCATTTTAACAGGATAATTTTTGGTGCGAAAAATGTATTGCGCCTTTTCGTTATCGCCTTTTTCCTGAAAATGAGTATTCTAAAATCGCCGCAAATTTAGACTTTTGAGCCGAGAATAAAAAGGAAAGCCAGGCTTTTTTTAAACCTTTTTGTTTAGAACAATAAATCCTCTAGGCAGGGGCAATATCTGTCGGTTTGCCATCAAGGCTGGTACTGTTTTTTTCTCGTTGATAGGCAATTAGTTCAACATCCGTTTTTTTGTCGGTCCATTGCGTCAAAACATCGCGATCTCTTCGGTATTCATATAGCGGAACCGCATATCCGCAGGATTTTTGCACCAGGTCAATTTCCATCAGGATTATTTGTCTGGCACCGCGATATTCCGGAAACATATCAATGTATTTAGACCAGGAAGCATCCTCTGGGCGCAAGGCCCGGGCATGACCAAAAAGTCTGAGAATGGTCGGAGGTCCCTCAAATGCACAAAACATAAGGGTCATGCGGTCATTTTCGAGCAGGTGGGCTGCTGTTTCATTACCACTGCCTGTCAGGTTTAGCCAAACGACGGTATTTTCATCCAGCACCCGAAGGGTATCCATTCCTTTGGGAGAAATATTGATCCTGCCATCCTTGGCAGCAGTAGCGGTGAAAAATACCTTTTGATCCTCTATGAAAAATTTATACTTGTCAGGTATTTGGTTGAATTTTTTGCCCATGGTTTTGGTACTTGTTTAGGGAAGATTCATTATCCGACATTCAGAAATAGAAACTTCGGAGTTCTGATTAATTGAGTTCCATATTGTTTCAAGCGTTCCAAAATGGTTTCAATTGGTTTCGTTCTGGTGATCACGGTATCCCGGAACGCTGAATTTTGATTCAACGCGCTATTTATTCAAAAATACCACTTGAAAGGTATCGGTCCCCCCGGTCGCAAATGATGCATACCACAACCCCGGAATCAATGGTGTCAATCAGTTTGCGAACTGCTGTGACAGCGCCACCGCTACTCATGCCGGCAAAGATACCTTCTTCACTGGCCAGCGCTTTCATGGTGGCAACAGCCTCATCACGCGACACATCAATAGTACGATCAACTCTTTTGGGGTCAAATATTTTTGGCAGAAATTCAGGGCTCCACCTTCTGATGCCCGGAATGCCGCCCTCTGCTGTCGGTTGAACTCCAATGATCTCCACATCCGGATTTTGTTCTTTTAAGTATTTTGAAGTGCCCATAATGGATCCCGTTGTGCCCATGGAAGAAACAAAATGGGTGACTTTCCCTTGTGTATCCTGCCATATTTCCGGACCGGTGGTTTTGTAGTGCATGCCCCAATTATCATCGTTACCAAACTGGTTGAGCATATGCCAGCCGTCTTTGCCAGCCATTTCTTCGGCCAGTTCCCGGGAATATTCAATCGTTTTTTCCTGTGGAGTGAGTAGTACTTCAGCCCCATATGCCCGCATGGTCTGTACCCGTTCTTTAGTCGCATTTTCCGGCATGATAAGGGTAATTGGGATGCCAAATAAACGGGCGATCATCGCCAGGGCGATTCCGGTATTGCCACTGGTAGCCTCCACCAGGTGGGTGTCCCGGGTAATTTCTCCACGGTCAAGTGCCCCTTTGATCATCCCATAGGCTGCACGGTCCTTGACACTGCCCCCCGGGTTCTGCCCTTCGAGTTTACCATAGATTTTTATACCTGGTTTGGAGATTACATTTTTAATTTCAATCAGGGGTGTATTGCCGATAAGGTCTAATATTGTTGACATAGGATTATTTCTGTTTTAAAATTCTACATTCTAAATCTTACATTCTGGATTCTGCGGTTCTGTCCGGTTTCGCGTTTCGGGTTGCATGTTCCAAGTTACGCTTTCAGGGTTTGCGGGGATTTGTGTCCTTCCAAACCTCCCTGAACCTTCCTTATAATTACCCGATCTTTAAAGACGTCATCGTCAACGATCCGGCCAACGCTTTGTCATTGAACAAATTTAGTTCTTCCATATCATCTTTTAATGCTATTGCATACAATAACGGCAAATAGTGTTCCGGAGTAGGTATGGCGAGGTTGAAGGCTCTTCCCTGAGCGGAGTAGTTGATCAGAGGCTTGTGATCGCCTTCCATGATCCATTTTTTCATGTTTTCACTGGCCTCGATGGCCCAGTCGTAACCATAACCTACCTCATCCAGTTTATCCCAGGCCACCATCCTCAAGTTGTGTACCATGTTGCCGCTGCCAACTATGAGCACGCCCTTTTTTCGGAGAGCAGCCAGTTCTTTGGCCAGTTCGTAGTGGTACTGCGGCGGTTTGGTATAGTCCAGGCTCATTTGGATAACAGGAATATCCGCATCTGGATACATATGCCTGATGACTGTCCAGGCACCATGATCAAGTCCCCATTGGTGGTCGTCAAGCTCCACTTTGGTTCTTGTGACCAATTTTTGAGCCTCCCTGGCCAGTTCGGGACTTCCGGGTGCCGGGTATTGTTGTTCGTATAGTTCTTTTGGAAAACCGCCGAAATCGTGGATGGTTCGCGGATTTTCCATAGCGGTGACGTAGGTACCTTTTGTTTCCCAGTGAGCAGAGATACAAAGGATGGCATTGGGTTTTGTGATTGCTGTGCCTACTTTCCGAAAGCCCTGAACGAATTCATTTTCTTCAATGGCATTCATGGGGCTTCCATGACCGAGGAACAATACGGGCATTTGCTCAGTATTGCTCATTGGGCCGGTCATTGTGTTCAGATCTTTTAATTTCATAACAGCTCCAATTATTGGCAGTACGGCCAGGGTTTTAAGAAAGTTTTTTCTTGTTATCCTCAGTTAGTTGAGCTTATTGTATTTGCTTTTCCCGTTGGTAATAAACCTTAGAATTAGGCGCTACACTCTTGGTGATCCACACATTACCGCCAATGATGCTGTTTTCTCCTATGACCGTATCGCCTCCGAGAATGGTTGCTCCGGCATAGATGACGACATTGTTTTCAATAGTGGGGTGCCTTTTGGTTTTGGCCAATTCCTTTTCAACACTCAGTGCTCCCAGGGTTACTCCCTGGTATATTTTTACATCATCTCCGATCTCAACTGATTCACCAATAACGATGCCGGTACCGTGGTCCATGCAAAACCGACGTCCGATCTGTGCACCGGGGTGGATGTCGATGCCGGTATTTCTGTGTGCGTATTCAGTGAGTATACGTGGCAATGCCGGAATTTCCAGGCGCAGGAAGGTGTGTGCAAACCGATGTATGGCAATGGCGTAAAACCCCGGATAGGTTTGAATAACTTCCGACAGGTTGATGGAAGCAGGGTCTCCGGCAAGGATGGCCCTGGCATCTTCCAGTAACATGGCTTTTATCTCGGGAAGATGATCGAAGAAACGCATTTCTACTTCCTCGGTACTCATTCGACAAGGTTCCGGAAGGCGATTTAATAAATTGAAGAGATTCAGTTTCAAGTTCGTATAATGTAATTCAAAAGCCCTGAGGTTTTCAAACTGTTTATTGCTGAACTGCGGAAACAGGAACTCCAGCATATCGTCGATCCAATTGTACACCAATTCGGGTGGAACACGGTGTTTACACTCCTGGTGTTCGCGGAATAAAGCCTGAATGAATTTTTCTTCCATGGTTGATTGATTTATACAAAGATAAACTCCCTGTCAGTTAATTTCAGGGAGTTTTTGGTAAAACGCATGAAAAGCCCCCGAAGTGTGTTATACTTATAATGGCTGCAAAAGTAAAAAGTTGCCGGATGGGTTTATTTTCCGGAATGACGTATTTAGTGTTTATCCCCAAAAGGGTTACTCATTTGGATATAACTTCCGGGGAATCGTCATGATCTCCGTTTGCCTGCCATCAATATAACGAACATTTTTTCCATCGAAAAAGGCGTCTTCTTCCAGCATTATTCTAATTTCTTTTTTCCACTCTTCGATATAAACACCGGCGTTGAGCTCAATGGAGTAGGCGGTATTGTCATACAACGGGTAATCCCCTTTACCCGGTACACCACCTTGCTGATCCCACAACCCAATCGTTGGTCCTGCTCCGTGGCCGTGAAATCCAATCGGGTGGGTGTAGATGACACCCTTAATACCTTCTGTTTTGCATTGATCCAGGGTAGCTTTTAAAACTTCATTACCAGTCGCTCCGGTTTTAAATTGGGAGGTGAGAATATCCTGAACTCGATTACCTTTTTTGAAGGCAGTGACCAAATAATCAGGCACGGTTTTTTCGCCTGGTCTCAAAACATAGGCATGCTGCTGGGTGTCTGTATTCAATCTCAGGTAGGTAATACCAAAATCCACGTGCAACAGATCTCCGGGCATGATGATCTGTTTATCGGGGCGTTCAGAAAAACTGCGTAAATGATCAAAACTTTCCGGATCGGCCCGTTGGATGGCCACGGAAGGGTGAAACCAGGCCGTAAACCCAAGTTCCCGGATCCTGTCTCTGTACCACCAGACCACATCATCAGTAGTGGTGATACCGGGCTGGATTACCTTTTCCGAGAATCCTTCTGCAATGATCTGGTGGGCCATACGGACCAGGTTCTGATATACGATCATCTCTGATTCCGTTCTGGTCTCCAGCCATCCGATGGCGATGTTTTCTGCACTCACCACTCTGGATTGGTATTTTTCTGGCAGTACCTCCATCAATTGATCATAATGTGTGGAGGAAATGCCATCGGCCAGTCCGAAAGTCTCAGATTTGTTGATGCCGATTTTTTTCGGATCTTTCTCAACGATCATATCCGCCAGGGCTTTCCATTGATCGGGCTGGGTATCTTTATCCCATTTGGTTTTAAATACATTACCAGTATTGTATCGGGACATACCGAAGGTCTCCAAAGGTTGTCCATTTCCCGGATCGTAGGCGATCAATATGGTCGTTCTACGGGCAGATTGCCAGGTAGCAGGCAAGAGGGTTTTGATGACAGGGTCTTCATTGTATTCCCTGGCAATGACGATCCACATATCGATGCCTGAGCGTTGCATGATGGTTGGTAATACGG
The DNA here is from genome assembly GCA_942492125.1 of uncultured Bacteroidota bacterium. Lineage (GTDB taxonomy): Bacteria > Bacteroidota > Bacteroidia > Chitinophagales > Saprospiraceae > BCD1. Next base: position 155,943 of record CALODM010000013.1, read on the forward strand.
TTTCCACTCGTTCTTCGAGCCATGCATCAATTACTTCTGCCCGTTCCCGCATATTGAGGGTTTTGGGGAAGTAAGGATTTTGGGCGATGCTTTGTGAAGTCAATCCGATCAGCAACAATAAGAGGGTAGTTTTTAATTTTAGGAAATGGCTCATTTTGTTGGATGTTTTGTTTTTGAATACAATTTCCAGGTGTCTATAGTTTATGGAAAATGAAGTATAACCCGGGTAAAAATAAGATGCGGGATCTTAAAGATTTAATTGGAAAATAAATTCTGATTACAAAAAGACAAAAAAGGGGATGCAATTATACGCCAAAAGCCCATTCGGTTGAATGAGCTTTTGGCAGTTTGACATTTGATAATATTTATTGCTGTCAATTAGATGAAGACAGCGGGGTTTTCTGTAAGATGTTGACAATCAGATTAATGAATTATTGTTACTGATTTTCCGTGGGGCGTCCCAACAAGAAAAAAGAATAACCAACCTGGGCCTGGTGGAAGCCTGTTCGCCAAAAACCTTGTTGCCAATTATAGGTGTAGCGGAAAAAGAGCCTTCCTTTATTATTGGAGGATTGTTCTAATGTTATCAAAAAACGGAAAGTATTAAATTGGTTTGCTTTTTTGTCTGGATCGATCACCTGATTGTCAAAAAAAGCATTGTTGGCGACCTGTAGGAAACGATTGTCTCTTAAATAAAACCAATGATGCTGCCAGCTCATAGAGAATCCATATCGTTCATCGGCATAAATATTCCACATGATTTCCTGGGAAACGTCAAAGGTATTTACCCCAAACTCCAGGACTGAATTTTCATCGACCTGCACCACGTTGTTTGTTGCTCTGCGGATGGAGTCCTGAACACCAGTGCGGCCGTAGCGGAACCCATAATTCAGGAAAAAAGTAGATTTTATATTCGGGATGTCCAACAAAAATAAATTGGCATGGGCACCTGCACTGAAGTTTTCGAATTGTTTCAGCTGGAGCGTTGAGGTGTATTTAATCGGCGCATATTGATTGCTGATGAAACGATCTTCACTATTCAGCGGCAGAAATTTATTATTGTTCTCAATTTTAGAAAGTGTCAGGGAAGGTTCAACAAAAGAAACGATTCCAAAATTCCATTCATTGCGCATTCCGGCAAATCTGACAAACTGGAAAGGTTTCCTGCTGGTCAGCAGGTTGATTCGTTTGCTGATTTCCGTTTGAATCAAACCATTGGGTGTGGTTTCATCCAGTCCGACAAAGTCACTGAAAATTTTAGCTTCAAACAATTTGTAAGTAGCTTCCTTTTTTAAGCCCATACACAAGTCAGCTTGCCCGAGCAGACTGTTTTTAAGGACCACTTTTTGATTGGCGGGACTATAATCCCTTCTGCCTACCTCATGTTCCTGAATGTAGAGGCTTAATACATCCTCCAATTCAGTTTCGTATTGTGTCCGTCCACCACCACGGGTGTAGAGCTTTTTCCCTTTGATGGCATCGAAATCCAGTTTTCTGGAAAAGCCAATAGGAGAGGAGTTCTCGAATTTTAAGGTGCGTAAAGAGGCCACTGCCTTTCCATCAGATCCAATCTTCAGGTGGCCGTATTTATCTGCATATTCATTCACTTTACCTACCATCAGGATATTCTCGATAAAGCCTTCATTGATCTCAATAACTATACTATCTACTTTAAAATCTTTGAAGATCAATTGGTCTTCCTGCTGAGCAATGGTCTGGATAATTTTCTTTTTCTTTGTTTCTAATCTCTCATTGTTTTCTTTTAAGCTTTTGATATCTGAATTGATATAGGAAATCCCCTGCTCTACATTGGAAATTAACTCATCAGATATGTTTGTTGTGTAATTCGGTATTTTTATTTTAGGATTCTCCAGTTTAAGGGTATCTGTTCGCTCCGGCAGGATCTGACCCATTTCAGGTTTTAACATAAATCGCGATATCAATTTGTCCTGTTCTTCATTTAAGGCGATTAAGGCGTTAACGTATTCACAGAGCTGAGGATGTTTTACTTCCGGAAAACGATTGAAGGCTCGGATAATGCTTTCATAGATGATAATATTATCTTTTATCATCATGGAATCGGACTGATTATCAGCTAATTCCAATGCTCGTTTTTCTTGATTGAGTGTTTCCCCGAAAATCTTTTTCTCACTGGCTATCAGTTTGTTAACATTGTTGTGCCATGCTGATTCATTACAATTGAAGGACAAAATCATTTGATCAATATACGCCAACCTTGTTCCTATGGCTTCAATCTTCTCTTTGGGGGCTCCTATGTCGAAGTTAAGGTCACTATATTGAATATAAATAGGTTCCATTTCTCCTATTATTCTTCCAAACTGTTTATAATTTTCATGGGCTTCCTTTAAGGAATTAGTAAGGATTTTTCGCTTGATTTCAAGAGATTTTAAAGTGTCTAATTTAGGCAGGATATTCGTTAAAAAATTCAAGGAGTCCTTATTAGCTTTTAATGCTTGCCCATTGTCATTCAATTCAAGGAGTTTCAATTCGTATTGAGCTTGCCGGTCTCTCGCTCTCATTTGTAAGAACTCCGTCTCCTTTTCTTTGAGGAACCTGCGTTTGTTCAGCTGTTCCATTATTTTTAAAAAATCAAATTCCCTGGATATGGTATCAGTGGAACCAGCTTCCCCATACTCCTCCAACAGATCCTTGAGGGTTTCAAAGGATACAGATTCTCCGGAATCGAGATAATCATCCAGGGCACTTTTTTTAAGTAAATTTTTTACCAGTTTCCGATCCTTTTTATAAACTTTCCATAACCGCAATATCCTGCTTTGTAAGGTTTGCCCATTGATGTCTCTTCTTAAGATCAATAAGCTGTCGACGTAGCAAATCGTTCCGGCTATCGGTTCATTGCCGCGGTCTTCGTAAACAATGCTTTCCGCAACGAATAAGTAGAAAAGTTTGGTTGCTTCCGCTTCAAGCTTTTTGTAGGCCACTGACTTGGAGGTGTCGGGCTTGGTAATATCGTAACTGATATCTTTGGGTACTTCAAGTATTTGCTGCTTTTCGGTGATCTTATTTTGAAATTTGGCATAATTGGTGAAGAAACTTTGGATAAAGGATTCTTTGGTCAATGGCCTTATGGCAAAGGATACATTATTTGGGCTGGAAAGCCCATCCTGCAGGGAATACATGGTGAAAAGATAGGCGTTTCCTGAGGTTTTTGCGCTAATTAAATAGTCAGAAGAGCCCCAAATGTTGAAGGCTTTTGAGTCAACCGTATTCTTCTGGGCAAATAAATTGCCGGAATAGAAAAATAAGCACAGAAATAAGAATTTATAGATAAATTTCATCGTTATGAATTTATGTTTTACTGCTATTAATTTTTTTTATCCAGATCGGAGGTTTGGGGGGAATTTAAGGCCTCATAGGACTTTATCTCAACATTAATATCCTGGTTCACTAAAATAGAATAGCGTTTTTTGCTACTTTTTAGAGAAACCATGTTTTTTTCCAGAATTTTTAGAAGATTGACTTCCTTCTTTTTTAGAGAATTCATGCTTCTTTCCAGAATTTTTAGAAGATTGACCTCCTTCTTTTTTAGAGAATTCATGCTTCTTTCCAGAATTTTTGGAAGATTGATCACCTTCTTTTTTAGAGAATTCATGCTTCTTTCCAGAATTTTTGGAAGATTTTATGCCTTCTTTTTCCTTTCCGGAAGATGATTTTTTATTCTCCTCCTTTTTTTCGGTTTCTATTTCCTTTAAAGCTCTATACCCAATTAAGCGGTGTTTGCCATTGGTGATATATTCTTTACTGGTGGAGAATTCTGTGATATTGACTTCATTGTTTTGGTTGCCACCCAAAACAAGTATTTTGTCTCCTGAATTTCCAAGGTAGATGCCTACATGTCCCGCTATTATATACTTTCCGTCCTTTTTATACCTTCTTTCAAATACGGCGATACATCCTCTTTTTGGCCTAGATATCGGATTTCCCCATTTTTTCCAATCCAAAGCCCAGGCAGTACCCGTTCCCTTAATACCTGATTGTTTCATGCACCAGTTCATAAATGCTGCACACCAGGAAATTTCATCGGTTATATCCTTAACACTCGAAATCATTGATTTCTTTTTTAGGTAGCTGGCTGTACTTTTTAGATATTCAACAACCCGTGGATTATTATCCTTCGTGCCGGATATTTCCTTTTGACCAAATTCTTTTATTGCGACCTCTAACCAATCAGGGTCATTTCTTTTTTTCTTTAGGTGTTCTTTATATTTCATATTCCTGGGTTCTTTTTACTAAAATTGATCAGTTCTTAAGAATTGGGATTCTACTGAATCGATGTAATTTTCTAACTGGAAACATTTTAAGCAAAACTGGGAACAGCTTCTGGATATCATTTTTGGGAAGGGCAATTTTGGTATAATCTCTCCCTGGATTTTCCAAAATCAATTACGATTTAAAACCACCGTGATAGAATCAAGTATTGCGCCTGTGCCGGATGAGGGTACCAGGATCATTTCCAGGCTGGTTCCCTGAAGCCCGATAGTCGTATTTATCTTATTCTTCAGGTTTTGCACAGCATCGCTTGCGGAGGTGGTATACTGGCCGATAAATTGGCCGGAAGCGGAAAGTCTTCCACTGATATTATAATCAGAGATCTCATTTCCACTGGCTCTGAGTTCCAGGTCTCCCTTGTAATCAATGGCGCCAACCAGGAAAGGAATATTAACCGGCGTGCTATCCTGTTCAGTATAAAAAGAAGCTTCGCCCACATAAATACCATTGGAGGCATGCGTATCCAATACATCCTGCTCAAGGATGAAAATGTCAATCATATCTTCCTTGAGGGCATCACTGAAACTGGTGTTGAAAAGTTTTTCGGATGTTTGTCCAAAACTACCCAGCGTTTGTTTGATAGAATCTATGTAGGATACGACCAGGTTCTTTTGAAACCGGTCCGTTGAATCAAAAATATTGATACCGAATTTGAGTTGACTGATCGGTTGGTTCAATTCATTCTTAATCAAATAGGTATTGGAGATTTCATTGGTTAATCCTTGTCGGTCAGGCGTAACGGTTTGTATGATGTCAAAAGTTACCAAACTTGGAAAAGGGATGTTGACCCGTTTGGAAGCAGGCTCATCTATTCGGTAATCGTCCTTAAAAAAATCGGAACATGAGCAGAAAAACAGGCTGGTAAGCAGCACTAGAAGGAGTAATCGTTTTATCATTGGTGTATTCGTTTAAAAAGCAAAAATAATGCTGCCTCAACGAAAATGAACTTAAATCATGATCACAGGGAGGGTTTAGGTTTAGGTAGCATTTTGATTTTCCTGTAAGGTGAAGTTAGAATAAAATTTAACAAATAAGGATATTATTCGAATAAAAAGTATTTATAAATTATTTTTACGAAATATATGTTTGTTGCGATCAGAAAACATGCGGGATTGTGAAATTTTATTTCACCAACAATTTGATTTGGAAGTTTGTTGCTGATCTGACTTTAAAAAATCAGTCTGAAGATTGGATTACTAATTTTGATTGAATCAGGTGTACGGATTCTTACTAAGATTAGAAAAAAAGAATCGTGAAAATGAAAAAAGCCGGTTCATCAGAACCGGCTTTTAGTAGTGCCCAGAACAGGATTCGAACCTGCACACCCTTGCGAGCACCAGCCCCTCAAGCTGGCGTGTCTACCAATTCCACCACCTGGGCTTTCATAGGATTATATTGCTTAATGGTGTCTATTTTAAAGTGCTTTTTTCAAAAGCTCCGCAAAGATAATGTAATATAATTTAAAATGTAAAATATTAAATGCAAAATGTAAAAGTAATTTGCATAAAATAGTTTAAAACACCTTTGTTATTTCCTGTTTTTGAGGGATACCCCTTCCTCCATGGCAGCATCGCGTAATCTTTGCAGGAAAGGGGAGGCAAACATGAAGTCCTGCAATATTTCATTGTCGCTTTCCAGAACCTCTTCCCGGCTGCCACGCCAGGCTATCCTGCCTTTGTATAATAAAATGACATTATCACCAATCTCCATCACCGAGTTCATATCGTGGGTATTGATCACCGTAGTGATATTGTTCTCAATGGTAATGTCGCGAATCAACTCATCGATCAGCAGAGCAGTTTTGGGGTCGAGGCCGGAATTGGGCTCATCACAAAAAAGATATTTGGGTTCCAGGACAATGGCCCGGGCAATACCGATCCTTTTTTGCATACCACCACTGGTTTCAGAAGGGTATTTATCATTCACGCCCTCCAGCTCTACTCTGTCCAGACAGTAATTAATACGGTTGAGTTTTTCCTTGGGGGTCATATTGGTGAACATGTCCAACGGGAAACGGATGTTTTCTTCAACAGTCATAGAATCAAACAGGGCGGATCCCTGGAACAACATGCCGACCTCCATGCGAATGTTTCTCACTTCCTTGGGCTTCAGGGCGTAAAAATCAATATCGTTATACCAAACCTTTCCTCCTGTAGGATTGATCAGTCCGATCAATAATTTGAGCAGTACGGTTTTTCCGGCACCACTACGACCAATGATCAGATTGGTTTTGCCGGGCATAAACTCAGTGGATATACCTTTTAAAACCTCAACGTCTCCAAAGGACTTTAATATATTTTCCGTTCTTATCATTTATTGCTGATTCGATTATTGAATGGTCTCTGTGGGATTTAGGTAAATAAGACAGCGATAATATAATCTGCCAGCAGGATTAGAATGTCACTCATCACCACTGCGTTGGTACTGGCCTTTCCCAGTTCTATGCTTCCGCCCCTGACATAAAAGCCCATATAGGCAGAAACACTCGTCAATAAATAAGCAAAAACCGAAGCCTTGACAAAAAGCAGGGTGATATTTTTTTCTACGAAAAAAGAACGAACACCCATAACATATTCTGCATTGGACAACATGCCTGTCCATACGGAAGACATATAACCCCCGCCTATTCCGATAAAGGCTGCAAGGGCAACCAAAATGGGAATGATGATCACTGCCGCCACAATCTTGGGCATGATCAGGTAGGCTGCAGTGTTGACACCCATGATCTCCATGGCATCTATGTGTTCTTTTTGGCGCATTCCGCCTATTTCCGCAGCAATATTAGACCCAACCTTTCCCGCCAGTACCAGGCAGGTAATGGTTGGAGCCAATTCGATGATGGTGATATCCCGAACGACGTAACCAATATAATATTTGGGAACAAGTGTGCCGTCCAGCTGATAGGCAAACTGTACGGCCGTAACCGCACCGATAAAAATAGAGATCAGCCCGACTATAATGAGGGAGCCAATTCCAATATCGTACATCTGCCGCACGGTTTCCTTGTAATACATTCTACCTTTTTCCGGCCTTGAAAAAGCCGAACCAAGCATCATGAAATACCGGCCTACATGAAAAAGCAGTTTTGAAAAAATCATAATTTATTGTTACCCACAAAATTTCTTTACCCGGAAAATGAATCTTTTTATTCTTTTCCGCATAAAGTAAATACCCGGGGAGGATTATCCTTTTAGGATCTAATGCAATTGAATGCCTCCTGTTAAACGTGGACAAAGCTATGGAAAATTATATTTTTATAGCATTTGTTAACTGTCAATTTTAAAGGAATTAGATTAACAGGCTTTTTCAGGGGATTAAAACATTGTTAGAATCCCCGGGAATTGCTATTTTCCCGCAAAATTTAACCAATGAACATAATTATTACAGGAGCCAGCAGAGGTATTGGCTTTGAAACTGCCCGACTCTTGTCTGAAAACATATCCAATCGAGTATTGTTGCTGTCGCGTAATACTCAACCTTTGGAAGCATTGGCCGCGGGAACTCCTCATCAAAATATCGACTACCTGGCTTTTGACCTGGTAAATCCGGATTGGATTGCTTTGGGATCAAAACTGGAGGCTTGGGATCGGGTGGACCGGATCATTAATAATGCCGGCCTCCTGGTCAACAAACCCTTTGGAGAATTGACCATGTCTGACTGGCAAAAGGTTTATGGTGTCAATGTTTTCGGCCCGGCAGCATTGATCAAAAATTGTCTGGAGTTATTGGAAAAAGGGGAGAAGCCCCATATCCTGAACATCAGCAGCATGGGGGGATTCCAGGGAGCATCCAAATTTCCGGGCTTGGCTGCCTACAGTTCGAGCAAGGCCGCCATTGCCAACCTGACCGAATGCCTGGCCGAAGAGTTTGCTGACAAAGGAATTGCGGTGAATTGCCTGGCTTTGGGCGCCGTGCAAACCGAAATGCTTGGGGAAGCTTTTCCTGGTTATCAGGCTCCGGTGAGTAGCGAGGAAATGGCTGCTTTTGTGGCTTATTTTTCCGAAAAAGGACACCAGTTTTTTAATGGTAAAATATTGCCGGTAGCCTTGTCGACCCCGTAATAAACCCCTGGATCTAATAAAATTATGGACCATGCATACATCAAATTTTATCCCTTACGATGCTGTTCGACGGACACAGGCTGAATCGCTTGAAGCCAGCGAGACATTTTACCGTTTCATGGACCGCCGCCGAAGTTTGCGGGATTTTTCAGACAAACCTGTCGATAGAAGAATAATGGAGAATATCATTAAAACAGCCTCCACAGCTCCCTCCGGAGCCCACAAACAACCCTGGACTTTTTGTGCTGTCAGCAATCCGGAAATCAAACGGAAAATCCGCGCAGCTGCCGAAGAAGAAGAATATGAAAACTACCACGGCCGTATGTCCGAGGAATGGCTGGAGGATCTTAAAGTATTCGAAACCAATGAAGTAAAAGCGTTTTTGGAAATTGCTCCCTGGTTAATCGTTGTTTTTAAAAAGGCCTATGATGAGGTGGATGGTGAAAAGCAAAAAAACTATTACGTCAATGAGTCGGTAGGCCTGGCCACAGGTTTGCTGCTCGCAGCCATCCATAACGCAGGCCTGGTAGCTCTGACACATACCCCAAGCCCCATGCGTTTCCTGCAAAAGATACTGGACAGACCCGAAAATGAAAGACCGTTTTTACTCATTCCGGTAGGATACCCCATTGAGGATCCAAAAGTGCCAGATCTGACCAGAAAACCCCTGGAAGAAATCAGTATCTTTTTTGAATGATCAAACAATCCCCGCATTGTATGTACGGAAACCTGTCCGCGACAAGTATTGCCGGGATGTAGCTAAAGCTTCAAATCAACAATCAATAATCAATAATCCATATGTGTACAGTAACATATATACCAGGTAAAGACAACAATTTTAAGCTTACCTCCAACAGGGATGAGGCTCCCGGCAGATCGGCAGATGAATTTGGTTTGGTCGAAATTGGTGGCGTCACAGTCACTTTCCCGAGGGATAAAGGCGCCGGAGGTACCTGGATCGCCATGGCCTCTTCCGGTCGGGTGGTTTGTTTACTGAACGGGTCTTACAAAAAGCACAAACACCGACCGCCATACAAACGCAGCCGTGGGCTCATGGTGCTCGACTTTTTTGAATTTCCCGATGCCAAAACGTTTTTTGATCGATACGATTTTAAAGATATGGAACCTTTTACGCTGGTTATTGTGGAATCCGGTGATCTGTGGGAGTTGCGTTGGGATGAAAAAAATACCCACATCAAGGCACTTGATGCAGCAGCATTCCACCTTTGGGCGTCCTGGACGTTGTATGATGAACAAGCCCAGCAAAAACGGCTTAACTGGTTTGAAGAATGGAAAAAATCGAGTCGCGGAGCCTGGTCCGAACGCATTCTCGATTTCCACCGTACAGCAGGAGACGGGGATATCCGCAATGATGTGGTTATGAACAGGGATGGCAAAGTGCAAACCATTGGCATAACGAGCGTGGAGAAAAAAGTTGCTGAAATGGATATGATTTATTTCGATTTGCTCAATGAAACCGAGCAACAAACAAAAATACAACTGGATCGTGAGCTGGTTTGATCGTATCGCCTGGAAAAACCGCCGCACCAGGCTGATGCAATGGGAGTACTGGCCGGTTTTTGCCTTCTATTTTCCCAATTTTTTCTATTACCTGTGGGCTGCCATAAAAGAAAGGCACCTGATGTTTTTTACCGCAGCCAATCCGGGATTGTTTACCGGGGGCACCGGCCTGGAGTCCAAGTACACCACCATTATGATGCTGCCCTTTGACCTGCGTCCTAAAACAATACTGGCCAGGGCCGGACAGGACTTTTTGGAGGTTACCCAAAATATGCAGCGGCAAGGCCTTACCTATCCTGTTATTGCCAAGCCTGATATCGGGTACCGGGGCATGCTGGTAAAAAAAGTCAACAATGATCATGAATTAAAGGAATACCTGGCAAGATATGACCTCGATTTTTTGGTACAGGAATTTATTGACCTGCCCAAAGAAGGTGGGGTTCATTACCACAGGTTTCCCGGCCAGGCCAGGGGCAAAATCACTTCCGTAACCCTCAAAGAATACCTCAGTGTGACCGGAAACGGAAAATCCACCGTTTTAGACCTGGTGAAAAATGATGACCGTGCTTTGTTGCAAATCGAACGATTAAAAGAGAATTATGCCGAGGTATTGAAAACTATTCCCCCTAAAGGAGAAAAAGTTCCATTGGGCAATATTGGCAATCACTCCAAAGGAACGCGGTTTATAAACGGGAATTACCTTATTGATGAAAAAATGACAGCAGCCTATCAAAATATCGTGGACCAGTTGGATGGCGTGCATTACGGCCGCTTTGACGTCAAATGTAAAGACTATGATGACATGAAACGCGCCAAAAATATCAAGGTGATAGAGCTGAATGGCGTAGGAGCCGAACCCACGCATATTTACGATCCTACAAAAATGTCTTATTGGGAAGCGGTTTTTACCATTACCAGACACTGGAGGGTGATCTGGAAGTTGTCCAGGGCAAATCATCAACGGGGCATTCCCTACATGAAACTCAAAACGATGTTAAAACACCTGGCCAGACACCGGCAGTACATCCAAAAAATCAACAGGATTAACACTCTTTAACAGGTGTAATACAACATGCCGTTGATCCGCATTGTTAATTAAAACATAACAGAACGGTTAAACCCGTTTTTTGAAGAGATAAATCAGATATTTGCCAGGCTTTTTTTAAGTTCTCATAAAATAAAAAAAAAGAAAAATGCTAAAGAGGATACTTTTATTTGTTGTTTTTTCTATTGTTGTTTCCGCTGTTTTTGCTACGGAGGGATACCATTTTACAATCAAAATTGACGGCTACCAGGAAACGGAATTGTTACTGGCCTATCACCTCGGAGATAAGCAATATATCCGGGATACTGTTCAGGTGGACGACAAGGGCTTTTTTCATTTTAAGGGAGAAGACCCCATGGAGTGTGGCGTTTATCTGGTGGTTCTCAAACCCGACAACAAATATTTCCAGCTTTTGGTCAATGAATCGGAACAGCATTTGACGCTCACGACATCCATGGAAGACCTCGTAGGAAATGCAAAGATCACAGGGTCGGAGGATAACAAGTTGTTTTTCGATTACCTGAACTTTCTCTCCGCACGCTCCCCTGAAGCCGAAAAGATAAATAAAGCCATAGAAGCGGCGGCGGACGACACGGAAAAACAACGATACCAGCAGCAATTGGAAGATTTGAACAAAGAGGTTCAGGCATATCAAACCAATATCGTTGAAAAACAAAGCAATACCCTGACCGCGCAGATCATCAAATCAACTTTGAGTGTTGATATGCCGGAGTTTGAAGGAACGGACGAGGAAAAACAGGTAAAGCAATGGCGGTATATGCAAAAACACTATTTTGACAACCTTGATCTTGAAAATCCCTGTATGTTACGCACGCCCTTCCTGTTTCAGCGGGTAGATTATTTTGTCAATAAATTGCAGGTGCAGCATCCTGATACCTTGTTTGAAGCGATCGAAAGGGTAGTGGATGCCATGGAGCCGGCAGAGGAGACCTATAAGTTTTATGTTATTCATTTCCTGAATGCCTATGCCACTTCTAAGATCGTAGGCATGGATGCCGTGTATGTCAAACTGGCCGAAAAATACTACGCTACCGGAAAAGCACCCTGGGTGGAAGAAGAACAATTGGAGAAAATCCTCCAGAATGTAAAAGATATCAAACCCACGCTGATCGGAAAAACAGCACCAGACCTCACGCTGATGAAAAGGGAAGGCGGCATGGTGAAACTCAGTGAGATCCAATCGGATTATATCGTTTTGTATTTCTGGCGTTTTGATTGCGGGCATTGCAAGAAATCTTCTCCACAAATGAAAGCGTTTTATGATAATTTTAAAGACAAAGGGGTGAAACTGGTGGCTGTTTGTACCAAACAAAAAGATGAACTCCCGGAGTGCTGGGAGTATGTCGATGAGCATGAGATCCAGGATTGGATGCATACTTCCGACCCCTATTTCCGCTCCATGAAGTTGTACAATATTAAGTCCACGCCACAGATCTTTATCCTCGACAAAAACAAAGAGATCATTACCAAGAAAATTGGCGCCGAACAATTGGAGGAAGTGATGACGAGGATTTTGGAAATGGATAAGGAAAAGACGGACAACCAATAACCGGGAATTCAAGATGGATCAAATGCGTAACCTGCTATGGTGTTTTATCATTGTTTTTCTGGCTGCCTGTACAGGCAATGAACCCTCAACAGGAAGGACGACTTCCCCGCAATCGGCATATACGAAATTGTGGGGAAGTACCATGGGAACCACCTACAATATAACCTATAAAGATTCCCAGTCACGCAACCTTCAGGCGCAGGTGGATTCCTTGTTGAAAGCCGTGAATAATGAGGTATCCACCTACGAAAAACAGTCGACCATAAGCCGGGTCAATCAGGCAGGACCGGTAATCACACTCACGGGATCTGCCGGTGGCCATTTTCATATGAATTATCAAAAAGCCAAAGCCGTTTTTGACATAACTTCCGGTGACTTTGACCCTACGGTGATGCCATTGGTCAATTACTGGGGATTCGGAACATCCATGAAGCGTGCTGTAACAGAAATAGACTCGGTGAAAGTAGATTCCTTAAAACAATATGTCGGTTTTGAAAAGGTACATTTGCAGGTTAGTGGAGATGACCTCATCGTCACCAAGGAAAACCCTGCTGTCGCCCTGGATTTCAGTGCCTGTGCCAAGGGCGGAGGAGTAGATGCTGTCGGAGCATTTTTCCGTTCCCTGGGAATTGAGGATTACCTGATCGATATCGGCGGGGAATTGGTGGCCAGGGGTATCAGTCCCCGCGGTACTGCCTGGAATGTAGGCATCAGCGTACCCAAAGAAGATGCTGCCGTGGATGAGGTCCATACCGTGGTCAGCCTCTCGGATAAAGCCATCGCCACTTCCGGCAATCACCGCAATTATTACCAGACCAAAGGCTATAAGTATGGCCATACGCTGAATCCTGCTACCGGATTTCCGGAAAAAAATGATTTGCTGAGTGCGACGGTATTTGCAGGAGATTGCATGACGGCCGATGCCTATGCCACCGCTTTTATGGTCATGGGTATGGAAAAAGCGTTGAAGCTGGCTTCGGAAATTCCAGAAATTGAAGCTTTCTTTATCTATGGGAAACCTGATGGTTCCATGGGGGTGAAATATACTTCCGGAGCTGAAGATTTTTTACAATAATACGTACCAAAGGCTTCGGCCTGTGCTACTCAACAAAAAAGGCGGTGCAAAGCACCGCCTGACAGTTAATTGTTGGATTTATTTTGGTAATGGCGCGAACGCCGGGCCAAGGCAATATTATTCCTGGATACTGATCAGGTAAGCGATCAATTCACCCAGTTTTCCTTTGATCTCTGTTTCGTCGAGTTGTTCCTGCTGTGAAAAAACCTCTCCCCAGATAGGCATCTCACGAGTACCGTGAGCAGCTACGAACTGGCGCCATCTATGTAACGGGCAATTTCCATAACCGGAAATTCCTTGGATTTTCTGCGCTGAACGATCTGGGTAAGATCAGCAGGTTTAACTTCCAGGGTATCCGCAGCAGGGCCGGAACCTCTGTCCGAGTGACAGGAAGCACAATATTGATCGAAAAGAGCTTTCCCTTTCTGGATCTGTGTGGCCCTGGAATTCTCTGGTGGAGGGGACTCACAAGAGATCATAAAAGTCGTAAAAGCCAATACAGTAACAAGTAACAGGAGGATTCCCGGTAATTTTTCTTTTAACGTCAGTTTTTTCATATCAATAAATTTTTGCTGTAATATAATGAGGAACGCACTCTTTTTCAAGTGAACCCAAAGGTTTTATTCGTTCCATGTGGCAATTTTTGTCTTTTCTGACGGGTTACCCTAGCAAGATAGATTATTCTGCCATAATCGGCATTGATAAACATTACCCTTTAGGATGATAAAAGTCATTGAAAGGGATTGATTTAAAAGTAAAAATTGTCAAGATGTGAGCGGATCTGCCGGTTCAATTGAGGTTGATTTTTTTTTTATTATCAACAAACACGATCGAATAAATGAATCATCCCGATTTTTTTAATGACCTGATTCGGCCCAATTAATATTTTACCGGGCAAGAAGCCGCAAATTTACCACGCTGGCAGGGTCGATTTTAAGTTGGAAAGTGTAAACTTTTTGACTTAAAATCTGAGGTGGAAGAGTTGGCAGAACCAATAACGGAACTGGTTTCAACATTCCGTTGTTTTTCAAATGATCTTGTTTAGCCATTTGCCAACCCCTGTAATCCCTCAGGGCTGATTGGCTTTTTTTGTTGAATGTTTATGTCTCAAGTAGCGGTAATATGTTGTAATGTGTTTTATAGCACCTTTTTACAAACAATAGAATTACTTGGATTTATCAGATATTTTTATATATTTGTTTTCAAGTTAATCGCCTTATCAATTTTAGGAGTGTGGTCACATTCCTAAGTATCGATTTTTCCCTTTTGACAACAACACAAGCATTGGACCTCCCTGGTCACATACATCCTTTTTATTGGTATTGAGAACACTCCTTTTGGCCTCTCGCCATTTTTCATGACGCAGAGAATAAGACAATATTTGAGGTTATCTATAATACGGAGCAACCCCTCGGTTGCTATAGGCTTGAAACTTATGATGTTCATATAGTTTAAGTAAAATTATTTTATAATCTTAATATCGATTTGTTATGAAAAAAATATATTCTCATTTTAACCGCCGATGTTTGTTCTTGCTTTTGGCTTTATGCTTATCTTCCATTATTGGTTTCGGGCAAACGATAGGTGTCAGCTCAAATCTCTGATGCTTCTGGCAATGGAGTATTTTAAGCAAGGAAAGACAAAATCGCAGAAACCTGTAGATCAATAATGGCTGAAGTCTTTGGACGTTGATATTCAAAAAGTCGGTTCTGCTTGCCCCGTTAATGTTTGTGTTGAAGACATAGCTATGCATGGGTTTGCAGAAAAGACTGCTCTTGTTGAAACCCTTGAATCTCTTGGGTTTAATGTAATCATTACGAATTCACCAATTGGACAAAACTGTACCGTTGCTGTTACTCACCCCGGCAGTCACTTTTATGGTGCAAATTTAGGTTGGGTAAGTGCTGGTAACGGACATGTTCAAATTAGTGATTGGGGTTCTGATTATATCACAAATGTTTTCCCTATCATGATTCCACAAGATCAGGATGATCTCTTTGGACAACCCAGTCACCATAAATGCTGGTACAACTTATTGGCTTGGATTGCAAAGTCATGGACAACTATAGTTTATTGGAATGAGGTAGATTATGGAGAATCGGTTGCAAATGGTGCTGACGCATGGTTTAATTATCGAATGGTGGCCATATTATGGAACGCAAGAAATTATGAGTTCTAATAATAATGGACCCGGTAATATGGTCTTTGCTCTTTGTGGAGAACCTTTATGGTGTTAAAGCAGCATATTTACGTTCTTCCTCTCAAAACCCTGGCCCGTGGGGTTCAGTTTCCAATAACCAGGCAATGGATCTTACCCTTTGAGCTGGGGAATGGGATGAGTTGTTTTACCTGAAACCGTTGATATTAATACCCTTTTATCTAATTATGGATTCCTTTACATGGAAGGCGGTGATTATATGGCTAATGAAATGCAAGCTTTCCTTACTGCCAATGGTGCAGCTATAGAATCCTGGGTCAATGGAGGGGAAGTCTTTTTGGCACTGCTGTCGAATTAGGGATATATTGTTGGTTTCGGCGGGGTTCAGATTGAATCATAGCTAGGTACTGGATTTTTACTTAGATGTAGTACCCTAACTGCTCCAGCCCATCCTATATTTTCCGGACCTTTTACACCTGTATACGATGCTCCATATTCAGGAAATTGGTTCGCGATAACATATGGCTATCATTCTATGATTCTGCAGCTTTGCTGGCAATGTTTTTGCTTCAAGACCCAATGGTAATTTAGCAGGCATATTTCTGGCGAATTTAAGCCATTGGGTGCATTCAGTGTCTTCAATGGCGAAGGATGACTACAACCTGACTGACGATTACCTCAACCAGCAGCGTTAACGGGTTTGTGCTAATATGCTGTGCCCTTTATCGGATGGTGAAACTGGGCTGCGATGATATTCGTCAACGATCCGGAACTGACTGCTTGTCCGGACAACATCACCGAGTGTGGACCTCAAAATATCTTTTGGGAGGCTCCAACGGCTACTGATGCAGATGGTTGTGAAGAACCTGTAGTTACAAGCACCCATAATTCCGGAGATTTCTTTACTGTTGGAACTACCATGGTGACCTATACCGCTACTGATGGAGCAGAAGGAACAGACGAATGTTCCTTCACGGTAACCATCAATCCACTGCCTTCCGTAACCATTGAGCAGGAAGACCTGCCTGAATGGTGCCAGGGCGTACAGGTACTTACAGCGGTGGTAGCCAATGAAGGTGACCTGGCTCCCCCACTGGAATTCCTTTGGACTACCAATGAAACTAACAGTCAGATCACGGCTTATGCAAATGGACCTTACGACGTAGTTGTAACGGATGCTAATGGATGTATGGGAACAGCTTATGCAGATGTTGACGAAGATCTGGAAGCTCTTATTGAGCGCCCATACCATCATCGTCGATGATGAAATGGAAATGACCTACTCCACAGTAGTGAGCGGTGGCGTGGGTGTCCTGGATGCCGACGAGATCGACATTGAAGACAACTCCGATATCCAGACTTTCCTGGTATCTTCCGATGCCAATATTGATGGCAGCAGTTCCGTAGCCGCCTGGATCGAAGATGATTCTGATCTGGATTTGCCGGACTTCATGGACAATAACTTCAGTGATACCAATAACGAAACGGTACCCGATGGCGGAACGATGACGCTTTCCGGAACCAACTATGGCCATATCATCGTCGGAGAAGGCGCGACGTTGAACATCGATAACGGCAATATGTTTGTAGCCAAACTGACGATGGAAGAAGGATCGACTTTGAATTTCAACCAGCCGTCTTACATGATGGTTCGTCGAGAAATGAGAGTAGACGAGTTCTGTAGTGTAAACGTAGGCGGACCAACAACAGTCATTTTTGTAGGAGATGATATTTCCATTCAAGAAGGAAGTACGGTAGCAGCCAACCTTTACACCGAAGAAGGCCTGGAGGTAAATGATTCCGGAGATGATGAAACGACCTATATGATCGGTTTATTCATTTCAGAAGAACTCAGGTCAGGCGACAATGTGGTCTGGGGCTGGAACCCGACTTGCGGACAGCCGGAGGCATGTCAGGAAGGAGAAGTGCTTGTAAGTATTACTATTAATTTCGACAATTTCCCACAAGAGACATCCTGGGAATTGTATAGTCTTGATGAAGGACAAATAGTTGCTTCAGTTGAACAGGGAGATTATGCATTAGAACCAGACGGAAGTACAATTGTGGTAGATATTTGTGTACCAGCAGGTTGTTATGCCTTTACCATTTTTGATTCCTTTGGTGATGGAATTTGCTGCACCTTTGGCAATGGTTCCTATGAAGTGACCTACGGTGGAGCTACTGTTGCTTCAGGTGGAGAATTTGGTGGACAAGAGACTAGTTTCTTTGGCGATGGAGACTTTGATTGTGTGCCCCCAAATATGGCAGCAGCTATTGGTCAGGAAGAAACGATAGTAGAAAAACTGGATGACCTGAGCTTTATTCCCGAACCCAACTTCCGGAGAGGTGAATATTGCGGTCGAGGATTATATCGGTAAGTCTGTAGAAATTGTAGTGTACAACTTACTGGGCGAAGTAGTCTGGAGTAAGCAGATCGATGAACTGGAGACTTCACTGCTCCAGATCGATATGAGTGACAGCCGTTATGCCGCGGGCATGTACCAGGTTGCCTTGAGCACCGATGGTCAGCGTGTAACCAAACAGCTGGTATTGACGAAATAATCAAATAGAGTTGGTAGTATTTACTGGTTCCGAAAGGAATTAGAAATGCTATTTTGTAAGGCAGATTATTCCGCATTGGACGGAGTAATCTGCTTTTTTTTGATAAAATCTGCAACCAAAGTTGTGCGAAGTATTGGTTAGCTTGTTATGATGAGAAACCAATTTACCTTCTTGGCGAAACTCCGCGAGATCTTGGCGGAGCTCAGCGGTACAACCTTATCCTTCCGATATGCTTAAGGAATGTTGAACCCTTTCAGGGTTGGGATTATTCGTTTCCTTACCCATGGATTACATCCATAGTTACTAAAATATATTCCCTTCGGGAATCCCCCTGTTATTGTAAGACTATGTCTTGAAATCCATATCCCATCTGGAACCCCAAAAAGAGCCACAATAATTTTTTCCAAAAAACGGAACCTTTTGCCCATAGGACTCGTAAAGTCAAATATACCGGGAACAATGAACTCCCGGTAGCTAAACTTATCGAATCCCAAGGCGATGAAAAGGATAAAAATGATGACCCGGAAAAAAGTGCGGAATATCCTTATTAGTTATTGGTGAATACTAAAATTTATTTTTTCAAATTTTTTAATAACATATATCATAAATTAATTTTATTTTTTATTTTTGGATATTATCTACATGTTTTTCCCACGAACTGATTAATACATATCACGACATCGCTTAAATTGAAAACCTGGAAATTACCGGTTTTTGTAAATTGATCCTCCCCGATCTGCATACTTTCCAATCAACACTGCCGAAATGCCGGGAGGCATGAGGTACGCCTTTCAGGGCTTTAGAGGTTATTTAAAAAAAATTATAAATCCTTTAGTAAAACTGAGACAATGTTTTACCAGGGAATGAGCGGACTTAGTCGCTGGTTAGCATGGCTGAAAATACCTTAGCCTGTTCCTTA
Organism: uncultured Bacteroidota bacterium; assembly: GCA_942492125.1. GTDB lineage: Bacteria > Bacteroidota > Bacteroidia > Chitinophagales > Saprospiraceae > BCD1. The sequence continues at coordinate 175,162 of CALODM010000013.1, forward strand.
GCTTTTTTTAGTTGGTTTATCAAAAGAAAAACAAAGCCAACCAGTAGCAAGCAACTTGTAACCAGTAACTAAAAAATATTTTTTAAACCTTTATATTAATCATTTTTTAACTCTATTTATTATGAAGAAAAAATCATTACGCAATTTCTTAACACCCAAGCCATCAATGCTTTTATTGATCCTGGGGATGTTAGTTTTTAGCTTTTCAATGCAAGCACAGAAATCTGAAATAGGCGGTAATCCCTCTTTTCAGAAGGCGGATGTAATTAACGCAGGTAATTTTGATAAGGCCATTAAAGGCCCACAAAACTTAGGTACTGCTATAAGGGATGCCAATATTGGAGCAGAGAAGGCCGGTTGCGAAAGTCCACAGGTTTTGTTTACCACTGATCAAGATGATAATGGTCAATCTGGTATTATGTTCGATATTGAAGCGATCAATGACGTAGTTATTGAAAGCTTTGATGCCAATTTTGCTAATACTCTTTCCCTGATAGTTGCGATCTATTATAAGACAGGATCGCATGTTGGTTTTGAAGATGACGCTGCAGCTTGGACTTTAATTGGTACTACAAATGTTGTGACGCTAGTTGGTGGAGGTATTGTACCGGTTCCAATTGATGTGAATGTTTCCATTCCTGCCAGTCAATCCGCAAGTTTTTATATTACTTCGACTGTTAATACTTCAATGAACTATACCAATGGCACGTCAGTAGGTTCGGTATTTGCTTCAGATAGCAATATTAAATTCAAAGAAGGTATTGGAAAAGGATACCCTTTTGGAGGAAACTTTATCCCGCGTGTTTTTAATGGCAATATAAATTATTGTGCCGGCCCGCTAGAACCCTCCTGCACCCCCGTCACCGTAACCATCAACACCGATAATTTTCCTGGAGAGACTTTCTGGGAAATTACCAATAACGATGGAGGCGCTGTAGTAGCTTCTGGCTCAGGTTATGATGTTTCTAATTCTGAGAATATAGACCATCGTGTCTGGATCTGGCTGTTACATTCCATTGATGATATATTTGGCGATGGTATTTGTTGTCAATTCGGATAGGGAGGATATTCTGCTTGATATTGAACATGGGAGACTGGCTCGTCTGAAAGTGTAAGACTTGGATGTCTGGGTACCCTTACATCTCCGGATGCCATAGTAACCATCAACACCGATAATTTTCCATTCAGAGACTTCCTGCAAATAACCAATATCGACAGTGCAGTAGCTTCCGGCAGATAGATATCATGGCAAAATCCGTCTGCATCTACCATTACTGATGACCTGTGTCTTGGAAGGTACATGTGGTAATTTACCTGCTATTTCCGGTGATTTTAAGCCATTGCAAGCATTCAGTGCCTTCAATGGCGAAGAATCGGAGGGGACTGGATATTCTGATTACAGTCAATGGTAGTTGGTGATTCCGGATGGGTATTTGAAGATTCTGAGTCGACTGGTTTTTCTGTGGGAGAAACAGTGCTGTGATGATTCTGAATGATCCCAGTATTATCTGCCTGCCTGAGAATATCACCGTGTGTGGTCCACAGGTCATTACCTGGACTGCCCCGACAGCTACAGATGCTGATACTGCGGATGGTTGTCCGGAGCCAGTAGTTACGGTAGATCCTTCAGGTATTGCCTCAGGACAATACTTTGGTGTTGGAACCACTACGGTAACTTATACCGCTACTGATAGTGAAGGTGGGACTGACCAATGTTCCTTTACCATCACCGTAAATGCCTTACCATCTGTCAGCATCGAGCAGGATGACCTACCGGAATGGTGCCAGGGTGTACAGGTTTTGACAGCCGTGGTGGATGGTGTAGGTCCATTTTCTTACCTGTGGAACACCGGGGAGACGACGTCTCAGATCACGGCTTATGCCAATGGTTTTTATAGTGTAATAGTAACAGACAGTAATGAACCTGCCTGTTCAAACTCAGCTGCTACCGTAGTAGACGAAGACCTGACAGAACTACTGAGTGCCCATACCATCATCGTGGATGACGAAATGGAAATGATCAATTCCACAGTGATCAGCGGCGGGGTAGGAGTCCTGGATGCCGACGAGATCGATATTGAAGACAATTCCGATATCCAGACCTTCCTGGTATCTGATGATGCCAACATTGATGGCAGCAGTTTCGTGGCCGCGTGGATCGAAGATGATTCTGATCTGGATTTACCGGACTTCATGGACAATAACTTTAGTGATACCAATAACGAAACGGTACCCGATGGCGGAACGATGACGCTTTCCGGAACCAACTATGGCCATATCATCGTTGGAGAAGGTGCGACGTTGAACATCGATAACGGCAATATGTTTGTTGCCAAACTGACGATGGAAGAAGGCGCTACCCTGAATTTCAACCAGCCGTCTTACATGATGGTTCGTCGCGAGATGAGAGTAGACGAATTTTGTAGTGTAAACGTAGGCGGACCGACAACAGTCATTTTTGTTGGTAATGATATTTCCATCAAGGAGGGAAGTACCGTAGCGGCCAACCTTTACACCGAAGAAGGCCTGGAGGTTAACGACTCCGGAGATGATGAGACGACCAATATGATCGGTTTGTTCATTTCCCAGGAACTGAGATCAGGCGATAACGTGGTCTGGGGCTGGAACCCGACTTGCGGACAGCCGGAGGCATGTCAGGAAGGAGAAGTGCTTGTAAGTATTACTATTAATTTCGACAATTTCCCACAAGAGACATCCTGGGAATTGTATAGTCTTGATGAAGGACAAATAGTTGCTTCAGTTGAACAGGGAGATTATGCATTAGAACCAGACGGAAGTACAATTGTGGTAGATGTTTGTGTACCAGCAGGTTGTTATGCCTTTACCATTTTTGATTCCTTTGGAGATGGCATTTGCTGTGGCTTTGGCAATGGTTCCTATGAAGTGACCTACGGTGGAGCTACTGTTGCTTCAGGTGGAGAATTTGGTGGACAAGAGACTAGTTTCTTTGGCGATGGAGACTTTGATTGTGTGCCCCCAAATATGGCAGCAGCAATTGGTCAGGAAACTACAATAGGAGAAAAATTAGATGACCTGACTTTATTCCCTAACCCAACCTCAGGCGAAGTGAATATTGCGGTCGAGGATTATATCGGTAAGTCTGTAGAAATTGTAGTCTACAACTTACTGGGTGAAGTAGTATGGAGTCAGCAGATCGATGAACTGGAGACTTCACTGCTCCAGATCGATATGAGTGACAGCCGTTATGCCGCGGGCATGTACCAGGTAGCCTTGAGCACCGATGGTCAGCGTGTAACCAAGCAGCTGGTATTGACGAAATAAGTTTGAATCTTTATAGATAAACTCATTGTTAATGGAACGCTCTGGTCTTTGACCGGGGCGTTTTTTTTAATGGTGCAGGTGGAAAGGCTTTGGGAATAGGAGGGTGATGACCCAGAAAGAAGCTGATCACCCTGAAAATGGAAAGTGCAGAGTGCAAATTGTAAAAGATCGCGATAACCAGCAACTAGCAACCAGCAACTAGCAACCAGCCACCAGCCACCAGCAACCAGCAACCAGAGCGACATTCCAATAATTTCATGCCATGGACAGACTTCGCGTACACGCAGTGCCGGGACACAAAAAAGCCCGGAAGAGAGCGGTTTGCCCTGAATAATAAGGATCATTGAGCAATGAACGAAGTGAATTGATCGGTGAGCCAGCAATCCCACGGGATTAAATATCCATAACCTCGTTATTTTAAGACTTAGTCCTAAAATCCATATCCTCATTGTCTCCAGGCGATCGAAAAAATTATCAAACCAAAAATCAATGTTTGGTTTTAATGTTGTTTCAAGATAGTTAAGCAGTGCCGGGACAACCTGAAACCTGAAACAGCGAGCATAGCGAGCAATGAAACCATTTGAAACTATTTCAAGCAACCAGGAGCAAAAAAAGCCCGGAAGCAGGTGTCACACCCATCTCCCGGACTTGATTTTCAATTATTTTATCAATACCCCCTGAATCAGAAGGTTGCTGTCATTGACTTCACTTTGGTTTGTACAAACTCGTCGATAACAGTCTTCAAGGTAGGTTCCCCTATGCTTTGCAGATCATAATAGACTCTGGTATGCGGGTGTTTGATGTTGATGATCCTGCTCAGGTCGATCGGAGTACCGATCACTACGGCATCACAATCCGTATTGTTGATGGTCGTCTCCAGGTCAGCCAGTTGCTGAGGGCTGTAACCCATAGCCGGCAGTATTTGACCGATTCCGGGATAGATTTCAAAGGTCTCCGCTAATTTACCGGTGAGGAATGGCCGTGGATCAACCAGTTCCCCGGCGCCGTATTTTTTGGCAGCTACCGTACCGGCACCAATTTTCATGCCGCCATGTGTCAGCGTAGGGCCATCTTCAACAACCAGTACCCGCTTGCCCTTAATAATAGAGGCATCATCGATCCTGACCGGAGAAGCCGCATCGATCACCGTCGCTTTGGGATTCAGTTGGTCGATATTTTCCCGAACCATTTGAATACCTTCCGGGGGAGCGGTATCGATCTTGTTGATGATAATGGTATCTGCCAGGCGCACATTAATGCCGCCAGGGTAGTAGTTCAATTCATGACCGGGGCGTAAAGGATCCATCAAGGTAATGTACTGATCGCTTTTGTAGAAGGAGAAGTCGTTATTACCGCCATCCCAGACGATCACATCGCAACCATCGGGATCGTTCTCTGCTGCTCTTAAAATGGCTTCATAGTCAACCCCGGCGTAGATGACATTGCCGCGCACGATATGCGGCTCGTATTCTTCCATTTCCTCAATCGTACATTTGTGTTTTTTCAGATCATCCAGTTCCGCAAAACGCTGGACTTTTTGTTCTGCCAGGTTGCCGTAAGGCATTGGGTGACGGATGGCCACTACCTGCAGACCATGTTCCATCAACAACTCAATGACGCGCCTTGAAGTCTGGCTTTTGCCGACGCCTGTTCTGACAGCACAGACGGAAATGACCGGTTTGGTACTTTTGACCATGGTGGCCTCCGTTCCCAGCAGCAGGAAGTTGGCTCCTGCTGAATTGACAACAGCATTCATGGTCATGACCTTTTGGTAGCTCACATCACTGTAGGAGAACACACAGGTATTTACCTCGTACTGGGCAATGAGTTCTGTTAATGCTTCCTCTGCCAGAATTGGAATGCCTTCCGGATATAGGGACCCTGCCAGCTCGGCAGGATATTTACGGCCATCGATATCGGGAATCTGGGCAGCAGTAAAAGCTACCACCTCGTAGGAATTATTATCTCTGAAATAAGTATTGAAGTTGTGAAAATCACGGCCGGCAGCACCGAGTATGATTACTTTTTCTCTTGACATAATTGATGGTTTTATTTAAAAATCTATGGGTGAATCCGGGCATAATCATTTGCCCGGAAATCTATCCGAATTGTCAAGGATGTCCAAAAAAGCGTGTATTAAACGGGCAGTTTTTAACTGCGTCATGGTTCAAACAAATATACTAAAATTCCCGGAAAATTGCACTGCCTAACGAAGATTGTTTTGAAAGGAATGGGATATGGTGGGGATTTAAAGATTTTGTTTGGTTGACAAGCGTAAGAACGGGCTGAGGATTAAGGCGAGTAAACAGATACTTAGCAAGGCATATCCGATGCCCACCATATCCGTTAACCAACCGGCAATGGGTGCCAGTGATGCCGTAATAATCCTATGGGCCTGAGATTCCACGGACAAAACGGAGGCCATGATATCCGATGGGATATTTTCAGCGACAAAACCAATGCCGATGGGTTTTCTGAGATTTTCCACCACGTAAATTCCGGCAAAACAAATCACGGCAATGGTTAAATGACCCTGGAGGTAGAAAAAGCTGCTGGTCATGGCCAGTCCGATACCCAGAAAGAAAGATACATTCAGGGCTTTTTGTTGGGAAGGAAATAAATTTAAGAACTTTTTAGCATTCCTGGAGGAGAAGGCATTGAGTAAAAACATTCCAAAATAAAAAATACCGATCAGCAGGGAAGTTCTTTTTTTGTCAGGCAGACTTATCCAAAAGGGAGAAGCGATGGCCAACACCTGCAACATCGGCTGTATGTAATCTTTAAGACTTTTGTAAAAACCGGTATAAAATGATTGATTGCCAATGGCCCTCAGTACGGTGGAATTGCGAAAGGTAAACAGGAATTCCTGCCAGATGCGTTTCAGGTTGGATTGGAAATTGAATTCCCGGTTTTTTGCTATACTTCCATTCAGATAATCGGGATAGGTGGCCAAATTGATCAGATCCAGGAGGTAGGGGACTATCGAAAAAAGAAAAATGATCCGGTATTCATCTCCCAGAAATACGATACCTGCTGCCAGCAGGGCAGAAATAGCCGACCCCATTTGCGACCAGGAACGGGTATGGCCGTAATAAGTCACCTTTTGGTCTGCCCAGCCATGGGCTTTTAAATAATCAAATATCATGGCCTTGTGGGTGCCGCTGCGAAATGCATCCCCGATGGCCATGCCCAACATGGCAGGCATGAAAATCCAGAATCCGGTGGAAAAATAGAACAATACAAAGGCCATGATATACACCGAGAAGGAAATGACCATGGTCTTTTTCCTGCCGATACTGTCAGAGATAAACCCGGCAGGAATTTCAAAAAAGATTCCGGGATATTTCCCTGACCGCATACAACCAGCCGATTTGAAGAAAAGTAAGTCCGCTTTCCAGGAAGAATAACAACAGGAAGGCCTCAAAAAAGCGCAGGTTTTTAAGGAATCCGTAAAAACAGAATTTATAATATTGCCGGTCTTTTATAAAAGTATTCATGAAAGTTTACCGGGATAAAAGGTCTAGCATAAAAGCGAAAAAACCTGCACTGAACTTAGGAATTCTCGACCATTCATCCAGTGGTTTCTTTTGGCTGAACTTTAGAAAATTCCCATCTTTGATTATTTCCAGGTGTTCTTTTTGCAAAAGCACATAATTGTCATCATCGAAATGGTATTGCCAGGAGTCTCTCCTATACTCAAATAGATATTTTTATCCAGTAATTTTTCGAAATTAGCGACAATCATTGGGCGCAATTTTTCCAGGGACTTCCCTTGCAAATGCAGGGTGCTGCTAAAAAAATGTCCCCACCAGAACATGGTCCTCAAGGCGAAAATATCTTCCTTCTTAAATAATTTCGGGAAGTCCAGCACCTGGTAGGGCAGTTGCCGGTAATTCTCTCCCCGCGAGATCTTGCCCATGGAAATATCTGTTCCTTCGGGAAAGTTAAACCCTGAATCCCGGACAACGGCCAGGATCTCCTGCCGGGTTTCCCCAAGCAATTGTCGGATTTTAATCGTGACGGCCTGCTTCGTTTTTAAAAAGGAAGTGTTTTCAAGGACTTCCATTTCTGATGTTGAAAAATTGAGCATGAAATGGGTTGTGTATAATAATGGTCAAATTTATCGAAAAATAAGGAATCGGCTAAGTCAAAAAAAAATTCCTATTTTGAGGAGCGTTATTTTAACCAATAAAACAGATTTTCAATGAAGCAAAATACCTTTTTCCTGGTTGTACTGATTTTTTTAAACCTGACCGCTTGTACAAGTCCGGAAGTTACTGAAACTGGCGGACCTTCATTTGAGGTGACAATTCCAGCGCAATTGGCGGAAAGCGTCAAAGACGGGCGTATTTTCATCCTGCTTTCAACAAACGATGAAGCTGAGCCACGCTTTCAAATAAAAGATGGCCCGGATACACAATTGCTGTTTGGGATGGATGTCGAAAATTATGATGCCGGTAGTGGAAAGATCACCGTTAAGGGAGAAGCTGTTTATGGTTATCCTTTGGAAAAACTTAAAGACATTCCTGCCGGTCAGTATTACGTTCAGGCCTTGTTTCATAAATACGAAACTTTTAACCGCTCCGACGGCCATGTGGTGAAAATGCCTATGGACAGGGGAGAGGGGCAACAATGGAACCAGGCTCCGGGCAATTTGTATTCAAAACCCCAGTTGCTTGATGTAGCTGCAAAGAGTATTATTCAACTTTCCCTGGACAACGAAATACCACCGATTCCGGAACCGGAAGATACCAAATACATCAAACACATCAAGATCAAAAGTGAATTATTGTCGGAGTTTTGGGGCCGGCCTATGTATCTCGGTGCCCATGTACTGATTCCGGAGGGTTTTGACGAAAATCCCGATGTCAAATATCCGCTGGCCATCATGCACGGCCATTTCCCGAAAGATTTCGGCGGATTCAGGACAACACCTCCGGATCCGGACCTGGAACCGGATTACAGCGCCCGGTTTGGTATCAGTGGTTACAATAAAATTGTACAACAGGAAGCCTATGATTTTTACAAAGCCTGGACCGGTCCCGATTTCCCACGAGTCCTCGCCGTTGTCATTCAGCATGCCAATCCCTTTTACGACGATTCCTATGCGGTAAATTCCGAAAATTTGGGACCTTACGGGGACGCCATTACTTATGAGCTGATCCCTTACATCGAAGCCCAATTTCGGGGGATCGGAGAAGGCTGGGCCAGGTTTACCTATGGAGGATCAACCGGTGGTTGGGAAGCTTTGGCGGTACAGGTTAAATACCCAACGGAGTACAATGGTTGTTTTGCCGCCTGCCCGGACCCTATTGATTTCAGAGCGTATTGCCTGGTGAATATTTACGAGGATAAAAACGCCTATTACCTGGAAAGTGAATTCAAAAAGACGCTGCGTCCGGGACATCGCGATTACCTGGGCAATGTTTCGGCCATGCTCAAGGAAATGAATCAACGGGAACTGGCACTGGGAACCAAAGGTCGTTCCGGCCAGCAATGGGATATCTGGGAGGCAGTGTATTCTCCGGTCAGCGAAGAAGGTTATCCTCAACGGATCTGGGATAAAAAAGAAGGAACCATTAACCCTCAGGTAGCAGCATATTGGAAAGAAAATTACGACCTCACCTATATCCTCCACAGGGATTGGGATAAACATGGTAAAGACTGGCAAGGTAAAATTCATATTTATTGCGGGGATATGGATAATTACTACCTGAATAATGCCGTTTACCTTGCAGAGGATGTTTTGCAAGCACTGGAGCAGCCCACCTACGACGGAGAAGTAGCCTATGGGGACAGAGCCGAGCACTGCTGGAATGGCGATCCGACACAACCCAATCATATCTCCCGTTTGAGATACCACCGCATGTTTATTCCCAAATGGGCAGAAGAAGTAAAAAACAGAGCACCTGAAGGAGCTGATTTGACAAGTTGGAGGTATTAATTTTCAGGGGTAAGATCGTTTCAAATGGTTTCAGATTGTTTCAAGGTTGTTCCAAAGTTGTTTTTTCAGTTAAGCCTGAATATATGAATTTTAACCACGTGAAACAGCGAGCGAAGCAAGCATTGAAACAATCTGAAACTAATATCTATCAACCAAAAACAACAACATATGACACGCTTAATCTTACTCATAATGGCGACCTTTTTGATGGCGGCTTGTTCAGGGCCACCTAATCAGGACGCCACGGAGCCAGGAGATACTCCTGATCCCATTGGCCAGGCAGAGAGGCCTGAACCTGCCGGGCCAACGCTCGGTTTTGAGAAAATCACTTTCCCCTCTAAAGATTCCTTACCCATCAGGGCCGATGTTTATATCCGTGATGGAAAAGCGCCGATGATATTGTTATGTCATCAGGCAGGGTTCAGCAGGGGAGAATACAATTTAACGGCCATCAGGATCAACCAGGCCGGTTTTTCCTGCATGGCCATTGATCAGCGTTCCGGCAAGGAGGCCAATGGGATAATCAATGAAACTGCCCAAAAAGCCACTGAAAAGGGTTTGCCAACGGATTATCTGGATGCCAGGCAGGATATTGAAGCGGCGATCGATTATTTATACGAGCGTTCTGCACATCACCCCATTGTTTTGGTGGGCAGTTCCTATTCTGCCTCCCTGGCCTTATTGATAGCCAAGGACAACCCAAAAATAAGGGCTGTGGCTGCATTTAGTCCGGGAGAATACTTTAAAGGTACTGACATTCAACAAGCCTTGTCGGGCATGTCCACGGCTGTTTTTGTGACCTCCTCCCAAAAGGAAACACCCGGTGTGGAAAAACTCGTTTCAGCGATCGATCCGGAGCGGGTGACCCATTTTAAACCGGAAGTGGCGGGCATCCATGGCTCCAGGGCACTGTGGAGTTCTACTGAAGGCAATGAACTTTACTGGGAAGCTTTTATGGCTTTTTTAAAACAACATTTATAACCGGCATCGAAAAAAAATCCCGAATTCCGTAATGAACGGAATTCGGGAAGATTTGTTTTTCTAATCTAAAACAAGACGGAAGTTAGACGTCGGCCATTTGAGGTGCTTTGGCAGGAACGAACCAGCCTTTGGTATCCTCAATCTCTCCAATTCTTAAATTGTCAATTTCTTCTTTGATCATCGGTCCGATCTTTCTGTCTTCAATAGGAGGCAGGGTCATCACCTTGTCCTTGTACCCAAGTTCGGATATGTGAGCGACCACAACTGCGGTTCCTGCACCGAAGATCTCTTCGAGTTTGCCATTGTCGTAAGCTTCCACCACTTCGTGAATATCCAGGGGGCGAACTTCAACGTCATAGCCTTTGTCTTCGAGCAATTCAATAATACACTTACGGGTAATGCCTTTGAGGATAGCCCCATCCGCAGCAGGAGTGATCACTTTTCCGTCAATGACAAAGAAGATGTTCATCGTACCAACTTCCTGGATATAGCGGAACTCATGACCATCCATCCACATTACCTGGTCAAATCCTTTAGCTTTAGCTTCAACAGCAGGCAGCAGGGAGCCTGCATAGTTTCCTGCAGCTTTGGCTTCTCCGGTACCGCCTTTGATAGCTCTGACGTATTTTTGTTCTGCCAGCAAGCGGATCGGTTTTGGATAGTAAGGGCCCACGGGGCCTGTCATGATGATGAATTTATAAGTTTGGGAAGCACCTACGCCAATGAATTCATCTGTTGCAATCATGAAGGGGCGGATATAAAGGGCGCTGCCGGCTTGTGGAGGGATCCAGCCCTGGTCCAGGTCGATCAGGGTGTGAAGTCCCTGGAGGAAGAGGTCTTCCGGTACATTTGGCATACATAATCTATCGGCAGATTTGTTCAATCTGCGGGCGTGTAGTTCAGGTCTGAGCAACATAGGCGTACCATCTTTGTACTTAGAGGCTTTCATGCCCTCAAAGATGGCTTGTCCGTAATGGAAAACCATGGCTGCAGGGTTCATGGTGATGGGGCCATAAGGTTCGATTCTTGGATTTATCCATTCGCCATCTTTAAATTCTGTAACAAACATGTGATCCGAAAAGACTTTTCCGAACGGAATGTTATTAAAATCCATGGAAGATAGGCGAGACTCCTTAGTTTTAGTAACTTTGATATTATATTTCATATGCCTTGTTTTTTGCAAAGTTTACAAAAAATTTCGAAATATCCAAAATTAGACATTGTAAACAGTTGTATGTTTTGAATTATATAAAATACGAAAAATATTATGTCGAACAAAGAGCCTAACTCCATCAGCAGACTCCTCGACTATTCTCTTTACGATTTACCGGAGGAGCATCCGAAGAATCATGGTTTTCTGGGGCAGGGAAAAAAAAATGTAATGGTCATTGCCAAAGAGGATGATGCAGGAAACGACATTGAATTCTTACAGAGTGTATTCTCTCCTCTTGGGATTAATTATCCTGAAGATGTCTTTATATTAATAACGCCTGATCCTCAGGTAAGTTTTGCATGGTTGTGTCAAAATTACGACTTTGACAAACTGGTTTTATTTGGGGTTGATACGAAGGTCATTGGACTGCAAATATCGGTACCCTTGTACCGACCAATAAATATAGCAAAAAAACGTTTGATTTTTGCTGATAATGTTGATGTTTTTGCATCAGAAAAAGCCAAAGGAGGGGCAAGACCTAAAGCCAGACAACTCTGGATGGCACTGCAATCATTTTTTGAAAACAGCCATGAATAAGTATGAGGAAAATAGTTTTTGCTACCGGCAATCCGAATAAAGTAAAGGAAGTCAATGAGGTACTGCCTGAGACCCTATCGATAATAGGTTTGAAGGAGATCGGTTGCCGGGAGGATCTGCCCGAAACTTCCCCCACGCTGGAAGGTAATGCGTTGCAAAAGGCCCGTTATGTTTTTGACAATTTTGGAAAAGATTGTTTTTCGGAAGACACCGGGTTGGAGGTCGATGCCCTGGATGGAGCTCCGGGTGTCTATACCGCCCGTTATGCAGGGGAAGCTTGTAATGCGGATGATAATATTGATCTTTTATTGAAAAAATTACAGGGAGCATCCAACCGAAAAGCCCGTTTTCGCACAGTCATTGCACTGATAATCAAAGGGGAATCGTTTCTTTTTGAAGGGATAGCGGAAGGGGAGATTGCCCCGGAGCGAAAAGGGGCGGGGGGATTTGGCTATGACCCTGTATTTATCCCTGCTGGTTATCAGGACTCTTTTGCTGAAATGCCTTCAGCCGAGAAAAATAAAATCAGTCACAGAGGTAAAGCGGTTCAAAAACTGGTTGCCTTTTTAGAGCAAATGGAATCATGAACAAGCGTACGATTTTTTGGATAATACTCGTATTGGCTGTTTTTTTCTCATCGACAGAACTGCCAAAAGGACAAAGTCCGATGATTTTGATACCGTTTTGATCAGCATAGATACGGCAAAGATGACAGTTGTCCGCCTGACGTTTCCGGCAGAGGACCATCCGATAATCCTTGTCCGGGAACCACAGGGTTGGATCGTTTCCCGGGGAAATACGAGTACTTTGGCCAATCCTGATGCTGTTCATGAATTGATTGGTGAGATTTCTGATATTGAAGTTTCCAGTATTGTCACCGATCAGCCAGCCAGCTGGTTTGTTTTTGGGGTTGGCGAAAACCAGGGAATTCGGGTGGAGGTTTTGGGTAAAGGAGAACAAATGGAGGACTTTTTCGTGGGCCGGGGTACTGCCCGTCCCGAAGCGGGTGAGGGCAATATTTTGTGCGGCTGGCACAACAGAATGAAGTTTATCGTGTGGAAAATAATACCATGAGCTTCAGTTCCTATGATTTTGAACGCTACCGCAACACCCATTTCTTTAACCTTGCCGGAGAAGGAGCGGTTCAGACCATTGTTTACTAAAAAGGGGAGAGAGGCACTATCTGGTCAAAAAAAGAATGCCAACCAGGTTTTTTGAAACGGAAAATCTATTGGATTCTATTCAGATGCACAACTATCTGGGGGCTCTTGCCGATGTATCAGGGGCTTTCTTTGCCGATTATTTTGACGAAACGCGTGCTGATGAGCTTTTTGACAGAGCCCTGACATTCCATCTGGAAAATGAGCGAACAATTACTGTTAATTGTTACAGGGACTCCACCTGGCAGAACAGGTATGTGCTTCATTCTGAAAGTAACCCTGAATCATGGTTTGAAAGTGATTCCTCGGGCATATTCGAACTTTTTTTCAAACGGTTTGAACAAATTTTGCCATCTGATATTAAATTATAGTGTTTTTTAAAAAACAGTAAATCATTCCGACTAATGGAAAAACCAGTATATACTTTTTTACCAACCAATACATCCGATAATCTTTCCTTTTGGGCGAGCAGGTCGGTGATCCCTGGCATTGCCCTCTTTTTTCTGCTGGAGGGTGTTCAGGAGATGCTTACCGCAGACAGATGCTTTTGGCATTGCTGGTCTTTTTTGCATTGATCATTGCTGCGACGACTGCTTTTTTCAGTTTTTGGAGTATGCAAAAGATCGGTCCTGTTCAGGTTTTTGAGACCCAAATAGAAACGCCTTACGGTACGGTTGCCTATGAGGATATCAGCAGAGCTTATATCGAGTTAAATGGCAAACAATCCCTGGTAAATCCGGGAGCTAATATTTCCAGTGTTCGCATGTTGTTCATTGAAGAAGTGGATGGGAAAATGCATGTGATGAGTGAGCGGAATTATGATATTGACGAGATTTTGAACAAAATGAAATCCCTGGTGAACCCCAAAAAGGAAAATGAATAAAAATTGATCTGCAAGCCTTTTTATTCATTGCAAATTTTATTTTTGCACCAACATGAAAGTATATCGAGATTTAAATAAGTTGCCAGCATTCGAAAAAGCCGTGATTACGATCGGTTCTTTCGATGGAGGCATTGCGGACACCAGAAGATACTGAGAATAAAGGTATTCACAGTGTAGGTGAGAGCATTGTGATTACCTTCCATCCGCACCCCCGGCAAATTATTTACCCCAAGGACAATACGCTGGAGCTGATCAATACGATTGAAGAAAAAATAAAATTATTTGAACGGTTTGGTATAGACAATTTAGTGGTGGTACCTTTTACCATAGAATTTGCCCAACAGAGCGCCGATGAATATATCCATAAATTTCTGATCGAAAAGTTCCATCCTGCTGCCATTGTAATTGGGTATGACCATCGGTTTGGACTCAACAGGCTGGGAGATTTCAATTATCTTAAATACCATGCTGAAAAGGGAGGGTATGATCTTGTCGAAATTAAAAAGCAAACCATAAAAGATATTTCGGTTAGTTCGACCAAGATCAGGAACGCCATCAAAAGCGGAGATGTCCGAAGTGCTGCTGAACTTTTGGGGCATAATTTCTTGTTGACGGGGACCGTAGTGCATGGCCATAAAACCGGATCAAAACTGGGATTTCCGACCGCCAACATTGAGGTGGCGGAAAAAGCCAAGATTATTCCTCCTGTAGGTATCTATGCGGTATATGTCAATTACAAACTCCGGAAATACAGGGGCATGCTGTACATAGGCAGCAGACCCACCATCACCGATGACGGGGCTATTTCCATAGAAGTCAATATTTTTGATTTTAACCAGAGTATTTATGGAGAGGAGCTGGAGCTCGAATTGGTCAATTTCATTCGGGAAGATGCCAAATTTGATGATCTGGAAGATTTGAAAAAACAACTGGCCAGGGATAGGGAAGATAGCCTCAAATGCCTTTTGGAGGAAGAAAAAGAGGCTGTTAAAAAAAAAACTTTGCCTAATATATCCATCGTAATACTCAATTATAATACCCGGAAGTACCTGGCGGAATTTTTGCCAGGGGTATTATCGGGAGCCCCTCAGGGAGCCAGGATAGTGGTGGCTGATAATGACTCAGATGATGATTCTGTTGATTTTGTGAAGGCAAACTTTCCTCGGATCAGTTGCCTGGAACTCAGTAAGAATCATGGCTATGCCAAGGGATATAACCATGCCTTAAAGGAAGAAGACGCCGATTATTATGTACTCCTTAATTCCGACGTCGAAACGCCAAAAGGTTGGCTGGAACCGATCATCCAGTATTTGGAAGACCACCCCAGGGTGGCCGCCTGCCAACCCAAGATAAGAGCTTATGCCAACAAGAACGCTTTTGAACACGCAGGGGCCAGCGGCGGTTGGATGGATATCATGGGATACCCTTTTTGCCGGGGCCGGATACTGAATGTGATCGAAGAAGATGAAGGACAATATGATGATGCCACGGAAATATTTTGGGCCTCCGGGGCGGCCATGGTCATCCGGGCGGAATTGTTTCATAAAATTGGCGGTTTTGATGATGACTATTTCGCTCATTTTGAAGAAATAGACCTTTGCTGGCGACTTAAGCGGGCCGGGTATGGGATAGCCGTTGTCCCGCAATCAGTCGTCTATCACATTGGGGGAGGAACACTGAATTATGTCAGCCCCAACAAAACTTATCTGAATTTCCGTAATTCCCTGTACACCTTGTTTAAAAATGAATCCAAGCGGAACTTATTCTGGATTGTATTTTTCAGGCTGATTCTCGATGGCGCAGCGGCATTATTGTTCTTGTCCCAGGGTAAATTTGATTTCATCTGGATGATCATTAAGGCTCATATCGGGTTTTATGCCCGATTCCGGTTTGGTAAAAAAGCGGAAACATTATAAAAACCTGGTAGAGGCAATCAGGTAGGCCATTGGAGTAGGTGGTCTGTGCCGAGGTAGTGTGATTTGGAATTTTTATATGAAAAAGCGGAAAAAGTTCTCCCAATTATTTTAAACGACATTTGAGTCCGACTCTTTATTCCCAGATTAATACATGGCAAATAAAACGGAAGTAATATATCAGGATGATGCAATTGTGGTGGTCAATAAAGCACCAGGTATCCTCTCCATTCCGGGGCGCTCGGCCGAACAGGGGAGCCTTTTGGAACAACTGAATAAAATGCTGGGGGAATGTCTGACGGTTCACCGACTCGATGCGCTTACCAGTGGGGTAATTTGTTTTGCCCGAACTGCGGAGGCCCACAGACATCTTTCCCTGCAATTCCAGAACAGGGAAGTAACCAAAATATACCAGGCTCTGGTTGAAGGGGTCATCCTGGAAGATTCAGGGGAAATTGATAAGCCTATTGCTCATCATAGTTCCATATCAGGGAAGATGGTCATTGCCGCAAGGGGGAAGCAGGCTTTAACCTATTTTGAAGTAGTTGAAAGATTTAAAAATTTTACTTTTCTCGAAGCGGATATCAGAACTGGCAGGACCCACCAGATATACACATTTTTTATATGGCTGGTATCGGGCATCCCCTGGCCGTTGATAATCTTTATGGAAGAAGGGAGTCGCTTTTTTTGTCTGAAATAAAGTTAAAAGGATTTAATACCGGGAAATTTGAAGAACAACGACCATTGATGGACCGGAACTCCTTACATGCGGCCAGACTCTCCATTACACATCCCACCAGTGGTAAACCCATGACTTTTGAAGCTGCTATGCCCAAAGATTTCAGGGCAGTGCTCAACCAGTTGAGGAAATGGGGTAAGTAACCTCCGATTAGGCAATCTTACCTATCCTTACATCGCCAATAAACAGGGATAGATTTTTTTTAGATCGATAAAAAAAACCGAATTTCAGCGAAGCCGAAATTCGGTTTTTTCAGGTTTTTAGAACCTGCTCAATTGATTAGTAGTTCAAAACCCGGAACTCAACACGACGGTTGACAGCGTGTTCAGCTTCTGTACAGTTGACTCCGTCAGAACATTTGTTCTTAAGTCTTTCTTCACCATAACCTTTGGAAACCAAGCGGTCAGGGGAAATACCCTTGGTGATCAGGTAGTTTACAACAGACTGAGCTCTTCTTGCAGAGAGATCTTTGTTGGAAGCGTCGCTGCCTCGGGCATCAGTGTGTGCACTGATCTCGATCTTGGTGCCAGGCTTGTCATTCATCAATTTCAACAGTTTGGTATTGATGATTGATTTTGCTGTACTTGTGAGGGCTGCACTTCCAAGGTCAAAGTTGATGGGAAGAACATTGTACTCCAACAATTCACAATCAATAGGTCTGTACTCTGTAGTTCCGCCTTTAGATACCAAAACAGTCTTGGTAACCGTAGTGTATTCTGCATCGACCATTTCTTCAACCACCGTTTCGTCTTTTACCAATACCGTTTTGGTGATTTCTTTGTACTCAGCAGGAATTTCGATCTCTTTTACTTCCGCAGGTCTTACGACTACCTGTTTGGCATATCTGGCTGATTCTGCACCAACTGGCGAAGGGGAAGTAGAAGCATTATTAGCCAGTGTTTTGATACCAACAGTGGTAGACTGGGCATCGTAGGCACGGAAACACCAAACCTGGCAATCTGCAGGGTTGTCCGATTCGCAACCTTCATATACCTGAGTTTCCCAACGGGTAACTTTAGGGTAGATTTCGATTACTTCTTCGCCGTCGTTGAAAGAAGCAGGAGTGATGGCTAATTTATTAAAGCCGTCTTTGGAGGTGTAATCTACATATTCCGTTCTGTATTCAGCTGGCGTAAACTCATAACGCTTGGAAGCTTCTTTTACCAATACACGCTCCGTAACCTCTTTGTATTCAGCTGGTACAATAGTGAGTCGCTTGTAAGCGGGTCTCACCATAACCCGAACTTCTTCAGTTTTGAATTCATCGGGAGTAGCACATTTGACATAACAAGTGTTTTCTTCCGGATTAGCAGGAAGGTTCTGTGCCGTGGCAGCCATTCCGGCACCCATAAGGATTAAAACTAAAATAGCGAATTTCTTCATAATACGTTTTTGTTTTGATTAAATTTTTTAGTGAAGTGTTTGATTAATTAAAGTCTTTATGAAAGTATTTATCATCACTTGGAAAAAGGGATGAAATTTCTTGTCAATGAAGGCGAAAATATGGATAGGTGGCTGATAAATTAAGGACTTTGAATATGTCTCAAAGATAACAAACCATTGAAAGATTGCCAATTCCTGGAGAATTATTTTCAAATTTGAAGTAAGCTTTACTCATCCTTTTATCTTTGCGGGGAATAATTTTAAAAACAATCAATATGACGGGTAATATTCTCCCTGGTCACAAATATTATGCTTTGATACTGGGATTAATGGGTGCTTTGTTTTTTATTCCGTTTTTAGGCGGGGTTCACCTTTTTGACTGGGATGAAATAAATTTCGCTGAAATCAGCCGGGAGATGTTGATTACCGGGGAGTATTTTAAAATTAAGCTCAATTATTTTACCCTTTTTGGGAAAAACCTCCATTGTTTTTCTGGATACAGGCCCTATCCATGTCTGTTTTTGGCGTCAATGAGTTTGCTGCTCGACTCCCCAATGCATTAGTGGGTATAGCAACCCTGGTCACTTTGTTCCAGATTGGGAAAAACCTCAAAAATACACGCTTCGGACTTATTTGGGCGGGAGTTTACTTTGGAAGTATTTTGCCTTTTCTTTATTTCAAATCGGGTATCATTGATCCACTATTCAATTTGCTGATCTTTCTTGGACTCCATTATTTTATCAAAGGATCGTGGTACCATCAAAAAAGAGAGCCTTTTTTACCCCCGGCGTCTGCTTGGAAGACCATGCTGATTTCGGGATTTTTTATAGGACTGGCCATGTTGACCAAAGGGCCGGTGGCTTTTCTTGTTGTAGCAATCAGTCTGGGAGTGTATTGGCTTTTTGCCAGATTCAGGTTTTTTGTTTCTCCCTTGCATTTTGTTGTTTTTGCCCTGATGTCGGTACTTACCCTTGGCCTTTGGTTTGGTCCGGAGACCATCAAAAACGGACCGTGGTTTATGGAGGCATTTATCAAATACCAATACCGGCTGTTCAGCACACCAGATGCTGGTCACGGAGGTTTCCCGGGATATCATTTCATGGTGCTCCTGTTCGGTTGTTTTCCTGCTTCGGTTTTTGCTGTCCGGGCTTTTTTTAAAATGCCCGGGGAAGTCAACGCCCCCTTGTTTAAGGATTACCGGTTATGGATGAAAATCCTTTTTTGGGTGGTACTCATCCTTTTTACAGTGGTGAAATCCAAAATTGTCCATTATTCCTCCCTGGCGTATTTTCCATTGACCTTCCTGGCTGCTGTTGTGATTAATGATTTACTGGAGAATAAAATGGTTTTGAGCCGGGGAATGAAAATTGGCCTGGCGGTGATTGCTTTTCCTTTTATAGCGGCAACTTTTATTTTGCCTTGGCTGGGACGGAATACGGAGGTTATCCTGGAAAATATAGATGATGCTTTTGCCCGGGGAAATCTTGAAGCAGCAGTAAACTGGACAGGATGGGAAGTCATTCCCGGGGTTTTATTACTGGCGGCCCTGGTTGCTTTTTTTATGCTCTGGAAAAAAAATCAGTTAAAGCCAGCACTTGTGGTACTTTTTGGCGGAACAGCCATTTTCGTTTTTACGATGTTGATTTTCTTCGTGGGCAGGGTAGAAGCATATTCTCAAAGGGCAGCCATAGAATTTTTCGAAAGCAAAATAGGAGCGGACTGTTATGTACACAATTTTGCCTATAAATCGTATGCCCAACTATTTTATACCAGAAAGCAGGAACCCGCCAATCCTGAAAGCAATGACGAAAATTGGCTGCTGACCGGTGATATTGACAAAGATGTCTATTTCATAACCAAGGTACACAAAGCCAAATACATGCCCGAGCGGGATGACATCATTAAAATAGGGGAGCAGAACGGATTTGTTTTTTATAAGCGGGAAAAAAAATAAAAAAAGTTTCAAGGCGTCAACTTGTAAGAAAACAAGGTGACGCCTTGGAAGCCTTTTACCTCCTCAAATCTTCAACTTCTTCCACCGTTTTTGGTACAGGTTTACCTAAAATACGATGACCTTTGTCGGTAATTAAAACATTGTCTTCGATCCTAACACCGCCAAAGTTGCGCATGTCTTTGAGTTTGTCGTAATTGATGAAGGCATCATGTTTTTGATCCTTTTGCCACATATCGAGAAAAAGAAAAAAAGAAAGATGAGTTCCGGGATAAAGTAAATTCCTGGTTCAACAGTTAATACATAACCTGGTTCAAGAGCTTTGGCAAGCCGCAGGGATTTCAACCCAAACTGGGTACTCCTTTCCTGTCCTTCTGCATAACCTACATAATTTTCCCCGAGATCTTCCATGTCATGTACATCAAGACCTATCATGTGACCCAGTCCGTGTGGAAAGAATAAGGCATGAGCACCGTTGGCGACGGCATCTTCTGCATCTCCCTTCATAATGCCTAATCCTTTGAGGCCTTCGGTAATGATTTTGGCAGCTGCGAGATGGGTATCCATATATTTGATGCCGGGTTTCAGGGACTCAATACTTTTTACCTCCGCTTCCAGGACGATGTTGTAAATGTCTTTCTGCAGGGAGGTGAATTTTTTATCAACCGGGAAAGTCCTGGTAAGGTCGCCTGCGTAATGCATTTTGGATTCGGCACCGAAATCTCCTAAAACCAACTGGCCGGATTTCAGGGTATTTCCATGATAGTGATTGTGGAGAATTTGACCATTCTTACTGAGTATCACGGGGTAAGCTGTGCGCATTTGACAGGCAGAGGCTATTCCTTCAACGATGCCTGTCAACTGGGCTTCCGTAATGCCGGGGCGTGCCGCTTTCATAGCGGCAACGTGCATGGCACCGCTTACATTTACGGCAATTTCCATTTCACGGATTTCCTCTTCATTTTTAATCGAAGCCTGTGCAACCACGGCTTTGATCAATGGCACGGAAGCTTGTGCGTTGACTTCGTCGAGCGGTATGCCAAGCCACTGGTGTAATTTAATCACATTTTCCGGCCGGTACGGAGGCAAATAATGAACAGCTCTGTTCTTTTTTACCACTTCGGCCAGGTAGCCTCCCAGGTCAGCATAAGGAGCTGTATTTTTTACTCCGGCGGCTGCAGCCTGATCCGCCAGTGCAGGATGGGGCCCCATCCATACAATATATTCTACACTCAGGTCATCTCCAAAAACGATGGTCTTTTGCTCATCCACATCTATGATGGCTGCCAGGTCTGGCCTGTCAATACCGAAGAAATATAAAAAATTACTGTCCTGCCGGAAAGGGTAGACGTTGTCCTTAAAATTCATACTGCTCTCTTCATTTCCCATGATCAATATCACTCCGCTTCCAATGTCTTTAGAAAGTTTTTCTCTGCGCGTTTTATAAGTTACTGTTTTAAACATCTGTTATTTGTTTATTATCTCAAATTAAAATAAGTTGCTTCATTGTTTAGTCTTCGGCTTTGGGGTCACTGCTTTTTCGGTTTTTCAACTCATCCCGAATTTTAGCTGCTTTTTCGTATTCTTCGTTCTCGAGCGCTTTTTCGAGCATTGCCATGAGTTTGTCTTTGGAAAGATTGGCCAGTTTTTGAGAGGCTGGTGGCCTGGGGGGCTGGGGTTCCGACATTGAGTCGAAAACAATTCCAGCCTCGTCAAGAACTTTAGGAATGGCATAAATAGGACATTGGAATCTTACGGCCATAGCGATAGCATCAGAAGTTCTCGAATCAATGGTAAAAGATTCTCCAGCAGCTGTTTCAACGTAAACAGTTGCATGAAAACCCCGTCCAGAATATTGGAGATGACGATTTCGGTAAGCCGGGCGCCCATTTTTACCATGAAATCTTTGAAGAGGTCATGGGTCAGCGGCCGATTGTGGGGATATTTTCGATGGCGATGGCAATAGCCTGGGCTTCAAAAGCACCAATAACTATTGGTAACTGACGGTTGCCTTCTTCTTCTTTCAGGATAATGACAAAACTGTTGGATTGGATTTCGCTGGTGGCAATGGCAGTAATATTGAGTAAGATCTTATCCATCAGAAATTAGGTTGGTTAAGCCAAAGCTGGATTTCTTCGCAATTGGCAGTGATCAATTTGCTCATTCCAGCCACGAAAAAGCTAAACATATACTTTACTTGCCTGGAAATTGACAATTGATTATTGGATCCTGCCCAAAATACAGCATAATTTGAGCAAGTTGCCTTTGGACTTTAAGATACAAAGGTTCTCAATAAAAAGAAACTTTTTGCTCATTTTCAAAGGCATCCTGCTTTCCTTTGAATTATATCAGATCTTCCATTTCAAGATTGGTCTTTGCAGCCATTAATTCGCTGAGGGCATGATGGTCTGAGAGTTTCTGGGCTACCTGGATACCTGTATTGTAGATCTTCATGGCTTCTTCGGTTTGATTCCCTTGGGCATACAGCTCGGCAAGGTGGAAATAAGCACCAACATAATCGGGATCATCCTTCAATAAATTTAAGTAGAACTCCAGTGCTTTTTCGTGATCCCCTGTATTTTCATACTCTTTTGCCAGGGCAAAACGGACAAAAGAATCTTTAGGGTTTTGTTCCAGAAGCGAGAATAATTGTTGAAGACGTGACATAGTTTGGTGAAATTGGTTATGGCAATGCTGGCTTTTATTCAGGTGTGAATTTACATAAAAGTCCGTAATGAAAATTCCACCTTGCCCAAATAAAAAAATTCCTGAGGATACAATCTTTAAGATGGAAACAATTGTTTTTAAATTTGGTTTTTTAAAGGATTATCCGATTGGTGAAATTCAAGCGGATTTTATGTCCCGGGGATTACAATATGGATGTATTTTGCTCTGAGCGAATTTTCGCTATATGAATTTCTTTTTGTCTCGGATTTACTTATATTTGCACGCATAGTTCTCACTATTTGTCCTTGTTTTTTAATCGGATGAAATGAGCTTTTTCAGCAAAGGCAACTGCCCGAATTGTTGAAGCCAATTGATTTTCCGGAGTTTAGGGCGAAAAAAGGACTATGGTCCTGATTTATGTTGATCACTTCATTTCCAAATTATTAATAAATTATTTTCGGATGAAATTATTAGTTTGTATAAGCAAAACGCCCGATACTACAGCAAGGATTGCTTTCGATTCAGATGGCAAATCCTTTGACTCCAATGGCGTTCAGTATATTATGAATCCATATGATGAATGGTATTCACTGGTGCGGGCTTTGGAATTACAAGAAGCCCATGGCGGTACGGTGACGGTTCTCAATGTCGGACCAGCAGCCAATGACACCATTATTCGTAAAGGTTTGGCCATTGGGGCTGATGATGCAGTCAGAATTGATGCAGAACCGGCATCCAGCCTTTTTGTAGCCAGGCAAATTGCCAGTTTTGCTGCTGCTGAAAATTACGACATCATTTTTCTGGGTAAGGAGTCTATTGATTACAATGCTTCTGAAGTTGGGCCCATGGTTGCTGAATACCTGAATTTGCCTTTTGTTTCCTTCGGGGTTAAGATGGCCTTTGATAATAATAAAGCCACAATAGAGCGTGATATCGAAGGTGGTACTGAAACGGTGGAGGTTGAAACTCCTTTTGTGATCAGTGCAGCTAAAGGGATGGCTGAACAGCGGATTCCTAATATGCGCGGTATCATGATGGCGAAGCGTAAACCGCTCAAAGTTGTGGAAGCAGTTGATTTTGATGATCCTGTTCAAGCGGTGCATTATGAACTGCCACCTGAGAAGTCAGCTGTAAAACTGGTCGATCCGGACAATATGGACGAACTGGTGCGTTTATTGCACGAGGAAGCCAAGGTTGTTTAACCTTATCCGGAAGGATTGAGCATCCGGTTTATGTGGTTATTTATTTTGTCAAAATTCAAAAATCTAAATAATGGTATTAGTATTTGCTGAAAGCCAGAAGGGAGAATTCAAAAAAGCAGCTTTCGAAGCTGTTACCTATGGATATAAAACGGCACAGGCCATGGGGGCAGATTGTGTTGCATTAACGCTCGGTGAAGCTTCAAATGCAGGAGAACTCGGAAAATACGGAGCATCAAAAGTATATAATGTTGCGGGTGCTTCTTCCGAAAGGATAGACACGCAGGTAGATGCCGCCATCATCGCTGGCGCAGTCGAAAAGCTGGGCGTAAAAGTGGTGGTCATGAGTCATAACTCTACAGGAAAAGCCATCCTCGGCAGACTGGCAGCACGACTGAATGCAGGATCGGTGGCAGGTGCCATCGCTTTGCCACAGGTCAATGGCAGTTTTGTAGTCAGGAAGTCTGTTTATTCTGCCAAAGCATTCTGTGATTTCGAAATCAAAACAGATATTAAATTGGTTTCTGTAACCGGTAATTCCATTCCTGTTGAGGAAACAGGAAGTGCCGTTGCGGTGGATGCACTTGATGTCGAAGTACCTGCCGGAAAGGTAACGTTGAAAGATATTTCCCGTATAGAAAGTGGTCAGGTACCACTGCCGGAAGCCTCCCTCGTAGTATCCGGAGGCAGAGGATTTAAAGGACCAGAAAACTGGGGGATTCTCGAAGAACTCGCTGAGGTCGTTGGTGCAACCACAGCCTGTTCGCGTCCGGTATCGGATTCCGATTGGCGCCCACACCACGAACACGTGGGACAAACAGGGTTGGCTATTCGTCCTAACCTCTACATTGCCATAGGTATTTCCGGAGCTATCCAGCACCTGGCGGGAGTTAATAATTCCAAAACCATTGTAGTGATCAATAAAGATCCTGAAGCACCGTTCTTCAAAGCAGCTGATTACGGAGTGGTAGGAGACCTTTTTGAAGTAGTACCTAAACTGACAGAAGCCTTTAAAAAATTTAAAGGATAAAAATAAAATTTCAAGCTTTTTTAATTACCGGGTTAAGTCAGGTTTGATTTAACCCGGTTTTTTATTCCTTGAAATTTGTCAGCACTGAATTCAATTTTCCTTTAGGCTGCAACGCAACCCTGTCCTTTTGGTGAGGCGGAAATATCCAGTTTTGGACTCAATGTCAGTAAAAAAGAGGTTTAATATACTTCCGGTATGAAGTTTTGTTCGCCCATGGGTGGACGAATATAGCCCTTACCTTTTTTGCGTGGAGGTAATTCGGTTATTTTACGCTGAACGTCTTTGTAGGGGATTTTGTCAAGCAGGTGGGCAATGCAGTTGAGCCGTGCCCGTTTTTTGTCATCCGCGCCCACTACGTACCACGGGCATATTTTGGTGTCCGTATATGCCAGCATTTCGTCCTTCGCTTTGGAGTATTCGACCCAGCGGTTCCTGGATTCGATATCCATGGGACTTAATTTCCATTGTTTGGTCGGGTCTTTCAGACGCCCCTGGAATCTCTTTTCCTGTTCGTGCTCGCTGACGGAGAACCAGTATTTAATGACGATGATGCCTGAATGGATAAGCATCCTTTCGAATTTGGGGCACGCCCCGAGGAAATCCCAATATTCATCTTCCGAACAATATCCCATGACACGTTCAACGCCAGCACGGTTGTACCAGCTTCGGTCAAATAAAACCATTTCACCTGCGGCAGGCAGATGGGCGACATATCTTTGGAAATACCATTGGGTTTTTTCCCTTTCTGTTGGTTTAGCTAAGGCTGCGATACGGCAAACACGGGGGTTGAGATTTTGAGTAATGCGTTTGATAGTTCCTCCTTTTCCGGCAGCGTCCCTGCCTTCAAAGATAACGACCACCCGTAATCCTTTTTCTACAATCCATTGCTGAAGTTTCACCAATTCGATCTGGAGGTTCCTAAGCTCCTTCTCGTATTCTCGTTTAGGTATCGACTTTTTCTTCGTGGTCATGTATTCGAATTTTTGGCAAGCCACAAATATAAGCATTAGTGGGCAGTCGGTAAAAAACCTAATCTAATTTAGAATGATTAAAATTAAGGGCAGTAATTATAGGGTGGACATAAGCCTATCTGCTTAATGTATATACATTCCCGAGGTGAAAACCACTGAAGAAAGATAGGGTGAAGAGATAATCCTACAGCAAAAAACTCCAACAGGACTGAGACTGTTGAAGGGGTGTTTTTGTTTTTGAAATTTAATTTTCTCAACACCTTTTTACTTTAAACATAATTTATTACCTTTGCGCCCGCTATAACTGATATTATTAATCACTAATGGTAAAAAATCATGGCAGTATATTTAACTAAAGAGAAGAAAGAAGAAATCTTCAAGGAGTACGGTGGCTCCGAAAACAACACCGGATCAACAGAAGCGCAGATCGCTCTGTTCACTTACCGGATAAAAATGTTATCCGATCATTTGCAGCGAAATAAAAAAGATCACTCCTGCAGGCGAACCTTGTTATCCCTGGTAGGAAAGCGTAAAAGCTTGCTTCAGTATCTGATGAAAAAAGATATTCAGAAGTACCGTGATCTGATCCAGAAACTTGGTATTCGTAAATAAAATTTCGGGGAAGTGTTCGATAAGAGAATACTTCCCCGTTCTTATTTCTTATACCCTGAATAACCATTAGAAAAAAAACTAATTTTCCATTCCGGAAAAGATGAAAGCCATTACTTTCCTTGATATTTCAAAATTGTTGGCAAAGAAAAGGCAATATGCGGTGTAAATGAAGTTGTTACACCGTTCAAAAAGAAAAAAAAGTAACGTATTTAATATTTCAACCAGAAAAGGCACCAAGCTATTTTCGCCGAATTGTTAACAGTTTTCAGCATCTAGTCTAAGTCAGAAATCATTTCCAATAAGCTTACTGCTGATCGAATCCTGAAAAAGGTTCCGGTGAAAACCTTTTCTACAAATTAATCTTAATTAAAATGGGACAAAAGATTCCAATTTCCACTTCCTTTAATTTGCCTGATGGCCGGGAAGTAATCATTGAGACCGGTAAACTGGCCACCCAGGCTGACGGTTCTGTTGTTGTTCGCATGGGAAATACCATGCTTTTTGCTTCGGTAGTATCTGCTAAAGAAGCCAGAGAAGGACAGTCCTTCTTTCCGCTTTCTGTAGATTACCAGGAGAAATTTGCTGCCGCCGGACGTATTCCAGGTAACTTTTTCAAAAGAGAGGCACGCCTTTCTGATTATGAAGTTTTGATCTGCCGTTTGGTCGACAGAGCGATTCGTCCGTTATTCCCGGATGGATACATGAACGAAACTCAAGTAATCATTAACCTGATGTCCGGTGATGACGAAACAATGCCTGATGCATTGGCAGCACTTGCCGCTTCTGCAGCCCTGGCCGTATCTGATATCAATTTCGGTGGCCCGATTTCTGAAGTTCGTGTGGCAAGAATTGATGGAGAGTTTGTAATCAATCCAGGAAGAACTGATATCAAAAAAGCTGATCTGGATATCATCGTCGCAGCCACCATGGATGATGTGATGATGGTCGAAGGAGAAATGAAAGAAGTCCAGGAGAAAGACCTGGTGGATGCCATCAAGGTGGGCCACGAAGCCATTAAGGTTCAATGCCAGGCACAGCTGGATCTTGCTCAAAAAGTAGGAGAAAAAGCGACCGTAAAGCGCGAAGTCGAGCCGCTTCCTGAAAATGAAGAGCTCAAGGCGAGAATAAAAGAACTGGCCGCAGACAAGATACTGGAAGTAGCCAAAGGTTTTTTGGCAAAGCATGACCGTAAGGAAAAGCTTTCCGAAATCAAAGACGCCACCCTGGAAACCCTGCTGGAAGAGAAGGGCGAGGAATATATGGAAGAAAACCAGGCTATCGCCGAACGTTACATCGATAAGGTTAAAAAAGATGTGATCAGAAATATGGTGCTGGAGGATAAAGTACGCCTCGATGGTCGTAAGCTTGATGAAGTACGTCCAATCTGGACAGAGATAGACTATCTCCCGGCTGCTCACGGTTCCGCTATCTTTAACAGGGGAGAGACCCAGGCCATTGCTTCCCTTACTCTGGGAACCAAGCTCGATTCTCAGATGATCGATAATGCTTTGGAGAACTATTATGAAAAGTTTATTCTGCATTATAACTTTCCGGCTTTCTCTGTAGGTGAAGTTCGCCCGATGAGAGGACCAGGTCGTCGTGAAGTGGGGCATGCGAACCTTGCGGGCAGATCGCTCAGGCAGGTATTGCCCGAAGATTCTCCCTATACTATGCGTATCGTTTCAGATATTCTGGAATCCAACGGTTCGTCTTCTATGGCTACCGTTTGTGCCGGCTCTCTGGCGTTGATGGATGCCGGTATTCAGATCAAATCGGCAGTTTCCGGTATTGCGATGGGGATGATTGCAGAAGGAGACAGAATGGCTATTCTCACCGATATCCTGGGAGATGAGGATGCATTGGGTGATATGGACTTTAAGGTTACAGGAACAGCGAACGGAATTACCGCTTGCCAGATGGATATCAAAATTGACGGATTGCCTTACGAGACACTCGAAAAAGCACTCGACCAGGCACGTGAGGGCCGTTTACACATTTTGGATTGTATGGCAGAATCTATTTCTGTGCCCAGAGAAGACCTCAAGCCTCATGCGCCCAGAATGGTTAAATTGGTTATCGATAAGAGTTATATCGGTGCTGTCATCGGACCAGGTGGTAAGGTTATCCAGGAGATGCAGGAAGTTACCGGTACCGTTATCAATATTGAAGAAGAAGATAACAAGGGAATTGTCAGCATCTCAAGTGCCAACAAGGAATCTATTGATCAGGCTGTTGCCTGGATCAAAAAGATCACCTTTACACCTGAGGTCGGAGAAGTTTACGAAGCAGTGGTTAAGACCATCATGCCTTATGGCGCTTTTGTAGACTTCCAGGGCAAGAGTGGATTGCTCCACATTTCCGAAATTTCACATTCCAGGATTGAAAATGTGGAGGATGTCTTCGAGGAAGGAGATACCGTGAAAGTGAAATTGGTGGAGATCGATAACAGAACGGGAAAAATGCGCTTGTCCCGCAAAGCTTTGATGGATAAACCTGAAGGTTATCAGGAACGCAAAGACGATCGCGGAGGCGACCGTGGTGACCGCAACAAAGGTGGTCACAGAGATAATCGCGGCAGAAGAGATAACAGAGACAGAAGAGATGATCGCAAGCGTGATTAAGTAAAATAATTCGCTTTCGGTTGATAAAACACAGATTATCCCTGATTTTGGCTTGAGCCGGGATCAGGGATTTTCTTTTTTGGGGTAAAAAGGCCTTTATTTTTCGCCCTCCTTGAAGCGATAAGCTTTCCTAATAAACAAAATAGCAATGATCAATATAATGCTAATGGGCAGGTAGGTTCCAATTTTATAACCTATTTGGTAGCGCACATCCGTAGTGTCCACGCCTGTTTCCTGAGCCAGCAAAGTGATCACTGAAACCAAAACCAAAACCAGGACAAAAAAGATCTTTTTCGACATTTTCATTAATTTTTCTCCAAAAATACAAGCCTTCTGCAGAAATATTTAGTTTTGAAAAAAGATTTAGTTTTTTCAACCAATGCATCCGATTGATATGAAATATTTATTGCCTTTTTTTTTATTTTTTTTTACCATTTCAGCCACCTGGAGCCAGCGACCCACGGGCCAGACCTATTCCCGATTTAACTATTCCATTTGATGAAAATCCCAACTATTCTTCCAATTATTATGAAACCATGGAGTTTTATCGGAATCTTGATGTTAAATATGAAGCGATGAAATTTCTGGCCTACGGGTCCACGGACAGCGGATATCCCCTGGGGCTGGCAGTTTTATCCACCGATGGTGATTTCGACCCTCAATCCATCCGGAAAAAAGGCAAAAGCATTCTTATGATCAATAATGCCATCCATCCCGGAGAATCCTGTGGGATCGAAGCAAGTATGTTATTGCTCCGAAAATACCTGGGAGATAAAAGTCTGCGTCCTTTGCTGGACAAAATTGTCATTATTGTAATTCCCATCTATAATGTTGGTGGTGCACTCAATCGAAACAGTACTACCAGAGCCAATCAGAACGGACCGGAAGCCTATGGGTTCAGGGGTAATGCAAAAAACCTGGACCTGAACAGGGATTTCATCAAGTGTGATTCACGCAATGCACTGACTTTTAATGAAATATTTACGGAATGGCAGCCCGATGTTTTTATTGATAACCATACTTCCAACGGTGCCGATTACCAATATACCATTACCCTCATCCCTACACAGCATGATAAGGCCGATCCACATATCGCCCAATATATGAGCGAGCGCCTGCTACCCAGGTTGTTTGAGGATATGAAAGCACGTCAATGGGAAATGACACCTTATGTTTATGCACGAACTACGCCAGATGAAGGCATAGCTGCCTTTCTGGATTTACCGAGGTATTCCTCAGGTTATGCAGCCCTGTTTAATACCATTTCCTTTATGCCTGAAACGCATATGCTAAAACCCTTTAAAGATAGAGTGAACAGTACTTTGGCCTTTTCTGAGAGTGTCATCAAAGCCATGTCTGAGGATGGGGTTGCGTTGAAAAAGGCCAGGAATATGGCCATTGAAAATACGAAGGCAAAAAAGCAGTTTGAGTTGGACTGGAGCCTTGATTTTACCAAAACGGATAGTTTACTGTTTAAAGGATATGAAGCCAAATACCGTAAAAGTGAAGTTTCCGGATTGGATCGTTTATACTATGACAGAACAGAACCTTTTGAAAAAATGATTCCCTGGTTTAAGAACTACCTGCCCACGACAATCGTCCAGAAACCTGATGCTTACATAGTTCCTGAAGCCTATGGCCGGGTTTTGGAAAGAATGCGCATCAATGGTGTAAAATTTGAACGACTGAGAACGGATCAGGAGATTGAGGTGGAAATGTATCGCATTATTGATTTTGAAACCCGGGATGCTTACGAGGGACATTATCTGCATTATAAAGTACAGGTTGAAAAAGAAATCCGGAAATGGAATTTCCAGCGGGGAGATTATCTGATCTATACTGATCAGCCTGCCAACAGGTATATCGTTGAAACCCTGGAACCCCAGGCACCGGACTCCTGGTTCGCCTGGAACTTTTTTGACGGAATTTTAGGACAAAAAGAGTATTTTTCGTCCTATGTTTTTGAAGATGTGGCCGCAGATTATCTTCGACAAAACCCTGAATTAAAGGCAGAACTCGAACAAAAAAAGCAGGAAGATGAGGAATTTGCCAAATCCGCCAGAAGGCAGCTAGATTTTGTTTATAAAAACTCTCCCTGGCACGAACCCACATATCGGTTATATCCCGTCGGTAGAATCATGGATTTAACCCAATTGAAATAATGCTCCGATAAAATATTTATGGACTATTGGGATTCGAGCTATCCCGATCGTTAAACAATGTGTAAACAATTGCTTCATGAATAACCCAAAGAAAACCAACGGGAACGAAACCAAACAAAAAACACAAACCAGCAAACAGAGGCGGAACGACATTATATCCAGGGGATATCACAACAAACGGAACCGAAGAACGAATTCACCAGTGTCAATTTTCAGGCAACTTTCAGTAAGGGGGGGGGGGGGGGAGGGGGGGGGGGGGGGCCGGCAGAGGAGATAAAATTGGCAACTATGCCTTTGTCGACGATGTTGTCAATGGACATTTGCTGGCTATGGAAAGAGGAAAACATGGAGAACGTTACCTGCTTGGTGGGGAAAATATCGTTTTCAGAGATCTTTTTAAAAAGCTGGACTCCCTTACTGGTAAGAGATATGCGATGTTTTCCATCCCGAAATCCCTCATTTTTGGTGTTGCTCATATGATGGAATGGCGGGCAAATACTTTTGGAATTCCTCCTTTGCTGACCTCTGACTGGGCCCGAAAATTCCTCCATTATGATTGGGAAGTTTCCAGTCAAAAAGCAATAGATCAACTTGGATATGAGATCACATCCCTGGAGGATGGGCTTCAAAAGACGATCGATTGGTTGTCAAGGGAAGGGCATTTATAATTTTTTTATAAAAATTATGTAATTTTTTCATTCCGTGCATCCAAGGAGTAAATCATTTAACGGCGCTTGTGATAAAGGCCATGAAACTAAAACTTCTTGAACATGAAAAAATTGATTTTACTTTTTGTGACGGTATTAGCCATTTCAGCCGCTGCCACACTTACCCATTCTGAAAAATATCCTATCAATGGAACGGTGTCCGATAGTTCCGGTGAACCGCTTATTGGCGCAAGCCTTATTATCAAGGGTACCACCGAAGGTGCGGTTACCGATTTTGATGGAAAGTTTTCTTTCCTTGCCAGTGATTCCTGTGTTACGCTTGTGATTTACTATACTGGTTTCAGTACTCTGGAATCCGTGGTTTGCTCAGGAAAGGAAAATAAACTGGTGCTGGAAGACGGTGCTACATTAGACGAAGTTGTGGTAACGAGTATTGGTTTTGCATCAGAAAAGAAATCCAAAGGCAGCAAGGCAGCAGGAAAATCTAAAAAGCGAATGAGAGCAGATGCCAAGCCTGCTGAAATGTCAAAGCCTGCTTCCAAGTCACTTCCTTCACCACCTGCCGGAAGCGTAATTACAGCAGACGAAATGAGGAAATTATCCACTAGAGATATTTCTGGAGTGTCAGCAAAAACAGCAGGTTTGTCAAGCAGTTCCGGAGCTGAGGTTAAAATTCGCGGTGCCAGAACGGACGCTGCTACTTATTACGTTGATGGTGTCAGAGTAAGTGGTTCTTTGATTAAAGAATCATCCGTGACCACAGGAGCTACCATTTCCGGAACACCGAGCACACTTGACAGCCCCGTCAAAAAAGATCTGTCCGGGGAGGTAGCAAAATTTGATGACACCGAGCGTATTGAAATCGTTGAACGTGAGGAGATAGCGGTTGATACAGACCTGGCAACGGAACCAGTAGAAAAACCCTTGTCTGCCGGACAATTGACAGCAGGAGAATGGAGTGATTTACAAAACTGGGAAGACTGGAAATCCACAGCAGCTGAAGACCTCCTCGCCATGGAAACTATCTGGGATATCAATCCCGGTCAGCGATATTCGGTATTGGTCAAGAATGAAAGTGGTAAACCGGTACCGAATGCTATTGCTCAATTAAAAGACAGCAAAGGAAATATCCTCTGGCAGTCAAGAACCAATAATATCGGTCGCGCAGAATTATGGCATAAAGCAGGAAAAGATAAGGCTTCCTCAAAAGTGGATCCTGAAGTTATATCCGTTGATTATGAGGGGGTTTCTCAAAAAATCAATAAAATAACCGCTTTTGAAAAAGGAATAAATGAATTGATCCTGGCTGTTGATTGTCCGGAGTTCGAGAAAACAGAGATCCTTTTTGTGGTCGATGCTACAGGCTCTATGGGCGATGAAATTCGATATCTCCAGGCGGAGCTCGGAGATGTGATCAATCGGGTAAAGTCCCTGGATTTTATTGATAAATTACATACCGGATCCGTTTTTTACCGGGATATCGGGGATGAATATGTGCTGAGGAAACAAAACCTTTCCGCAGATACGGATGCGACGATGAAGTTTATTGCCCAACAAAGCGCCAATGGAGGAGGGGATGGCCCCGAAGCAGTAGAAACAGCGCTGGAGGAAGCGATCATCAACCAGCCCTGGTCGGAAGATGCAGGAGCAAGAATAGCTTTCATTATTTTGGATGCTCCCCCGCACCAGACCGAAGAGATCAAGGCCAAAATGAAAAACCTGGCCAAAAAAGCGGCTGAAAAAGGAATCCGTATTGTGCCTATCCTGGCCAGTGGAAGCCAAAGCAGTTGTGAGTACCTGATGCGGAGTATTGCCATGACCACGAATAGCCGTTTCCTCTTCCTTACGGATGATAGTGGCATTGGGAATCCGCATGCTGAGCCTTCTGTCGGTGCCTATGATGTGGTCTTTCTCAATGATCTGATATTTAAACTGATCGTGGAATTTACCGCCTACGATAAATGTGATGAGCAGCAGCAGGTAGCTGTGAACCAGGCAATCGGGACGGAGGAAACTTTTAAGGCCTCCTGTTATCCATTACCTGCCAATAGTTTTGTTTTTGTAGACCTCGAAAATGACGTGGATAAACTGGAGGTTGTCGATTTGCAGGGACAGTTATTGTTGACCAAATCGATGCTACCGCAAGGTATTTCAACCATTTATATTGATAATTTACCTCCGGGAACCTATATTTTTAAATTTATCAGGGATAAGGAATTCCAGTCTGTTAAAGTCATCAAGTCAGGGGTTTGATCGAACATAAATTCATTTGATTATCATAAGCCATATTTTCGCAATTTGTCGAAAATATGGCTCTTTTTTGAGTTGATTTTGTAAATTTATCGACAATCAATTCATTATGAGTACCAGCCCTGTTTTTCTTTCCGCCTCCGGACAAAAGATCCTCAAAGGTTTCCATCTTACCTTGGCGGCCATCACATTAGGCGGATTGCTGTCTATGTTTGCCTTATTCTTACTCAAAGCTTCCAATCCTGAAATGGATCAGTTTCCTTTGGACAAGAGTATTTATTTTATCAATAATTCCGTAGTTTATTATTCTGTAATAGGTAATATTTTAACTGCCCTGACCTATGCCTTGTTTACCAAATGGGGGTTCTTTAAATTTGACTGGATTGTGGCCAAATGGGCCTTGTTGATTGTCCTGGCGGTATTTTTCATGGTTTGGTTTATTCCGACCATCAATGGAATGACTTCGCTTTCTGATGCCCAACTGCATCTTGGAGGTGCCGCACCGGAATATGAGAAACTGGTCAGCAAGGGATTTTTCAGGTGTTTTGTACTCATCGTTCTTTTTATTGCCATATTTTTTATTTCTACGATAAAACCCTGGGGTAAAAGAAGTGAGGACCTGATTTCAAACCTCAGGCGAATCAGAATAATGCTTATTTCACTGACCGTCTTATTTGTCGCCTTTGGGATACTTGGTAATATCAATTTGAATAAATTAAGGCATATGCCGATTGAAGATTCCGATCTTTCAGGGTTGAAAGACGGTGACTACAATGGTAGTTTTGTGGGAGGAGGAGGAACCTATTCCGTAAAGGTTAGTGTACAAGGTGGCCGGATGACCGCCATTGAAAGCTCCAATGACAGGGAATCCAGATATGAAATTTTTTCCAGGCCAGTGACCGATAGAATTTTAGAGCGTCAAAATGCAAACGTTGATGGAATCACTGGAGCTACTACAACCTCAAAATGTATTATGAAGGCAGTGGAAGATGCTTTGAGCCAGGATTAGACATTTTGTATAAAAAAATACTATATTTGTTCCAGCTTTAGTTTAAAGCCAAACAATAACATCTTTTACCGGGTTCCGGTAATTCCCCTTTCTCAAAACTAGAACTTTAGGTTCTACAAAAGACTACCTAAAATCTTAAATCTATTGAATCTGTTTTTAAACGAACTGTGAAGCTTGTCTTGAGCTTTGCTATCTACTAATTGAGAAAACTTTATGGGGTCTATTTTTAAAAAAATCAATAACGAATATATCGGGGAATTATCTTTTGAAAAAGATAGTTTACAGTTGTTTCTGCCTTGCGAGATAAAAGAGAGAAGTGTCTTGAAAATAATCTTAAATGATGAGCAGGGGAGATCTGTTTGCAATAAACAGATAAACCTCGTTGCCGGTAAATCTTTGATTAATTTTGATTGCGCCTATCTAAAAGACGGTAGTTACAATGCCTGGATAGAGGTCAATGGCCAGACATACCTCAGGCATTTATCTGTTCAGGGCCTGGAGGAATCACCTGATTTTATCTCCAGGTTGAAAAAATGGCTGTAATCCTGGACCAAAGCCTTCAGTCCTCAGGGATATACGGTGTAAACCTGAATTTTCACACCTATGAATTAATGATGGGGCAGCTCTTTTTCACCGGCTGTTACCGGGAAAGGTAAATAGTTTTCCTCCGGAGGTAACGGGCAGGTCGCGAATTCAGAAAACACACAAGGCGGATTGTATGCCTTGTTGAAATCAATGTAGGTACTGCCCGAAGAATCCGCCCTGTCGACGTACAAATATCTTCCCCCTCCATAAGTCTCTTCACCGGTGGTCTCATCCGCAATAATGAGGAAATAGGATTCCGGACCGCCGTCCAAAGCAGCAATCTGATAATTTTTTCCCCGGTAAGTAAACTCAAGAATCCCTGCCAGTGGATTATCTGAAACTTGTCCGAGAATATTTTCAATGTCAATGGTGGCACCTTCGTAGGGAGGAATCAGGCTGGCTTTAATTTTCCAGGTCTCATCAATAGGATAATGAGGAATCGATTTTAGCGATAATCTTTGATCAGACAAGCTGTCTTTGATTCTGATACCGTACTTGTCCCCTCGGTGAATCAAATACCAGGTAAGTGCTCCTGAGTTCATATAAGTTGTTTGAGCTTGGGTGTCGGCTCGCAGCCTCATGGATTTCCGCCCCTCCTTTCCATTGATTTTTATGGGAACAGTATCATTCAACTCAACGATCACGCTATCGGCATTCAGGGTTAGGGTCCCAATATAAGCGGGGGCTTTTTCAGGGAAAACAAGATCATTGTTTTCAGCGGAACCAAAGGTTTGAGAACCTTCCTTCAGCCAATGCAAACCAATAAGGGTTGTCCATCCGTCAGGGCGGGTCAGGGAGGCAATCCTGTTTTGGTGCCATTGCTCAATTTCTTCCCGATACCGATTATCCTGTTCTTTTTCAGTACAGGAATTCATCGCGATCAATAACAAAATGGGAAATAGGTAAAACTTCATGCGTTTTGGTTGTAAGTTACGGATGAAAATACAAAAAAAAGGGTCATCGCTTTAATTGGCGACAACCCTTGATGTTTTTTATCCGGAAGTTTCCGAAAAAATATTTCTAGTACCTGTAATATTCTGGCTTGTATGGGCCCTCTACCTGGACACCAATGTATTTTGCCTGCTCCTCAGAAAGGGTTTCAAGCACTACACCAAGCTTAGCCAGGTGCAGGCGGGCTACTTTCTCATCGAGGTGTTTAGGCAAGGTATAAACCTTGTTTTCGTACTGATCGATATTGTTCCAAAGTTCAATTTGGGCCAAAGTCTGGTTTGTAAATGAATTGGACATTACAAAAGAAGGGTGGCCTGTGGCACATCCCAGGTTCACCAGACGACCTTCAGCAAGAAGGATAACATCTTTTCCATTCAGGGTGTATTTATCCACCTGTGGTTTGATTTCTACCTTGGTATCGCCATAGTTTTCATTCAACCAGGCCATGTCAATCTCATTATCGAAGTGACCGATATTACAAACGATGGTTTTATCGTTCATCATTTTGAAGTACTCGCCAGTGACAATATTTTTGTTGCCTGTAGCAGTTACAACAATGTCCGCTCTCGGAATGGCATTTTTCATGGATGTTACTTCAAATCCGTCCATAGCGGCCTGAAGAGCACAGATAGGATCAATCTCCGTAACGATAACCCGGCAGCCTGCACCCCTTAGAGAAGCGGCAGAACCTTTACCTACGTCCCCATAACCAGCAACAACGGCAACTTTACCGGCCATCATTACATCCGTGGCACGACGGATAGCATCAACCAGAGATTCTTTACATCCGTACTTGTTATCGAATTTAGACTTGGTCACAGAATCGTTAACATTGATCGCAGGCATAGGCAGTGTGCCATTTTCCATGCGCTCGTAAAGTCTGTGGATACCAGTGGTGGTTTCTTCACTCAAACCGTTGATTCCTTTGACGAGTTCAGGGTATTTGTCTAAAACCATGTTGGTCAGGTCCCCTCCGTCATCGAGGATCATATTCAGCGGTTTTCCACCTTCAAAAGCAAAAAGTGTTTGTTCAATACACCAGTCAAATTCTTTCTCATTCATACCTTTCCAGGCATAGACAGGAATACCAGCTTCAGCAATGGCCGCAGCAGCATGGTCCTGAGTGGAAAATATATTGCAGGAAGACCAGGTGACTTCTGCACCCAGCTCAATGAGCGTTTCGATGAGTACGGCAGTCTGGATGGTCATGTGGAGACATCCGGCGATACGAGCGCCTTTAAGCGGCTTGGAATCGCCATATTCTTCCCGGAGAGACATGAGACCGGGCATTTCTGCTTCTGCCAATTCGATCTCCTTGCGTCCCCAGGGAGCAAGAGAAATGTCTTTTACCTTATACTTCAATTTTGTTTCTGTAGTTTGCATTGAAAAGATTTATGTTTAAAAACGGCACAAAATTATATAATTCCGTTGGTTTAATCAATTATTTAACTTCAAACCGTAAGAATGGTTGAATAATGTGCCGTTTTATTTCAATCTTATTCCACAACAAACCGCATATTGGCCAGGATCTGGTCATTTTCTGTTACCTGGGCCATATAAATACCGGGAGCAAAATAGCTGACATCAATTTCAGTAAGCGTAACGGAGAAGGGTTTTTGGAAGATGTTTTTTCCCGTGACATCAAAAATCCGAATAATTCCGGAAGGTTTTACATCCTTAGATTCAATTTTTATGGTCAACCAGTCACTGACAGGATTGGGAAACAGCACTATATCAAATGCTTTTTCGATCGGGTTTTGAATGCTGTTGACCAATTCGTTCTCTCCGTTAAAAGTCGGATTCATTCCGGTGAAATCTCCGGTGCCATTCGGGGAACGCCCCATGGAAATATCTGTGGTTTGCCCTCCGTAGGTTACCTGGTCAACAAGGGTACCCTGCGGATTGCTAAAAATGATGGTTTCGCCATTGGCTGATAATTTAAAGTTGGCATGTAATCCTTCCTGTTCCTCGTCTTCATCGGCCCAAATAATCAGATAACCATTGGCAGGGATAGTAGCTTGCGGGAAGGTCCATTTTAAGACATTCCCTTCGTCATCCGAGAGGAAGTACCCGGTGAGGTCTACCGCTACATTGGTATTATTGTACAATTCGATCCAATCATCGTATTCACCGTCCTGGTCTGCAATGATATTGTCATTATCAGCCATGAATTCGTTGATCACGATATCTCCAGCAGTGTTTTTTACATCGAGCGTGAAAAATTCATGAGCAGCTCTTTGAGGGGAGAACATCCCTGCACTGTTATTTTCCGCATAAATGTAGTACTCAATGTCAGTATTTTGAGCTGACAATTCCACGCCGAAGATACCGTCATTGGCTATTCCGTCATTGTGGTTGCCATCATCATAAAGCGGAGTTTTGATAAATTCTTCATGGGCATTATGACGGTAGAACAACCAAACAGCATTGGTATTTGATACTTGTAAAGAAACCCAGAAATCAGTAAATTCTTCAACCTGACCTGGCTGGGTAGTGAGTATTTCAATCGTCGGTTGCGAAGCCTGGAAGGAACTCTGGTTTTGCAAGTAAGTTGTCCGGGCGTCAAAAAGTTCAGTGATGCCAAAAGCGCCTTGTACCCCTCCGGGGCCGCCACTGCCCGAAACGGTGGAAGTGAGATTGTTGACGAATTGACTGTAGGAATATAATGCATTGGGATCGGACTGAACGGAAGAAGCTATGAGATCCTGTAATTCAGAGCCTCTTGTCTCATACCAGCCATTGGCAAAGTTTTCTTCTAAAATAGTTTTGCAATGGGCAATGTACATACGTTTATAGGTCGGGTTTTCCAAAACAAGCTTAATCAACGGATAACCTGAATCTCCGGCATGGAATTCGGGACTCAGGTTGATCAGGCTGGATAAGCTTGCAGGGCCTGGTCCAACGCCTATTTGTTCGAAACCACCCAGGCTTTCATTCATGTCCCATGGAATGGTGTTGAATAGGCCATTGTCATCTTTGTGCAGATAGTAATTGGCTTTTCTTCCGGAATAGCTATCCATGTTGACCAGTACATTATTGAAGGCGAGCATCCAAATGGCTTTGTCCATGTCCAAAAGACTTTCGATGTCTTCAGCAGCATTGGTTAAAACGTCTATCAACTCAGCCAGATCAGCCCAGCCGTAATCAGACTTAAGAATGTAATTGCCGTAATAGGCAGTAGAATCGGTACCCAGATATTCCAGGGATGAATCGCTGCCAAAACCATTTTCATCTGTATTGCACTTAAACCGGGTGTTTTTCCCGTCTGCAAATAGATATCTTTCCCCAAAATCGCCATTGATGCTTTCCGAACTGCTGTAAAGACCATGATAATTACCATTGATATAGACCTTACAGTAGTTGGAAAGGGGGGCTGCCATGTATTTGCGGGCAATTTCGTAAGACAATACTTCTCTCACAAAAGAGGGATCATGGCTGCCATTTGATAACTTTAAAGTTTCAAAGCCCTGGTAATCCTGGTCAAGGATATAATCCAGCTTAATGTTGATCGGGTTTTTGGCTTTTTGAGGACTGTAAGTTGCATTTCCTTTGTAACGAATCCCGACACTATCCAGAGTTATACCATCAATGACGAGGGTTGCCAGCAGCCTCTCGCCTTCATCATTACTGTAATACTGATCCAAAACCGAATCCCAATTCGGAGTTTCTATGGTTAACTCAAGCGTGGAAATGTGATCGGTGTCGTATAAGTTTTGACCAGAAAGGCTTAAAGCCAGGGTTAACAAAAAGAAAAAAAGCATTGAGTGCTTCATAGAAAGAATATTTTGGTGAATTAATGAGTATTTTGATGGTCGGAAAAGGATTTGGTTTAAGCGTTTAGACATCCGTTATTGAAAAATCCTTCGTTATTTTTAAAATATTTTTTGTGCTAAACAATTTCATATAATTAATTGTCTCATTGACCAGGGGAGGGATCAATGTCCGTGACTTTTAAACGCACAAATAAAGGTAATAAATGCATAGACCGCTAGTTTCGTTAAAGCTTGACCAAATTCTCTTATGATTGAAAATCAATCTTTTGTCCAGGAAATATTTTTTCCAAAGCCATTGAGAAGTAGAATACCTGGTGCTCTTACTCCCATCCCCCGACAAGTTGTGCCTGCCTGGCGTTGCAGAGCAGACAAGCACGGAGATCCTGGAATTTTTACCTTATGATAAGTCTTTCATTGGGTAAAAATTAAATGATCTTAATGAAATTTTTAAAACAACTTCGTTTGAAGGGAATGACAGTTGTGGTCGAAAGATGCTAATCGTTTCGTAATTCTTTTTATTTTTAGCAACCGAAAAATAGAACCATGTCCAAAATAGATATCGAAAAGAGTAAAAATGAAGATGCCATGCAGTTATTGGTGGCAAAAATGAAACACCGTCTGGCCAAGATTTACCTTGGTGGAGGAGAAAAGAGAATTGCTAAACAACATGCCCAGGGTAAAATGACTGCCAGGGAGCGCATAATGGGGCTGATTGACGAAAACAGTGATTTTCTGGAGGTTGGGGCGTTTGCTGCATACGAAATGTATGAAGAGTATGGTGGTTGTCCTGCCGCCGGAGTGGTAGCAGGTATCGGTTATGTTAGTGGCAGACAGTGTATCATTGTTGCTAATGATGCTACCGTGAAGGCCGGAGCATGGTTCCCCATGGCGGGGAAAAAGAATCTCCGTATGCAGGAGATCGCTATGGAAAACCGAATGCCGATCATCTACCTGGTGGACAGTGCCGGTGTTTTTCTGCCGATGCAGGACGAAATATTCCCGGATAAAGAACACTTCGGAAGGATTTTCAGGAATAATGCCAGGATGTCGTCCATGGGGATTCCGCAAATTTCAGCTATTATGGGCAGTTGTGTAGCCGGGGGCGCTTATTTGCCTATCATGTCTGACGAAGCCTTGATTGTGGAAGGAACAGGATCCATTTTTCTTGCCGGACCCTATTTGGTGAAAGCGGCCATAGGGGAGGATGTAGATAAAGAAACCCTGGGAGGGGCTGCAACGCAAAGTGATATTTCCGGAGTGACCGATTACAAAATGCCGGATGATGAAACCTGCCTGGCAACAATCCGAGACCTCATCGACAAATACGGAAAATTTGAATCTGCCGGATTCAACAGGGAGACGCCTAAACCACCTAAGCTGGACCCCAAAGAATTGTATGCCTTCTTTCCGGAAGACCGATCCAAACCTTATGACTCCGTCGAGGTCCTCAAACGCCTGGTGGATGATTCCAAATTGACTTTTTATAAAAAAGATTACGGAAAAACCATCATTTGTGCTTATGCCAGGATCGATGGCTGGTCTGTGGGTATAGTCGTCAATAATCGTCAATTGGTCAGAAGTGCCAAAGGTGAAATGCAGTTTGGCGGTGTTATTTATTCTGACTCAGCGGATAAAGCAGCCCGTTTTATCATGAACTGCAACCAAAAGAAGATCCCGTTGGTTTTCCTTCATGATGTTACCGGCTTTATGGTCGGTAGTCGTTCCGAGCATGGCGGCATTATCAAAGATGGGGCAAAGATGGTCAGTGCTGTTTCCAATTCTACCGTTCCCAAGTTCAGTATTGTGATGGGCAATTCCTACGGTGCTGGTAATTATGCCATGTGCGGCAAAGCCTATGATCCTCGCTTGATCGTCGCATGGCCTACCGCAAAAATTGCCGTCATGGGGGGCGCGCAGGCTGCCAAAACATTATTGCAAATTCAAACTGCCGGGATGAAGGCCCGGGGAGAAGAAATTTCGCCAGAACAGGAAAAGGAACTGCTGGAAAGAATTACCCAAAAGTATGAGGATCATACAACGCCATACTACGCAGCTTCCCGACTTTGGGTTGACGCCATCATCGATCCGCTCGAAACCCGAAAGTGGATATCTGAAGGCATAAAAATGGCCGATAATGCTCCGGTAGAGAAATTCAACCCGGGCGTTATTCAGACTTAATGGAATTCCGCGTGGTAAGTTGGTTATTATTCCTGCTGCATTATAGGATTTCTCCATTTTTGCGTGTATTTTTATAGGTTGAAATTACTCGAAAACCCGACATGCCTTCCCCTTTTTTCGGACATGTCCAAATCACCTGTTATGCGCGCTAAAATTGATCAATTCGTCAATTACATCAAGAAAAAAGAAACGAGGAAGCAAATTGCGCCTATTGCTTCTGCTGTCGGCCTGGCGTTGCTGGTGGCTTCGGCTGTTTTATTCATTTTAAGTATCGTCGGCTTGTTTGTACCTGGTATTGATGGGGGGCATTTTTACAGCGTTTTCAAGCTTGCAGGATTAGGCATTTTTGCAGCCCTGGTAGGTAGGCAATGGTCCGCTTTAAAAGAAATTGAGCCTGCGAAAAAGGAGGAGCGGGAAACCATTAAATTGTTGGAAGCACCTGTCAGGGAAGTTTTGGACCTGGAACAGGAGGACGCTGAGTTGGATTTGCAGGAACAGGAAATTCTCCAGGTTGAACCGGAAGAAAACAAAGATTCGAAATGAAAGGGAAAATCGGATCAACCCAACTCCCGGTTGTATCCGAAATGGAGTCGGGCTTCATTGAGACCCTGCTTTAAAACCACGGCCCTCATCAATCTCAGCTTTGAGGATTGGAATTGCCCGTTTTATCTTTGAAAATGAATTGTAAGTAAACAGGCGCGATCAATGCCAATCCTGCAAATGTAAAAAAGGTAATATCAAACCTGTCGTAATCATTATTGTAGATCCATGCCGAAATAACGGCACCCATGCCTATCCCTATTTCCAGTGCAATATAGACGGTTGCCATTGCCCTGCCACGGTGTCTGGGGTTGCATCTGTCTATTGCCCAGGCAAAGACTGCGGGGGAGTTCATTCCGGCGGCAAATCCCAAAAATCCCGAACCGATCATCAGGGAAAGCGGCGTGTCTGCCAACCCCATCAACACCATCCCAATGGCAATGAGTATGGCCGCAATTTTCATTACCGGTATTGGGCCATAGATGTCGGAGGTTTTTCCGGCAAAAAAACGAGAAGCAATGGAAGCAACGGTGAAAACAGTGAAAAACAAGCCTTTGTTTTCCAATCCAACGTACGTACTTTGATCCGGTACAATAGTCAACATGACACCAAAGCCCGCATAGGTGAAAACAGTGACAATGCCCGGGGCAATAGCTGTTGGGTCATACACGTCTTTCCACGATAACTTAAAAGAGGAC
Source organism: uncultured Bacteroidota bacterium (assembly GCA_942492125.1). Classification (GTDB taxonomy): domain Bacteria; phylum Bacteroidota; class Bacteroidia; order Chitinophagales; family Saprospiraceae; genus BCD1. The sequence goes on from CALODM010000013.1 coordinate 219,083, forward strand.
CATTTTAAAGGTTGCCGGTCATCATGCGTTTCTTTTAAGCCGATGAGTAAAAAGACAGAGATTACCGCCAATCCGGAAGAGATATAGAACATGGCATCCAGAGACCAGATGATTGCAAAGTAACTGCCTATTGGCGGGGCAATGGAAGCCCCAAAATTCATACTGATTCCCAGGATCCCCATGGCCTCGCCAACGCGAGACGCAGGCACGATGTCCGCTACATATGCTGTTGTTGCGGTTGGTTTAAAACCAGTAGAGAAGCCATGGAACAACCGCAGCATCAGGAAAGCTGATACTGTGAGTACAAAAGGATAAAAAAGACTGGCGATCACACAAACAATGGTCCCTACAACCATTACCGGTATCCTACCGATGGTATCTGTCAGCTTTCCGCTTAGCGGTCTTGATAAACCTGCAGTCAGCGTGAACAGGCCAATGATTAATCCTTTATAATCCTCTCCGCCCAGGGTGGTCAGGAAGTCGGGTAATTCGGGAATAATCATATTAAAACTGGCAGAAAACAAGGCGGTACTCAGGCAGAGTACAAAGAATTGATAGGTAAAAAGAGCCTGTTGTTTTTTTTGCATCGCCAAAGATAAGTTTTGGTTGCTATTTTTCTGATTTCCCATTGTGGAAAACTTTTTTGTTAATCGTCCGGCGTTTTTTGGGGAATTCCTTAATTTAGGGTTTTCAAAACGCAGAGGTACTTTTGGCAGGATTCAAAGGTGCCTTCAGCATGATCAAAGTCCTTCCGGCAACACCGACAAGCCATTTCCAAAAATGGAATTATAAACGATAAAAACAGCAGATAAACAATACCAAAAGTTTTGTTTGACTAAAAAAGTATTCCTATGCCAGAATTCGTACACTTACATTGCCATACTCAGTTTTCTCTGCTAGACGGGGCTGCCAGTATTTCCGGAATGATGGATAAGGCTAAAGCCAATGGCCAGAAAGGCGTTGCATTAACAGATCACGGCAATATGTTTGGAGCTTTCAAGTTTGTTGCGGAAGCCAACAAACGGGATCTCAAACCTATGATCGGCTGCGAATTTTATATGGTCGAAGACCGACACAAGAAGTCATTTTCCCGGGCAAAGGGGGAAAAAGATGTCCGTTATCATCAGTTGTTGCTGGCTAAAAATGCCAAAGGATATGAAAACCTTTCCAAGTTATGCTCTTTAGGCTTTATTGAAGGGGCTTATGGTAAATTTCCCAGAATAGATAAAGAACTGCTGGAACAGTACTCAGAAGGTGTGATTGCTACAAGTTGTTGTATAGGCGCGGAAATTCCGCAAGCCATTCTGCAGGGGCAGATGGAAAAGGCGGAAAACCTTGTCAAGTGGTGGAAAGAACGATTTGGTGAGGACTTTTACATTGAATTACAAAGACATCACGGACTCGAAAATATAGACGGCTCAGGGGTAAGCCAGGAGGACATCAACCAGGAACTCATTAAATTTGCCAGAAAGTACGACCTGAAGATAATAGCTACCAACGATTCGCATTACGTGGAAGAGGAGGATGCTTCACCCCATGATGTCTTGTTATGCATCAATACCGCCAGCTTAATCGATGAACCTAAGCGTTTTAAATTTCCCAGCTCGGATTTTTATTTCAAGACGCAGGAAGAAATGTCCACGCTGTTTGGGGATGTACCTGAATCTGTGGCCAATACCATGGAGATCTTTGATAAGATAGACAGCTTGCAACTGGCCAGAGATATTTTGTTGCCTGCTTTTCCCCTGCCCAAGGGGTTTAATAATCAGGATGAATATTTGAGGGCACTTACCTACGAAGGTGCCCGAAAAAGATATGGGACGATTACACCTGAAATCAAAGAGCGCCTTGATTTTGAGTTGAAGGTTATTGAGGCATCCGGTTATCCGGGGTACTTCCTCATTGTTCAGGACTTTACGACTACTGCCCGGCAAATGGGTGTTTCTGTTGGCCCGGGAAGGGGATCTGCTGCGGGATCCGCAGTAGCTTATTGCACGGGCATTACCAATATTGATCCTATTAAATACGACCTGCTTTTTGAGCGTTTCCTTAACCCGGAAAGGGTGTCAATGCCGGATATTGATATCGACTTTGACGACGAGGGAAGACAAAAGGTAATCGATTATGTGATCGATAAATATGGTCAGAACCAGGTGGCACAGATCGTAACTTATGGTACCATGGCGGCAAGAATGTCCTTGCGGGACGTTGGTCGTGTTATGGATGTCCCTTTGCCTGAAGTGGACCGGGTAGCGAAAACATTTCCCACTCACCTCAAGGCCACCTTGAATAAAGTATTGGCCGAAGGAGGGGTTGATCCCAAACTGGCAGGGGAAATGAATGGAGAGGATGTTGATAAAGCCAACCAGTTCAGACACCTGGCGGAAGAAGGCGGACAAATTTCCGATATGATCCAAACGGCCAAAAAACTGGAAGGATCTGTCCGGAATACGGGGATACACGCCTGTGGTGTGGTGATCACACCGGATGAAATTACAAAATATGTGCCTGTAAAATCGGATGCTGAAACGGGCATGCTGGTGACCCAGTTCGATAATAGTGTGGCGGAAGATGCAGGCTTGTTGAAAATGGATTTCCTGGGGTTAAAAACCTTATCCATCATCAAGGATGCGGTGAAGATGATCAAGGAGAATCATGGGATTGACCTGGATATGGACCTGGTAGATCTAACCGATCAAAAAACCTACGAATTATTCCAAAGAGGGGAGACCATTGGTATTTTTCAGTATGAGAGTCCCGGGATGCAGAAACACATGAAAAACCTGGTACCCTCCACCTTTGAGGATCTTATCGCCATGAATGCCCTCTACAGGCCTGGTCCATTGGAGTATATCCCCGAGTTTATCGAAAGGAAACACGGCCGCTCTCCAATTACCTACGATCTTCCGGATATGGAGGAATATCTGAAGGAAACTTACGGAATTACTGTTTACCAGGAGCAGGTGATGTTGCTCAGCCAAAAGCTGGCGAATTTCACCAAAGGACAGGCCGACATGTTGCGTAAGGGAATGGGGAAGAAAAAGAAGGATATCATTGATGCCCTGTATCCCAAGTTCATTGAAGGAGGAAAATCCAACGGGCATCCCAAAGACGTTTTAGATAAGATTTGGAAGGACTGGGAAGCTTTTGCCTCCTACGCTTTTAACAAATCTCACTCTACCTGTTATGCGTTTATTGCCTTTCAGACAGCTTACCTCAAGGCGCATTACCCCGCTGAATTCATGGCTTCGGTACTCACCCGCAACAAGAATGATATTTCCAAGATCACTTTTTTCCTGAGGGAATGTAAATCTATTGGACTGACCGTTCTGGGGCCGGACGTCAATGAAAGTATGATGGACTTTTCCGTGAACAAAAAAGGAGATGTCCGTTTCGGACTCTCTGCCCTTAAAGGAGTAGGCGAGGGGCCGGTTGAAGCTATCCTGGAAGAGCGGGAAAACGGGGAGTTCAAAAGTATTTTTGACATGATGCGCAGACTTAACCTGCGATCCGTCAATAAAAAGGTCATGGAAAGCCTTGTCAATGGTGGGGCCTTGGATTGTTTCGAAGGAGTCGTGCGCTCACAGTATTTTGCCCCTTCGGAAAAATTTGAAACGCTTTTGGAGCATTCGCTGAGATATGGTAATGCCTATCAGAGTCAAAAAGCTTCAGCGGTTAATTCCCTTTTTGGAGCGCATGAAGATGTTATGATTCCGGAACCCAAAATACCGGAACAACCACCATGGCCGCTGATTGAAGAGCTCAACCGCGAAAAAGTTGTTACCGGGATTTATATTTCAGGTCATCCCCTGGATGATTATCGGCTGGAGATTGAAAATTTCACTACCTGCGAACTCGAAAATATTGACAATTATAAAAACAGACAGTCCATCAATGTTGCCGGTATGTTGACCAGTGCCCGTCATTTGATCAGTAAAAATGGCAATGGTTGGGGGGTCTTTGAAATCAGTGATTATTCTAGTTCGATTGAATTCCGCTTATTCGGTAATGATTACCAAAAATATAAACACCTTTTGGAACAGGGTAAGGTGTTATTTGTGACAGGAAAATTTGAACAGTCGTGGCGGGGGGATGAGCTGGAGTTCAAGATCAGTGAAATCAGTCTTTTGGAAGGGGTAGCCTCTGAAAAAACGGAAGCGATTACCATTAAAATTCCCCTGAGTAAAGTGGATACGCAACTTATTGATGCCATTGACAAGCTTTGCAAAACCCATAAAGGGAAACATCGCCTCCATGTGCAATTGCTTGATTACCATAATAAGATAAGCCTCAACATGATTTCGGCTGACAGAAAAGTTAAAGCAGACAACGATTTCATTAAAGAGATTGCCAGGTTGCAGTTGGACTATAAGTTGAACTAAGCCTGCGTTTATTTTTTTTATCTGGATAATTTAATTTTAAGGCAACGAAAGGCTTAATCATAAGGAAAATGTCCACGATCCCCTGTCTGAGACCGCCAATACCATGCAGGCACAACGCTTTGGAGGAATGATGGGTAGGTGGAAGAGATTTGTTTTTTCCGGTTTTCTAATGCTTTGGAAAAAATGTTACCCCGGGAAAAAGATTGATTTTCCATCATCAGGGAAATTAGACAAGCTCAAATTCCCCTAACGAGTAAGCATAAAAAAAGAGGCTTAACTGGTAACAATTGAAGCCTCTTTAAATTGATGTTTGTAGATAACTCTCAAAGTTCGGTGCACTTATGCACCAAGATAGTGTTTAAGTAATTTACTGCGGCTTGCAGACCGCAATTTATTGATAGCTTTATCTTTTATCTGGCGAACTCTCTCCCGGGTAAGGCCGAATCTTTCTCCAATATCTTCGAGTGACATCGGGTGTTCGACACCTATTCCGAAGTAGAGTTTAATAACATCTTTTTGACGATCAGTCAATGTGGATAAAGAACGCTCAATTTCTCTTCTTAATGACTCCAGGTATTCGAGTTCCTGATCCGTTTTGGGCGTACTGCTATTCTCCAATACATCGAGTAAAGAATTGTCTTCACCATCTACAAAAGGTGCATCCATGGATACGTGTCTTGCAGCAACACCGAGTGTCATTTCAACTTCATTAGAAGGAATTTCAAGGACATCAGCCAGCTCGTCCGCAGAAGGCTCGCGTTCGAATTCCTGCTCTAATTCGGAAAATGCCCGGTTTATTTTATTTAGAGAACCAACTTTATTGAGGGGCAACCTTACAATTCTTGATTGTTCGGCAAGTGCTTGCAGAATAGACTGACGAATCCACCAAACGGCATAAGAGATGAATTTGAATCCTCTGGTTTCATCAAAACGCTGAGCGGCTTTGATTAATCCAAGGTTTCCTTCATTGATCAGATCACTGAGAGAAAGTCCCTGGTTCTGATACTGTTTGGCTACGGAAACTACAAATCGAAGATTGGCTTTGGTTAATTTTTCGAGAGCTGATTGGTCCCCCTGTTTGATCCTTTTTGCTAACTCCACTTCCTCTTCCGGGGTTAGAAGATCTACCTTACCAATTTCCTGCAAATATTTTTCAAGTGACTGACTCTCACGATTGGTGATAGACTTCGTAATCTTTAGCTGTCTCATACAGTTCTTTTTCCTTTTTATTTAGTTACAAAAATGTGTAGTGTGTTTTATTGGTGGGATAAAGCGATACTCTACCTCGCAAGAAAAAAGGTGGTTTGACATTGTAAAATTGTTGAACTTGGTATGTATCGTGTTGTGCTTTTCCAATCCTCCCTGGGTATTGTCGGGCACAAAATTAACATAAATACTCCTAGAAGTCAAGCCCAAAATATTATTCTGTGCCTTTTAAATGTACTTTTAACACAAAGCAGAAAGCTGAGGGGGTAATGAATTAATAAACGAATCTGATTTTATTTTTATTTGAACCTCCTCAGTTCCAATATGTTCTGAATATTTACTGTATGTGAACAATTTGTCGATTACAAAAGTTTTGATAAAATATAAAAAGTGTTTTCAAATCAATAAATTTGGAAAAACCATTTATTTCCTTTTTATTACGGGCAAAAGTATAATCGATGGATCGAGTTAAATATACACTGGAATTTTTGTTTAGAGCTTCCCCAACAATCCTCTATAATTTTATCACTACCCCCGCTTGTCTTGTCAGGTGGTTTTGTGATGAAGTAGACATTACGCCCGGTGGAAAATACACATTTTTTTGGAGCGGCAGTGACGAGGTGGCAGAGGTCATCGAAAGCGAACCCGGAGAGTATATCAAATTTCAATGGGAAGATGCTGAAGACGAAGAGGAATACCTTGAATTCAAAATTACGAAATCTCCGGTAACCGGTGAAACTATCCTGCTCATTACAGATTTTGCAGATGAAGATGATCTGCAGGATCAAAAACAACTTTGGCAAACCCAAATCCAAAAACTTCGTGTTGAAACCGGGGGATAATTCTTTCAGTTTTTTATAATACCAGCAGGACTACTATTTTCAATTTGCACCAATGTCTGAAATTGTGGAATTTTTTATCCAGCCCTATCGTGGTGCCGCCCCGTTGATGGTTGTCCTGGAGTTTATCGCAGCCCTATTTGGCGTAATCAGTGTTTATTTTGCGAAAAAAGAAAATATTCTCGTCTACCCGACAGGGATCATTAGTACAGGGATTTATGTCTACCTATTGTCAAGATGGGATCTCTATGGGGATCTCATCATCAATATCTATTACACCCTGATGAGTATCTATGGTTGGTATATGTGGAGTAAGGTCATTGATAATGATCATCATATACCCATAACCAGGTCCAACCTGAAAGACCGGCTTAAGGCATTTGGTATCTTCCTTTTCACATCTGTTTTTGTGATCGTTGTTTATCGCTACTACGATGTAATGCCAGGGGAGTTTGGTTTCCGGGAAAGTGTTGGTTATGCCATTGCCCATATGACCTCCGGGAGTCTGGAGGATTTTCGTAAAATAACACCCTTTCTGGATACCTTTACCACCGGTGTGTTTTTTGCAGCCATGTGGCAGATGGCCAATAAGAAAATCGAAAACTGGACCCTTTGGATCGCCGGGAACATCGTCTCGATTCCCTTGTATTTCGTAAAAGGATATGGCTTTACGGGGATACAGTATACTATTTTCCTGGTATTGGCCATCCAGGGATACCTAGCCTGGCGAAAACTGCTCGACACACGACTTTCAAGGCTTACCTGATCTTTTCTAAAAATTCCAGCTGTACCCCACTGTTCCACTGATCTCTCTAAAAGCACGGTAGCCGTTTATTTCGGTTTTACCATTGTTGTTCACAAAACTGAAATTGATATTCAACTGGTGTCTTTCCATAATTTTGGTGCTGCCTGTCAGCCTTAGGTTAAACAGCCTGTTACCCGGAGAGCCATTGATCCTGATGGTCGAGTAAGTTAACGCAGCACTAATATTGCCTTTATCCTTCAAAACCTTTTTGCTCAGAGTAAAACCAGGAGCTATTGTCAACATATTCCATTGAGGTACCGTCCCATAATTTATTAAAAGGGAAGCATTGCTATTCCATCCAGTTTCAGAATTGCTGTAAGAATGATTTAGGTTGCCAAAAATATAGGAGGATGTCTGATCTTGTCTCACTTTTTCATTTTCAATACTATTGGCGTTTTGGTAGGCCAACATAAAGTTTAGGGTAGATTGTTTCTTTTTGACCGGCTCCCAGTTGTAGGTAGCATTCAAGCTGGCATTTCGGTTGCTTTGTACCAAAATGAGAGAATCTACCAGTAAGGTGGGCAACGTTACTGCTTTTTGTCGATTGGTATTGTTGTATTGGACAAGGTTGAAGTTTACACTTAATTTTTTATTGGTTTGTAAACTGAGGTTTAAAGATCCAATCAACCGTTGATGACTGTTTTGTTTTATCCCGTCCAGGTTGTTCCGCTGGAAGCCCAAACTCCCTGAAAGGTTGATCTTTTTTTGGAAGATGGCCAGATTGGTATTGGCGGTCCATTGCTCAAAATCGTTGTTGAAAAATAATGTCCCCAGGGTTTTATAGCCTGGATCAATTCTTTCATGTTTAAAACCCAATTGCCCGAATGGAAGTTTGTAGACTATGCTGGAATTTATCGCATGGTAAAAACCAGAGGACAATTTGGGTGTGAATAGTCCGGCCATTTTTTTCAAGCCACCCGAATTGATCAGTTGGGGGCTTTGACTGTTTCTGGTGAGCCCACTCAATCCATAATGAACCTCCAACAAAATATTCTTCCAAAGGGTTTGTTGTGCCTGGAACCCTAAAACGGTATTTTCCATTGGATGTAATCCATTGGGAATGTTTTCGGGAGGAAGACTTTCAGCATCATCTGTTCCCTGGAAAACCATTACTGCCAGAAGGCTATTTTCGGATTCATATCCCGCTTTGATACCCCAGCCTTTTCGCAGAAAGGAGAGATCCAGGTTTTGCAGGTGTTGAAAATCTTCTGCAGTTGCTCTTTTCAGCCGACCTTTCATTGCGCTCAGCCGGAATTTTCCGGGATTGATTTCTATGCCCGCGCCGTAGAAGTTATGGCCGGACAAGGTGTAGGGGGAAAATTCCATGCTTCTGTCGCCCAGGTGCAATGTGATCCATTGGTAAGAAGGGCTGATTCCATAGAAGGCATATGAGGGAAGTTGGTACACTTTGTTGCCATCGGAAATACTGGCTGAAAAAGGCGCTTTTATTCCCAGAATATCAATATGGAGATTGGCATTTAACCGGAAAGAAAAGGGATCTCTTCGCCGCTCGTTTCCCTGAATGGCATTAAACATTGTTGAAGCATTAATTCCCCCACTGATTTTTATCCATTCCCGGTTTTGGAATCGATTACTTATTTCACTAAAAAAGGTGTTCAGATCCTGCGCCTTGGTTTTTTTTATGGGTAAAAAAAACGGGAAAACCATTAAAAAAAGGATGGGAAATGTATTGAATTTCATGATCTTTCAAAGGTTGTAAAAAAGAAAGATCAAAAGACTGAATGGCCTTTACATGCTGAATAACAACGTGTTGTGCTATTGAGGGGCCTTGTGAATTATTGGAGTGACAAAGCAAATGTATAGGAATCTGTTCAAAAAGCAAGGAGAGGTATGTTGATGTAAATTTTTAAAAAAATAGGCAAAAAAAATGTCACGTTTTCCCATCTCGTGGCTTTTATAGTTAGAGAACAGATTTTTTTAAACTGAAAGGAAAGTGAAAAAGCACTGAATAAAATCTGCCTTTTTTGCAAAGGTTGCCTTACAGAATTACCTGATCAATTGGAGTGAGGAGTTTTTCTTTTTGGATGACAACTGTTATTTTCTAATTCCTTTAAAAAACAACCAAATGAAAAAAAGATACTTGTGGCTAATTTTAATTCTGGCTATTGGCCATGTCGTCGCTACGGCCCAATCCTATGCCGTGACTGCCGGACTTCAGGTTAACTCATTTTCAGTTTATTTAACTGATTATGGGGATCCTGGCAATACATATGTCAATTTGATATCCACGGATGACCGAACCGTATATCCCGTTTTACTTAAAGTCGAAATATCAGGGCAGGGTTACCTGATTAAAAGTAAACAAGGATTTCTGGGGGGGCAATACCTGGAGCTTCAAAAAAACCAATTGGTGACTTTAACCGGAACGGATATTCCGGGGTTATTTGATCCTGATAAGCTTGATTTTATAGGATTTTCACAAGCTGAATTTTTAAGCCAGGGAGGGAGGTTACCAGATGGGCCCGTAGTGATCAGCATCGTTGCTCATGACGTAGTATTGGATAAGGCTGTGTCCAATGTGGCTATGGTCTCAGGGGTAGTTCAGTTGAATAGTCCCCCGCAAATAATGAGTCCTCTTGGGGAGCAAATTCCTCAAACACCCCAGAATTTGCAGATCAGCTGGATGCCACAGCATTCTGGCAATTTTATAACGGAATATGACCTGGAGGTTTATGAGAAAAACATGGATTTCAGCGATAACCTTATTATCAATTCCAGCGCTCCTTTCTTTGAGATGACAACCTTGCAAACTTCCTATCAATTTTCTGAACTGGATCCATTGCTTGTGCAAGGGCAGGAGTATTTGATCAGGGTGAGAGCAAGGGATATCACAGGGATGGCAGCCTTTGAAAATGAGGGTTGGAGTGAAGTTGAATACTTCGTTTACGGACTACCAGGTATAGCAACTTGTTACCAGACAGAGGCGGAATTTTGCGTAGCATTCTGTGATTATACAATGGCGACCCTGGTATGCGAAAATGCGTCTTATCAAATTCAGGTACCCGCGGGGGGAGGGCTGCAATCCGCTCTGAATAAACTGGGTATTGGAACCTTTGATGTTGATGAAATCATTGCCCCTCCGGATGAGTATGGTTATTGCCATATATATATGATGGTTTCGGCTGAAGATCTGACGGAGGTCCCTGTTTCCCTTTTAATTACTTCCGGAGCATTCTCCAGCCACTGCGTGCCGGAAAGTGAACAGGGAGATGGACAACCAGGCTTTTACGGACAGGGCAACGGTACACCCATTAACATTGGGAATGAACTCAGCTTTGATTTTTTGGTTTGTCCGGATAATACTCCAGTGGTTTCGTGTGAACCACCTGCCGATGCCGGGTTGTCAGTAATCGCCGATTATCCCATTATGGCGGAATTTTCCTGGTTAGCTGTTCCCGATCAGTTTACGACAGCTTTTCAGGTTGAATTTCGTCCAATGGGTTCTCAGGAATGGTTCTTGGTGGAGGATATTTCAGCCGACAGCCTTGAAGACCTACATTGGAAATTTAGCGGGAGGGCAAGTTTATGAAGCCAGGGTTAGATCAGTTTGCGGGGAAGAACTCTTCCTCTCCGATTGGTCAGGCATCATTGAATTCAATACGACCTGTATCATTCCCAATGCCGCCTGGGTAGCTGATAAAGATGATAAATCTGCCCAAATCGAGTGGTCTCCATTGGCATATGCGATGACCTATGAGTTAAATTTCCGGCAGATTGGGGCAACCAAATGGAAGACAATCAGTACCACTTCACACCAGGTAACCCTAACCGATCTGTCACCGAATACAACTTATGAATACAGGTTGAGGGTGCTTTGCTCAGAAACCTGGGGAGGATTTACACCCAATTATGAATTTACAACTGACCGACAATGTGAAGGAAATACTATTGTGAACCAGTGGATTTCAGAAATTACCTATCACAGCGCCCGTTTAACCTGGCTTGATGAAGGGGAGTTGTCAACAGATCAGTATTCCGTCCGTTACCGTCCGGTAGGCAGTACTGTTTGGCAGGTAGCCTTTGCTGATGAACCTGTCCGGATTCTGGAATTTCTAAATGCCAACACATGGTATCAATACAGCATTTCACGTTTTTGTACAGATGTTTGGTCTGACTGGAGTATGATGGGATCATTCCTGACAACTTGCGCCCCTCCGGTTTCGGTTTGGGTGGAAACTATTTCACACAATTCGGCTGTCCTCAATGCTGCTGAATCCGGAATCCGCTATGAGTTTCATTTTCGGCAACGAAATTCAGACTCTGAATGGATAACGCATATTTCTGATTTAGCCTCATGGAGTATATCCTCCTTATATGACGATACAGAATACGAATTCAAGGTCAGGGTCAAATGTGACGAACATAGCGAATGGTCTGAATTTTCTGAAGTCAGGTTTTTCAAGACAGGATTGAGGTGTGATCCTCCCGGGGTTTTCGAGTTGGGAGAAATTACCCCTTTTTCTGTCATTTTGGGGTGGGAGGTAGCCCCGCGACCCCAGAAATGGGGTTTTTATTACAGACGTACCGACGGAACTCCCATATTGTCAGAGCAACTGGAAGGTGGATCAATTGACAAAATAAGTTCCAGTATTACAGAGGAAGGGTGGGTGTACCAGGTTTGTCTTGAACCTGAATTATCCATCGAGCAGCTCGTGCCCGACAAATGGTATGATTATAAGGTTGAAAGCTGGTGTGCCGGGTTTGGATGGACTACAGATGCTGACATTCAACAGTTCAGAACAAGAACGAATTGTAAGGTGCCTGCTGACATTTTTGTAAGTTTCGTGGGTACGGATTCCGCTTCTGTTCACTGGATTTCACAAAATGAGCACAAATCCTATCACGTGGAGATTCGCGAGAAAGGCACACCGCTCTGGAACCAGTTTACTACCAAATCCCCGGGGTTTAACTTCAGCAATCTCACGCCGGATATTACTTATGAATACAGAGTTCAAAGCCTTTGTGATAATTACGGATGGACGGAATGGTCCCAGATTCTTGAATTTCGGACGGACGAATGTATATCACCAACTCAGGTTTCCAAAGAATATTTGAATTCCAATAATTCCATTCTTATTTCGTGGATACCTTCTGCCGGCGAAAACCATTATCAGGTGGATTACCGGCTCCGGGACAGCCTGCAACCACAGGTATGGGCTATGGTTGAAACGTCGGCGGATTATGTAGAATTATCAGATCTTCAGACCAACAGGATTTATGAATACCGGGTGGCAGAGCAATGTCTTAGTGCCGGTTTGTTTTACAACCAGGGGGTAGATACATTTCTTTTGGGAAGATCCTCTTTGAATAATGAATATTTTGAATGTGGCTTACCCATCCAGATTTTCGATCCTGAGAATTTCTATCCTTTGGATAATCTCCTTTCTGGGGATTCTGTCACTGCTGGTGATTTTAAAGTTTTGATAACGGAGGTGAATGGACATACCGGAATTTTTTCCGGCCGGGGCTATATACCTGTTCCGTATTTCAACAGGGCGAGGGTAAATGTAAAGTTTAAGAATATCAAGGTCAATGATGAGTACAGGTTGGTTGAAGGTAAAATAAAGGTTACCGGAGTTGGTTTGCAAATTATCAGCGAAGAAACGGCAGCTCTCCTCAATGACATTGTTTCAGGCCTGGAGACACTGGATGACTTGTTAGCGGAAGCGGAAGATGTCCTGGAGGTTATTGAGGAAATTTTAGAGACATTGTCCGCTTACCTGCCACCAGAGGTTGTGGAAGAGCTTCAACAAACTCAGGAGACCCTGTCAACCGCTCAATCTACCGGAGATCCGGAAGATATTTCCGCTGCCCAGGATGCCCTTGAAACTGCCAATCAACACTTTCAGTCGGCAATGACCGAATTGTTGACCCGCGTATTGGATATTATCATAGAATCCTTGAATCAACTCGATATGGAATTTAGTTCTGTTGAAGAGCAAACCATTGCCGGTTATGAAAATGCCATCGGAGACCTTTCGGCTTTCGAGCAAGAACAAAATGGTTCTTATGCCATTACAGGTAATACGAATGAGCAGGGTGTTTTTGAAATGGAAGAAGTAACATGGTATGAGGAGGATCTGACCAATCAGCAAGCCGAATTAGCATCCAATAATCAATCCATGAATGATTTGATTTCCCTTTCTCAGGAATATTATGAGCGCGTTTTTGCCTACGGCCAAATGAAGGCCATTCAACAACTGAAGGCAGAAATATCAACCAATGCCGATTTGATTCCATTCCTTTCAGCACTGATGAATAAGGACATCCATCTCTTGGATTTTATAGGTACTGAAATTGCTGAAGGTAAAACCAATGAAGAGATTATTCCCGAAGTTAAGACAAGGATCCTGGAGGGGGTAAATAAGGTTTTGCGGAGGATGTAGGTTGAATGAAGTTTTGGGTTTGACGTCTGTAGACAATGGTAATATTGATTTTAAGATGCAATCTTAAAATAGCGGTAGTCGGAAAATCAAATTATTTATTTCTTTAAAATGTCAAACTCTTCTACAAATTGACCCTTTGTAAGTCTTATGAAATATATACCCGCTGGTAAAGAGGTAATATCGATAGGTATTTGATGATTACCTTTTTCACCAGCCAGTTTGATGGAAGATAATTCCTGACCGGAGCTGTTGATTATTTGAATTCCGATATCCGCGATGTAGGTATTATTGTAATATTGCAAAATCAGGGTTTCTTCAACGGGGTTTGGGAAAAACTTGAAAAAGAACTTTTCAACCCTGTTGACGACACTCAGAGGGCTATAAGTAACATTTCCATCTATTTCCAGAACTTTGAGCTGGTAATAAGATCTTCCGGAAAGCGGGAGGTAGTCCACACTCTGGTAGTTTTGAATGTTTTCACCATCGGTTAGCGATTCAACTGTTTCGATGAGCTTGAAATTTATGCCATCTTCAGAACGCTCTATTTCAAAATGTTTAATATTCTGCTCTCTGGCAACGGTCCAGTCCAGGTCAACCTGCGTACCTTTATCTATTGCCAAAAAACGGATGAGCTCAACAGGTAATACATTATTTTTTATCACCCAGTTGAGGCTGAAAATATAACCGCTACCCGGTAAATAAGATCTCGACATTTGAGTAGTATCCATAATCTGAACTTCCAGATCGTTCGAGGAAAGCGGAAGATCAATAGCGTCTATAGAAATATTATCGACATCTGAAGCAAATGGATTTCCATTGATAAACCATTCAATCTTTAATGTATTAGGAGAAGGTAAAACCAGATCGAGGGTGAAATTCAAAGGAGTGCCTCCGTAATCAATGATGCCTGTGGCAGGAGTATAACTGTCAATAGGGTCTGTAAGGTCGTAAATTCTGTCAATAAAAGTTTCCTTACAAACAGCGCAAAACTGCTTGTTCAAAAAACGCATTTCACAGTTTTGGTGTGGACGAAACCAGTTTGACGCAGTTCCGCTGCCGCCATAGGCATAAACACCGATTCCGGAAGTTCCTGTCCATTCAGACCATTTAACCGTTGCCGGATTGGAATTGGCTGTCATGTTTGGACGTTCATTGGCATAAAAATCCCCCGCCCAGTATTCATCTGCCAATCCTCCAAAAGAGTGGCCAATTTCATGTATAGCAATTTCCGGTGCTGAAGATTCCAAAGAGGTGGTTGCCAGGGCACCTCCTGATCCGCCATAAAAGGGAGAATTTGCCAGAACGATTACCTGGTCGTAACCCGGAAAATTATTAGCCAGTACATTATAAACGTTTGAGCTGTTCACAGGAACCAGCAGCCTGTGAATGTCAAAATAATCAAAAGTAGACCCAAAATAATTATCGACATCCACCACAGGATGGGAAGGTTCACCGACATCTGTAGCGGTTCCGGGATGATCTGCGCCACTTTCATTGGAAGGTACTTTGATGATATAAGCATTAAAAAAAGCAGCGTATTCTTTGAAAGGGGACTTGTTAAAAACCTGGTTGTTAATATTGATGGCGTCCGTTGTGAAATCATTCAATTGGCCACTGGTGTAACCATCCCCCAGAATGACAAAATTTATTCGCTGGGCATCGGGGCCATTATCCATTATCTGTTCCACAGGGAAAACCTGGGCATGTAGGAAAACACTAAAGAAAAGAAAGGGCAGCAATAGAATATATTTTGTCATAATACCAGGTGTTTTAGCAAAATTTGTTTTTGGTCACGGTTAATAAAAATTTTCAAAGCATGTACTTTGGGGGTTTTTCGTATCCGGAAAGGAAAAACATCCGATTCAAGTTCAATTTGGTGAGTGAACAGTTGTCCATCTTCCCCGGCAGTTTCATAACGCTTTCGCAAGGGGTTAGACATAATTTCCTGTTTAAGCACATTGTCCTCACTGTCAACACATTGAACAATTAATCCATTGTCATCCAGAGGGGAATCCTTTATTTCGGTTTCTTTCAGATAGCCCTTTGAGATTATGATGTTGTGAACTGCTATACTTGGCAGTTTTTCGGTTTCTGAATTTTTTATTTCAAGCAGGATGGTGAGGATTTCTGGAGTAACAGGTCTATCTGTTCCGGGTATTCCACCGAAAGCGCCGTTTTTGAATTGGGTTTTGCACCCTGAAAACAACAAAATGGCAATGGCTAGCAAGGTGACGATCCTGTCCATGGTCAACATCCGGGTTATCGAAAAATATTATTCAGTTCTCAAAAATAAATATTTTCATATACGTATTTCCTGTTAAAGAGTTTTGATTGGTGAAAATTACACTTGTGTGTCATTCTTGCAACAAAAAAACGAATATTGGTCCGATAATTCATCCGAAATGAACCCAGGTTAAAAAAAAGTATCAAAAAAAATGTCACGTTTAGGGATCTCGTGGCTTTTATATATAGAAGTTCATTTTAATTAACCAGACTCATTACCCTGATCAACCAAATGAATCAAGCTTAAACTTTTTGAAACGGATGCTAATTGATCTCCAATTCAAAATGTTTCGGGGAATGGGCGATCAAAAGAAACATCAAATGAAGTACACTTTAACCATTGTAGCCATTTTGACATTTTTCATCATTCGGGGTGATGCCCGGGCGGTATCAGCAAATGGCAGTTTTAATCCTTATGTAAAAGAAGGGATACGTCAATATCGGCAGTTGGTGGAATACAACCAAAAAAACACCAGGGCCGAATGTGCGGATAACAACTGGTACATTTTTAGTTTTAATCCTGATGATAACTGGTTAGAACTATCCCATAATGGACTGGATACCGATGGAAATACTTTGTACAGTCCTCAAAAACTCGAGGCTATCAATGATTTACTGGTGACCTTCAATCAAAATGAAACCACCCAATTGTACATATGTCTGGTTACGGACTGGAAGGTTGGCTTACAGCCTTATCACCCGGAGAAGCTTATTAGAAATACAGATCCCTCTGTCAAAACCAAAGATCTTTTACTGGAGTTTTCATCGGACGAAAAAAGGGCTTTCAGGGATTCCATACAACTTCGGTTTAGCGCCATTCTGAGTGCTATTCTCAATAATTCACATCAGGATTCGGAGCATAGCCTTTTTTCTCAGGACAACCGGGTTGTTTGGGGGCTTTCAGAATTCAGGGCAAAATTTTTCTTGGGACAGGATAAGCTATCAGGTGGGGTTATCGAAGGTTGGTCCTCCAATCCTGCGGACCTGGAGGCCATTACCAATAAAACGGAATTATTCGATTATATCCGGTTTGTCAAAGACCATCGCCATTACAATGAATTGAATTCCAGGGAATCCAAGGTTCGCCATCATGTCGAAGGATTTACGGAATACCTTTCCGGTGCCGTGGACCACCGTTATGTCCCATTGGCGGATCAACTCCAATTTGAAAGTTTCCACTACATCCCCTGGGAAACCATTCCGGAAGATTTAAAGAGTCAGGATGGAGGGCAATCATTTGATGCAGCAGTTGCAGTGGCCTCTGCGGAGATCCAGCTGAAAAAAGCTGAAAACCTGTCTGTTGATTTTCTGGCAGATGCTGAGTCTTATAAATTTGTGATCAATGAGGCGACAACAAATTTCAATGAACTGAGCAGAAAAAAGCTGCGACAGCTCGATGATAAATGCGCTTACCTGAAACATAAAACAGGGTTGGAATTCTACATTTATTTCAAGCAGGTCGATTTCCTGATGCAGCCAGTAGAATACAATGTATTTGCCAATCGGATTTTGGTCGAGTCTGGGTTGAGTACCCACGAAGAGGGAGCCGTTCTTTTATGTTTTCCCTATTTTATGCCAGGAGCAGATGTATTGAATGTAAATGGGATTAACCTTACAGAACAACCTTCTGTCATGCCGGGTATAGCCTTTACAAATGGTGATATGGCTACCGCTTTTTTCACGGAGGTCAATGATATCTTGAGTGAAGGTGGTATCCTTTGGGATTTCATGAAATTAGCCTTTAAGCATACGCCAAAACCCCACAGGGTGCATGGTGCCACGCTGATGCTGGGCAATTTCCGGGAGGAGAACTTTGCCGCCCGGATTTTTATAGAAGAAATGACTTCTCCCGAACAACCAGAATTGGTTACCGGGTACTTCAATATGAATGATCTTTTTTTGTACAAGGACAAAAGAATCCAGGAACTCCGGGAGTTGGAAGGGCAGAAATTGTCTACCTGCATTTCAGAAGTGGAGTTGAGCGAATCGACCTATACTTTATGTGATGATCTGGCAGAACAGATTGAAGCGATATTCCAATCCCCGCCAAATGGATTTGATGTAGTGAATTATGAATTTCAAATCAAAGAAAAATACCTGGATCCGGAGTTGCCGGACTTTTGGCAAAGTGGAGAATACCTGGCCAAATACGCGGCTCTTGAAATAAAAAACGAAACCGCCTTTCTGGATAAATGGACTATAGAGTTCAATGATCTGGAGAATGACGGTGTCGTCTACAATATTGGCTTTTTTGACCTGGCTTATGATCCTTTGGATGCTGCTTCCCTCATTCCGGGGATTGGCGAGGTCGCAGATGGTGCTATTCTCTTGGTGGGTTTATCGGAGGTATTATTCGGTGAAGATACTGAACGAGGGATGATGGCCGTTGCCGGTAGCGGATTGGGGTTGTTTCTTATTGGAGATAATTATGTGGAAGTTCCGCTGCGCCAGGGAAAAAAATTGTTCATAGGGCCAGGCATCGGTTTTGTCACTAAAGATGCCATTGCACAGGGTACGGATCCGGTGAGAGTTCAGAAGATCTTTGGTCTGGCAGATGCAGGACCAGGCAGTACGGCAGTAAGCCTTGTCAATAATACTGTCGGGGACGGGAGAAGGCTGCATCGGGTTATTTTAGATAATGATAAACTGTTTGATCATTTGAGGGTAATGCCCAAAGTGGAACGGCATGCTTTTTTGCTGGAGATGGCCAACAACCCCAATTTGCTGGAATCCGTTTTCGACAACGCAGCCATCACGATGAAGCCTGTTGATTTATGGCGTATGGTGCATAAGCTGGAACCTGTGGCCAAAGAGGCTATCCAGGCATTGGCGGATGCTGATAAAGTCACTTTTTACCAACACCTGGAACTATACGGTAATAGTTTCTATGCTTTTATTGGGAATCACAGCGAGGACATAGATGCCGTGGGCGCGTGGATGGCTTTCAGGGATAATCTGACAGCCCTGGGCGTTAATGAAACAGGTTTGCTAAAGGCTCAAAACCTGTTAACGGACCTGGACCAGGAGGTAACCCTGATCCACCAATTCAGAGATCGTCCGACCTTTGTGGTTGCCTGGGATGTGTTGTATGGGCAGGGGGAGGATGTGTTAATTCCATTGCGGAAAAGTGAAAATAATCTCGATATCGTTGATGAGTATTTATTTGAATATCCTGAAAGGCTGGAAACTGTGCAGATAGATTATATTCTTGCAAATGAAAAACAACCTTATGTCGATGCTCTTTTGGGCCCTGGGGTACCTGGGGATTTTGTCACTCACAGGGTGAGGGGGTTATATGACAATATATTTCCTGAGGATGACCTGAATGTTTTAACAGATGGACCCTATGGTAATTATGGAATTATTACGCATGTGGAACCTGAAGTTGCCGGTAATGATGGTTTGTTTGTAAGACAATATATTCCGGAAGAAAACTTAATAATTTTTAATATGGCATTTCTAAGAGAAGCACCGGAATGGCTAGATAATGGGAAAATACCGCTTATTGAAGGAGAGGGAATAAGGACTTCAATGTATGTTACCTTAAGACAAATGAGACTCTTGAATATCCCTGATGGATCCTTGACAAAAGGGAAAATGAGTACAATTCAGAATCAAAAAACAATGATGTGGGTGACGCGGGAGATGGAAGAAAAGGGGTATGATGAAATCTCAATGATTGGCAATGATATTTTAAATTGTCCACATATTAATTATGTAGTTAATTCTTTAAAACAAGCAGGTTATAGAGTGAAAAATGCAACAGTTAATTACGTAAATTTTCCAGTAAAAATATCAGCACAAGGAGCACATGAGGAATTTGAAGGGGAAATAACCGAGGCTCTGCTTGATCATTATGGATTTGATTGGAACTCCCTATTGTATTATAATTTCAATATTAATTTTGAATTAGAAACATTTTAAAATGAGAATAGATATTTTGATTTATGAAGTTCCTGGGAGGGAACAAGGGGTGAAAAAATTAATAGAGCTTTATGAAATAGAAAAATTAAAAAAGGAAATTTCTTCAAAAGAAGGTGTTATCCCCCGCATTCTGTATAATCCTGAAGTCCTTGAAGAATTTGTTTTTGGTTTAGCTATCGGTCATGAAGCTGATTTTATTTTTGAAAAGTTGAAACGATATAAAGAAAGGGTCATTTTGTTAAATATAAATAGGGATATTTTTGAATACGACGGGGTTGCAAGACATTTTTTAGGTTCAATTTCTTACCTGACGGAAAGGATAAAGAAAAAGCCTAAAATGTATGGACTACCAGCTATTGTAGATAAAATGAATGTTAAAGTGCTCCAAAGGATTCAATTTAGAGATAGTGTAGAACTCATTCATTTCGGCAAAGAAAATGAAACAACCCTTGGAGTACTAATTGTAGACTATCTAAAAGCCGCGGAGAAAACATAATTAAATTTGTTTGAGTTCTCAAAACCGCTTTATCGATTCAATCAAATAAAGTGGCCTTTGCTTGATCTCATGGTAGATGTTGGACAGATAAATGGACATGATGTACAAATTGAGGCAGGTAATGGCGAAAAAAACGGACATCAATACCACCAGGAAAGTCCATCCGGTTATGGCATTTTCACTGGGAATGCCAAATACATCAATGCCTGTAAATTTAACTTTTAGCGCATTGCCTATCACCGCCATCAGAAATACGATGGAAAAGAGGAATATACGAAGCAGGGTCGCTCTGAGGAAAGTCGTAAATGAGGATATGGCTACGAGGAGTGTTTGAAACCGCTCGGAAAAGGGTTCTTGTTCATCGTGTAAAGGAAGGGTTGATTCGATGAATGTTGTCCTGAAACCTACAATAGAATATATGGCCTTCATGTACCTGAGGTTTTCCCTCAAACGCAGCAGTGAATTGAGTGCACGCCTTGAAATGATCCGTACATTCAACGCTTTCTCATCAATTTTCAGCTGGGAATAGTTGCGGATGATGTAGTAAAATATCCAATAAAACAACCTGTGTTTTAGCTTGATCTTCCGGTCTTTGGCACGCAGATATACCACATCGAAATGTTCTCTTGTTTTGTCAAAGAGCAGGGTGATAACTTCCGGATGGGCATAGGTGTCAATATCAAAAATAACGGTATAGTCCCCATTGGATCTGTCAAGCCCTGCCAGCATGGCATTATTCCGGTTAACTTTATTGGAAAGATTGATCAGGGATACCTGGTGTTTGAGATCTTCTTCAAGGGGCTCTATGGCCGGATCTATGTTTTCTCCTGACAAATTATTGACCAGAATAATCTCAAAATCACTAAAGGCAGTCCTGCAGGTATCGTACACATTTTTCAACAATTCAGGAACTTTACTTTTTTCCCATGGTGAATTAATGACACTGACTACCGAAACGAAACTGTTGTACATAAGCGTTGTGATCCGACTTTTCTTGATATTTAAGGAGTGGTTAACTTCCTGGAACTAATAAGCATTCAAAGATAAAACCCTCTGATCGCTCAAAAACGAAATTAGCTAAAAATTGAGTATAATTATCTGAAAAGTTGATAATTGTAGCAAAAAAGTTAAAGTTTGTATTTTTATTAGTAACTTTATTCTAGGTTATATTTAATTACCTGATTTACAGACAGTGATTTGTTAAATATTTATCAATATTTGCAAAACATCACTGAGCTGACCTTAGCACATTAGGCATACTATCGAGCAAAACCGCGAGGACAGCAAAAAAGTGATATTATGGTACTTTTGTTGTCTAAAGCAAAATAACAAAATGCTTGTGAGGGCAAAGCATGAAGCAGTGAATTAATTTAGTAGGATATGCCCAAAAATTTCCCATTCTATCAGCAGTTAGATGCTATGGATTGTGGGGCTACCTGCCTGAGAATGATCGCCAGATATTTCGGCAGGTTTTATTCCCTGGACTATCTCCGTGAATTGACTTACATGGGGAAGCAGGGAGTTTCTTTGCTTGGGATCAGTGACGCTGCCGAACACATTGGTTTGCAGTCACTGGCCGTCCAGACCAGTTTTGACCGTCTTTCCAAGGATATTCCACTACCCTGTGTAGCTCACTGGAAACAGGAGCATTTTGTTGTGGTTTATAAAGCCAATAAAAAACATGTGTGGATTGCAGACCCCATGGCAGGGAAATTCAAACTTACCAAAGAGGCGTTTTTGCAAAACTGGATTAGCACAACGGAAGACGGGGAAGACCTTGGAGTGCTGTTATTGTTGGAAACAACCCCCGAATTTTACCAAAGAGAAGGGGAGGAGGTGAATAAATCCGGTTTTGGATACCTGGCTTCTTATCTTGGAAAATACCGGGCGCTGATCATTCAATTACTGGCTGGTTTACTGGTTGGAAGTGTCATTCAGGTACTTTTCCCGTTCCTGATCAAATCATTGGTTGATGTTGGAATATTTAAGGCCGATTATTCTTTTATTGCCCTGGTTATTCTGGCTCAATTCCTTTTGTTTATTACCCAGTTAGGAGTTGAATCGCTGCGCCGATGGATACTTTTACATATTGGTGTACGGGTTAATATGAGCCTGATCAGTGATTTTCTCATCAAATTGACCAGGTTGCCCATAAGGTTTTTTGATTCAAAGATGACCGGGGATTTGATGCAACGCATAGCTGACCACGAGCGTGTTCAGCGTTTTTTGACATCTACCAGTCTGGTTTCTGTATTTTCTTTATTTAATTTCATCGTTTTTCTCGTGATCCTTTTTGTATGGAATACAACGGTGTTTGGGGTGTTCCTCGTAGGTACGCTGCTGAATTTAGCCTGGGTTATTTTCTCCCAACAAAGGCGGCGGGAACTAGACTATAAAAGGTTTGATCAGTCTTCAGAGTCCCAGGGGCAGTTGATAGAATTGATCAATGGCATGCAGGAAGTAAAGCTCCATAATGCAGAAAAGCAGAAACGATGGGCATGGGAACGTAACCAGGCACAACTGTTTCGTACAGGTATAAGTTCCCTGAATATTGAACAATGGCAGCAAACAGGCGGTCGATTCATCAATGAGACCAAGAATATAATCATCACCTTCATTGTTGTAGTGGCTGTATTGAATGGTTCCATGTCTTTGGGTATGCTGGTAGCCATACAATATATCATTGCACAATTGAATAGCCCGTTGGATCAATTCGTCAGATTTGTTGGAGCTCTGCAGGAAGCAAAGATCAGCCTGGAACGGATGAATGAAATCCATACCAAGGATAATGAGGAAAATATTGAGGAAAAGATTACCATCCTTCCGGAAACCGGAGACCTGAAGTTTGAGAATGTTTCCTTTCAATACAATGGGCCACAGTCAAGGATGGTTTTGAAAAACATCAATTTTACCATTCCCAAAGGACAAACTACAGCTATTGTTGGAGCCAGCGGAAGCGGAAAAACAACCATCCTGAAATTATTGCTCAATTTCTATAGTCCGACAGAAGGCACAATCAGGGTGAGGGATGTAAATTTGTCAAATGTGCACAATAGTTTGTGGCGTAAAAAGTGTGGCGTCGTCATGCAGGACGGTTATATATTTAATGACTCCATTGCAAAAAACATTGCACTTGGTGATGAAATAGTGGACAAACTCAGGTTGTTAAAAGCCGTTAAAGTTGCCAATATTCAAACATTTATTGAGACACTGCCTTTGGGGTATAACACAAAAATCGGTCAGGAAGGACTTGGTTTGAGCCAGGGACAAAAACAAAGGATCCTGATAGCCCGGGCGGTTTATAAGAACCCCGAATATATCTTTTTTGACGAGGCTACTTCTTCGCTCGATGCCTATAATGAGTTAATTGTCATGGAAGGCCTGGAAGAGTTCTTTGCAGGCAAAACCGTTGTCATTGTTGCTCATCGTTTGAGTACGGTCAAAAAAGCGGATAATATCATCGTGATTGACGGAGGTGAAATTGTAGAGCAAGGTACCCACGAAGAGCTTACTTACTCCAGAGGTACTTATTACCATCTGGTTAAAAATCAACTGGAACTTGGAGCTTGATCACAGGTTTCCTGATTATGGTGGTTTTGTGGATAGGGCTTGAATTTACGGGAGCTCTTTTGGGTGTATTGATGTATGGCGAAGGTGGAATGTTTTACCTTTTTGCCATTACAGGTGGGATAATAGGAGCTTATTTAAGTTACACCATCGCTAATAACGCTCCGCCGGCAGTGTTGGATTCAGGAGATATGCCCGATGGGGAGGATATCCTTGATTCGGGTGTTTAAATTCATCGTTTTTAAAACGAATTTATGGCGCAAGATATAGAAATACGCAGTGATGAAGTTCAGGAGGTCCTCGGAACACCACCAAACTGGTTGGTACGTTGGGGTACCATTCTGGGACTGTTTGCGCTTTTGCTATTAGGGTGGGGCAGTTATTTCTATCGCTACCCGGACGTAGTAAAGACCAATATTGTCGTTTCTTCCAAAGAACCTCCCAGGAAACTGGTTACCCAGAAATCCGGATTTGTTGAGGCTATCCTTATACAAAACGAAGATACTGTTCGCGCCAGCCAGGTTTTGATGGTGTTAAAGAGTAAGGCTCAGTTTGAAGATGTATTGACCTTAGAAGATCTCATGTTGAGTGTGGGCAATACAGAGGATACAACCTTACTGGCATTTTCACCTCCCAAAGATCTGTTGTTGGGAGAATTGCAGGATATGTTCTATGCCTTTTTGGAAAAACAAGAGGCACTTACCCACACCGGGCGTAGCAAATTGGAAGATTTGAGCATCAGCCAGTTACGTAGGCAAATTTCCAAAGCTGAAAGTAGCATCGATTTTGATAAGCGCAGAAAAGTGAACCTCGGAAAAGAACAAAAACTGGTCAACGAAAGGTATATAAGGGAGCAAAATTTGCTCCAGGAAAAATTAAGTACAGTGGCAAGGGTAAGGCAGCTCGAAGAAGAACTACTTTCCCTGGATCGCCTCATTCAGGGAACTGAATCCAATATAAAAAGCAAGGAGTTTGAGATTAGTATTCTCCGTAAAGAAATCAGCACCTACAAAACCGGTTCAGAGATCAACAGCAATACAGCATCCTCCGAGCTAAAAGATTCTTTTCTTAAGCTCAGGAGAGGAATCGAAGATTGGCGTAAAGAATTTTTAATCGTAGCCCCGATGGATGGTGTTGTGTTGATTACCAATCAGACGTTGAGCAAGGATCAGTATATTCCAAATGAAACGGAGTTGGCCGTAGTCCTGCCCATCAATGAAGATGGGATCATCGGCAGGGTAAAACTGGGGCTTGACGGTTCCGGAAAAGTGAAAACTGGGCAGCGGGTGGTCGTTAAATTACAGAGTTATCCCTTCGAGGCTTTTGGTGCTGTGATTGGAGAGGTGACTTATAAGGGAAAAGTGCCTCACAATAACAGCGTCCCGGCAGAGATTTCCTTCCCGGATGGTCTGGTAACTACCACCGGAAGAACCATAGAACCCAGTCCGGAGATGACCGGTACCGCAGAGATCATCACCGAAAAGAAACGCTTTATCGAATGGATATTCGAGAGCTTCCGCAAAACGGTGATGTAGCTGGTTCTGCCAGCAGGCCGTACCAATTGTTGGGCTATGTTGGTTTGAAAAAGATAGCAGTATTGGATGATTGATTGGAACTCCCTTAACCCCTTAAGCAGCGAACAACCTGAGCATGGTGGCCTGTCATGAAACCATTTTAAACCTTTCCGCGAAAAAATCAATCCTAAAATTTATACTTCACCTGGGCACTAACCCCCGTTCTGGTATTGCCATCAATTTCCTCAAGGCCGCCACCAATGGTTGCTTGATTAGTCCATAAGGTACGTTCGATCCTGGCTTCGATTGTGAGGTTCCTTATTCCTCTGTAGCGCAAGTTAAGATAGTAACGGGAGCCTTTATTGTAATACGGAGGAATGGAAAAAGTGTACAATAGATTGTTCTCGTAAGAATAATACCTAGCTGTAAAACCATCGGTATCCATCAATACAAATCTGGCGGATAGGGATAGCGGAAATTCCAGTGATTTATAGATGATATCCTGGTAAATGACAACTCCTGTACTTTTGGGTTCCTGGCTATTATCATGAAAGCCAAAATCCAATCGGCTTCGAATGGTCAGGGCCTTGCTGAGGTTGTAACTGAAATGGAACCTTGTCTGGAAAGTACGGTGGTCGGGAACCAGTTTGGTTTTGTTTTCAGCAGAAGTGAAATTCTTTTCTTTGGTTTCATCCCTGAACTCCACGTATAATTCAAATTTTCGTTTGGACCACCAGGTAACCCGGGCCCGGTATTCATGCCCCCGGGACGGGGCATCAGCCAGGAAGCGCAACCAGGGGTGGTGCCATTTGTCAAAATACCCACTGATTCTCCAGTTTTTATGGGGGCGGACTTCCATCGCCAGGTAAAGGCCGGCTTCATTTCTCCCACCACGGGTCTCACCAAAAGGATTGGCTTCCAACACCTGGTAGTTTCGTGGAAAATGCCGATGTATCATCGCAAAATCCACATTGGGCGTCAATCCGATAAGCAACCCGTTGAGGGTGGCAATGGCTCCATTGTCGCTCATGGCCGTTTCCCCGAAAAAGCTGATATTGCGAAGCATGAATCCGTAATCCAGGCTGGCGTTTAACAATTGCTGCCCCCTGAAGTCAAATTGATTGTAAGGTTGATAGGCTCTTTCAACGCTATTACCAAAGCGGTTGAAAACGGTATTCAAGGCAATATGTCGGTTGCCTTTTTGGTATTTAATACTTCCCCCTGTAGAAAATTGCCTGGAGACATTTTTATTGTCAATTTCGCTGGGAGTTCTGTGAAGACCTGTTATCCCCAAAGAAGCTATTACCGCCAAATCAGGGTCAATGGCTAAGGTGTCAACAGGATCAATAAAGTTCGCATCCCTGTTTCGGACCGATCCAAATAGTGTGATTTCAATGTTGGGAGTCAGCCCGATGGTAGCTGCTCCCCCCCGCATGTAAAAAGCTTCATTGACGGAAGTGTAAGGGCGAACAACCCTGCCTCCGCGACGAATATTGGTTACCTGGGTACTTTTCCGGGCAGCAAAACCGGAGTATAAAACCAGGCCCTGCCCAAGGCTGATGGTGTAATCCCCCAAAGCCAGCGCTTTGATCCTTTGCGAGTAATTTCTCAAATAAAAATGCGCCGAATAAAAATCAAATCCCTTTTTATTATTTCCCTTGAAGAAAGCTTCTCCACGGTCTTTTTCCGCAGTGAATCCATAGCTTAACCGATTGCCGTAGGAATGTTTTAAGCGCGTATAAATCTGGTTGGGATCTCCTGCATACCTGCTGGCATTTTCTCCGGCTTCCAAAGGGCGATAGCCTTTTTGTGTTTCCAAAATGCGACCCCATCGCAGGTAAAGTTCATTTTGCCCCGTGGCGATCATCTGTTTGAGGGAAAGGTTGTAATCGTAAGTGTCTCCTTGTACGGTTACAAAGGGTAATACACGCCTTATGGCCGCCAGATCAAACCCCGGAATGGCCTGAAGTTCATAAAGGGATAGCAATGGTCCGATTTCAGTACGATACCGTATCAGTTCATCTATTTGCCGGTTGTTGAGCAGCACAAACTCTCTGAGGGTATTTTCATCTGCATTGTTTAAGTCCAAAGGGGATTCCAGGTAAAATTCCAGTGATTCCAGCAAAGTATTGAAGTCAAATTCTTCCTGGTCGTTTTCGGCGAGATAATCCTCAATTAATTGTTGATAATCGGAAGGGGTCTCCGGTGGCAATTTGTCAATTTGCGCTACCATCCTCAATGGAAGAATCAGTATAAAAAACCAGAAATGTTTCATGAAAGATGATAGTTGAAGTTTGTACTTTTTCTTTCGTACAAATTTAATTAAATTTTGCATTTCCAATTTTCGGCCGGTAATTGCGATTTTAAGAAATTATTTGTGGTTCCATTTAAATTGGTTATTATTGATAATCTTTGAGTAGTTTATGCCGTTTTATGAAAAACATCCATCATGAGGCAAATTATTTACAACGACCATCTGTTTTACAGGATGCTGATTCCGGTTTTTGTTTTGCTGATCCCCCTTTCTTCCCATGGTCAGTATATGGTTTTTGACGGGGCGCTCAGGAATGGTTTTAATATTGGCGTAGACAGCCATTTCGGGAATAGGGACTGGATTGTTCAGGAAGGGGATGCCATAAAAATGACCTATCCCGGTAGCCAGGCATGGGGTGCTGTTTATATTACCGTTGGCACGCCATATCCGGATGCAAAAAAAGACAGAAGAAGGACAGTAGATCTTTCGGACTATTCCATGTTATCTGTCGAGTTAAAAGGTAAAAAAGGCGGGGAAAAGGTATGGATAGGCATGAAGGACAAAGAGGATCCAGATAATGGAGCAGAATCCAAAAAGTTAGTCACCGTTTCATCGAACTGGAGTTCCTATAATATTATTTTAAAAGATTTAAAGACAGCGGACCTGAACAAGATCCACGTCCCGATTGAAATTATTTTCGGGCAGGAACGATGTACTGTGTATTTTAGAAATGTAATTTTTTATAAGTAGATTACTTTTTTTCCGGTGCCATTTTGACATTATTAACCATGGTAACTGAATTTCCTAATGGGTTTGGGACGGAAAATTCTCCCGGCTCACCAAGCCATTGTTCTGCTTTCCTTTCATCAATAACACTTATCGCAAAGTCAAATTCATGATCGTCCAAGGGAGGATACTCAGGGTTGCCTATTTGGGCATAACCGACCCAGAAATCTTTTTCCGGACTTCTCGATAGACCGAAGGGGTACTTTTGAAGATACCACACAGGGGTAGATGGATTAACGCCCTTAATCCACAACAGAGGTATTTGTTCGGGAGCAATCTTAAGGGTGGCACTTACATATACTCTGCCAAAATTTGATGGCAATATCTCACATGGGACTTTTGAATTGGGGGCAGGGGATACAAATTTTATATAATTTTCAAAAAAAGCACTTACGGTAAAAGCCACAGTGGATTTTACCGGAACTTTTGTCCCGGGTTCAGGGATTTGTGAACCTTCAATGACAACCCCGGGTCTTGTTCTAATGGTAATTTGAGAATCCAATTGTGGAACCAACTTGTTTTTTTCAAGAAATTCGATGGCTTCCTTTTTGGACAGCCCCTCCAAAGCAGGTACCTCCACTTTCGATGGCCAGGCAAAATATAGGATCAACGTGGAAATCAAGGCAATGACTAAAGCAATAGAAAGTAGTGATCGTTTCCCTTTTTTGCCAGAACGAAGGGAGATAAAACCGGCAGCCACAAGACCGGTGGCAACACCAATGCCAATGGCTCTGACCAAGGCTTCTGTATCCATGTAATTCATAAGGTTATTCTGTTTTAAAGCTATAAAAATAATAAATACCAAATACCAACAGAAATATACTAGACAAACAATATTTACAAAAGCTGTTTTTTACTTTTTCGGATACAATGGGAGCGCTTGTCTCAAAAATGACAGGTATTTTTTCAGAAAGTTATTTCTTTTTCTTTCGGCGGGCTTTCTTCTTCTCAACCCTGCGAGCCATTCGCCGTTCATTGGCTCTGTTAACTTTGACGTTTTTCGCCTTTTTTTCATGGAAAGCTCCCTTGGATTGTTTCAAAGAAGGAACATTAAGATACTGTTTGTCTCCGCCTAGTGGCACTTTCTCCTCAGGCAGCAGTTCATCTGAAATTTCCACTTCTTCCGGCAGGGGATCGAGCGGAATGGCCCTGTCCATCAATTGCTCAATAGCCATTTGGTATGCCTGTTCCCTGTCGCCAATAAAACTTATGGCAATCCCATCCCTGTCTGCCCGCCCGGTTCTTCCTATTCGGTGGATATAATCTACAGCGACTTCCGGGATGTCGAAATTGATTACATGGGATACATCAGAGATATCCATTCCCCTGGCCATTACATCGGTGGCAATAAGAATGGGATACAGCCCTTCATGAAAATTTTTCAGGGCATTGATCCTGAAGTTCTGGGATTTGTTGGAATGAATTACACCAATTTTCTCAGGATAGTCAATGGAAAGTCTTTCTTCGAGACGATCGGCCTGCTTTTTACTGCCAGCAAAAATCAATACTTTATTCATCGATTCATCAACAGAAAGCAAGTGTTTCAGTAAATTGACCTTGGTATTAATATTGGGGACATGATACCCAAGTTGGATGATTTTTTCTAAAGGAGTACCATGCGGGGCAATCTCGATCTTTTCGGGGAAATCAAAATAATCCTGGATTAGTTTTTCGATTTGCGGGGTAAGGGTCGCTGAAAACATAATGTTTTGACGGCGGTTGGGCAACAGTTCAAAAATGCGCTCCAGCTGAGGCCGGAACCCCAGGTTTAACATTTCATCCACTTCGTCGATCACCAGTTTCCGGACGTCCTTGAGTTTTAAAGCGCCGCTAAGAGCCAGATCCCGCAACCTGCCCGGAGTAGCGATCAAAAGGTCCAATCCATCCAGAACCAGTTTTTTTTGAGTGTTGATGTTCGTACCTCCGTAAACACCCGCATAACGGATATTGACATATTTTGTCAATTTCTCCACTTCTGCTACTTGCTGAATTACCAGTTCCCTGGTAGGTACCAGAATCAGGATTTTAGGATGCTTGTCATTAGAAAATTTGTGCAGCCGGAGCAAAGGTAACATATAGGCAAACGTTTTTCCGGTACCTGTCTGGGCAATGCCTATTATATCCTTTCCGGACAAGATCACCGAAAAGGCTTCGCGTTGAATAGGTGTAGGGATCTCATACTCAAGTTCCTCAAGGGCATTGAGTAAGGGTTTATTCAAATTCAGGTCTGCAAAAGTCATATCGCCACTAATTTGAGGGCAATTTTACGGAAAATCTATGGAAAGGGTGAATCATTTCCTTTTTAGCAGCTTTTTTTCTGCAGGAGCAGTGGTTCTCATGTCCATTGTGGTAAAAGGAGAAGCCTGGTTCAATCTTTGTTTTTGAACCGGGCTTCTGTTAAAAAATATCAATCCTTTTGCCAAACAGGGAATCTGCCCGGCGTATATGGCGCTCCTGATTTTTCAAGGGATTTTTCCAATTGATTGATTTTTTCATCCAAGGCTTTCAGGGAAGTCAGGATTTTGTCAAATCCACCTTCGGCTTCACTGTAAGCTCTTTCATAGGTGCTTGTTTGACCTGAAGTGGTACTCCATAAGGAAGAGGTGATCAGGTCTATCTTATTTTTCAGAGAAGTCCGTGCCGCCCCTTCGTAATTTGAAATCAGCGGGTCTCCGTTTAATTCAATATTTATTTTTTTCAGGTTTTCCTCAATTTCAAGGAAATCTTTGAACCAGGTATCCTGCATCGTAGGATCGCTCATAATGGCGTGTTCAAGGTAAGGTAACTGTCCCTGAATGTGATTTTTGTGAGCATTGGCCCCAGAGACAGCTCTAGATAAGGAAGCTACCTTTTTGTTGAATTTATCCAAAGACGCCTGGTCTTCAGGAGGTATGCTGGTTATGTTTAATGGTTTGCACTTAAAAGTTTGAGGACCAGCTAATTGAGTTATTTCACCTTTTTCGAATTTCGAAAGGATAACCTGGTAATTTCCAGGCGGAGCCATATAGCCTAAATCCTGGCTGGCCCAGGGGATACTGCTGTCAAAAGGCTTCAGGGAAACCGGAACCACAGGGCTGTACCTGAAATCCCAAACTAATTGCTGGATTCCCTTTGCTATTGGTTTTTTTATTTTACGAACAATATTACCTTCTTCATCCGATATCGTGAACAAAAGGAAGGATTCCGGTTCCTCTGATTCCTTTTTTAAAGTCTCGTAGTCGGGGTATTTGATGTCTTTACCTTCTTTGCGCAGTTCTTTTTCTTGTTCCTGGCGTTGTTCTTTCAGTGTTTTGGGCTTTTCTTTTATATAATAATAAATGTTGGCACCAACTTCAGGGTTTGGGGTTGAATAATAGCTGGCTCCCTGGAATCCAAGACCTGGAAAACCAAAAGGATCTGCCTGGAGGAACATCAGGCCGTCCTGTATCGGGAAAATAGTTGCCTCTTTTTGCTCCAGTGCCGGTTTTACGGCACGTAAGGGAGAATAGTCATCCAAAATGTAAACCCCTCGACCATAGGTAGAAACCACAAGGTCATTTTCCTCTCTTTGAATATCAAGATCCATTACTGTGGCTGTGGGGAGTCCGGATTTTAATGGAACCCAATAAGGGTCTGCTGTTGTAGATACGAAAATGCCAAACATCGTACCAACGAAAAGTACCTCTGGGTCAATATGGTCTTCTCCAACCGTAAAGGTCGATCCTCTTTCTGGCAGATTGGCATTTACTGAACTCCAGTTTTTGCCACCGTCGGTGGTTTTGTAAAGAAACGGTTTGAAATCGCCTGCAAAGAAATTATTACAGGCGGCATAGGCAACCATTTTATCGTGGTTAGAGGCAATAATCTGGTGAATCCGTGCACGTTCAGGAAGTCCGGGAGCATTGCCGCGATTCCAGGTTCTGCCACCATCATGGGTATAATGAATCAATCCGTCCCCTGAACCGGCCAGGACAATATCTTCGTCAAGAGGAGATTCGGCGATGGTCACTACGTGTGCCATGGAGCGTTTGGAGGCGAGTTCGTCGATACTCCAGCTGCGATCCATGAGTTTGTGCATTTCTTGGGGCATTCCCCGGGTAAGATCCGGGCTGAATTCTGTCCAGGTACTTCCCATATCATCGGTACGCAATACTTTGTTGCTGCCATGATAAAGCCTTTTATTATCGTGGCTGGATATCAACAAAGCCGCATCCCAGTCAAAGCGGTAGGAGGTATCTCCAACTTCATAGGCTTTTATGTACAACCTCTCCCCGCTTTTTTTATCATACCGATAAAGGTTTCCAAATTGATATTGGGAATAAACAATATTGGGGTCTTTCCAGTCTACCTGGGTTTCGAAGCCGTCCCCGCCAAGAGTGAAATACCAGTCCGCATTGGTGATCCCGCCGGAGTTAATGGTTCGGGAAGGTCCCCCCAGACTGTTGTTGTCCTGAGTGCCTATGTAAACATTATAGAATGGTTTGGCATTATCTGCAGTTACCTTATAGATTTCGGCTAATGGTAAATTGGCCTTAAAATCCCAGTTTTTTCCCATGTCAAAAGTTTCATAGACACCACCGTCACAACCGGATAACATATGTCGGTTGTCATCAGGATCAATCCAAAGCGTATGATTGTCGACGTGTTTTTTATCCTCCCCAAGGTTTTTCCAGGTTTGTCCCCCGTCGGTACTTACCTGGTTAAAAATATCCATGGCGTAAATTCTGTTGACATCTTTGGTGTCACAAAAAAGCTTTTGCATATAGAAGGGATAGGAGGTCATATAGGAACTTTGCTTAGACCAGCTCGCTCCACGATTGGTACTTTTATAAATACCGTTGGCATCTTTGGCATGGATAACAGCATATAAAACGTCGGGATTGGCAGGAGAAATATCCATCCCTATTCTTCCGACATTTTTTTGTGGCAATCCACCTTTCAGGCGATCCCAGCTTTTTCCGCCGTTCGTCGTTTTGTAAATAGCGCTTTCGTCCCCTCCGGAAATGGTGGTATACAAATAGCGCTGACGTTGATGGGCGACGGTATAAAGCACGTCAGGATTTCTCGGATCCATATGGATTTCCCAACAGCCTGTATAGTCGCTGATGGAGAGTACGTGGTTCCAGGTTTCTCCGCCGTCAACGGTTTTGAATACACCTCGCTGTCCACCGGAAGTTCTGTGAGGACCATAAGCTGCTACCCAGACTACATCCGGGTTTTCAGGGTGTACAATAATACCACCGATATGCTGGGATTCTTTTAATCCTTTGTGGCTCCAGGATTGTCCGCCATCTTCACTTTTATAAATACCGTCTCCGGGAATTACGTTCGAATGTGCATTGTTTTCCCCTGTTCCAACCCATACCACATTTGGATTTGACGGATCAAGGGTAACAGCTCCCAGGGCAAAGGAAGTTTGATGATCAAAAATGGGTTCAAAGGTAACGCCTGCATTATTGGTTTTCCATAAGGAGCCGTGTGCCGCCGCTACATAATATTCACTGTGATCCTGTGGGTTGACATCTATATCGATGACCCGGCCACTCGTTACCGCTGGACCTATACTTCTGAAAGAGAGGGCAGGATGGGGTATTTTTTTGAGGGAAAAAGTGTCTTTTTGGGCTGGTGTATCGGCCTCTTTATTCTTTTTAGATTTTCGCTGGGCAAAACCTTCATTTGGCATCAGGAAAATAGCCAAAAGCAGTATTAAACTAACTATTCTGTTCATAAGTTTGAAAATTTGGTTAGGGAAGTAAATCTAAGAAAAATAACAGATTATTCATGCGTCACAGTTGCTAAAACCAATGCATAGATCTAATGTAAATTTATTTGCTTATAATGGACTAAGGGTTCGGCTATTCCATCAACCCTTTTTGAGCTTGTCTGAATTTTTTAATGACTGATAATCAATATTTTCACTAAGATTGATTGCTTGCCACAATACTGGAAAGCTGGAAAGACTTGAAAAATGGACGAGCATGATCCTTTTTCGCCATATTTGGTTTTCTCGAGGCAAATAAATCCTGAAATTTTCAGAATGTCCCTTCCTGTTGTTATTTTGCTCATTATTACAACAGTTTATTTCAAGGCACATTATGTAGTTGATATGTTTGCAGCTGTGTTGGTGCTCCCGCTGATGTTAATGACCACAGATTATTTGTCATGGTTGATTCCCGGTAAGTTAGAGGAACACCAATAATTGTCTTTATGATCACAATCAAAACGGTTACCCAAAAGAAGGATCTGCGTGCATTTATCCATCTGCCTTTTGTCATCCATAAAAGTCATCTTCAATGGATACCTCCTTTAATTGCTGATGAATGGGCACTTTTTGATCCACGTAGGAATCATTCCTTTGAATCTTGCGATACCATTTTGTTGCTGGCCCAAAAGCAAAACAGCATTGTGGGCCGCATTATGGGCGTTATTAATCCTGTATATAATAAAGCACATCAGGAGAGCGCGGGCAGGTTCTGTTTTATGGAATGCTTTGATGATGCTGAAGTTTTTGATGCACTCATCGGCGGCGTCGAAAAGTGGGCGAGGAGTAAAGGAATGGAAAAACTGGTAGGACCGCTGGGGTTTTCGGACAAGGATCCACAGGGTTTCCTGATCGAGGGATTTCGGGACCCTATGACAGTGATGGTCACCAATTGCAGCTTTCCTTATATGGTTCACCATACGCAACGGAACGGATATGAAAAGAAGCTGGATTTATATCAATACCGGATTGAAATACCTGAAAAAGTTCCAGATATTTATTTTCGGATAGCGGAGCGGGTAAAAAACAACGGCTATGAAGTCATTCCTTTTAAAAGTTCGAGACAGATAAGACCTTTTGTTCCTGCTGTTTTCAGGTTGATCAACGAGACTTATACCGATATTTACGGATTTACACCTTTGTCAGATATTGAATCAAAGGAGTTTTCGGAACGTTTTCTGCCCCTGTTGAAACATGAATACATTAAACTCGTAAGAGATAAAAATGGGGAACTGGTTGCTTTTTTAGTAGCCATGCCTAACATTAGCCCTGGCCTGAAAAAAGCCAGGGGGAAACTTTTTCCTTTTGGCATTTTTTACATTTTCAGATCCATGAAAAAAACCGCGCAATTGGATTTGTTGCTCGGTTGCGTAAAAAATCAAAAACAAAACGCTGGTCTCGTTGGTCTGCTGATAACCTCCTCTCTTCAATCGGCTAAAAAAGGAGGGTTTAGAGTTGTGGACAGCCACCTGGTCATGGAAGAAAACACCAAAATGCGTTTCATCTTTGAACGATTTGGAGGCAAGGTTTATAAAAAGTATCGGATTTTTGAAAAGCAGTTGTAATTCAAAATTAATTTACCTCAAAAGTTGGATCATTTTTTCAGTATTTTCAACTCAATCTAGAAATGGCCAGATATTATATCTTGATTTTATTTAATGTTTTTGTCACTGCTATTGCAGTAGCACAAAATTTCGAAGAAGTAGCCTCCATTAATGGAATTAATTCAAATTGTGGGGATTGTCAGTTTGGAGCAGGGGTTAGTTTTATAGATTTCAATCTGGACGGCCTGGACGATATTACCTTTGCGACAGAGGAAGGGGTAAATATTATTTTTTATCAGAATACGGGCAGTGGATTTACGCAGCTATCTCCTCCTCCTATTATCAATACGGGACACAATAAACAAGTTGTATGGATAGATTACGATAATGATGGGGATAAGGATTTTTTTGTGGCCAACTATGGAAGCCCTAACAGGTTGTTTGAGAATGACGGGAGTTTTAATTTTACGGATATAACTGTTGCTGCGGGCTTACCCATTAATGATGATCAGACCTGGGGAGCAGACTTTGGGGATTATGATAATGACGGTCTTCTGGATTTATATATCAGCAATTATTCACTTTCAGTGCCTAATCGATTATACAAAAATGAAGGAGATGGCACCTTTACCGATGTTTCTGCCATTGCCGGAATCGGAAATGCCAATTATACACTTTTTGCTCTGTATTTTTTGATTTTAATAATGATGGGTTCCAGGATGTTTACGAAATAAATGATCGTAACCCCTCTCCTAATATTTTATTGAAAAATAATGGAGATGGAACGTTTACTGATGTTAGTAATAGTTCGAATGCTGGTATTTTTATTGAAGCTATGAATGCAGGTGTCGCCGATTATGATAATGATGGTGATTCGGATATTTATGTTTCCAATACCTTCGTCCAGGGGGGAAATTTTATGTTTAGAAATAATGGAAATGAAACCTTTTCAGAGGTTGCTACCCAGCTTGGAGTTAAAATATATAAAACTTCCTGGGGAGGTAATTTTTTTGATTTGGATAATGATCTGGATTTAGACTTATATGTTTCAGTAAATGAAAATGACCAAAATGCTCCATATGCTGCAAGCGAACTATTTTTAAATGATATAGACAATGGTGTTTTTGTTGAGGTTAACCCCCTCGGGATGTCGGGAGATACTGTAGGGAGCCATGCCAATGCCATCGGCGATTTTAATATGGATGGCAAGCTGGATATTGTGGTTAATAATTCCAATTATGCAGATGATATGGAATTTGATTCCCATCTTTGGCAAAACACGACGACCAATTCGAATAACTGGATGAAAGTATTTCTGGTAGGTACAGAGAGCAATCGGGATGGGATTGGTAGTTGGATTGAGTTTTACATCAACGGTCAAAAATACGTTCGGTATAAACATTGTAATATTGCTTACATAGCTCAAAATTCGGCATTAGAACATTTTGGCATGGGTCCATTCACCCAGGTGGATTCTGTTATTGTTCGCTGGTTAAGTGGCAATGTCGATATTCTATATGAAGAAAATGCCAACCAGGTCCTTACCATAGTTGAAGGGTCTTCCCCTTACAATGATTGCAGTACTGCGAATATCCCCCCTCCTGTAGGTATGGATGTAGCAATGTGTGAAGGGGATGACTTCCCTGCGCTGACGGTTACAGCGGATGCTGCATATGAAGTGAATTGGTATGGCAACCCTACGGGAGGCCCCCTGTTGGCCAGCAATACGACATCCTATACGCCCTCCGGAGCAGGGACTTATTATGCCGGTGCTTTTGATCCGGAATCGGGTTGCTGGAGTAATACGAGGGCTTCAATAACTTTGACGGTGAATGAGAACCCCTCTGTCTGGGGAGGTCTGAACGAATTTGCCTGCCAGGGTACTCCGGTGACCTTTGTGGCCGAGACCACAGGAGGCGATGGCAATTACTCCTACGAATGGACGGACGGGTTGAGTTTTACCAATACCTTGACCGTAGCTCCTCCGAACCACACTTCGTATACCGTGACGGTAACCGATGGGAATGGCTGTCAGGATACGGATGTTGTGACGGCTGTGGTTTACCAGTTGCCGACGGTCACAGCATCAGCTGATGAGACCATTTGTGATGGGGAATGTGTAACGCTGGGAGCCGGTG
The DNA here is from genome assembly GCA_942492125.1 of uncultured Bacteroidota bacterium. Taxonomy (GTDB): domain Bacteria; phylum Bacteroidota; class Bacteroidia; order Chitinophagales; family Saprospiraceae; genus BCD1. The sequence goes on from CALODM010000013.1 coordinate 256,968, forward strand.
GTAGCGGAGGACAGCCGCCTTATGATTACAGCTGGAGTGGCGGATCATCAGCAGTCTGTCCGGGTACAACGACAACGTATACGGTAACTCTTACAGATGATAACGGCTGTAGCGCCACAGATGAGCAAACGGTTAATGTCCAGCCCACTCCTCAGGCTAATGCGGGCGAAGATGCCGGCATTTGTTTAAATGAATGTTATACTTTTAATCCTGCGGCCACCGGCGGCATAGAGCCCTATATTTTTGAATGGAGCAGTGCAGAACAGGAAACGGTATGTCCGGATCAAACGGAGACCTATATCCTGACAGTTACAGGGGATAACGGGTGTAGTTCGACAGACGAAATTACCATTGCCGTCAATGATTTACCAACGGTGGATGCGGGGGAGGATATCAGTATTTGTATAGGGGATTGCTACCTTTTTGCACCAAACGCCACCGGCGGCAGCGGAGATTATCAATACAGCTGGAGCAGTGGCACAGAAGAAGTATGTCCTGCAGCAACCACCACATATACGGTCACGGTAACGGACAGCAATGGGTGTAGTTCGACCGATGAGATCACCATAACGGTCAACGAACTGCCCACAGTGGATGCCGGGGAAGATATCAGCCTGTGCCTTGGGGATTGTTACCTTTTTGCACCAAACGCCATCGGCGGCAGCGGAGATTATCAATACAGCTGGAGCAGTGGCACAGAAGAAGTATGTCCTGCAGCAACCACCACATATACGGTCACGGTAACGGACAGCAATGGCTGTAGTTCGACCGATGAGATTACCATAACGGTCAACGAACTGCCCACAGTGGATGCCGGGGAAGATATCAGCCTGTGCCTTGGGGATTGTTACCCTTTTGCACCAAATGCCATCGGCGGCAGCGGAGATTATCAATACAACTGGAGCAGTGGCACAGAAGAAGTATGTCCTGTAGCAACAACCCCTTATACGGTCACGGTAACGGACAGCAATGGCTGTAGTTCGACCGATGAAATCACCATCATCGTCAACGAACTGCCCACAGTGGATGCCGGGGAAGATATCAGCCTGTGCCTTGGGGATTGTTACCCTTTTACGCCCTCAGCAACAGGAGGTAGTGGCCAATACGAATACAGCTGGAGCAGTGGCACAGAAGAAGTATGTCCTGTAGAAACGACGACCTACACGGTCACGGTAACGGACAGTAATGGCTGTAGTGCCACAGATGAGATAACGATAACGGTTAATGAACTGCCAGCAGTGGATGCAGGAGCAGACATCAGCCTTTGTTTTGGGGAGTGCTATACTTTCCAGCCTGCTGCCAGTGGTGGCGGTGGTGGATACAGTTATAGCTGGAGTAGTGGTAATGAAGAAGTCTGTCCTGTAGAGACGACGAGCTATACGGTCACGGTGACGGATAGTAATGGCTGCAGTGCCACGGATGAGATGACGATTACGGTTTTAGACCTTCCCCAGGCAGATGCAGGCGGGGATGTGAGCCTTTGTTTTGGCGCGTGTTATACCTTTAATCCATCCGCCGGTGGAGGACAACCGCCTTTTAATTTTTCCTGGAGTGGGGATGGTTCTACCACCGTTTGTCCTAGCCAGACGTCGATTTACACCCTTACCGTAACCGATGCTGGCGGATGTAGTGTAACCGATGAAATAATAATCACGGTTAATTCCCTGCCCGTAGTTGATTTAGGAGAAGATTTGGTGATATGTGAAGGGGAATGTTATACACTAAATCCCCAGACCCTGAATGGCCAGGCTCCCTATACTTACACCTGGAGCAGTGGCACGGATGAAGTATGCCCCACACAGACCACTACCTATAGTGTTACGGTAACGGATGCCAATGGCTGTAGCACGACAGACGATGTTACAGTATTTGTATCAGACTTGCCAACAGTAAACGCCGGAGATGATGTGAGCATATGCGCCGGGGAGTGTTATACTTTTAATCCCAATGCTTTTGGTGGAAGTGGGGGGTATGATTATGCCTGGAGTAGTGGGATTGGGATAGCATGTCCTGCTGCGACCACGATCTACAGCGTTACGGTAACGGACAACAATGGCTGTACCGCTACCGATGAGATCACGATAAATGTAGTGGAAGCACCCATAATCGATGCAGGAGCGGATGTGAGCCTTTGTTTGGGCGAATGTTACACCTTTGAGGCTTCGGCAGGAGGAGGACAACCACCCTACGATTACACCTGGAGCAGTGGTACCAATGAGGTCTGTCCTGCCCAGACCACAACCTACACCTTGACGGTAACGGATGCCATTGGTTGCAATACAACGGATGAGATTGCGATAACGGTCAATGCACTGCCGACAGTAGATTTAGGGGAAGATATCGGGATATGTGAAGGGGATTGTTATACCTTGACACCAACAGTAAATGGCGGAGGCGGAGATTATCAGTTGATGTGGAGTAGTGGCAGTGATGAGGTGTGCCCTACCCAGACGACGACCTACAGCGTGACGGTAACGGATGCCAATGGCTGTAGTGCCACGGATGAGATTACGATATCCGTAGCTGCATTACCAGCGGTAGGTGCAGGAGAAGACCTCAGTCTTTGTCCCGGCGAATGTTATACTTTTAATCCAGCAGGCATTGGAGGCACAGCACCCTATACCTTTGAGTGGGACACCCCCGAGACGACGGTCTGTCCAACAGAAAATACGATCTACAGTGTCACCCTGACGGATGCCAATGGCTGTACAGCGGAAGATGAAATAGGGATAAATGTTTTACCTGAAGTGAGTGTAAATGCCGGAGAGGATACCTCGATTTGTCCCGGATCGTGTTATACGCTGAGCGCAGCGGGCAGTGGGGGAACAGGTTCTTATACCTATCAATGGAGTGGAGGAGAAACTCAGGTTTGTCCAACGGAAACAACAACCTATAGCGTCACTGCGACCGATGTTAACGGATGCAGCGATACGGATGAGATGATGGTGGCCGTTTATCCGTCAACAGATCCAATCACGGAAATAAAGGAGCTTTGCCTGGGGGATTGTGTAACTTATCAGGCAACCGACTTTGGATTGACGACCTTTATGGTGAATAGTCAAATGACAGCAGAAGTCACCTTCTGTGAAACAGGTAGTTTCCCGATAGAAGCCCTGGATGGGAATTTGTGTAGCACCAATGTCAATTTTACCATCTCAGTGACAGCGCCTCCACAAGCGATTGCCGGGCCAGATCAGGTGTTGACCTGTGAGGTAACGGAAATTACCCTTGGAGAAAACACCCCTCAAACAGGGATCAGTTATGAATGGTCGAATGGTGTGAATACAGCAATCCAGACAGTGGATCAGACAGGAACTTACATCCTGACAGCGACCAATACCGCCCTGGGGTGCAGTACTGCTGATACGGTTGAGGTAACGGTGAATACCACGCTGCCCATTGCAGAAGCCGGTCCAGACCTGGAGTTGACGTGCGCCAACCCAAGCCTTACGGCCAATGCCGGTAACTCCTCCCAGGGAGAAGAGTACACCTATCAGTGGACGACGACGGATGGCCATATCGTGAGCGGAGTCCATACACTGACTCCGGAGCTTTCAGCCCCGGGGACCTATCAACTGGAAATCATAAATACAACAAACGGCTGTTCTTCTGAGGATGAACTGATCGTAACAATAGCAGAAGAACCTGCCCTCAATATCGTACAGGTCACTCCTGCAGATTGCCATGATTCCGCTACGGGCAGCATCATGGTGGCAGGCGCAGGGGGAACACCGGTCTACAGTTTTGCGTGGTCCAATGGATCAACGACAGCCACTGCAGATAACCTTGCAGCAGGCATCTACACGGTAACCCTGACGGATGCCAATAGTTGTGAAGTGGTACAGGAGATTGAAGTTACCCAGCCCCCGGCCCTGGTGATCGCCTTGTCGGCCACAGCAGAGACCTCCAGTGCCGCAGCAGACGGAACCATCACAGCACAGGTGAGTGGTGGTACACCAGGGTACAGTTACGTGTGGAGCACGGGAGCAGAAACACCAATGGTGGAGAATCTGAGTCCGGAGCTGTATTACATCACCGTTACAGACCAAAATGGATGTATTGCAGTAGACTCTGCGCGTGTGAACAGTTTTGATTGTCAAAGCATCGAAACCTTCATCACAGCGAACAACTACATCTGTCCGGGCAGCAGTGAAGGCAGCCTCACCATAGAGGAGATCAGTGGCGGCCAAAGCCCCTATTCCATCCTGTGGTCGACAATGAGCAGTGAACAGAGCATCACCGGCCTGGAAGGCGGCCATTATTCGGCCACGATCACCGATGCGAATAACTGTGAGGTGATCCTGCCCTTTGAAGTGACGGAAGAAGATACCATAACCCCAACGCTGATCACGCAGGACATAACGCTTTACCTGAATGAAGAGGGAACAACCTCCTATACAGCAGAAATGATAGATGTGGGCAGCAGTGATAACTGTAGTGAAGTGAGTTTTGAACTGGGAGCAACAGATCTTGATTGTGAACATTTAGGGATCAGTGAATACCCCGTGAAGTTGTGGGATGCGCATGGCAATTACGACAGCACAGGGGTGCAAATAACAGTAATGGATACCCTCAGCCCGTTATTTACCTTATGTCCGGAGGATATCGCGAGTATGAACTGTACAGCAGTGGATTATGAACTGCCCCAGGCGATGGATAACTGTGAGATCGAAGTAATAGAACAAACCGAAGGCCTTGCTTCAGGGTCTACTTTCGAAGCAGGAACAACCGCAATCACATATCGGGCAGCAGATGCATCCGGAAATGAAACGTATTGCCACTTTACCATCACGGTAGAAAATACATTGGAAGTTGAGCCAACAGTGAGCGATTACAGCTGCATTCCGGAGGAACCCTATACGGCTTCGCTCAATGCAATTGGCGGAACAGAAGGGTACACCTATGTGTGGGATGATGGCAATACAACGACCGAAAATATCCTAACAGCCCCGGGCCCCTGGAGCTGGACGGTAACCGACAGCCAGGGATGTGAACAGACAGGAGCAATAGATCTGCCAATACCGGAGATCATCAGTATCGATCTGGAAGCTACAGCTGCCACCAATATGGAACAAAACGGAGCGATAGACGCCACGGTGACAGGCGGAACGGGCAGTTATGGTTATTTATGGTATGATGAGCTGGGTAATCTTTTTGCGACAGGAGAGGATCTGAACGAAATCCCTGCAGGCACTTATTGTCTACAGGTGACGGACGAGAATGAGTGTATAGCCCAGGCCTGTGTGGAGGTGGAAAACATCACCTCGACCATCGACAGAACGCTTGAACAGGCCATCAGTTTATCCCCGAACCCGACTTCGGATGAATTAAAGGTCTCTTTTGAGATGCCACAGCAACAGGAAGCCACTCTGATCCTGCTGGACATCAGCGGTCAGGAGCTATGGCGGCAGCAGAAGCAGTCATCAAGTGATGAGGTGATCTTGAATATGGGTGTTTATGCTGAAGGGGTATATTTGATGAAGATCGTGATGGGGAACAGTCTGGTGGTGAAGAAGGTGGTGGTGAGCAGGTAGATTCACGTTACAGGCTGTCTCCAAAAGTTATGCTAGAAGAAGGTATAATAATTGTGTGGGGTAAAAAAATGCCGCCTGGTAGTGCCAATAATGTTTAAAAATCACGCTTTTCATGATGGTAATAGGCGTCGATGGATTGAGTTTGAGTAATTGGGGATTTGTTTCGATTTTAGAAACTTTTGGGAGGGGTGCGCGCGCGAGCCGGAAGCCAGCGGTGGAGGGGGAGTTGCCAGGAGGTGGTTTGTGAGGTGATCATAAGGTGGCATTGGTTTGTTTGAGGTCCTTTTCAAAGTTGATATGTTTTGTGGCAGCATTTTGAATCTCAATTTTGTCAAGGTAGTCCTTTCTGTCGTCAAAAAGGGTAACTTCAAAACCGGTGAGGGTAGCCATTTTTGCCAGGGCCTCTCCTGTATGACCTGCACCGAATATATAGAGTTTTTCCATTTTTTTAATGGGTTCGTAATAAATAGCGACCATCCCTCCACAGCACATCTCGAGGTCTTTGACCAGGTTGTATTTAAAGGTGTCTGCTTCTTTGGTTTTGAGCTGTATCAGAGCTTGTTTAATCGCTTGTTGTTCCAGATTTCCGCCTCCGATGGTTCCGGAAATAGATCCATCTTCAAATACGATCATTTTGGCACCGGTCTTCCGGGGGGTAGACCCTTTGGTCTGTACGATAATACATAATACTGCCTGAAGGTCTCTGGCTTGTATTTCTTCGATCTCTTTATAAAAATTCACGTATTGCTTTTTTGTATGCTGATTCAGTGTTAAGGTTTATCAAAACATTCGGATTGTCCAATTCGATTTTACAGCGTTCGAATTTCATGAATATATCTTTTAGGGTAGGAGTGAAGTCACAAAGCCCCAAAATATGGCGGGATACCTTTGGGGAGATCAAAACAGGGTGACCTCCTTTTCCACGATATGCAGGGATAGTAACTCCCTCCGGGTTTGGATGACATTGTAACTTTCGGATTTGGCCTACCTTGATAAAAGGATTGTCAATATTATGAATGAAAATGAAATCAGATCCTTTGAATTCCTGAAGTCCGGTAAAAATGGAGAATAGTCTTCCTTTTTCCACCTGGTGATTGAGCTTTATAGAGGCTGATTTTTCAATTTTTTCAATGACAGCAGACCATTTCGCAGAATAATATTCATGATTTAAAACGATTACAATCCGTTGAATTTTACACTTAAGGTACAAATCGACGATCTGCTCTAAAAATGTTTTTCCTTCGTTAAATCGCAACCAGGGTTTGGGGAATCCCATCCGGCTTGAATGACCGCCGGCCAGAATGAGTGCCCCGTATTGATTCCTGTTGTTGTTCATACCAACAAAAATACAAATTAACCTTTTAATTACTTTTTCAGAAAGGTGAGCCTTAACACTACCTTATTGTTGAAGTTAAATTTTATGCGAATAAATGGCAGAATTATTAACGTTTCCAGGTGTTTTTCAGGAACAAATCTGACAAAAATATCGCAAAAAGCGATTGGTCTGGTTGAATGAAAAGCAATGTAATTTTGACACAAAAAAAAGTGACTTTAATCACATTTTTTGATGACTTAAATCACTTTTTTTGAAAACCAATTGTCATAGTTTTGTCATCGAAAGAAAAATAATTTGTACTTTGTGCTCACAATTATACCTGAGAGCCAATTGAAATTACCTGATATTTTAAATCGACAATTTTTAAAACCTTACTAACTATCACGTCATGAACGGAAAATTTTATTTAGGAATTTTTATTTTAGCGATGGCAATGTTTAGTTTATCCGCCTGCGAAGGAGTAGAAGGACCTGTAGGAGCTGCGGGACCTGCCGGGCCTGAAGGACCTGCCGGACAAAACGGCGCTGAAACTTGTACAGATTGCCATGGAAGTTCTCAATTGATTACAGCAAAATTGCATCAATGGGAAAATTCAATTCACGCCACGGGCGGTAATTATTCAAGGAATGCTGCATCCTGTGCTGGTTGTCACACAAGCCAGGGATTCCTTGATGTTCTTGAAACTGGTGAATACACTGCTTCAGAAACTATCAGTGATCCTTTGCCACAGAACTGTTATGCTTGTCACCAGATTCACACCACATTTACAGATGATGACTGGGAATTGACCAATCGGGAACCTGTCACTTTCTGGGTGGGAGAAGAAACTGTTGACCTGGGTACCAGTAACCTGTGTATCAAGTGTCACCAGGCCAGAATTCCTGATCCAGGTATTCCTCCAATTGGAGAGGATGAGGTTTACAGCATGACCAACAAGCGTTACGGACCACACCACGGTAGCCAGGGTGTTCTGTTTACAGGCTCCAGCGCTTATGAAATTGGTGATGGTTATGAAAACTCAGCACACACTAACTTAATTTCAAATGCATGTGTAACTTGTCACATGGCTCCTGTTACAGGCGGCGACGCTGCCGGTGGACATACCTTCCGGGTAACTTCCGAAGATGGAGATCTCAATACCAATGGTTGTATTGCATGTCACGATGATACTGGTGCATTGGAAACACTTGTGGAAGACACTCAGGCCGAGATTGCTGATTTGTTGAACCAGTTGGGTGTTAAGCTTAATGAAGCCGGTATTCTGGATGATGATTTGGAATACGCTGTTGTTCCTCAGGATATGAGTAGTTTGCAAGTTGGTATTTTGTGGAACTACAAATATGTACTGGAAGACAGAAGTTTTGGTGTTCACAATTATAAATACACCAAAACATTATTGCAAAATTCAATTGATGCCCTTGATTAAGGCATAAGTGATTTTCCGGGATTAATTTCCATATATTCATAATACAGTATCCGGTAAAGCGTAGTCTTTATCGGATACTGTCGTTTTAAAGGTTTCTTTTCCTTACCAGAAGTCTGAATGGTCAATATTGCCATGAAAAATTATGGCAATATTCAGAATGGAATTCTGAGGTTTGACAGGCTTGCCTGTTTAATAAAAAAAACGTCCGGTTCCCATTGGATATCCATTCTTCTGACTGCTCCATCTTTCTTATATCAACAATCCTCTATTTGATATCAGATTTTTTACAATCCAATTAAATTTTTTCCAAACGTAAATAACAGTACTGGCGGTATCTCATAAGCCGATCGTCCTTGGAAATGCGCCTCCGAAAAATGAAGAGCACCTTGGCAATAAAGTTGCCTTCATGGGACAAATCCCTGTAAAAGTTATGGGCCCCATCAATAGTGGAGATTATATCGTAGCCAAAAGCGATGTACCAGGATATGGTATTGGCGTAAGCCCGGATAAAATGACCGTTGAAGATTTTCAAATGACCGTAGGTCGATCATGGAATCAAGACCTTAGAAGTGGTCCTAAAATGGTCAATACATTGATTGGGGTTCACAATGTAGATTACATCAAAATTCTGCAGCGTTACGAAAGCAGAATGATGAACACAGAAGCACGCCTGATGGATTTGGAAGCAAAAGTTGATGTGATTTCAGATCTCATTAAGGAGAAATCAAATTAAATATCCGCTTAGTTGAATTAAAGGCCGGTTGACCTGGTCAGGTTATTTCGGCCTTTAATTTATTCAAAATAATAATAAGATGAGAAGCATATTTATGGTCATATTAACCATCGGAATTTCCTTTGTTTTGACAGGCCAACCCTTAGCACATAGAACCATTGAAGCCACGCCTGAGAGCGAAGCATATTGGGCCGAATGGCTGGCGGATTTGTATGAAGTCGGCGTTGTTATTGAAGATGGCAAACTCACAATCAATGATGAGGCCAGGAGAATTTTAAAAGAGGACCAATTCAGATCCTTAATTTACCCCGAGCAATACACCTGGGAGGCGGCTTCTGTCTTGTTGAAAAAGATGGAACTCAAAAAAGGGTTCTGGTACCTCATCAACCTCTACCACCATGATCCCGATAACAGGGAAAAGGTCATCCAGTCTCTGATTCCGTTTGAGGAAATCATGGAAATGGATAACATACTGGTCAGTACCTTTTATACCTATGCCATGTTTGAACCCACTGTTTGTACCATTACGGACGGAACACCGGACATCCATCGTCCCGACCTCGTCGAAGCAAAGTTTAATTCGGTTAAGGAAATTGTTAAATACATCCATTATTTCAGGGAGAACCCTCCGGGAAGTAATAGGGGAGTATTTTCAGGAAGGGTTGATAAGATTTAAAATTTAGTAGCCCCGCCAGGACTCGAACCTGGATCTAAAGTTTAGGAAACTTCTATTCTATCCCTTGAACTACGGGGCCGCAGAAATTTAAAATGCAAAATACAAAATGCAGAATGTAAAAGTAGTATGCCTTATTGTCAGGGCATGAAAAAATCACACTGCAAATCTAACAACCGAAAAAATCCGGAAAAATTTTGTTGCGGATGCAAATATACACCGCCACCCTTAAAATGAAAAGAGGAAATGAAAAGTTTCTTATTTTTACAGAAATAAATTCTAACAGGAAGGTTTTCTAAGGTTGGTGATTATTGTCAGTTTGGGCATTACCTCAGCCTCAGCCTTCTCCTTAGCCTTTTACAATCATGAACATCGAAGAATTCAGAGAATATTGCCTTAGTAAAAAAGGGGTGGAAGAAACTTTTCCCTTTGATGAAGTTACCCTGGTCTTTAAAGTCATGGGAAAAATGTTTGCCCTCACCGGACTGGACAGCCTGGAATTTTCCGTCAACCTGAAGTGCGACCCGGATCGGGCTTTGGAGTTGCGGGAACAACATCCCGAGATTCAGCCTGGCTGGCATATGAGTAAAAAACATTGGAATACGGTTTCTTTTGAAGAGGGGCTGGAGGACGATTTCCTCATGGAATTGATTGATCATTCTTATGATCTGGTGGTGAAAGGGTTGACGAAAAAGCTGAGGGCGGAATTGGAAAAGTTGTAAGAATTACGAATTACTAACTTACGAATGAGGAATTGGGGATTTATTAATCAATAGCATAAATCGTAATTCGTAATTTTAAAATCGTAATTTCACTTAGTCTGTCTTAAATACTCCCTGAAACCAGGTTACAGAATTCTTAAAATAGGTTTCTTCAACCGCAACAAACCCTGCCGCTTTAATCAAAGCATCCGTATTCCGGTTCAAATTGCAGCCTTCTCCCACAGCTTTCCAGACCGGATTTACCCAATCCTGCATACGGCCATGCCAGTGATGTTTGGATCGGATATGCTCCAACACCACCAACTGTCCACCGGGTTTTAACCATTTTTTGAACTTTTGGAGCGCTTGCTGTGGGTCGGATATAGTACATAAAACCAGGGTACACACTACCGCATCCAGACTGTTTTCCGGGATCATCGCCTCCAGGGAATCATCGTTGACTCCCAGGTTGTGTACTTCAATGTTCTTACCGGGAGGAATTTTTCGAACAGCCCTTTTTAACATGGGTGCCGAAGGCTCAATGGCCATTACCCTGGCAGCATCATTGAAGTAGCTGAAGTTGACTCCGGTACCAACACCAACTTCTAATACATTTCCCTCCAGGGGACTTAGTAATTGCCGCCTGTTTATTTCCAGCGTTTGTTCCGTGGAGCCCATAAACCAGTCATAAATCGCTGCGAATAATTTTTGATATAATCCCATATTAAAAATGTCTTACTTACTTCGTTGTTGTTTTCAAAATTCCCTTCAAAACGTCTACCTTAGCAGCATGAATCCAACTCCTACCAAAAAAGTAGACTACCTTATTGTCGGTCAGGGGATTGCAGGAACCATGCTGGCCCATTTTCTGCTGAAAGCAGGTTGTTCCGTTTACATCGTTGACGATGCCAATCCCAACTCTTCAACAGCAATCGCAGCAGGATTGATCAATCCTGTTACCGGCCGGCACTTTGTGAAATCCTGGCGTGTCGAAGAGTTTCTGCCCACGGCAGTACAAACTTATAGGGAGTTGGAACAAAAATTTCATACAAAGTTATATCATTCCCGGAACATCGTCAGGGCTATTTTCAATGCAGGGGAACAAAACGAGTGGCTGGCCAGGACGACTTTTCCGGGGTACGACCGTTTTGTTGTTGAACCAGTTGAAGCAAAGCAGTTTGAAAATTTTGTGGCTCCGGTATACGATTTTATTGAGATCGGGGAGGGAGCAAAAGTGGATATCGGGAGGATGATTGGCCTTTATCGCGATTATTTTAAAGCTCAAAGTTGTTACAGTCAGTCAAATTTTGACCATAATCTGCTGAAAATAGCTGATGATTCTGTTGAATATGACGGGTTTCATGCCCAAAAGGTGATTTTCGCTGAAGGTGCCGCGGTCAAGAACAACCCTTATTTTAATTACCTGCCTTTCCTGGGAGATAAAGGAGAGGTGCTCATTGTTAAAATAAAAGATTCTGGATTTGAAAAAATCCTGAAACACACAGTATACCTCATTCCCACCGGAGAACCGGATACCTATTGGGTGGGTGCAACCATGCAACGCGATTTCAACAATGGTTCACCAACAACTGTTGGGTATAACCAATTGATCCGAAAGCTGGAAAAAGTGCTTACGGTTCCTTTTGAAGTTCTGGATCACCGTGCGGCCGTGCGACCTACAGTAAGGGATCGAAGACCTTTTATTGGGCCCCATCCGCTTCACCAATCCCTGTTCCTTTTCAATGGCATGGGCTCCAAAGGAACTTCCCTGGTACCATTTTGGGCAAAACATACGGTGGATCACCTTTTAAAGGGAACTCCACTGGATAAGGAAGTAAATGTCAAAAAATATGAAAAGTATTTTATTTAGGAATTGCTAATCATCGCCAAACATGAGTCATGCTTATCAGGGGCAGTAAAGCATTGGCTCAATAATTAGTGGTATAAAAGCAGCTGCTATTTTTCTAAAATATGTACCAATAGCCCTTTTTAAGATCGTACTTTGCCAGTCCCGTTGCATATCTGTTTCTCTCGGACAGTTGTTATCCAAAAAGCTGAAAAATGATTCAATGGGCTGTCTAATACTTGACACAGCAAAACAGATTTAGTATGAAATCATCCGCGGCCTTAGTTCTTTCCCTGAGAGATCCCGTTGATCCCTGCGTGGTATCACAACAGGCCGTTAGAAGTTCTCCTCCTTTATCTTTAATAACTCAATGTTGGCTAACTTTTTATCCCTAAAAGCTTTGTCCCCAAATACTATGCTGTAGGAGAGTGGTTCTCATCATGGGGCGTTGAGCACTTATAGTCGTGTTCAGCAGGCTATACGTGTTAGTTGTAGTCAACCCTTTGCTGGAAAAGTATTTTTCTCGATTGAATCTCAGGAGGGCAAAAGCATATAGGATAGATGCTTATGTTATTGCCCAGTATGGTCAAGTTTTTAAGCCTGAAAGTTTGACGGCCCCACCGACACATTTCAAGGCAACTTCAACAGCTAACGACCGTTTCTGCACAATTGCAACAAGACAAAAGACGGCTCTAATCAGTCAACTAAAGAACTTTGACGACAAGCCCTGGAATAATAAAGAGCCAAATCAGTAAAATCAGACGAAACATAATACAGGAAATACAATGCCTTATCACTAACAGCTTTAAAGAACATTACAAAGAATTAGAAGCTTCTTTAGGATAGATTGCCGGTAGTTAGGTCCCAAAAGAGCCACCTCAATCCTAATGACTGCACGGCTGTACCGATGGATCATATAAAGTTTTGTAGTCTGAAGGGGTTGTTCGGACATACGAGTCCAGGAGTAAATAGGTGTTAAGGGAGCTTCACACATCTGCAAGTTAGTGTCTCCGCTCGACAGTTACTTTGTCAAGTGTTTCAGTGCCAAGAGTTTTACTTCGTATACTATTTGACAGATATATGCGAAGAAATAAAGAGTATTGCTGAATAAGTTGAGTTGAAAATTGCATTCACAACTACCTTTCAAAACTTTCACCCGGAATACAGAATGAAATTCATTAGCCAAATAAAATTTCCTGATTTTCGGAAAAAATGAGTCAGTCCCTAATTTTTTGAAAACTGATTTTTTAAAAATTAATGGAATGTTTCAATTTCGGAATTGCTTCGGTGGGGTATAAGTTTTCATGAAAGTACTACAAAGCTTTGAAAAACAACTACTTGTGCTTTTGCTTGGCATCGCCTCGAGCCGGCTAGGCTTTTACTTTTGGCATTGCCCCAAAAGTAAACAAAAACGCTAGAAAATCTAAACCTGTCTGCCGTTCAGCTTAGCCAGGCAGGCTCCTCCGTCAAACAGCAAGATTTTCAGGCAGCCGCCCCCCAATTATTCGTGTACGATTTCTGTCAAGTCGGGAATTTTATTCAAATACCTGTAAGTCAATAAATTACGAAAAATCCCGAATTTTGGCCTAAGCCAAAATTCGGGATGAACTGTGTTCATTCCCAAATTTTTTCCGAGAAATCAGGAAATTTTATTTGGCTAATTGATATTTCATTCTGTATTCCGGGTCAAACTTTTGACCGGTAATAGCTATTGTGAATGCAATTTTCAATAATTTATTGGCCACCGCAATCATAGCCACTTTAAATGGCTTTTTCTTTTCAATATAGAGTCTTTCAAATAGTTCCTTACATGCAGGGTTAAACCTCTTGGCACTTAAAGCACATTGATAGAGTAACTTTCGAAGATAGGATGCCCCTAACTTGCATATGTGTGAAGCTCCCTTAACACTTACTCCGGACTCATATGTCCGAGGAGCTAAGCCTACATAGGCTATCAATGCTTTATATGATTCAAACTTGGTAAAGCCTCCAGTTACCAGGATTAAGGTAGCTATCGTTTTAGGACCTAAACCAGGAACCGACCGTAAAGAAGCCTCTAATTCTTTGTAATGCTTCTTAATATTATTATTGATGAGGCATTGCATTTCCTGCAAATGTTCTTCTATTTTAACTATTTGGCTTTTTAATATCTCAAGGGCTTCATTACTGGGATCTGGTACAAGTTCAAGGCTCTTTTGTTGATTGGTTAAAGCTGTTTTTTGTTTGGTCAATTGAGCAGATACTACCATCAATTGCTGAAGCTGTCTTAAATGTGTCGGTGGAGCTATCCAACTTTTGGGCTTTAAAACCAGACCGTACTGAGCAATAACGTAGGCATCCTCTCTATCTGTTTTCGCCCGTTTGAGACTCAATCGAGAGAAATATTTCACACTCAAAGGATTGACCACACTGACACACTTTTCTCGTTCTGATAAAAATAATGCCAAGCCTACATGATAGGAGCCCGTCGCTTCTATTATGCATATGTCCTGATCATAAAGGCTGCCAGCAAACTTTTGCCAACCTTCAACATCATTAGTAAAATGACCCTCTTCTATCAGGGCTTCTTGTGTTAAAACGCAGACATCAAAACTATCTTTTGATATGTCAATTCCTACAAAACGACCAGATTGTTTCATTCTAAATCCGTAAATTTGTATTAATAAAATAAGTTCTGTTAGCCTCATCTATCTTACTCAGGCTTTTTGCCTAACAAACTGTCCGAGGTGAAACAGAGAAAAGGAAGCGGGACTGGCTATCCCGAACTGTCTTTATGACAAATGACTCATAATAGTCTTTTTCCGCTTCCTTATTTTTTCATTTCAAATTTACCAAATTTAATTTCCCGACCCTAAGGTAAGATGACTCATGTTTTTTCGTCCAAATCGTCCCTCGTCAACCGTCCCTCGTCAATCGTCCCTCGTCAATCGTCCCTCGTCAACCGTCTCTCGTCAACCGTGCCTCGTCAACCGTCAACCGTCTCTCGTCAACCGTCTCTCGTCAACCGTGCCTCGTCAATCGTCTCTCGTCAATCGTCTCTCGTCAATCGTCTCTCGTCAACCGTCTCTCGTCAACCGTCTCTCGTCAATCGTCTCTCGTCAACCGTCTCTCGTCAACCGTCTCTCGTCAACCGTCTCTCTCTCGTCAACCGTCTCTCGTCAACCGTGCCTCGTATTCCGTCAACCGTCCCCTCGTCCCCCCTCCCCGTCAATCATTACTTCCGTCTTGTCAAGTGAGTCATGGTCCAGTTCCAGGTAGCCTTCCTCATTATAAACAAATGACCGGACGAACTTTTTACCTGGAATAATTTGTGAAAAGCTGTAAGAATGCATTTTGAAGACATCCTGGGCGTAGGCATCGTCATAATATTCCAGTAAGATAAATAACTCTGCATTGAGGTTGAGTAATTCATCGTCCGCATAGCCAAACAATGGGCTATCTTCATCGATTTCATGGACGACCGTCCAGATGGTGGGAAGTGCCTGGATACTATTTCTCTCCAAAGATAGTTGGTAGAATTCCCGTTTGAACTCTCCCATTGGGTCTCCTTTGGTAATAGCGAGCGAAACAGAAATCCTCGGTTTTATCATCATATTGGTCCGATTGTTCATCAAACGGAACATTAATGCCTTTTTGCCATTGAATTCCCGGAATACAAGATTTTTACTGAACCTTACAGAAGCTGTTGGGCGGGAAAACCTGCCATATAGCAACCCGGTAATAAAAGAAAAACTCATCAATCCAATCAGTGCTTCAAAGGTAGAGACAAAATTGGCAGCAGTTCCTTTTGGGGCAATTCCCCCGTATCCGACAGTGGTAATAGTCTGGGCACTAAAGAAAAAGCCATTGAGAAAATCCTTGATCAAAGAGCCACTCGGTTCGGTAATCGATTCGATGCCTATGGCCGTGTAGATAATTCCGAAAAAAATATTTACGGCGATGTAACTCGTGACGACGAAAAGGAAGAATCTCGTCCAGGAGATCTCAATGAGCTGCAGGTACATATCCGCAATAGTCCATCTCTTGTTGATATGAACCACGGTGGATGCTCCGTTATCTGCGATGTATCGCCTGGCTTTACCGCTGGTGAATAATCCAAACCCCGGGTCGAGAATTTTTTTGGCCATGATCTTTTATTTTTTTGATCCCCAAAAATAAAGAAAAAGCCACCGTTAAAACGATGGCTTTTTCAATTACTGAATATTTTGTGCCGGAATTAATTATTCCCTGATATCTACCTCAAAGGCAAATTCGAAATCTTCCAGGGTCGAATTCGGATCTTTTACGATCTCCCTTTTTGCTGCAAAGAACTTGACACGGCCCATTTTTTTGGTATCATACAATTGTTTGTCAAAGAAAAACGGTTTGATCTCATATTCCCCCGAAGTCAGTAAACCTAACTGATAATCATTGAGGTTTACGAAAAGCTCGACAACTTCTTCTTTAGCGAAATAATCCTGTAAAAAAGGAGCGGATCCTGTTCCTGTAGCACCACCAACAAGGCCGTCTACAAGATCGTTATGGGGTGCTGCTATACCATGAATAATAACAACGGGTAAACACCGACAAGTATTGCCGCTGCAATCAAGGGCGCCGTTGCTCCAGCGGCCTTCGGTATTTCCCCATTGGGCTTTGGTGTTATTAAAAGGATCTTTTTCACAACTTGAAAAAGTAAACAGGGTAATAGCGATAATCAGGGTGTTCAAAAATAAGTTTCTCATGATTTTAGAATTTTAAAGGTTGTTTTTTGTTAATTTTCACCCTTATATCAAACCCATTTAATAATGTTACCCCCTTGATGGTTTTTATCTATAAACTTTTTCTGCTTAATTTTGAAAACCAGTACCAGAAACCAGAACACAGCGACATCCGAGGCACGCATGCCAGGGCAGTAACCTCAACATTTTATGCAACTCCTATACTTTTTGCATCCTTATAGTAGTTATTAACAAAAACAGGATTCCAGATTATGATTAAAAAGCAGCTCCTTCATGTATTATTCCTCATAAACCTTGTTTTCGTGAGTGGTAATGCTTTTGCACAAGACGACAACCCTATGAAATTTACCAACGATCCCTACACCAATGCCTGGAAGGAAATTTATGATTTCGACCAGAAAAGACTTCCGAAATCAGCTCTTGAGAAGGTTGAAGCACTTTATCAGCGTGCCCAAAAAGACAATAATCCGGCTCAGATTGTCAAAACCACGATTTACAGATTGAAATATTTCACAGAACTGGAAGAAGACGGTTACATCAGGGTTTTGAATAAGCTGGAAGAAGAAGCTTCCCGGGCAGCTTTTCCCGCCAGACAAATCCTTCAATCCATGCTGGGGGAAATGTACCAAAATTATCTCCGGGAAAATTACTGGAGACTCAGCCAACGTACATCCACCCCGCAATATCAGTCAGAGGATATTGCCACCTGGACAGCGGAACAGATCATCGCGGCCAGTAACCTCCATTACGAATGTTCTGTAGATGATGCCAGGTTAACGAAGGTGGATGTTGAGCTCTTTCAAAGTGTTTTAACCGGAGAGGTCAATACGCAGAAACTCAGACCAACTTTGTATGATTTTCTCATGCACAGAGCTATTGATTATTTCATGAATGATCAGGCCTATCTTACGGAGCCCAATTATAAATTTTATATAAAAGGGGAAGCCTTCTTTGAGGATGCTGCTGCTTTTAGTAAGCGTACCTTTGAGGCGAGAGATTCCAGTGCTAAAAAATTAAAAACCATACAGTTGTTCCAGCAGTTACTGGAAAAACATCTGAGTGATCGCGATCCGGCAGCTTTGATCGATGCCGACCTTAAACGCCTGAAATTCGTTTATGATAATGCTGTCAGCGAACTCAAAGAAGACTGGTACCTTGCAGCGCTGGATAAACTGGAGAAAAAATATCCCGGAAATGAGGCGGTGGCCGAGATCCTCTATGCCCAATCTTCTGTATTTTACAATAAAGGCACAACCTACAATCCCGTCAGTTTGCCGGAAACTCAGTGGGACCTGAAAAAAGCCTGGGAGCTTTGTAACAAAGGTTTAAAACTTCATCCCAAAAGTTATGGGGCTAAATTATGTAGGCAAAGAATGGCCGACATTGAACATCGTAAATTCGAGGTAAGCATAGAAAAGGTCAACCTGCCGGACAGCAGAGCGTTGGTTTCCATTCATTATAAAAATACCCCGGATGCCTTTTTCAAAATCGTCAAATTAACGGAGGACGACCTTTCGGAATGGGGAACACTTCAATCGGAACAAATGGTCCCTTTTTTAAATAAAAAACAGGCCGTTCAAAGATGGGAGGAAAAGCTGCCGGATGAAGGGGATTTTCAATTTCACCGGACAGAGGTCATGACAGAACCGCTTCCTGTGGGATTTTATGCGCTTCTGATGGCGGATAATGCCAATTTTAAAGACGGAAATGAGCAGGTTGCCTATTTGCACTTCACCGTTTCTTCTATTGGCTTTTTTTATAAAAAGACATCAGGAGATGACCTGAAGATTGTCGTGGCCGACAGAGCTACCGGTGCCGCAGTTCCGGGGGTAAGGGTAGAATATTTTAAAAACGAATACGACCGCAGACAACGCAAAAACAAAAAGGTGAAACTGGGAGAAGATATCTCCGATGCCCAAGGGTTTGTTTACCCCCGGTTCAAAAAAAATGAATACTTTACCACTCGCTTGAGTAAAGGGGCTGATGTGTTGATTCCCAACCTGGGATATTCGCTGAATTACCGCACCAGAAATACAGACAAAACTTCCTATCAAATTACCCGATTCTTCCTGGACAGAGCTATTTACCGGCCCGGACAGACCGTCTATTTCAAGGCGCTGTTGCTGGAGAAAGATGAAAATGATATTCCCGCCATTTTACCGAATAAAAGTGTAACCATCACATTCCATGATGTGAATTGGCAGGAAGTCGGGAAACTGGACCTCAGGTCTAATGAATTTGGAACATTACAAGGGTCTTTTGTGGCTCCCGAATTTGGTTTGAGAGGAAGAATGTCCCTCAAATCAACCGTCGGTGAGAATAGGCATACTTTCAGTGTAGAGGAGTATAAACGGCCAAAATTTGAAGTGGAGATGAAAGCCTCCGAGGAAAGTGTCAACCTCGGTGATGAGGTTATTGCCAAAGGAATTGCAACGGGTTATGCAGGAAATGCCATTGACGGAGCTACCGTAAAATACAGGGTTGTCCGACAAGTAAGATATCCCTGGTGGCCCTGGTGGATTCGCAGGCCAATGCCTTCCGGTGGTCAAATGGAAATTGCGAACGGTACGATAACCACCGCTCCGGACGGTAGCTTCGAGATTCCATTCGAAGCTTTGCCAGACCCAACAGTTGATAGGAAAGATAAACCTTCCTTTCAGTTCATGGTTTATGCCGACGTAGTCGATATTACAGGCGAAACACATTCTGCTCAACGCACCTACAATCTGGGTTACCTCAGCTTGAAGGCAAGCCTTGATATTCCCGAAACAGTCCAAAAAGATGAAAAGATTGCTTTTGGCATTTCGACAACCAACCTGGATGGTGATTTTATTCCGGCCAGAGGAAAGATTGAGGTTTTCCGCCTGGAAGAACCAGGAAATGCCTTTATCAGCAGGTATTGGGAAAAGCCGGACAAACCATTGTTAAATGAGTTTAAATTCAAGCGGGTATTTCCAAATTTTGCTTACGGTGATGAAGATCAGGTACAAAACTGGAATCAAAAGGAAAAGAAATTTGTCGGGGCCTTTAATACAGAAGATTCAAAGGTGCTGGAACTCAATATGAATTCCTGGCCAACAGGCGCCTACGTAGCCATCCTGCAAACCAAAGACGACAAGAGCGGGGATTTGGTGGAAGACAAACGTTATTTCAACCTCTATGATTTAAAAACGAACACCGTACCTTCCACCTCAACCTTTTGGTACAGTCCTTCAAAACCACAATACGAAGCCGGGGAAACAGCAGCATTATTCGTCGGTACTGCCTTCGGACCAGTACATTATCTTTTTGAAGTGGAACGTAGATCAGGAAATTCAGGAAAGATAAGCTGGGGCAGGGTGGAAAATCTGGATTCTCAGAATATTTCCGTGACGGAAAAGGATAAGGGGGGTATTATCTGCCATTTATCCTTTATTAAAAACAACAGGATATTCAGCCAGACTCAAAATATTGCTGTGCCCTGGACGGACAAAGAACTAAAGATTTCTTACACAACTTTCAGAGATAAACTTAAACCCGGCCAGGAAGAAGAATGGCAAATTAAGATCAGCGGGCCGGAAGGAGAAAGGGTAGGAGCGGAAGTGCTTGCCGGAATGTATGATGCTTCCCTGGATGCATTTGCAGCCAATAATTGGCAACTGGATTTGTTTCCCAATTTCTATTACAGTTATAACCGCTGGAGATACGCCGGTTTTGGAACAAAATCTGCAGGTAATCAGTATTACCGCGATTATACCCAAGTGGAACGGGTTTATCCCGGAT
Organism: uncultured Bacteroidota bacterium; assembly: GCA_942492125.1. GTDB lineage: Bacteria > Bacteroidota > Bacteroidia > Chitinophagales > Saprospiraceae > BCD1. Next base: position 277,697 of record CALODM010000013.1, read on the forward strand.
TGAATTGGTTTGACTTTTATTTGGGAGGTTACAGAATATTGGAATACTCTATGGTAACTTCTGAATCCATTCAGGTTCGTTCCAGTGCGGCACCAAAATCTGCTCCGGCAATGGCGGATGGCGCCGTACCACCGCCACCTCCTCCACCAATGGCTGAGGCAGATATGGTGCAGACTTTTGATCCCGTGATGAATTCCACCGGAGGCAATATCCCAGAGGCACCCAAATTGGAAGAAGCGCCTGTCAGCGTGCGGACCAACCTGGATGAAACGGTGTTTTTTATGCCGCAACTACGGACGGATAAAGACGGTAATGTTGTGATCAGTTTTACCATGAATGAGGCCTTGACCAAGTGGAAGTTTATGACTTTTGCACATACGCCGGATTTGAAAACAGCCATTGATTCCAGAGAGGTCATTACTCAAAAAGAACTGATGGTTCAACCTAATCCCCCAAGGTTTTTCAGGGAGAAAGATGAAATTCACTTTACCGCCAAGGTCAGTAATTTAACCGAAAATACGCTGGAAGGAACAGCCCGCCTGGAGTTATTTGATGCCTTGACCATGCAGCCTGTCGACGATCTTCTTGGAAATACTACTCCGGAGATTTCTTTCGAAGCGGCTGCAGGACAGTCCGCTCCGTTATCGTGGAAACTCAATATTCCAGTGGGGAAAGTCATGGCCATTACGCACAGAGTAACCGCTCGTGCCGGAAGTTTTGGGGATGGTGAAGAAAGTGCACTTCCGGTATTGACCAACCGTATGCTCGTGACGGAAACCATGCCGATGAATATTCGGGGAGGAGAAAAGAAATCCTTTGATTTTTCCGCAATGGGGAAAGCAGCTTTTTCTCCAACCTTGCAAAACCATAAACTCAGCCTCGAATTCACTTCTAATCCTGCCTGGTTTGCTGTCAAATCCCTGCCTTACCTGATGGAGTATCCATACGATTGTACGGAGCAAATTTTCAACCGCTATTACGCCAATACACTGGCTTCTTCAGTGGCCAATAAATATCCAAAGATCAAAAACGTTTTTGAGCAATGGAAAAATACACCGGCGTTGGAAAGTGAGTTGTCCAAAAATCAGGATCTTAAGGCCGTATTGCTGGAAGAAACACCATGGGTTTTAGCGGCCGGAGATGAAGCACAGCAACGTAAAAATATCGGATTGTTATTCGATTTGAACAAAATGTCCCACGAGCGTGCTTCAGCCTTGACGAAACTCCGTGAAAGACAGTCATCTTCAGGGGGATTTTCCTGGTTTCCCGGTGGTCGTGAAAGCAGGTATATCACCCAATACCTCGTCGAGGGTATGGGGCATTTGAAGCACCTGGGAGCCGAGGATTTTAACAATGATCCTGATGTGCAACAAATGCTTGACAGAGCAATTGGCTTTATGGATGAAGAACTTATTTTTGAATACGAAGAATTGAAAAAACAGGTTGCCAAAGCAGGAACATCCATGTCCGATGATCATCTGAGTAATACGGCCATTCATTATCTCTATGCACGTTCCTTTTTTGACAAGGAAATGAATAAGGAGTTGGCGGAGGTGAGAGACTATTACCTGGAGCAAACCCAAAAGTACTGGACCAAAAGAGGTATTTACCAGCAGGGGTTGATCGCTTTGGCTTTGAAGCGCAGTGATCGTTCACAAACCGCTGCGGAGATAGTCCGGTCATTCCGGGAAAGGGCCTTGCAAAATGAAGAAATGGGTATGTATTGGAAATACGATAACGGTTATTTCTGGTATCAATTACCTGTAGAAACGCATGCTGTGATGATCGAGGTCTTTGCGGATGTAGCCAAAGATGATAAAGCGGTAGATGAATTAAAAGTCTGGTTGCTGAAGAATAAGGAAACAACCCATTGGAAAACAACCAAAGCGACAGCTAATGCCGTTTATGCCCTCTTGGCCAATGGAAGTAACTGGCTCATTGACGATAAGCAGGTAAAGATCAGTTTGCCCAAAGCCAAAGAAAAGGAAGTCGCCATTCGCAAAGCCCAGGGCAGTGCTGAAGCTGGTACCGGATATTTCCGTGCCGATTGGGATGAAAAGGAAATCAATCCCCGCATGGGTAAAGTGAAGGTCGATAACCCCAATGAGGTAATTGCCTGGGGTAGCATGTATTGGCAATACTTTGAAGAACTCGATAAAGTGGAGGTCTTTGAAAAGACACCTCTTACATTGAAAAAGCAACTTTTCAGAGTGGACGATTCTGCCACGGGGCCAGAGCTTTTACCCGTTGACGACGGAAAGGGCCTGAGCCCGGGAGATAAGGTCATGGTCAGGATTGAGTTGAAAGTGGACCGGGATATGGAATATGTACACATGAAGGATATGCGTGCCAGTGGTTTTGAACCGATTAACGTAATGAGTTCCTATAAATGGCAGGGCGGCCTGGGATACTATGAAAGTACCGGAGATGCGGCAACGAATTTCTTCTTCGATTATCTGCCAAAGGGAACCTACGTTTTTGAATATCCTGTCAGGGTCGTGCACAAAGGAGATTTCTCCAATGGCGTGACAACCATTCAGTGTATGTATGCACCCAAATACACCAGTCATTCTGAAGGGGTGAGGGTTAAAGTAGATTAAAAAGGACACTGTATTTTTATAAAAGGCCATGAATGTGCAGGTAAACAACTTGTATGTTCATGGCTTTTTTTATTTTCGTTGCTATGAAAAAGCAAATTATTTTTATTGGGTTATTCTTGATGTTCTTAAATGAAGGTTTTACTCAAAAACCTGACGAAACACTCCTGGAAAGAACCCGGCGCATGGAATGGTTCCGCGAAGCCAAACTGGGCATCTTTATCCACTGGGGTATCTATTCCGTTTATGGGATCGATGAATCCTGGAGTTTCTACAATAATATGATCTCTTACGAGGATTATATGGAGCAACGGAAAGGTTTTACCGCCAAAAACTACGATCCTGATGCCTGGGCTTCTTTGTTTAAAGAAAGTGGTGCCCGTTATGCTGTGTTAACGACAAAACATCATGACGGGATGGCATTGTGGCCCACAAAGTTGAATGATCTGAATGTAGTGAAAAGTACGCCTGCGGGCCGGGATCTCGTTACTCCTTTTGTGAAATCCATGAGGAATCAAGGTTTGAAAGCCGGGTTATATTTTTCAATTCTGGACTGGTCGCATCCGGATTATCCGGAGTTTACCAGAGCAACAAAGAAGTATGAAAATGATCCGAAGAGATTTGCTTCGTTCGTGGACTTTTATTTCGGGCAGTTGAAAGAACTCAACCACTTGTTCAAACCCGACCTGTTTTGGTTTGACGGCGATTGGTCTTATGACGAAAAAGCATTTCAAACCGATCGGGTCAAAGCACAACTATACAAGGATAACCCTGAACTTATTTGTAATTCCCGCCTTCGGGGTGGGGACTATGGTACTCCTGAACAGGGTTTGCCATTGACTGCTCCCAAAGAAGATTATTGGGAATTGTGTATGACTATAAATAATTCCTGGGGCTATCAGCCCAATGATAAAAAGTATAAATCAGCCCAGAAAGTAATCAGCATTTTTGCCGATGTTATCAGTCTGGGTGGAAACCTGCTCCTGGATGTAGGTCCAAAAGAAGACGGAACCATCCCAGACGAACAAGTCCAGGTCTTAAAAGAGTTGGGACGGTGGACTTCGAAACATGAAACAGCTATTTACGGTAGTCATCCGGGTATTCCCAGAACCCATTTCAATGGTCCTTCCACCTTGTCCAAAGACAGCACGATACTGTACCTGTTTTTTGATTACAAACCCAATGAGCAGCTCGTATTAAAAGGGGTAAAAAATAAGATCAACAGAATTTGGGTAGTTGGTAACGGAACAAAACTCAAATACGAGGTATTCATGAAAGCCTACTGGAGTCAGGTGCCGGGGCTGGTTTATATCGACGTTCCCCATGAGGTTCTCGATCCCAAAATGACTGTTTTGGCAGTCCTGCTCGATGGTAAAATCGATCTTTATGGGGACGCCGGCCAGGTCATCGAAAGTAATTGATTAATGTAAATTACCGGTTTCAGACTACTGGTTCAGACTTTAGTGTCGGACAAATCCAGTGAAATAATGTAACATCCCAGAAATTTGATGGTTTTACCACAAAAACAAGGCAACTGGAAAAAAGGAATTTGTAACCCGCAACTTTGGTTGATTAAAGGTTTTTTTCGGGATTTAGTCTGATTACTTTCCGCCTGGCAACCAGCAACCAGCTTTCTTTTATCTAAAAAATCCGCTGGATCGTCGGTAAAAAACGCTGGAATTGCCAGTTTTCTACAACTTTAAGGCAGCAATTTACATTATTGCAATGAACATATTATAATCAAATTATTGTTGTATGGATATTAAAGATTATGCCAAAAAGAAAATTAAAGATACGATTATGAGTAATTCTAATAGCGATAAAGACCAAAAGAGCAAACACGCGGATACTGTGATCAGAAATCACATTGTCTGGGCGATGGGAGCCAGTTTTATTCCCTTGCCGGTACTGGATGTTTTTGCCGTGAGTGGACTACAATTGGATATGATTAAAGGCTTATGTCGTGTTTACGATGTAAATTTCTCAGAAACGCAAGGGAAGGCAATTGTCACTTCATTGACCAGTTCTGCCCTGGCCAGAATTGGCGCCCGGAGTCTTATAAAACTCGTTCCGGGAGTAGGATCCTTGATTGGTGGGGTTACCCTCTCGGTTTTCAACGGAGCTTCAACCTATGCCCTTGGAGAGGTTTTCAAGAAACATTTTGCAGCCGGAGGCACATTCCTTGATTTCGATACCGAAAGGCTGAAAAAATATTACCGCGAAAAATTTGAGAAAGGTAAGAAAGTGGCGGAACAGATAAAAGAAGAGGAAGAATCCAAGATAAAAAAGACCAAAAAGGTCAATGTGGAAGATGTGGTGGTAGAGACCCCGGCTGATAAAGAATTCGTTACGGAAACAGATGTTTTGAAGCGATTGAGTGAACTGGGTGATCTGCGTAAAGAGGGCATTATCACAGACGAGGAGTTTGAAGCCATGAAGAAAAAATTAATTGACTCTTTTTAGTAAAAAAACAAGGTTTAGCGATAAAGGTCGTAGCTCAGCGCTGCGGCCTTTTTTTTATGTCTTCAAAGAGATTATTGCTGAGGGGTAATAATCAATTTGAAGGTTGTTTAATATCCAATATCCGATAGATTTTTTCGAAGTATTTCAGCTGAACGCTGCAGTTTTTTCTTTTCTTCGTCCGACAGGGTAAAGTGTACCACATGATCAACTCCCTGGCGGTTCAAAACTGCTGGCAATCCAATGTATACCTCTTTTTCAATATCGTAAACGCCATCATTTAATACACTGATCGGTATGATGCGATTTTCATTGTTGAAAATGGCAACAGTTATACGAACCAGTGCCATGCCAATGCCATAATAGGTTGCTTTTTTGCGATTGATGATTTCATAAGCTGCATTCCTGACGGTCTTGTAAATATTATCCAGGTCAGAAAAATTGATTTCGTCCATAGTATCGATCACGTCCATTATGGGTTTACCCGCAATGTTGGCATTAGACCAAACAACGAACTCACTGTCACCGTGTTCTCCCAGTATGTAAGCATGAATATTCCTGGGATCAATTTTGACATATCTCGAGATCTCGTAACGCAGCCTGGCGGTGTCAAGAGATGTGCCGCTGCCTAAAACCCTGGATTTGTCCAGTCCGGATTCTTTCCATGCGACATAGGCAAGTATGTCAACAGGGTTGCTGGCAACCAGCAAAATACCCTTAAAGCCGCTTTGCATGATGTTCCTAACAACCGCTTTGATGATCTGGGCATTCCTGTTGAGGAGCTGTATTCTGGTTTCTCCTTCCTTTTGATTGACACCGGCAGTAATAACCACCAGACCAGCATCTTTACAGTCGGTATAATCCCCGGCCTTTATGGTCATTTTGCGAGGGGCAAAGGCTAGGCCGTGGTTGAGGTCCATCGCTTCCCCTTCTGCTTTTTTGTAGTCAATATCGATTAAAATCAATTCTTCGACTGCCCCTTGATTGACCAGGGCGTAAGCATAACTCATGCCAACAAACCCGGTACCGACAACAACAACTTTACTGCGTTCCATATTAGGATTAAGATTTTTTTCGTGAAATATGCTCCTTTCAGGGATTTTTTAGAATATGGGTAAATTATACTTTTCAGGGTTGTTTTTTCGTATTTATCTTTTAAACATTGGCAATGGATCAAAAGGATACCTCAAAAATCTTTTTAAGGTCTGTCTGACTAAAAACCTGTGGAATCCTTTGTATGGGAATGAAGTCCGGACCTTTAAATGCTCTTTTCGATTTAAATTGAATTGGATCATCCCCATGCATACATCAATACAATCTGCCTTACGGAAGGTTTCCACTGTATTGGAATATTTTCCATGATAGTTGCTCATTTTGTGGTGCATGTTGATCATGAGGACTATTTCTTCTTCCAGGTGTTGTTGATGGGTTTCGGACAAGTATTTTTTAGTGATAGCAATGGCAGGTTCCAGGTAATCGAAAGTATTATGTGTCCAGATACCGAGATCATGAAAAGCAGCGGCGATGGCATAGGTTTCATGATTTTCTTCGAAATTACTGTCTAATAAAGCAGTAAAGTTGAATACCCGGTAGACATGATTGCGGTAGGCTTCAAAATGCTTTCCTAATACCTTCTGGTAGAGCAATAGGATGCTTTCGATAGTTGGGTGTTCTCTTTGAATAGGCCTCATTTTAAAATGATTTAGGACTAAACTGCCCACCTGGCCAGAGGCGTCACCTTTTGATCTGAAAATTCTCCCTGGAGGTATTTGTAATATCCGGTGATCCCGATCATGGCGGCATTGTCAGTACAAAATTCAAACTCCGGGATAAAAGTATTCCATCCCAGTTTTTCTTCCATTGATTTGAGTTGGCTTCTGAGTGCTGAATTGGCGGAGACACCGCCGGCGATGGCGATTTCCCTGATGCCGGTTTCCCGGCTTGCCCTTTTGAGTTTGCTCAGCAAAATACTCACGATGCGTTCCTGCACGGAAGCACAAATATCGTTCAGGTTTTTTTGGATGAACTCGGGGTCTTTTTTGAGGTTGTCTTTCAAAAAGTAAAGTATGGCTGTTTTCAATCCGCTGAAACTGAAATTCAACCCTTGAATTTTAGGCTCCGGAAATTCAAACCGCGGTTCTCCCTGTTTGGCGTAAAGATCGATCAGCGGACCGGCAGGGTAGTCCAGGCCCAGCAATTTTCCGGTTTTGTCAAAAGCTTCTCCCGCAGCATCGTCGAGGGTGCTGCCAATCAATTCCATATCGAGATAATCTTTCACCACAATGATTTGTGTATGACCTCCGGAAACTGTCAGACAGAGAAACGGGAATGCAGGATAAGGTTTCCTGGCAAAGTGAGCCAATACGTGGGCCTGGAGATGGTTGACTTCTATAAGCGGGATTCCGAGGCTGAGGGCATAAGCTTTGGCAAAGGAAATACCGACGATCAGGGAACCGACCAAACCAGGTCCTCTGGTGAAGGCAATGGCATCTATGGCTTCTTTTTTTACACCGGCCTGTCTGAGGGCAACATCCACTATGGGAACAATATTTTCCTGGTGAGCGCGGGAAGCCACCTCAGGAACGACCCCACCGTATTGGGTATGGATCTCCTGGTTGGCAACACAATTGCTCAAAACATTCCCGTCCTGTATTACGGCAGCGGAGGTGTCGTCACAGGAGGATTCTATCGCCAGGATGCTGATCTTTGCCATGCTTTTTTTATTTTCGGATGCAAAGTTAGTTCATTGGAAGGGAATTAGGAAATATTGTGAAGGCCCGACAATTGTTGTCTGAACTACCCGGAGCGGGTAACGCAATTTAGGATACATCAATAAAATGATCTTGATAAAAATACTTTTAAATGTAAATTTTCCGGGATATTTTAAATTCAAATCATTTTTGAAATAATCTTTGGGTACACCAGAATGATTGTTTTTTTCATCAAATAAATACCTGTTTTAATGAAATGAAAAACAATTATTTTTAAATTGCATCCGATTATGTCTTTATCAAGAAAAAACCTTATAATTGCATCAAAACGAACGAAAATATGAGAATCGTACTTAATCTGTTATTCGTTGCTATTGCCTTATTCCTGTTGTATACCTTGTATACAAGCATTCGTGAGCCTATTGCTTTCAACAAGGAAAGAACAATTCGTGAATCTGCCGTAATCAGTAAGCTTAAAGAAATACGCCAGGCACAGGAAATGTACCGATACATCACCGGTGAATTTGCCGGGGATTTTGATACCTTATCCAAAGTACTGACAGAAGATAGCTTTGCCATCATCAAAATCATTGGAGACCCGGATGATCCTGAGTTTACCGGAGAGATCATTAAAGATACCCTGCTTTCTCCTGCCATTGACTCGGTCATTGCCCTGGGAATGAATCTCGACTCCCTGAGATATGTACCTTTTGGAGGAGGGATTACCTTCAATATTCAGGCAGATACCCTGACCTACCAGAAAACCCTGGTAAATGTGGTAGAAGTAGGCGTTCAGCGTAAGAAATTTATGGGTAAGTGGGGTACTTCTCATTTCAAACGTTATGATCAGGGTTATAATCCTGACAAACCACTTAAGTTTGGCGATATGAATGCACCAAAGCTTGCAGGAAATTGGGAAGATTAATATTCGAAATAATTGAAGATAATTATAGCAGAAGTTTTACCTCTGCATTGGAACTGTCCATCCTGCTCGGGGTGGACAGTTTTACTTATATGATCAGTGACGGTAACGGGCAGGCACGGTTACTTAAAGATTATACCCTTGAAAAACATCTCAGCCAGGCTTCTGAAATGAAGAATATCCTTTCTTCTGATAAACAGCTTAATTCTGCTTTCCGAAGTGTTTTACTGGGGATTGAAAATGAGTGCTCGGCAATGGTGCCTGCCTCCTTTTACCAGGAAAAAGACAGAAGGTATTACCTGGAACAACTGATGCCTGTGAATAACCAAATGGCTGTTTTGACAGATACGATGGAGAACCAGTCTGTCCATAACGTTTTTGGCGTAAAATCAGAAATACTGTCCTTATTTGAGGAACATCTGCCCGGATTTCACCTCATGCATTTTTCTACGGTTTTGATGCGTACGCTGGAGTCACATGCCAAAGCCCATCCAGGCCACCAGGTCTACATTTATTTCCGGAATAAAAGGATCCGGATTTTGCTCTTTGATAACGGTTTGATCAAGTTTAATAACAGCTATAAATTTTCCGGGGTCAAAGACGTTCTGTATTATCTGTTAATGGTTTTTCAACAACATGGATTGGATAATTCCCAGACACCGGTATTTATTTTAGGGCAGTTGATGAAAGATTCGGAATTGTTCCGTTTGTTATACCGGTACATCAGTAAACTATTCTTTTTCGAACACGAAGCACCTACAAAAATGGGGAGTAAGCTTTCTAAAATGCCCTCCTGGTTTTTCTACGACGTGCTCAGCTTAAATAGTAAATAGGCACTCAAAAAAACAGGTAATCGATTATTGCAGGTGGGTAACATGGGTTTGGGTTTAATCCAATAAAGACAATGGAATATTCCATGGCAAACAATTCCTGGCTTTTTAGTGGAAAGGTTCGCAAGGGCCTGATTTTACAGGGGGAGAACAACCTGGAATTATTCGAACACAATAAGAAATCAACTGAAAGAAAATCCCGGGCAGGCAGTGCAGGACAAAGGCTGTCGAAGCACCATAACCTTAAACCTGATTCGTTTTACCTTTTTACCCATAATATATCCAAAAACTATTGAAAAAGAAATAAATGAGAATCATCGGCGGGAAACACAAAGGCAGGAAATTCGATCCACCGGCCGGGAAATGGCCCACAAGACCTACCACAGATTTTGCCAAGGAAGGGCTGTTTAATATTCTGACCAACGTATTTGATTTTTCAGCGATTAAGGTGCTTGATTTATTTGGGGGAACCGGCAGTATTTCTTACGAACTTTTCTCCCGGGGATGTACCGAAATTACTTATGTAGATCAATATTACCCTTGTATCGCCTATGTCAGGAAAACCATGAAGGTGCTGGCTGTTGATGGTGAAATAAAAGTTTTAAAATCGGATGCCTTTAAATTTATCGAAAAAGCAGAACAGACTTACGATCTGATATTTGCAGATCCTCCATATGACCATAAAGACCTGCCGAAATTACCGGATTTGATTTTTAAACATAAAAATACTGGCCACAAACGGGTGGTTTGTCCTGGAGCACGATAAACGGGTAAGTTTTGAACAACATTCGCGCTTTTTCAGACAACAAAAATACGGCAACAATATTTTTAGCTTCTTCAAGTGAATTTTTGTTACCTTTTTTGTGTTGTTAACCATTAACAATGGCCGGAAAGCCTTAACTTTGGCCGAATTTTTAACAAATAAGAAAACTCGTAAATGAATATTACGAACACCATACAGGAAGGAGTAGTCAAAGCGATTAAATCCCTTTATGATGCCGACATCTCTGCTGAAGAGGTGGCTGTGAATAGCACCAGGCCTGATTTCGAAGGGGAATATACCGTTGTAACCTTCCCTTATGCCCGGATTGCCAGAAAAAAACCACAGGAAATTGGCGAAGAGATCGGGCGTTTTCTCCAGCAGGAATTGCAGGAAGTTGTGCGTTTTAATACGGTTCAGGGTTTTCTTAATCTCGTAATTGCTGATGATTGGTGGAAATCCTTCCTGGATGATATCTATGACCAGAAGAAATATGGCTACGCTCCCTCGAATGGACATAAGGTGATGGTGGAGTTTTCTTCCCCCAATACCAATAAACCATTGCATTTGGGACATATCAGGAATATTCTGCTGGGGTGGTCAACCTATAAAATCATGACGGCGGCGGGGTATGACGTTATCAGAACCCAGGTGGTGAATGACCGGGGCATTGCCATTTGCCGGAGTATGGTGGCCTGGAAAAATTTTGGGGAAGGCAAAACACCTCAGTCCACAGGTATTAAAGGTGATCATTTTGTAGGCCGGTATTATGTCGAATTCGCCAAAAGGTTTGAAGCAGAATATGCTGCTTGGATGCAAACGGAAGAGGCTGCCGAAACCTATGAAAATGAGGCACTGGAAACACAAACCAGAGACGTATTTTTCAGTAAGTATAAAAACACTTATTTTAATAAACAGAGCAAACTCGGGAAAGAGGCACGGGAAATGCTGATCGCCTGGGAAGCAGGAGATCCTGAAGTAAGATCTTTGTGGAAAGAAATGAATAGCTGGGTTTACAAGGGTTTTGAAAAAACTTATGACAACCTCGGCGTGGAATTCGATAAGCTCTATTACGAGTCGGAAACCTATCTTTTGGGGAAAGAGATCATTGAAACTGCCATCGACAAAGGAATCATGCATCGCGATGGCAAACGGGTCTGGGCTGATTTTGAAGCCCTGGGGCTGGAACAAAAAACGGTGATAAAAAGTGACGGCACCTCAACCTATACCTCCCAGGATATGGGAACCGCCAGGCTTAGGTATAACGATTTTGGCGTAGAAAAAATGGTTTATGTGGTTGCGGATGAACAAAATGACCATTTTAAAGGACTATTCCACATTTTGAAGCAACTCGAAGAACCCTACGCAGATGGATTGTACCACCTTTCCTATGGTATGATTGACTTGACTACGGGGAGAATGAAATCCAGGGAAGGAACCATCGTAGATGCTGATGACCTGATGAAAACGGTTATTGATGAGGCCACGGAAAATTCCATGGAAAGGGATACGACCAGCGATCTGAGCGAAGCCGAACAAAAGGAAATTGTCCGGAAAATCGGAATGGCGGCATTGAAGTTTTTTATCATCAAGGTAAACCCGAAAAAACGGATGACCTTTGATCCGCATCAATCGCTCGATTTTCAGGGGCAAACAGGTCCTTATGTACAGAATGCTTATGTCAGGACCCGATCTGTTTTGAGGAAAGCCGGAGATTTTGCCGTAGGTGCGGCTCATGGATACTCTGCTGTAAAGGAAGAAGAAAAAAGTATGCTCATCCAGCTTCAACAGTTTCCGGATTTGATCCAATCGGCTGCCGAGCAGTATGATCCGTCCGATATAGCCAATTACTGTTACAATTTGGCAAAATCCTTTCACAGGTTTTTCCACGAATGCCCTATATTGAAGGCGGAAAGTCCTGAGGCAAAAGCCTTTAGGTTACAGATTTGCATGGCCGTAGGAAATACGTTGAATACGGCAATGGATCTGTTGGGTATCGAAATGCCGGAAAGAATGTAATTTTTTTGAAAATCCTGACCTTTTTTAGGTTAAAACATAATTATAATGAGTGAAGCATTAAATGATTCCAAGTCTTTGAATTTTATTGAAAAGATCATCACCGAAGATGTGGCCAATGGAAAGCACCAGGGAACCGTTCATACCCGATTCCCACCCGAACCCAATGGTTATTTGCATATCGGTCATGCCAAGGCTATCGTCGTGAATTTCGAGATTGCCAAAAAGTTCGGCGGAAAGACCAATCTCCGCCTGGATGATACCAACCCCACAACGGAAGAAACCCATTTTGTGGAGAATATCAAAAAGGATATTAACTGGCTTGGGTACCAGTGGGATGGAGAGGAAAGGTACGCTTCTGATTACTTTGAGCAACTTTACGAATATGCCGTTGAACTGATTAAAAAAGGGCTGGCATATGTAGATGATTCTACCCCCGAAGCAATTGCCGAAATGAGGGGGACACCTACTGTGCCGGGTAAAAACAGTCCTTATCGTGACCGGTCTGTTGAAGAAAACCTTCGCTTGTTCGAAGGGATGCGCAATGAAGAATTTCCCGACGGGTCCAAAGTATTGCGTGCCAAAGGTGATATGTCCTCCCCGAATATGCATATGCGGGATTCCATCATGTACCGGATAAAACATGAACATCACCACCGGACCGGTGACGACTGGTGTATTTATCCTATGTATGATTTCGCTCACGGACAGTCAGACTCCATAGAAGGGATTACACACTCTCTTTGTTCCATTGAATTTGAAAATCACAGGCCTTTGTACGATTGGTACATTGATAAACTGGAAATCTTTCCATCCCGTCAGATTGAATTTGCGCGGATGAATGTCTCTTATATGATCACCAGTAAACGCAGGCTGGCCAAACTGGTACAGGAAGGGTACGTCAGTGGTTGGGATGATCCGCGTATGCCTACACTGGCCGGAATGCGTCGCCGGGGGATACCACCAAAGGCAATTCGTGTTTTTTGTGATGAAGCAGGCGTTGCCAAGCGAACAAATGTCATCGAGATTGAAAAACTTGAATACAACATACGCCAGGTATTGAATAAAACTACTCCTCGGGTAATGGCTGTGCTGGATCCGTTGAAGGTGGTGATCACCAATTACCCGGAAGATAAGGTAGCATTCCTGGAAACGGTTAACAACCCTGAGGACGAAAGTGCCGGATCCAGAAAATTGCCGTTCTCACGGGAGTTATATATCGAGAGGGAAGACTTTATGGTCGACCCTCCGAAGAAATTTTTCAGACTCGGCCCGGGGCTAAATGTTCGCCTGAAAAGTGCCTATATTCTCAAGTGTGAGGATTATAAAACAGATCCGGAGACCGGAGAAGTGACGGAAGTTTACTGTACCTATTTTCCGGACAGCAAAAGCGGGGAAGATACTTCCGGTATCAAAGCCAAAGGCGTGATACACTGGGTATCGGTTCCACATGCCATAGATGCAGAAGTGAGGATGTATGACCGACTATTTACGGATCCGACACCTGATGCACATGAAGGTAAAGACTATCTGGAGTTCTTCAATGAGCATTCACTGGAGGTCATTTCCGCAAAAGTCGAGCCTGCCCTGGTCGAGGTGGAGGTGGGCAGACAGCTGCAATTCATGAGAAAAGGTTATTTTTGTGTAGATACGGATTCCACCAAAGAGAAACCTGTATTCAACCTGACGATCTCTTTGAGAGACAGCTGGAAAAAATAATCCAACTTGCCGGTTGCCAGGTACTTTTCAGGAGGGCTGGCAACCGGTGGTTTAAAACAAGTAACCGCAAAATGAAAGGACGGAGTATCTTAAAACGGGAACGATTTTCTATTACGATCAACAGGTTGTGCCATCAGTTGATTGAAGATCATGATGATTTTGCCAATGTTTGTATGGTTGGAATTCAGGCCCGCGGCGTTTTATTGGCAGACCGTATTTATACTCACCTGACCGGTGTTTTGGGTATTTCCCCGTTTCCCTACGGAAAACTGGATATAAGTTTTTACCGCGATGATTTCAGAACCAGGAAAAAGCCCCTGACGGTAAAAGCCAATGAAATGGAATTTCTGGTTGAAAATAAAAAGGTTATTCTTATTGATGATGTGTTGTTCTCCGGCCGCACCGTTCAGGCTGCATTGACGGCCCTTAACCACTATGGACGTCCGGAAACCATTGAACTGCTCGTTTTGGTGGACCGTAGGTTTCACAGGGAAATCCCTGTCAGTCCTGATTATTCCGGGATTACAGTAGATGCCCTGGAGAACGAATATGTCAAAGTGAATTGGAAACACCTGCATGGTGATGATGAAATTTTATTGTTCCCGGCCAATGAGGATGGCAGCACACCTCAATTTTAACCGTAATTATTTTACACCATAGCATAAGCTCTGTTTTATTAAACTTTTAATTACGAGAACCACATGGCTGACATTAGTCAATTAAGTACGAATCATCTGATTGGAATTAAACAAATTAACGCTGACGATATTCGCCTGATATTTGAAACAGCTAATAATTTCAAGGAAGTCATCAACAGGCCGATCAAAAAAGTTCCTTCCCTTAGAGATATTACGATTGCCAATTTGTTTTTCGAAAATTCCACCCGTACCAGATTGTCTTTTGAACTTGCCGAAAAACGGCTCTCTGCCGATACGATCAATTTTTCAGCCTCTTCGTCCTCTGTAAAAAAAGGAGAAACCTTACTGGATACGGTCAATAACATCCTTTCCATGAAAGTGGATATGATCGTGATGCGTCATCCGGCTCCCGGAGCTCCCATGTTTTTATCAAATCACATTGACGCCAATATCATCAACGCCGGTGACGGGACGCATGAGCACCCTACCCAGGCCTTGCTGGATTCTTACTCCATACAGGAAGTTGTAGGGAACCTGGAAGGAAAAAAGATTGTTATAATTGGTGACATCGTTCATTCCAGGGTGGCTTTGAGTAATATTTTTTGCTTGCAAAAACTTGGGGCAAAAGTAAAAGTTTGTGGTCCGCCGACCTTGATACCCAAACACATCCGGGAGTTAGGGGTTGAAGTGGAATTCGATCTGAAAAAGGCATTGGAATGGTGTGATGTAGCGAACATCCTGCGCATACAACTGGAACGTCAGGATTTGAGGTATATCCCTTCCCTCAGGGAGTATACGCTTTACTACGGCGTTAACAAGCAATTACTGGACAGTCTGGACAAGGAAGTGGTGATCATGCACCCAGGGCCTATAAACAGAGGAGTTGAAATTAGCAGTGACGTGGCAGATTCTGACCACTCCATCATTCTCCAGCAGGTGGAAAATGGTGTCGCCATCAGGATGGCTGTACTTTTTTTACTGGCCTCCAGGCGATAGTTTTCTGCTTTTTTCCGGAAAAGAAGGAAAATAATTATCTTACATGCAATTAAATCGAAAAAAGAATAGTTTTGCTCTTCGAACCGTAAAATTTTCTTTCGTCGTTTTATCAATTTTAAATACCTGCTCTTTAACCAGGGACTAGACCCACCTCAAACCGTTTATTCATAAAATGCCTGCAATGAAGTCAGTATTACTTTACATTTCTATTTTTATTACCATATTTTTGGCTCTCCCAACCCATGCTCAGGATTGTAGCGGGCTTATTTTGGATGACAGGATGGTGGGCGGGGTCCGCCTGCTTCGTTCTCAGCAAATTACCCTGGTGGTTCGGGGTAATTATACTTACAGCATTGAACTCAACAACAGCGATAAGGGGGTAACTGCGAAAATGTATTCTAAAGCAGGTGTGGAGTTTAATCAGGATGACGAAATTATTTTCATGGACCTGAACCAGATGCGTCGGGGATATAGTTTTGTGGAAATGGGAGAAATGATCCGTGAAAAAGGCAGTCCCGTGAATGTCAACGTCCTGCAATTGGATCTGGCAGCCATAGAATGGTTCTCCTCGGTTGATATCGGTACAATTTATATTAAGAATAATTCGAGCAATGAAATTCGCAAGTTTACGGTAAATACCAACAGGCAACAGGATTTTCGATCCATGGCCGTTTGTTTTGCCAAAAGCCTTGATCCCAGCCAGGTAGTGGAAGTTGAGATTGCGGAGGTAGACCTGCCGGGTAAAAAATCTTCTTCAGGGAAAACTACGCCGGGAGCCACCCCGAGCTCAGGTAATTCGGCTGCTCCGCCTGTCAATGTTAACAGCGATCCTGAAATACAGGACCTCCGAAGAGAATTGGCTGATATCAAAAGAAGACTTCGCGAAGAGATTGAGAATGAAAAGCAAAAGGCTGCAGGTATAAAAGCCCGGATGCAGCAAGATGTAGCCCTTGCCCGGGAAAATGCGAATTCCCAAAAACAGACCTATGCCCAGGAAGTACTTGAGGCAAGAAAAAACTCTCAAAAAGAAATAGAAGAAGCGCAAAATGCCCTGGCTCTATCCATCAAAGAAGCCCGGGAAAAGGCTTCTACCGAATTGGAAAAAATTGGCCTTCAGGTACAGGAAGCCCGGCAGAAAGCCGCAGCTGAAATAGAAAAAGCCAGACTTAAATCCGCCGAAGAAGTTGCCGAAGCTCGTAATAATGCCGCAGTGCAACTGAAAAAAGAAAAGGAAAAGCTGGATCTCGCTAAACTGGAATATGCAGATGAAATAGCTACTGCAAGAGAAAATTCACGCCTGGAACTGGAACGTATCCGTCAGGAAACAGCCAATACCATTCAACTGGCAAGAGAAACAGCCAAATCTGAAAGAAATAAAACAACTGATGACGTTGTCACTGCCAAGAAAACGGCAGAGGAACAAATACTTAAAATTCAGGAACAAACCGCCATTGAGGTGGCAAGGATACGCGAGAATGCAGTGCATGAAAAAGAAAAAATTGCCTTTGATCTTGCTGAAGTGAGAAGGACAGCCGCTGAGAAAAAAGCCTTGATCCAGGAACAAAATACTTCCGAAATCGCTGAAATGAGGGAAAATGCCGCCAAACAAAAGGAATCCATTACCGTAGAAGTAGTGGATACCAAAAAACGCGCGACAGAAGAAATAAGCAACGTTCGACAACAAGTAGCTAAGGAAAAATCCAAGGCTCAACAGGAGATTGAAGCTACTCAACACAGTGAAGCGGAAGCCGTGGCTGATGTGAAAGCCAAGGCTGAACAGGAAAAACAAAAATTAACCTCAGAAGTAGTTGCTGCCCGCGAAAATGCGGCCATGACCATCCAGGAAATTCGACAGAAAGAAGCCGAGGAGATCGCTAAAGCACGGGAGCAGGCTAAAGTACAAAAAGAGTCGATTGCCCAGGAAGTATTAGCTGCCCGCGAAAATGCTGTCAAAGAGATGCAACGTGTTCAGGATGAATCTCAAAATTCTATTAAAGAGATCAGAACGCGGGAAGAAGCCGCAAAGGAAGCCCTGGCAATGGAAGTCAGGGAAGCCCGTGAAAGAGCTAATCAGGAGATAGAAAAGGCCAGACAGTCGGCTCAGGCAACCGTACAGGAGGCCAATCAGTCCGCTTCCCAGGCCAAAGACAATTATGCAGACGAGGTTCAGCGGGCAAGAGAGGCTTCTATGGCAGAAATTCAAAAATCTCAGGAAGAAGCCGCCCAAAAAATTGCAGAAGCCAAACTCAAAGAAAAAGAAACACAAGAGGCCACCATTGGAGATGTTCAAATGGCCCGTAAAAAAGCAGCAGAAGAGGTTAGAATCGCCCGGGAAAATGCTGCCAAGGAGGTTGCCCGGATAAAAGAAAATGAAAGTAAAGCCAAAGAAAGTTCAGCCATTGAAGTTGCTGAAGCACGTCGGTTAGCTGCCGAGGAAATTGCCAAAATAAAAGGAGAAGAAGCCAGTACTGTAAAAGCTGCCCTCGAAAATGCTGCCGAAGAAAAAAATAAAATTGCCTCCGAAGTGGCCCAGGCAAGAGAACGTGCGGCCCAGGAATTAAATGCCACCAGACAAGACGTGGCTGCACAAATCAAAACCGCCAGGGAAAAAGCCGTGGCAGAAAAAGAAAAATTGCAACTTGACTTGTTGCAGTACAGGGACGAAAATTCGGCCCAACTCGAAAAAGTTAAAGCTGAATCCGCCTCTGAAGTTGCCCTGGTTCGGGAAAACGCAGCCAAAGCCGTTGCCCAGGCAAGGGAGGAATTGGCCAATAAAAAAGCGGAATACAATAGCGAAATAGAAAAAGCCAGAGAGGAAAGTAAGCTGGCCGTTGAACAGGCAAGAACCGCTGCGGCCGCAGAGGTTACCAAAGCCAGGGATAACGCCGCTCAAAAAAAACAGACCTATGCAGATGAAGCTGCTTTGGCCAGGAAAAATTCTCAGGATGAAATTACCAGGGTGAGGGAAGAAACTTCCACTGCCATTTACAATGCCAAACACGAAGCTTCCAACCAAGTAACAAAGATCAAAGAGGATGCAGCGATGCAAATTGCCGAGGAGAAAAATCGCATGGAAGAGATCAAAAAGGAAATTGCCACTGAAATAACCACGGCAAGAGCCAATAGTGAAAAACAAATACAGGTGCTGAAACAAAAAGAAATAGAAGCTCAAAAAGACCTGGAATCCAGAGAAAAAGACCTGGAATATATCAATCAAAAAATAAGAGCAGCAGAATTCCAGCTCAAAAAACTGGAAGACCAGCTCAAAGAAAAAAAGACCTCCAACAGTGGTAACAATGACTAAGCAAGCAGGTGATCAAAATTGTGTTGCCAATTAGATGGTTAGGTATTTTACGCTGAATCGAGGCGAGAAAACCACACATAGCTAAAGCTGCATAAAGATTTGAGTAACGATGAGTCATTGTAAAAGATCGCCATATTGTTGCAGCAATATCAGGGATTTTTCAGCTCTGCTGGTGCTTTTCAACTTCTTCAGCAATAAACCTCAATCCATTAAGAGTCAGATCTGGCTCTACCGCATCAAAGTGCTCTTCAAGTACCTGTATGGTTGAGGAAAGACCACCGGTGGCAATGACCTTGAAGTGTTGGCCAACTTCATTTTTCAGCGTATTTATCATATGGATAACCAATCCCGTATAACCATAAAAAATCCCCGTCTGGATGGCCTTGACCGTATTTTTACCAAGGACTGAGTCCGGGAGTTCCATGGGGACTTCAGGAAGTTGAGCTGTTTTATTAAACAATGCCCGGATAGCTGTTTTTAATCCCGGAACAATGGAAACTCCTAAAATAACTCCTGCTTCAGATACTGTTGTAAAGGTGAGTGCCGTACCAAAATCCACGATGATGCAGTCACTGGCAAACTGACGATGGGCTGCAACTGCATTGGCCACCAGGTCTGTGCCGATTTCTGATGGATTTTCTATATCCAGGGTGATCTTTGGATATATCTCGGGACCTACCAGAATTACTTTTCGTAAAAACAACTTCTCCAGGGAAGATATAAACCTCGTGTTCATATCAGGAACTACACTGCTGAGAATAATCCGATCTACCTCTCCTAAACTTACCCCGGTTTCCAGAAATCTGTCTACAATTTGAGTTTCATAATAAATTTCCATATCGTTTTGTAGCGTAGGCAGTCGCCAAAAATGTGTCCAACCCGAGGAATTTTTCGACAGTCCAAGGCATACATTCGAATTGCCAATATCAATAGCGAGTAACATCGTAATTTATTTTGGTTGCTAATTTATTGAAAATTATTTGGGATGACTACTGACATATGAAAAAACGCTTGTCCGTCTTTAGTCCTAATCAATTTAAGTACCTCGTTTGTATGGTATAATGGGCAGGAGGAGATGGCAGGGTAGAGGACATAAAAAAACCCGGATATAAATACCCGGGTCAAATCGACATAAAATTATCTTACTTTGATGTCCCCCTTTCAAATGTTCTTGTTTTCACTTGGCATAAAATTAAAACAATATTCTATCAGGCAAGACCCCATATTTATGGGGTGCACAAAGGAGACTTGCCAACTGAAATATTGAGTACATACGGAATCCTTTCCAAATGGTTACGTATATTCAGCAAAATTAATGTTTTTTTTCTTGATTAACTAATGATCGAAGGCTTATTTATATATAAATTAATTCTTTAATAGGTATTGTCAGATTACACAGATTCAGAGGTGATTTGATCCTGAACCATTATTAACGGTTTTTTTATAATACAAATCATTAAAACGCAGTTAAAAAATATAGAGTTGTTAATTTTAAGTCTCAGGGGTGTGATAGTTATTTACCTAAAAACCTGCTTTAATTATTTAAATATGATTCGTTTTTTTGCTTTTTGTTTCTTTGCAGTGCTTTCGTTTGGTGTGGCAGGACAATCTCTGGGTGGCCAATGGGAAGGTACGGTTGAGCAGCAGGGTAGTGGTAGCACTTACTTTTATTCTCTGGAGATTTCCATTTCAGGAGAAGCTGTTTCCGGAACTGCTGTTTCAAAATCCGAAGATGGAAAAACGGCGGCGGAGTTTGTCATAACAGGTATTGCAGAAAAGGGCAAACTGATTTTACAGGAAGTAAAACAATTAGAACCGGAATCTCCGCAATGGTGTCTTAAATCTATCACACTTTTTTATGAAGAACTGGATGCCGGGGCACAACTGTCCGGCAGTTGGACGGCCAAGGGCTGTAAGCCCGGTACGATGTTACTCAAACAGGTTTCAGCCATTGAAACGGAGATAAAAGAAGAAACATTCTCTATAACCGGTAAATGGACAGGTCACCTTACCCAATCTGATCGCGATTATGGTTTTTTTTACGAATTGGATCTCGAAACTGCGGGGATTGGTAGTTCATTCATTGTGTCAGAAGGAAATGGCGGCAGTGCAAAACATGCTTTGATTTGGTTGTTTGATGAATCTACCGGCTTATTAACCCTCCGGGAAAACTACGTCATGGAACGTACAGATGCCCGATGGAAATGGTGCATTAAATCAGGTACCTTCCAATTGAGCCGTAAAGGGATGAGTTATTATCTCGAAGGAGACTGGTCAGGATTTATTGAAGGGTACGACTCTGATTCAGGAGCTTGTGCCCCGGGAAGTCTGATTCTCGAAAAGCCTGTGCTTACCAAAGAAGTGCGCAAGGAGATCAATCTTTTAACTAAACCGTACGAAGAACAAACCGGCAGGGTTGTCAAGGTCGGAAGAACAGTTGAAGTGAATAGTCAGAATATCCGGATCAAAATATGGGACTGTGGTACTGTGGATGGCGATTATGCTACCTTATTCCTTAATGGTGAACTGATTTTGAACAATTACAGGGTTGTAAAGTATAATAAAGGCATTCCCGTGAAACTCAATGCAGAAGAGAACTTATTGATCCTGCATGCGGAAGACCTGGGAGATATTCCACCCAACACCGTTGCAGTTTCTGTTGTTGATGGAAAAGAGGAAACCGTTATCATCATGAATTCCAATCTTAAGGAAAGTGATGCTATTCTGATCAGGCGCTTTAAGTTGAAGGAATAAAAAAAGGCTGACAGGGATACCGGTCAGCCTTTTTGAGAATTATCTTTAAGGTTACTTTTTAACAGAATCAACGATCGCTTTGAAGGTATCCGGATGATTCATAGCCATGTCTGCCAACACTTTACGATTCAGATCGATGTTGCTTTCAGACAAGGAGTGCATGAATTTTGAATAAGTCAGACCGTGCTGACGAACTCCGGCATTGATACGGGCGATCCACAATCTGCGAAAAGCACGTTTTTTGTTCTTTCTGTCACGGTAAGCATACTGCATTGCTCTTTCTACAGCATTCTTGGCAACCGTGTAAACCTTACTTCTGGCGCCGAAATAACCTCTGGCGGCCTTTAAGATTTTTTTGCGTCTTCTTCTCGACGCAACTGCGTTTACTGAACGAGGCATTTTTTAATGTTTTAGTACAATGCAGAGGTGCCGTAGACACGCTTTAGATCTGCATTCTCGTTAAAAATAATTGTTTACTTACAAAGTTGTTTTTTGATCCTTGGCACATCGTGTTCGTGAACAGTAGTTGCTCCTCTCAAATTCAACTTTGCTTTTTTGCTCTTTTTTCTCAAAAGGTGAGCAGCACCTGATTGAAAGCGTTTAACTTTCCCTGATCCGGTAATTTTGAATCTCTTCTTGGTACCGGAATGTGTCTTCATCTTAGGCATATCCTAATATATTTTTTTGTACGGTCGGCAAAGGTATAAAAAGATCAATTAATAAAAAAGTTTTAAAATCTTTTTATACAATAAAACAGATTTTTAAAGCGTGATGGTGATCCTGTTATTTTTTCTTGGGAGAAATCATTACGAACATTCTGCGACCTTCCATTTTAGGAAGAGCTTCAACTACTCCGTATTCTTCCAGCTCATTGATGAATTTCAACAACAATAACTGTCCACGATCTTTGAAGACAATCGTTCTGCCTCTAAACTGAACGAAAGCTTTAACTTTCGCACCATCATTGAGAAACTTGATGGCATGACGGAGTTTAAATTCAAAATCGTGATCATCGGTATTTGGGCCGAAACGAATTTCTTTAATGACCGTCTTGGCCGTTTTGGCTTTGAGTTCTTTTTCTTTCTTCTTTCGTTCGTAGAGGAATTTGTTGAAGTCGGTAATACGTACAACAGGAGGGTTAGCATTAGGGGAAATTTCGACTAGATCGAGATCTACTTCATCAGCCCATCTTTTCAGTACGTTGGTCGAATAGACCCCCGGTTCAATTTTTTGCCCGACCTTTTCACCTATTTCTTCGAGGTTGTCACCAACCAGGCGCACTTCGGGAATTCTGATTTTTTCGTTTACTCTGAATTGAAATTTTGCTTGATTGTTACTTGGATTTTTTGCTCTCTTTGCCAATATGTTTTTTTTTGTTTGAAAATAAAAAAGCACAGCTGTCAGCGCAATTTGTCAGACAGCTGTGCTAATCTATGATGAATTTAATTATTTTTCAACTTTGGTGTTGGTTTTTTTTGCGAGTGTAATATTCAAACCATCACCTGCCTTATTCAATACCGCTTTCAACTTGGACCCTTCCTCCGGCCTTTCGTTGAGGATGAATTCCGCCAGCGGATCTTCAATGTATTTCTGGATCGCGCGATGCAAAGGTCTTGCTCCGAATTGTGGGTCAAATCCTTTTTCTGCAACAAACTTCTTGGCTTTTTCCGTAAGCTGCAACTCATATCCAAGGCCCTCAAGGCGTTTGTAGAGATCCTTAAGTGTTATGTCAATGATCCGGAAGATCTCTTCTTCACCAAGACTGTTAAAGATAACCACATCATCAATCCTGTTCAGGAATTCGGGAGAGAAGGTTCGCTTCAGCGCACTTTGAATAACGCCTTTGGAATAATCCTCTGCGTCTTCTTTTCTGGCTTTGGTCGCAAATCCTAAACCCTGTCCAAAATCCTTCAACTGGCGTACACCAATGTTGGAAGTCATGATGATAAGCGTATTTTTGAAATCCACCCGGCGTCCCAAACCGTCGGTCAGCTGACCGTCGTCAAAAACCTGTAACAGGATGTTGAATACATCCGGATGTGCTTTTTCGATCTCATCGAGCAAAATCACAGAATAAGGCTTGCGTCTAACTCTTTCCGTGAGCTGACCTCCTTCTTCATAACCTACATAACCCGGAGGCGCACCGATCAGCCGGCTGACGGAGAATTTCTCCATGTATTCACTCATGTCGATCCGCACCAGCGCATCTTCGCTATCAAAAAGGTAGCGTGCCAGCGCCTTGGCCAACTCTGTCTTACCGACACCCGTAGGGCCGAGGAAAATAAAGGAACCAATGGGTTTGGTCGGATCTTTCAAACCGACACGGTTTCTCTGGATAGCTTTGGTGATCTTGGTAATGGCTTCATCCTGACCAATAATGACACTTTGCATGTCTTTATTCATCTCGACAAGCTTTTTACTCTCGTTCTGAGCCACCCTGTTTACCGGAATACCCGTCATCATGGCAACCACCTCTGCAATATCGTCTTCCACAACGGGGTAACGTTTGGTTTTGGATTCTTCTTCCCACTGTACTTTAGCGAATTCCAGTTTTCTGACCAACTTGGATTCTTTATCCCTCAAATCAGCAGCTTTTTCGTACTGCTGACTTTTCACTGCCTGATTTTTCAGTTCCTTAAGTTCTTCGATCTCTTTTTCCAGCTCTTCGATATGTGCCGGAACGAAGATGTTTTTAAGGTGCACTCTGGCACCTACCTCGTCCAGGATATCGATCGCTTTATCCGGAAGGAACCGATCAGAAATATAACGATCACTGAGCTTAACACAAGATTCAATCGCTTCGTCGCTATAGCTGACATTGTGGAACTCTTCGTACTTCGCTTTGATATTGTGCAGGATATGGATGGTTTCATCTGCTGAGGGCGGATCAACCATCACTTTCTGGAATCTTCTGTCTAAGGCACCGTCTTTTTCGATATGCTGACGGTATTCGTCCAATGTGGAAGCTCCGATACACTGCAATTCACCACGGGCGAGAGCTGGTTTGAAAATATTGGAAGCATCCAGGGAACCGGTTGCCCCACCTGCACCAACAATGGTGTGGATTTCATCTATGAAGAGGATGACATCCCTGGATTTTTCCAGTTCTGTCATGATCGCTTTCATCCTTTCCTCGAATTGTCCACGGTATTTGGTACCGGCCACAAGTGCAGCCAGGTCAAGCATGACGAGGCGTTTGTTGAAAAGTGTTCTGGAAACTTTTTTCTGGATGATCCTTAAAGCGAGGCCTTCGACGATGGCTGTTTTACCAACACCCGGCTCACCAATGAGGATAGGGTTGTTTTTCTTCCGGCGACTCAGGATTTGTGAAACACGTTCGATCTCGGTTTCTCTGCCGATAATCGGATCCAGCTTATCCTCTTCAGCCAATTTGGTAATGTCCCGGCCGAAATTATCCAAAACCGGAGTTCTGGACTTGGTCGGTGATTTTCGGCTTTGCTGATATCCTTTGGACGGGTTATCCTCTTCATCAAAAGGTTCATCTGAATCCGAAGCCTGGGCAAAAGGATCAACGCGGTCGTCGATATCCAGTTCTTGTTTGACATAGTCAAGCTCATCCTTATAAGTCTGATAATCAACGTTGAACTGTTCCAGGATTTTTGCTGCAGGATTATCCTTGTTTTTAAGGATAGATAGCAGTAAATGTTCTGTATCTATTTCTTCACTTCTCAGAAGCTTGGCTTCGAGGAAAGTTACTTTCAGTGCCCTTTCGGCCTGACGGTTGAATGGAAGGTTGCCAACATTGAGGTTGGCAATCGAGGTATGAAGTCTTTGGATGGACTCTTCAACGACCTGTCTGAGTTGCGACGGATTTACTTCCAGTGATTGTAAAACACGAATCGCAAGACTTCTGTTGTCAGAAACGATGCCCAAAAGCAAATGCTCCGTACCGATAAAGTCATAACCGAGTCTTAAAGCCTCATCACGGCTTTTGGAAATAACTTGTTTAACCTTCGGTGAAAACTTTTTATTATTCATCTTAATTTAATTCGTCAATGTTCTTATACGCAATAATCCAAATAAAATGCCTTTTAATCAAGTATGGCTGCATAAAAATTCATAAAAATCGTGCCAGCATGCTTTTCCTGCCTTTTTTTCCGATTTAAATGACAAAACAGGTTAATTTTTTTTTTCAAGACATGAATAAAGGATTTCAGTGTTTATAACATTTATAGGTAAATTATTGTTCTAAAAAGCAAAACCTAAATTCGGGAGAGGTAAAATAAGCAGGCTTTTCAGACTTAATTCAGAAATGTATTCTTGCTTACATTAGCCCCGAATTATTTCCTGCGACAATATTTTTTGGGAGTTTTGTGTTTACTTACTATTAAATTTGATACATTTGTGAAGCAAAAATAATAGCATCCAAATTATTTTGGATTGATGAGCTTTAAATAAGTTTTATACATGAAATTCGTTATTGATAAACAACCCAAATACACCACCTTCAGACTTGAAGAGGAGAATCTCAATTCCTTAATGGCACCGGATCTGAAATCTGAATTCGTACTCCTGTCCAATGAAGGCGTTCAAAACCTGATCTTTGATGTCTCTCAGGTTAAATTTGTTGATTCTTCAGGATTAAGCGCCATTTTGACAGCCAACAGACTTTGGAAGGCACTCGGTAATTTTATCATTACCGGTATTGAACATCCTTCTGTAAAGAAATTAATTACCATTTCCAGACTTGATTCTGTACTGACTATTGTGAATACCGTAGCCGAAGGTGTTGATCTGATCATGATGCAGGAAATTGAAAATGAACTGAACTCCGACGAAGAGCTTTAATTTCTGCCTGCAGCTATTTGCGATTCCCGCCTTTATTGGATTGTTGGTAATTGGCTAAAATACAACAACACCCAAATAAGCATAAACTTAAAGTATCAAAGTGTTGTTAAAAATTCTTGTCCGTTGCATTTACTGTCTTGCGGGCAAGAATTTTTTTTTGTATTTTCGTCACGAATAAAATCTGGAAAACATTCTGGCTTATGCAGTTTTTTAAAAGAAACGATCATTTGAACAGGAGTCTGACTCGCATTGAGGAGGCTGTTAGCGATGATTTGGCACTATTGCTGGAATTTGGCCCCGAATATTTTGAAACCCACGAACTGTACAGCTTTCTTCATCAATTGGACGATCAGACTGAAAAAGTATTTTTTCTGAGAAGAATGCTCATAGCCACGGGGTTCATCGTTGTCGTTTGCCTGACTACGGCCATTTATTCCTTCATGACAGATCACTTGTTTTTTGGTTACGTTTTCCTGTTTTTCATACCCCTCTTTGCCGGCATGTCTGCCATGATCCTCTATCGCTTCCAAAAGCGGTTCTCCACCTACCGCTTCACCGATCACCTCCGCATGCTCATCGAAACGGAGATTGAGATTCGGAGCAAGGATATTTCGATACTTTAAACTGGTTGCTGGTTACAATTTACTGGATGTTAGATTTTTTCGTTGGGGTAAAGACTTTTCGTAACCTGCCTGACGACGTCTGGAGGCAGGTTTCAAATTCGTAATTCGTAATTTCCTATTGGTCATTCCATTTTTGTAATTTTACCCCATGACCCGCAAGATCATCCATATTGACATGGACGCCTTTTTTGCTTCGGTAGAACAGCGCGACAACCCTTCCCTCAAAGGAAAACCTGTTGTAGTAGGCGGGAGCGGCTCGCGAGGGGTCATCGCCGCGGCCAGTTATGAAGCCCGTGTTTTTGGGGTTCGTTCCGCGATGGCTTCAGCCAAAGCTATCCGCTTGTGTCCCAACCTCATTTTTGTCAAACACCGGTTTGAAGTATACCGGGAAGTTTCCCAGCAGATCAGGGAAATTTTCCATGAATACACAGACCTGGTGGAACCCTTGTCCCTGGATGAAGCCTACCTGGATGTTACCGAAAATAAAAAAGGCCTGCGTTCCGCCATGAAGATAGCGATGGAAATACGAGCCAGGATAAAGGAGGAAACCCGGCTTACTGCTTCTGCCGGAGTGTCCTTTAATAAATTTCTGGCAAAGATTGCTTCCGACATCAACAAACCCGATGGGATGAAGGTCATTCTGCCTGAGGAAGCCGGTGCCTTTATTGATCAGTTGAAAATCAATAAATTTCATGGTATCGGCAAGGTGACTGCCGAAAAAATGAAAAATATGGGTGTATTCACCGGGGCCGATCTGAAAAAACTCCCGGAGATTGAATTGGTACAGCGGTTTGGCAAGGCGGGCAGGCATTATTATAAAATTGTCCGCGCACAGGACGATCGTCCCGTTAATCCCAACCGGGTTCGGAAATCCATTGGTGCCGAACGCACCTATTCGGAGGATATTTCCTCCCTTTCTGAAAAGAAAGAACGGCTGAGGAAATTAGCCGGCATTGTTTATGACTATATGAAAAAGACCGACAATTTTGGGCGCACTGTCAGCATCAAAGTCCGCAACGATGCATTTAAAACCATCACCCGCAGCCGTTCCTTTAATGGTGAAGTCCGCGACCTCAAGCAAATCATTTCGGTGGCCCATGAATTACTTGAAGGCAGCCTGGAAGGCTTTGAAAAAGTTCGTTTACTGGGCCTTACGGTTTCCAACCTCGAAAAAGAACATTCGCATGAGGGGATACAGTTGAGTTTTGAATTTGAGGATGATTGACCGAAGGTCAGGTTTCAAGTTGTTCCAAATGGTTTCAATGCTCGCGCTGCTCGCTGTTTCACATTGTTTAAGTAATCGCGTTGCTCGTTAGTTCAAATGGTTTTGATAAATGTTAACCTTAACAATCAGAAACCATCTTGAAACCAATTGAAACAATCTGAAACCATAACTTCCCGCCCCTCGGAACTTTTCCTCATTTCAGTCTGTTTCCATAAAATCGATCAATTCTGCCATACAAAAGCAAAAAAAAATGCCCTTTTGGAAAAAATAATTTCCTTTGGCTTGGTTTTATTTAAAATGGCCGTATATTTGCATCGCTTTTGAAAAAAAGCACACCGAATGATTCCGTAGCTCAGTCGGTAGAGCACTTGACTTTTAATCAAGGGGTCCTGGGTTCGAACCCCAGCGGGATCACCGAAGTAAAAATCATAAGTCCTTGTTTATCAATGCGCAAGGGCTTTTTTTTTATTGGTGGTCAGGTTGTTATTTACCGCTAACTCATCCGATCAATCCGCCTCCTATTTGTGCTTTGTTGTGCTTAATTGCGCCTAATCTTCTAACCTTTTCTGACTTATTTCTGACTTTTTGATCATTGTCTGACCAGAATAGTAGAAATACCTTATATATATACCAAGTGGTGGGCAGTTTGGAGGATTAGACTGGCAAAATCATAAAAAAAGCCGTAATTTTGAACTTAGTGGAAAATAACGTCTAAAAAAAGCGAACCTTTGTGAAACTAAGTAAGAAAAACATAGAAAGAATTAAAGCCTATCTCAAAGACAAGCCTGTTGTCAAAGCCTATTTATTTGGTTCTTACTTAAGAGGTGATGCGAAAAAGGGAAGCGACATAGACCTTTTGGTCGAATTGGATTATAGTCAATATATTGGTCTGGAGTTTATCCAAATGAAAATTGAGCTGGAAGAACTATTGAAACAAGAAGTTGATCTAGTTTCAGCCAATGGAATCTCCAGGCTTGTTAAGCCCTTTATAGATAAGGAAAAAGAACTCATCTATGCAAGATAGGCTTGGCGATAAGGTACGGCTTCAACATGCCCTTGAAGCAATTTCCAAAATTCAGGAATACATTGAAGGAGAAACGGCAGAAAGTTTTGCTAAAAAATCAATGGTTTTAGATGCTTGCTTGCGGCAATTTCAAATAATTGGGGAAGCTTGCAACAAGGTTAGTAAAGCGTTGCAGGAAGAATCTGATTTTTCCAAATCATTAACTATTTTAAATGACTTCCTAAGGTCTTGAAAATCATTTCTTACTATGTCAATATTCTGGCAGGTCGATCTGTCATTACCAAAAAAATCCAAGTTAATAATTAATCTGAGCCGCTCGAGCCGTAGTCCGTATTGATGGCCAAATGGTACCCAATGGTAATGACGAGGTCTAACTTTTCCCGGATTATTTAACCGGGCTTTTAACCTTAAGGGTATTTGAATTGCCAGAATTGCATCCGACGTTCCTTCAATTGAAAATAACTCCTGGGTTTCAGGTGAATCGTCTTTTTCACAACTCAAAAATGTCAATATAAAAACGGCTAATAGTAATAATGAATTTTTCATAATGATTTATTTAATAACTGATTAAATAATAACCAAGTATGGAAAACCCCTGCCTAATTGGTTAAATTAATTTAAGAGATATTTATTCCTCTATTTTTTTTGCTTGTTGCTGTCCGGTGATGGTTGATTATATTGTAATAATTGTCTTGACAAAAGACTGCTCATTAATTTGGAGGCGTATGGTGTAAATGCCTTTTGGTAAATGTGTAAGATCTATGCTTTTTTTAATATTCCCTGCAGGTAATTGCCCTAAATCCAGCCTGGATTGTAATTGTCCGAGTTGGTTATAAATGAAGGCATCGACCTTTGAAGTTTTCTTTACAATAAAATCCAGCGTAGTAAAGTTTTCAGCGGGATTTGGGTAGATGGAAAAATCAGGCTTTGTCTCAACGTCTGAAAATGTAGCATTCGGTATTTCCGGGGAATAAGAGAACACCCCGTATCGATTGCTCGCCCACCATAAAGTGCCATCGTCATCAAATTTTATATAGGAGCTATTAGATGAAAAATTATTGGGAACATCCCCGATACTGAGGTTGCCCCATACTCCATCCTGAAAAGTCGTAACGCCATATTGGTGGGAGAAATATAGTTTTCCCGCAGCATCGCTGTCAATGGAATGTACTGAGTAATTTTCTATTTCATTGATATTGTCAATCACAGGATTAGTCCATTCGGACCCATCAAATCTAAGGGCTCCGGCTTGGCGTGAACGGATCCACACATTTCCGGAAGCATCAAAATGGAAATCTCCGGCGGGTTGATTTATGGCAGGATATTCACTATTGGTATAGGTAGTCCAGGTACCGTCAGTAGCAACTTTTTGTATGGCCGCTTCTCCCTCCCAATTGAAGGAAGCGATCCATAAATGATCATTGGCATCCACCCCAAGACCGGATATGATCAAGTCAGCTATGGGCGAATTATTCGTGTTATACGCTGAAATGAGGCCATTGTCAATTATGTAAACCTGGGAAACACCAAGTACATAAATTTTACCCTCAGCATCTATTGAGATTTGGCTGCAAGGTTCAGATTTCTCCAATATCCAGGTACTACCATCAAAATGATAAAGCCCTGCATTGGTAGCAATCCAGATGTTATCATCTGCCAGAAAAAGAATATCGCCTACCAATGGCCAAAGCCCCAGGTTAGCGGGTAACTGAAGAGAAGACCAATTACCATCAGTATCCACCACGGCAATACTGTTGCTGGAGGTGGTCATGAGGAAGTACATATGACCATTATGGCCTTTGTGAATTTTATATACATTGTTGTACTCTATACTATGTTGGGAAATACTGGTCGATAGAATATTGCCATCATCATAAACAGAAAGATAGATGTTGTAATTGAGCCAATGATTGTTCTGCTCGTCAATGTGGAAGAAGGAAGTGTTATTATCAAATGCCTCTGTCTGGGGATCCGTTTGTTGATTCCAGGAATTACCTTCAAGTTTGAACAGGCCATCATATAGTGTGTTGAAGTAAATATTTCCATCAACATCTTCTGTAAACCCGATTATTTGTGAGCCATTGAGTCCTCCGTTATCGATTGTTGTCCACTGAGTTCCATCAAAATGGCCGATACGCTCCAGGTCTCCGGCAAAATACAGGTCTCCGGAACTGCTGAAAAATAAATCCGCATCAAGGTAGGCAAGCAGTTGGGTAGTGTCTGAAATGTTTGACCATTCGCCGTCAACATATTTATAAACATCATTTGTTGCGACAAAAACCTCTCCCTGACTGTTTATTTCAATGTCCCAGGCTTCAAAAAAGTCAGGCCCAAACTCATCCTCGTCGTATTGGGACCAGTATTCGCCCTGTCTGTGAAAAACACCATCGGAAGTTGCCAGCCAAAAATCTCCATCAGGTCCTATCTTGAAATCATATAGTTTGGTGTTCTCATTGATTCCTTCGTTCTCGGGAATAGTGAGGTCATAAAAATCTGTACCATCAAATCTACTTAGAATCATATCGTAGGTGCCTATCCAGTGCTGACCGTCAGGCGATTGAGTAATGGTTTGAATGTGATTATTGGTCAGGTTGGCATTTGCCTTATTGAAAATTGCTTTTTCAAGCGTTACTTTATTCATCACTACCAGCCCCGCATCGGTAGCCAGGAGTAGCTCATCCCCCGTATCCACTAAATCATTGATCTTTTGCTGGCTTTGATAGGATATCCATTCTTGTGCGTTCACGGAATTCAGCACAAACACTCCAGCAGCCAGTAAGCATATCGTTTTTAAGAAGTTCATAGTTATTATATTTTCCATAGTTTTTGAAAATGGTGATCGTGAAATTCAAGGTTTATATCCTTTTGTGGGCACAAATCTATCACTATATCCTTGAGGCTACAAGTATAAAAATGTTTATAAATAAGGTTTCTAAATTGATTTAAATTTCTATTTTGTCCTTTTTATAAAGGCTTTTTAATTATTTTAATAAGGATTCAATTTTTATTTAGATGAAAAGACCCTCCACATTTTTATTTGACTTGATAAAATCCCTAACAAAATCTGAAAAACGCTATGTAAGCGTTCAGGCCGGTTCGGGAGCAAAGGATTATTTGCAACTGATGGATGCCCTGATCGCCCAGAAGACCTATGATGAGGATAAGCTGATAGAGGATAACGAAGGCGCTAATTTTATCAGGCACCTTGCGGTCAATAAGCAATACCTTTATGAACTACTGCTGAAATTACTGACTCACTTCGGTCAAAAAACATTAGAAGATAAAGTCTTTCAAAAAATTACAGCCGCCAATGTTTTAATGGGTAAAGGGTTGTTTGCCGCAGCCAATAGCGAGTTGCGAAAAGGTCAAAAAATAGCAGAGAAATATGAATTGTTTGAGCTGCAAATAATACTTTGTAATATTGAAAAAAGAATGCTCTCCGGGCAACAACTCAAAAAGAAAGTTGAGGAAATAAGTGATAAGATTTTTAATGTAGAGAAGAATTGTCTGGAACAATTAAACAACACAAACGAATATTGGTACCTTACTCAACAGATCGTTCAGTTTCAAAGGCGGCATCAGAAAATTCAAAACAAGGAACAACGAAAGTACGTCGAAAGACTTATAAGCTCCCCTAAGTTCCAGTCTGAATCTCATGCGACCAACTTTAAAAGCAAGTTATATTATTATCAAGCCAAGGCCACTTATCAATTTATGTTAGGCAATGTGGAGAAGGCCTACGAGATCAACAAGTCTTTCCTTGACCTGTTAGAAGCCAGGTCCCACTTTTTAAGGCTCTATGCCGAACGCTATCTGGCTACGTTGAATAATATGTTGATTGACAGCCTGGTTATCGGAAAATATAATATTTTGAAGACCGGTATTGAACGTCTTGATATGACTTTGGAACGAGCAGAATTTAAAACGATCAAAAATATTGAATCGCGGGTTTTCAGGCAACGATATTTACTGCTTATCAACTGGAGTCTCAGACAAAAGGATTTTGAAAAAGCGATGGATTGGATCCCACAGATCGAAAAAGGCCTTGAACAATTTGGAAAGAAAATAGAGAAGCATCACCATATCACTTTTTATTATTTGGTCGCCTACATACTTTTTCTGAATAAAAAGTATGGTGAGGCACTTAAATGGAATAATTTAATCCTGAACGACTCCAAAGAGGATGTCGTGAAAGAGATCTATTACTTCGCCAGAGTTCTTAATTTATTGATTCATTATGAGCTCGGTAATTATGCGCTTCTGGAATCTCTTTTGTTATCAACGCCAAAGTATCTAAGATCCAGAAGGCCAGTCTATGAAACTGAAAAAGTTTTGTTCCGATACCTCGGTAAATTATTGAAGTCTATCGATGAGGCAGAAAAACAAAAAGCCCATACTGAATTTAGGGACAAGATTCATGATCTCTTTCAGCAACCCGGAGAAAAAAGAGTTTTTAATTATTTAGACTTGAGACTATGGGTAACTAATTAACCTATAGTTGCCGTTACCCCAAGCGTTAAGCAAAGCCCACAGGCCTGGCGAAACGCTGTCGCCAGGCCTGTGAAATCTACCGCTAGCTTAATTTTCCTACGCTTAATTTGACAGAATGAGCATACTGAGTTGAAGCCTGGAGTAGCGAAGTCGTCAATTCCTCCTCAATGAAATAAAATACAGCAAACAATAAACAGCAATGATTGCATCCAAAATGGCCGGGATATAAAAACCTTCAGAAAAAGAATGGGAAAAATTCAATACTGCAAGTAGCACCATGAAGGCTTTCTCGATCATGGCATACAGCATGATCGGATATCTCCAGGATTCCTTGAAAGCTGCAGCTATCATGAATAAACCCATCAGCAATACCATCATGCCCCAGTGCTGGACAAATATGGTGTATTCCTGCACCCAGTCTATTTTCTGGATGTTGGTAACGGAGAATTCAGGAAAAAATGCATAGGCACCCGCCAAAGCAGTACCGGCACCTCCAATGATTAAAAGCGGTTTTAGCGTAACCTTAATGAACTTGTCTAACATGATAAATAGATTTTGATCAGCATTCAGTGTGAAATAGAGCAGGATATCCAATTCTAATAGGTTGAGAATTTTTCACCAGGAGAGTTCTGTGTGGAAGGTTATAAACTTAAGGGGTTTAAGGCTCATTCACAATGATTTTTATCATTATAGGAAAAGGTCAAGAAGGCAATATGTTGTTGCGATTGTCTAAGCTGATAAATTCAAGCCAAGGGGATGGTCTTCTGCCGTAACCATAAAAAATGTTAATGGTTTCCATAAAAAATATAATTATAAATATATGATTACACCTTTTACTTTTGCGCCGAATTCAAAAGAACATCTGCTTGATAACCTAATGCTTTATCGCATTTAAATTAAAGTTATTACAATGAATATTGACTTACTGATTGAAAATATCACCAATCCCGCCCTCTTATTTTTTATGCTCGGGATGCTCGCTGTAGCAGTGAAGAGCGACCTGGAGATTCCCCCCAATTCCTCCAAATTTATCTCTCTCTATCTGTTGTTTTCCATCGGGTTTAAAGGGGGGCACGAACTGATGCACGAGACCTTTAACTCTCAGACCCTGGCGACCATAGGTTTTGGAATCGGTTCCTCCATAGTCATTCCGATACTTACGTTTTTCCTCCTTCGCCGTCGTTTGGGTGTTTTCAACGCAGGGGCAATAGCGGCAGCCTATGGTTCGGTAAGCGCGGTCACCTTTGTAACGGCTGTTAATTATCTTGAAGTCCAGCAATTGCCGGTACACGGTCACATGGTAGCCGTGATGGCGCTCATGGAATCCCCGGCCATCATTATGGGGCTGCTGCTGATTTCGATGTTCAACAAAACAGAGAAGGAGCAAATCAGTAAACGGCATGCCATTAAGCACTCCTTCACCAACGGCAGTGTGTGGCTAATTCTTGGGAGTTTGCTCATTGGTTTCATCACAGACGACAAACAAGCCAAAGGTATTGAGCCTTTCACGAACGATATATTTAAAGGCTTTTTAGCAATATTCCTACTGGATATGGGCATTATTTCAGGTCGTAAGATAAAGGCTTTTGTCTCCAACGGTCCGATACCATTGATCTTCGCTATGATTGCTCCGTTGATCGTTGGTTGTTTTGCTGCCTGGTTGACCGGTTTTGTGACGACCGACATAGGTGACCGTTTCTTGTTATCTATTCTGGCGGCCAGTGCATCCTATATCGCTGTTCCGGCCGCGATGAAGATGGCAGTGCCGCAGGCTAATCCGGGGCTTTATCTGCCTATGGCGCTGGCGGTGACTTTCCCGGTGAATATAACGGTGGGTATGCCGCTGTATCTGTCGGTGATCCATACGGTGTCGGTGGTTTGATGGAATCTCAGGGAAACACCTTTAATCCGTAATTATGAACGGAATGGGGACTTCCATGCAATCAAAGATGAGACATCCCCAATTTTCGTTTGAGCAGGAAGTTAATGGATTTT
This sequence comes from uncultured Bacteroidota bacterium, assembly GCA_942492125.1. Classification (GTDB taxonomy): domain Bacteria; phylum Bacteroidota; class Bacteroidia; order Chitinophagales; family Saprospiraceae; genus BCD1. Next base: position 313,571 of record CALODM010000013.1, read on the forward strand.
TTGTTTAAGATCTTGAAAGTCAATGATTTATGGTCATAAAGGAGCCGATTTGGGGGCAATTTACACCGCCTGGCTTCCGTTACATCAGCAGGCTGGCTGGCGGGGTCAAATCTTGCCTGGTGGAAGACAGGTTTGACAAATTAAAAGGTCAATCAGGAATAATTTCCCTGTCAAATTTGGAGGTGGACTATTTTCCAGAAACACTCCACCCCCGATTTTACGCAAAAAAGAGGAACTTTTTATGCATAAAACCGACCCCGCCAGCGGTGTAAATCAGCATTTAAATAAATAAAAACCACGTAAAGTATTAACAATCAAAAGCCTATAAATAATCGCCCCGGATTTAATCAATTGACAAAATCCGGTATGAACCCCGATGCTTTTAGCAAACCCCACAGGCCGGGCGACACACCGTCGCCTGGCCTGTATAATGTACCGTTGATTTAAGATTGCAGCTTGGTAATCACTTAACTTTCACTTTTCAACCACAAACATAATAATCTGCCCTTAATTCAAGTTCTCTTTAAAATCAACGAAATAACTACTATGAAAAAATTTGGAATATTGGTGGTTTTAGCTGCCATTTTAGCCTTCTCTTCATGCAATAAGGGGAAAATAAAAGAACTGGAACAACAATTAACCTTCAAAGATCAACAAATAAAAGACCTCGAAGAAGAGGTGACCTATCTCAAGGAAACCAACAGCAATCAAATGGACCTCATGGAGGATCTGTCCATCGTTAGCAAAACAGGAGCGGAAAGTATTCAAACAATCATTGGAGAATATGACGGATCAATATTCCCATATCAAGGATCTGAACACACGTATCCAGGCAAAAGATTCGCTGAATCTGGCCCTGGTGATGAATCTCAAACGGTCACTCACGGATATCAATGATGAAGATGTGCAAATTGAGGTTCGTGGAGGAAAAGTCCATGTTTCCATTTCAGATAAATTATTGTTTAGGTCCGGCAGCTCAAAACTTAGTTCCAGAGCCGAAGAGGTCCTGGATAAAATCGCCATGGTTATCAATGACCACAGCGACCTGGATATCCTCGTAGAGGGCCATACGGACGATGTGCCGATTGAAAATAGCTGTATTGAGGACAACTGGGACCTTTCAGCCAAAAGAGCCACCGCGGTGGTGAGGACGCTGCAGAAAGAGTATTATGTCGATCCCCAGCGTTTAATCGCTGCCGGAAGATCCGAATATGTTCCCAAAGAGGATAACTCCACAGCAGAGGGGCGCAGCAAAAATCGCCGGACGGAAATCGTTATCATGCCTCAGTTGGACCAGTTCTTTAAATTGCTGGAAACCCCGGCTTTGTCCAATTAATTTTAGCTCTTAGTCTACTACTGAATATTTTTTTTACGCACAGGCACGTAAAACACATAGATGAAAAATTGAAAATCAATTATAAAAACCATGTGTTCTATGTGCCTTTGTGTTTCAATTTTAAAAATCAATCTGCCAGCTCAAAATTGGCGTCAATCCCGCCTGTTCGCGATATACCCACATATTTAAGTCCGGATCGTAGTTGCGGTTGATGGCATCGATGTTTTTGTAATTGATAAAATTCTGAACATCGAGGGCCAGCGACCAGGCCGATTTTTTATTGTTTTTCCGGAAAGACCAACGCAGGTCAGCGCGGATATAGTCATCTACCTGTTCAGTGAAAGCCAGGGCTTCATCCAATTCAGGATCTTGCGAATAACGGGAAGGCGATTCACCTGCTAAAAGTGGGGTTAACCGCTGCCCGCCATTGTATATGCCTTTGACACTCAACGACCATATATTTCCGTTTTTGGTGGTCCATTCCTTACCGGCCATACCGGTAGCGGCATAACCGCTGTCGAAAATGGTAGAGAATTCCCGACCGGAAGCGTCGGTATATTTGGAATCAAAGATGGAAGCCGAAGCCAGCAGGAAGGTTCCCTGGCTAAAGGCCTTTTCAACAGAAATATCCAACCCGATATTTTTGCCCGTTCCAATGTTGACCAGGGCATGTTTGGCGTAACCGTCGATGGTGTTCAGGATACTCCACGAGCTGCCTTCTGTGTTGGCAACGGGGACATCCACCAGGTTTTGCCAATAAGCTTCAACATTAATTTTCCAGTTTTTCCCCGGCAGGAATTTGTAACCGATCACTGCCTGGTTGGAACGCAGATAGTTGGCATCAATATTGGGCATCTGGCCATTGATTTGGGTGAAATAGTTGCCAATAGGCAACATCCGGCTATGCATACCCCAGGCGGCCATGACAGCATGTTGGTCTGAAATCTGGTATTTTACCCCCAGCCGTGGTTCCAGGGCACTTTTTTCATTGAGAATCAGATAGGTGGCATGGGCCCCGGCATTCAAGGTGAGTTTTTCGGTGGGGCGAAAACGGAACTGGACATATGCCTGAGCTAATTGGGTATTGCCATCCGTGTCAATGGAGGCGGCTTCTCCCAGCGTCTGTTGAAATAGGTCGTAGAAGATCTGGCTAAAAATCACTCCTGTTTTGAAGCCTACTTTCGGGCTGAATTTTTTATTCCAATAAGAGGTAAGCACAACCCTTCTTTCTTTGTACAATTCGTCATTCACCAAAAACGTTTCCCGGGCACTGTTGAGCGTATCATTTTGGAAAAGGATATTCTGTCCCATTACAGCCACATTGGTCTTCCAGAAAGCATCAATTCCGGCAGGTACGGAATAGGTCATGCCTACAGTAGCCATATCTGAGGTGAAATAGCGGGTGTAATAGTCATCAAAGGATTTCCAGTCTTCCTGGGGTTCCACAGGGTTGACAACTTCGGTGCTTAAACCACCCATTCCCCAGATCGTTAAAAGTTTCTTTTTGTCGTTGGAGGGGAAACTCAGGTTGAAAGAAAGGTCCTGAAAGGTATTATCTACTCTTGGGCCCACCAAATGCAAGCCCATTTTATTCAAAATACCCAGGGTAGAGTAGCGGTAGTTGACCAGGTAACTCGACCCTGTTTCCCTGTTTATTGGTCCTTCTGTACTGTAGTCAAGGCCTAAAAGGCCTGCACGGAAAGTATGGTGTCTCTCCCTGTTATTACCTTTACGGAATTTGATGTCAAAAACTCCGCTGGTGGCATTGCCGTATTCGGAAGGAAAGGCCGCCGTTGAGAAATCAGAATTACTCAACATGCTTACACTGAAAATGGTAATGCCGCCGCCAGAGTTTCCTTTGCGGGCAAAGTGATTTGGATTGGGAATATCCACGCCTTCCAGTCGCCACAACATGCCAATTCCAGAGTTCCCGCGGATGACGATATCGCTTCGGTTGTCCCGGGAAGGTTGAACTCCCGGAAAACCCTGTACCATTCGTCCCGGGTCATTGGCACTGGCGGCGTACCGTTGGGTTTCTTCCACGGAAAAGGATCGGGCGGAGAGGATGGATACTTCATTTAAGGGTTCGTTTCCGAATTTTTTGGCTGTCACCACAACGGTTTCCGTCGTGAAGGCTGCTTCGATCAACTCAAAAGGTACAGCTGCCGCTTTGGCCGAATTTAAAAGGAAGGGATCGGATAAATAATTGCTGTACCCAATATAGGAACATTCCAGCTGCACCCGACCGACAGGAACATCCTTTAACTCGTAATTGCCGTCAAAATCTGTGGTGGTACCAATGATCGGATCACTTCCGATAATAGAAATGGTAGCGCCATATAAAGGTTCCCGGGTATCTTTGTCCACCACCGTTCCATAGATGGTCTGGGTTGGATTCTGGGCAAAAGTGTAGGCGAAAATCAAAAAGAAGAATAAACTTAAAAGACTCTTTCTAGGATTCATAATAAGTAGTTTTTTGTTTTGAATTGATTAAGCCAATTGGGTGGTTATTGAACAACACTGGGTGTAGAGGATCCGTTATACAACCGGATCTTTGGCTTTGGCTTTGAAAAGAGTCATCAAAATAAGAAATATCCTGCAAAAAGAACTTTTTCAGAACAAAAAACAGGGTGGGAAAATTGCAAAGCTCTGCATGGAAAGCGAGCTGATTGAAATTGAAAATTACCTGTAAAAAGGAAATTTATTATTCCAAAATGATTTTGTCAAGCTCCAAACGAAAACTTTCCGGTTTTTTATTGCCGATCAGGAAGGCAATCTCTTCTAAGTGTTCGATAGGATAATTTGGAATATTCAGTCTGAAACCCCGAAAACTCGGAATCATCTCTCCTAACGGAATCTCTATGGTTTGCCAATCTCCCGAGGTTTGAAAAGTATAGATGTAGGAATGTCTGTCATACCTGCTGGATTTAACCCTGAATTGATATTTCTTGCCATCTCCTTTGAGGTATATCACTGCCTTTTTATAATCCGATACTTTTTGGGAGTCAAAAAGATACCGTACCGAAGAAAAACCCCCGTTGTTTTCCAGAGAAACTTTGCCCTGAAAGACCGCATTTCCAGATTCGTTTATTTCAAAACTGCCACTGGAACGTCCACCCATTACCACATCATCAACTACATACCACTGACTCAGATCAGCGTTTTTATCAAAATCAACAAGGACCATACCAGAGGAGAATAATAAAAAGGGTAAAAAAATATTGATAAAGTTCATGTACATGAAACATCGTTAAAATTATTTTTGTTTAAAAAAAAATGAAAATAATTAAACAAAATAAAAACAGGTGCGTTCTCCTTTCATTCATTTAAATCACAAAATCCTTTAAGTAATGCAAAATTTAAAATATTTATTTTTCGGACTTCTTGCCATTAGTGCAATTACCTTTACTTCATGTGAAGAGGAAGAACCAACCCCAACAGTAGAGCCAAAAGACATTGTAGAAACGGCAATGGCGACTGATGATCTGAGCATTCTGGTAGATGCAGTAGTACAGGCAGGTTTGGTGGAAACACTCCAGGGCGACGGACCTTTCACTGTATTTGCACCAACAAACGATGCTTTTCAGGCATTGTTGGATTCGAATCCGGCCTGGAACTCTTTGAGCGACATTGACAATGCTACTTTGACCAACGTATTGACTTTTCACGTAATTGCAGCGGATGTAAAATCTACTGATTTGTCTGATTCTTATGTAACCACACTTGCTGCAGGTCCAAACGATGAGCAAATGGTATTGCAAATAGATGTCACCGGAGGTGTAAAATTCAACGGTTCAGCAACACCAACTACTGTAGATGTTGGAACTACTAATGGAACAGTTCATATTATTGACGAGGTTATGTTGCCACCATCAGTGGTAAACCTTGCATTGAACAACCCGAATTTTTCAATTTTGGTTTCTGCTTTAACAAGATCTGACCTCAACACTGATTATGTATCCATTTTGTCAGGAGATGGTCCTTTTACAGTATTTGCTCCTACCAATGACGCCTTCATTGCTTTGTTGGATTCAAACGATGACTGGAATTCTTTGGATGACATTCCAGTGGCAACTTTGGAAGCAGTACTCAATTACCATGTTGTAAGCGGTGCTAACGTACAATCAAAAGAATTGACAGATCAGCAGCAAGTTGCAGCTTTAGGCGGAACTTTCACTATCGATCTCACAGATGGTGCTAAAATCAAAACGACTAGCAACCAAACAGTAAATATTGTATTGACAGATGTACAAGGAGCTAATGGCGTAGTACACGTTATTGATGCTATCCTTTTACCATAAGTTTTGATTAGAATAGTAATTTGATACAGGTTTTATCCCGGACTTTGCCAATAGGTGGAGTTCGGGATTTTGTTTTTGTCCGAATCCGGAATACGGGCCTGTTTTATGGTCAACCTCTCCTGTGGAAAAGTAACTATTAAAAATTAGGACTTAAAAATGTATTTTAGCACCTGCTTAACAAAAACAATCAATGATGAAATTTAACAAGTCTTCATTAGTGCTCTTTATTGTTGCTTTGGCCTGTTTAGCAGGTACAAATGATTCCAAAGCCCAGGATCGGCTCAAAGAAATGCCCGGATATGAACAGTATAGGAAGGTTTCACCCCTTATTCGATCTTCTGTCAAATCAGGGGAGCTCAGTGTAACCTGGTCAGAGGACGGGAATTCATTTGAATATTACAGAGAGGGGCATAAATTTAAGTATGATGTTGAAAAGAAACAGTTGTCTGATCTTGGACAAGCGGAGGAGCCTGCCGGCATTCCCTGGTGGCGAAGAAGAGGAGGTGTCGCTCGTGGTAGACAATTCCCTTCAGCCGACTCCCCGGACGGAAGCATGAAAGCCTTTACCCGGGACAGGAATATGTATCTGAGCAATATGGATGGAAGCAACGAAAGGGCTATCACCATGGATGGCAATCCCGAAACGCAATTCAAATACGGCATTGCTACCTGGGTCTATGGAGAGGAATTAGATCAAAATACGGCCATGTGGTGGTCCCCGGACAGCAAAAAGATCGCCTTTTATAAGTTTCAGGAGAAGGATATCCCCAAATATTATGTGTTATACAACCAAACTCAAATTCAGGACTCTGTAGAAATTGAAGCATATCCTAAAGTGGGGGCCCCAAACCTGCCTGTTGATTTGTTGGTCTATGACCTGGAATCGCAGAAAACCATTGTGCTCGATGTGAGAAACGGAAAACCATTCAGCGATGATTATGTGGGCACTTATCTTTACGATATTGAATGGTCACCTGACGGGAAAGAATTGCTTTACCACAGCACCAATCGGCGCCAGAATATTATGGAATATTCCGCTGCCGATCCCAATACCGGAAAAACAAGGGTCATTGTCCGGGAAGAATGGTTGCCAAGCTGGACAGAAAATTCACCGGAAATGCAGTTCCTGGCCGATGGTAAGCGGTTTATCTGGACCTCCGAAAGATCGGGGTTCAGGAATTATTACCTGTACGATATTAGCGGAAAGCTCATCAACAAACTGACCGACCATCCGTTTGAAGTTTACAGGATCATAGAGGTAGATGAAGTACAGGGATACCTTTATTACATGGCCAGAAGCGGAGAGAACCACATGAAACTTCAATTACACAGGGTTGACCTGGATGGTAAAAATGATGTGCGGTTGACTGATCCTGCTTTCCATCATTCTGTATCCATTGCACCGGGTGGAAAATATTTTGTGGATGTAGCCCAGACCCACGACATAGCTCCATTTACCAACCTGGTCAATCACAAAGGTAAGGTAGTTGCCAGATTGGCGGAAAGTGATATGGCTGAATTTGACAAGATCGGACTGAAAAAGGTGGAGGTATTTACTTTTACTTCTGCTGATGGAGAAACGGAGTTGCATGGCATGTTACACTATCCTTCCAACTTTGATCCCGGTAAAAAATATCCCGTTTTATTGAGTAATTACGGTGGCCCTGCTACCAATGCCTTCCGGGAAACTTTTACTTATCCCAACGCGCTGACGGAATATGGATTCCTGGTGGTTAATATCGATGGCCGTAATACCCGGGGCAGAGGTAAAGTGCTTTTGGATGATTTATACGGGAACCTTGGAATTGTAGAGATGGATGATTTCGCCGAAGGTGTTAAATCGCTTTATGACCGGCCTTATGTCGATAAAAACAGGGTAGGAGCGTACGGAACTTCATATGGAGGTACGACAGCAGCGACTTGTCTTTTACGTTACCCGGAGGTGTTCCAGGTGGCTGTGGCCAACTCAGCGGTAACCGATTGGCGGAATTACGATAACATCTATACAGAAAGGTTCATGAATCTCATCGACAATAACAAAGAAGGCTATGAGGCGGCGAACCTGATGAATTACGCCAAAGATCTCGAGGGACGGTTGATGATATTTTTTGGAACCAGTGATAATAATGTGCATCCATCGAATTCTTTGCAATTGATTCAGGCATTACAGGAAGCCGGTAAAAGCTTTGAAGTGCAAATTGGACCAGATAAGGGCCATACGCGGCTAAATATGGATCGGATGATGGAGTTCTTTATTGAGAATCTGGTGATTGATCCGCCTAAAAAATCAGGTGGGGTAAAACCCTGATTTAAATGTCTTTTTATCGGTTAATATTGTGTTTGTCGTAATTCGGCCTTTACCTACTGGTAATTCATGGTTGGAAAGGTAATTACTTGCCCAAAACCTGAAAATGGCTTTCCTGCCCGGTAAAGCATGCCCGGAATCTTATCTTTTCCCTTTGCCGATTAACCTAGCTGTCATTGGTGGCTGGGAGCCGAGTTTCGGGTTAAAGGTTTTTATCATTTCATTTATTGTGGCTAATGGTGTAACAATTGCCCAAAATATTTATATTTGGAGCGTTTCAACGAAGCTTTAACCAACCTTTAAATTCTTTACACATGTCAAAACAACGAAAACATCCACGGGGTTTATATATCCTGTTTTTTACCGAGATGTGGGAACGTTTTGGTTTCTACCTGATGCTCGGGATCTTCACCTTATACATGATTGCCGGCGAATCAGAAGCCTTCCCGGGCCTGGGCATGACCAATGCCGGTGCTGCTGATATTTACGGCACTTACCTGGCGCTGGTTTATCTCACACCATTCATTGGAGGACTCCTGGCTGACCGGATATTGGGGTACAGAAAATCTATTTATATAGGTGGAGCCCTGATGGCAGCCGGTTACCTGGGGATGGCTATTCCGAACAGCATGCTGGCATTCTATCTTTCCCTATTGCTGATCATTCTCGGCAATGGAATGTTCAAACCTAATATTTCTGTTTTGTTGGGGAAACTGTATGAAACCCCTGAATACGAAAGCAGGAAAGATGCCGGTTTCAACATTTTTTATATGGGTATCAATATCGGAGCCTTTGTTTGTAATTTTGTTGCTGCCTGGCTCCGTCTCTCTTATGGATGGGGATGGGCTTTGCGGCCGCGGGAATAGGCATGATCATCGGGCTGATCTGGTTTGCTTTTGGTAATATCAGAATCCCTGAGATCGCCCAGGCCGATGTTATTTCCCCGAAAAGACCAGAAGATAAAAGTATTACGAGATTGTTGTCTACACTGTTGCTTCCTGCCTTTGCCGCTGCGGCCATTGGGTGGATCATTCCCGGTAATTTTGCCGGCAGTGATTCTACGGATGCGTTCATATTTTTCTGTCTTCCTGTTCTGGTGTTTTTTCTGAACATCTGGCGATCAGCAGACGAAAAGGAAAAACCACCTATTGCCGCATTATTGTCGATTTTCGGTGTGGTAGTCATCTTTTGGGCTGTTTTCCATCAAAATGGCTCAGCTTTGACTTATTGGGCCAATTACAATACCGACAGGGCGCTTTCTGCCACATCTGCTAAAGTCATCAACACCATTTCGGGGGTTGAGGAAGTCTCCACCATTCCCCGGTTACGGGCAGAAACAGGTCTGCATGGGGAAGACCTGGGAGAAACGACAGGTCCAAGTTATTATTTTGACAATTACAAAGATGAACTGCCCGTGGGGAACCTGGACGGCAAACCCGCAGATGTAAGCGAGGAAGTATGGCAGCAGTTAAACGAGGAAGAAAGAAAGAACTATGGTAAGCTCACGCTTTGGCCTACGGAACTTCAGGCATCCATAAATCCGTTTTTTGTAATAATACTTACCCCGCTGGTAGTTGCTTTTTTTGCCTTCCTGAGACGAAGAAAAAAAGAACCCTCCACCCCGGGAAAAATAACCCTTGGTATGTTAATTTCTGCTGTATCCTGGATGGTCATGGTACTGGCTGCCATCGTTTCAGGTAATGGTATGGATAAAGCCTCTACTGCATGGTTGTTCGGTATTTACGGAGTCATCACTTTTGGAGAGTTGTGTCTGAGCCCGATGGGACTTTCCCTCGTATCCAAAATGGCGCCTAAACGGCTGGCAGCCCTGATGATGGGAGGATGGTTTTTGGCTACAGCAATAGGGAATAAATTATCTGGAGTATTATCGGGACTTTGGGATCTGTTTGAGAATAAATCAAATTTCTTTTTGGTTAATGCCGGACTGACCTTTGGTGCCTTTCTCATTATCCTGGCCATTCTGCCCTGGCTCAGGAGGGTTTACAAGGAAACAGTTGGTTGACATTATATCTCCGTATAATTTCATATTAAAAAGAACTTAATCTAAACCGGGGACGGGAGCAGGACGGAACTTTTGGCCGTTTTCCGTCCCCGGTTATGTTTTTATACCTTTCAAATATGCTTACTCTAAAATTCCGGAGTTGCAAAATTTGATCATACGGGTAATTTATATTTGTTATGTTTGAAGTTTATTTGGTTTAATCTTGCCTGGTATAATTTGATATCTATGAAAACCATATCCCTCCGTTTTCTCTGCCTTCTTTGTTTACTGGTACTTTTTAATGACGTGCTTTATTCCCAGGTGGTCCTCAATGAGTTTATGGCGGCTAATGCCTCCCTGGTAGTGGATCCTGATAACGCAGAGACTGCCGATTGGGTAGAACTTTTCAATGCGGGAACAGAACCGGTAGATCTGTCTGGTTATTTCCTTACGGATAATCTCGGCAATGAAGATAAGTGGGCCATTCCTCAAGGCACCATCATCCCGGGTAATGGGTTTCTGGTTATTTGGGCTGACGGTACAGATACTCTCTTGCACACTTCCTACAATTTTAGCAGAGATGGCGAGGAGATTGGTCTTTATGATCCTCAACTCAATCTGATCGACGGCATTACCTACGGTGCTCAGGCATCTGATGTCAGTTTTGGGCGCCAATTGGATGGCGACGCGGCTTGGTCCTGGTTTTTGGACCCAACCCCTGGAAGTTCTAATAATAGTTCCACCCCATTTGCAGGACTCACTTATTATGAACCTTCGTTCTCGTTGCGTGGCGGATTTTACACTTCCTCCCAGACGATTGAGCTTTCCACTCTGGGCGGGATCATCCATTACACACTGGACGGACGTACTCCTTCCGAATCGGATCCTGTTTATACGGAACCCCTGAATTTAAACGAATCAACCTTTCTAAGAGCAAGGGTTTTCGTGGAGGGTTTTATTCCCGGACCGACCATCACCCATTCCTACTTTTTTGAGGAGTCTTTGCAGGAAAGGGGCTTGCCGGTCGTTTCCCTCGTTACGGATCCGGATTATTTCTGGGACCCAGACATCGGTATTTATGTCCAGGATTTTAAACCGGATTGGGAACATCCTGTCAATATTGAATTCTTTGAAAATGATGGCAATAACCGGGCTGTATTCAACGAAAGGGCCGGGGTGAAGGTAAACGGACTTTGGAGCTGGCAATTACCACAAAAAATGCTGGGGATCTATTTTAGAAGACAATATGGTGCAGGAAAACTGGATTACCAGTTATTCCATGAAAGGGAACGATCCTCTTTTGATGATATTATTCTCAGGGCCGGTGGCAGCGATTGGGCATCCACCCTTATCCGGGATGCACTGGCTCAGTCTCTTCCTCAGGATTATACGCCGATACCATACCAGGGGTTTCGCCAAAGTATTATGTTTTTGAATGGAGAATACATGGGGATCCATAATTTGCGTTCCCGGACTAATGACGGTTTTATCGAAGAAAATTTCGGCATGAGCCCCGGTACTTACGATCTGATCGAAAACGATGGAGAAGTGGATGAGGGTTCTGACCAGCAATACCAGTTGCTGGATTCCCTTTTTAATACAAATCTGAGTAGCCAGGGAAATTTTGAGGAGCTAAGTAATATCCTGGATATTGAAAATTTTACTGATTATTGGATTACTGAAATATGGAGCAGTAATCGCAGCTGGGGCCATAATGTCAAATTATGGAAGCCTCAGGTCGGGGGTAAATGGCAGTTTATTTTAGGGGATCTGGATCGTGGGTTTTCTGGCAGCACCAATGATGGAATGGAAGAGTTTTCCGTACCCGAAGGGAGCAGCAGTTACGATTATGCAAGAAGATGGCTCCAGCATATTTTGGAGAATGATGAATATGCTGCTTTTTTCGCTCAGCGGTTTACAGACCATGTATATACTACCTTTCATCCGATCCGGGTTAACCAAAAGATTGATCAATTCGTCGCGCCCATTATTCCTGAAATAGCTTACCACGTTGCCCGCTGGAGTGGAACGACTTCCAGTTACGGAGATGGTATCCCAACGGTAGATTTTTGGGAGCAGGAAATAGAGGACTTGCGGCAATTCGCTGGTGAGCGCCAGGCATTCATTTTGTCGGATATTCAGTCAACCTTTAATTTGGATGCTCTCGTCAGTCTTGGCGTAACGGGATCTCCAGCAGAGGGTGGTCAAATCCACCTGAATGAATTTAAAGTACCCGAACTTCCGTGGAATGGATCCTATTTTAAAAATATGCCTTTGGTATTAACAGCAATGGCAGAACCTGGCTATGAATTCAGCGGTTGGTCTTCTAATGAACTGGTGGAAGTTGTTACGCTTCAGGAAGCCTGGAAATACAACGATACAGGCTCAGACCTCGGCAGTTCCTGGCGGGAGATGGGATTTGACGACGGAGGATGGCAGGAAGGAAATGCCGAGCTGGGGTACGGGGATGGAGATGAGGTAACGGAGGTCTCTTTGGGCCGAATTCCAATAATAAATTTACAACAACTTATTTTCGAAAAGGCTTTGACTACAATGGTCCGGCAGGGCTAACGACTGGGCTGCTCAGGTTGCGCCGTGACGATGGGGCTGTCGTATATCTCAATGGACAGGAAATTGCCCGCAGTAATATGCCGGAAGGCATTATCAATTACAATACCTATGCTTTAGGAGCTGTCAGTGGCAGTAATGAGTCAGATATCTTTGAATTTTCCGTACAACTCAACCTTGTGACTGGACAAAATGTACTTGCTGTGGAAATTCACCAGATCAATGGGACCAGCTCAGATATCAGTTTTGATCTTTCTTTGTCCATTCAGGTGGTTACCCCTGAAATTATTTCCTTAAATCCTGAGCTTCCGGTTACCTTGACGGAAAGTGCTTCTTATACTGCTCATTTCCAGCCAACAGGGGCTTGTCTATTACCTGGGGAGATCACTTCAGATATGACGTTGACCGCTGATTGCTCCCCGTATTTGGCGGGAAGGGATGTATTGGTCTTGCCAGGGGTTTCCTTGACCGTAGAACCTGGTGTGGAAATTTGGTTCTCTGAAAATACCCGAATGGTTATCCGGGGAGACCTGCAAGTCAATGGAACAGACAGCCTTGGCGTTTTATTCAGAGAAAATGCTGATTTTGGGGATACTCACTGGGGGAACCTGACTTTTGATAACTCGACAGGAATCAACCACCTCAATTACCTGGAGATCCGCAACGCCACAAAAGGAGAACATCCGGTTCACCATTCAGCGGCCATCTCTGGATGGTACTCGGAAATTGTATTGGATCATGTGACCCTCACGGATAATTTTGGAGATCCGATTTATGGTGAATACGCTGATATTTCCTTGACCAACAGCCTGATTCATTCTGATGTAACAGGAGACCTGATCAATATCAAATATGGCGATGCATATATCAGTGATTGTCGTTTTTTGGGTAATGATTCCCCGGATACAGACGCCATCGATTATGATGAGGTTGTCGATGGGGTTATTCGGAATTCCTCTATTGAGGGGTTCTTCGGTTTCAATAGCGATGGGGTAGACCTTGGAGAGCAAAGCCGGAATATCCTGATCGAAAATTGTTTTATCAACGATTGTACCGATAAAGGTATTTCTATCGGGCAGGGCTCGGATGCGGTGATCAGGAACAATACCATCGTCAACTGCAATCTTGGTTTAGGATTGAAAGATCTTGGTGCGGCATTGGTGGATCACAATAGTTTCTATTCAAATGTCAGGGCGATCTCCGCCTTTGAAAAAAATCCTGGCTTTGGTGGGGGAGTGGTAACCGTGAAAAATTCCATTTTGTCCAATTCGAGTGATATGCCCATGTTCGTTGATGAGTTCTCTGTTGGAATGGCTGAAAACAATTTTTACGATACCGGAATTATGCCGGGAACCAATAACGAATGGATAGACCCGAAGTTTGTTGATCCTGTTCAGTACAATTTTGAATTACAGCCTGGGACTGCAGGTATTGGAGCCGGTTTAGATGGAGAAAATATGGGTACCCTTGATTTTAGATATGAATCAAAACCCAGGATCATGATATCAGACATTCAATATTTTCATCCAGACGATCCGGAAATTGAGACATTGAAAATATTGAATCCCGGGACGGAAATGGTCGATATCAGTGGGTACAGTCTTACTCCGGGTATTGAATTTGTTTTTCCGGAAGGGACCAAAATGGCAGGGGGAGAGAAGATCACCCTGTTAAAGAATATGGACTTTTTGGGAAATATATCCGGACAGGTTTTTGAATGGACATCAGGCAAGCTCGCCAATGAAGGAGAATTGCTCTTGTTGAGAGATGAACACGGAATAGTGATCGACCATGTAAGTTACGGTATTTTTGCTCCCTGGCCGACCATCACACTTGCAGGGGATTATATTTCACTGGCCGGTTCCACCTTCGATAATCATTTTGGGGCTAATTGGACGCTGGTACAGCCAACTGTAAATGTAGAGGAAACCAATAAAATAGTGTTCAGGATTTTTCCCAATCCGGCAAGTACCCATTTGTATGTTACTTCCCTTAACAGGATGGGGCTGATCAGCATTAAAGACAGTTTTGGAGCAAATAGGCTAGAGGTCCAGCCGGGGAGCGAAAGGGCGGACATTGACCTCCGTAGTTTGAATTCCGGGATGTATTTTGTTTTGATTGACGGTAAGCTGGCCGGAAGGTTTATTAAGATTTAAAATTTAAGCATGGTTTAATTCAAAAAGATTTTTCCATTTCCTGGAGGGCATTCTTCTATTCTTTCCAACCAAAATAAAATTTTATTGTTTCCTCCTTATATGTATTCTATTATGCCAAATTTAAAATTTCACTTTATTTTATGAAAAATTTATACCTTTTGTTGGTGGCCTTAGCCCTACCTCTTTTTACCCTGGCACAGGTCAATCCCAACTGTGACGGGGAGCGTTATTTGATGGAGGTCTTTCCGGAAGAACCTGTTATGACCACGGTCAAGTTTGGTGAGAATAACACCATCTCGGGGACCTTCCAGGAATTATTTATGGATATCTTTGAACCCGCGGGTGACGTGGCGGATGAGCGGCCCGTGTTACTGTTTGCTTTTGGCGGATCTTTTATTGCAGGCGACCGCACCCAGACGCATGACATTTGTAAGGCATACGCCCGGTTGGGATATGTGACTGCTGCTATTGATTACCGATTATACGATTATGCGTTTCCCCCCATTGGTCCATTTCCGGATTCCATCCTCATGATGGAAGAGGTAGTCATGGCTGTTGCTGATTATAAAGCGGCTATCCGTTATTTGCGGAAAGATGCTGCTACCACCAATACCTTCCGAATAGACTCCGATTTTATTTTTACGGGAGGATATTCAGCTGGCTCCATTGTTTCGCTTCACGCAGCTTATATGGAAGAAGGGGAAGCAACACCTTTCGTACAGGAATTAATTGATGACAATGGCGGTATTGAAGGAGATACGGACGATCCTGAAAATTCTGCTATGGGATATTCATCGGATATTCAGGGAGTGGTCAACTATTTTGGGGCTTTGCACCGCAAGGAATACATGGATGCCGATGATCCACCGATGATCAGCATTCATGGAGATGCAGATGATGTAGTTCCCTATGGTACAGGATTTGCCGTGGTGATCGTATTACCCATTGTCGAAATTGACGGTAGCGGAGTGTTACACCCAGAGGCAGATGCATTGGGCATCACCAATGAATTGATTACTGTTCCTGGTGGTGGCCACGGTGGTTTTTCGGCTATGTTTAACGATAGTATGTACACAAGAACCAATCTTTTTCTCGCCGATATTCTTTGCAGCGGAACGACTTCCAACCAGGATGTCGTTGTAGCAACCAAAGTGACAGCCTTTCCAAATCCCTCCGTAGATTTTATTAAACTGCAATTTGAGGAAAATCCCTCCCAATATGCCATAAGTGTGACCAATCTGCTCGGTCAGCAGGTTTTCGCAGCCGAAAATCAATATGGGACTGAATTCATCCTGGATCGGGACCAGATAGGTACAGGCCTGTTGGTACTCAATGTTACCTTTGAGGATAAATCAATAAAACCCATCGTCAAAAAAATACTTTTTAAATAAACCATCAGGTACCGGGTTTTGAGGTGATCTTTGCCCGGTACCATTTTTAAACAGAGGATTGGCTCAAAAGCCGCGATTCAACAACTGATAAAGAATATTATTTGCATTGGAAATAAGCCATGATCAATTTCTGGCATTATAGCTTAGATGCCAAAGAACCCTTATTGGCAGTCAAATTCCGCGAGCTTCTATAGCATGTTCTTATTATTTAGGGACTGGTATTTTTTTTACGAGCTATCTTTCTTTCATATTTTCATTATTATTTTAATTTTGGTCCGAAAATTCCTATTGCCTGTCAAAGTAGTTTAGCGGATATTAGCTTTCAGACAAAACCAATAACCTTTTTTCCTCCGGATAACCATATCCGGATAAATTGTTTAACCCATTTTTCTAAATAAACATTTTTTAACTTATGAAGTATTTTTTACTTGCTTTTATGTTGTGTATCAGTTTGATGACTTTTGCACAAGACCTTAGTATTTTAGTAGTCGATGACTCAAAGGATGATTTTGATAATACGGCTCTTATTACAGCAGGGTTGGACAACGGAGGTATTGGTTATGATCTCTTTGATACCGGAGCCGAACTTGCGAGTCCAACGGCAGAATTTATGGCTGATTATGACCTGGTGATCTGGCACACTTCAACAGATGGGGTGGGTTTGTACTTTTGGAATGCGAATGATGAGATCAATGGAGAACTTGCCCTCTATCTCTCTGACGGAGGAAACCTTTGGGTGATGGGTAATGATTTTCTCTATGACAGGTACCTCACTCCTTATGCTTTTGCAGAAGGGGAATTTGCCTATGATTTTCTGGGCATTCAATCTTATGATGCACAAACCAATATTGATGATGGAGGCCTTGGAGTTCCCAGTGTGACTCCGTCTGCAGAACAGCCCGTTACCGGTCTTGCCGATATTGACTGGATGTTTGCTACCCTCTGGTATGGGGATGCTGTTACGGGAAGAGAAGGATCCGTGCCCATTTACGATATGAATGGGGATGCTTCCTACCCTTTACTAGGTGCTACCGCAGGACTTTGGTATGATAACGGGACTTCAAAATGTTTGTCTTTTTTCTTTGACCTTGCCCTGGCATCTGATCAGTCGATCATCGATAACACTGTATCCTCGGTAGTTACTTTTTTCTCAGGGTTAATTTCCAGTACTGCCGAGTTGGAAACTTCTGCAACAGCATTAAGCGTTTTTCCGAACCCCTCCAGTGATTTCATCCATTTGTCCTTTGAAGAATTTTCTGCTACTGCATACAGGTATGAAGTGGTGAACCAGTTGGGGCAGATCATAAGGACTGCAGATTATCAGACTGACCGGACGATTATCTTAGGTCGTGATGATTTGGGGGCCGGCATGTTTTTCGTGAATATTATTTTTGAAAATAATTCTGCAGCACCAATTACCAAAAAGATACTGTTCAGGTAAGTTGTCTGCTTATTTTTACTACATAGTTTTATTGGTTAACCCCGGCTGCAGGAATAGTTGAATATTTTCCTGCTTCCGGGGTTATTTTTTTCTGTTAAAATTATTGGCTAACTTGATTTCTAATCGTATATTTGCGATGAACGAATTAAACATCAATGAAGCGTACCCTAAAACAGATCGATTATCGCGAAGAAACCGAAGAACTGGCCCGGTTTGCCAAAGCACTCGGTCATCCAACACGCATTAAAATTCTGAAATATCTTGCCAGCCAGTCCTGTTGTTTTACCGGAGATCTGGTCGAAGAATTACCACTGGCACAGTCTACCATCTCCCAACATCTTAAAGAATTAAAGGATGCGGGATTGATCCAGGGAGAAATCAAACCGCCGAGGATCAGGTACTGTATCAATTCCCAAAACTGGCAGAGGGCCCGGCTGATGTTTTCTGGGCTATTTGATTTGAAAGGACCTGATGGCACGACTTGTTAAAAAGAAGATTTTTTTATCACATTTATCGTTTATAGGCGATAAACAAATTAATACAAAATGACTACGATAAAAATTCTCGGCACCGGTTGTCCAAAGTGTCAACAAACTACAGCCATTGTAGAAGCTGTGGTGAAAGAAATTGGTTTGGATGTAAAAGTAGAGAAGGTTGAAGACATTATGGAGATCATGCAATACGATGTAATGTCAACACCGGCAGTAGTGGTCGATGAGGTGGTTAAGATTAAAGGGAAAGTTCCTACCAGGGCCGAGGTTACGGCACTTTTCAATTAGGCATTAGATTTATCAAAATATCATGAAGAAGAGACTTAAACTACTGGATAGGTTTCTCACCGTTTGGATTTTCCTGGCGATGGCTCTTGGGGTGGGCATTGGCGTTTTCTTCCCGGGTATAGCTGATTTTACCAACAGCTTATCTATAGGTACGACCAATATCCCTCTGGCTATCGGATTAATATTGATGATGTACCCGCCCTTGGCCAAAGTCGATTACAAATTGTTGCCCAGGGCATTCAAGGATCGCAAACTGATGGGGCTTTCTCTTTTCCTCAATTGGATCATTGGTCCCATTTTGATGTTTATCCTGGCCATCGTTTTCCTAAGAGATTATCCGGGGTATATGACAGGCGTGATCCTCATTGGTTTGGCCAGGTGCATTGCCATGGTTATTGTCTGGAATGATCTGGCTGGGGGCAGTCGGGAGTACGGCGCATTATTGGTTGCTTTAAATAGTATTTTCCAGGTATTGACCTATAGTTTTTATGCCTGGTTGTTCATCAACGTTCTTCCTGAATATTTTGGTTTCAAAGGCGCAGAAATTCATGTTTCGATGGAAGAAGTTGCTAAAAGTGTAGCCATTTATCTAGGGATTCCCTTTCTGGCAGGATTTTTAAGTAGAAAATGGTTGATTAAGGCCAAAGGGGAAGATTGGTTTAAACGAAAGTATATTCCTTTCATTTCCCCTATAACATTAATCGCTTTGTTGTTTACCATCGTATTAATGTTCAGTTTAAAAGGGGATATGATCCTTGAATTACCTTTGGATATCCTCCGGATTGCCTTGCCGTTAGTCATCTATTTCGCCCTGATATTTTTCATCAGCTTTTTTATCGGTATCTGGATGAATATCGACTATAAAAGGAACACCGCTGTGGCTTTTACGGCCTCCGGCAATAACTTTGAATTGGCTATTGCGGTCGCTATCGCGGTTTTTGGCTTAGATTCCCCACAGGCTTTTGCTGGAGTAATTGGTCCATTGGTGGAAGTGCCGGTATTGATAGGGCTGGTGAACGTTGCTTTGTTCTTAAAGAAAAAATATTATTGATAATAACCGAAAATAAAATTCTAAACCAATGAAGATTTTAATCCTCTGCACGGGTAATTCCTGTCGAAGCCAAATGGCTGAGGGGTTTCTTAAGGCCTTTAACAGTGAAATGAAGATTTATTCTGCCGGCACAGCTCCGAGTGATAGGGTACACCCTAAGGCAGTAACCGTTATGGCCGAATTGGGTGTTGATATCAGTGAAAATTATCCCCAATCGGTTGGCGAATTTACTCACGAGTCCTTTGATTATGTAATAACAGTTTGTGGAAGTGCAAAGGAATCCTGTCCTGTATTTACAGGGAAAGTAGAAAATCGCCTGCACATTGGATTTGAAGATCCTGCGGAAGTTACCGGCAGTGAGGATGCTATCCTCGAAGAATTCAGAAGGATCAGAGATGAAATTTTACGGGATTTTTTCACATTTTATCAAAGAGAAGTTTCAAATAAAATTTAAAGTTATAGAACGCCCATTGACAAATTTATTCATGTTCAAATAATTTTAAAATGAAGTATTTCTTTTTATTCCTGACCCTGTTTTTTTTGGGTTCTTGCAGCGAGCAAGCGAATATTCAGCAAGCAGAAAGCAAACCTGAAAATACGGAAGGCAGTTACGTCACCGTTTATGATTTTCATATGAAACACAGATGTAAAACCTGTATAAACATTGAAAAATCTACCCAAAAAGTCATTCAGGAACAATTTGCCAAGGAAGGGGAGAAGGATCTGGTATTTTTTGTGGTAGTGGATGCGGAAGATCCCCAAAATGAAGCGCTCGTAGAAGAGTTTGGCGCTTTTGGTACCACGCTGGCCATTTGCAAAACAAGGAATGGAAAAAGAGAGATCGAAGACATTACTCCCTGGGCTTTCAAGCGAAGCGGGAGTGATAAATTCGAGCCAGAGTTAACAGAAAAGATCAAAGCTGCCCTGGCTACTTTATAAGGCAGGTGGTTTTCTTAAAATAACATAAAAACAATGTTTGACTGGTTACAATCTTTAGCAGATTGGGTGGTTTTTGATTTGCTTAAGCTGAACAGGGGAAGCCACCTGGGGGAAGCCTTAAATTTTTTCCTGTACGATAGTGTTAAGATTTTGCTGCTGCTCTTTTTTATCATTTTTCTGATGGGAATTATCAATAGTTATTTTCCTGTGGAGAAGGTGAAAAATTTCCTGTCCAGGAACAAACTTTATGGCTTTGAATATTTAATGGCCTCCTTGTTTGGCGTGGTCACTCCCTTTTGTTCCTGTTCATCGGTTCCATTATTCATTGGTTTTGTGAAAGGAGGAATCCCTCTCGGCGTAACCTTTGCCTTTTTGGTTACCTCTCCTTTAGTCAATGAAGTGGCCATCGGTTTATTCCTTGGGCTTTTCGGAGTGAAGGTTACCCTTATTTATATGGTTAGCGGAATTGCTCTCGGCATGATTTCCGGGTGGATATTGAGTAAATTCAGGTTAGAACGTTTTTTAACACCCTGGGTAAAGGAAGTGCTGGCCCAGGCCCAACGGGAGGAAAAAGCATTTGATGCTGATCAGACACCTTTAAAGGACCGGCTTCCCTTTATCTGGGCAGAAGCCAGGAAGATCATCATGGGTGTTTTACCGTATGTCCTGATAGGTTTGAGTATTGGAGCATTAATGCACGGGTATGTTCCTGAAGGTTTTTTTGAGAAATATATGAGTAAAGATAATTTCTTTGCCGTTCCGGCAGCTACAGTGCTGGCTATACCCATGTATTCCAATGCTTCCGGGATATTGCCTGTGGTCCAGGTTTTGGTAGCCAAAGGAATACCGCTGGGAACCGCTATTGCTTTTATGATGGGGGTTGTGGCTTTATCACTTCCGGAGGCCATGTTGTTAAAGAAAGTCATGACCATGAAACTGATTGGCGTGTTTTTTGGGGTAGTTGCCGTATGTATCATTTTTTCGGGTTATGTTTTTAACCTGATCTTTTAAAAACCTGTTATGGAATATCTGCAATCCATTTTGGATAATTACAATGTCCCGGTATTTTCAGCTTTTGTCTTGGGGCTTATGACAGCGATCAGTCCTTGTCCACTGGCAACCAATATCACGGCTACAGCCTATATCTCCAAGCACATAACCAATTCGAGAAGAGTCTTTTTAAGTGGTATCGTTTATTCCCTGGGGAGGGCATTCAGTTATACCGTGATCGGCGTAATATTGTTTTTTGGAGCCAGCAAATTCCATGTGGCCAGGTTCCTGAATCAGAATGGAGAAAAATTTCTGGGCCCGTTATTGATTCTACTGGGCCTCATCATGCTGAATGTCATCAGGCTTAACTTTTGGAAAGAGTCGGGTTTAAAAGAAAAACTTTCAGAGAAACTGGAAGGCAAAGGTATGCTCGGCGCTTTTTTGATCGGGGTTATTTTTGCGCTGGCTTTTTGTCCTTACAGCGGCGCCCTGTATTTTGGTATCCTCATCCCCATGACCATAGGCAGTGTAAAAGGATTATATCTGCCAATTGTTTTTGCTGTGGCTACCGGATTACCCGTCATTGTTTTTACCTACCTCTTAGCCTTTGCTGCCGGCAAAATTGGCGTATTTTACCATCGGATCGCCAAAGCAGAAAAGGTCATGCGCCTGGTGGCGGGGGTGGTTTTTATTTTGTCCGGGTTGTATTATGTGGCGATTTTTACGGGGGTAATTCAATAGGGAAAGGGTAATGCGTCTAAAGTTACCCTGATAATTCCTGTCGTCAATGCTCCAAATACCCTGTTTTTTAAACAAGGTTTCAGGTAGAAATTTTTTATTGGTTGGTTGTGAGTATATTTGTTTGCCTAATTAAAATCTTTCCAATACAATAGCCTATGGAATCCTCGAAAGAAGAATTACAAAACCAGGATATTTATATCAGCAATGCCGGGCTTGTTATTGTAGCTCCATTCCTTCCAAGGTATTTTGATGTGCTTGGTATGAGCACAGGAGAAAGTTTTAAAACTGAAGCTATGGCGCTTAGAGCTGTTCATTTAATTCAGTATGCTGTAACCGGAATGAGTGAAACGGAAGAATATTTACTGGTTTTTAATAAGATATTATGTGGATTGCCTGTTGATACGCCTGTGCCAGACGGCATTGAGTTAATAGAAAATGAAATTGAGCTTACCCATAGTATGTTGTCCGGAATTGTGGATAATTGGCAAGTTATCGGAAACACAACTACAGAAGGATTCAGAGATACATTTTTAAATCGCGCGGGAAAACTTGAGTGGCAGGAGGAGGGATATTGGAACTTATACGTAGAGCAAAGAAGTTACGATCTATTGTTGGATAGTCTCCCCTGGGCTATTGCCACCGTTAAACTCCCCTGGATGGAGCATAGCGTACATGTGCATTGGAGGTAAAAGTAGCTCCAAGCTGCGTAGACCCCAGGTCAGGGAATCCTATTATTCACTTTTGATGTAACCCCCCTGTTTTTCCTGCTGACAGGCTGGCAGGAGGGTTATACGGTTTTTTTGTCGCCCTTGAACAACCCTTATGGCTTCTTCACCTTCTTTTTCGCCTTTTGCATAGGGTTTTCCTGTTCCAGTTGTTTGTGCTTCTTAAAGACCTGGAAGCGGGTGGGCACCTCGCGAACCGGCCAGTTATTATTACTCTCATCAATGTCTGCGGTTTCGTTGTAGGGATCAATCCGGATAGCGGTAACCAGCTTATCCTTTACGAATACCTTTTGAACTTATGTTCGTTCTTCCGCCACATTTCGGCGGGCACTGCGTTCTATCTCGGTGGTGCCATCTTCAAAGGTACATTCGATGATCACGGGCATCACCAAACCACCTTTATTGCTGAAAAATAATTCGTAATAGTTTTTTGATCCCGAATTGCGCGTTTTTTTCTTTTCTTTTTTGCTGAACGTTTCCTCAAACAGGGACTACCGTTGTGGTCTGAGATGGAATCTTCCGTTTCCCAGGGCTTATAATTGGTGTAAAAATCCTTCAATTCCTCATCCTTTTCGATGGAAAATTCAATCCCTCTTCTCTTGTTGCGTTTCTTGGAAATGTTCTCGAAAGGTTTTTCACTTTTTTGATAGGCTAGTAGATCTCCCGGCTCCGGATCATTTTCCAGATCCACTTTGTACCATTGGATGCTGTCGAGGGAAATATCTACCGACTCGGTGGTGTAGAACCATCCCCGCCAGAACCAGTCCAGGTCCACCGCACTCGCATCTTCCATCGTTCGGAAGAAATCAGCGGGCGTAGGATGTTTGAAAGCCCAGCGCCGGCAGTATTCTTTAAAGGCATAATCGAATAGTTCGCGGCCCATAATGGTCTCCCGCAAGATATTCAGTGCCGTGGCGGCTTGGCAGGTAAGCGTTCGGAAAATACTGCACGATGTTCTCACTGTTGGTCATAATGGGTTCCAGCTGATCTTTTGGCAGGCTTCATGTAGTCGGTGATGGCGTAAGCGGGCCCGTCCCAGGGAAGGATAGTTATTATCGAATTCCTGTTCGGTAAGGAACTGCAAAAAGGTATTGATGCCTTCGTCCATCCAGGTCCATTGACGTTCATCGCTGTTGATGATCATCGGGAAGTAATTGTGTCCTACCTCGTGAATGATCACCGAAATGGCACCGTATTTGGCCTGCGTTCGGTATAGGTACCATCTTCTTCGGCCCGGCCGGGTTGAAGCAGATCATCGGATATTCCATACCGTTGGCAGCTTCCACGGAAATCGCAACCGGGTAGGGATAGGGGATCGAATATTTAGAGTAGGTCTTCAGGGTATGCGCTACCGTTTTGGTAGAATATCTCCGTTGTAGATCGGATAGGCTTCTTTTCCATAATAGCTCATACACATCACCCGGTTGCCGTCTTCCGTTAAAATGGGGCATGGCGTCCCAGACGAATTTGCGGCTGGCGGTCCAGGCAAAATCCCGTACATTATCCGCCTTGTAGATGCCAGGTTTTCGGGTTTGGTCGCTTTTTGGCTTCTTTTTCGTGTTCTTTTTGGCTTCCTCCAAAGTGACAATCTCGATAGGTTGGTCGGCGATTTTTGGGCCTGCTCCCAACGCTTGAGCTGAGCCGGTGTGAATACTGAGCATCTTCGATGTTCTGACATTCGCCGGTAGAAGCCGACAACGTAATCTTCGGGCACGGTCATTTTCACGATATAGTTGCCGAAGGTCAGGGCGAATTCTCCGCGGCCGGTAAATTGCTTGTTTTGCCAACCTTCAAAATCGCTGTAGACACACAGGGGGAAACCACTGGGTGATGGTAAAAATGTAATTATCTTCTCTTTCGGGAAAGTATTCATAACCACCACGCCGCCACCTAATGGAATTCATCCGGTCAATGAGATAGTAATGCCATTTAACCATGAATGTAAAACTTTCTCCGGGCTTTAATGGCTTGGGAAGCATTATCCGCATCATGGTTTTATTGATGGAATATTCCAGAGGTGTTCCATCCTTTTGAGCAACCTTTTGGATGTTTACACCAAATTTATCGAGCTCGCGCCAGGGTTCCAGTGCCCGAAGCTCTTGTTCACTCATGGTTGGAGAAATTCCGCTGGGTTCAAATTTTTGGTTGTTGGCATCAGCGGCGTGTTGGTTTTCATCCAACTGCAACCATAGGTATCTCAAAGTATTAGGGGAATTATTGTGATAGGTGATCATTTCAGCCCCATCCAGTCGCTGATTATCTACATCTAATTGACAATCAATGATATAATCAGCGTTTTGTTGCCAATAATCCGGACCGGGGGCACCGTCGGCTCCCCTGTATTGGTTGGGAGAACTCAGCATAGAACCCAGCTGTTCAAATTTTAAACCATGATTAGGCTGTCCCTGGGCAAATGTGTAAAAGCCAAGGACCAAAAAGCAAATAATGGAAATGGGTGATTTCAGGTAATAAAACATGTGACAAGATTTTAGAAACAAAACAATACCGCAAAATAGGAAGTAATTTGAATTTTTCATTTATTACTGGTCAGTACACTGTTGTTTCGTCTTGTCCAATATGTATTGCGTCGAATAATGTTATTCCAGTTTTGTGAGGGTCCATCCTGGCAGCAGTGGAATTGATCGTAGAATGAATGGATGCAATAGGTGGAAATCTATGTGAGGGTAAAAAAATATATTCTTTCCTCCAGGCCAGGTAGCTTTCTCAGCCAAAGATGCCAAATGGTATCGCCATGATAACCCTGCGACATTGAGAAGTTTCCCTTTAACCCAATAAAGTCCAAATTTTCCGGCAAGCAATGACACTTTTTTGGTTGAAAAAGGGGAACTTTGCCCCTTCATTTCAAAATGCAGTGCCATGATCCTTTTTTTCGGTGATATCTCCCAACATATTTTTGCCGTTGAAGCAGCGCAAAAGCTCTCCAGGGAAGACATAAACAAACTATCCTGGCTGTTCGGTGATCAACCTCTGGTCAATGCTTCTGAAATAGAGGCAACCTTCATCGGTCCTCGTGCAGCAATGATTACGCCATGGAGTACCAATGCTGTGGAAATTACCCAGAACATGGCTATTACGGGCATTACCAGGATTGAAGCGTTTTTCAGTGCGGCAGCAGATGCTCACGATTTTGACCCCATGTTGAGCCAGAAATACAAAAATCTTAACCAGGACATTTTCACAATCCACCTTGAACCTGCACCGGTAGAGGAAATTGATGATATTCAGGCATACAATTTGGCCGAAGGCCTGGCATTAAATGAAGAAGAAGTTGCCTATTTGGAAAATATGGCCAAAAGGATCGGCCGGAAATTGACCGATTCCGAAGTATTTGGATTCTCCCAGGTAAACAGTGAACACTGCCGGCACAAAATATTCAATGGTACTTTTGTAATAGACGGGCAGGAAAAAGAGGATTCACTTTTTAAAATGATTAAAAAGACCTCACTGGAAAATCCCAATTCCATCGTTTCAGCCTATAAAGACAATGTGGCCTTCCTCAAAGGCCCTGTAGTAACCCAATTTGCACCCAAAAGTCCCGATAAGCCTGATTTTTATCAAAAGAAATCTTTTGATTCAGTGCTTTCCCTCAAGGCAGAAACCCACAACTTTCCGACCACCGTGGAACCCTTTAATGGAGCTGCGACCGGTTCGGGAGGAGAGATCAGGGATCGTCTGGCTGGAGGAAAGGGGTCTTTGCCTTTGGCAGGTACTGCGGTCTACATGACTTCATACTCCAGGTTGACAGAAAACAGGCCATGGGAAAAAGGGATGCAGGAACGGGACTGGTTATACCAAACACCGCTGGACATTTTGATCAAGGCCTCCAACGGTGCTTCTGATTTTGGCAATAAATTTGGCCAGCCATTGATTTCTGGATCACTGCTTACTTTTGAACATGAAGAAGAAGCGAGAAAATTGGGATTTGATAAAGTGATCATGTTGGCCGGAGGTATTGGCTATGGGAAGGCTGACTACGCTTTGAAGGATGCTCCTAAAAAAGGGGATAAGATCGTCGTACTTGGCGGTGATAATTATCGGATTGGCATGGGGGGTGCCGCTGTTTCATCTGCAGATACAGGTGAGTTCAGTACGGGCATTGAGCTCAATGCCGTGCAACGCTCTAATCCCGAAATGCAGAAAAGGGTAGCCAATGCCATCCGGGGAATGGTGGAAAATGATGTTAATACCATCGTATCCATTCATGACCATGGTGCCGGTGGACACTTGAATTGTCTTTCAGAATTGGTGGAGGAGACCGGTGGAAAAATTAATATGGATAAATTACCGATTGGAGATCCTACCTTATCCGCCAAAGAGATTATCGGTAATGAATCTCAGGAACGTATGGGACTGGTTATTGCTGAAAAAGACCTGGAAACCCTTAGACGTATTGCCGATCGCGAAAGAGCACCAATGTATGAGGTTGGTGAAGTTACCGGAGATTTCCGCTTCACCTTTGAATCTGCCAAAAAACAGGAACGACCCATGGACCTGGAACTGACAGATATGTTTGGCAGTTCTCCTAAAACGATTATGGCTGACAAAGTCGTTCAGCGGAATTATGCCGGACTCCATTATTCCGCTTCAAATATCCAAAACTATATCAAAGATGTACTCAAGCTGGAGGCCGTTGCCTGTAAGGACTGGTTGACCAATAAAGTCGACCGTTGTGTCGGTGGTTTAGTGGCAAAGCAACAATGCGCAGGTCCCTTGCAGTTGCCTTTGAATGACTGCGGCGTGATGGCTTTGGGTTTTGACGGAAAAGATGGATTGGCTACTTCAATCGGACATGCTCCGATCAGTGGATTAGTGGAACCCGGTGCCGGTGCCAGAAATTCTATTGCAGAGGCTCTGACGAACATCGTATGGGCTCCTTTGAAAGACGGTTTGAAGTCGGTTTCCTTATCTGCCAACTGGATGTGGCCCTGTAAAAATGAAGGCGAAGATGCCCGTTTGTATGAGGCCGTCAAAGCCGTATCTGATTTTACCATTGCTTTGGGGATTAATGTGCCTACAGGAAAAGATTCTCTCTCCATGAAGCAAAAGTACCCCAATGATGAGGTCATCGCCCCAGGGACGGTAGTTATTTCTGCCGCTGCTCATTGTGACGATATTACGGCAATAGTTGAACCGGTCCTGCAAAGAGATGGCGGAGATATTTATTATGTCAACCTGTCTACCGGGGGGTATAAACTGGGTGGATCATCCTTGGCCCAGGTTTTAAACAAAATTGGCAATGAAGCTCCTGATACCAATGCACCGGATCACTTTGTGAAGGCTTTTAATGCCCTGCAGGATTTGATCCACAGAGGGTTGATAACTGCAGGCCATGATATTTCTGCCGGTGGGATGTTGACCACTTTGCTGGAGATGTGTTTTGCCGACAATGAACTCGGGGCAATGGTAAATTTGACATCCCTTGGAGAGGCTGATACTGTAAAATTACTTTTTGCGGAAAATAGCGGCGTACTATTCCAGGCAAAAGATCAATCTGTGGAAGCAGCTCTGAAAACTGCCGGTGTTGAATGCTTTAAAATCGGAACCGTAACTGGTGAATCAACCCTGGAAGTTAAAAATGGTGATGAAAATTTCCAATTTAACGTTCCTGAATTGAGAGATGTATGGTATGAAACTTCTTACCTGTTGGATGCTAACCAATCCGGAGCTTCAAAAGCTAAGGAACGTTATGATAATTATAAGAACCAACCTTTACGTTATCAATTCCCGCAAGGGTTTACCGGGGAGGTTCCTGTAATTGATCCTTCAAAGCCAAGGCCTAAAGCGGCAGTGCTTCGGGAGAAGGGTAGTAATTCCGAACGGGAGTTGGCACACGCCATGTATCTGGCAGGTTTTGATGTGAAAGATGTACATATGACCGACCTGATCAGTGGCCGGGAAACCCTGGAGGATGTCCAGTTTCTGGGTGCTGTTGGCGGTTTCTCCAATTCAGACGTTTTGGGATCAGCCAAAGGGTGGGCAGGAGCCTTTTTGTACAATGAAAAAGCGCGCCGGACTCTTGAAAATTTCTTCAAAAGGGATGATGTACTCTCCATTGGAATTTGCAACGGATGCCAGTTGTTTATCGAACTGGGTTTGATAAACCCTGACCATGACCGGAAAGCCAAAATGTTGCACAATGATTCCCATAAGCACGAGAGTGCTTTTACTTCTGTCCAAATACCGGAAAACAATTCCGTGATGTTGGAAACCCTGGGTGGTTGCACCCTGGGTGTCTGGATATCCCACGGGGAAGGAAAATTCCAGTTGCCCAAAGCAGAAAAAGACTACAATATCGTTGCCAAATACGCTTATGAAGGATATCCTGCTAATCCCAACGGCAGTGATTACAATACAGCCTTCATGGCCAGCAAAGATGGAAGGCACCTGGTAATGATGCCCCACATTGAAAGATCTATTTTTAAATGGAACTGGGCCAATTACCCAGCCGACAGAGCGGATGTCATCTCCCCATGGATAGAAGCATTCGTGAATGCCCGGAAATGGCTGGAGCAGCAATAAAAAAATCAGGGTCAAACTTCAAGTTAGGCCCTGATTTAACACAAATCAATGTTATAGATTTACCGAATAACATCCCTTTCAAGTTCCTATAATTTAAACTCGGCCCAAAGGGGGTAATGGTCAGAAATCAGCCAGGACAGTTGTTGCTTGGTAATGTCCCTGTTTTTCATGACCTGCCCTACAAAGTCGTAATTGCCACCACGCAAAAAGTAAGAGGATAACTTCGGCCGGTTGTCACTGCCTTCAAACCAGGCAATCTGGTCGTAATATTTGGTCTCATCAAAAATGGAGCGGGTAACGGCTTCATTTTGGAGTGCTGCCGGCACATGCAAACCATGGGAGAGGAAGGTCTTGTCTAATATATCTCCGCGTGCATCAATGTTAAAATCACCGAGGGCGATTAGATTTTGATGATAGGCATTTACATCTTTTGCCCAATTGGAAATCCATTTGGCAATGGATTTTAATTCATCAACCCGTTCGGAGGCTTTTTTTCCGTATTTAACGTGAAGTGTTACCAGGATGAATGTTTTGTTGACAGATCTGAAACCGACGGCATAGGGTGTTCTTACAAACTGTTCCTGAAAGGCATCCCCGCCAATTTGTCCTAACCACTCCTTGGGAACTACTAATTCAGCTGCCAATCCCGACAATTGAACGCGTCGGGTATCAAAAATATAGGCCATTCTTTCTCCATTTCCTGCACTTCCCCTGGTAACATCCGTTAGGATGAGTCCCCAGTTATTTCCCAATAACTTCAGGGTATCTCTTAAGGCTCTGATATTGGCTTTTACCTCCTGAATGGCAACGACATCAAAGCGGGATAATATCTCGGCAATACAGGTGACAGCATGTAAATCCCGACGTGGAGAGTCATCCTCTGACGTTTCCCATTTTCTGGTTAAATTCCCAAAGGCCCGGATATTCCAGCTGGCAATGAGCAGGTTGCGGTCCAGTTTTTTGGCAGGAATCTTTTTGTCGAGATCTTCTTTTAATTCCAATAATTCTTGTTGAACGTTTGGAGGGGGTAAATCAAGGATGGATGGCATTGGTGTTTTTTTGGTTAATTAATTTTTAAATAAACGGGAAATAATTAACAATGTCAAGCGAAAGACCCATTAAAACACAAGGTTAAGACTTCAGGGCAACAGCAGCTGCTTCAACAACTTTTTTAGTGTTGCCAATAAAAATATCATCTCCAATTAACAAAACCGGGCGCTTCAAAAAAGTGTATTCCTCCAGGATATATTTTTTGAAATCTTCTTCCGTTAGTGCCTTTTCGTGAAGCCCCAGTGCCCGGTACTGGCGTGATCTTTTACTAAAAAGTGCTTCATACGAACCTGCCTTTTGGGCCATGAGATCAAGCTGTTCCTCTGTGATTTTTTCAAACTTGATATCCTGTTTCTCAAAATTATCCCCAATAGTCAATTCATCCATGATGCGTTTACAGGTGGAACAGGTGGAGAGATAATAGATCTTGTTCATGTTGACAATTATTATTTAAGCTGGAAATTAATTTATTCCTGCCATTATTAAAAATAATCCCATTAAATTTGTTTGACTTTGTTTCTGAAACCAATAACCAGTAACCAACAACCTGCAATGTCCGTACTAGCCATCATTCCAGCCCGTTATGCTTCTACCCGTTTCCCGGGTAAACCCCTCGTTGATATCGCAGGGAAAAGTATGATCCGCCGGGTTTATGATCAGGTTTGTAATGCTAATTTGGTTACCAAAGTAATCGTGGCCACCGATGATAACAGCATCTTTGATCATGTTAAATCCTTCGGCGGAGAAGTGATCATGACTTCCAGTACACATCTGAGTGGAACGGATCGGTGTGCTGAAGTGGCCAATGCTTTGCCTGAATATGAAATTGTCATTAATGTCCAGGGCGATGAACCCTTTTTGTCGCCTGAAGATGTAAATAGGGTAGTGCAACCGCTTTTGGACCATGATGAACTAACTATCTCTACTTTGGCAACGCCTGTTAATACCACCCAAACGCTTTTTGACCCCAATGCAGTAAAAGTTGTGCTTAATGAACATAACCGGGCTTTATATTTCAGTCGGCAAGCCATACCCTTTATGAGAAAGATCCCGCAAAGTGACTGGCTGAAACATCATCGATATCTCAAACATCTTGGGATCTACGGATTTGACAGGGAAACACTTCTGAAATTAAGCCAGCTACCTGCTTCTCGCCTGGAACAATCAGAATCTCTGGAGCAATTGAGATGGCTGGAGTCCGGGTATGCTATTTTTGTTGGAATTACGCCCAATGACAGCATCGGTATTGATACTCCGGAAGATTTACAGCGCCTTTTAAAACGAAGCCATCTTTTTGATGCTTAATGAAAATTCATTGTAAATGAATTAAATTTTTCAAATAATAACTTACTTGCTTCTGGTTGACTTTTATGGACAACAAGTTTCATTATCCTCAGGGTTCCCTGCTCAATTATTCCAAATTCCTATTGTTTCTTAAAGAGGGAACGAGGTTGAATTATGGTTAAAACAGGTGGTTTTGTCTATTATTTTTAATCCTTTCCCTAATTTTTAGTTGTTTAGCTGTCAATTATAAATCAGAACATGTATTATCAGGAATACCTGCCTATCAGTTCCCTTTCCCGGCACATAGAATGTTTTTGGGAACTAGCATTTGCTCCCGAAGACCTTCAGGGTGAATTTGAATTGTTATCTCCTGATTGTACTTACGATTTTATTTTCTCCACTGAAAAGCTGTCCTTCAGGCCCTTGCATGCAAAAGCGTGGCAACCAATTCCTACCGGTGCCGCATTTATGGGACAACGAACCAACAGCATTCAATATGGGGTGTCCAAATCGGTGAAAGTTTTTGGGATTCGCTTTAAGCCCTTTGCCTTTTGGAATCTCATCTCAATTCCGTTGTATAAATTGAATGATAAAGCCATTGCCATCTCAGATATTTTCCAGATTGATGCGCTTTGTGAAAAATTGATCTCTAAAATCCTTAAGGAACAGGAAGTTGAAAAAAAAATATCATTGGCCGAAGATTTGATGTTGACCATTGCTCGTGAAAACCTTTCGGTAGATCCCGTGCTGAGAGACCAGGTAAATTACATCCTTGACCGCAAAGGCATTATTCGCGTCAATGATATGTACCAGGAGTTTAGCATCAGCAAGGTTGGTCTAAGAAATAATTTTATCAATAAAATCGGACTGACGCCTAAAAAAGTATCCCGGATCTGGCGACTCAATTACTTTCTCTACCTGCAGCAAAATATGCCTAATCAAAATCTCACGCAACTGGGGTTGGAAGCAGGTTTTTATGATCAGGCACATTTCATCAAGGAATTCAAGGCTTTTTTCTATTGCAGTCCCAAACAATTCTTTAACAATGATCATCATTTACTCAAAATATCTCAGGAAGCCATTTCCAAGAGATTGTTTAATATTTATGATCCTGTGAATTGATTTTCATTCCCTGATTAACTTTTTTACAATTTTGATAGGTAGTATCCCCATATATTTGAGGATAGTACTTGTTCAAATTTTAATCCTCTGAAAATCATTTGTTTAATTTTGATGGTAAACTCACCCGGAAGCTTAGGATAGTTGGGAGAATGGAATATTGGAAGAGACAGCTGAAGTTCCGGTAATCTACCTTTCCGTTTTATCCGGTTTTCCGGAAGTTTTTGCATTAAATACTGTTTTCAGGGAATGAATTGAATGGAATTTTTAGACATTACCTTATTTGAAAAATATTGCTCCTAATTATGAAGAAATCACCCGTAATTTTTTTGCTTCTGTTGCTGATGACTGCCGTTTTTACACTTCAGGCCCAGGAAGTAGAGATAGATGAAGTTTTTAAAAAATCTTCCATTACAACGTTGAATCAGTTGATGAATGATTATTATGTTTTTCCTGAAGTGGCCAAAAAAACAGAAGATCATCTCAACCAATTAATGCTCACCGGCCACTTTGTTAAATACAATGATCTGCAATCATTTGCGGAGGAACTCACTGCTCAGGTCCAGGTGATCAATAAGGACAAGCACATGCGCATCCGGCCAAGAATGGTTGGGCAGGCACCCCCCAATACGGTGGACCGGATGTTTGAGGAACACCTGGATTACAAAATGCGTTCCCGGTCCAATACCGCCGGGTTTATGGAGGCTAAAAAATTTCCGGAGAACGTGGGGTATCTTGATTTGCGTGGTTTTGCTGGTGTTGGTGTCGGTGGCCCGGTAGCAGATCATTATATGGCTTTATTGGCTGGCTCTGATGCCATTATTATTGACTTGCGTAAAAACGGAGGAGGGGATCCATCCATGGTTCAATACCTCTGCAGTTATTTTTTTGACAAAAAGGTACATCTTAACAGCCTCTATTGGCGAGAAGGAGACAGGACAGACGAATTTTGGACTTTTGAGGAAGTCAATGGAAACAAAATGGCTGATGTACCTCTGTTTGTATTGACGAGTAACCGTACTTTTTCGGGAGCAGAGGAGTTTTCCTACAATATGCAAACCCAAAAAAGAGCAACCCTCGTAGGAGAAACTACGGGCGGAGGGGCAAATCCGGGCGGAACCCGACCAATCAACGATTATCTGAGTGTTTTCATTCCTGCCGGAAAGGCCATCAACCCTGTAACCGGTACCAATTGGGAAGGAGTGGGAGTGGTCCCCGAAGTCAAGGTAGATGCTGAAGAGGCCCTTGCTAAGGGACTTGAGTTGGCCACGGCAGCCGCTGCAAAATACAGGGCCGGCAAGGAAAAACAATTCCGGGCTGTCTTCGATGATATCACAAAAGAATTGGATAAATACACCTCAGCTGCGAACGAGCTTGATGCAAAGTATGCCAAAAAAGCAGTACTGAATCGATTTGAAACGGCAAGGGAGATTGGCCTGTTCAATGAAGAAGACATCAATTATATGGGGTATTCTTTCCTGGGAGAATTGGAAAAACCTGAAATGGCGGAGGTCATTTTATGGTGTAATACAAAGTTATATCCGGAATCTGCCAATGTATATGACAGTTATGCCGAAGCCCTGGCTACCAAGGGGGATATGAAAGAAGCTCTTGATAATTATAAAAAAGCCGTTGAATTGGCCATGAAAAATAACGACCCTCAGTTAGAGTTGTTTAAAAGCAACCTGAAAAAGGTCGAAGATAAAATAAAGCCCTGACGCCCCATAAACTTTAATTCAATTACCATCCCGGCAATTCCCTGTAATTGAATTGCTTTATAGAAATCACCTGAATTATTTTTTGAACAAAATTTGCCGGGAACTTCTAAAACGCCTATAACGCCCGCTGGTCAGTTACACTGCCGGCGGGCATTTTTGGGTGCATTCATCTTAATCTCATTGCAGCCTTCTTCCTGAAAACTATTGGAAAAATTTCCTCCAATTCATTCGGACAATCGGGACTCCCTTCTTTTCCAAAATCTTCCCTACATTTGCCCACAAAAAAAAAGCCGTGGCATTAATCAAATCAATTTCAGGTATACGGGGCACCATTGGTGGCAAATCAGGAGATAACCTAACTCCTCAGGATATTGTAGAATGTACAGCAGCCTTTGGCACCTGGTTGCTTAATAAAGGCGCTGCTTCAAAGGTGGTGATTGGCCGCGATGCCCGGATTTCCGGTGCAATGGTGAGCCAATTGGTATCCAATACCTTGATGAGCCTCGGTATCGATGTTGTCGATTTGGGATTATCGACGACCCCCACAGTGGAAATGGCCGTTCCTGCCCTGGAAGCCGGAGCAGGGATCATTCTCACAGCAAGTCACAACCCAAGGCAGTGGAATGCCCTGAAATTGCTCAACAATAAAGGAGAGTTTATTTCTGCTGAGGACGGAAGAGCCTTTCTGAGTCTGATCGAGGGAGGAGGCATTCAGTATGCATCTGTTGATAATTTGGGACAATATTCCACAAGAGAGGATATGGTGGATTTTCATATTGACAAAATACTGGAACTGGAGCTTGTTGATGTTGCCGCAATACGAGACAAAGGTTTTAAGGTGGTCGTCGATTGCGTCAATTCTACCGGTGCTATAGCCTTGCCCCCTTTATTCGAAAAACTTGGCTGTGAATATGTATTGCTTAATGGTAACCCTGATGGCAATTTTGCCCACAACCCGGAACCATTACCCAAACATCTCACCGAACTTTCTGAGAGGGTTGTTACTGAAAAAGCTGATATGGGAATAGCCGTAGATCCTGATGTGGACAGACTGGTCTTCGTCAATGAGGATGGTACTCACTTTGGGGAGGAATATACCTTGGTGGCTGTGGCTGATTATATTCTCGGTCAAAAAAGAGGGAATACCGTTTCCAACCTTTCTTCTTCCAGAGCACTTAAGGATATCACCATCAAACATGGCGGGGAATATTTTGCAGCAGCGGTTGGAGAGGTCAATGTGGTTCAACAAATGAAAGACCAAAATGCAGTCATTGGGGGAGAAGGTAACGGCGGAATAATATTGCCGGAATTACACTACGGACGTGACGCTTTGGTGGGGATAGCATTATTATTAACCCACTTAGTACGTTCTAAGAAAAAAATGTCTGAATTGCGCGCAGGATATCCTGCGTATTCTATGACCAAAGATAAGGTAGCCCTCAATCCGGCTTTGGATATGGAAGGCTTATTGGAAAAAATGCACATAAAATATCAATCCGAGGATTGTAACACTATCGACGGATTGAAAATTGATTTTAAGGATAGTTGGGTTCATCTCCGGAAATCGAATACGGAACCTATCATTAGAATTTATGCTGAAGCACCTACGGAAGCCCGGGCCAGTGAGTTGGTTGCCAGGATCAAGCAGGATTTCCAGAACCTGAGCGAATAGAAGCTTTGTCAATAGGTTATGTCTAAAATTTTGTTGATTTCATAGAGATTTATGGTATTCAACGCCTGTCTTGAGTACATTGAAAATGTTTTTAATCACCTAACATTTTAAGTAACAATGACAACTGAAAACAACGTATTAATGAGACAGGCCAGGCAATCCCTGGAAGGTAAATGGGGACTTGCCATAGCTACCTTTGTAGTTTATGCCGTAATTATTGGGGCCGCAAACGGCGTCCCCGGCTTGGGATTGATCATCTCAGGTCCCATGGCCGTGGGTTTTGCCATCTTTTCACTTAAAATCGCCCGGGGAGAAGACGCTAAGCTGGAGCAGATCTTTGATGGTTTCAAAAACTTTGGCAACACGGTCGGTGCTTATATCCTGATGGTTATTTTTATCATGCTTTGGATGTTATTACTCATCATTCCTGGAATCATTGCTGCCATTGCTTACTCTCAAACCTTCTTTATCCTTTCTGAAGACAGGGAAATCGGCCCAATGGAGGCTTTGAAGAAAAGCCGTGATATGATGGATGGTTACAAATGGAAATACTTTGAGATGTCCCTTATCTTCTTTGGTTTGAGTTTGTTGTGTATCCTCACCCTGGGAATTGGATTTTTATGGCTGGTGCCTTATATGCAGGTCAGTTACGCCAACTTCTATGATGACCTCAAGGGTGAGTTTATTCTCGAAGGCAATGACCTGGTAGACGAAGATATTCTCGATAAAGATTTTGTTTAGTCAAAAAGAAGCCGGTATTTCATAACCGGGTAATAAAATCAGGGCCCTGCGAGTTGTAAACCTCTCAGGGCCTTTTCCATTTCTTTATTGTCTTACTTTTCCGTTTCTTTGCAAAAGCAATTTTTTTTCAAAAGTGTAAGGCAATGCAGTCAACTAAAATAAAATCAAAAAGCAAGCTTGAAAGCTATTTTGAACCCTTTCGGAAAAATGTCGTAGGTTATGACCAGACTTTTGAAACCCCTTTTGGAGAAAAAAGGATTTTATATGCCGATTGGACAGCCAGTGGTCGTTTATATGGACCGGTGGAAAAATTGATTTCTGAAAAAATCGGGCCTTTTGTTGGAAATACACATACAGAAACAACCGTGACAGGATCCAGTATGACCATGGCCTATCACCATGCCAAGAAATACATCAAAAAACACGTTGGGGCCTGGGAAAGTGATGTTATCATTTCTTCCAACTCAGGAATGACAGGGGTAGTCAATAAATTCCAGCGTATTCTCGGAATAAAAGTACACGAACGGTTTCGGAAAGAATGTCGGTTGTCTGAAGAAAAAAGACCTGTCATTTTTGTGAGTCATATGGAACACCATTCAAACCAGACTTCATGGCTGGAAACCCTTGCAGATGTTGTTGTCATTCCTGCCAATAAGGAGGGACTGATGGAGTTGGATAACCTTGAAGCCTTGCTGATCCAATACAAGGATCGAAAGAAAAAAGTAGCTGCTATTACCAGTTGCTCCAACGTCACTGGTATCATAACGCCCTACCACGATGTAGCCGAAATGATGCATAAGCACGGTGGGTTGTGTTTTGTTGATTTTGCCTGTTCAGCTCCTTATATTGAAATAGAAATGAGGCCGGAAAATGAAATGCGTCATCTCGATGCCATTTATTTTTCACCACATAAATTTTTGGGAGGACCCGGGGGAACGGGTGTGTTGATTTTTGATCCTAAATTGTATAAAAATAAGGTTCCTGATAATCCAGGAGGAGGAACAGTAGACTGGACCAATCCCTGGGGGGAACACAAATACGTGGATGAAATTGAAGCCAGAGAGGATGGGGGGACTCCAGCCTTTTTACAGACCATAAGAGTGGCCCTGGCCATGCAGCTTAAAGAGGAAATGGGGGTAGACAAGATACTGGCCAGGGAGGAGGAAATGCTCGAAAAGATATGGCATCGTTTTGATCAATTGCCTAATTTACATGTCCTTGCGGATAATGTACGAGACAGGTTGGGGGTTATTTCCTTTTATGTGGATGATCTTCACTTTAACCTGGGCGTAAAACTGTTGAATGACCGCTTTGGGGTTCAGGTAAGGGGCGGTTGTTCCTGTGCAGGAACTTATGGACATTACCTATTGGAGGTAACCCAGGAGTTTTCCAAACAAATTACCGAACAGATCAATACGGGGAACCTTTCCGGTAAACCTGGCTGGATCAGAATGTCTGTGCATCCCACTATGACAGATGCTGAGATAGATCATTTACTGGACAGCATAGAAGCATTATGTGAAAACCACGTTGAGTGGGAGAAAGATTACGAATACAATCTTCATACCAATGAATTCACCTTCAAAGGCGGTGATCAAACAGAATATCGACTTGTGAAAGATTGGTTTGAAAAACCATTGCATTAATTCTTTTTTTAAAAAAAAGCAAACAGTTACTTGTAACCAGCAACCAGAACAATGTCCCGAATATATTTTGATAATGCGGCAACAACTCCCATAGACCCCGAAGTGCAAAAGGTGATGATGGATGCCATGAATGGTTTGTATGGCAATGCTTCCTCCATTCATGCAGAAGGAAGAAAAGCAAGAGCCGCCATTGAGCAGGCCAGAAAAAAGGTCGCCCATTATCTCGGAGCTTCTATCGGTGAGATATTTTTTACTTCAGGAGGTTCGGAGTCCAATAACATGATTTTGAAGGGAGCTGTCAGGGATCTTGGTGTACGTCGAATAATCAGTACACCGGTAGAACACCATTGCAACCTGCATAGTTTTGAGGCAATAAAAAGGGACTGGCCTGAAGTAGAGATCGTCATGTTGGCCATCGATAAAAAAGGGCTGCCTGAATTGGAACAACTGCAAAATTTACTGGAAAATAAGGAGAAGAAAACCCTGGTATCCTTAATGCATTCCAATAATGAAACAGGCAGCATGATTGACCTGGAAGCGGTAGCTGCTATTTGTGAAGCGGCTGGTGTTTTGTTTCACTCGGATACCGTTCAAACCATTGGGTATTTCCCCTTTGATCTATCTACTACGAAAATTTCTTTTATGAGTGGTTCTGCACATAAATTTTATGGTCCCAAGGGCGTGGGTTTTGCATACATAAGCGGGGATAATATTATTAAACCGATGATCGATGGGGGAGGACAGGAACGTAATATGCGGGCAGGAACAGAAAGTATACACAATATTATGGGGTTGGCCAAAGCCATGGAACTGTCCTATGAAAACCTGGAAGAAAGGCGTGAACAAATTGAAGGCTTAAGGTCTTACATGAAGGATAAATTAGTAGCTGAAATTGGAGATGTTCAATTCAATGGCCCCGAAACCGGCGGGCATTATAAAGTATTGAGCGTTTCATTCCCACCTTCTCCAAAGGCTGACCTGTTACTCTTAAATCTCGATATTGCCGGCGTCAGCGTTTCGGGAGGCAGTGCCTGCTCTTCCGGGGCAGATGCCGGATCACATGTGTTGGAAGCCATCCATGGAGATTCTTTGCGAAAGACCATCAGGTTTTCTTTTTCGCACCATAATACCCGGGAGGAAGTGGATGTGGTTATTGGAAAGTTGAAGGAAATCCTGGGGTGATTTTCTATGAGCCACCGTTTTTTTGTAGTTAGAAAGGCGTGGTTTTACAGAACTTTTTAAGGGTGACGGCATTCTATATTTAACGCATGTCCGTTCCGCACAACCTGTAGGTGTGATCAAATATTTCAGCCTTTAGGACAGTAGATTTTCTAATCCATGGCATTGAGAAAAACAGTAGGTGTTAAAATATCAACTTCAGGACAACAAGGGGGTGTGCCTTATACAATTCAAGGAGAAAGGTGAAGCACCTAATACTCCCGGAAGACCTTCGTCCTTTAAAGGTTGAAGTTGTCGTGAAGGGGACTATTGAGATAATAATATCGTGTAACCTTTTTCCGTATATTTGATATAATCTTTTTTAAAAAAAGTCAATTATGGCATTCTACAATAAAATTAAATGGGTACTTGGAATATTGATGGTGTTCTTTTTAATTGTAGCAACTAATTTGATTGATAAGAACAATTTCGTTCGTGTTAGAGATTCAGTTGTTACAATTTACGAAGATCGACTAATCGCTAAGGATTTAATTTTTAAAATGTTAAAAACGATTCACCAGAAGGAAACCGCCGTTACTTCGTCAGACTCTGCTTTTTTTAATCAGACTAATATTAAGGTCAATAATAATTTACAAGCTCTAATTTCCAGATTCGAAGCAACGAAGTTGACCGCGGAGGAAAGTAAGGTTTTTAGTGATTTAAAGGAAAATGTCCAGCTGCTATTGGATTCAGAAAATCGATTTTTAAATTCAGGTTTTTCTGATCGTTCTCAAGTCGTCAATCAAATTACCATAATCAAAGAAAACCTCGATGACCTGTCTAAAATACAGCTTAATGAAGGTAATAAGCAAATGTTGATCAGTAAACGCGCTGTCGATACGGTCGAATTATTTACTCAAATAGAGATTTATATGTTAATTTTTCTGGCAGTTTTAGTTCAGATCATTGTAATGTATAAGCCTAAAGACAATGCTTAAGCCATTATTTAGTTTAATTTGGTATTCACTTCCAAACCAGGGCAAAGCTTAATATACTCTAAAGATCTTGTCTTAAAGTCTTTGAATGAATTGGAAAAGGGTGTCTTCGGAACTGTTCATCCTACTGGAGAAAAAGTGTTTACAGGCACATACGATATGATGATTACTCCCGGGCTTTCCTTTGACAGCAACAATTACCGGCTTGGGTATGGTGGCGGTTATTACGACACTTTTCTGGCTGAAAATCCAGCCGCTAAAAAAGTCGGTATATTTTACCCTTTTCAGGAAGTCGACAATTTACCATTGGAGCCACATGATGTCCGGTTGGATGAAATTTTGGTAAACAGGACATTTATGGGAATATGATTTTTTTTAATAAATGCAGAAACGATTCTGATACCGAACAGGTATCAGAGAAAGGTTGGAAAGAAAATAGTTTAAAACAAAAATCCCGATTCCTGGCCAAAGCCAAAAAACGGGATTTAAGAAGTTCAAAGTACAACTATATCTAATCGAGAATAAGTTTCTTTGTAAGGCGCTCCCCATCCATATCGATATCTATCAGGTAAATACCTCCCGGTAAGCCGGACATGTCGACTACCAATTCTTTGGTTGGCTGGTCAACAGGGTTTAGGCTTTTAACCAGTTGTCCTGTATTGTTATGTATTCTCACGTAAATTTCTTTGGCCGTTTTTTCCATGGCAATGGTAAATTGTCCACTGCTTGGATTAGGAAAAATTTTCACGGTATTTTGATCAACTACTGGTTCATTTGCACTTACCATTACAGCCTCTGTAAGTGGTACTCCGGAGAAGGTTACCAGGTTGGTAGCGACGATCAAATGCGGGTTGAACCCATCATTACAGTCGTCACAGGTCACACCGCTGACGCATCCCGGGTTATTGGGGTGACAATTATCTACATAATCTTCATCAAAAATGTATTCCAGGGCAACATTATTCCCAATATATTCAGTCATATTGTAATCAAACCACGGGGCAATAGCTCCCGGACACCATCCGGCTCTGTCATGGAACCAGGTACCGTTTTGTGGGCTGCACCCGTCCGGATTCGGATTACAGTCATTCCAGTTGTGCTGTTCAAAGGTCTGGCTGCCATTTACCCAAATATGGTGAGTATCTTCATGGAATTCTGCTGCATTACCAGTATTGTTATCTCCCCAGCCATGCCCTGTAGAAACTACCTTGAGGGTTGCAGCAACCGCATTTTCATTGAATGAAATATTGACTGGTTCAACGGGCTGAAGATTATCCGGATCTCCGAAGGGATAAGTCTCATTCCACAAACGGGTAACCGAACTGTAGGGATATTCAGGTGTCCCAGTTGTAAAAGCAATCGAAAGGTCGTAGAGAAATCCATTGTCGAGCGTACCGCAATTTAAACGGAAAGCAATTTTACCCTGGAGGATAGACATATAATCTGTTAGGTCAATTGCATGAGAACAAGGTACGCCATATGGCGTAATATAGCGAATGATTTCAATCCATTCGCCGTTGTGGCCTTTCGCTTCTATGCTGGCCACACGATCCCAGGGCCCACAACCTCCGGTAGGGCAGTTAACATCAAGATTTGCCACAATCTGACTGTATGCGCCCAGGTAGGAAGGGAGTTCAGCTTCTACTACCTGTGAAGATATGCCCGTGTTTAGCCAAACATCGTCAGCAGCTAAAATCTCCACATCGGTTGCTGAATCAACAATATTTATGTTGACAGTTTCGGTAAAGGAAGCGCCAAAGTTACTACTGGCAACAATGTCTAAAGTATAATTGCCGTAAGCGGGAGGCGTCCACCAGCCTGTGTAATGTCCATTTTGCCAGTTGGTGGCTTCTACTGTTTGTCCGTCAACCTCGAAACTTACACTCTGAACAGAAAACAATTCCTGGTATTCAATATTCACAATTGCAGCCAACTGTATGGCCGTTAAAGAGGGTACATATACATCTCCTGATAAGGGACTTCTGGCCTCGACAGACGGTACATGTGTTTCAGGGTCGATCACCTGGAAGGTATTGAACAGGTCATCCGCGGGATCGTAATTATCATCTCCGGGTTGGCTGGCTTTGATGGTCACCGCTCCGGCAATTCCGTCGAGCGTAACGGTGTTGCCCGAAACGGTTGCAGGCCCAGAAACTACTTCATAATTTACCGGTAGTCCTGAGCTGGCATTTCCCCCAAGATCAAAAGGCGCATCAGTGGTTAGTTTGTTTGGAATCTGAGGAAAAGTAATGGCCTGAAACCCAACATTAAGTTCTCCGCCAAAATTGGAAGTTTCTCCATTCATGGCAAAATTCAACAAATTTGCGTTTCTATCTCCGCCACCAACTTCACTGATCAACTCGGTAATGGAAGTATTGTCTTCATAGGGAACTCCCTGGTTGAATTTGTAATAAGCTTCAAGCCCTTCTTCATCTCCAGTCAATTCATTTTCCATCATGTCCTGGATTTCTTCCTGGGTCAAAGCTTTACTCCAAAGAGAAACCTCATCTGCACGTCCTCCAAAGTAAAAATTGAAATCTGCCAAAATGCTGCGTCCAATCGCAAAATCTATGTTGGTGGATGAAAAATTTCCGGAAGCGGAAGAACTCCCTTTTAGATTTCCGTCAATGTATAACTTTACACTTGATCCGTCATATAACCAGACAATGTGTTGCCATACCTGGGGCACAATGGTAAAGTTGGGGCCTACATATTCGTGCAGGCCGGTATTGGTTTCCAGGCGGCACTCTAAAGTACCGTTATCCAATTGGATAATGTAAAAACCATTCCCACTACCGTCTCGCATTCCCATCATGCCCTGACCATAAGCCAGTTGATCGGTGTAAAACCAGCCGGCCATGGTAATACCATCGGCATTGGCAATGTATTGGGAACCATCCTCAAGGATCACATGGTCATTTATTTTGTCAAAATGAAGGTATTGATCCGATTGCCCCAGTAGGAAACCAGGAGAAAGAATGATGAGCAAAATCAGGATTGATTTGAGCTTTGAGTCGAAATTTTTCATAGAATTAAAGTTTTTGCTTTTAATGGAAGAAAGAAAATTTTATTTCACATTTTTTGGGACTAATGATTAATCAGGCATCCACCAGATTTTGGTAAGGTGAGAGTCTTCGCCCATTTTGGCCACCTGAATTGCCCAGTTGTCAGGGTTGTTTTCAACCTCACCCGGAGGATAGGCAAACCGGTAGTGCGTTTTGATATCCCCTTCATGAGGTGTTTGTCCTCCCGTTCTTCTAATAAGGGCATAAGCCTCCCATGGTTGACGGAAAGCATCAATCCACCTTTGGGCATAAATGAGTTCAAGTTTTTTGGTACTTGTGAAAATACTCATTTGGGGAAGGTTGATGATTGCAAATATTTCATTATAGGTCAAAGGCTCTTGAGCATTGGTCCAAATCTGACAATTGTAGGCCACCTCCTGCCAAAATTCAATGGATTCAGCAAGTCCCAGGGTATATTCTCCATCGGCCTCTCCTTCATCAGCTGGTATTCCTAAACCTCGAAAATAGATCTCCGCCAGAAGATAATGAATCTCAGCGGCTGTCATGATGATTTCTGGTACATCGTATTCATCCCGGACAAGATAATAGTTTAAGGGTGAATAAATATTGTCCTGCCCCTTTATGTTATAATTGTCATCCCGGTGATATTGATAGGGGATACCTCCGGATTGAGGTGTATTGTCATCTGGGTTTTGTGGGAATGGTACCCATTCATTGGCATTGTTGGGTTCAAAGAAAACATAAACCCTTGGATCAAAGATGCCGCTGCCATCGGTGTCGTCGTTTATGGACATCTGGTGCCAGATATTACTACCCATCCTGAGTTTTTTGTGCTCCCGGAATGACCAACCCACGGATTCGTT
Organism: uncultured Bacteroidota bacterium; assembly: GCA_942492125.1. GTDB lineage: Bacteria > Bacteroidota > Bacteroidia > Chitinophagales > Saprospiraceae > BCD1. Next base: position 358,108 of record CALODM010000013.1, read on the forward strand.
TAACCATTGCTGTTGCCGTGGAATCATGAGTACATTATCTTCATTGTCTTTAATCAGCGGCAGATCATTGTCAATAATTTCCTGTATGATCAGACCGGCTGTTTGAGGGTTTTTTTCATACATGCGAACTGCGTGACGTAATCTAAGGCTGTTGGCAAATTTTATCCAATGATGCAAGTTTCCTTTTAAGAGTGTTTCAAAATCACCCAGGTCGTAATAGGGGGCACCGGAATTTGTTACGGGATTTGGAATGGGGTTGATGTTTTCTACTGCCCATTTGAGTTCGTCCTGTAAAAATAAATAGATGTTCTCCTGTGAATCAAACTTCGGACGCGCATAGGCCAAGTCTTCAAATCCCCGTCCTGCCTCGAAAAAGGGAATGTCTCCAAAAAGGTCCGTCAATCTGAATGTTTTATAGGCCAGCAATATCTTGACCATGGCTCTGACATTATTCAGCGCTTCAGGATCACCTTCCCATGCTTCAAAACGGGATTCAAGTTCCCGAATATGTGCCAGCGTGATGTAATAGTTATTCCAAACCTCCTCTGTTCCAATGGAAACATTCTGAAAGGTAGCTGAGGAAAGAGCCGCCTGCTGCGTGATTTCGTAGAGTGTTTCGTTATGCATGTAAAACTGTTCATTCCACCCCAATCGAAGTGAATTGACACAGGTATTGAACAAAGGACCAATTTCGGTCTCCGTTGATTGAAAGGGGTTTTTATTTAATGCTTCAAAACCCTTATCACAGGAGGCAATTAATGTAAAGCCCATCAGTGCCAGAATGTATGTTCGTAAAGTATTCATCTATTTAAAAATTTGTCTCCTTTTTCAAATGAGGAGAATAGTTCTTAGAAAGAGGCTTTTAAATTAAAACTAAAAGAGCGCATGCTGGGGAAGGAGGCCCATTCGAGCCCCTGCGCATTACCAGAACCATTGGCACCTTCCGGATTGATATTGTCCGGTAAACTTGCATAAATATAAAACAGGTCGCGGCCCACAACGGAAGCAGTCAGGTTTTGAAATATTTTGGATTTGCCGAGAATTTTCTCAGGAAAGTCATAGGTCAAAGCCACCTCCCTAAGTTTTACCCATGAATTTTCCAGGATGCCCGGAGTGGTCAGGAAATGTCCCCAGCCCCCTGCGTTGGGTACATATTTAAAGTAATAATGCACGACTTTGTCATTGGGAGAACCATCAACATGCACGCCATCAAGGATGACACCGATATTCCTTACATTACCGGCCGGGTCTGTGTAGGGGAGTCCGCCTCCCTGTCTTTCCACCAAGGTTTCGGGACTTTGTCCTGTTTGCAATCCAATAACGTAAGAACCTGCATAAATATCTCCTCCCCACTTGGTATCAACCAGGGTAGTCAATCTAAAATTTTTATAGCCTATCCTCATATTCCATCCGCCTGTAAACTTTGGGGCAGCATTGCCTATTGGCACCTGGTTTTCAGTGAACAGGTAATGCGTGCCGGCCTCATTGACCACAGGTTTACCCGTTTCTTCATGATAGATATAATCATAACCTACAATGGTACCATATTCTTCTCCTTCTCTTACTGCTATGGCCGGGCCATTAAGGCCCCAAATATCAGCCAGGGGCAAGATGTTGGCACCCTCACCCAGGCTGATGATTTTATTGCGGTTGCGGCTGATGTTAAAACCGGTTTGCCAGTAAAATTGCTTTTGCTGAACCAGGGTAAGGTCAAGCGTTCCCTCGAAACCCTGATTTTGGATTTCTCCGGTGTTTATTTTGATGAAATTGGCCCCGGAGGATGCTGGCAGTGGAGCATCAAGAATCTGTGCAAAGGACCAGATCTGGTAATAGGTCAAATCGAGTTGAACCCTGTCATTCAATAACCCCAAACTGATGCCGGCTTCATAGGAATTAGCCAATTGAGGTTTAAGCTCTAAAGGAGGAATGGTTGTTGGCAGGGTAGCTGTCTGGCTTCCGCCAAAATCACTGGTGGCATAGGTGAAGTCCAGGGCGAAAGGATCGGTATCTGTGGCAGTCTCGGCATAGGCCGCTCTGAGTTTCACGAAATTTATCCAGTCAGACCTAAGGTCAATAGCTTCACTTAAGATAAAGCTCAATGAAGCGGAAGGGTAGAAGTAGGAGTTGTTCTGAATGGGTAATGCTGAAGACCAGTCGTTTCGACCGCTAATTTCAAGAAATAGAAAATCCCGGTAATGGAGGTTCAAAAATCCATAAAGGGAATTGATCTTTTTGTCAAAGCGCACCTCAGAAGGTATGGGAACATCAATCCTGTCTTTGTAATTGTTAAATGTAAATAACCATGGATTGACCCATTCGGATGTACTGCCCTTAATCGCATAACGACTTCGTTGCCACTGAGTACCCCCAAAGGAAATGCTGCCGCCAAAGGCTTTTCCAAACAGACTTTTTTTATGGGCTGTAATCAGGAATTCATTATTAAGAACCTTGTTGCGATCCAATTCATTCGAATAAAATCCTCCAAGCACACCAAGCTTGTCAATGGGGTTATTTCTGGTTTCAAATTCTGTAAGGGTAAAATCCAGCCCTAATTTTCCGGTAATGTTCAACCAGTCTGTAACATCATAGGTCAGGGAAATTCCGCCGATTAGCTTGTTTCGATCCAGCTGAGTATTGTTGTTGTAAGTATTCCACCACAAATGAGGAGGTGAAAATGTAAAGGGGTAATTCCCGCCATATTCATTACGGGTACCATCCGGCAGGATGTTTATTTCTTTTTCGAGCCCTTTGTAACTTCTTGGCCAGCTGTATAAAATCCCTTTGCCAAAAGATCCGTTATTGTCGTCTCCTAAAACCGGGCTGTTTAAACGGCTGTAGTTGATGTAGGAAAGTGAAATGTCCGCATGGACTTTGGATGAAATGTCGAGCCTTGAACCAATATTGGCTGTGGTCTGATCGAAATTACTATTAGGAACAACAGCCCCATGATCTGTTCGGGTTAGAGAAACCCGCATGGTTCCCATCTTGCCACCTCCGGAAAAGGAAAGGTTATGGGTGGTCGTATGACCATTGTCAAAAAACAGTTTTAAATTATCCGGCTGAGGATCATAAGGTCTTAGTTCTCCGTCCCACCAACGAACCATTTGTCCTTCCATCTTCGGGCCCCAGGAAACGCCGGTAGAGTAAAAACCAAAAGTTTCAAAAGTGGTCAATCCAAAAGGGCCATTATTGGTATGAATATTATTGGGGTAGATGTATTCGCCCTCTGCATTCATTTCCAGTTGAGGTTCCAATAAACTCACAGGACCTCCCGATCCGTAAACGTTTTGTACCTGGCGATATCGGAAGGGCTGAATAATTTTATGGACTATATTGTAGGTGATCCCTATGCCTTTTTGCTGCTGTCCGCGTTTTGTGGTGATGATAATGACACCATTGGCCCCTCTTGAACCGTAAAGGGCTGAAGCTGTTGGCCCTTTTAGGATGTTCATGGTTTCGATGTCCTGGGGATTAATATTATTGATGGCAGAACCCCAATCAACGCCACGACCTACATCTGACAAGCCTGTTTCATTTTCCAGGGGAATTCCATCCACAATGATCAAAGGTTGATTGTTGCCTTTCAGATTGTTATTTCCCCGGATCGTGATCCTTGTCGTTCCGCCTTCTACACCATTTGGAGAACTAATTTGCACGCCTGCTGATTTTCCGCTGAGGGCCGAAATCAGGTTGGATGCATTTGATTTTTCCAATGTTTCACCATCGACGGTTTCTGCAGAATAACCCAGTTCTCTTTTTTGTCTTTTGATTCCCAAAGCGGTAACGACTACTTCCCCTAATTGCTCAGCATCACCAGACAGGGTAAGATCTATTATTGTACGACCTTCAATAGCAATTTCTTTGGCCTGAAACCCAATATAGCTGAATACCAAAATGGCGTTTCCGGGGGCTTCGATGGAATATTTGCCATCAAAATCAGAAATGGTTCCTTTATCGGAACCCTTAACCGTAATATTAACTCCGAAAAGTGGTTCGCCGTCTTCTTCAGAGGTGATAACTCCACTCACTGTATTTTGGGTGAAAACAACTGATGAGGTACTCAAGAATAGAATAGTAACTAAAAGTAGATATCTCCACATAAGCTTTAAAGTTGTCGTTTAACGTTTTATATGAGACAATTGGAGTTCCGGGTTATTGACAGGAAACTGGAAATACTTCCTTTTTCATCAAAAAACTGAATTCAGAAAATGTGATCTTAAGGAGTAATTGATTTGAAAAAATAAATGTAAGGATTTTTTTTTGGAGCGTCTGATGGTTTTTGTTGAAGAATGCAAAACATATTACCAGGTTAGGCCGGATAACAATGTTTCAATTAAATCAAATGAAGGTGAGGATTTTAGCTTTGTCTGACAGGGGGCAGAAAAACCCTACGCAATCTCCTGCGAACTCGAAGACACGCGAATACCTTAACCTGAATTATCAGGTAGTGCGTAAAAGGGAGTACTTACATCTGCCTTTCTGCGATCAGCAGGCAGGTCTGCTCGAAAATTCATCAATCACTTCATTCCTGCCTGCCTGGCGGCAGGTGAGGTTCGAAGAATTAATGAATTTTCAAACAAATGTGACGTGTGTCTTAAGGAGTCACCTGATGCCCAAAGAGAAATTAATACGACCGGCGGGAATTTATATTTTTCCGGCAAGATCCAGAATGAATGCATATCCCAAAGCAATCTCTTTGAGGGATTCGAATCTTCCCGAGGCACCTCCGTGCCCTGCTTCTAAATTGGTATGCATAAGCAATAAATTATCATCTGTTTTCATTTCTCTTAGCTTGGCAACCCATTTGGCCGGCTCCCAATATTGAACCTGGGAATCATGAAGACCGGTAGTTATGAGCATATGTGGATAATCTTTGGCTTCTACGTTGTCATAGGGGGAATAAGATTTGATATAATCGTAGTATTTTTTATCGTTGGGATTACCCCATTCGTCATATTCTCCGGTGGTGAGAGGGATACTGTCGTCCAGCATGGTAGTTACTACGTCTACAAACGGTACGGCTGCCACTACACCTTTCCATAACGCTGGTTCGAGATTGATTATGGCACCCATCAACAAACCTCCTGCGCTGCCGCCCATGGCAAAAATACTTTCCTTGCTGGTGTATTTTTTATCAATGAGGAATTTGGCGCAATCAATGAAATCGTAAAAAGTGTTTTTCTTTTTCAAAAGCCTGCCATCATCATACCAATGGCGCCCCATTTCCTCTCCACCACGGATATGAGCAATGGCAAAAGCAAATCCACGATCCAGTAAACTCAACCGGATCGAGCTGAAATATGGCTCCATACTGTAGCCATAACTGCCATAGGCATATTGCAACAAGGGAGCTTTGCCGTCTTTATTAAATCCTTTTCTGTAAACAATGGAGACAGGCACTTTTACGCCATCGCGAACGGTGACAAATATTCTTTCTGACTCATAATTCTGAGGATCAAACCCTCCAAGCACCTCTTTTTGTTTCATCAATTTGAATTCCCTGGTTTTCATGTGGTAATCATAAACGGTGGGAGGTGTTGTCATCGACTGGTAATGAATACGCAGAATATCGGTATCAAATTCAAGATTAACGGAAGTTCCTGTTAGGTGAGCATCATCCTTAAATTGGATATAGTGTTCTTCCCCTTTTGAAGGAATGATCCGAAGTTGTGTGATCCCTTCAATTCTTTCAGACAATACGAGGTACTCGTTGAAGATATCCATGTCTTCCAGCAATACATCATCTCTGTGCGCGATGACTTCCTGCCAGTTTTCTTTATGGGTATTTTTAACAGAAGTTTTCATCAGACGGAAGTTCCGGGCATCCAGGTTGGTGCGGATATAAAAATCCTCCTTAAAATGGGCGAGGTCGTATTCCAAACCCCGGACCCTTTCCTGAAAAAGTGTGAATTCACCTTCCGGATCATTGGCATCCAGGAACCGGTACTCAGAGGTAAGGGTTTGCAGGGATCCTATAACGAGGTATTTATCTGATTTCGTTTTATAGATGAATGTCCGGAAGGTGTCATCTGTTTCGTGCCAGATTTCAACATCTTCCTCAACCGGAGTGCCCAGTTTGTGCCTGAAAATTTTGTAAGGGCGTAATGAATCATCCTTAACGGTATAAAAAAGGGTTTGATTATCATTGGCCCAGGCGATATTTCCGGAGGTGTTGGGTATAACATCCTGTAGCAAATCTCCGGTTTCCAGGTTTTTAAACCGGATCGTATAAATTCTGCGACTGACAGTATCTTCGCTGTATGCCAAAAGCCTGTTATCCAGGCTGACTTCAAAAGTTTCTATATTGAAAAAGGAATGATCCTTAGCGAGATCGTTAACTTCCAGCATGATCTCTTCAGGTGCGTCGAGATGGCCTTTCTTGCGGGAGTAAATGGGATATTCTTTTCCTGTTTCATATCGGGTCAGATAAAAGTACCCATTGTCCTTGTAAGGCACTGATTGATCATCTTCTTTGATCCGTCCTTTCATCTCCAGGAAAAGTTCTTCCCGGAATTTCTTGATATGGGCTAAGTTGGCTTCGAGATATTCATTTTCTGCTTTGAGGTATTTGATCACATCTTCATTTTCACGGTCATTTAACCAGTAGTAATTATCTATCCTGGTGTCCCCATGAATGGTGAGTTCTTTTTTTATTTTTTTTGCACGAGGAGCCTTTATTGGTGATTGCATAATTTGTTGTTCTTGGTGAGTTGTTTTTTTGATGCGAAATAAAGGTGCAAATTAAAGAAAAACTTTTCGCACAAAAAACAGTTGCACGGAATAGTGGTCCGGGCTACAATTTTAGTGTTATTAATATTACATTTGCACCATATGAGGAGCAGTACTTCATACGGCAGGATATTTTCCATTTCTGCTCCCATCATGTTGGGGAGCGCAGCACAAAACGTTATTGCTTTAACGGATAGTGTTTTCCTGTACCATGTAAGTGAAGAAGATTTTGCTTCTATCGGTTTTGCCAGTGTTTTTTATCTGATCATTGCAGCTATAGGTTTTGGATTCTCCCGGGGGGGACAAATTATGATTGCCCGCCGGATTGGGGAGAAAAATCCGATGGAGGTAGGCAGAACTTTTTATGCGATGCTCTATTATGAGTTGGGGCTGGCCTTGGTCATGTTCTTTTTTATGCAGTATGGCTGTTACTATTTCTTTCAATTATTCGTTGATTCTGAGATCATTTTCCAAAAAAGCCTGGAATATATCGAATACCGGTCATGGGGTGTCTTTTTCTCTTATGCAGGTGTAGCGGTCATCGCTCTTTATACGGGGATCGCCAGAACCTGGTTTATTCTTGTGGATGCAGTTTTTCTGGCAGGTTTTAACATAGGTTTGGATTATGGCCTGGTATATGGCAACTGGGGTTTTCCCGAAATGGGTATTGCCGGTGCTGGTTTGGCCAGTACGATTGCAGAGGTGGTTGCGCTTTTGGTTTTTGTGGTTTTCATTTTGTTGGATAAGAAATCCAGGGGATACGCTCTATTCAGATTGCCCTCCATTGATATGGAGCTCATTCGTACCCAATATCGTTTGTCGACGCCCATGGTGATGCAGGCTTTGGTTGGATTGGGAAGTTGGTTTGTGTTTTTCAGTATCGTTGAAAACCTGGGAGAACGTCCTTTGGCAATAACCAATCTGGTCAGGATGGTTTACCTGGTTTTGTCCATTCCGACCTGGGGCTTTTCAACAGGAGTAAATACCATGGTGAGTAATTTTATTGGCCAGCAAAAACGCCAGGCCGTCCTGCCCATCATTTGGAAGACAGCCAAAATGTCCTGGTTAATGACCATGGTACTCACAATCCCGGTGGTGCTTTTTCCTCATGAAATTTTATATCCACTGTTGGGTGGTGAAAATCCATTGCTTATCGAAGAAGCCCGAAATGTCTTTTACGTTCTGGTTGGCATACTGACGGCTTTTTCAGTGGGCGGGGTCTATTTCAACGGTCTTGCCGGTACCGGAGCCACCTATTATGGTTTTAAAATACAATTGTTTTGTGCTATAGGTTACCTCATATATATCTATATCGAAGTCAATTACACCAATGGTGGACTCGAGTGGGCCTGGGCTGCAGAAATGTTTTACTGGCTGGTCATACTTTTCTTTTCGGTATGGTACCTTAGATCGAGGCAATGGCACATCCTTAAAGTCTGATTTACTATTTTCTCATCACGTAGGTAAGGTATTGGAATTCTCCGGTTTTAAATTTTAAATAAGTTGGAGTTCCCGGAGTTGCGGCAAATTTCAAAGCCAGGTTCCTCAAACCTTTTGGAGCCAGACGGTTAATTAATTTTTTTTCGTTCGCTTTCAGATAAATCAAGGGCTTTAAGAACATCCTGGGAGATGTCTTCCTTCTCCAGGAGTTCCAATCGACTTGTTTTTAATTGTGATTCCATATTGAGCACCTCATCACCTGTTCTGAAGTCTGTAAAAAGAAAATAACCGCCGGGCTTCAAAACCCTGTAAACTTCATGGAAAAACTTTTGAGGCTCCGGGTACCGGTGGGAGGATTCGACATTTATGACCACATCGAAAGAATCAGTCTCAAAGGGTAACTTTTGAGCATTTCCCTGCAAATAGGTGGCATTTTTCTGACAATGAAAATTTTGACAGAAATTGATAGCTTTTTGATTGAGGTCCAACCCGGTAACACTGCGCGGATTCAATTGGTTCTTTATGTAATTTAGGCCGCCTCCACGGCCGCAGCCTACTTCCAGCATGGATTTTCCGCTCAGGTCTATTTTATTGGCTACATGGTGGTACATCTGCATGGAATACCGGTCTTTTTCCTGATCCGGTAACAGATCCAATGCAGGGGTCCTTCCGGCCATGCCATAATTCATAAATGTTATCTCCCCCTTTTTATCCTTGGTACTGATATACCAGTACCATGCTCTGAACAGAGCATCTTTAACGTTATTAATCATACAATATGGTTTTTAATATAATTACCGGTTATCCGTACAAAACCCAGTGTTCAAGTGCTATCCAGGGGTCCAGTGATTCGTTGTCAGGGTTGAAAATAATATCAGCCTGTTGATAAAAGGGTCTTCTGGTTTCGAGTTTAGATTCAATAAAGTTACGCAGATCACCTTGTTTTTTCAGATTTTTTATCAATGGACGGTGATCCATCCCCTGGAGGAGGCGTTGTTCAAGAATGTATGGAGGCAGATCCAGAAAAATAGTGATGCCGTGGTTTTTCATCCAGCTCATATTGTCGAAAAAACAAGGAGTGCCTCCTCCTGTGGCAACGACGACATTCTCATATTGGTCCATATCTTTGAGGGAAGCTTTTTCTAAAAGGCGAAACCCCTCTTCTCCGCTTTCTTCAAAGAGCTGGTCGATGGATTTGTCATATTTGTCTTCTATATAGGCATCAAGGTCAACAAACGGAAATTCGAGTTGTTGAGCCAATCGGATTCCGGTATATGATTTTCCGGAACCCATAAAACCCAATAAAAAAATACGCATCTTAAAATCTTTATATGCAAATTTGCGAAAAAACAAATACGAATACCTAAAGGAAAACAAAAAGTTCTATTTTTGTGCAAAAATTAATGCTATGATGCGTATAATTACGTTTTTTGTGCTTGCTCTTTTAATGCTTTCGGCATGTAATTCAGCTCCTTCTGAGTTGGGAGAAGAAAAGTCTGTTGAAGAAATAGCTGCTGATGGAAAAATCAGCAATGCTGATATTATCAGAAATCCCGTTTCGTCTGACAATTCCGTCGATACGGTAAATGTGGCAAAAATGACCTTTGAAGAAGAGGTTTTTGATTTTGGGGAAGTAAACCAGGGAGACATCGTAGAACATGTTTTTAAATTTACGAACACAGGGAAAATACCCTTGTTGATCAGTAATGCGCGCTCAACCTGTGGCTGTACCGTGCCGGAATGGCCCAAAGAACTGATAGACCCCGGAAAAGGAGGAGAGATCAAAGTCAAATTTGACACCAAGGGAAAGGCTAATGAGCAGCAGAAACCGGTCACGATCAGGGCCAATACTTATCCGATGACCAATAAAGTTATGCTCAAGGGGTTTGTGAAAACCCCCGGCAACAGTTAAGAACTTATAGATATCCCTAGCGGATAAATTTTTTAATAAAAAAATCAATATAATGAACTTAGGCGTCATTTTTTTACAGGCTGGAGGAAATCCGGGCGGCGGAGGCAGCATGGGACTCATCCTGATGGCTGGTATGGTTATTGTCTTTTACTTTTTCCTGATAAGACCTCAGGCTAAAAAGCAAAAGGAACAGAAAAATTTCGAAACTTCTCTTGAAAAAGGAAAAGAGGTGGTTACTGCTAGTGGAATTTTAGGTAAAATCAACAAAATTGAAGATCAAATAGTTACCTTGGAGATCGCTAATAAAGTTTTCATTCGCGTGACAAAAAATGCCATTTCCAAAGAGATGACAGAAAGCATGTTTAACGCTTCCGATAAATAATAAAATCTTGGCCAGGATAAGACCACAGGAGGACAGAGCTATACTGATGATCTGCATCGGTATAGCTCTTGTTTTTTGGGTGTTGGTGAAGCTTTCTCAGGTTTACCGGGTTTGGAAACCTGCTGTGGTCAACGTCCATGTGCCAGAGGCAATGGCACTTGCCAAAATGCCCCCAGTAACCTCATGCTCAGATTTGAAGCCAGAGGTTGGGATTTGCTCTTTAACAGCCAAAACCTTTCCGACCTTGTATTGGATTATGATTTCGAGGAAGAACCGGAACTCCTCATCTCGGACGGGCAGCTTCGTTCCGATATTTTTGAAACTTTATCTTCTCCTCGAATTAAGGTGGTGGATTGTAATTATAATGAGCTCTACCTGCGCCTTGAAGAACAGCTGAAACGTCAGGTGCCTGTATTGTTGAAAAAGAAAATTTCTTTTGCCGACGGATTCAATTTCTCGGATGAAATTTCGGTGGAGCCTGACTCTGTGCTGATCTCCGGCCCGATTTCTCTTGTAGAAACGATCCAAAGCTGGAGTACGGACAGCCTGGTTTTACTCAAATTGAGTGAAAGTGTAAAGCGGGTTGTGCCTCTGAGCATCCCTCCAAGAGAACTGAAGCTAAGTCAAAATAATGTGACGGTAAATTTAGCGGTTGAAAAATTTACGGAGAAATCTTTCTTTATTCCCTTGAAAATAAAAAACGCTCCCGAAACGGACAGCCTGTCCATCTTTCCTTCAAGTGTTAATGTGAGTTGTGTAGTGGGCTTGAGTAAATATCATGACCTGCAGGCTGAGGATATCGAATTTGAGGTTGACCTGAGTGAAAACCATATGCTCGGAGGAAAAAACACGCTGCCAATCACCCTTACCAGGTATCCCGATTATGCTCAGATTTTAAATTATAGTCCTAAATCCGCTACTTTTTTTATCATCAAAAAATCACAGGTCCCTGAACCCCCTTCTAAATAGGCCTTGATCCAGCTTACAATTCCCGCTGGTCAATTATCCTGTTTAATTTACCTCCCTCGCTCCGTGGAATAGAACCCGGGGTCATCAGATTGACCTTCATGCTTAGTCCGATATTGTTTTTAATTTTTCGGGCGAGTTTTTTTTGGAGGACAGCCAATCTTTCTTCATGTGTTTGTTCCCCTAAGCCTTTCAGTTCCTTTAGGAAATCATGGTCAAGTTCCACTTTTACTTCGACCTCATCCATCGTTTTTTCTCTGGTTATAATCAGCTGGTAAGCTGGCGCTATTTCTTCAAAGTCGTTAAAAACTGTTTCGACCTGCGTATGAAATAAATTCACACCACGTATGATCAACATATCATCAGCCCGTCCTTTGATGGCACTCATCTTAATATGGGTACGTTTCGAGTCCTTATCATAATAAATACTGCAAATGTCATTGGTTTTGTAACGGATGAGCGGAATAGCTTCTTTTGTTAATGTGGTGAGGACGAGAATTCCTTCTTCGCCATAGGGTAGTGGAGCCCCGGTGTCCTTATCCACAATTTCGGGATAGAAGTGATCTTCCCAGATGTGACTGCCGGTTCCCTGTTCTTCATGATCTTCCTGGGAAACGCCGGGTCCGATTATTTCACTCAGTCCATAAATATTGGTGGCTTTCACATTCAATCCTTTTTCAACCTGGTCACGAATGCTTTCTGTCCAGGCCTCGGCTCCCAATATGGCAAATTTCACGTTAAGGGAATCCAGGGGGATATTTCTTTTTTCTACCTGCTCTGCAAGGGTTTGTGCATAAGAAGGTGTACAACACATTACCTCTGGCTTAAAGTCCTGTAGGATCATGAGTTGTCTGTCTGTCATTCCACCACTGACGGGAATGACACACATGCCTAATTTTTCTGCTCCCGCATGTAAGCCAAGGCCGCCGGTAAACAACCCATAACCGTAGGCGTTGTGTAATTTCATTCCCGGCTCTGCCCCGCCGCAACATAATGACCTGGCGACGACTTCCCCGAAAATTTCCAGATCCCGGGCTGTATAGCCAACAACGGTTGGTTTTCCGGTGGTGCCACTCGAAGCGTGAATCCGTCGTAATTTATCCTGGGGAACTGCAAAGAGCCCGAAAGGATAAGTGTCCCGAAGATCAGTTTTGACCGTAAAAGGCAGCCTGGATATCTGGTCCATATGAGTAAGGGCTGAAGGTTTGATATTGGCTTGCTCGAATTTTTTCTTATAGAAATGAACGCGGTTGTAAACATAATTGACCAGGTGCTGAAATTTTTCGTTTTGAAATTTTCTCAGCTTGTCCAAAGGCATGGTTTCTATGGCAGGATTGAATATCATATGACTAATAGATTTTTATTTACATTTCTATAATTACAATAACCGCTGAAAGGTATCCGTTTTGTGATTCATGAAAATAAAAACAATAATTCTCGGAATCCTTTTAACGGGTTATTTTCAGTTAGCGGCACAGTCTTATGACATATCAATGGGAGTACGTCTTGGTACGGATATGGGTATCAGCCTGAAACAGCGAATTGCCAAACGCGTCACGCTCGAGGGAATAGTACAATCCAGTTTTCAACGCGAAGAGGCCATTGTCAGTCTTCTTGCCGAACACCATATGCCTTTTTTGACCCGCCGGCTGAATTTTTATACAGGTGGCGGTATTCACAAAGGCTGGCTTTCTGTTCCGGAAAGTCATTCACCGGTACAGGATCCATTTGGTCTGACCCTCATCGCCGGAGTCGAATTCACTATTGCCAGAATCAATTTTTCCTGGGACTATAAACCTGCCTTTAATATTTCAGGCGGTGAAAAACGTTTTTACAGCCAAACGGGTGTAAGTGTTCGATATGTGATTAAAAAGCGTAAAATTTTAGACCGCAAAAAAAATCGGCGCAAAAAACAATCCATCAACTGGAAGTTTTGGGAGCGCTAGGACTTTGTTTTTCGGGTTTCCGCTTTTCTGCTTCCAGCTTTCGTTTGATATAATAATAGGTTTCTACCTGTGTCCTGATATTAATGTCGGAGCACCCTTCAACCTTGTATTTATTGTTTTGATCTTTGTCCAGAATTCTGGCTTTAACACTGTCGCATAACTGGATATTGATCAGATCAATGATTTGAGCCCTGATCTCTCTTGAATAAACAGGGAAAGCAGTTTCGATCCTGTGACTCAGGTTCCTGGTCATCCAGTCTGCCGATGACAGATAAATTTGTTTTTTCCCGCCATGATTGAAAATGAAAACCCTGGTATGTTCGAGGTACCTGTCTACTATGCTTATGGCTTCAATGTTTTCACTCAATCCTTTTATACCGGGGACGAGACAACAAATTCCCCGAATGATCAGTTTTATTTTGACACCTGCCTGACTGGCTTTGTACAATCGGTCGATCATATCTTCATCCTGTATGCTGTTCATCTTGAGGATGATTTCTGCATTTTTGCCGGCCTGGGCCTGTTTGATCTCATAATCGATAAGGCTTTCCAGTTTTGGCCGCAAATTAAATTGTCCCACCAACAGATGCTGGAAAGGTTTGCTGGGTTTAATTTTGTTTTCCAGGTGTGAGAAAACCCGGGCGACTTCGTTCACCAGCCTGGGGTCACTGGTAAAAATGGCCATATCACTGTAAAGTTTGGCCGTTCCTTCATGGAAATTACCGGTGGCCAGATAAGCATATAGTCGGTCAATCCCATTTTCCATTCTTCTCACAAGAGCCAGTTTGGAGTGCACTTTCAATCCAGGCATACTGTAATTAACCGTAACACCGGCCTTTTCAAGTTTTTCGCCCCAGTTCAAATTGGCGGCTTCGTCAAAACGGGCCTTAATTTCTATAAAAGCACTTACTTGCTTCCCCCGTTTTACTGCCCTCATCAGAGCCTGCATGATGCGTGACTCGGAAGCAACACGGTATTGGACAATTTTGATGTGGGTTACATCGGGGTCATCGGCAGCTTCTTCAAAAAAACGAATCACCGATTCGTAGGAATGATATGGCACGTGATTAAAATGATCCTTTTTACGCAATTCAGCGAAAAAATGTTTCGCTTTTTCGAGTGGGGGATAATGCATGGGGGGCTGTGGAGGATCCTTAAGTTTGTCTAATCCGAAACTGGGGAATTTGAAGAAATCTGAATTGTTATGGTAGCGCCCCTCTTTCAATAAATCGAGGTCGTCCAGTTCGAGAACGTTTTTAAGGTGATCCAGCACCAGGCTTGGCATCTCCCGATCATAAATGAGTCGGGAAGCAGGGCCGACATGACGTTTTACAAGACTTGATTTTATTTTGTTCATCAGGTCTCCACTCCATTCGTCATCCAGGTATAACTCCGCATCCCTGGTCAGTTTAATAGAATAGGTCTCTATAATATCATAACCGGGGAACATCCATGAAATACTGTGTCTGACAATATCATCCAGCAGTATTAATTGATGAACGCCAACCGGAGAAGGTAATTTGATGAATCTAGGCAAGTGATCTGAAGGGATTTTGACAATGGCCACTTGTTTCTCGGCATCTGGATTATCCTTTTCGCGTATGAGTACCGTGAGGTAAAGGGCAGCGTTGTTGAGGAAGGGGCGGATCCTGTTGCCAACCAGTAAAACAGGCTGTACGAAAGGTAACATATGATCCTGAAAATAACTTTCAACGAACTCTTTTTGCTCATCATTCAAATCAAGTCGTCGTAAAAGATAAATATTGTGTTTTTCCAGCTCGGGAACGATCTGATCCTGGAAAATGGAACTGTATTCTTCTTGCTGGACATTGACTGTTTCCTGGATTCTTTCTATAATATCCTGTGGGTCAAACTCCAGTTGTTTGCGGGTCTTTTTTCCACCTCGATGCAAGTTGCGGTGATTGGCCATTCTCACCCGGAAGAATTCATCCAGATTGGAGGAATAAATAGCGAGAAATTTTATTCTTTCAAACAAGGGGACTCTGGGGTCTTTGGCTTCCTGCATAACCCGATAATTAAAGGATAGCCAGCTTATATCTCTAAGTATGGTGGGGATTTTTTTTTCTTCGGACATAATGTGTTTTTTTCGATTCAGTGAGACAAAAAATAGTTTTGTAGGGGTAGATATGCGAAACCAAAATAACAGGAACGAAAGCCGAACATACTTGTGGAAGAGTCGTCAGGCTTTCGAAAGACCGGGAAATTGGATGTTGTAGTACCGGTTGCCAATTTAACGTTTAACAGGCAAATTTCAAAATGATATTTCATTTTTCGATCCAGGGATATGCCGTTTGAAATTTTTATTGGAAGAACCCCAAACGCCACGGTTTTAAAGCATAAGGAATTAGGGTAAAATCCTGTTTGACCCGATGTTCCTTTCTGAAAAATAATATGCCAAAATGGAAAAGATCAATGGAAATACTTACTTCGTCCCTGGATTTGAGGGAGTTCCACGCTTTTTCCATTGATTCAGACCAATGAATGTCAGCGAGGACAAAAACGCTGTCATTGTGTAAAAAAGGTACGCATTCCTGATAATAAGCCAGGGTAGAACCCTCCTGGTGATCTCCGTCTAAAAAGATAAAGTCCGTATTAGCTCCTAATTGATGAAGGGCGGTTGGCAGGTTTTCTTTGAAAGGACCTTCTAGAACGGTTATTTGATTATATCCCAGGCTGCGTAAATTATTTTGTGCTAACCTGGCTGTATTTGGGCAGCCTTCCAATGAAATAAAGGTAGCCTTCGGGGCTGCCCCAGCCTGATATATAGCGGAAATCCCAAGCGAAGTTCCCATTTCAAGAATCGTTTTGGGTTTTGTCATTCTTACAAGGTTAAACAATTGTTTTCCTTGCCTGGGAGAAATGGCAGCATATTTGGCGAGGTCTTTAACTGATCGTTGCCTTTTATCTGTTACCATAGAACCTGCCCCATAATCTTTAATGGCTATTCTGGCATTGTTATAAAGAAGTTTGTGCCTTAATCGTTCCGCACTAAAAAAAGTATAATAGTTCTTTTTGTTTTCAATGACTTCCCTGATAAGCAGGCTAACAAAAGGGGAGTGAACATCATGACAGGTATGAGCCCTGAAGTAATATTTCAGCCAGCGCTGAAAGTAGGAAATATAAAAAGAGAACAATTTCATCAAAAAGTACTTTTCCAGGGTGAGTAGTAGCAAATACAAAACTGCACATTATGCCGGCTAAAAAAGAAAAAATAAAGGAATTAGTTTTAAGAAAGCCATTGGAATTTTTATCTTGCGAGTAATAAACCTTTCTTAAAAATGTCTTTATTCCAATTGCGTGGAAAACTGAATAATAAACAAAAC
Source organism: uncultured Bacteroidota bacterium (assembly GCA_942492125.1). Classification (GTDB taxonomy): domain Bacteria; phylum Bacteroidota; class Bacteroidia; order Chitinophagales; family Saprospiraceae; genus BCD1. The sequence goes on from CALODM010000013.1 coordinate 374,827, forward strand.
CTTATTCTTGGAATTATCGGGTTTGTCGTCCTCATCATGGTATGGTGGGTGCTGGCAGAAGCGCTTTCCGAAAAAAGACCCATTGTCGATTACGAAACACGACCGCCTTCAGCTTTTGATACAACAGGCGTGAAAATTGACAGGGATTCTCTCTTCAGAGAAGATTCCATCCGGTTCGCCAATGCCACAGAATTTGAAAAAGTTTACCCCTTATTACCCACACCTGTCAAGGTGGTTCAGTCGTATCCCGAACTGGTCAAAAAGGACAAATTGATGGATAACGCTTTGCATTCCATCTGGTTGAACCTCAAAGGTTATTTTTGGGCCATTTTCATATCGGTGCCCCTGGGGTTTGTTATTGGTCTGATCCCCATGTTCAGAGGATTGTTCAGTAAACAGGTGGACGCAATGCGATTCCTTCCGCTTACGGCCCTCACCGGCCTTTTTATCATTTGGTTTGGTATTGAGGATCAAATGAAAGTGGCTTTTTTGGCTTTTGGTATAATCGTGTTTTTATTGCCAGTTGTGGTGCAACGCATCGATGAGGTCAAGGATGTTTATCTGAAAACAGTTTTTACGCTTGGCGCTACCAACTGGCAGACCATAAAAACGGTTTATCTGCCCTCGGTTTTGTCTGCGCTGATGGATGATATCAGAGTGCTTACGGCCATTTCCTGGACCTACATTATTATTGCCGAGCTCATCAACAGGCAATTGGGTGTCGGTGGATTAATTTATCTCAAAAGCCGTCAGGGACAGATAGACAAAGTGTTTGGAATTTTAATTGTCATTATAGTCATTGGCTTTTTGCAGGACAGGCTTTTTATTTACCTGGACCGCAGATTGTTTACCCATAAATATTACAAGAAGAACCTTGCCGGAGCAAAGGAAACGACCATCGGTATATTTACATTGATGGCGCTGTTTACTGTCGCCGTTGTGATACCTTTATTCTTTGTTAATATTCCTTCTTTCTTCAGTAATGTGGTAATAATCGTTCTCATCACAGCGATCGTTACCATTCTTTACGGGGAATACCGGATTATGACTTTTAAAGATGAAAGAGCCTGATCATTCAATTCATTAATGCACTAATCCTGGATATTCCATAAAATATGAGTTTATTTAAAGATACCGAAAGTCCCAACATTATTGAATTAAAGAAAGTGAGCCAGAGTTACGATGGGGGCAAAAACTTTATCATAAAAGATCTGGACTTTATCGTGGAGGACAAACCTGCACAGGGACAGTTCGTGGTGATCCTCGGCATGTCCGGATGCGGAAAATCGACTTTGCTCCGTTACGTTGCCGGGCTTCAGCAGCCAACCTCAGGAGAGGTGTTGATCCACGACGAACCCATCAGCGAAAAAAAGAGAGTCGGGATGGTATTTCAGCAATACTCTTCCTTGCCCTGGATGTCTGTTTTGGATAATGTGAGCCTTTCATTATTGTATAAAGGCGTTGAAGAGAAAGAACGCCGGGACAAAGCTATGGAGATCATTGAAATGGTTGGCCTTGCCGGACACGAAGAAAAATTCGCTCAATATCCGACACTTTCTGGAGGGCAGCTCCAACGCGTGGCGATTGCGAGAAGTTTGCTGGCCAACCCTGAAATTTTGTTGATGGATGAGCCTTTTGGTGCTTTGGATGTCAATACCAGACTGCAAATGCAGGACTTACTGGCTGACATATGGCTTCAATTCCATCCGACGGTCATCTTTGTGACACATGACATTTCCGAAGCAGTCTACCTGGGAGATGATATTTATATTATGAAATCTGCCCCTTCACAATTTGTGGAACATATAAAGGTAGATTTACCCTTTCACCGTACAAGAGAGACCAAAAGAGATCCCCATTTTGTGGAATTAGTACAGCTGGTGGAAGATAAAATGATTGAGGTGGCCCAATTGGGATAGGTCAAGTTGCCTGACAGGAGTAGGTGCTCAAAATTAGTTTCGCTACTGCCTGCAGGGAACATTCCTTCGGTCAGTTTCAGATTGTCAGATGGGTGTTTTATGCTTTTGTTATGCGTTATTCTGTTCCCATACCAGGGGCCAAACGGTTAAAAAAACACCTTGATCAACCTGATTGTCGGGCTGGGCCAGACCGCCTGCTTTCTGCCATTTAAACAGCCCTAAAAAAGCCTGTAAATTTAGGGAAATGCCCTTGCTTTTTGTTATCTTTGCATGTCTTTGGGCACTCCTTAGGAAGGGTGATCAAAGGTACTTAATATTAAATTATAAATTTAAATCATAAATGCCTCCAAGTCAAAGAATTATACCGATTAACATTGAGGATCAGATGAAGTCGGCATACATAGATTATTCTATGTCCGTGATCGTATCGAGAGCTTTGCCTGATGTGAGAGATGGATTGAAGCCTGTACATCGAAGGGTTATGTATGGAATGTCCGAATTGGGGCTTACCTTCAATAAAGCCCACAAGAAGTCTGCCCGTATAGTTGGGGAGGTTTTGGGTAAGTATCACCCACACGGGGATTCTTCCGTTTACGACACCATGGTGCGGATGGCTCAGGACTGGTCTTTGAGATATCCCCTGGTTGATGGACAGGGGAATTTTGGTTCCATGGATGGTGACAGCCCTGCTGCTATGCGATACACTGAGGCGCGTTTACAACGCATCAGTGATGAAATGCTGGCGGATATCAATAAAGATACGGTTGATTTTACGCTCAATTTTGATGATTCCCTGACGGAACCTTCCGTGCTGCCAACAAAATTACCGAATCTTTTGATTAATGGCGCTTCCGGTATTGCTGTGGGTATGGCAACCAATATGCTGCCTCATAATTTATCAGAAGTGGTGGACGGTGTAGCTGCAACCGTGGATAACCCTGATATAACCATTGAAGAATTAATCCAGTTCATCAAGGCTCCTGATTTTCCCACAGGCGGTATTATCTATGGATATGAAGGGGTAAAAGAAGGTTTTGAAACCGGACGTGGCAAAGTGGTTCTTCGTGCCAAGACAGAAATTGAAGAAGATAATGGCCGCGAAAAAATAATCGTGACTGAAATTCCCTACCAGGTTAACAAAGCAAATCTGGTGGCGAAAATTGCAGAATTGGTCAACGAACAGAAAATTGAAGGCATCAGTGACCTTCGCGATGAATCAGACCGTAACGGATTGAGAATCGTTGTTGAGATCAAGCGGGATGCTATGGCATCCGTGGTTTTGAGTAAGTTGTATAAATATACGGCACTGCAAAGCTCTTATGGTATCAATAATGTTGCTCTGGTAGGTGGGCGCCCTATGTTGCTCAACCTCAAGGACATGATTGAAGAGTTCATCAAGTTCCGGCTTGAAGTAATTGTGAGAAGGACAAAATTTGACCTCAACAAAGCTCTGAGCCGCGCTCATATTCTGGTAGGTTTACTCATCGCCCTGGATTACCTCGATGCCGTAATTTCTCTCATTCGTAATTCTCCAACTCCCAACGAAGCTCGGGAAGGATTGATGAAAGGTGCTTTTATCGATGATCTGGACGCTTTCTGGGCTAAATTCAAAACCATAATTGACAACAGCCAGACGGAAGAGATGGTCGTTGAAGAAGGTAACGTTCTCTCGGAACAACAAGCAAGGGCTATCCTCGATTTGAGACTTCAAAAACTTACCGGACTCGAAAGGGATAGCATTCGCTCGGAATATGATGCTTTGCTCGAAACCATTAATCACCTCAGAGCCATCCTGGAAAGTGAAACCATGCAACGCGATATCATCAAGGATGAGCTTGCAGAGGTTAAAGAAAAGTACGGAGATGAACGACGCACCGAGATCAATTTTGCGGGTGGAGACATCTCTATGGAAGATTTGATAAAAGATGAAGAGGTAGTGGTTACCATCTCCCATTTGGGCTATATAAAACGTACGCCGACTTCAGAATATAAAACTCAGAACAGGGGAGGAAGAGGCTCCAGAGGCTCCAAAACAAGAGATGAGGACTTCATTGAACATATGTTCACCGCTACCAATCACAATTATTTATTGCTCTTTACCGAACATGGTAAATGTTATTGGTTGAGGGTGTTTGATATCCCGGAGGCAAACAAAACCTCAAGCGGAAGAGTCATTCAGAATATTTTAACTATCCCAAAGGAGGATAGAGTTAGGGCATATATTATTGTCAAAGATCTCAAGGATGAAGAATTTCTGCGTAATAACTTCATCATGTTTGGAACCAGATCGGGGGTTGTCAAGAAAACACCACTGCATGCTTTTTCCAGACCCCGGGTTGGGGGAATTATTGCCATCACCATTAAAGATGGGGATCAATTACTCGAAGCCAGGTTGACCAACGGACGTAACGAAATCTTTATGGGAACAAGAAAAGGCCTTGCCATTCGTTTTAATGAAGAAGCCATTCGATCCATGGGAAGATCAGCAGCTGGAGTCCGGGGGATCAGAATCTCCGAAAAAAATGATGCAGTTGTCGGAATGATCTGTATAGATCCGGAGGATAAGGAAACGACTATTTTTGTCGTTTCTGAAAAAGGAAATGGGAAACGCTCCGATTTTGATGATTATCGTTTAACGAATAGAGGTGGAAAAGGCGTGAAAACCATGCAAATAACCGAAAAAACGGGAGCTTTGGTTGCCATTAAGGCGGTTAAAGATGATGATGATTTGCTCATTACCAATAAATCCGGTATTATGATCCGGATGTCTATTGGAGATGTAAGGGTAATGGGGCGTGCTACACAGGGGGTAAGAGTGATCAGAGTTGATGAAAATGATGAGATCGCCGATGTGGCAGTTGTACCTCACGCAGAGGAGGACATAGAGGATTTGGAGGAAAATGGACTCGAAAATAATGAAAGTGAGGAGTAATTTAACATTTTGATAATAGTTTTAAACGACTTTGAGTCGTCAAATAGGTAAAACAAGCTTTAGCTTATTTAATTTGAAAAAAAATCAATTTATTACGTTATGAAAAAACTTATGTTCGCCTTTATCGCGGTTGCCTTTATTTTTGGAACTGCTCAGGCTCAAGATGGTAAAAAAGCATTGAAAGATGCTACCAAAGCGATCGGGACTTACTTTCTCGATCAAAACAGCAATAAAGATAAACTTCAGGTCGCCGTTGATGAAATTGAAAAAGCTGCTGTGGGAACAGAAACGGCAGGACAATTTAAAACATGGGAGACAAGAGGGAAGATCTATAATGAAATAGCTACCCAAATTACCGTTTCAAGACAGTTGGGTACCGGCGGAGAAGCAGAACTGCCACAAGTATCTGATGCCGGATACCTTGCCTTTGAATCTTATTCAAAAGCCCTGGAGCTTGCAGAGAAAAAGTTCGAAAAGAAAAAGGCTTACGAAGGACTTCAGGTTACGCAACAAAATCTGTATAATCTGGGGTTATATTCCTATGAAGACAGAGATTTTGCGAATGCGGTAAAGGACTTCAAAACTGTAATCGCTGCACATGAGATTCTCAAGGCCGGGGGGGAGGAAAGTAGCCTGGATGAAGAAGGTGCTTTTGAGGATCAGATCTATGTAACTGCTTTGTCTGCTATCAATGCGGAACAAAATGACCTCGCCCTGGAATATTTTATGAAAATGTATGAACAGGGTACGGATAAACCAGCTGTTTATGAATCGATATATAAACTGAAAAGTGATACCGACCTGGAAGCAGCGTATAAGGTGCTGGAGCAGGGAAGACAAAAATTTCCTGATGATATTGGGTTGTTGTTTGCTGAAATCAACCACTTCCTCAAAGAAAATCGCCTCAATGAGCTGATTTCCAAACTGGAAATGGCCATTGAAAAAGAACCTGAAAACTTATCGCTCTATTCTACTTTGGGTAATGTTTATGATAACCTTTACCAAAAGTCTTATGAAGCGGGTGATAAACCTAAAGGACAGGAATATTTTGATCAGGCGTTGAAATATTACAATCTTGCCCTTGAAAAAGATACTGCCTATTTCGATGCGATCTACAGTATTGGTGCCTTGTATTTTAACAGAGGAGCCTTCTATACAGTCGAGGAAAATAAAATTTTGGAAGATTGTACCAAACCTGCTTGTATGAAAGAAGCAGATGCCCTCAAGGAAAAAGCAAATGAGCTCTTCGATAAGGCCTTTCCTTTCTTCCAGAAAGCGGAGAGAATGAATCCTAATGATATCAATACGCTGATAGCTTTGAAAGAGATTCTTGTTCGAAAAAATGAATTCGAAGCCTCTAATGAAATGAAATCACGCCTGGAAATTGTTCGGGGTGGTGGTGAAAATGAAAGTTCTTACTACAAAAACTAAAAAATAGGATGTTATAAAAAAAGGCCGGAACGAAAGTTTCGGCCTTTTTTTATGTATTTAAATCAATTTTCCGAAATTCCAGGAGTAATCCCTTCGCTCCCAGGGGAGGTTGCCTGTGCATTTGTTTGAGGAGTTGTGTGGCCGCTGTTTCTACTTCAATATCCTCAAAATAATGGTCCCTGAGAAAATGTACACACTTCATTAACATGAAAGCGTTAAACCAACGAAAAAATCGTTTTTCAAAGCTTTCATAGTTACCCGTGTGTTGATGTAATTCAATCCATTTTTTTTCAAAGGCTACGGTTTTTAAAAACTCCACCAGAGGTTTGGAAATGCGATCCAGAACCTGGTTGGGATTTAGAGTATAAAGATTTTTCAGGCAGCCAAACAGCGTTTTGAGTGCTTCAAAACTTTGGAGGGAATAGGTGGTGTAATTCAGATTTCCTTTCAATAGTTGGCCAACTGCTTTGCCCGTGCCGAATGGTACACGATGGGAAGGCCGGGGAGAGGGAATGACCTTGGTAGTCTTGATTTCCGTAAAGGTTCCAAGTTCAATGAATTTGTGTAAAAAATAAAAATCTTCACCGGCTTTTCGTTTATTCATCCCTCCCTGTTTTTGGTAGGCGTTGGCTCGGACAGCCATACTGGAACCGATAGTTTGGAAAGCAAAAGGAAATCCACTGTATCGTTGAGCATGAATATAATACCTCAGATGCAGTTCATAGAGCGCAATGGCCTGGTAGATGTTTTCTTCAAAATCAAGCCCGTTCAGCGGGTGTTCAAAATGAATGCCGGCTGCCGTTGTGAGAGGATGCTCCCGGAAATGAGACTCAATGGCCTGTAAATAATTTTTTTGACACTTACTGTCTGCATCAAAGCAAACAATAATTCCCGTTGGATTTTGAGCTTTTTCAAGTCGCCAGCAGGCTTCATCCATTCCGATTTTTCTCGCCAGACCTACGCCGGCATATTTTTTGGGCATGTCCGAATGAAATAACAGGTGAAATTTCAATTCGGGGGTATTGTTGGACTTCGCCCACTCCAGAGCTTCGAGGTAAGTTTTTTGATTTTGGGCAACCACATTTTTTCCAGCATTTTCACCGTGATTAATAACGACGATTACTTCCACAGAACACTGGGGGAGTGTACATTTTTTCAGACTCATGAGTGACAGTAGCAGGGCTTCTTCGTCACTACAAGGTATAACGATGATAATCCCCAGATTGGTAGCCGGACGTGAACTTATCTGGGGGCCGTAAAGGGTTTTTTCCTGCAGATATCTGGTCATTCGGCGAAGGTACCAAATGTTGGGAAAATATCACGGCAAGAAAATTAGCCATTTATCGGTAATTTTTAGAATTACCACTTTAACACAAACAGTATCTTATTATCTTCGCCTTAAAATCAAAAGTATTTCATATGCCATTAAGTAACAAACTGGATACTGACCAAAAAGCCCTTGAGATCAATCTCAATGAGCAGATCTATGGCACTTTTGCGGAAATTGGCGCAGGGCAGGAGGTTGCCCGGATCTTTTTTAAAGTGGGCGCAGCAGCGGGTACGATTGCCAAAACCATGTCGGCATATGATAAGACCTATTCTGATGAAATATACGGCCCTGAACCGTCAGGCCGGTACGTCTGTGAGTCCCGGCTCGAAAAGATGCTCGATCATGAATATAATTTACTCACCAACAGGTTGAGCCAGATACGGCCTCACAGTAAGTTTTTTGTTTTCGCAGATACAGTAGCTACGATTAACTATAACCGGACGATAAAAGGCAATGGCTGGCTGGGCATTCGTTTTCAATTGAACCCGGGCACCGAGCCAAACGATATTACCTTGCATGTCCGCATGCTGGATAATACGGCCTCTCAACAGCAATCAGCAGTAGGTGTTTTAGGGGTCAATTTGTTGTATGGGATTTATGCTTTTTATAAGGATCCTGAAAAAATGATCCGGTCGTTACTCGATGAGATTAATGGCCGGGTGCATGTTGATATGATCCGGATCAATGGTCCTGATTTTGACATTGATAACAGATTGCTGGCTTATTGGCTGGTTAAGCACAAGCTTTCACCCATTACGATGTTTAATGCCCGGGGGCAGGCTGTGCATGCCTCCAATTTGTTGTACAAAAAGAACATCATGGTGGTTCGCAGTAATTTCAGGCCTTATACCGTTGTGACCCAGAACCTCATTCAAAGTGGTTTTGAACAGTTTTGCCGCGATGCAGAAAAAGATAATGGACGACCCGCGTATATCTTCACAGAAATGATGCCTGCTATAAAGGGACTGGAAGCAGAAAACGATGAACTAGATTTTATCGAAAGGGCCGATATGTTGAATCTGTTGGGACATTCGGTGATCGTTTCCAATTGCCGGGAACATGAGGAATTGGTAAATTATCTCAACGATTTTAAATTCAGGAAACTGGGGATTGCCATGGGAGCCAAAAAAGTGGCCAAGTTGATAAAAGAAAAATATGAACAATACGCTGAGTCCAGCCTTTTACTCGGTTTTGGAAAAATATTCCAGAATAGAGTTACATTGTATGTTTATCCTGCCAAACCCTCTTCAAATGATGCCTTAATAAACTCTAAAAACCTGGAAGTGCCCAAGTCCTTGAAATACCTATATCAGCATTTGCTCGATAATGGGCGCGTGGTGGATATTGAGGACTATCAGGAAGAGATTTTACATATTTTCACTAAATCGACCTTGAAAAAACTGAGAAAAAATGAGGAGGGCTGGGACTCCTTGGTACCTTCCAAAATCGCCAAATACATCAGGGAAAATAAGGCTCTGGGATTTGTGCCTGATTAATTTTTGACATAGTTCTTTCATATGATGCTTTCAAAATACGGTGTTCTCTTAGAAATTCAATATCTGCCTTCTGTACAGTTTTTTTCCCTCTGGAAACGGATGGGGCTTCTCATGATTGAACAGCATGAGCATTATTCAAAAGGCAGTTTCCGAAACAGGACCCATATTGCTGCTGCCAACGGAGTGACACGATTGTCTATTCCGCTTAAAAAAGGGAAAAATGAGCAACAACCTATCCGGGAAACTCAAATTGCATGGTTTGAACCCTGGGCGAAGAAACATTGGCAGGCTATTCAGTCGGCCTATGGCAATGCTCCTTTTTTTGAGTTCTATCAGGATGAACTGCATCCCTTTTTTGAAAAAAAATACACCTATCTTTTTGACTGGAATCTGGATCTAATGCTTAAATTAAAAGCACTGCTTGGTCTGGAAGGCGAATTGATTTTTTCACAAACTTACAGCAAAGAGCCACCAACTGAAATTTTGGATAGGAGGAACTGTATTTCTCCCAAAGCGAAAAAGCGGGAAACGGAATTCAGACAGGTCGAATATCCTCAGGTTTTCCTCGAAAAGCATGGTTTTTTACCCAATTTGAGTATTTTGGACTTGTTATTTTGTACAGGACCTGAAGCTGTGGTGTATCTTTAGTCTTCAGTCAATGGACTGGTGGGAAATAAAACACAATTTAAAGTGAAACGGCATTAACCGATATGACAACATTAATCAATCAGGAACTCAGTGTTTATCGAGCTCAATTGGATGAGTTGATTAAAGCACTGCACGAGCTTACCATTCAAATAAATCATTCGGAACTATCGGCCACCGTGAGTGACCTTCGCAACAGGATTCACGATCCATTTATGTTTGTCATTGTTGGAGAAGTGAAGGCGGGAAAGAGTTCTTTTATCAATGCGCTTTTGGAGTCTGACAGAGAAATAACCAAAGTGGCACCTCAGCCCATGACTGATACCATTCAACAGATCATCTATGGGGAAAAAGAGGAATATGTCGAGATAAACCCGTTTCTGAAAAGAATTATGGTTCCGGTGGAAATACTCCGCGAAATAGCCATTGTAGATACACCAGGAACCAATACCATTATTGAACATCATCAGCAGATTACAGAAAGTTTTATACCCGCTTCAGACCTGATCGTTTTTGTCTTTGAAGCCAAAAATCCCTACCGCCAGTCCGCCTGGGATTTTTTCGATTTTATTCATGAAGACTGGCGCAAAAAAATCATATTTGTTTTACAGCAAAAGGATTTATTGCCAGCCGATGATCTCGCCATAAATCTTCAGGGAGTAAAGGAACAGGCTATGAAAAAAGGCATTGATGCTCCTGTTGTTTTTGCTGTTTCTGCCAAACAGGAAATTGACGGCGATAAGACAGGGAGTGGCTTTGTTGATGTCAGGAATTTTATCAATGAGAACATTACAGGAGGAAAAGCTCCGGCACTTAAACTGATGAATACAGTGGAAACATCTGGTAACATCAATGATAGAATTGCCGAAGGCCTGAACTTACGTGAAAAGCAGTTGTTGGCAGATATTCAATTCAGGGACGAGATCAAGACTACCCTGGAACAACAAAAGGTCAAATCGCACAAACAAGTCGATATCCTGGTGGAGAATCTTATCGCCGCTTATGACCGTATTACCCTTCAAAAAGATAAAGAATTGTCCAATGGGTTATCCTTTTTCTCTTTGTTGCGCAGGTCTTTAGCTTCTATGTTTAGTAAAAAATCTTCTGCCAAGGAATGGCTGGAATCCTTGGCGGCCGACCTCGAAAAAGATATGCAGGCGGAATTGAATATGCGATTAAATGATAGCGTTTCCGATTTGGCAGACAGTATTCAGCAAATGGCCAAATTGATAGATATGAAGATCAGAAGCAGCGAAACCATTCTCAAAAATGATCATGATATATTCAGTGACATCGCCGAGCGCCGCAGCAATGTGCTTAGAGATCTCCAGGAGGCATTTACCACTTTCATCAACAGGACAGAAAATTTCACAGACGAAACCCTCTTTCCCGATAAGCAGGCGCTGTCGCCTAATATCGCTGCAGGCTCCGGAGTTGCAGCCATTGGTGTTATCCTGATGACGGTTACCAACGGAATGGTATTTGATATTACCGGTGGGGTACTAACTACCATCGGATTGATTTTTGCCGGAGTTTCCACCAGCATAAAAAAAGCGGAAGATATTGGATGGATTCAGAGGGGAGGTCCAAAAAGGCCGTTCTCGTATAAACCAGGAAGTAACAGAAAATCTGAAAGCTTATATCGCCCACCTCAAAGAAAAGATTGATGGAAATTTTACTAAATTTGACGAGCTCCTTGTCCGGGAAGGAAAAGTCCTGAATACGCTTAAAGAAAAACAGGCTGATATCGATCACAAATTGGATGAAATGGCCCAAAAACTGGCAGGGTAGAATCTTGCGGTTCCTTTTTTTGCGTAACTGATATAACATATAGGGTACTTCATCTAAAAAATGAAGCAAGGATTTATGCAAATGCTTTATATTTAATCCTTAATTATTTACCACTTGAGTTGAACTAGTCTATGAAAAAGAAACATGTAGCCGGCCTGTTAGCGTTTTTCCTGGGGGTCATGGGGGTGCATAGGTATTACCTTGGTCAAAGGCTTTTAGGGGCTTTTTATACATTTGCATTTTTCATCACCATGATCATCACCATTGAGGAAGGTGCACCTGCCGTTTTGTTTCCAGCCGTTTTGGGTTTTATTGATGCCATTTTGTTTTTTGTAATGCCTAAGGAAGATTTTGACGATCGCTACAACAAAAAAAGAATAAAACGCAGGGTTCAGGCAGATACGAGTGAAAGGAAATTTTCTCATCAAAAAGCAAGTACTTCACCTTCCGTACCTGCCCGGAGTAGTGCCAGTGAATTACAATCTCTCAAAAAAAGAGCCATCGAATTGTTCCGGGATTATGAATTTGAAGAAGCGGTTGAAGTTTTTTGTGATGCATCAGAATTGGCGCCCAATGATCCGTCCATACATTTTAATCTTGCTTGTTGTTATTCTATGATAGAGGAAGCAGAGTTGTCGTTCCAGCATTTGCAAAAAGCAGTAGAGAACGGTTTCGATGCTACCAAAAAGATTCATTCTCATACCGCTCTGGCTTTTTTGCGTACGCATCCGGATTTTGATAATTTTGTCGAAAATGGTTTTAAAATTATCAAAGCTTTGCCAACTCCCCAGGAAAATATACTGGAGACTTCACCGGTAATTTCTGAACCAAATGATTCTGAGGATCAGCTCCAAATTTTTGAAGAAGATGACCTGTTGACCCAGATCGCCAAATTGGGGGATTTATTGGAAGAAGGCGTTTTGACACAGGAAGAATTTGCTCTGCAAAAACAAAAATTGCTCGAGAAGCTTTAATTTTACACTTCTGGTTTTTTATTTTTTGACCCCCGTTTTTTTTTATTTTTTCAATCCTGATTGTAATATTTTGGACCGTATTACTGTTGGTGTTATAGGATAATCCAGTTTTATCTCAGATTTTGAGGTTGGACTGAAACCAATGATTTTTAATATCGTAAAAAAAACAATACGACTTATTTTTTGTCACCGGTGGGACTGAAAAGTAGCAGTAAATCCCATAGCTGATTCAAAATTTTTAGGAATTTGTCGATGTGGTGTTTTCATTCCCACTGGATATTTTCCGCTTTTTATGCTAATAACCCAAATTATTTAATTCAACAGCAGCACCACCTATTTATTATGAAAATAGCTTTAGCTTATAATGAGGAAGACAGTCATCTCATAAAAAAACTCGAAACCGATTTAAGTCAAAGTGGATATTCTTTTGTTCACTTCGATTTCAGCAGATCCAAACCGGATTTCCTGCTGAAAGAAGCACTCGCCGATTATCAATGGCCAATCCTGTTGTTCGTCAGTAAGGCCTTCCTGAAGTCGGCTACGAGCATGACGGGAATGCTTCAGTTTTTCCAGAAAAAAGAAGATCAGATTTATCCGGTTTTACTTCCTTCCAAGTCTGGGGATATGACCACCGTACCGGATATTGAACGAGTCGGAGGCATCATACAATACATCAATTACTGGCAGGAAAGTTACCTCGATTTGAGAAAGCAGAAAAGAGAACTTCATCTGGCAGATGAAGCGAGTTTCAATGCCCACCTTAAAAGGATACGGGAAATATCCACGGAAGTGGGAGAGTTTCTGCGTCAGTTGAGAGCATCTACCTATTGCAATATTGCTGAATTTGAAGCAGGGCATTATGAAATATTTTTTGAATTTCTGGATGATGCCTCAGCATGGGAGCAATTCAAAAAAAACAGAAAAACTGCAACAACTTTGACAGAAAGCGATTCCGCTGAAGACGACAATGAGGAAGAAGGTATTGTGCAGGAGGTAATAAATGATATTCCGGGTATTTCCATGTTGCCTGAGGAGGAGCAGGAGGAAGTGGCAGACGATAAAACATCGATACCTGCCACCAAAATCTCTGAGGATTTACCACCGGAGGAAACCGTCCATGATCAGGAAAAAACACTGGAGGTTCCGGAAACAAAAGAAGCAGAAATTCCGGAAATTATCCTGACAGAGCAACTACCTGCTGAGCCTGTTGAGCCCTCAAAAAACTTAGAACAGGTGGAGGCGCCAAAACCAAAAATAAAAAAGATGAAATTAGAAGAAGAACAAATCGATACTCCAGAGGCTGATTCGGCAACGCAAAATGCGCTGGATGCCCTGCGTTCCAACATTAATCGCCTCTCAGAGATCTTAAAAGAAAAAGAGGCTGCAGCCCAAAAGGCTGCGGAAGACCGTCCCGGAAAGGGCAAAACCGTTTTTATTACCGGAGGAACTTCAGGAATAGGAAAAGCCACTGCCAGAATTTTTGCAGAAAATGGTTATGATGTTGTCATTACCGGAAGAAGAAAGGACAGAGTAAAAGAAATAGCCGACGATTTTTCAGATTCCTACAATACCAGTGTTCGTGGCCTCGTCTTCGATGTGAGAAACCTCAAGGCTGTTGAAAAAGTACTCAACGGCATGGGGGATGATCTTCAAAAGGTAGATATTCTGATCAATAATGCCGGAAAAGCCAAAGGTTTTGACCCAATTCATGAAGGCAGCTTTGAGCATTGGGAAGAAATGATCGATACCAATATAAAAGGCCTGCTGTATTTAACCCGGCTTATCGCACCACATATGGTGGCCAAAAAAAGCGGACATATCATAAATATAGGTTCTATTGCAGGTAAGGAAGCTTACCCTAATGGTAATGTGTATTGTGCTACCAAATTTGCGGTGGATGGCCTTACCAAAGCGATGCGGATGGATCTGCATGCGCACAATGTACGCGTAAGTCAGATATCTCCTGCCCATGTTGAGGAAACTGAATTTGCTCTTGTTCGCTTTGATGGGGATGAAGAAAAAGCTAAAATTTATGAAGATTTTACACCCGTGAATTCAACGGATGTGGCTGAGACCATTTATTTTATGGCTTCCAGACCCCAGCATGTAAACATACTGGATGTGGTAATCCAGGGTACTCAGCAACCCAGCGCGACCATAATTGACAGGTCAGGCAGAAAGTAACATTAAGCAGATTCTTATTCCAAAAAGCCTGATGCCGGTTGATTGGAGGCGAAACCTGGGGTATTCGGTTTTTTTCTGTTGTAAGTCTTTAGGATAATTTGAATAGTTTTAGGATATGAAAATCGATTTATTGCGGGTTCAGGGGTACAAATTATAAACCCCTGAACCCGTACTCCGTATTAATAAAATCAATCCGTTTTCCCTTCCATTTTAATGCCTGCTTCCCCTTTAATTCCTATGATCATCCTGATCCCGTCAGCTGTCAGCCAAGCATTCTGTATGCTTAATTCCTGCAATTTGCCCTCCAGGAATATATTTTTGGAGAGTTCATAATGCTGGAGTTGTTCATTGAGCATTTTTTCCATTTCCTGCAAGTTATAATCCAATAATAGATTCAGATTTTCCTTGATTTGTTTTTTTAGAGTGCTTTTGAGTATCCATGCCGCAGATTTATGTAAAAAACTTTTTGTTTCCAGTGTAAATTCTAAATCTTCCAGGTCAATAGATCCCTTTTTAGGGTCATAAGTAGGCTTGCCGGTCAGGTAAATACTTCCCTTGTAACTGCCTGATAAGGTGGTGTTAACGATAATATTATTGCCCTGGCCATACATATGCAGGTCTTCAATCACAGCGTAATATTTACCAGATTCAAATCTTTCGCCCAACAGTTCCGCCTTGGCCATACTGTCTGCCTGTTCGTAGGTGATCTCAGCACCGATATTCAATTCAAAATCATTGTTGTAATCAGAAGTATATGCAAAGGGCGGTAAATGGTAGGCCGTGGGTTTCCAAATGTCAGGCTTTACGCCAAGCTTTACATCAGGGCGTGCTTTAACAAGTACAGTGGTATTAATGGATTCATCATCCATTTGAGGCCTGGTGAGCCCCAGGGACTCTGGGTTTACAGTCAGCCAGGTATTGTACTCCGGAGAAACCAGGATGGGGTCAAAAAGTCCCTTCCAGGCTTCCTCCACCGTTGTTCTCAGGTTGAAATAAGCCGCCACCTGATCATCAATGGATTTGGCAATGAAATTACTGCTCCGGTTGAGGATGATATCTCCGATGAAACCTGCAGAAATCCGGACTCCTCCGATCACGATCGCAGGCTTTTTAGACCAGACATAATTGATGACGCTGCTTTCGGTAACCAAATTCCAGTTTTGATCGATGTCAAATCCGGTTCGGAAGAAAAGCCTGATAGAAGCATCGGCCCTTACGCTACCCAATGGTGTTTTATAATCTATTTCAAGATCCAGGGGGATGGAATATTTCAGAGCCATGATATCCGTAACGATTGTGAGGGGTTCCATTTTACTGGCTTTGATTTTCATATTATCACCATCATCGAAGGTATTGTCTTCGTATAACAGACCATCAAATTGCTCGTTGAGCATTTTCTCCAGTTCATCGATTTTTATCCGGACAGGGATGTTGATAAAAGAAGCCTTTTCTTCAAAATAAGGATTTTCATATCTTTCCATAGGCTTGATTGGTTGAGTTGTTTTACATGAACCTAAAAACATTAGGAGGCTAAGCGAAAAAAGAATAAAAACCAAATCGCTTTTTTTCAGTAAACCATGCATTAGTCGATTTATTTATAAGATTGGGAAATAGGATGTTGAAATTAATAACTATTTTTTAAAACTTACGATTTTATTGTGCAACCCTTCTATTGGGAAAATGTCATTTTAATGGAAACAGGTCAAAAGCAACATTATTTGACTCGTTGCTTTATTGAGTTGTTTTAAAAAAATAAAACTTCTTCGAGATGCATCACAGAACTATTCTTCTCTTTTTATTGATGTTGTGTACCCTGGGACTATCCGGACAAAAACAAAATGCTCCAGGAGCGGACAAGGCTTTTTTGGGGATTAATTTCGATCTTATCTCTAAAGAAAAAGCTCGTTTGTTAGGGTTTGATAATCCTTATGGTGACTACATCACAAAAGTAATAAAAAACACAGCTGCTGATAGAGCCGGTTTACAGATTTTCGACTATATCTATGGTGTGGACGATTTTCGGGTCGGAAAGGACAAACAATTGGGGGATTTGCTTAAAAACCATAAGCCCGGCGATAAAATTACCATTCATTTTTACCGACAGGCAAAGGCTTTTTCTCTACCTGTAACCCTGGGAGCGAAAAGCGAAGTAAAGGAAGAGTCCAGATCTCAGTCGTTTCTTGGGGTTAGCCAGCATAATGAGTACGCGGAAAACGAAAGAGGAGTAAAGGTAAATATTGTGGATTTTTCTGCTGCCAGGGAAATGGGGCTGGAAGACGGAGATATTATTATGACCATTAATAATTATCCCATGGTCACCTGGTCAGATATTTCTACTGTTGTGGAATCATTGCAACCAGGGCAGGAAGTTAACCTTACTTATTACCGCAATGGTCGTAAAATGAGGGCTTCAGGAAAAATGAAGTCGATGTCTGAAACCAGGCAGTATGCAACAGTTAAACCCCCAAAAAAAGAGAAGGCTTACCTGGGCATAACCTACGATGAATTGTCGAGTCAAAAAGTAAAAAAACTGGGTTTCAACAATCCCTACGGTACCTATATTACTCAGGTTTATAAAGGCACTGCTGCTGACAGAGCGGGGCTCCAGCCATTCGATTATCTGGTAGGTATTGATGATTATATATTTGGCAAAGGTCAGACTTTAGGAGAAGTAATGAGTAAATACAGTGCTGATGATCCGGCAATTCTCCATGTGATCAGGGATGGCGGCAAAGTTGATCTAAAGGTTGTTTTTGGCAATCTTTCCGATAAAAAAATAATCGTCATCGATAAGTGTGAAAAAGCTTTTTTGGGAATTATTCAAATTAACAACACAGAAAAAACGGAGGGCGTTCTGGTAGATATTGTACCCAATTCCACGGCCGAGGCCATGGGACTCCAAAAAGGAGATATGATCATTAGCATAAATAGTCATTACACCTACGACTGGTCAGACATTACCGCTGCCATCTACCAATTGAATAAGGGAGATGAAATTACCGTTGAGTTTTTGCACAATGGTGAAAAACGTAAAAAATCTTTGCCCATCAAATCTTATTGTGAGACTAAAAAAATGGATGGACTAGGAGCCGCAGAAACACTGGGAAGAGAAGTGGAGTCATGGTCTGTGACAGCTCCCGGTATGATGGAAGAAGGGGACCCTGTTGATATCAACAATGTAGATTTGATGATTTCTGATATTTCCGGTCAGGAAGCTGAAATGATGCAGTACGAAACAGCAGCCTCCAACCTTAGGCTTGATTATTTGTCGATTAATCCACACCCGGAAAGCGGAAAGTTTTTGATGGAGTTCCGCCTTGAGGGAACCGGAGAACTTAGTGTGCGATTGCACAATGGTGGTGGTCGTGAAATCTACTCTTATGTATCTGCCGACTTTACTGGACCGTTCAGCGATACGGTCAATATCTCTCAGAATGGTACCGGTAATTATTATATTGAAATAAAACACGGGAATCGACATCTGTGTAAAAAAATAACACTTGCTGCTATGTAAATGAAGGCATTTTAAAGCGAGTAAAAAGTCCAATCTTTTTTAAGATAGTTTTTTGGGGCCCTACTCAATGGAGTGGGGCTTTTTTTCTACCTTTGGTTAGGCACAATTTAATTTTGGATGCACAAGTATGCTACTCAACCAAATACTTATCGCCCCTGTTGTTTTAAAAAATACAACTTTAAATAAATTTGGACGTATGGACTATTTCAAGCTTTTTCAGGTGAAAAAGATTTCATGGCTGTTTCTTTTCGTAATAATATTGCCTTTATTTTCATCAGGGCAAAAAAACACTTCTGCAGAGATCACGGGATTCGATGAAGGATTATTTGAATCCCAGCAATGGCGTTGTATAGGGCCCTTTCGCGGAGGAAGATCAGCGGCGGTTTGCGGAGTTCCCGGGAAACCTAATTTATACTATATGGGAGCTACAGGTGGCGGTGTTTGGAGAACAAAAGACGGCGGACAAACCTGGGTAAATATTTCAGACGGTTTTTTTGGAGGATCCATTGGAGCGATAGCGGTGAGTGAATATGATCCAAACGTCATTTATGTCGGTGGCGGGGAGGTTACTGTTCGGGGTAATGTTTCTTACGGGTACGGCATGTGGAGGAGTACAGATGCCGGAAAGACCTGGAAACATATAGGGCTTGAAAATTCAAAGCATATTCCGCGTATCAGAATACATCCCAAAGATCCGGATCTGGTTTATGCAGCGGTTTTGGGCGACCTTTATAAGCCTGGTATGGATCGAGGTATTTACCGCTCTAAAGATGGCGGTGAAACCTGGGAGAAAGTGCTTTTTGTAAATGAAAATGCCGGAGCTGTTGATCTGTTGTTGGATCCTAATAATCCAAGAATAATCTATGCCTCTACCTGGCGGGTCAGGAGAACGCCTTATAGCTTGTCCAGTGGTGGGGAAGGCTCTGCCTTATGGAAAAGTACTGACAGTGGAGAAACCTGGACCAATATTTCTGCTAAGCCCGGATTGCCTGAAGGTGTTTGGGGAATTAGTGGCGTGGCAGTATCACCTCTGAATTCCGAGCGGGTCTGGGCTATTATTGAAAATGACAAAGGTGGCATATTCCGGTCGGAGGACGGTGGGGAAAACTGGGTAAAAGTCAATGATTCCCGGGCACTCAGGCAAAGAGCATGGTATTACTCGCGTATTTATGCAGACACTCAGGACGAAGATATTCTTTATGTTATGAACGTCCGGTACCACAAATCCAAAGATGGCGGCAAAACTTTCAACGCTTACAATGCTCCACATGGTGACCATCATGATCTTTGGATCGCTCCGGAAGACAACCAACGTATGGTCATTGCAGATGATGGTGGTGCTCAGGTTACTTTTGACGGCGGCGAAAATTGGTCTACCTACCACAATCAGCCTACTGCCCAGTTTTACCGCGTAATTACCGATGAACACTTCCCTTTCAGGATTTATGGTGCCCAACAGGACAATTCAACTGTCAGGATCGCTCACCGTACTACAGGCAGCAGTATCGGGGAAAGAGACTGGGAGTCAACTGCCGGAGGAGAAAGTGCCCATGTTGCCGTTTCTC
The DNA here is from genome assembly GCA_942492125.1 of uncultured Bacteroidota bacterium. Taxonomy (GTDB): domain Bacteria; phylum Bacteroidota; class Bacteroidia; order Chitinophagales; family Saprospiraceae; genus BCD1. The sequence continues at coordinate 394,608 of CALODM010000013.1, forward strand.
CGGAAGACAATGATATTGTGTATGGCGGGAGTTATGGCGGTTTCCTGACGCGGCTTGATCATAAGTCAAAACAAACCCAGGGTATCAATGTCTGGCCGGATAACCCAATGGGCTATGGAGCTGAGGGAATGAAATACCGTTTCCAATGGAATTTCCCTATATTTTTCTCTCCCCATAATCCAAAGAGGTTATACGCAGCCTCCAATCACTTGCATGTAACCGAAAATGGCGGACAATCCTGGGAAATTATCAGCCCTGATCTCACCAGGAATGATTCCACAAAACTCGTTTCTTCAGGTGGGCCCATAACCCAGGATAACACAGGAGTAGAATATTACTGTACGATTTTTGCGGCAGCGGAGTCTCCCCATGAGGAAGGTGTGATCTGGACCGGATCGGATGATGGCCTGGTACACCTTACCAGGGACGGTGGCCAGCATTGGCAAAACGTTACTCCACAAAACCTGCCGAAGTGGATGATGATTAACAGTATTGAAATTGATCCTTTTAATAAGGCTGGGGTCTACCTTGCAGGAACTCGCTATAAACTGGGAGACTATCGTCCGTATTTATATAAAACGGAAGATTTCGGGAAAACCTGGAAGCAAATCACTGATGGAATTGATCCGGAACATTTTACCAGAGTACTGCGTGCGGATCCCCAACGCCAGGGATTGCTCTACGCAGGCACCGAAACAGGAATGTATGTTTCTTTTGATGACGGCCAAAACTGGCAGTCCATGCAATTGAATCTGCCCATTGTTCCCATTACAGACCTGGCTGTTAAAGACGATCATTTGATTGCGGCAACCCAGGGACGGAGTTTTTGGATGATCGATGATCTGACTATTTTGCACCAATTGGAAGCAGGGGACAATAAGGCCGAGGTGAAATTGTTTCAGCCTCGCCCGGCTTACAGGATGCCGGGACGACAAAACAAAAAAAATATCCATTCCGGGATGAATCACCCCGGTGGGGTTATGGTTAATTTTTACCTCAAAGAGAAACCTGCAGATTCTCTATTGGTTTCCCTGACTTTTATGGAAATGGATGGTGATACCATTAAATCCTATTCTACCAAAGCTAAAGACAAAGGTGACCAACTCGAATTGAAAAAAGGCGGCAATATGTTCCGTTGGGACATGAGATACCCTGATGCCGAGAAATTCGAGGGTATGATTCTTTGGTGGGGAAGTTTGTCCGGGCCGGTAGCCTTGCCGGGAATGTATAAAGTTGCGCTTAATGTAGATGGGGACATTCATACACAGACCTTTGAGATCAAAGCCAACCCACGTTCTCAATCTACAGAGGAAGACCTGGCAGCTCAGTTTGCCTTTTTGATGGAGGTTAGGGATAAAGTCACCGAAGCACATAAAGTAATTATTGATATCAGGGATATCAAAAAACAATTGTCGAATATTACGGAACGACTGGCCAAAGATGAAGGTAAAAAAGACATAATTGATAAAGCCAAAACGATTAACGAACAGTTGACCGAGGTGGAAGAAACTCTTTATCAAACCAGGAATCGTAGCCAGCAGGATCCCTTGAATTATCCAATTAAACTGACCAACAAACTGGCTCATTTGAACTCCCTGAATGACATGGGCGATTTCCGTCCGACCCAACAATCTTACCAGGTCAAAGAGAATTTAACAATGGCTATAGACAAGGAAATAAGGAAGTATCGTTCTATCAAGGACACTTCACTGCCGGAGTTGAATGAATTGATCAAACAACAGGGAGTTAACGGTGTTTTGCTGAATGACTCTATTTGATTTTTTGTAGGTATGAATCGTTAGTTTTTGGGAGCGAATGATCCGGTTCAGACAGAATAGTTATATATTCGCCATAAGCAGGCAATTCCCTGAACTATTCATGTTTTTAAGTGTTTTTAACCAAACGAAAATGATTTTAGTACAATTAAACTTTTTACTTTAAACAAATGGATACGCAAACATTGGAAAATCTGGACCTTATTGTTGATAGTGCACGCGACTTTGCCGAAAAGCACATTCGTCCTCACGTAATGGAATGGGATGAACATTCTACTTTTCCTGAGGATCTTTTTCATAAAATGGGCGAATTTGGATTTCTGGGAGTACTCGTGCCTGAAGAGTATGGTGGTTTTGGTCTGGGGTACCAGGAATATGTGTCCATTATTGAAGAGATTTCAAAAGTTTGCGGTTCTATTGGCTTGTCTGTAGCAGCGCACAATTCATTATGTACAAATCATATTTTGCAATTTGGGAATGAAGAGCAAAAACAAAAATACCTGCCTCGTTTGGCGAGTGGGGAATGGATAGGCGCCTGGGGGCTCACAGAACCGAATACAGGCAGTGATGCGGGAAGAATGCAGTGTGTTGCAACAAAAGATGGCGATCATTACGTACTCAATGGTTCCAAAAATTTTATTACCCACGGAAAAACGGGTAATGTTGTCGTCGTTATTGCGAGAACAGGAGAACCTCTGGACAGCAGAGGTATGACCGCTTTTATCGTCGAAAGAGGAACGCCGGGCTTCAGAGCAGGGAGAGTAGAGAATAAACTTGGAATGAGGGCTTCAGAAACGGCAGAGTTGATCTTTGAAAATTGTCGCATCCATGAAAGCCAGATTGTTGGTGAAGTAGGAGAGGGCTTTATCCAGTCGCTAAAGATTCTTGACGGTGGAAGGATTTCTATTGCCGCCTTGTCTCTCGGTATTGCAAAAGGTGCTTTCAACGCTGCTTTGCAATATTCTCAGGAACGCGAACAATTTGGCAAACCCATCGCTTCTTTCCAGGCAATAAGTTTCAAGCTTGCCGATATGGCTACCAAAATCGAAGCGGCAGAACTACTTACCCGTAAGGCAGCCAGGCTAAAAATGGAAGGTAAGAAAACCACTAAGATCTCCGCTATGGCTAAATACCATGCTTCGGAAACGGCAGTTTCCGTATCCAATGATGCCGTCCAGATTTTCGGAGGGTACGGTTATACCAAGGAGTACCCCGTTGAAAAATATTTCCGGGATGCGAAGTTGTGTACCATTGGTGAAGGTACTTCTGAAATACAAAAATTGGTTATTTCCAGGGAACTGATGAAAGGTTAAAAAAAACTAAAATACAATGGATAAGCGGGGAAGGTTAATAAACTTTCCCCGCTTTTTTTTTAAGGAGACAAAACAACCATAATTGCCACTTGCTATTCCTCTTTAAAAATCGTATTTTTAAAATTGCTTTCTTCAGAACTTAACAGTGATAAATATGAAAACAGGGATTTGTCTCTCGGGAGGCGGGGCACGCGGCATCGCTCATATTGGTGTATTACAGGCTCTTGAAGAAAATGGTATTTTCCCGGATATCATTTCCGGCGCAAGTGCCGGAGCAATTGTAGGGGCTTTTTATGCATCAGGAATGCGCCCTCAGCAGATATTTCAACTGGTCAGAAAGAGCAGCCTATTGAGACTGTTCTCTTTTGGAATCCCGAACAGGGGTATAACGAAACTGACCTATCTAAAGACACTACTGGAAAAGAATATAGGTCCAGAAACCTTTGATGAATTACCCAAAAAGCTTATTGCTTCTATTTCCAATTTAAATTCAGGATTGACCGAAGAAGTCGATTCCGGTCCGCTTTATGATGTCATCATGGCTTCTGCCAGCATTCCGCTGGTTTTTCAACCTGTTGAGATCAATGGGAATATTTACGTTGATGGTGGCTTATTGAATAACCTGCCACTCGATAAACTTCGTCAACAGGCTGATTTTATTATGGGCGTTAATGTGATGCCTGATATTAAAGTGGAAAATGCTTCTATTGAATCAACCATAGGGGTAGCCACACGTTCTTTTCAGTTATCGGTAATTGCCAATACCAGACCTAATTTTAAATACTGTGATGTGCTGATAGAGCCGGAAAAGGTGCATCCCTATCACGTTTTTCAATTGAATAAGTACCAGGAAATTTATGAGATTGGCTATGAAAAAACACTCAGCCTTATTCCCGAGATCAAACAAAAAATGGAAAGCCGGAAAGCACAGGCCATAACTTCCTGATTTTAAATAGTCTATTTGAGATAAACGGAAAAATTTTGGGCGTCACTCAGATCAACTTTGATGTTCTCTTTAAGGGTAGTGGCCAGGGATAATCCAAAATAATCAATCTTGACAGGAAATGATTTGTGCATGCGATCAACAAAAACCAAAGTCTCCACCTTTTTGGGTAAAACTTCCATGAAAGGCTTCCAGGCATAAAAAATTGTTCTCCCTGTATTGGCAACGTCATCTATCAATATCACCACTTTTTGCTCGATTTCCTTGGGCGATACACCAATGGTAATTTCATTTTCAACAGGTTTGGCCGGGTTCAGCCGCAGATTGGTAATGCTCACCTTTGGTGCCAGATCCATTTGCTCCAGTTCGGCGTGGATCAATTTGGCAAGCGTCATTCCGCTGTTGTTGATGCCCGCTAATAATATTTCCTTTTCCCCGAAGTTGTTTTCGAGAATTTCGATAGCCAGCCGTTTAAGCTTTTGAACAATAGTTCTGTTATCCAGTACTTTCATGAATAATTGCTTTATGGTAATGCAAAAATATCCTGATAAAGGTATAATAAAAAATTTGCCTTTAATATTTTAATTAATTTGATTTGGGTTGTATTTTGAGGCAAATAACAATATTGGAATGGTACAGCAAATAATCTTTGGAATTGTAGCCATAGTGGCTCTGGGGTACGCCGCCAGGCAGTTTCTGCGAATTAGGCAAAACATCATGCTTGGACAACCGGAAGTTACGACCGGAGATACCGGCCAACGCTGGAAAAATGTTTTCCTAATCGCTTTTGGACAGGGAAAAATGTTTACCAGGTGGGTCGCCGGTATTATGCACCTGTTTATTTATGTGGCTTTCCTCATTACCCAGGTGGAATTGATCGAAATATTTATCGATGGATTCGGAGGCGTTCATCGTTTCTTTGCACCGAGACTTGGAGGCTTTTATACCTTCGCCATCAGTTTCATCGAAGTGATCAGTGTTCTTGCATTTGTCGGAACGATCGTGTTCTTATCCAGAAGAAACCTGTTAAAGCTGCCACGCTTCCAAAGTGCTGAAATGAAAGGCTGGCCGTTCCGCGATGGTAACCTAATCCTACTTTTCGAAATACTTTTATTGATCGGAATTTTCAGTATGAACGGGGCCGATACCGTTTTGCAAAGTATCGACGCTGAACATTACCCCGATACCGGTAAGCTTGCCGTAAGTAGTTGGTTTGGCCCGGCTGTTTTGGGTAACCTGGAGGTCGGAACCCTTCAGGTAATCGAACGGTTCGGTTGGTGGTTGCACCTTATCATGGTTTTTGTCTTTTTAAATTACCTGCCGAAATCCAAACACCTGCACCTTATTCTGGCTTTTCCCAATACTTATTATGCTTCCCTCAATCCTAGAGGAGAAATGGACAATATGCCTGAAATCATGAATGAGGTAAAAAGTATGATGGGATTGACGGAAGGTGGCGAGGAAATGCCTGCCGAAGAAGAATTACCAGAATTTGGGGCCAATGACATTTTGGGGTTGAGCTGGAAAACACTTCTGGCAGCCTATACCTGTACAGAATGTGGTCGATGCACTGCAGAATGTCCCGCGAGTATGACCGGCAAGAAGCTTTCTCCACGGAAAATAATGATGGATATACGCGACAGAACGGAGGAGGTCGCCCGGAAAATTGAAAGCGGCAATACCGAGTTTGCAAAAGATAAGGAAAAACCAGTCAGTAAGGATAATTTTGATGATGGCAAGAGTCTTTTTGACTATATTACCAAAGAAGAAATCCATGCATGTACCACCTGTAATGCCTGTGTGGAAGCCTGCCCTGTACTCATCAAACCTGTGGATCCGATACTGGAGCTGCGCAGATACGAAATACTGACGCTTTCAGAAGGCCCGGGCGGATGGTTACCCTTGTTTAACAGCATTGAGAATGGCGGTTCTGCCTGGGCAATGAGCGTTGAACGTGATGCCTGGAAAAACTAATTATTAATAAAATCCCTGATGTTGGTCAGGTAAAAATTATAAACAATGTCAAATAACCTGAAAGTACCTACCATGGCCGAGATGGCTGCCGAAGGAAAAAGTCCGGAAATATTATTTTGGGTGGGATGCGCCGGTAGTTTTGATGATCGGGCGCAGAAGGTTACCATAGCCTTTTGTGAAATACTGAATAAGGTCGGAGTGGATTTTGCTATTCTGGGGAGTGAGGAACAATGTACCGGAGACCCTGCCCGTCGGGCCGGTAATGAGTTTATTTTTCAAATGACTGCTTTGATGAATATTGAGACTTTGAAGATGTACAATGTCCAAAAAATTGTCACGGCCTGTCCGCATTGTTTTAACAGCCTGAAAAATGATTATCCGGCCCTTGGGGGCAATTATGAAGTACTTCATCATACTCAGCTGCTCCAACAGCTCATCGATGAAGGTAAATTGACCATGGAAGGCGGGGGGACCTTTAAAGGCAAAAAAATCACCTACCACGATTCCTGTTATCTTGGCAGGATAGGAGGGGAGTATGCTGCACCCAGAAAAGTTTTGGAACAACTGGATGCCGACTTATCTGAAATGAAGCGTTCCAAAGCTCATGGGCTTTGTTGTGGTGCCGGAGGTTCTCAAATGTGGAAGGAAGATGAGCCCGGAGACAAGCGTATCAATACCGAGCGGGCGGAAGAAGCCCTGGATACAGGGGCAGAGATCATCGCTGCCAATTGTCCTTTTTGTATCACCATGCTGGAGGATGGCGTCAAGGAAAAAGAAAAACAGGATAATGTAATGGTGTACGATCTGGCAGAACTGATCCTGAATAATATGAAATAAAGACAGCCCTAAATTTTTGTCTTGAATTATAACTACCAGTAAATCGAACAGTATAAATGGAAAAGACCGTTTGTAAAACATCTTTCTGGACCTTGCTAAAGGCTCAGTTAAATAACCTTAATCCTGAGGAGTTTGTACAAAAAATTTCAGGTCATATCAATGATAATTACATCCTGATCGATGTCAGGTCTCCTGAAGAATTTGCTTTGGGAAGTTTTTCCAATGCTCAAAATATCAACTATTCTTCCGGAGATCTGTGGGATCGACTTGAAGTGTTGGATAAGAAAAAAGACATCTATATTTTCTGTAGATCCGGACGAAGAAGTTTGAGGGTTTGCACGCTATTGCGCAATGGCGGGTTTGATCAGGAGAAAATCTTCAACCTGGACGGAGGACTTAATTCCTATCAAAAATATTTCGATTTTGAATTCAAAAAAGTTTGAGCAAATTCAGGAAATGGAAAGGATTACCCTGGTGTTTGAAAATTACAAACAACAGGGTAACCTCAATTAATTAGCGATTAATGGCTGCAATACCAGGCAATTCCTTACCCTCCAGGAATTCAAGCATAGCGCCACCGCCGGTGGAAACATAACTTACTTCTTCAGCTAATCCAAGCTGATTGATCGCAGCTACAGAATCCCCTCCACCTATAAGGGAAAAAGCACCTGTTGCAGTTGCTTTGGCGATCTGATGGGCAACAGCTTTCGTACCATTGGCGAAATTAGACATTTCAAAAACACCCATCGGGCCGTTCCATAGCAGGGTTTTTGACTCGGCAATTACTTTGCCAAAAGACTCAACAGCTTTAGGACCAATGTCAAGCCCCATCCATCCATCCGGAATTTCCATATTGGATTTTACATCACGATTAGCATCATTGGCAAAATTATCGGCAATGACAGAATCTTCAGGCAAGTAAATATTAACTCCTTTGGCCTCTGCTTTTTTCAATAATTCAAGAGCCAGGTCGAGTTTATCTTCTTCCACCAGCGAATTGCCAACTTTTCCTCCTTTGGCTTTGAAAAAGGTATAGGCCATTCCGCCACCGATAATCAGGTTGTCAACAAATTCAAGCATTCTGTCCAGAAGCAGAATTTTATCAGAAACCTTTGCGCCGCCTGAAATGGCGGTCAGTGGTCTTTCCGGGTTATTCAACACCTTATTGGCATTAACGACTTCAGCTTCCATCAAAAAGCCAAACGATTTCTTATCCTTGTCAAAAAAATCGGCAACAATGGCTGTAGAAGCGTGGGCCCTGTGCGCTGTTCCAAAAGCGTCATTGACATAAACGTCACCCAGTACAGAGAGTTGTTTGGCAAATTCCCTGTCTCCTTTGGTTTCTCCTTCGTGGAAACGGGTATTCTCAAGCAATAGAATTTCACCAGACTTTAGGGCTTTGCTCATGGCCTCTGCTTCGGGCCCTACTGTTTGAGGACAAAATTTTACCGCTGCTCCGGTAAGTTCCGAAAGGTGATCAACGAGGTGACGCAGCGTAAATTTTTCGACATTGATGCTGCCATCATCTTGTAGCTTTTTTAGTGGCCTGCCGAGGTGAGACATCACTACGGGAGCACCACCCTGATCGATAATGGCTTTAAGGGTGGGTAAGGCTTTACGCATCCTGGTATCGTCGGTGATTTCATATTTGTCGTTCAGCGGAACATTGAAATCAACCCGGACCAAAGCTCTTTTACCTTTAAATTGGAGATTCATGAGTTTGAAAAATTAGAGTTCAGCAATGCCCGGAATCAGACAAGGCTGAATTAAAAAAAAGAAAGGAATCCCGGGTGATCCCAAAATTCCTTTCTGTTATTTAGTGTTTTACTTTGTGCAAATCATGTGGGCCAGCTCAGCTAAACGTGCAGAATATCCTGCTTCGTTGTCATACCAGCTGACTACTTTCAACATTCTTCCTTTTACATCTGTCAACAGAGAATCAAAAATGGAAGAGTAAGGGCTGCGAACGATATCACTGGAAACGATTGGATCTTCAGTGTATTGCAGTATGCCTTTCATTGGTCCGCTTTCAGCAGCTTCCTTGAATTTGGCGTTTACTTCCTCTATAGTAGCCTCTTTCTCCAGCATTACATTAAGCTCAACAACAGAACCGGTAATGGTAGGAACACGCATCGCAATCGAAAATAATTTGTCATCAATTGCGGGAACTACTTTGCCTACGGCTTTAGCAGCTCCGGTGCTGGTTGGAACCATATTGAAAGCAGCGGCACGGGCACGACGAAGGTCACTGTGTGGAGAATCCTGAAGGGCCTGATCACCCGTGTAAGCATGAATAGTTGTCATGGAACCTACCTCAACCCCCCAGTTGTCGCAGAGGATCTTTGCTACAGGAGCAAGGCAGTTGGTCGTACAGGATGCATTGGAAAATACATTGTGACGACGATCCAGTTCATGATCATTTACACCCAATACGATGGTTTGGATTCCATCTCCTTTTCCAGGAGCAGAAAGCAATACATCCTTTGCTCCGGCAGTGAGGTGTTTGCCGGCAGCTTCTTTAGAACGGAAAATTCCGGTACATTCCAAAACCAGGTCTACGCCTAATTCTTTCCATGGAAGATTTTCCGGATTTCTTTCAGCAGAAGCTTTGATAGATTTTCCATTGATGATCAAAGCATCATCCGTAGCCTTTACAGTTCCTTCAAAAGGGCCCTGGGCTGAATCGTATTTAAAGAGATGTGCCAGTGTGGCATTATCAGTTAAATCGTTGATGGCAACGATTTCAATGTCGTCTAATTTGAGCAGGTTTCTGAGAGTTAAGCGACCGATGCGGCCAAACCCGTTAATGGCAATTTTTTTTGACATGGTAAAGAGTTGATTTTATTAATAATAATGAAAGTGTAAAAATAACACAAACGCAAATCAATTGCAATGCAAATGTACGAAAAAAAGAGCATTATTTTAGAAACTAAACTAAGTGAAAATAATCAGCTTTTTAGGATGATTTACATCATCGAATGGCGGCTATAAAGCGATGTCTCTTCCGTGGGCTTGGAGGCAGGCCGGAAACCCTAAAAACAAAGATGTTTTATTTACGAAATCCAACGGGAGCAAAGAAATAAATTCTGAATCAGGATTTTAATTTGTGGGCAAATTGTTTCCGGAATTTGGAAACTTTTGGTGTGATAATGAAAGAGCAATAGGGATTCCTGTCGCCGGTTTTTTTATAATAATCCTGATGATATTGCTCCCCGGGAAAGAATTGAATCAAGGGTGTTATTTCGGTTGTCACAGGATCATCCCAGATTTCCCGGGCTGTGGTTTTGGCTGATGCTTCAGCAACCGTTTTCTGATTGTCGTCATGGTAAAATATAGCCGACCGGTACTGTGGTCCAACATCGTTGCCTTGCCGGTTAAGGGTAGTCGGATCATGGATTGTCCAAAAGACTTCAAGAATCTCTTTAAAAGTGACAATGGATGGATCAAAATTTATTTGAACAACTTCTGCATGTTTGGTCATTCCCGAACAAACAGCATTATAATTGGCGGTTTCAGGACTTCCTCCGGCATATCCGGAAACCACAGATGTTACACCGTTTAATTGTTGATAAACCGCCTCCAGACACCAAAAACATCCCCCTCCCAGGGTAGCTTGTTCAAATTTCATGTTTAACAGATTTAGGATCAATTCACCATATTAACAAACCAGACTGTTTTTGGTTGTTTCCGGCAGTACTCCCCCGGATATTGCGTTGAGAAAAATCGACAAACTCTCCCGCTTTTTGGTGTCCAGGTCGTAGCTGATATTGTGAGTGAAGTAGGATTCCAGGTCAAAGTCCTGTTGAGGCAAAATAAAAATGAGTTGCGGTATGGCTTCCACGCCTTTTCTCATGGCCTCATTGAAAGATTTCACAAAATCGGTCGGTAAGGGACGATTACTTACCCAGGCAGCGAAAACGAATGAAAGGCCTGTGTGGTCTTTCCAAATATCTCCAAGATCATACACAAAAGAATATTGCTCCTCCATACCAATGGTACGATCGCCAATGATCAATCCGCCCGTTTTTCTGCCAATGTATTTTTGAAAGCCAGGTTTGGCAGGGATCAGTTTGGGATTGAGCTTCCAGTAGTCTTTTAGTAATAGTTTGGTTAGTTCAACAGATGTTCTGGAATGGTAATCAAGATAGATGGTTTCCATTTCATGAATAGGGCAATCCCCGTAGATACAAACGGTTTTTACGCTTCCATTGGTACCAATGCAATAGTCGGTGACGATTTCCGGTGATTCGAGTTCCGGGATTGCTGCCACAGGAATTAACCCGAGATCTGCTTCCCCTGAATTGAGCTTTTCAGCACAGACAGAGGGAATATCCAGTTGTAAGTCTATTTGATCAGCAATCGGGCTATTCAAAATACCATAGAGTAGTGGTTTGGTGTTTAAATAGCTGACAGCCGTGACTTTTATTTTGCCCATAATTAATTGTTGATAACAGGTAATGAGGTATAACCTTTGTAGGATTTGTCATCTTCAAACTGAACATCTGTATAATCCTTTACGATATTATATAAGGTATCACGCTCTTTCGCTGTGTATCCTGCGTTCCTAATGGTTTTTACCAAATCTTCTGTTGTCATGGCAGGGTTTTGTTCTTCTGAACCAGCCATGGAATAAATCTTAGTGGTATCGTCAATAGTACCGTCGAGGTCATCTACCCCAAAGTCAAGTGACATTTGGGCGGTTGTTCTGCCAATCATCGGCCAGTATGCCTTGATGTGATCGAAATTGTCGAGAAATATCCTACTGATTGCATAATTGCGAAGGTCTTCTACCACACTTACTTCAGGAACATGAGACATCTCATTATTTTTGTTCCTGAATTTCAAAGGAATAAAAGTTTGGAATCCGCCTGTTTTGTCCTGAAGCTCCCGAAGTCTGTTCATGTGGTCAATCCTGTGGGCAAAACTTTCAAGATGTCCATAGAGGATGGTAGCATTGGACCTAAGTCCCATATTATGCCAAATTTCATGGATGCGTAACCACTCATCGGAACTGCATTTTCCACCGGCAATTTCGTCCCTGAGTGCTTCGTCAAAAATCTCCGCTCCTCCACCGGGAAGAGAATCCAAACCTGCTTCATGCATGGCTTTCATGCCTTCCTCGTAACTGATTTTGGCTTTTTTGAAAATATAGTGATATTCCACCGGCGTCAATGCCTTGATATGCAGTTCAGGCCGGTGCGCCTTGATCTGCCTGTAAAGTTCAGTATAAAATTCGAAATCATATTGTGGCAAAACACCCCCGACAATATGAACCTCTGTTACTTGTTGGTCATCGTATTTTTTGATCATCTCCATGACCTCTTCGAGAGAATACTCCCAGCCATCACTTCTCTGTTTGATCATCCTTGAATACGAACAGAATTTACAGGTATAAAGACAAACATTGGTTGGTTCAATATGAAAATTACGGTTAAACCAGGTTGTCTTCCCGTGTTTCTTATGTCGGATATAATTTGCCAGACTACCCACGAGTGATAATGAACCTTTTTCGTACAACAATAATCCTTCGTCTGGAGTAATTCGTTCATCGTTGTAAACCTTCTCTGCTATGAGCTTTAGTTCTTCGGGAAGATTTTTATCCTTAATGACTGTATCTGAATATGATTTTGATTCTGATTGCATAATTCAAATTTAAAGTAAATTTCGTTATTTTCAATAAAAATTGAAAGATTCTTTTAAACTCAAGAGTACAAAACTAAAATAATCAACAATGCTCTACTAATAATAGTTGAAAAACTTGTAATATTCCTATTCGAATCATTAGTTTAAACCATTAAATTGAATTGTTTTCTCGGGAAAATTTTTCAAGGTAATTTTTTTCAATTATGTTTGCTGTTGAGGATTCCCCTGGAAAAAATGATTTAGGGCAGCGAATCCTTTGTCAAAAGAATCTTATTATTTTCAAGGTTGTAAAGATTATTATTAGTAATATTTCACCATAGATAGTCTCTGAAAAGCCTTTTGAAATTTAATTTGACATTAAATGCATCTATCCTTTTAAAAATCAGGTGATTTTTTTTCATTTGTTTCTGGATAAATATTGGAATAAAGACCTGACCCTTGTTGCTAGCTACTTAATTTATGTAGGCTATCAGAAATAATTATTTGGTTTTTTATTTATTTGGGTTTGAACCTGATAGCTTTGCTTGGAATTTTTTGATTTTACATCAATGATACGTGCTCTTTTTATTCAAACTACCCCACCTGATCAAGGACTATTTTCCGATTTTCTTCCAAAAAAAGTTGAAATCGGAATAATATTGGGAAAGTATATTTTTAACTTAAAGATTTTTTTGAAGAAGATTTTTACCTTAATTATTGCTTCCGGGTTTAGTCTTTGAAAACCAATCGAAAACCTCTAATGATGTTTGTTTTGAATTTGGAATCCATTTTTAAATGGTATTCCTCACTTTTTTATTTTTGGTAGTGGTTTACCGGTTTACCGGTTTTGTGAATTAATTAAAATGTTAAAATGAATATTTTTACAAACCATTTTACATCAAGAGCAGTATTTGAAAAAAAAATATCTCAAATTAGTAGGGTCCTTTCCCAATACACGATCAGCCCTTTTTGGTTTAGTTTATTTTTTATAACAATTATTGTTGTTTTTCCAGCTGATTTTTATGCTCAATGTGATACGCCCACCATTGATTTGCCAGATGCTTCGGACGATGTTGTAAATCCGGTTAATCCCTATTGTACTGACCTTCTCATTGATCCGGACATAACTGGTGATCCTTTTGGAATTAGTATTGATTTCGATCATACCTGGCAAGGAGACTTAAGTATAAGGGTCATTGCTTGTGGGGAGACTTTAATGGTTATGACAAGACCCGGGGGCGGATCCTGCTTGGGAGGCAGTCCTTTTGGGAGTAGTGATGATATGATGGGTACCTATACTTTTTCTGATGGCGGTGGCCCCGACCCAGATGCAGGGGTTGCTGTAAATGGAGGTGATTATGGTATTTCAAGTGATCCCTGTGGAGCCGGTACCGTCAATTCCTTTGCGGATTTAACTGCTGGCTGCCCTCCTGGACCCTATACCATCACAATTTGTATTGCTGACCATGCTGGAAGTGATATTGGTACTGCTGCCAATATCACACCCCTGACTCCGGTACCCGCTGTATGCGGTTGTACTAATCCGGATGCACCTAATTATGATCCGGCTGCCAATATTGATGATGGTTCTTGTCTTTGCTCCATAAATATTGATGAAATTATACCATCTCAAACTTGTCCCGGAGGTAGTACCGGTTCTGTATCTATAACAGGATCAACAAGTTTAGATCCCATTACTTATAGTATTAACGGTCCTGGTGGACTTCAATCCAACATGACAGGAACATTTACAGATCTTGCCGTTGGAACTTATTCTGTAAGCATAGAGGGGGCAGACCCAACCTGTGTAACTACTTCTTCTTTTGATATTACGGAAGCTCCCCCCATAAATGTTTCCATTTCTGGTGGACCCTCATTTTGTTTTGGGGGTAGTGTCGATATATCAGCTCCGGCGGGATATAATAGTTATTCCTGGAGTACGTCCGAGACAAGTCAGACGATAAATGTTTCCGCTGCGGGGACCTATACTGTAACAGTCACTGATGCCAATAACTGTAGTGGTACGGGTTCAATAAATATTTCAGAATCAGCCAACAATCCTGTTACCATAACTCCTTCCGGAGTACTGTGCGATGGAGAGAATATCGATTTGGATGCAGGAGCTGGTTATAGCTCCTATTCCTGGAGTACTGCTGAAACCTCACAGATGATAACGGTAGGTGCTTCCGGAACTTATGGGGTTACCGTTGAAGACAACAATGGATGTATTTATGAAGGAACAGCAGATGTCAGCCAAAACCCCGCCCTTGAACCTGTCATTACGGGAGATTTGGATTTTTGCTTTGGAACGAATACAGATCTAACCGTCGAAGGCGGGGTCTTTGCTGCTATTCAATGGTCGGATATGAGTGCTGGTACCAGTATTACGGTCAATAGTCCCGGAACCTACAGTGTTACAGTATCTGATTCGGATGGTTGCAATTCCGAAACTTCGGTAGAGGTTGTGGAAAATGCCTTGCCAGTGCCCAATATTTCGGGTGTTTTTTCGGTATGTCCTGTTGGAGTAACCAGCACGACCCTGGATGCAGGAGGGGGATTTACCGGTTACAGCTGGAGTAGCGGTGGCACAAGTCAGCTGGAGACGGTTACGGGGCCTGGTAGTATTAGTGTCACGGTAACGGATAATAATGGCTGTGAAGGAGAGCAGACGGTTACGATCGATGAATTTGCTACGACAGACCCTGTCATTACGGGGGACAATACGCTTTGTCCGGCGCAGGAAACCACCATTGATGCGGGTGATGGCTTTGCCAGTTACAGTTGGTCTACGGGTGACCTGACCCAACAAATAAATATATCAGGTATTGGCACCTATGAGGTCACTGTTGTTGATAATAATGGTTGTGAAACTCAGGGAAGCTTTACCACAAGTCCAGCAGATGTCCCGGAACCTGAAATTCTTGGAGATGCTAATTTTTGTGAAGGGGATTTTACGACGTTGACGGTCAACGGGGTTTACGATAGTTATAGCTGGAATGGTTTTGGCACACCCAATACGGATGGTTCCCAATACACGGTAGCCGCGCCAGGAGTGGTTATGCTGGATGTAACGAATGAAGAAGGTTGCGTCGGATCGACTTTTATTGAAGTATTACAAATCCCACTGCCTAACCCCACGATCAACGGTAATTCGACGATATGCCAGGGGGAGACGGGTTTTATAGATGCGGGAGGTGGATATTCGATGTATTTGTGGAATAATGGCTGGGATGAGCAGGTATTAGGGGTTAATGATTCGGGGACCTACAGTGTTACGGTTACAGACAATTATGGCTGTACGGGGGAGGCCTCGATAGAACAATCGGAGAGTTTGAATGTAACGATAAGCGGAGCGCTGGAGATCTGTGCAGATAATGGCAGTACGGTACTGGATGCGGGAGCGGGCTTTAATAGTTACAGCTGGTCAGATGGGTCGGAGGGCCAGCAGATAACAGTGAGTGAAGGGGGGTTTCTATGCCGTAACGGTAACGAATACGACCGGTTGTACGGGAGAGGTATCCGTAGAGGTGACAGAACTGGCACCAGTGGTTGCGGAGATTACCGGAGACCTTCAGGTATGTGAAGGGGGAGTACGTTACTGGGCTTGTCGGAGATGTACCAGAATTATTTTTGGTCAGACGGCAGCACGGGATCGACCTATGAAGCTACAGCGGGAGAGGTTGTGGAGGTTGAAGTAGTGGATTTTAATGGTTGTGTAGGGACGACTCAGGTCACGATAACGAATTATGCAGCGGAGAGCTTGTTGATCAGCGGTCCTGATGAAATATGTGAAGGGGGTACGATAGAACTTACCGCGACGGGAGGATTTTCGAGTTATCTGTTGTCTACGGGAGATGTTACACAGAATATCATAGTAGACGAGGTGGGTTATTATGCGGTACTGGGCATCACGTCAAATGGATGTGAGGTATATTCCCCTGAGCTTGAGGTGACCCTTCAACCCACAGAGATCACGATCACCGGAGACACAACATTTTGCGAAGGCAGTTCGGTGGTATTAAGTGTAACAGCTGGCTTTGACACATATGAATGGTCAGACGGGAGTATGGGTAATGATCAGAGTTTTGATCAGGGAGGATTGTTGACGGTAACAGCGACGAGTTCCACGGGCTGTACGGCTCAGAGCAGTGTGACGCTGGTGAGTTACGCCCTTCCGGAGGTTTCGATAGTCGGGAGTACCAGTTTTTGTCCAGGCGGAGCTGCGGAGTTGTCCTCCGACGGTGTTTTTGAAGATTATGTTTGGACAGATATGAGCACATCTGCGAACCTAACGGTAACGGTTGCGGGCAACTATGGATTGACGGTAACGGATGTTAATGGCTGTGAGGGGAGTGATGAGGTGACAGTGGAGGAGCAGACGGAACTAAATCCTGTTATTTCGGGAGATTTATCGTACTGTGAAGGGGGCAATACGACATTGGGCGTAGGCTCGGGTTATATGAGTTACAGTTGGAGTAACGGTTCAGACGGACCAACGGCGCAGATCGACAGTCCGGGCCCGGTGACGGTCTTTGTAACGGATGCTTTTGGCTGTAGCGGCGAGACCAGTGTTGAAGTATTGGAGAATGCCAACCCAACAATAACAATAACAGGAGAGACTTATTTTTGTAGCGGAGATACAGCGACTGTTTCAGTAGAAGACCTATATGCGACTTACCAGTGGAGTACGGGAAGTACGGGTTCGACAACATCCGTAAGTACAGCCGGCATGATCAGTTTGCTGGTTACGGACAGCAACGGCTGTGAGGGTGGAGATGATTTTGAAGTAACAGAAGCACCCCTTCCGGCTCCTGGAATCACAGGAGATTTTAGTTATTGTCCAGGGCAGAGCACGACGATATCAGGAGAATCGGGTTTTGTTTCCTACAGCTGGACAGGAGGAGCGACAACAGAGAGCCTGGCAGTGGACACTGTGGGGGTTTATGAACTTGTTGTGGTCGATGCGAATGGCTGCATGGGGAGCAATTCAGTGAACGTAATAGAGTCGGTGACCCAGGCCCCGCAGATCACGGGAGTGACGGATTTTTGTCCAGGAGAGAGTACGACGCTAACGGTGAGCAACAGTTTTGTGAGCTACAGCTGGTCTACCGGAGCAGAGACAGCGCAGATACAGACGGATGAAGGGAATACCTACAGTGTGGTGGCTACAGATGGCAACGGTTGTGAGACCACAGCGAGTGTAACGACTACGATCTTTTCGGTAACGGATCCACAGATCACGGGTCCTTCCGCATTTTGTGCAGGAGATATGGTTACGCTGGATGCGGGTTCGGGCTATGCGGGTTATGCCTGGTCCACCACAGCAGCTACGCAGCAGATCATTGTGAGCAGCGGAGCTGACTATGAAGTGACAGTGACAGATGGCAACGGTTGTGAGACGACGGGGAGTTATGAGGTAACAGAGAATGCATTACCGGAAGTAAACATCGGAGGTTCGACAAGTTACTGCATTGGCGGTTTTACGACCTTGAATGCAGGAGGAACCTATGCGGGCTACATGTGGTCAGAGGGGAGCACGAGCCAGTCCATAGATGTGAGCAGTGCCGGGACCTTCAGCCTGACGGTAACGGATGCGAATGGCTGTGAGGGGATAGGCAGCGTAGCTGTCACGGAAGATACAGAACTCACTCCGGTGATATCAGGTCCGCTGAGTTATTGTGCTACCCAGACCACGACGCTGGATGCGGGAAGCGGTTTTACGACCTATCAGTGGAATGATAACAGCAGTGGCTCGACCCTGGAGGTGAGCAGCCCTGGTACCTACAGCGTTACGGTAACAGATAACGGGGGCTGTATAGGAGAGACCTCTGTTGCGGTAACAGAAAATGCACTGCCCCAACCGCAGATCAGCGGGACATTGGAATACTGCGCTACGCAAACGACGACCCTGGATGCAGGCGCCGGCTTTGCCAGTTATGAATGGTCCACCGGGGATACGGACCAAACCCTGGAGGTGAGCAGTCCGGGTATGTACACGGTGGCGGTGACGAACAGCTTTGGGTGTGTGGATTCAACGATGGTAGCCATCACGGAAAACCCATTGCCCCAACCGCAGATCAGCGGGACATTGGAATACTGTGCTACACAAACGACCACCCTGGATGCAGGTGCCGGCTTTGCCAGTTACGAGTGGTCCACCGGGGATACGGACCAAAC
The DNA here is from genome assembly GCA_942492125.1 of uncultured Bacteroidota bacterium. Lineage (GTDB taxonomy): Bacteria > Bacteroidota > Bacteroidia > Chitinophagales > Saprospiraceae > BCD1. The sequence continues at coordinate 413,249 of CALODM010000013.1, forward strand.
CCTGGAGGTGAGCAGTCCGGGTATGTACACGGTGGCGGTGACGAACAGCTTTGGTGTGTGTGGATTCAACGATGGTAGCCATCACGGAAAACCCACTGCCCCAACCGCAGATCAGCGGGACATTGGAATACTGCGCTACACAAACGACGACCCTGGATGCAGGCACCGGCTTTGCCAGTTACGAGTGGTCCACCGGGGATACGGACCAAACCCTGGAGGTGAGCAGTCCTGGGATGTATGCGGTGGCGGTAACGAACAGCTTTGGGTGTGTGGATTCAACGATGGTAGCCATCACGGAAAACCCATTGCCACAACCGCAGATCAGCGGATCGTTGGCGTACTGCATGGGAGAGAACACCATTTTGGATGTAGGAGGAGGTTATGCACAATACAACTGGTCCACAGGAGAGGTAACGCAGGCCCTGCTGGTAGAAAGTCCGGGGACTTATATGGTAGCGGTTACGAACAGTTTTGGCTGTATAGATTCCACGGGGGTAGCTGTAGTGGAAAATGAGCTACCTACCCTGAGCATATCCGGCACATCGTATTACTGTGCAGGCAGCAGCACCCAACTGGAGGTGACGGGCACATTCACACAAATAGAATGGACCAACAGTAGTGTAAGTACAACAGTAGATGTAACGACTCCCGGAATCATAGGAGCGACAGCGACGAATGAGTTTGGTTGTGAGGCATATGAAGAAATACTGATCGAAGAAGTCGCCTTGCCCATAGCATCAGCAGGAGATGATCTTGATCTGGACTGTGATGTGCTGAGTACGCTGATAGGCAGTGATCAGACGAGTATAGGTATGGAATACGTATACCAGTGGACGGGACCGGGGATAGACAATACGAATGAAAACCTGTTTCAGCCAGAGGTGGATCTGGAAGGTCAGTACAGCCTGGTGGTTACGGATACGGTGCACAACTGTATATCGGAGGTCTCGATGATCCAGGTGGTTGATCTGGCCTATGTGCCGGTAGTGAGCCTGGAGGTTACGGATGACCTGGATTGTGTGACACAGAGCGTAACGCTGGATGGGAGTGGTTCGCATACAGGTCCGGAGGTAATATACAGCTGGCGGGATGGCGCAGGCCAGGTCATAGCGGAGGGTCCGGAGCAGATGATCGTAGTATCCCAGGCAGATGTGTACTCAATGGAGGTGATGGATATGGCGACAGGTTGTCATAATATGGACAGTGTATCGGTAATGGAGAATATAGATATCCCGCTGGCCGTTGCCGGGGATGGAGGCCACCTGGATTGTAATGTATTGAGTTATACGCTGGATGGAACGGCCTCTGAGACAGGAGGTAATATCAGTTACAGCTGGGAGGCTGTCACGGGTTTTATCAGCAGTGGTTCAAATACAGCAACACCGGAAGTGACCCAGCCCGGAGTTTATATGTTGACGGTATTGAATGAAGAAAATGGATGTGAAGGTACGGATGAAGTAGAGGTAACGCAGGATATCACGGCCCCGGTAGCGAATGCGGGAGAGAACCAGGAGATAGATTGTAACAGTGAAACGGTGACGATCAACGCCAGTGGAACGAGTACGGGCAGCAATATAGTATTGACATGGAGTTATGGGGGCTCCATCCTGACGCAGGATGGACTGATCTTTGATGTTTCCGAACCGGGCCTGTATACGTTGCTTGTAGAGAACCAGGAGAATGGTTGCAGTTCAGAGAGTGATGTATTGGTAACGCTTGATGCCAATGCACCGACAGGGATATTGGCAGAGTTGGACAGTCCGACGTGTTTTGGCGATGCGGACGGAAGTCTGGTGATATCGGGCATAGAAGGCGGGACGCCACCGTATCTGTATAGTGTAAACGGAGGAGCATTTACAGGCTCACCGGGTTACCAGGGCTTGCAGGGGGGCGTATACACCATAGTGGTTCAGGATGTGGAAGGCTGTGAGTATGAAGAGGAGCTGATATTGCCGGATGGGAATGATCTTCAGCTGGACCTGGGAGCGGATCAGTACATCAACCTGGGGGAAGAAGCGGATGTTGATGCGATAGTGAATGTTGATCCATCAGAGTTACTGAGCATCGCATGGCAGGTACCGGACAGTCTGGATTGTGGGGATTGTTTGTCTTTCACAGTACAGCCAATGACGACCTCGGAATACACGGTGACGATTATGGATGAGAACGGCTGTATAAAGACAGAGGATGTAACCATTGTTGTCAACAGACCATATGAAGTATTTATACCGAATGTATTTTCTCCAAACGGGGATGGCAATAATGATATCCTGACAATCTTTGCAGGTAAGGATGTTGAGATTATTCATTCCTTCCTGATCTTCAATCGCTGGGGAGAAAATGTATTTGAAGTTTATGACTTTCTGCCAAACGATCCGGGTTTTGGATGGAATGGTTATGATCGCGGTAAATTGTATAATGCCCAGGTATTTACCTATTTTGCAGAAGTGGAATTTATTGATGGTGAGGTGGTTTTATTTAAAGGGGATGTGACTTTAGTTAAATAGACATTTAAACATGAGTCATACGGACACTTCGTTTAAAGGATGGGGTCCTGGATTTTAAAGCCAAATATGATTAACTCATGATCAATGCTTTAAAAAGAATGTATTGTTGTGGGGCGCGGGTTATTAACCCCCGCCCCACAACTCGTAACAGATTGGATTTCAAGGACTAACATTCAATTTGTTGTCCCAAAGACTCGAAAGAGAAAATTGGGGATGATATATTTGTAAAAAAAGTGTAAAAGAATTTTCCATAATAAACTGGAAAAAAAATTAATTTTGGACTTTAGAAATTTTTAAAAAAAACGGATTCCCCGAAGAATTAAAGGATACTAAAACCTTTTGCGCTCAAAAGCAGGAATGAAATTCACTTCAATTCCTAACCAATAGCCCTTTACCAAAATATCAATTTTATTTGGAGTTTAATGGATTTAAATTCTTCTTTGATTGTCCTTCAATCAATAAAACTGTTTTGCTGAAAAGGAAATTAGCTATTCTCTGTTTGTGAAATTTTTAATACCATTGCCCTTGAAGGCTTTTAATTAAGCCAGGTTTTGACAGATAGATTTAATAATTGCCAATACTCAATTTGTTATTGGCAAAACAATTCATTTATGAGGATTTTTACATTGAGTTTCTTTTTGCTTATAGGTTTTACTTTCGCTTCAGGCCAACAAGCCTCTATCGATCTTGGAGAAGGTTTTTACCATGAAAGGATAGAATTAGAAGTTGAGGACAGCAATTCCAGGTTCCAGGTTTGTGGACTGGAAAAAGGAAAAACTTATATGGTTCATTTGAATTCAGATCACTTTAGTGAATGTGATTTTTCATTGGGAACTCCCGGGAACCCATTTCCTGGAGGGCAAAAATGGTTTTCTTTTGAGGCAAATAGTTCTTGTCACGAGTTTGTTGTGGCGCTTGATTGTCCGGTTTATAAAAGATATTTTTTCTCATTTTCCATAACGCAAAAAGGGGGGAAACCAGAAATAACCGGTATAGAAAAAGGGCCTTTGGCGGTGTTGGTTACCAACGTAAATTCTGATGTCACTGGTTTGATTGAAGATGTGCTATTCCCGGGATCCTGTTATACCATCTCTAATGTTGTTTATGATGGTCAGCCTGATCAGGTTGGAAATTTTTCATCAGGAACCACATCTATTAGCCTGGAGGAGGGAGTAATTTTGAGTTCTGGAAATATTAACGATGCTCCAGGACCCAATAGTAGTTCTTCCACTTCTACCAGTTTCGGAACATCAGCAACTGACGCGGATATGAGCGGTTTGGCCGGAGGCGGAGCTTTGTTTGATTATGTTGCTATCGAATTTGATATCGCTCCTTCCTCTGACGTAATTGCTTTTGATTTCGTTTTTGCCAATGAGGAGTATTGCGAATTTTCCAGTAGCCCGACATACAATGATGTGTTTGCCTGTTTTTTGAGTGGACCCGGAATTACAGGGCCTTATGCGAACTCTTCTATTAATATGGCCCTGCTCCCAACCGGCGATCACGTAAGTAATAACACAGTTAATGATGTTGTTAACAATACTTATTTTATTGATAACCTTGCTGGTCCAAGTTGTGGAAACGGTACTCCTTATGCACCAAATGATATTGAATACGACGGCTTTACCACAGTACTAAGTGCCATGGCAACCGGACTGACTCCTGGAGATACTTATCATATGAAACTTGTATTAACGGATGTAGGTGATGGAAGTCAGGATGCCGCTGTTTTTCTGGCTGCAGTTGATGACTCTTGTTGTCCGTTTACTGTTGATACAGGTGCTGATATAAATATTTGCGAGGGGGCTTCGGCCTCCATTTCAACTACTATTACCGATGTTTCAGGATTCGAAAGTTATACCTGGACAGCCAGTCCTGCTAGTGCTCTATCATATTTAAGTGCAACAAACGTTGCGAATCCTACAATTAACCTTCCGGCAGGAACGGCCGTTAATGTAACGTACACTTTAACTGTTTCAGATGTAGGATGTGAAAAAAGTGACGCTATCGAGATAACTACTTTTGTTCCGCCTGCGCCGACTGGAGGCAGCCCGTCCTTTTGTTCAGGTGATTTTGTTGTATTAGATCCGGGAACCTGGAATAGTTATCAATGGTCAACCAATGAAACTTTGCAGACAATTACAGTCAATACAGGAGGAACTTATACGGTTACCGTGACGGATGGCAATGGTTGTACGGGTATTGCTACATTTAATGTCACAGAAAATGCTTTGCCGGATGTGACAATTAGTGGTGGACCGGGTTTTTGTGAAGGCGGGGATGTCGATATATCAGCTCCGGCGGGATATAATAGTTATTCCTGGAGTACGTCCGAGACAAGTCAGACGATAAATGTTTCCGCTGCGGGGACCTATACTGTAACTGTCATTGATGCTAATATGTGTACTAATTCTGGTTCTATAGATGTAGTTGAAGTACCCAATGCCCCAATTACGATTACTCCTTCTGATGTATTATGTGATGGGGCAAGTATCGATTTGGATGCAGGAGCTGGTTATAGCTCCTATTCCTGGAGTACTGCCGAAACCTCACAGATGATAACGGTTGGCTCTTCCGGGACCTACGGAGTAACAGTTGAAGATATCAATGGATGTATTTTAGAAGGCACCTTGGATGTGACTCAGAGTCCACCATTGGATCCTGTGATAAATGGAGTGCTCGATTATTGTGAAGGAAGCAGTACACAATTAACAGTTTCCGGGGGGCCATTTAATAGTTACCAATGGTCAGATATGGCGACAACGGCCAGTATAACTGTGAATAGCCCAGGAACCTATAGTGTTACGGTTTCTGACGCGGCTGGATGTGAGTCGGATGTCTTTGTTGATGTAACAGAAAATCCATTGCCTCAACCTGATATAACCGGCTCATTGTCGGTATGTCCTGCTGGAGCGACCAGCACGACCCTGGATGCAGGAGGGGGATTTACCGGTTACAGCTGGAGTAGCGGTGGCACAAGTCAGCTGGAGACGGTTACGGGGCCTGGTGGTATTAGTGTCACGGTGACGGATAATAATGGCTGTGAAGGAGAGCAGACGGTTACGATCGATGAATTTGCTACAACAGACCCTGTAATTACGGGGGACAATACACTTTGTCCAGAAGAGGTTACCACCATTGATGCGGGTGATGGCTTTGCCAGTTACAGTTGGTCTACCGGAGATATGACACAACAAACAACAACTTTTGGGGAAGGTACCTATATTGTTACTGTTACCGACGCCAATGGCTGTGAAACAATAGGTAATTTTAATGCAAGCCCAGCAGATGTCCCGGAACCTGAAATTCTTGGAGATGCTAATTTTTGTGAAGGGGATTTTACGACGTTGACGGTCAACGGGGTTTACGATAGTTATAGCTGGAATGGTTTTGGCACACCCAATGCGGATGGTTCCCAATACACGGTAGCCGCGCCAGGAGTGGTTATGCTGGATGTAACGAATGAAGAAGGTTGCGTCGGATCGACTTTTATTGAAGTATTACAAATCCCACTGCCTAACCCCACGATCAACGGTAATTCGACGATATGCCAGGGGGAGACGGGTTTTATAGATGCGGGAGGTGGATATTCGATGTATTTGTGGAATAATGGCTGGGATGAGCAGGTATTAGGGGTTAATGATTCGGGGACCTACAGTGTTACGGTTACAGACAATTATGGCTGTACGGGTGAGGCCTCGATAGAAGTAGAACAATCGGAGAGTTTGAATGTAACGATAAGCGGAGCGCTGGAGATCTGTGCAGATAATGGCAGTACGGTACTGGATGCGGGAGCGGGCTTTAATAGTTACAGCTGGTCAGATGGGTCGGAGGGCCAGCAGATAACAGTGAGTGAAGGGGGTTTCTATGCCGTAACGGTAACGAATACGACCGGTTGTACGGGAGAGGTATCCGTAGAGGTGACAGAACTGGCACCAGTGGTTGCGGAGATTACCGGAGACCTTCAGGTATGTGAAGGGGGGAGTACGTTACTGGGCTTGTCGGAGATGTACCAGAATTATTTTTGGTCAGACGGCAGCACGGGATCGACCTATGAAGCTACAGCGGGAGAGGTTGTGGAGGTTGAAGTAGTGGATTTTAATGGTTGTGTAGGGACGACACAGGTCACGATAACGAATTATGCAGCGGAGAGCTTGTTGATCAGCGGTCCTGATGAAATATGTGAAGGGGGTACGATAGAACTTACCGCGACGGGAGGATTTTCGAGTTATCTGTGGTCTACGGGAGAGGTTACACAGAATATCATAGTAGACGAGGTGGGTTATTATGCGGTACTGGGCATCACGTCAAATGGATGTGAGGTATATTCCCCTGAGCTTGAGGTGACCCTTCAACCCACAGAGATCACGATCACCGGAGACACAACATTTTGCGAAGGCAGTTCGGTGGTATTAAGTGTAACAGCTGGCTTTGACACATATGAATGGTCAGACGGGAGTATGGGAAATGATCAGAGTTTTGATCAGGGAGGATTGTTGACGGTAACAGCGACGAGTTCCACGGGCTGTACGGCTCAGAGCAGTGTGACGCTGGTGAGTTACGCCCTTCCGGAGGTTTCGATAGTCGGGAGTACCAGTTTTTGTCCAGGCGGAGCTGCGGAGTTGTCCTCCGACGGTGTTTTTGAAGATTATGTTTGGACAGATATGAGCACATCTGCGAACCTAACGGTAACGGTTGCGGGCAACTATGGATTGACGGTAACGGATGTTAATGGCTGTGAGGGGAGTGATGAGGTGACAGTGGAGGAGCAGACGGAACTAAATCCTGTTATTTCGGGAGATTTATCGTACTGTGAAGGGGGCAATACGACATTGGGCGTAGGCTCGGGTTATATGAGTTACAGTTGGAGTAACGGTTCAGACGGACCAACGGCGCAGATCGACAGTCCGGGCCCGGTGACGGTCTTTGTAACGGATGCTTTTGGCTGTAGCGGCGAGACCAGTGTTGATGTATTGGAGAATGCCAACCCAACAATAACAATAACAGGAGAGACTTATTTTTGTAGCGGAGATACAGCGACTGTTTCAGTAGAAGACCTATATGCGACTTACCAGTGGAGTACGGGAAGTACGGGTTCGACAGCATCCGTAAGTACAGCCGGGATCATCAGTTTGCTGGTTACGGACAGCAACGGCTGTGAGGGTGGAGATGATTTTGAAGTAACAGAAGCACCCCTTCCGGCTCCTGGAATCACAGGAGATTTTAGTTATTGTCCAGGGCAGAGCACGACGATATCAGGAGAATCGGGTTTTGTTTCCTACAGCTGGACAGGAGGAGCGACAACAGAGAGCCTGGCAGTGGACACTGTGGGGGTTTATGAACTTGTTGTGGTCGATGCGAATGGCTGCATGGGGAGCAATTCAGTAAATGTAATAGAGTCGGTGACCCAGGCCCCGCAGATCACGGGAGTGACGGATTTTTGTCCAGGAGAGAGTACGACGCTAACGGTAAGCAACAGTTTTGTGAGCTACAGCTGGTCTACCGGAGCAGAGACAGCGCAGATACAGACGGATGAAGGGAATACCTACAGTGTGGTGGCTACAGATGGCAACGGTTGTGAGACCACAGCGAGTGTAACGACTACGATATTTTCGGTAACGGATCCGCAGATCACGGGTCCTTCCGCATTTTGTGCAGGAGATATGGTTACGCTGGATGCGGGTTCGGGCTATGCGGGTTATGCCTGGTCCACCACAGCAGCTACGCAGCAGATCATAGTGAGCAGCGGAGCTGACTATGAAGTGACAGTGACAGATGGCAACGGTTGTGAGACGACGGGAAGTTATGAGGTAACAGAGAATGCATTACCGGAAGTAAACATCGGAGGTTCGACAAGTTACTGCATTGGCGGTTTTACGACCTTGAATGCAGGAGGAACCTATGCGGGCTACATGTGGTCAGAGGGGAGCACGAGCCAGTCCATAGATGTGAGCATTGCCGGGACCTTCAGCCTGACGGTAACGGATGCGAATGGCTGTGAGGGGATAGGCAGCGTAGCTGTCACGGAAGATACAGAACTCACTCCGGTGATATCAGGTCCGCTGAGTTATTGTGCTACCCAGACCACGACGCTGGATGCGGGAAGCGGTTTTACGACCTATCAGTGGAATGATAACAGCAGTGGCTCGACCCTGGAGGTGAGCAGCCCTGGTACCTACAGCGTTACGGTAACAGATAACGGGGGCTGTATAGGAGAGACCTCTGTTGCGGTAACAGAAAATGCACTGCCCCAACCGCAGATCAGCGGGACATTGGAATACTGTGCTACACAAACGACGACCCTGGATGCAGGCACCGGCTTTGCCAGTTATGACTGGTCCACCGGGGATACGGACCAAACCCTGGAGGTGAGTAGTCCGGGTATGTACACGGTGGCGGTGACGAACAGCTTTGGGTGTGTGGATTCAACGATGGTAGCCATCACGGAAAACCCACTGCCCCAACCACAGATCAGCGGGACATTGGAATACTGCGCTACACAAACGACGACCCTGGATGCAGGCACCGGCTTTGCCAGTTACGACTGGTCCACCGGGGATACGGACCAAACCCTGGAGGTGAGCAGTCCGGGTATGTACACGGTGGCGGTGACGAACAGCTTTGGGTGTGTGGATTCAACGATGGTAGCCATCACGGAAAACCCACTGCCCCAACCGCAGATCAGCGGGACATTGGAATACTGCGCTACACAAACGACGACCCTGGATGCAGGCACCGGCTTTGCCAGCTACGACTGGTCCACCGGGGATACGGACCAAACCCTGGAGGTGAGCAGTCCTGGGATGTATGCGGTGGCGGTGACGAACAGCTTTGGGTGTGTGGATTCAACGATGGTAGCCATCACGGAAAACCCATTGCCCCAACCGCAGATCAGCGGATCGTTGGCGTACTGCATGGGAGAGAACACCACTTTGGATGTAGGAGGAGGTTATACACAATACAACTGGTCCACAGGAGAGGTAACGCAGGCCCTGCTGGTAGAAAGTCCGGGGACTTATATGGTAGCGGTTACGAACAGTTTTGGCTGTATAGATTCCACGGGGGTAGCTGTAGTGGAAAATGAGCTACCTACCCTGAGCATATCCGGCACATCGTATTACTGTGCAGGCAGCAGCACCCAACTGGAGGTGACGGGCACATTCATACAAATAGAATGGACCAACAGTAGTGTAAGTACAACAGTAGATGTAACGACTCCTGGAATCATAGGAGCGACAGCGACGAATGAGTTTGGTTGTGAGGCATATGAAGAAATACTGATCGAAGAAGTCGCCTTGCCCATAGCATCAGCAGGAGATGATCTTGATCTGGACTGTGATGTGCTGAGTACGCTGATAGGCAGTGATCAGACGAGTATAGGTATGGAATACGTATACCAGTGGACGGGACCGGGGATAGACAATACGAATGAAAACCTGTTTCAGCCAGAGGTGGATCTGGAAGGTCAGTACAGCCTGGTGGTTACGGATACGGTGCACAACTGTATATCGGAGGTCTCGATGATCCAGGTGGTTGATCTGGCCTATGTACCGGTAGTGAGCCTGGAGGTTACGGATGACCTGGATTGTGTGACACAGAGCGTAACGCTGGATGGGAGTGGTTCGCATACAGGTCCGGAGGTAATATACAGCTGGCGGGATGGCGCAGGCCAGGTCATAGCAGAGGGTTCGGAGCAGATGATAGCAGTATCCCAGGCAGATGTGTACTCAATGGAGGTGATGGATATGGCGACAGGTTGTCATAATATGGATAGTGTATCGGTAATGGAGAATATAGATATCCCGCTGGCCGTTGCCGGGGATGGAGGCCACCTGGATTGTAATGTATTGAGTTATACGCTGGATGGAACGGCCTCTGAGACAGGAGGTAATATCAGTTACAGCTGGGAGGCAGTCACGGGATTTATCAGCAGTGGTTCAAATACAGCAACACCGGAAGTGACCCAGCCCGGAGTTTATATGTTGACGGTATTGAATGAAGAAAATGGATGTGAAGGTACGGATGAAGTAGAGGTAACGCAGGATATCACGGCCCCGGTAGCGAATGCGGGAGAGAACCAGGAGATAGATTGTAACAGTGAAACGGTGACGATCAACGCCAGTGGAACGAGTACGGGCAGCAATATAGTATTGACATGGAGTTATGGGGGCTCCATCCTGACGCAGGATGGACTGATCTTTGATGTTTCCGAACCGGGCCTATATACGTTGCTGGTAGAGAACCAGGAGAATGGTTGCAGTTCAGAGAGTGATGTATTGGTAACGCTTGATGCCAATGCACCGACAGGGATATTGGCAGAGTTGGACAGTCCGACGTGTTTTGGCGATGCGGACGGAAGTCTGGTGATATCGGGCATAGAAGGCGGACGCCACCGTATCTGTATAGTGTAAACGGAGGAGCATTTACAGGCTCACCGGGTTACCAGGGCTTGCAGGGGGGCGTATACACCATAGTGGTTCAGGATGTGGAAGGCTGTGAGTATGAAGAGGAGCTGATATTGCCGGATGGGAATGATCTTCAGCTGGACCTGGGAGCGGATCAGTACATCAACCTGGGGGAAGAAGCGGATGTTGATGCGATAGTGAATGTTGATCCATCAGAGTTACTGAGCATCGCATGGCAGGTACCGGACAGTCTGGATTGTGGGGATTGTTTGTCTTTCACAGTACAACCAATGACGACCTCGGAATACACGGTGACGATTATGGATGAGAACGGCTGTATAAAGACAGAGGATGTAACCATTGTTGTCAACAGACCACATGAAGTATTTATACCGAATGTATTTTCTCCAAACGGGGATGGTGTAAATGATATCCTGACGATTTTTGCAGGTAATGATGTGGAAAGAGTTAAATCCTTCCTGATCTTCAATCGCTGGGGGGAAAATGTATTTGAAGTTTATGACTTTCTGCCAAACGATCCGGGTTTTGGATGGGATGGTTATGATCGCGGTAAATTGTATAATGCCCAGGTATTTACCTATTTTGCAGAAGTGGAATTTATTGATGGTGAGGTGGTTTTATTTAAAGGGGATGTGACTTTGATGAGGTAGATCAAGTCAAAAATATATGCTTAATACTGGTTTATTAGGGATAATAATAATTACAGATTACCTTTGGAAATAAATCTAAGGGCAGGGTGGGAAGGTCGTTATTCAGGCGGTCTTCCTTCCGCTGTTTATAGTCCATTTTAAAAACATTATTGACTTACCTTAAAAAAAATATCTATGCCAATCAGAATGGAAAAAGACCCTCAAAAAAATTCCGGGGGACAACAACCAAGAGATCCAGGAAGACAAAATACAGGTGGCTTGGGATCCCTAGCAAAAATACTTCCATTTATCCTTATGTTTTTGTTTAAAAAACCTAAACTGTTAATACCTGTATTGGTAATTGCAGCTGGATGGTATTTCTTTTTTGGAGGAGCCGAAATGTTGAGTGGGGGCAATCAACAACCGGATAATGGATTTGACGATAGTATGTTTTCCCTGGGGGCTAATTTCGACCAGGAAAAATATGATAAAACCGAAGTATTTGCTCCATTAGCTGCAGGTTCATGGAATGGGATGCCATCAAAAGTATCGCTCGAAGCTTATGCTCCAAGTCGCGGACAGCAAGGAAGACAAGGGTCTTGTGTAGGATGGGCAAGTGCTTATTCCGCCAGGACAATTTTGCATTCCAGAGCAACCGGCAAAGATCCTAATAGTGTGGCCTTTAGCCCTGCCTATCTTTATAACCAGATTGCCCTGGAAGGCTGCCAGGGGGCTTATATGCTGGATGCCATGAAAACCATGTATGAAAATGGAGGCGTACCCTATAATGACTTCAAATACGATGAAGCTTCCTGTAGAAAGTATCCTCAGAGTAACCACCTGGCTAAGGGGCGTCAATTCCGAATTAAAGGTTATAACAGACTAACCCTGGATCATGACCGGTATACTCCTGATATCCTGGCTATAAAACAAAATATTGCACAAGGTGCACCAGTTGTTATTGGAATGCAGGTCGGAGGAACTTTTATGAGTAGAATGGTTGGACAAAAAGTCTGGCGTCCGACTCAAAAAGATTATACACAAAGAGGGTTCAGTGGTCATGCCATGACGGTTATAGGTTATGATGACAACCTCGAAGGAGGGGCCTTTCAAATAATGAATAGTTGGGGTGAAAAATGGGGAGACCGCGGATTTGGTTGGGTAAGATATCGTGATTTCGAAACATTCGTCAAGGAAGCTTATGGCCTGTATCCTATGGGGAGTGCGGATACCGATAAGTTCAACGATAAGAAACTGGCTGTTGAATTCGGGTTGCTGGACCTCAAAACGGAAAAAACAATTCCCATGGAACGACAGGGAGATATGTCATTCCGGACAACCCGACCTATTAGCAAAGGGGATAAATTCAAAGTTTTGGTAGCAAATTCCATTGAATGTTATATTTATGTTTTCGGACAGGAAACAGATGGTTCCAGTTATGTGCTTTTTCCTTATACCGAAAAACATTCTCCTTATTGCGGTATTACCGGAACGCGACTGTTCCCAAGGGATTATTCCATGGTGGCAGACGATATTGGGAATACGGATTATATGGCAGTGGTTGTCAGTAAGCAGGAATTGAATTTCAATAACTTGAACAAGGCCATAAACAGCAGTAGCCAATCATCCTATGCTGCTAAACTTAAGGAGGCTCTGGGTAATGAGCGTATTGAAAATGTAAGTTTCCAGGCTGGGAATACCGTTTCTTTTGCTGCGGAAGCAGGAGAGAAGAATATAGTGGGGGTAGTACTTGCTTTAGATAAGCGATAAACTTAATGACCTCATAAAAAAAGGCGCAACAAACTCCAGATTGTTGCGCCTTTTTTATTACCGTTGATCGTTAAAATTTTAAACCTGCAGTAAGGGTAAACATATTGTTCTTTCCTTCGATGTTTTTGAAAAAATCTACTCTGGCTCTTTCCCATGTCAGATCAAGCGTAAGGAAGAAAATATCCATTCCTACACCAAGGTTGGTGGCAAGACCTACTTTGTTCAGCGGTTCGGTACCAATATTGGTGCCATTTGGTGTTTTGATATTCAATACATAACTCGGTGTAATACCAGCTTGTGCTCTGACACCGATCAAAGGAATTTTAAAACCTGCATTTAAAGGCATTTTCAGGCTTTGAATGGTTGTTTCGTCACCAATCTGGAAACCACCTTCCAGTTCGTCTCTGGAAACATTTCTCATGGTAAAGCTTTGGTAATGGATTCCTGGAGAAAAATACAGGAAACGACCAAATCGTGCATCGATACCGGCTTGCCATCCTACTTTGGCTCTATCTTCAAATTCATTGAAATCATCCCAGTTAGCATCAAAACGGGAAACATTGAATCCTGCTTTGGGAATGATCTTTATGTGTGTATCAGATTGTGCATTTAATTGTAGGACAGATGTCATGATTGCGAGAACAAGGACTAAAATTTTTGCTGACTGTTTCATCTCTTATGGTTTTAGTATGAATGATTGTTTGCTATAAAACGGATGGAATCTTCCATATAATGTGAAGATTATCAAAAAGGGTTGTTAAAGTTTGTTATGAAAAAAATCACTCAAACAAATAAGGTGTGGAAACAAGGCTAACCAGAAAGTCAGCAGGCTGGTGGAAATTTAATAATCATACTTTCCCTTCCAGAATTGCTTTAGGCGTTCCCGGATATTTTTTTCAGGCGGACTGGACTGAGGGTCAAAGAGTTTTTTACCCTTGATCTTTTCCGGAAGGAATTCCTGCGCTATAAAATTATCCTTATGGTCATGTGCATATTGGTAATCTTTACCATAATCCAATTCTTTCATCAGTTTTGTGGGAGCATTTCGCAAATGTAGCGGCACCGGAAGATTTCCCGTTTTTTGAACAAGGGCCTGGGCCTCGTTGATAGCCTTATAAGTGGAATTGCTTTTGGGCGAGGTGGCCAGATAAACGGTAGCCTGTGATAGAATAATCCTTGATTCAGGATAGCCGATCATATTGACTGCTTCAAATGCGGTAGTGGCCATAAGCAGCGCATTGGGATTGGCCAGCCCGATATCCTCCGAGGCTGCAATAACCAGCCTCCTGGCAATGAACTTTAAATCTTCTCCGCCTTCGATCATTCTGGCCAGCCAGTAAACAGCAGCGTTGGGGTCACTGCCCCTGATGGATTTGATGAATGCCGAGGCAATATCGTAGTGCTGTTCTCCTCCCTTGTCGTAGATGGCAATGTTTTGCTGTATCTTTTCCGTTACGCTCCCATTGGTTACCTCAAATAATTCCCCTGGTTTCGCATAGTTGGTGACCAACTCCAAAACATTGTACAATTTTCTTACGTCGCCGCCTGAATATTGAATCAGTGCCTCGTATTCTTTGATAGCAATATTTTTTTTCCGGAGTATTTCATCTTCTGTCAAGGCTTTGTCTACCAGAGATTTTAGCTGCTCTTTGTCCATGTGTTTTAAAACATATACCTGAGATCTTGACAAAAGAGCAGAAATTACCTCAAAGGACGGATTTTCGGTGGTAGCACCAATTAGCGTAACGACGCCTTGTTCAACTGCTCCTAGTAGAGAATCCTGCTGGGATTTGCTGAACCTGTGAATTTCATCAATGAAAAGGATAGGGTTGGGGGCCTCAAAAAAGCGCTGACCTTTAGCCCGGGCAATGACATCCCTGACCTCTTTAACCCCTGAATTAATGGCGCTCAGACTGTGAAAGGGCCTGTCTAATGTATTGGCAACGATTTTCGCAAGGGTTGTTTTTCCAACACCCGGAGGACCCCATAGAATGAAAGAAGGAATTTTTCCGGATTCAATGGCCTGACGTAAAACCGCTCCGGCGCCGACCAGGTGTTCCTGACCAACATAATCATCCAAAGTTTTGGGCCGCATGCGTTCTGCTAATGGTTGCATTCCGTAAAGGTAGGGAACATTGTTTTTAAAATATAAACAGTCTTTATTTGGTTATAATTTTTTTTTACTCAGTTAAAAAAATCTTGTTATTGTATTTTTTGACAAAAAAGCTGAACAGGATAGGGAGCAGGCGGAATTAATTACTTTTGATGTAAACTTTATTGAGTTTATGCAAAAAACAGATATTCAGAACAGAGCAGATATCGACTTACTGATGCGGGATTTTTACGGTAAGCTGCTCAATGATAAGAATTTGGCTCCAATCTTTGAAAAAGTTTTGGACAAAGGATTGGAGCACCATTTTGGCATTCTGGTGGACTTTTGGGATAATATCCTGTTTTACACCGGGGCTTATAAACGAAATGCCATGTTGAAGCACCTAGAACTAAATGAATGGTTTCCGCTTCAAAAATTACACTTTGAGAAATGGTTAGCTTTTTTTTATTCCAGTGTGGATGAACATTTTGAGGGCGAAAAGGCGACGCTGGCCAAAAGCAGGGCTGAACAAATTGCCACATTAATGGAATTGAAAATTTTAGGAGGATCCTTGATGTAAATCACGGAATTTTCAGTTTATTGGGTAGCTACTCTTTTCATTTTCATGATTCGTGTCTTCTCCTGCTCGACCATTTTCATTTCAAGAGAATCCTGTTCGAAAGCGGAAATGTAAACGGCCCTTTGAGCCCCATCTGGCTTGAGCGTGTCTTTTGTGTATAAAAAATTGGATTCTGCAAGCCATTTCCCTGCTTCCCGGTAATTTAGCGTACCCTTGTATTCATAAGTCCGGTCAGCCTTCAAAATGAGTTTTACTGTCGGATAGTCAATGGATACGGCTTCACCTTCTTCGGTAACGCTGGTCGCTTCCCAGGTACCAACTAAATCACTTTCATTCCAGCTGGTACATGCTCCAAAAAGGACAATGAGAATCAGGGGTGTTAAATACTTAATTTTTTTCATTCCAATGTATTTGAAGGGCGAAAATAACCAAAGCCTAAAAAAACAACTTCATTACATTGTTAAAATTTCCTTCTGCCGTTATATTTGCACCATGATTAAAATCGGAAATGTAGATTTAGGGGAGTTCCCGCTGTTGCTGGCTCCCATGGAAGATGTTAGTGATCCTCCATTTCGGGCGCTTTGCAAGGAGCAGGGATGCGATATGATGTATACCGAGTTTATCAGTGTTGAAGGGCTGATAAGAGATGCTGAGAAAAGTCTTCAAAAGCTGGATATTTACCCGGAAGAACGGCCTGTGGGGATTCAGATTTTTGGAGCCAATATGGATTCTATGCGGCAGGCAGCTGCTATTGTAGAAGAAGCCAAACCCGAAGTTCTGGATATTAATTACGGATGTCCTGTAAAAAACGTTGTCAATAAGATGGCCGGTGCAGGAATCCTTCAGGATGTGGACCGGATGGTAGAACTTACCGACGCTATAGTAAAGTCAACGAATTTACCGGTAACCGTCAAAACCCGTTTGGGCTGGGATGATAATTCAAAGTATATTGTCGAGGTAGCAGAGCGCCTTCAGGATGTAGGCATAAAGGCCATCAGTATTCATGGCAGAACCCGAAAGCAGATGTATAAAGGGGAGGCAGACTGGCGTCTTATTGCTGCGGTGAAGGAGAATCCCCGAATACATATCCCGGTTTTTGGCAATGGGGATATTAACACTCCGCAAAAAGCACTGGAATATCGGAACCGTTTTGGGGTGGATGGCATTATGATAGGAAGGGCCAGCATTGGTTATCCCTGGATTTTCAGGGAGATAAAGCATTTTTTTGAAACAGGCGAAATGATGGCCCCTCCTACCATTGAAGAAAGAGTGGCAACTGCCAAGCGCCACCTGAAACATTCTATTGAATGGAAGGGATTAAAGCTCGGAGTTTTGGAAATGAGACGACATTATACCAATTATTTCCGTTCTTTACCAAATATCAAACAATACCGTCAGGCACTGGTTACTACGGAGGAAGAAGAGATACTTTTTGAAATTCTTGATAAGATTGGTACAGCCTACGCCGGCTGGGAGTTTGAGAAGCCTTTAATTCAATAATTATTTTGGTAATTTGTAAAGATTTTGGCTCCTTTAGTTTTTGATACCCAATGTTAGCACCAAATACAGATACGTGATTTTTGAGATAAAAAACGACGAGAAAAGAATTTTTGACCTTGTTAGTGAAAATGCACGCGAGTTGGGATATCCTGCTTATGTAGTTGGGGGCTATGTGCGTGACAGACTCCTGGGACGACCAACAAAAGACCTTGATATCGTTTGTGTGGGTAATGGTATCAGACTTGCTCAGGCCGTGGCTACTTGTTTGCGACCGGTACCAAGAGTTACGGTTTACCAAAGGTTTGGAACGGCCATGCTTCGCTACAGAGGTATGGAAATCGAGTTTGTGGGGGCCCGAAAAGAATCTTATCGTCATGATTCCCGAAAACCGGCTGTGGAGGATGGCACCCTTGAAGATGACCAGAATCGACGCGATTTTACCATCAATGCATTGGCCGTCAGCCTTAATGAAGAAGATTTTGGCAATATCGTCGATTCTTTTGGTGGTTTAAAACACCTTGAAGAAAAGATCATAAAAACCCCATTGGAACCAGGTCGGACATTTTCGGACGATCCACTTCGGATGATGCGTGCCGTTCGCTTTTCCACACAACTTGATTTTGAGATCGAAAAAGAGACTTTGAACGCTATTTCCTTATTCCGAAACCGGATAAATATTGTTTCCAAGGAACGAATCATTACCGAGTTAAATAAGATCATACTCGCTGATAAACCTTCCCGTGGATTCAAAATTTTATTTGATACCGGATTGCTCAAACTCATCTTCCCTGAAATGGCTGCATTACACGGGGTTGAGGTTAAAAACGGCATTAGCCATAAAGATAATTTTTATCACACTTTAGAAGTGTTGGATAACCTGAGCAGCAATACCAAGAACCTTTGGTTGCGCTGGGCAGCTATCATGCACGACATAGCCAAACCACCTACCAAACGTTTCCAACCCAAAGTAGGGTGGACATTCCATGGTCATGAAGCACTGGGAGCAGCAATGGTGCCAAGGGTTTTTAAAAAATTATGCCTGCCGCTGGATCAAAAAATGAAGTACGTACAAAAACTGGTAAGACTTCATTTAAGACCCATAAGTCTTACGAAAGAGAATATTACCGACTCAGCTATTCGAAGGTTACTTTTTGATGCTGGGGATGATATCGATGATCTTATGTTACTTTGTGAAGCCGATATCACTTCAAAGAACGAACATAAGGTAATGCGGTACCTCAATAATTATAAGTTGGTAAAACAACGACTTATTGAGGTGGAAGAAAAGGATCACATGAGGAACTGGCAACCCCCGATTACCGGAGAAGTTATTATGGAAACCTTTGATATCAGCCCATCTCGTCAGGTAGGTGATATCAAAAATGCTATCCGGGAGGCTATACTGGATGGGAACATTTCCAATGATTACCAGGCAGCCTATGATTTTATGCTGGAGAAAGGTAAAGAGATTGGCCTGGAAATAAAAAAAGATAATCCTTTAAATTGAAAGGATTTCCCGGAGGGTCACCCTCCTTCACACCTCAAATATTTTGTCATGAGAAGACTTTTCCTGTTTTTATATGTTATCAGTTTTCTGGCGGTAATGTCTTGTAGTGATGTTCCGATAATTAAGAAAAACTATAAAAAATTGCCGGCCATCACCGAAAATGGGGCCATCAATATGGTTGTGGAAATCCCGGCAGGAACCAACCATAAATACGAATACAATTCAGCGGATAAAGCCTTTGAAATAGAATTAATTGATGGTGAAGAACGGGTAGTGGATTTCTTACCCTATCCTGGAAATTACGGTTTTATTCCCTCTACATTAATGGAGGAAGAAAGGGGAGGAGACGGTGACGCTTTGGATATTTTGCTTATTTCCGAGAGTATGGAAAGGGGAACTGTTGTCGAGGTGCTGCCCCTCGGAGTTTTGTTGCTAAAAGACAATAATGAAATGGACACCAAAATAATTGCAGTGCCTCTGGATACCCTTCAAAATGTAATCGGTGCCCGAAGTTATCAGGTCTTTTTAATCGAGTATGATGCTGCCAGGAGGATCATTGAAGAGTGGTTTACGCATTACAAGGGTGACAGGCGTATTGAACTCATCGGATGGAAAGATGAAAATTATGCCTGGCGGGAGATTGAAAAGTGGATGGTCAAGGAAAAATAAAGAGACTGCCCAACCCTTACTTTCCGGCTGACTCCAAAACTATTTTGAGCCGTTTTTATCCCTGCCGAAAATATCCTTTTTCTTTTCCCCTGATTTGGTTTCCAATACGGGGTTTGGAACAGGAGCTTCTTCCAGCACTTCATGGAAAACTTTGTCCACGTGTATCCAGTGCCCGTTTTTCAAGACAAAGCCGTGATAGGTGCCATCAGGAATTTTGGTAGGACCTTCGCCGTACTGGCCATCCACCGACATGAGGTTGTCGAAAATGATCATCTCCCTGATTTCGTCGTAATTAACCGTAACACTCGATTCCGGTGAATACTGAACCATGAATCGTTTTTTGCTTTTCACCTTGGCCTCGGGTTCTTCATACTGGAAGATGGGGGCCCCAAAAACTGGTTTTCCTTCTTTGAAGGATAACACATCGATCAATTTTCTTTTGTGGAAAAACCGATAACCATCGAATCCGAAAAGAAGGTAGTATTTACCTTCCGCAGTTTCAGTTTCAAGAATTCTGTAATAAAGGGCTCCATACCATTTATCCGGCGTCAGTTCAAATTGTTCGATATTGGCATTTTCAATATCCCCGCTGCGGTCGATCAGTGGATATAATGTCAATGCCTGCGTATTCATTTGAATGGCACCATAATACCTGTAAGAATCCTTGTCGGCATATAATTGCCAGGTGAAAATCCTGAAACTGCTGTCCTGTGGATATTGAATAGATATCGTTTTTACCCTGTCAAAAGGATAGTTGAAGGAGTTTTCAATTTTTAAAGCTTCCTTAAGGGTCAGGATCAGTTTTTTACAGGCAACATATCGGTTGGCCTGCAGGGAGTCATTGACAATAGCGTACCCCATCAAAGCAATCGTATCCTCATAAGTATGGATTTTTTCCATATTTTCAGCACTCACAGGGCCAGCCTTGAAATGTTCATCCGGAAGGTTTGTTCGCTGTGCAAACAAACTTATTCCCGTCACTAAAAAAAGCATTAAAAAAATACGTCTCATTCTATAAATTTATTTGGCTGCAGCATAAAAAGGAGTTCACAACTCTTTATACCAATCGGACTTTAAACGGTATTTGATAAATTAGTATTGTTTAGGAATCAAATGTTATCTTTGGCCGGAGAAAAAATTATGGAGTTTCCGCAAATTCGAAAAAGATGATTTTAAGTGATGTAAAGATAATGGAAGGCATTAATAACGGATAAATTGTCATTGAACCATTTGATCCTTCCTGCTTAGGGACCAACTCATATGATGTGCATTTGGGAAAGTCCCTTGCTTTTTACAAAGACCATGTTCTGGATGCCAAAAAGCATAATGAGATCGTTCATTTTGATATTCCTGAGGAAGGTTTTGTCCTGCACCCTAATACCCTTTATCTGGGGGTAACCGAGGAATATACCGAGACACATAATTCAGTTCCTTTCCTGGAAGGGAAATCGAGTGTAGGAAGGCTTGGAATAGATATCCATGCTACCGCCGGTAAGGGAGATGTGGGATTCTGCAATACCTGGACGCTTGAAATTTCCTGTACGCATCCTGTGCGTGTTTACGCAGGAATGCCTATAGGTCAATTGATCTACTTCATGGTGGAAGGTGATATTAAGAATTATTACAACAAAAAGAAAGGAGCCAAATACAATGCCCGGACGATCAAACCGGTCGAAAGCATGATGTGGAAAAATAAATTCTAGCCATGAATCTCAAAATCATTTCGGCAGGTGCAGGTAGCGGAAAGACCTACAGGCTAACCGAGGAATTGGTAAGGCTGCTTGAGGAAGGTGTTGCGGCCAGCGGGATAATTGCTACTACTTTTACCAAAAAAGCTGCTGCTGAATTGCAGGAACGCGTTCGGGTGAGCCTCCTGGAAGCCGGCCTGACCGAGCAGGCAGATGAACTTACCAATGCCCTCATTGGAACGGTTCACAGCCTTGGCGTTAAACTTTTGCGACGCTTTGCTTTTGAAGCAGGGGTGTCTCCCGAAGTGAGTATTATTGCGGAAGAAGACGAACATTTTATGTTCAATCAATCCCTGGCCACGGTCTTGACAAGTAAACGTGTTGAGACCATGGATGATTTGGCAAGTAAATTGGGACTCAATAAACGTGATTTTTTTGACTGGCGGAAAGATGTACACCAGATAACATCCCTTGCCCGTGCCAATGATTTTTCCATTCAGGTACTTGAAAATAGCAGACAGCGTTCTTTTGAATCCTACCAGCAGTTTTTAGGAACTGTGTCCGATAAAGATGCTGCATGGTTTAATGAGCAGCTTCATCAACTGATTGATGAAACCATCGAAAAACTCGAAAACAACGAGGATACTACCAAAAAGACAGCCGACATAGTTGATTTCTTGAAATTGACGAGGCGTGAACTCAAACTGCGCGGATTCCTGTACTGGTATCAGTGGGCCAAAATTTCTAAAGTCAGTGTTGGAACCAGGAGCAGGGAAGATATAGAACCCTTACAGGATTTTGCCCGCCAGCATGATACACATCCTGGTTTTCATAAGGATATTAAGGATTATATCGATCTGCTTTTTACCATTTCCATCGAGGCGATTAAGGAATACACCACCTACAAAAATAAGAGGGGGCTGATCGACTATACGGACATGGAAGCGTCCGTTAATAAATTGTTGGATAACCCTGTCGTACAGGAAGTATTGCAGGAAGAGTTGAGCTTGTTGATGGTGGATGAGTTTCAGGATACCAGTCCCATTCAATTGTCTGTTTTCCTCAAACTGGCCCGGCTGGCAGATCAATCCATCTGGGTAGGTGATCCCAAGCAGTCGATCTATGGGTTTCGCGGTGCTGAACCCCGGTTGATGCAAGCCATTATTGAACAGAGCGGTGGCGTAAAACCGGAAGATATTCAACGGTATTCCTGGAGATCCCGGGAGGATGCGGTTTTTGCGGCTAATGCCATTTTCACTAAGGCTTTTTCAGACATGCCAGCCGATCAGGTGGCACTCATTCCCAAAAGGACTAAAAAAGCTTCCGCTGAAAGTATTAATAAGGAAGATGAACCTTCCCTGATGGGCAATGCATTGGTACACTGGCATTTCAAAGCGGAAGGAGAGGGAAGGCAGCCTGCAAAACCCTGGATGGAAAATTGTATTGCAAGGACCATCAGAGAAGAACTCGAGAAAGGTATATTTATCCAACCCAAAGGGGAGAAGGGCATCCGTAAGGCCAATCCTGGCGATGTGGCAGTTCTGTGTCGCTCCAATGCGGGATGCCAGATTATGGCCGCTGCTTTAAGTGAAGCTGGCATGCAGGTGGCTATTGCCAGAAGCGGATTGTTGAATACTGCGGAAGCCAAATTAATCCTGGCTTGTCTGAAATATCTGCTCAACCCCAAAGATTCTTTGGCTGTAGCCGAAATTTTATTGCTCGCAGGTAATGTGCCTGTCGAAGAAATTGTGGAGGATCGCATGGATTGGTTAGAGCAAAGACAAACAGCGCCTTCTTTTGGAGCGTGGGCCGGAGAGCATGAGCACATCAAAAAACTGGATTTGCTAAGGCTGGAAACAGCAGAGCTTTCCAGTGCAGAAATACTGAATTATGTACTGGAAGAATTGGATCTCCGCCGCCTGATAACTACCTGGGGTAATGAAAGCCAACGGCTGGAGAATGTAGAAACCCTCAGGAAATTTTCCCTGGATTATGAAGATGCCTGTAACAGGCTTCATTCTGCGGCTTCTTTGGGAGGTTTTTACCTTTGGCTGGATGACCTGGAACGTAACGAAAAGGATATGCAAAGTGCCGGTGCCGGCCCTGAAGCAGTGAACGTATTGACATATCATAAAAGTAAAGGCCTGGAGTGGCCCATTGTCCTTTGTCATAACCTTGATGACAAGCTCAGATCAGATGTCTGGGGATTGGAAATTGTGCCGGAACGAGACGCCGTAGACCTACATGACGTTTTGGGGCAACGATGGCTTCGTTTTGGGTCAATCCATATGGGGATCAATACAGAAAGACCGAGCTTGAAAACCGGATTAACCAAAGTGATGCGAAGACCAAAAAACTGGAGAACGCTTTGAAAGAAGAAGCGCGGTTAATGTATGTTGCTATTACCCGGGCACGGGATTATATTATTTTTCCGACCAATGCATACCCCACCAAGTGGCTCAATCGGGTATGGCACAAGGGCCGGGAGGATTTTCCGGCACTTGACGCTGAAAACAAAGAAACCCTCTGGGAATGGAACGGCCACTACCTGGAAATTGATAATTCTATTTTTGAAATGCCCAGAATTTTCGATCCTGAGTCCAATGAAGGGAACAGGAAATCTCCCGAATATTTTGAAACAGGTAGGGGGAAAGCGGAAATTTTGCCGTTTAAGTTCGATCCGAATGAATTGCCGGTCAATGGGAGTATTGGAGCTGTTTACCATTATCATAGCCCTTTGATGATGGAAGATTTTGAAGTAAAAACACAACTTGGCAAAGTATTGAATGCTTATTTTCAGGCTACTTTGAATACAACGAATAATGAAAAATTGCCGGAGATTGAGGAGCAACTCCTGGTTAATTTTGAACTGTCAGATTTTCGGGAAAAACTGGGACTTACTCAAAGGGCCAATGCTTTTTTTACCCTTCTGAAAAGGGAATTTATACCGGAAGAGATCATTTGTGGTTATCCGATAGATCATTTTGTGGATTATAGACTTTTGACAGCGGAACTTGATTATTTGATTGTTAATCAGGAAGAAACCATCATCATTTATCATGATTACCTGTATGGCCAGGAACACCAACTCAAAAAAAGATCTCGCGCACTATCAGGAGAGCTGGCACTTTATAAAAAAGCAGTCCGGTCCTTGAGGGGGGTGGATTCAATCAGGATCTTTGTCCATTTTATTGTGGATGGTGTTATGATAGAAGTATTGGTTTGACCTACCACATTTTGAACTCCGTGTTTAAATAAAAAGCTGCCATTCGGCTGAATTGCCCGTGGGTGAAACCACATTGACAAGACTGAGGGTAGAAGGACATGATGTTGGAAGTATGTGTCAGGTAAAAGGCACCATTGGCATCTACACCGGGATAAATGAATCTGCAATTCATCGGGTCGATATACTCCAGTAAGTTTTCAGAGGGCACATAGGGATCCGAGGGCGTGTCACATATCTCATCTCCGGCGGATTCACAATTACTGCCATCCACAAGTTCAACCCCTGCGCCACGGCTGGTATGGTATAATCCAAAGAAATGACCCATCAGATGAGGGAGTCCTTTAAAATTACTGAGGCTGCAAAATTTATTGAGTAGAATACCTCCTGATTCCATCTCCGCAATTCCCTCGTAGGTTGCAAAACCGCAAATATCTTCGCTCCAGGTCACCAGGTTGACAAGATATACATTGATCCGGTTGTTCTGATGGTATTTCACCTGCATCTCTTCCCATTCGTTCATATTAAGGGGAATGGAATACTGGTAATTGTCAATGATTCTGAATTCACATATTTTAAAACTTGCACAAATGGGAGCAAAGTAGTAATTGAGGGAGTCTACAGCATTCTCCACATCAGCTTCGGTGACGCCAATATCTCCAAAAGTATCCCGAACCATATGTACGACGACACTGAACTCCTTATCTAAACAAGGCAGGGGTGTTTGTTTGGTGAAATGTTGTTGGGCACTGGAGTATTGAAATACAAAAAGTGTAATAATCAGAGCGGCGAAAAAGGTTTTCATGGTGGATCATTTTCTATTTGATACGCAAACTACAAATTATTGATAAAAAATTCCTTTTTCCAAGACGGCAACTTTGTAGGGAATTTGTCAAAAAGAATGGTTTAGCTTCAAAAAATGTTGTTGATCGGAAAAGTAGCTCCATCTCCGGATTTACAAAATTTTTGATGGAACATTTTATTCAACCGAAAAACTTACCAATGGCACAGAGAAGAGAAATGCGGCATTGGGTGATCAATTGATCAATCTTGCATAAAGATCGCCACTGGCTGGATCTTCAGCTCCAAGGTTTGATAGTTGCTGGCATACTGCCAGGCCGCTCAACCATTGGTCACAAACCATTTTTTGACTTTCTCCAAAGGAATAGTTGAATTCATAACGACCTGTTTGCTCAAGGCGCTTTACGCAGGCCAGGGTCAATTCCGGCGTTTTGCTGAAAAACTCAAGGGAAAGGGCTGGAATCGCAAAATCCAGGCCTTGTAAAACCTCCAGTTCAAAATTCTCAACATCAATTTTGCAAAACACAGGGAGGCCGTACTGACGGATAAGGTCATTTAAAGTAGTAACTTCCACTTCCAGGGTTTCGTCCCAGGAAACTTCAAACCCGCTGGAATCATTGATCATAGAGCGCCAGTCAGCACTGGCAAGCGTGGTCACGGTAGGAGTCAGCGAACTGATATGCAATACAGCCTGACTTTTTTCCCTGCCTACTGCTTTTTCTACCAGGGTAAATCCCTCGAATTTTTTCAGTTTCTTTTTCAAATAGGATATACAGGCGGGTTGAGGTTCTACAGCTACAACTTTAGCGCCCAGGCTTAACCACGCGTCGGAACGATTTCCCAAATGGGCGCCAATATCGAAACAGAGATCATTGGGTTGAATGAACTGGCTGTAAAACCGCTTTAATTTTCTTTTGTTAAAGGGTTTCCAATAATAGATCAGGACAGATCTTAAAATCCCCAGATATTTGTTAACCGGCAATCTCATTTTTGATAGTTTCAAAATGACCAAATGGCAGCATGTATTTTCATGCTGCCATTTGGAAACAAATTGTTTCAACATCAACCGTGTGGGTTGTGCTTTTTTACTGTTTTTTAGGATGAACAAGATCCATTTCTTCTATAAGCCGGGTAGCTCCGGCAAATTTGTCGATGATGAAAAGAATATACCTGGCGTCAACCATGATATTACGACAAATTTCAGGATCATAATTGACATCACTCATGGTACCTTCCCAAACGCGGTCGAAGTTTAGCCCAATAAGATTTCCGTGTGCATCAATGGCAGGGCTTCCGGAGTTTCCTCCGGAGGTATGGTTAGTACCGATAAAGCAGACAGGCACTTTGCCATTGCTGTCAGCATAATCTCCGTAATCTTTTGATTCATATAATTCTTTTAGTTTCTGCGGCACATCGAACTCATAATCCCCCGGGACATATTTCTCAATGATACCATCTACATAAGTGACAGGATTGTAATAGATGCCATCTCTGGGCGCATATCCTTTTACTTGTCCATAGGTAACCCGTAAGGTACTGTTGGCATCCGGGAAAAACCGTTTGTCAGGAAAAACTTCCATTTGGGCTTTCATATATTTACTGTTCAGTGCACTGATCTGGCTATTGATGCGGTTATACTCGGCAGTAACTTTGGTATCCGCAGTTTCCTGAATGGATTTACGAAGCATAAAAGCTGGATCTCCGGAGAGGGCTTTGAAAAAAGATTCCGGATTTTCTTGCAATGTTTTGATCACGCGGTCACCTTTGGATAAAATACTTTTGGTGTAAATGTCCCCGGCAAGAACGTCCATGTTTTTACCAGCGAAAACAAACTGGTCTTTGGCAAAAGTAGACTGGTGTTCCTGTTCGACTTTATGGTAGTAGATATTCATGACCCGTTTGAAAATTTCCTGATCGACTTCCGGGCTAAAATCTTTATAATATCCTTCCAGGAAATTGATCAAAGCCGGCAGGCGGTCTTTGACGCCTTCAATGCCACTATTTTCGTACATGTTCAGGAAACGGTCGGTTACTCCGGCAATATAAAACATCTCAATGTTTCGCCAGATGACTTCATTGATGTAATCCCTGCTCACCGCATAGGGGGTAATTTCTGCGTAAAGTTCATCTAACTTTGGAATTATATCGGCATAGGCTTTATTCAATTTCGGGTTGTTTTGGAGCCCTTTAATAAATACGGCCTGGAAAGCTTCTTTCTTGGCAATGGCATTACTTTTTTCAATACCCTGGATTTCACCAATCCATTTTTTCCAACCGTTGGCGATCCCCGATTGTTTGGAGGCGTACTTTAATCGTTGTTCAGGATCTTTCCTCATTACTTCTCCCAGCACGTCAAGAGATTCATCCCGAACACTGATCCTGACGGGGTTGAGTTTGTTGATACGAAGATCGACGCCTGAAGCGGTCAGGTATTCATCCGTACTTCCAGGGAAACCAAACACAAGGGTGAAATCATCTTCCGCTACACCATCAAGAGAGACAGGCAGGTGATGTCTTGGTTTAAAAGGAACGTTGTCGGGGGAGTACTCGGCAGGTTTGTTATCCTTACCAGCATAAATTCTGAAAATAGAAAAATCTCCGGTATGGCGTGGCCAAACCCAGTTGTCAGTATCGGCTCCGAACTTGCCAATAGAGGAAGGGGGAGCACCTACCAGCCTTACATCGTTATAGGTTTCGGTAACAAAAAGGAAGTACTGGTTACCTTTATAAAAAGGTCTTACAGAAACTTCCTGATAAGGTTCCTTTTTAGCATTTTCTTTTACAGCATTGAGGTTTTTATCGATCTGTGATTGTCTGGCATTGGCTTCCATGTCATCACTAACACCCTCCATGACCGATTTGGTAACATCCTCTATCCTGACAATAAAAGTTACATACAGGCCTTCATTGGGCTTTTCATCTGCCAGTGTTTTGGCCCAAAAACCATCCTGAAGGTAGTTGTTCTCCATCGTGGAATGAGATTGAATAGCACTGAAGCCACAATGGTGATTGGTCAGTACGAGCCCCTGGTCGGAAATAACTTCTCCTGTACAAAATCCACCAAAATGGACAATGGCATCTTTCAGGCTTCCACCATTAACGCTGTAGATATCTTCTGCTGTCATTTTCATACCCAATGACTGCATTTCCGTTTCGTTCAGATCAGCCAGTAAGGAAGGTATCCACATGCCTCCCTGAGCCGATAGCTTCAGCGTAAAAAAAGCTAAACTGATGCAAAAAAGGATTACTTTTTTCATAACAAATATTTTTTGGTTTCAATTCAAATAAGGATATTCTGCATTCAATAAAAGGGATGAGCAGAGAATTGGTTCATTATTTTTTGAGGCTCCAAATTTGCGAAAAAATGTTTGTTTTTTTATTTTATATGAAAATCATTTTATACCTTAGCTTCTATAATTATTAAAATTATAAGATTTATAATCATAGGGATGACTTTTTAGCCCTCTAACTATAGCGGTTAGAGGGCTTTTTTATTATGGCCTGTTGACAAGCATTCCCTCCGGAAATTAAACCTTTTTTGAGTTAGCGTTATTACCCATAAAAAGGAATGGACAGGATAATGGTAAAGGCCTCCAACATAATCATCTTAAAAATGATGGAAAAGCCATGGCTAATTTCGATTTTTCGGGGAAGTTGTAAAATTTTGCCTTTTGTGATCTATTTTACAAAACATATGAACATGTATTCATAAATTTGTGCAGAATTAATAAAAAACAAAAATTTTTACCATGAAAGTTGAACAAATATACACTGGCTGTCTGGCAGAAGCAGCCTATTACATTGTGAGCGAAAACGAAGCCATCATTATCGATCCGCTTCGCGAAACCGGCCCTTATATTGAGCGTCTTGAAAAGGACGGCGTAAAACTGAAATACATTTTCGAGACTCATTTTCACGCAGATTTTGTTTCCGGACACGTTGACCTTGCCAAAAAAACAGGGGCGACCATCGTTTATGGGCCTAATGCTGAAACCGCATACGATTCCTATTCCGCAAAAGATGGAGAGGTTTTTAATCTCGGAAAAGTGACCATGACCGTATTGCATACCCCGGGTCACACCATGGAAAGTTCCACTTACCTGTTAAAGGACGAAAATGGAAAAGATCATGCCATCTTCACCGGTGACACACTGTTTCTTGGAGATGTCGGAAGACCTGATCTCGCTATTAAGCAAGGGGCAATAACGAAGGAAGATTTAGCAGGCTTCCTTTTTGACAGCCTGAGAAATAAAATCATGCCTTTGGCAGATGATGTAACCGTATATCCCGGACATGGTGCCGGATCAGCTTGCGGTAAGAACCTCAGTACGGATACTGTGGATACTTTGGGCAACCAGAAAAAAACAAATTATGCCCTGCGTGCCGATATGACCAAAGAAGAATTTGTCAAAGAAGTAACCGATGGTTTGACACCTCCACCACAATACTTCCCTAAAAATGCGATGTTGAATAAGACAGGTTATGAAAGCGTGGACGAAGTGATGAAGCGCGGTACTGTAGCTTTGTCTCCAAGAGCTTTTGAAGCTGCAGCAGAAGAACATGAGGCTTTGATCCTGGATACGAGAAGCCAGGAAGTTTTTGGAAAAGGATTTATTCCTAATTCTATTTTTATCAGCCTTGATGGAAGCTTTGCCACATGGGTAGGTGCTTTGATCGTAGATATTAAACAACCCATTCTTATCGTTGCTCCCAAAGGACGGGAAGAAGAAGCAGTCATGCGTCTTGCACGCGTAGGATATGATAATGCCATAGGATACCTGGAAGGAGGATTTGAAGCATGGCAGGCTGTAGGAAGAGAGATTGATACCCTGGCTTCTGTAAACGCTAAGGAATTGGAAGGTGCATATACAGAAGATAAAGAGATTAATATTCTGGATGTTCGTAAACTTAGTGAATGGGAGGCAGAACACCTGGAATCTTCTCAGAATTTCCCATTGGATTTTATCAATTCCAATATGAGTGAGGTGGACAGAAATAAAAAATACTACCTGCACTGACGGAGTGGTAACCGTTCAACTATTGCGGCCTCAATTCTGAAAGCAAGAGGGTTCCATAACCTGGTCAATGTTTTGGCAAATTATGATGACTTTACCAAGACAAGTATTCCAAGAACGGAATATGTTTGTCCTTCAACTTTGAAATAAATTTTCTTGATTGAATGATACACAGGACTCCATTGTATAATGGGGTCCTGTTTTATTTTTTTACCTTTAAGCCCTTTAACATACACGGTTTGTAATGAGTAAACAATCTGTAAACTTTGCTAAATTTTTTCCATTTCTAGAGTGGCTTCCCTTAACAAAAAAAACCTGGAAGGATGATCTTATTGCCGGAATTACCGGCACTATAATTGTCATTCCCCAGGCTGTGGCCTTTGCTATCATCGCAGGCTTACCGCCGGTTTATGGTTTTTATACCTCCATGATAACCCCGGTAATTGCGGCTTTGTTTGGCTCTTCCTACCATCTTATATCCGGACCAACTACCGCCATTTCGATTGTGGTTTATGCTACTTTGACGAATTTTGTGTCTCCGGAAACAGACCTGGAAGCATTTGTTTCCATGGCTTTGGTACTGACTTTTTTGGCTGGATTATTTCAATTTGCCATGGGACTTTTGCGAATGGGCAAGTTGGTCAACTTTGTATCCCATTCTGTAATCATTGGATTTACAGCCGGAGCCGGTATCCTTATAGCATTTAAACAGTTAAAACATGTTTTTGCCTTGCCAGTTCCTCAGGGAAGTACGGTTTTGGAAATCATTACCTACATTGTGACCAATATCAGTGCCACCAATTGGCTGGTTTTTGCAGTAGCCGGTGGTACCCTTGCCATTGCGTTGGTTTTTAAGTTATTCATCAAGCCGCTTTCCCGGTATTACATGCTCATTGCTATGGTATTGGGCAGTTTTTTGGCGATCTTTTTGGGGGGTGAAGCCGTAGGCATAGATACTGTTGGAGAAGTTCCATCCAATCTTCCTCCATTTAGGATTCCCGATCTCAGTTTTGAAAATATCAAGAGGTTAAGCTCCGGGGCTTTGGTTTTGGCCCTCCTCGGGTTGATTGAAGCTGTAGCTATTGCCAGGGCAATTGCTTTAAGTACCCATCAGCGGATCGATGGGAATCAGGAATTTATTGGTCAGGGACTGTCCAATCTTGTGGCAAGTTTCTTTTCCAGTTATGCAGGATCAGGATCATTTACCCGTTCCGGTGTGAATTTTCAGGCTGGTGCCAAAACACCGTTGTCGGCTATTTTTGCTGCTTTTTTCCTAATGTTGGTTTTGTTGTTTTTTGCATCATATGCTTCCTATCTTCCCAAAGCTGCCATGGGAGGAATCATTTTGTTGGTTGGATACAACCTCATCGATTTTCACCATATAAAACAGGTTTTAAAAACAAGTAAAAAGGAGACCATCGTTTTGGTCATTACGCTGATTGGTACACTTTTCTTTGAGCTCGAATTCGCCTTATTGGCGGGTATTTTTGCCTCCTTGTTTTTCTATCTGGAAAGAACCTCCAAACCAAATATTGCAGAGATGGGGCGCAACAAAACCGGTCAGTATGTCAATTTGATCCGGGAAGATGATCTCGTTGAAATTCCCAGAGTCAAAGTCATTAGAATTGATGGTTCCCTTTACTTTGCATCTATTGAAAAGATTGCCGATTATTTTGCTCACTTATATGAAGAAGAAGAAGTTGACCATGTTTTAATAATGGCGCAGGGAATAAACTTTATTGACCTCGGAGCAGCTGAGTGGCTGACCAATGAAATCAAAAAATGGCAGGAAACAAGGGGAGGTATTTATATGGAAGGCTTGAAGTTAGTCAGCCAGGATATTTTGATTAAGGGTGGATTCCGTAATGTGATTGGCAGGCAGGTGTTCTTTAAAGATATGGATGAAGCTATTGCGGCTGTTGAAAGGAATAATATTGCGAAGACTCAATGAAGCTAACGAACCAAAGTTACTTCGCCGCTAAAATTAAGAACCCTGCCATTCGTACCCAGTAACCTGGCAGAATAGACAAATACTCCCGGGTTTAAAGGGGCTCCGTTAAACCTGCCGTCCCAGCCATGACTGGTATTTTGGGGATCATAATTCTTTTGGGTGAAAATGAGGTCTCCCCAGCGGTTGTAAATACAGAATTCCAGCACTTCGGAAATCCCTTTGGGGGCATACACCCGGAACAGATCATTGATTCCGTCATTGTTTGGAGAAAAGGCATTGGGAATAAATACCGGAATTTGATTGTTCACAAAAATCGTTAATTGGTCAGAGTCCGTACATCCATTTTCATCTTGAACCACTATACGGTAAGTACTCGTTATGGTTGGGGCAACCCACCTGGAAAGTGAACTAACATCGTTAAGACTATCTGGTGACCAAAAGATTGCGTCAATTGCTGAAAAAAGCCGGTTGACCAATGCATTTATCTGGATTTCATCCCCGATTAGAATCGTATTGTCATCATTTTCAAAGTTTGCGGTCAAGGTTACCTCAAGCCTGTCTGGTTCAAATACTTCAATAACTTCTGAAGTCTCGCATCCATTGGCATCTATTATCATAAAACTATAACTACCACCACTCAAGCCAGAAAACAAGCTTTGTTCAATAAAGGGTTCCCCGTTTAAATAAACCTGGAAAGGCGGACTGCCTCCGCCGGAAATTGAATCAATTTGAATCAAGCCGTCATTTTCTCCATAACAGGAAACAGGAACGGTTGAAAAATGAGCATCTAGAAAAGCAATGTCCGAGTCTACCAAAACCTGATCCGAAGCGCTACAACCTGTTGTGGTATTGATCACTGAAATTTGATAAATGCCAGGCTGATTGACCTCTATCAGGGGCACATTGGAATCAGGAATGTCAATTCCACTGGAAGTTGTCCAATGGATATCAAAATTTGTCCCGGCAGAAGTAAGACTGCCACCGATAATAACTTCCTCCATAAAGCAGTCCAAAGTTTTATTTTCTCCAGCATCGGCAACAGGGGAATTCAAAATATTTATAGAAACCGAAGTTTCATCTGCCGGGCAGGGTGCCGGAGAGGTTACTGTGTAAAGAAACTCATAATTTCCCGGGGAAAGATCACCCGGGGAAAGAGTTCCTCCTATGGGGTTAAAGGCATCAGAAGCTACGGGCGGATCAGCGTTTTCTGTCCAGACGCCTCCCGAATCTTCCTGGTTTAATAAGGTTTCGAGTGAAAGGATCGTATCGAGTCCTGAGCAAATTTGTAAAGTTTCAAGGGGCTGTCCGGCATTGGCGATGTAATTTACCTGAACTGCAAGGGGCCCGGGTAATGAGGGAATACACATCTCAT
This sequence comes from uncultured Bacteroidota bacterium, assembly GCA_942492125.1. GTDB lineage: Bacteria > Bacteroidota > Bacteroidia > Chitinophagales > Saprospiraceae > BCD1. The sequence continues at coordinate 446,979 of CALODM010000013.1, forward strand.
TATCAGGATTCTGAATGTGGATAAGGGTGATGGCCGCATCAGTTTCCGGAAGGAAATTATAGCAATAGCCATCATTTATTGAAGGTAAGAGGATGGTGTCTGATCCTATGGATAAAACCACATCATAAAATGTTTCCAGGTCTGAAAATTGAAAAATAATCTTTGCAGAGTCTCCGAGGCAGAGGATATCCTGTTCAATAGACCATTCCATTGAGATGGTCGGGCAGGGTAGGGTACTGCAGGAGAATGTTGTAATCTCATCCGGACATGAATTGGAGGACAGCGCCACTACATTAAATGCCAAGGTCGTATTAGGGGGAATCCCTTCGACTAAAACAGCAGTATCAGCTATCCAGCTTTGTGCATAATCGGGATTCAAGGTCATTTCATACCCTGACGCTCCGGGAACCACCGGCCAGGATACGAGCATTGATTCCGCTGTTGATTCACAAACAGGTATTGGAGGCTCAAGCGGCTCAGATACAAGGATAGAATCCAACACTGAATCGGAGGTGCATGTAGAATCCTGGACGGACAAGGATAAATAATGAATCCCGGGACTTGGGAAAACAAGATCAATCGGTCCTGGTCCACCGTTAAAATCCAAAGGGGCTCCATCAGAAAAGTGCCAGTTGAAAATAGCTTCTGCTGAGGCTGCCCCGGTGAAGGTAATGGTAGTCGTATCTGTTAAACAAAGGCTGTCAGCTAAGTTAAAAGTACTTTGGGGTTGGGCGATAATACTAATATCAATCGTATCTGAATAACTGCAAACTGATTCCTGGTAGTGAACCACTACTTTGTTTTCCTGGCCTGTCATCGTACTGTTTATCCGAAATAATCCATTGAGACTGTCGATAATCCCCATACCAGACCAGATTAGGGTTCCTGTATCGATGACTGAAGAGGAGCTAAGTGCTAATTGAATGGTGTCTTGCCCCGTAAAGCAAATTGGGTTAATAGGCTCAATTTCAATGTTTAAGGCAGGACAAGATAAAGTGCTGCACGAGCTCGTTGTAACGGTATCTCCACAATTGTTTTGATCCAGAATGGTGAGTTCAATTGAGGCGAGGGTCTCAGGATCCATTCCTGAAATTAAATAGGAAGTGTCCGAGGTCAGGTTTCCTGAAGGACCTTGCTGAAGGATCACCTGGTATTCGGAAACCCCGATGATGTCTTCCCAGGTAAATAGAATATCCGTCAGCCCGGCTTCGCAATGTATTGCAGGGAGGATAATTTGGGGGAGGACTTCAATAAATTGGGAAACACTATCTTGTCCGCAAAGGTCATGGCTAACAAAAAGTTCCATAGACTGAGATCCGGGGATGTTCCATTGAACGGTGATGGAATCATTAGCAGGGGAATTGCTTAGCAATACTGCATTGCCAGGATTCCAGTTTAAGCTGATTTCAGAAGTTTGATTACCGGAAAAAATTATTTCTGTCGGGGTGGATATACAAACTGAATCGGGAATTTGAAAATCGGCCTGAGGCGTTGCCAATACTTCATAGACCAAAGTATCTTTAGTCGAACAAACATCGCTGTTCAGGAAAAGATAAATTTCATTGGTACCGATCATTTGATCGTCTACGACCAATATTCCTGCAAGACTGTCGATAACACCAGTACCTTGCCAGGAAACACTGAAGCCACCTAAACTATCAGGCAGCATATATTCCAATAATAGGGTATCTGTTTGGCCCGTTGAAATACAAACAGGGTCAAAGGGCACAATTACATCAACCACCTCAGGACAAAATACGGTTGTACAAACTGGAAGGGTTATACTGCCGGGACAGGAATTCGAACTTACGACAATCATTTGAATCCCAATGGACTGCCCTGGTGTAAGGTTAGATAAGAGGTAACTGGTGTCAGAAATAATGGTTCCCAGTGGTCCATCGATTACCGAAACAATATATGCTGTGGCATTTTCAATGGTTTGCCATTCATACAAAATACTGCTAAGGGTCTCCGTACAATCAATAACAGGAGTATCCAGTGGGGTATCCACCTGGACTTCCATTGAAAAAGTTTCGGAAATACAAGGGCCATCTTCAATAGATAAACTAACGAGTTTGTTGCCGGGAGTATCCCAATGAACTCCCAGGATGTTTGCATTTTCAGCAACCAGGGTTCCTTGGTCAAAATCCCAATTAAACACGGCATCAGGACCCGCTTCACCGGTAAACAGAATGTTTAGAGTGTCTTGTTGGCACACGGGTTCAATAAGAATAAATGAGGCCTCGGGCTGCTCAAAAATTTGAATGACGATCGAATCTGTAATGGTGGTATCCGGATTGGAAAAAGTATAAGAAATCGTATGATTTCCAGTGCCGGCAATTTGAGGATCAAAAATGCCGGCATTATTATCTACGATTCCGTTTCCGCTCCAGGTTCCTGTACCGGGGTCTCCGGTTATGGTAACGCCAAGGGCAATAATTCCGGCGGAAGCCTCCAGGCAAATGGGGGGCACATTATTTATCGCTAAAGAGGAAGTTAAATAAGCCGGAGCAGCATAAGGAGTTGTTTCAACCAATGCCAACGGCGCTTCCGAAGAATAAATTTCGAAAGTTTTAATATCTTGAAGGGCGTAAATTTGTTTCTTTTTCAAAACAAAAAAAGCAGACAAACCTACCAAAAATAAAAGTGGTAGAGCATACCTGTTCATAGGCTAAGACAGAATTTACCACAAATTAGGAAAAATTGTGAATTGATCCGTCCATTGAGTTCTTTAAAAATAGAGAAGAGCATTCAAAAATTAATATAACAAACTCACTTCTCCCATTTTTTTAACAATGCTTCCGTCCGTCATTTTAATTTGAACAAAGTAAACATATACGCCTGTTGGCATCTTTTGACCCTGACGGTCTCCATTCCAGCCGCCATCAGTTGAATTAGGCAGAAAGTCCTTGTTTTGAAATACCATGCCTCCCCAGCGATCCATTACGGTAAATTCCAGGATCTTTTCAATGCCCTTTCCCCCTGGATGAAAAAATGATCATTGATCCCGTCGTCATTGGGAGAAAAAGCATTGGGAAGGTAGATATTGTCTTTCTTTTCAACGAGAATGCTCAATTCATCAAAGGCGATACAACCATTGTCATCCGTTACCGAAATGGAATAAACAGTTGACTGGGCCGGGGTGACCGTGATTTCGAAGCAGCCGAAACAACCTGGAATTTGAGGGTCCCATACGATGGTATCGATTTTCTCAGGAGTTGAATTGGTAATAACACTTAAAGTAATACTATCTCCAAGAGAAAGCGTAACCGGATCTCCGGGAATATTGGCAGATAGGGTGGCAATGAGTTGACTGGAAGGCTCCAGATTGAACTCAAGGGAGGTTTCGCAACCATTCACATCCATGGCCGACAAGCTATAGTTGCCCGCCGACAATCCGGTAAATGCTGTTTGACTACTATAGGTCGATCCATCTATGGAAAAAAGGTAAGGCTCATTTCCCCCTGAAACCGACGTTACGGTAATGACTCCGTCATCTGTGGCATTACAGGAGATGGGACTTGATGCAGCTGTCAAGGTCAGGTCTGCAATATTTGAAATAACTTCAGTTTCATCTGTATTCGAACAACCGGTAAGCGGGTCAGTTACCAAAAGGCTATAAATACCGGCAGCATCCACAGATAAGGTGGGGGAGAAAGCTCCTGAAATCACTCCATTGTTATTTGACCACGAATAATTAAGTCCGGGGTCGGCTATGGTGTTGCCCAGGACTGTTGTTGTTTCGAAACAGTCGATCACCTGATCGGTACCGGCATCAGCAACAGGGTTGGGATGAATGGTTATGGAAACCACGACACTGCTGGCCGGGCAAGGATCTACGGTTTCATGGCTGTATTCGAAGAGGTAGGTTCCTGTTTCTTGCCCTGCTGTATTGAAAGTTCCATCGGAGGCACTAAAGGCATTGCCGGTGGATGGAACATTGGATAATTCCATCCATGTCCCGCCCGGGCTTTCCCCGCTGAGGCGATCAGCCAGAACAATGGTTTCATTTTCCCCAACACAAAGGTCATAGTCCTCTGCCGTTCCGGATTCAAAATAGGGTGCAACTCCCAGTGTCCAGGAAAAAGACGTTGAGCATTCACCTGTTTCAACCGTATAAGTCACTTCATGTAATCCCGGCCCGAGATAGCCGGGATCAAAAAGGTCAGCTCCTATTTCATTAATCGTCCAAAAACCACCACTCTGAGCTGTCGCAGACAACCATGTGTTCGGGTCAACCGGCTCATCATTTTCGCAGAACAATCCAGGGTTTATCCAGGAAGCATCTAGTGCATTAATATCAACTGTGACCTCATCGGTCAGCACGCAGATCTGTTGGAAAGAAATATCATCCATGGCGAAATCATTACCATTGGGTGTCAGGTTGGAATTGACGATACATATCTCTGCGGATATGGCCGTACCGGAATTCCATTGTGCGGAAAATTGTTCCCATGAGCATGTGTTGGAACTGGCATTAAATATATCACCTATCAGATTACCGTTGATGGAGAATTGTAATTGAGCAGGATTTTCATCGGTAACAGAGGTTATCCAGGCGCTAAAATCGTAATCAGTTCCTTGCGCTACATCTATGGTCTGGCACCAGATATTGTTGGGCAGTCCGGAAGCATTCACAACCATCATATTACCGCCGCCGGTATGATCACTGCAATTATCAAAATGATTATGGGTATCTCCGGCATTATTGGCAATGGCGTACTGGCCTTCGTTGGACAATAAGCCAACACCACCTCCGGTACCGTAGATATAATCACTGGAAAAACCGGTATCGCCCTGGCTGAAATCTCCGTTGACCACAAGGTTGACATCTGATAGTAACTCAATACTTAACTGCAAAGTAGTAGAGCTGCTAATATCTGCTGTGGTAGTAAGGCTTGCAGGGTTTGAAAACAATTCCTGGGGAGACCAGCTTACAGATATCGGGGAAGCCGAACTGGTTCCGTTTAGTGATATTTGGCCGGGTTCACACAATACCTGATCCGGACCCGCATCGATCTGAAAGTTACATATCTGTGCAATGGGAAAAAAGGGAATTGACGTGAGTAGGATAATAACAAAAAGCGCTCTGATCATTTTTTAAGGATTATGGATAATAAAATTGCCCCGGGCAATTAATTATTGTTCTGAGACAGATTTCATTTCTGAAATCAATCAAGCCGTCCTTTTTACTCACTGCTGCAAAGATAAATAAATTAAAAATATAAACTGAATTTCGGATTTAATACTCTTTTAAAAACTAAATATATGACGTAAACATTGATATTCTTCGAAAAAATGTTTAATTTGATGATTATTTTGAAGTCAGTTGAACCTCAAATTTGACATTCACACCCACGACCGTCAACTGAACTTCCACCTTTTATACTTTCCATAAATTGTATTATCTGTGTTTAGCCTCAGGTGCCGCTTTGGTATTGTTTTGGCTATTTTTTCTTTTTACCAGGTAAAAGATACAATTATGAATAACCTAAAAAAAACATCTACTGAAACTATTATTTTTTCCCCTCCTGTAAAAAAACGTTCCCCAAGAATTCCGGTGTCGGAACATTTTCAGATTCATAAAGAACGACCTTTTCTCAAACATGAACGGGCTACGACCACCATGCTGGTTGGCGGCTTGTCTCCTACACATGATTTTCTTTTTGAAGGCAGCATGCATTCCCTGGGGCTAAAAACCAAAATGTTGCCGCCAACCAATCTGGAAGCTTTTCATTACGGTCGGGAATATGGGAATAACGGCTATTGTAACCCAGGTTATTTTACGGTTGGAAATTTAATTCGCTTTTTAAAGGATCTGCACAAGTCAGGGGTCAGTAAAGAGGAAATTATCGAGCATTATGTCTTTTTTACAATAGGTTGTAATGCGCCCTGTCGTTTTGGGATGTTGGAGACCGAATACAGAATGGCACTCAAAGATAGCGGGTTCGAGGGATTCAGGGTTATCGTTTTTGAAAATGAAGGAGGATTGAAGCAGGAGGTCAAAGGGGATGGCATTAATGTTGATCCGGAATTTTTCCTTGCCACCGTAAATGCCCTGAACCTGGCTGATGTCCTGAATGACTGGGTCTATGCTACCCGTCCTTACGAAATAGAAAAAGGCCAAACAGAAGCGGTGCTTGAAAAGGCGAAAATCCTGCTCTATGAAAAGTTGAAAAATAAAAAACGCGTAGAACTGAGCGCCAGGGCTGAAAGAATAATAGGACGATTAGGCCTGAGTGATACGGTTTTATTCCTCAGGAGATTCGTTGAGCAGATTACGAGTAATTATTATACGGACGCCCTGAAAGAGGTGCATAAGCTTTTTGAAACGGTGAAGGTTGATCGTTTCAGGTCCAAAACTACCGTGAAGATCACCGGAGAATTCTGGGCCATCACCACTGTAGGCGCAGGTAATTTTCATATGTTTGAATTCCTCGAAAAAGAAGGAGCGGACTTACTGATAGAACCGGTTGCCTCTTTGGTCCAGTTTTTATTTAGCAAAGGAAAATTGAGGCATAAAAACAGAAGGAAATTCTTGTTACGGAATGAAATTAAGCACTGGTGGAATTTTGGAAAGTGGGTAAAAAATGCCTTTTTTTACTATAAGAAATCCCTCACACTATGGCTTGGGAACTTGCTTTTCAGACGGGAATACAGACGCTTGCTGACTGCACTCGGAGGCGTTGGACATATGTTACTGGATCAAAACGAGCTTCAGAAAATAGCCCAGCCATTCTACAATATAAATATAGAAGGTGGAGAGGGTTATATGGAAATTGCCAAAAATATCTATTACCACGACAATGATCTCGCCCACATGGTTTTAAGCCTAAAACCATTTGGTTGTATGCCGAGTACACAGTCGGACGCTGTTCAGGCATCCGTAATGGAAAGGAATAAGGATATGATCTTCCTGCCGCTGGAAACTGCCGGCGAAGGAGAAACCAATGCACAGTCCCGTGTCCTGATGTCTTTGGGAGATGCGAGGATTAAATCCAAAACAGAATTGAGGGAAGCCAGAGCAGCCGCTCCAGTAAGTATGGAAGCCATGAGAAGCTATGTTGATAATCATCCTGAATTAAAAAGCCCGTTCTACAAGGTACCACACCGGAAGGGGGTGGTGAGCAAAGCAGCGAATTTTATTTACCATGTAAATGAATTAATGGAAAGTTAACAACGAAAATTACCAACCTTAAAAAACTGCAAGTATGGATAAAGTGAAAATATTCATCGGTGTTGATGTCGGATCCACAACCGTCAAAGCTGTCGTAATCGACGCGAATTCCCGCGAAATAATCTGGAAGGACTATCGTCGTCACGAAACAAAACAACCGGAAGAGGTTTTGTCCTTCCTGCAAAGAATAGAAGAGGCATTTCCCGATATTTCCAGAGACCAGATGAGGGTGTTCTTCACAGGGAGCGGTGCCATGAGTATCGCCGACCTCGTTGGCGCCAAATTTGTACAGGAGGTCACCGCAGTTTGCCAGGCTGCAGAGCAACTATATCCCGAAGTCGGCTCCATCATTGACCTTGGCGGACAGGATTCTAAAATCATTATTTTCAAGGACAATCCAAGAACCGGTAAAAAAACCAAAATCCCCAGCATGAATGATAAATGTGCCGGTGGAACGGGAGCTGTCATCGATAAAATTAATGCCAAACTGGGACTTACTCCCGAGGAGTTGTGCCAACATGGGTATGACGGGGTCAAACTGCATCATGTGGCGGGGAAATGTGGCGTTTTTGCGGAAACAGATATCAATAGTCTCCAAAAACAGGGCATCCAGACCTCAGAATTGATGGCCAGCCTTTTTGAGGCCATTATTATTCAGAATTTGACGGTATTAACTCGCGGGCATACCCTGCGCCCCCAGGTATTGTTGCTCGGTGGGCCTAATAATTATATCCTAGGTATCAAAGAAGCCTGGCGTCACCACATAACACAGATATGGGCAGATCGTGATTTCCCGTTACCTGAAAATGTGGATCCGAAATCGCTCATCATCACCCCCGAAAATGCCTTGTATTTTGCAGCCATAGGTGCGGTGCAATTTGGTATCGAAGAGGAGGAAGACCTCGGGAAATATCAAGGCTGTGACCAACTGGAGTATTATATTAAAGAGGGGCGCATGCTCGCCAGAGCAGGAGCTGAAGCAGGATTGGTAGGATCAGAAGAAGAACTTAAGGCCTTTAAGGAAAAGTATACGCCCGTACCATTTGAACCCGCTGTTTTTAAAAAAGGAGAAAGGGTAAAAGGTTTCATTGGGCTGGATGTCGGATCCACTTCTACCAAAGCAGTTTTGCTCAGTCCTGAAAAGGAAGTGTTGGTAAAAGCTTACCAGCTTTCCAGAGGGAATCCCATTAAAGATACCCAGGAAGTTTTGGCAAAAATCAGGCAGCAGATACTTGCTTCCGGTGCAACCCTGGAGGTAATGGGACTGGTGACTACGGGATATGCCAAAGACGTATTGAAGGAGGTATTATCTGCGGACAGTGCTGTCGTGGAAACGGTAGCTCATACCAATTCGGCCTTGCATTATTACCAGGATGTTGATGTCATTTGTGATATCGGCGGGCAGGATATCAAGATCATGATGCTTAAGGATGGTCAGGTCAAGGATTTTGAATTAAATACCCAATGCTCAGCGGGCAATGGATATTTTTTGCAGGGTACCTCAGAGAGTTTTGGTATTCCGGTAGATCAATATGCAGATGTAGCTTTTAAATCGAGGTTGACCCCGACGTTCAGTTATGGTTGCGCTGTCTTTTTGCAAGCTGATATTGTCAATTTTCAGCGATTAGGTTGGAAACCAGAGGAAATACTGGCCGGTCTGGCAGCAGTATTGCCCAAAAATGTCTGGCTGTATGTGGCACAAATCCCCAACTTCGCCAAGCTTGGGACTAATTTCGTGCTGCAGGGAGGCACCCAAAAGAACCTTGCCGCTGTTAAAGCTCAGGTTGATTTCATTGAATCCCGATTTGAAGGTAAAGATGAATCCCCTAACATTATCGTACATCTCCATTGTGGAGAAAGTGGTGCTATAGGGGCTGCTTTGGAGGCTGCCAAACTTTGGGAAAATGGTCATACCTCTACTACTTTTATTGGCCTGGAAGCGGTTTCCAGAATCCATTATACCACCACTTCCAATGAATCTACCCGTTGTCATTTTTGTAAAAATGATTGTCTCAGAACTTTTATCGATCTGGATATCTTACCCGAGAACGGTAAATGGAATAACTTTCCTTTTGTTGAAAATGGTAATGGAAAGATCCATGCCAATGGACATCCGTTGACATCCGAAGAAAAAAATGCAGAGCAAAACGGTTCTGTTCACCGAAGAATAATTGTCGGGAATTCCTGTGAAAAAGGCTCTGTTGTTGATGTCAATGAAATGCGCGGTATCAAAAAGAGCATTGATGAGACACTGAAAACCACTCCAAATCTGGTCAATGTTGCCATTAAAAAGTTATTCAAAAGCTTTAATCCCCCGAAAGTACCCGCCCCGGCAGGTAAATTTACTCCAAAAAAGCGCCTGGAAGCATTTGAAAAACGATCCAGGTTAAGAATCGGGATTCCAAGGGTTTTACTGATGTATTCTTTTGCCCCGCTTTTTTCCGGATATTTTGAAAGCCTTGGAATCAGAAAAAGCAATATCATTTTTTCTGATTTTACCAGTGAAAAATTGTTCAAAGAAGGCGGGAAACGGGGAACCATCGATCCTTGTTATCCGAGTAAGGTAACCCTTTCCCATGTTCATGACCTGCTTTATGTTCAGCACAAAAAGAGGAAGCTGGACATGATCTTCTTCCCAATGATCGGCAATGTTGATTCCGGTTTGAGCAATATGGTTGGAAAATGGGCTTGTCCTTCTGTTGCTCCTTCTCCTGAGTCGGTTAAAGCGGCCTTCACCAAAGAGACCGATATTTTTGCCGAAAAAGGGATCAGGTATGTCAGTCCATTTTTGAATATGGCTGAACCTGAGCTGTTTTCTGAGCAGATGTTCACCATGTTTAAACCACTCTTTGGTTTGACCAGGAGAGAGCACAATTTTGCCATGGATCAGGCATGGAAAGCATTGGCAAAATATAAAAAGGAAATGCAGCAATTGTCCAGATCCGTATTAGATGAACTGGAGCAAAACAATAAAATTGGTATCGTTCTGTTAGGCCGTCCATACCATAAGGACCCGGGAATTAATCATGAAATTTTCGATGAATTTCAAAAGCTTGGTTACCCAGTTTTGGCCCAGGATATTTTACCAATGGATGAAAAAACGCTTGATGCAGTCTTCGGAGAAGATATTCGTACCGGCAGGGTCAATGACCCGCTGGACATTTCCGATGTATGGAAAAGGTCACTGAGCAGCAACGTCAATATCAAACTCTGGGCAGCAAAATTTGTAGCCCGGCATCCGAACCTTGTGGCCCTGGAATTATCCAGCTTTAAATGCGGTCATGATGCACCGACCTACAATGTGATCGAAGAGATTATTGAAAGCTCCGGAACGCCCTTCTTCAGTTTTAAAGATATTGATGAGAATAAGCCCAAGGGATCGATAAGGTTGAGAATTGAGACGATACACTATTTTCTTAAACAATACCGCAGAAGGATTTTTGAAAAAGCCTATATAGACTTATAAACGGAAAAGATCCGTTACCCCGGATCATATTTGCTTGCTTGTCATAGAACATCCAGCTGACGCAATTATTGATGTAATAATCTATGACTTATGAATCTATTCAGTTACCTGAAACCGGTCTTCCTAATATTATTGTCCCTGTTGATTTATCAGGCGCATGCCCAGCAGGATTGTGAATTTCAAATGATACGGGATGGCATAAAGGTGTATACCTGTAAACGGGATGACTCGAATTTCAAGGCTGTACGTGCCAGTTTTGAGGTGAAGGCTACCCTGGATCTTTATGCGTCCATTGTTCTGAATGTGGAGGATTATAAATACTGGAATTTCGCAACTACCAACCCGAGTATTGTGGAACGCATCAGTGACCAGGAGTTGGTCTATTATACGGAAGTTACCGCACCCTGGCCGGTTACAGATCGTTTTGTAGTGCTGCACCTGAGTGTCAAAGAGGATCCCGAGACCAATCACTTGTGGGTGATTTTGGAAAACGTTCCGGACAAATTGCCCCAAAAAGACGGATTGGTCCGGGTTAAAGAATATTATTCTACGCTGGAAGTAATACCTCAGGACAATGGTAATCTGAAGATAGACTATTTCCTGGAGGTAGATCCGGGAGGAGCTATCCCGGCATGGGCCATCAATCTTGTATCCACGAAATTCCCTATTAATACATTTTCCAACCTGAAAAAAAGGATTCAGAAGCTGCAAAAGGCAGAACCTATTGGCGAAACAATATTTATTAAACAATAACCCCAAAAACCAAAGCAAATGGTTAAAATCAATAAATTATTTCAAAATTTACAACGCAAATTCCATTATTACCGAAGGAAGGGCTATTACACCTTTATCGGTACCAACGTACTAAAAATTGCCTTCTTTTACGCCCTGGTGATCCTTGGTTTTGTCCTGCTGGGAAAGTTCCTGCTCGATCTGGATGGGTTATACCGGGGAGCAATGGATAGATTTACGGATTTTGAAGTTATCCTGATCTTCTTTGTTTCAGAGTGTATCCTGGGGCCTTTGCCGCCTGATCTGTTCATGTTATGGGCCGGAAAATTTCAATCTCCATTGCTTGTCCTTACTTTATTAGGGGTACTTTCCTACCTCGGAGGCATTATCTCCTACCAGATCGGCCGCTGGATAGCAGGCAGGCCAAAGATCAAGGCATTTACCGAAAAAAGATTGGAACGGTATATCAAACTGACACAAAAGTGGGGTGGGGCGTTTATTACGATTGCGGCATTATTCCCCTTTTCCCCGTATGCTACAGTGGTGTTGGCGGTTAGCTTGCTGAGGTATCCTTAAAGGTTATTAGTGCTTTTTGGGTTATTCAGGATCGTTCGCTTTGTGGTGCAGGGAATGTTAATGGTAGAGCTTATTGATGTAAATTTTTAACAGCAGCAATTCTGCCAATGGAATCCTTTTTGAAGGAAAGCAAATAGTTTTAAATGAACTCTATCTATGCAATAAACCCTAAAAAATACTGGCATTATTCCTGAAAATAGGTTAATTTTCTCTTTCTATTCGATGGAACATTTCCCCTTGTTGAATACCTTTTTTGACGATCAAAACTCAATGGGTTTTGATCCGGGACGCTTTTTGGGGCATACTGCTTAATAAAGCCACTATAGTATGATTTCAACTATTTCACTTCACTTATTTTAAAAGCCTGGACACTTAACTGATACGCATGGAATTAAGAGATTGGTAATCGCTTAATCCAGTCCTTTATGTGCCAGTACGGGCTGTAAAGGTACCCACTGAAGGATTGCCGTATTTAAAAATTTTAACCATGAAAAACGTTAGAAGTGTATTGTTGACATTGGTGATCACTTTCCTCGCATTGTCCGTTTTCGCCCAGTCATTTGGTGTGAGAGCAGGAGTGAATATGTCCAAAATTGAGGTCAAGGATGATGCAGGTACCTACAGTGATGATTTTATGTTTTTGCCTGGTTTTCATGCCGGTATCCTGGGAGAAATACCTGTAGCAGGTTTGCTCTCCATAGAAGGAGGTGCTTTCTTTTCTACGAGAGGTGTCCGGTTTGAAGAAGAGATGACTTTATTTGATCAAAAATTGGAAGTTAAATCAAAAACAACACTCTATTATCTCGTTGTACCGATTACTGCCAAAGCGACGATCGATGCAGGGCCTGTTGAAGTATTTGCGCAAGTGGGCGCCTATGTCGGAGCCGGACTTTCTGGTAAATACAAGTCCGAAGTTACGCAGGGAAGTCAGACCGAAACCACTGAAGGTGATATCAAATGGGGAAATGATGAAATGGAGGATGATTATAAACCCCTTGATTTCGGATTAACTGCCGGAGCCGGTGTTCAAGTTAACAACATCAGGGTGGGAGTTGCGTATGATCACGGATTAGCTAATATTTGTAACTACTCCGACAATGGGTATAGCTGTACGAACAGCGTTTTTTCTGTTTTTGTTGCCTTGATTTTTGGCGGAAATTAATTTTGCAATTCAGGATGCTAGTTGAATAAACCAGCAACTTAGGTTCCTGGAACTAAATAAAAGGAGCCTCAATCAGGGATGAAAAATTGTTCATTTGACTTTGTTTTTTCCTGAATTACAGTAATTATTAGCTCACAGGAAGAGTGCCTTTCCGGTAAGTTTGAGTAATCAGCTTATCAGAAAGCACTCTTTTTATTTCTAAAGATAATAATGTAATTTTGACGATCGTAAATCAGAGTTAAATTATCCGTACTTGAAAATTGAATATCCATTCTGGTATGAAACGCATACAGTTATTTGAATTTGAAGACCAGTTCTGGTTTCCCGGGTGGTTGAGGACGAGTATTACCAATCTGATCGTCGTCTTTAACCGCATGCTTGGCATCGATGAAGTAATTGCCACAATTCTTGAGAGGGTATTAAAGGAAAAAAATGTCGATACGATTGTTGATCTTGGTTCCGGAGCAGGAGGGGCAATGCCTGATGTTCTTCACCAATTACGGGAAGTGCAAGGTTTGGAAAATACCCGTCTTATTTTGACCGACCTTTTTCCGAATGAGGATGCTTTAAAAAAGTTTAATCAGGACTTCGCCCCACAAATATCCTATAATGAGCAACCTGTGGATGCCATTAAATTGGATAAAGCTCCTGCTGGTATAAAAACCATGATAAATTGCTTCCATCATATGCCTGCTGACAAAGCACGGGCAATTCTTCAGTCAGCGGCTGACAATAAAGAGCCCCTGCTGATTTATGAGCTTGGCGACAATAAATTACCACTAGCTGTTTGGTGGTTGTTTTTACCGCTTTCGCTGGTGATCTTGTTTATTATGGTTTTATTCATGACCCCTTTTGTTCGACCATTAACGCTCCGGCAAATATTTTTTACTTATATAATCCCATTAATTCCGCTTACTTATGCCTGGGATGGACAGGCTTCTTTGCCGAGAATTTACACATTGGATGACCTGGGAGAATTATTGGATGGCATCAACGTTACCGGGTATAAATGGCAAAAGGGGTATGGGCAAAACAAAAAAGGTAAAAAACAAGGTATATTCTTATTAGGGTTACCAGAATAATATTTTTAGAATCTAAAGAACCTTTTCAAACACTTGAAAATGGAAATTATGGACAGGAGACGTTTTTTGCGAGAGAACACCCTTGCCCTTGGTATTTTAAGTATACCGGGAAATCCCGTTTTTTCTTTGAGCAAAATATGGAATGATAAATTTCCATCCAAACGCCCACCTCTTGGGGAAAGAACTTTTACCAGCGAGGCTGTGGAGGCCATGATCCGGGAGGTAAAGGCATCGGTAAAAGATGAAGAACTGGCCTGGATGTTTGAAAATTGTTATCCGAATACACTGGACACTACGGTGGATTTTGAAATACTTGACGGGAAGCCGGATACTTTTATCATCACCGGAGATATTGATGCCATGTGGTTGAGGGATTCCACAGCTCAGGTATGGCCCTATATGCCGCTCATCAATAAAGATGAAAAACTCAAAAATCTCGTTAAGGGATTGATAAACAGGCAGGTGAAGTGTATTTTGAAAGATCCTTATGCCAATGCCTTTTATAAGGATTTGACCAAAGAATCTCATTGGAAAAGTGATCGCCCGGCTCCGATCCCGGGTGTCCATGAACGCAAATGGGAAATTGATTCCCTTTGTTATCCGGTTCGTTTATCTTATGAATATTATGAGATTACCAAAGATATATCCGTCTTTGATGAGGACTGGGTAAAGGCCATGCAGTTGGTTGTCAGTACCTTTCGGACAGAGCAGCGCAAAGAGGGGGAATCCCCTTATTATTTTCTCAGGCAGACCACTGCAATGATCGATGCTCCGACATTTGGCGGCACTGGAAGACCCCTAAAACCTGTTGGCCTGATTGCTTCGATGTTCCGACCTTCGGATGATGCGACTATGTTGCCGTTTTTGATTCCATCTAATATTTTTGCTGAAATTTCTTTGCGGCAACTATCTGTTTTGTTTGGAGGACTCCTTGATAATGCAGCCTATGCGCAGGAGTTAGAGGCATTCGCGGAGGAATTAAGTGAAGCCATCAATAAATACGCCATTGCTGAACATTTGGATTTTGGGAAAATATATGCCTATGAAGTCGATGGCTTTGGCAATAAAGTATTTATGGATGATGCCAACGTGCCTTCTCTGATGTCTTTGGCTTACCTGGGGGCACATAAACCTTCCGATCCACTGTATAGCAATACGCGTCGCTTTCTGCTGAGTGAGCATAACCCTTATTATTTAAAAGGAAAAGCAGGGGAGGGGCAGGCGAGTCCCCATACAGGAAAAGAAAAAATCTGGCCGATGGGTATTATCCTCCGTGCAATAACAAGTACCGATGACGATGAAATCAAACATTGCCTGCAAATGCTGAAAAACACGCATGCTGATACCGGTTTTATGCATGAGGCATTTCATAAGGATGATCCCACAGACTTTAACAGGAGCTGGTTCGCCTGGGCGAATACTTTGTTTGGGGAAATGATCATTAAAATATATAACGAGCGACCGGAATTACTTCAAAAAACCTTTTAAAGGTCAGGGTTTTTAATTCCGAACAATAAGAGGTCTTCATAGGGTGAGTTGACAATCAAGTGTATTGGTATTGATTGGCGGTTGTGGGTGTTTCATCCATGGTAATAAAAACGCTATTTCCAGCTGGGAAAATGACTGCCGGTTGAATTATATTTTGAACTTTAAATTCACTTTTGTTCCGCCAGCCGTGCCATCTTGCAAGATTTTATCCTCAATTTTAAAGGTTTCTTCGGAGTTTTCGTTTAAAAATTCCAGGCGTTCGGCTGTCACCTGTAATCCCATGGATTTATGGTGTTCTTCCCGTTGACTTTTTAGTTTGGAAGCTGCTTCCCGGCCGATACCATTGTCAGTAACGGTACATTGCAGGTATGCTTCATCCCGAGCAAATTCAATGGCGATTGTTCCTTTTTTACCGGAGCTGGCCAGGCCATGAACGATGGCATTTTCAACGAAGGGTTGTATCATGAGTGGAGGAATGGCGATTTCTTCTGTGTCAATTTCCGGGGCAACGGTGATGTGATAATCAAAGCTGTTGTTTTTCCCAAATTGTTCCAGGGATAAGTAATTTTCAAGGCTTTCGATCTCGTCTTCCAATGTTATTTTTTCAGCCCTTGAATTTTCTAGAACCTGACGCATGAGTCGGGAGAATTTGGATAAATAGAATCGGGCTTTTTTAGGGTCCTGCTGACTAATCAATCCCTGGATGGAGTTGAGTGTGTTGAAAATGAAGTGAGGATTCATCTGAAGCTGGAGGGCTTTTTGTTCCAGCTCCAGCATTTTCTTTTCTGTGGATAATTGGGCTTCCTTTCTTGCAGACTTGCGCTTCAGTTGCACATACCTTGTCCTGAAAATTAAACTTGTCAGGAGCAAAAAACCACCCGCTGCAACCCAGGGGAACCATTTTTTTTGCCAAAAAGGTGCTTTTATGGTAAACCTGAATTCTGCCGGTTGTTCGGATTCTATCAGATTTCGGTTGATACTTTTTACGCGAAAGGTATAATCACCGGGAGAAAGATTGGAAAAACGGACGATGTTATTTTCAACAGCCGGCCCCCATTCTTTATCGAGTCCTTTAAGTTGCCACTGATACTTCATACCTCGCGGTGCTGCCAGGTCGGTAGCTTTGAATTCAAAGGTTAAATCATTTCGCTGCCAGGGAAGCACAAGACTGTCCTTTACCTGTCCCCAGTTATCTATGATGTCTGCAAACTCCGTTTGCCTGAGCGGGGTGTATTCCAGGGAGATGTTGGAAAATCGGATAAGGGGCGGAAGCGTATCTCTCGACTGGAAATTCGCATTGTATTGCGTCAAACCATTCATGGTGCCAAACCACAGGTTACCATACTTATCTTTCCAGACTGCATTGGTACAGTTTTCTATTCCGGCAAATCCTTCAGCTTTACCGAAATGTCGAACGTCCTTGAGGTTCCTGTCATCTGTAAAGGTTATTTTGTCTACTCCCTGTTGACTTCCTACCCACAGATTTTGCTCTTCATCCAGTATCAGAGAGTAAACATTTTCTGAATAAAGTTTTTCCGAGGGTAAAAAAGAAAATTCAGGGTTCTCCTCATAAATGGATATGCTGCCAACGCCATTGTCTGCGGTTCCGATCCAAAGCATTCCAGTTGTATCTTCCGTGAGTGAGCGAATGGAGGCGGTGGGCAGACCATCCTCTTTTTGGAAATGATATTTTATGCTGTCGGCATCAATGCAGATTAAGCCGCCAAAGCGAAGTGCTGCCCAAATCCTGCCTAATTTATCCAGATGCAGATCATAGGTGTACGGATTCGGAATGCCATGATTTTGGTCGAAATTTTTAAAATCCAAGGTGACACCTAACGTGTCTTTTGTTATCCGGATCTTGCTGATCCCGTCATTGGTCGCCACCCAAAGGAAACCAAAATCATCTTCAAGAATATCTTTTACCCAATTGCCTGCCAGCCCCAGGTTTTCAGAGAATAAAAGGTAATTGCTGCTGTCGATCAATGCCAGTCCCTTACCTTCTGTCCCTGCCCAGATTTGTCCGGTACTATCTTTATATAATGCTTTGACGGGAATGTCCATAAAATCTGTAGAAGCATCATGATGAATGACACCTGTTGCAGTGATTTCGGAAAAACCCTTATTGGAAGCACTTACCAGTAAATTCCCGGAGGTGTCCTGGAAAATGGCATATACTCTATTGGCAACCAGTTTATTGGTTTTGTCTAAATGTTCAAATTGCTGACCGGCATATTTGGCAATGCCTCCGCCGGAAGTTCCTATCCAGACATTTCCCCAATGATCCTGCTCAATACAACGAACATCATTTTTGGACAAGCCATCTCCTTCGGAAAGGTTGGTCATTATGGAATCGGCTGGATTGTAAATGACTATTCCACTGTTTTGAAAGCCCATCCAAAGCCTATTGGTATTGTCTGAAAAAATGGTCTGCACAAAATTCGAGGGAAGCCCATCTCCCGTACTGATCCTGGTAAAAGTGGTATCGTCAAATTTGTAGGCTCCACGAAAGGTTGCCAGCCAGGTATTTTGTTCTGAGTCTTCCGTAATATCATAGACTTTACCTCCGGAGAAACCATTGTTATAACTCCAGGCTTCGCTACGTTGATTAATGCGAACAACCTGATTGTCCAACCCGACCCACAAATGGCCTTTGGAGTCCCTAAACAAGGAGTTAATATGAGGATTAGAGACAGAAGCTGGTAATTGCTCATTTTTGGATACAAAGGTTTTCCCATTAAAGTGGAATAGGCCTTTGGGAGTGCCTATCCAGATATTTTCCTTTTCATCACTTTGAAGGCAAGTGATGGTTTGAACGCCAAGGGAATCAAGGTTAAATGACTGAAATTTTAAACCATCGTAAATGCTTAGGCCTTTATCCGTTCCGATCCACAGGTTTCCTTTACTATCTTCATCAAGTGCGTAGATATAACTTCCGGGCAGGTTGTCTTTTTTTGAAAAATTAAGGAAGCTCTCACCATCGAACCGGCTAAGTCCACCGCCATTGGTCCCCAGCCACAAATATCCTCTGCTGTCTGCCAACATGGCAAATACCTGGGATTGCGCCAGCCCTTCATCGATAGAGTAGGAGCGAAAATTAAATTGTTGGCCGGTTACCGGTAAATTATAACCTGCCAACAACAGCAATCCAAGTAATATTTGAAAAAAAAACGCTTTCATCTTTTATGGCTTGTCCCAAAGCTCCACTTTAAAATCATCTATGTAAACCGGATAACCGTTGTTGTTTTGGACAAATGCTTTGAAAACATCTCCCGGCTGCGCCCTGGAAGGGACTTTTACGAAAAATACCACTTCATCCCAAACTCCGGCTTGTCCTCCCCAAAGGCTCATAAAACGGTTTTTGATTTTATTACCTATCCATATTTGCCGGTACTTTTTGATCTTACCTTCCCTTTCAAAATAGCCGACCATTGTTGTCATTCTCCACCACGAAGGCTCTTTGGTTTCTTTATAACACCAGGCACTTATCCTGAGGTACTGACCCGGTTTTGCCTGGATTGCTTCAAGGGTTGTATTCAAGCCAGGGGAGTAGGTCTGATCCTTGGTGAGGAGGTAAGCGAAGTTCCCCTGGTAAGCGATGGACTTTTGATAATTGATATCCAGGGAGTCTTCAAAATCATTGGCATAAAGGTCTGCCACCTTGACATATTTTTTCTCGTTTGGTTGCAGTTCATTGGATTCATAATGAACGAGGTCCTGATAGTCGAGTTTTGTTTTCCCAAAGGTAGAAATATAGTAGGCTTTGGAAGCCGTTTCCGACCACATGATTCCCAAGGACAACTGGTACGTTTGAAATAGATTGAGTAATCCGAAAAATGCGACAAGGCCTACTGCCAGGTATTTGCTCCACGGTTTCTTAAAGAGCCAGTGTAAGGAATAGCCCAATGGAATACTCAATAAAGCATAGGTCTCTACCATTGGACGGGAACCGAAACCGTTTATGTAATACCAACACCACCAACTGTAGGTAATATAAATGTGGACAGGCAGAAAAAAAACGATCGGCCAAAACCAGTCTCTTTTTTTTCTTAAAATGAATAAACCCAAAAGGGCCAGTAGCATAATGGGCGTATAGATCAACCACCCGTTGTGAAAACTGGTCAGCCCTTTCCAGATATTTGGATTGCTAAAATCAAATCCTTCGTTACCATAGCTGTAAAAAATCCATTTTCCTGTTACCGTTTTCCAATAGATCATCTGAAAGGTGCCCATGGTGGCATAAGCCCCTATGGCGATCAGGAACAGATTTCTTTTTCCCAAAAGAATTTTAACCGTTCTCCAATGCCTTTTATGCCATATAATAACGGAATGAACAAACAAAAAATTTCTACAGGCCTGATCAGGGTGATCATTCCGGCCGCAACACCAATCAGCAGTGCCGGTTTCCAGCCCGGGCTATCGTAAAAACTTACCGTTCCATACATCAGCAGTGCATATAACCCAAAGAGGTAAGCATGGGACATTCCTCCATTATAAATGGTGAAATAATAAAGGTTGGTCGCCAGGGTAACACCGAGGAGCAAAAGGACCGCGATATTAACCGAAAACAGTTTTTCCCAGATTTTCATTAAAAACCATAATCCGAGGAAAGCATAAAAAATCGAAGATAAAAGAGCAAAAATGATATAGGGAGGTGAATAGCCGTCAGGGGGATAATTGAAAACTTTGGCAGTGATATGCCCCAGGAAGAAAAATGGGGCCTGGAGTATGGCGACGCCCATGGTATATTTGATTACCTGTTTTCCTTCACCGATGTGCAAGGCTACATCTGTTCCCAGTGGATTTGGAGAACTGGTTTCAAACCCGCGATGGTATTCACTTCTTTTGCCATAGGTCTTCTTAAGATTATCTATATCATGATGAATGAATAGGGCAGGCAGGTAGGCATTATACCCCCAACTGTCGCCTCCACCAATGATTCCGACGTTCCATTTGCCGTAAAAAACAAAGGAGGCCAGGTAGATCAGCAATACAGCCAAAAAGGCGCGCTTTATTTTTTTTGATTCAGGCATATTATCAGGATAGCTAAATTTTCCCTAAAGGTATAAAAATTGTAAAATAGATGGGGAATTCAACATAATATTGGGATATTTGCTGAGTTGATTGAACTTGACTCTTGCTTCCCTATGAAAAATTAAATAAACATCTAAATGAGCGAAACACTTTCCATTATCATTCCTGCCTATAATGAGGAACCGACCCTCCATCTTATTTTGAATAAAGTCAAAGCAGTTAATTTAATCGGTGGACTCCAAAAAGAGGTCATCATTGTTAATGACTGTTCCTCAGATGACACAGAAGGAGCAGTAAAGAATTACATGGAAGCCAATCCTGAATTGCCCATTAAGTATTACAACCATGAGGTCAATAAAGGTAAAGGTGCGGCATTGCATACCGGAATTAAACAAGCGACCGGAGAATTCCTCATCATTCAGGATGCCGATCTCGAATATGATCCTGAAGAATATAATGTTCTGCTGGCACCTGTACTTGATGGATTTGCAGACGTGGTTTACGGAAGCCGGTTTATGGGAGGCAAACCTCATCGCATTTTGTTCTTCTGGCATTCCATTGGGAATAAGTGGCTCACAGGGCTGTCCAATATGCTGACTAACCTGAACCTCACGGATATGGAAACCTGTTATAAATTGTTTCGGACCACGATGATCCAACAACTGGAATTAAAAGAAAATCGCTTTGGTTTTGAACCGGAAGTCACCGCAAAAATCTCCCGTATCCCGAATATCAGGATATATGAGGTTGGCATTTCTTATTATGGGCGAACTTATGAGGAAGGGAAGAAAATTAACTGGAAGGATGGGTTCAGAGCCATCTATTGCATTCTTAAATATAACCTTTTTAAATAATTACGAATCAGGAATTATTTTATCAAAAAATTCCTGATTCGTAATATGGATCCGTCAGGGTTAAAATTTAAAAGTCAATCCAAGACTTGGCAGGATGGGCAATTGATTTACCCGGCTGTTGGTAATTCTGTCAACATAGAATACATTTTCCCTGTTGTAGGCATTGGTCAGGCTGAATACGGCTTCCAGCAAGGAACGTTCGGTAAATTTGAACGTTCTTTTCAACGAGAGGTCAAGTCTGTGATACCAGGAAAGCCTGCCTCCGTTTCTCTCATCGGCGAGCACCGTTCCCAGGTTGAAATTACCGGTCAGTGCATCAGTGTACAACAATTGGGAGAAATCAATATTTTCATAAAACCCCTGGGTTTGCGTAAACGGAAATCCGGATCCGAGGTTCCAGCGGGCGCTCGCTTCCCAGTTTTTGTTTTTACCAAAGTTAATGGTAGCCAGGGCGTTGACATTGTGTCTTCGATCAAAAATGGTCGGATAAACCTGTTCTCCATCATCTCTGTTGACATATCCCAATGAATAGGTCATCCACAAATAAACATTCTGTTTTTCGTATTTCAAAGAGAAATCCACACCATAAGCTTCGCCAATCTCCGTTACAAAATCAGGATCCTGGCTTGATAATTTATTGCGGTTAATGCTGATGAGCTGGTTAAACCTCTTGATATAACCTTCCACATTGACGGTAGTATTTTTACCGAGGTCTAATTCCATTCCACCAATGGCGTGGGTTGATTTCTGAAGCCTGTGATCTGCTTCTACAGAGGTATTAAGTTCGAAAATACGCTCTTCCGGACCCGCCAGGAAACCAACGAAAAAATTCACTACATCCAGTTCATTGACGGTACTGATAAGGTTTTGGGAATACAGACCTGCTGCAAACTTGAATCGTAGGTTGGTACTGGCATTGTACTTAAGACCAATTCTCGGTTCAAAGGACATGTTGGATTGGGAGGCATAATATTGAAGCCTTATGCCAGGCTCAATTATTATACGGCCGGCAATTTTTTTCTTAAGTTTCAAAAAACCGGAGAGTTCGCTGGTGAAATCTTTTTGCTGAAAAGAGAGTCCTACGCTATTGAAAAACCTGAAATCCGTATTGAAGCCGTTGAATTCAAACCCGTAATCAACCTGGCTTTCCTTGCCGAAATAGGTAAAGTTCATATTGATAAAATAATTATTAATCGAACTTTCCCGAGGTCTGTTATCGGATTCAGAAAGAGAAATATCATAATTGGATAATGCTGCCGTTCCATTAATGACCAGGCTGGAACTTGGAGGAACGAGGGTAAAGCTTGCCCCAGAGCCAAAGGTATTCCATCTAAGGTCGGCCAGACCAACAAAGTTAAATCTGTCGTTAAAATTAAAACCGAAGAGATTAATTTTACTTCCGTTCCCTCCAACAATAGAGAACTTGGCGTATAAGTCAGAATAGGTAAAGGGAAGTCCTATATTGCCAATGTTCGCAAGGGAGGTGTCCCTGCTGGCAAAGGAATAGAAAGTGGTGTCAGTGGCGTAATTGTATAAAACCTTGGAGGTCTGATCCAGGTAGGAGTGTTTGCCAGTTACAATAAATGATGTGCTGGATCCGGATTCTTCATTGAATTTTTTGATGGGACCTTCGAGTAATAATTTTCCCTGGAAAGGGCTTACGGAGGCCAGACCGCTAAGATGTTTTTTGTCTCCTTCCCTGGTTTTGATATCCACAACGGCAGAAATCCTTCCACCGTATTCGGCATTAAATGCACCGGTTAATACATCCACACTTTTGATCGTCTCCGTTTCAAAAACAGAGAAAAACCCAATAGAATGAAAAGGATTGTAAATAGTCATCCCGTCGAGCATAATTTTATTCTGAACAGGTGCGCCTCCACGGATATACAACTGCCCCCCCTGGTCTCCCGAGACGATAATTCCCGGCAGTACCGGGAGATATTGGGCAATGTCAGATTCCCCGCCTGTAGAAGGGAGGCTTCTTATCTGTTTGGGTGTTACCCTTACTTTTGAGACTTGTACATCAGATCGGGCTTTTTCCTTTTCGGCAGAAACATTGACTACCTGAAGATTGACCATATTGGTACCAATAACTATTCGCTTGTAAGCGATCTGGCCGGCTTTTACCGTAACTTCAACAGCAGTGCTGTCATAGCCAAGTGA
The DNA here is from genome assembly GCA_942492125.1 of uncultured Bacteroidota bacterium. Lineage (GTDB taxonomy): Bacteria > Bacteroidota > Bacteroidia > Chitinophagales > Saprospiraceae > BCD1. The sequence continues at coordinate 470,716 of CALODM010000013.1, forward strand.
AGTAGCAATTATTGTTTGATTGCCTTCCGGAACACTTGGAAAAGTGAAAAAACCATCGAGGTCTGTTGTAACTCCCAGGTCGGTATCGGCAATTCTTACCGTGCCAAAAATGATGGCTTCTCCTGTTTCTTTATCAAAAACATTACCGCGAACTATTCCGGTATTTTGTGCATTGAGGGAAATAACTGCCAGGAGGGTCAGGGCGAAAAGCCAAATCGTTTTATTCATTGTCTGGGTCGATTTAAGTCGAACGTTTTTCATAACTTTTTTTATCCAAGTAAGGAAGCGCAAAGATAGGTTTTAATTTGCCTGGTTTCCAAATGATAGCGTAGGTAATGGAACCCTTTTTTATATTGTAGCTTACAAATGACAAAAATAAAAAAAAACGGACTTCATTCAGTGAAGCGCCGTTTTAAAATTTCTGGTTCAAGATGCCATATAAAGCGCGCGCGTTTTATATGGATTAAACCAATTTTCGAACCGGAATTTTTAAAATTATTCTTTTTAACCTATGCTGCGAAAAAAAATTATAGTGGTTGAGGCAACCCAATGGCAGATTTAATTGTAAATACAGAAGAGCTTTTTTGGGCAAACACCTATCAAAATCTATTTTTACAAAAAATAAAAACGATCATGGCAATTATAATAACCGACGAATGTATCAATTGTGGCGCCTGTGAACCGGAATGCCCGAACAATGCCATTTATGAAGGTGGAGAGGAATGGAGAATGTCTGATGGAACTGGTGTATCTTCTTCTTTTACCTTAGAGACAGGAGATGTAGTAGGCCCTGATGCCCCTCAGCAGCCAATTTCGGACGAGTATTATTACATCGTTCCGGATAAATGTACCGAATGTAAAGGTTTCCACGACGAACCACAATGTGCCGCAGTGTGTCCGGTAGATTGTTGCGTTCCGGATCCGGACAGGGAAGAATCCGAGGAAACACTTCTAAACAGGAAAAGCGTCCTTCACGGAGCGTAAGCAACTGAAAGCATTTACAGGTAGCGAAGGTTTTCTCTGGAGAACCAATGTCAGAATTTCCAGTGAGTACCCAATCTAAAGCTTTGGTTATTGGTACTGACAAAATCTTTGTCTACGATTCTGAATGGCGTATATTGATAATCCATGCTTATGCCCAAATGTCTGTTGACCTGGTAATCAACTCCCAGGTGTAACGGAAACTTTATCCTTTTGATGGCCGCCGGTGCTATGGCTTTCGAGGTGAAGTAGAAATACCTGTTGTTCTGGATAGGAAATGATCTGTTGGAACCAGAGGCATTTGAATACAGAGCATCCTGTTCAAATGATCTTCCCACTTCTGCATAGGTGTCCTTTGTAGTTATTTTTCCAAAAAGAAACACAGAAGGGGTAATTCCGGCCTGAATGCCTATCCTGGGGGTAAGGTGACAGGTGGCTCTAAAAGGAAGTGCAAGGTAATTTAGCTGTACATTCAGGTCAGAATTGGAAGAAAACTGATTGCTTCCGGAAAATCCGCTTGTTGGTGAATCAGTGGTTTCGTCCATGGGATACTGGTTGAAATCTACTTCAGGATCCACGACAACCAGTGAAACAGGAATGCTTGAATTGGCAAGGGTTTCGTTGATAAAACTGTTGGTTTGGAATTCTAATTGGCGAATCTCCGATTGAAAAGCTGTTCCAAATGCTAAACTCCATTTCGATTTCTCAAAACGTTTTTCCAGAGCTACTCCAGCTTCGTAACCATTCAAGGAAGTCATGTTCTGGCTTTGTCCCTTAGCGTAAACAAGGAAGTCCAATTTACCGGGTTTACGGTTTTTTAGCAATTGAACTCCCGCTTTCGGGAAATAATTTTCTTCAGTTCCTGGTATTTGAAAATCGAGCGTTTGTATCTCATTTACCGGACTATTTGACTGACCGGCAAATATTGAATTTGTGGCTTCAGCCCGGGCAGGAGTCTCAGGTATAATTTGATTAAGAGACTCCATAGTTGCTGAGGCCTTAAAAGGTTCATTTGGCATGGGGTTATGCATGTTTACCGGGGATATTTGCGTTATTCCGGCATCATTAACATCCGTGGTTTGTTTGCGCGATTTGGGACGTAAAACAAGTTTTTCAAGTGGAGTATTTTTAGGAGTTTTGTCTGTTGTTTTTGGGGAGGAGGAGTTTTGGGAAATATGGTTAGTGCTGGTATTTTGAAGATTTAGATCAATCGTTTTTTCAGCGACGGATGGAATGTCGTTGGTCGGTTCCACTTTGCTGGATTTTGCAGGAAAAAGCAGCCAGCCTAAGCTGAACAATAAAAGGAAGCCTGCTGCCAATCTCAACCAAAAGAACAGCTTTTTCCGGTCTTTTTCAACAGGCATTTCGCGGTCCAGGATTTTTTCCATTTCCTGCCATGCCTTATCAGTGAATTCCTGATCCATATAACCTTTTATTTCCTTGTCAAGCATGATATTTAAAATTAGATTGCGATGCTACCAACGTTTTTAGTTTTTTTCTGGCTTCAGATAAATACCATTTGGAGGTACCCGGGCTGATGTCCAGTTTTTTCCCGATTTCTGCGTGCGAAAACCCTTCCACTGCAAAAAGCCAAAACACTTCCTTGGCAGCACCGGTAAGATGATCAACCAACGCAACGATATCTTCGTAATACAGTTTGTTTAAAATCGATTCGCTGGTAGGGCTATCTTTGTCGTTGATGTCTAAAAACCGAATACTCTTCGAAGCTTTTTTAAAGTGATCGGCAAGACTGTGAAAAATCAATTTTCTGATCCATCCTTCAAAAGATCCTTTGAAAGCATAAGTGTGAACCTTCTGGAAAACTCTCAGGAAGCCGATATTTATAATTTCACGCGCTTCTTCCGGGTCTTTGGTATACCTCATACACATACGCATCATGGCAGGGAAATACTGTTTGTAAAGCATTTCCTGACACCGGCGGTCGTTTTTCAGACAACCCCGGATCAATTCAGCCTCCGTTAATTGTTTTTTACCAAACATATGCGTGGTGCAAATAGTGTATTAAGGTTCTTTAGGTGAATTTTAAAAAATAATCCCAGCACTTAGACTTATCCTGTGATAGGTTACATTTACAATCGTTACATCCTGATTGAAACCGGATTTTCTTTCAATAAATTGTTTTTGAAATTTATAACCCATTTCAAAATAAATGTTCCCGGTTTTATCGCCGCCAAATCTGTACCCCACAGAGGGGTTTAGCATGGCACCGCCTTCTGCCTGAGTAATACCAAATTTTTCATTTTCAAAAGCAAATCCGTAACCTGCCCGCACGGCATAGTAGGGCGTGTTAAATTTCTTTTTCAGATAGCCCCTTACTTCAGCAAATACCGGATACAAGCCTTCTCCCTGCCTGGAGGAATAATTATCTTTGGCGATTCCCAGACCGATCCCCAAATTCCTGTTGAACATATATCCTGTCGTGGTGGAAAGACCGATTCCCATTTTCAGGTAACTGTCTGACCGTCCGCCAAAACCGGAAAATCCCGTTGCATTGTACCATCCTCTTTCTCTGAACTGGTATTTTCTTTTCTTTCTTGTCTTTTCATTTTTGACTGCAGCCTGGTTATAGCGTTTATTGGACTCTATGACAGATGAGCGTCGGCTCATTTCAATTTGTTCAATTTTTTTTATCTGGTTATCGGCAATAGTGTCCAGATCTCCATTTAAACGTTTGAGAATCAAATACTCTCCTTTGCGGTAATCAACCAAATTGCCCTTATAGATTTCTCCGTTATTAAGGTAAATCGTAGAAACCTTTGGGGATTCCTGAGCTTTCACAATCGACGCACACATCAATAATAACAGCAGAAACAGCTTATCCATATATATTTAAGTTTTATCGTTTTCGCCCTGGCGATTAACATAGCCGGGGCAATACGCTTTAAAGGAATATTGATCCTACCAAAGATAGGCTTCTATACCTTAAAATGAAAATGGCAGACTGTTCGCTGCTTTTCTTGGAAAAAAAGATCATTCTATTTTCCTTCTTTCTATTGATACAAGACAGGTTCAAATTCAGGAAGGGTTGGTGGAATACACAAAAAAAAATCCCGAATTCCACCTGTTGGCAAAATTCGGGAAATTTTATCGGCAAAAAAGGCTGCCGATGCCTGTGATTGTGAATTATGATTAACTAACCAAAATTAGTTTTTGTCATCCACTTCTTCATATTCTACGTCCGTGACATCTTCTCCGGTGTTTCCTCCTTTTGAAGTATCTTCTGCACCACTTTGACCAGCTCCGGCATCAGCACCTTCTGCATTTTGAGTAGCCTGGTACATTTCCTGGCTGGCAGCCTGCCATGCGTCATTGAGCTTCTTGGATGCACTGTCAATTTTGTCCAGGTCCTGCATTTTGTGAGCTTCCTTGAGTTCAGCTACGGCTGATTCAATAACCTCTTTTTTGTCTGCAGGAATCTTATCACCGTATTCTTTGATTTGTTTTTCGGTCTGGAAAATCAAAGCGTCGGCCTGGTTGATCTTGTCCACTTTTTCTCTGGCTTTCTTATCGTTGTCTGCATTGGCTTCTGCCTCCGCTTTCATTTTGGCGATTTCTTCTTTTGACAACCCGGTGGAAGCCTCAATACGAATGGTTTGTTCCTTGTTGGTACCTTTATCTTTCGCAGATACATTGAGAATACCATTGGCATCAATATCAAAGGTTACTTCGATCTGAGGCAAGCCTCTTGGTGCTGGTGGAATGCCATCGAGAATAAATCTACCCACGGTTCTGTTATCATTGGCCATTGGTCTTTCTCCCTGCAGGATGTGAATTTCAACAGAAGGCTGATTGTCAGCTGCAGTTGAATACACTTTCATTTTTTTGGTTGGGATAGTAGAGTTGGCTTCGATAACTACATCGTAAACGCCTCCCATGGTTTCAATACCCATTGACAGAGGAGTAACATCGAGTAATAATACATCTTTAACATCACCACTCAATACACCACCCTGGATGGAAGCACCTACGGCAACCACTTCATCAGGATTTACGCCTTTGCTTGGTTTCTTCCCAAAGAATTGCTCAACAGCTTCCTGAACTTTTGGAATACGTGTTGAACCACCAACGAGGATGATTTCGTCAATTTCGCTCTTACTCAAATCGGCATCTTTAAGGGCAGCTTCACATGGTGCAATGGTTCTGCGGATAAGATTGTCGGCCAATTGTTCGAATTTCGATCTGGAGAGTTTCAGGACGAGGTGCTTAGGTACGCCGTCCACTGCAGTTACATAAGGAAGATTGATCTCTGTCTCCGTAGCGGAAGACAATTCGATTTTGGCTTTTTCAGCAGCGTCCTTGATACGCTGAAGTGCCATTGGATCTTTGCGGAGATCGATACCTTCCTGGTTTTTGAATTCTTCTGCCATCCAATTGATGATCACACGGTCGAAGTCATCACCACCGAGGTGAGTATCTCCATTGGTTGATTTTACTTCGAAAACACCGTCGCCCAATTCGAGCACAGAAATATCGAATGTACCACCACCGAGGTCAAATACGGCAATGGTCATGTCTTTATGTGATTTATCCAAACCATAAGCCAATGCTGCGGCTGTAGGCTCGTTGATAATCCGTTTGACTGTAAGACCAGCAATTTCTCCAGCCTCTTTGGTAGCCTGACGCTGAGAGTCGTTGAAGTAAGCAGGAACCGTTACAACAGCTTCCGTCACTTCATGACCGAGGAAATCTTCAGCGGTCTTTTTCATTTTCTGTAAAACGATTGCAGAAATTTCCTGAGGGGTGTACAATCTGCCGTCAATATCGACACGAATAGTATCGTTATCGCCCTTGACTACTTTGTAGGCAGTGTTTTTGGCCTCTTCAGCGACTTCAGAATAACGCGTTCCAATGAAGCGCTTGATGGATGAAACTGTTCTGATCGGGTTGGTTATTGCCTGTCTTTTGGCGGGTGCACCTACTTTGCGTTCACCGTTATCCAAAAAAGCAACAACAGAAGGAGTTGTTCTGCCTCCTTCATCATTAGGGATCACAACCGGGTCATTTCCCTCCATTACGGAAACACAAGAGTTAGTCGTTCCCAGGTCAATGCCTATAATTTTGCTCATATTTTAGTTGATTTAATTTTTTTTCAAAATTTATGGACACTAATCTATTATCAATGCTTGTGCCACTTTGAAAAAAATGACAATTATTCGGTAATCTCCTGTCAAATGCTTTATTTTCGGCAGAATTTGCCAAAAGTGTATGACAAACTGACAGCAAAACACTGGCAGTCAATCTGACAAAAGGGAATTTTAGGGTTATTTTGTCTTTGAACAATTGAATACAAATAAGTTTTGAAAAAATCAGTCTTCCATGCAGAGGCTCTTTCTGCCCAGTTCAAAATGGGTACATCTTTGGTACTCCTTTTGGGAGCCATTACCAGACTGGCCATTTATTTTCAAAACAGATCCCTGTTTCTCGATGAAGCCAATCTTGCGAGGAATGTTGTGGAAAAATCACCACCTGGTTTTTTCAGTGCGTTGGATTATGAGCAGTATGCCCCTCCTTTTTTTATGTTGGTGCAGAAGTTTAATACCTGGTGGTTGGGAGCCAATGAATATGCTGTCAGGCTTTTTCCGCTATTGGCGGGAATCTTTTCGATTTACCTGTTCTATTTGCTAACCAAAAGATTTATAAAACCGGGACCGGCAGCTCTGTTCGTTTTATTCATTTTTGCCTTTTCAGAATACTTCCTGCATTTTGCTACGGAAGGCAAACAGTATGCGGTAGATATTATGTTTACCCTGGCTTTGCTCCACGAAGCATTGCGAACAGGCCAAAAGTTTGACCGAAAAGTTTTTTGGCAATGGTCTGTTGGTGGAATGTTGGTCATCTGGTTTTCAATGCCTTCTGTATTCATACTTGCCGGTGTCGGTTTCTATTTTTTCGCCGAACAATTAAAAGTGAAAAATAAACGGTCCATTTGGGCAATAGGACTAATGATTGCTATGTGGCTGTCCAGTTTTGGCATTTATTATTTTATGATCCTGAAAACAGATGTTGAGAGCGATTATCTCCAAAATTACCACGCCCCTTATTTTTTACCCCTGCTACCCGCTTCCGGTGAGGAATTTCGTCAGTTGATGAATATTTTTCAATCGGTATTGACCACAACAGCAGGCCATACCGTCATTGCATTATTGACGGGATTAATGGGATTGATAATCGGGCTACGGGCTATGTTCAAAACAAACAGGATTGAGTTATTATTATTGCTAATACCTGTCGTGGCGGTTTTCGGGGCGGCAGGATTTCGCCAATACTCTCTAATTCCCAGGTTGACCTTATTTTTTGTACCTATCCTCATCTTGTTGATGGGTATTGGATTGCAGTGGATTTTTGATTTGAAGAAAAACTGGCTGAGTGTTTTACTTACCCTGTTGATGATAGGCACTCTGGCGGTACATGATGGAATAAAATACCTTTGGACATCTTATGAAATTGAGGAAATCAGGAAGGTCTTAGACTCCGTGGAGGACCAAAAGGAACCTGGGGATTTATTATACGTAACTCACAGTGCAAAACCTGCCTTCTTTTTTTACACACAACTGCATGACCATCGGGATAATTACCATTTTTCCCATTATATTACCGGCGATTGGCGTTTAAATCCGGATCCCGATAATTTTGTGATCAATGATCAACCTGCAGGCCGGGTATGGGTAATTTACAGCCACCTGATTTCCGATCAGGCCAGAAAGGAGCGGGAAAAGGAAATGGGTATTTTGTTCAAAGTCTTTAAAGAAATAAAAACCATAAACTTTACGGGAGCACAGGCAGTTTTATTGGAGAGGGAGTAGGAAAAAATAATTATTGGTACCAGTACCACTACCAGCAAACAGCAATCACTAATGCATGATATAGAACCATATTTCAGATGGATAGACCGGTATAATGCAACAGAGGATGAAAAAAGTCCTTTTTACGGTCGACAGCACGATGAATTCCGCTACACACAAAAAGTGTACAATTATTATATTCATCCGCAGTGGGAATTTTTTGGTTCCTCTACCTTGTATTTAAAAGCCTTATTTGTAGATTACGAGGAGGGTTTTGCTATTCTGGAGTTTATAGGGGAGTGGAATGATACGCTGCATAATGATATAATGGAGTTGAAAAGAAATGTCATTGATTCGATGACAAAAGCATATATTAGTAAATTTATTCTCATCGTTGAGAATGTTTATAATTTTCACGGATCGGATGATAGTTATTATGAAGAATGGTGGGATGACATAAAAGACGATGGAGGGTGGATATGTTTTTTGAATCCCCTGCAGCATGTAATTGAAGAGATGGAGAATACCCGTTTGCAATATTATGTTAATTTTGGACCGGATTACATCCTTGAAAACTGGCGGGTTTTAAAACCGGAGCTGATTTTAAAAGCGGTCGAGTTACTGAGAATGGAATCCGACAAACAAATCGGATATTAAAAAATATGCACAAATCAGGATTTATTAATATAATCGGTCGTCCGAATGTCGGGAAATCAACCTTGATGAACGCCCTGGTGGGCGAACGTATGTCCATCATTACCAATAAACCACAAACTACTCGTCATCGGATTCTGGGATTGTTGAGTGGAGAGGATTTTCAGATGGTTTTTTCGGATACGCCGGGATTAATCAGAGATCCTGCCTACCAAATGCAAAAAGCCATGAATACCTTTGTACATTCCTCTTTTGAGGATGCCGATATCATGCTTTTTGTTACCGATATGCTCGAAGAGTATGAAGCTGATGATCCTTTCATCACCAAATTAAAAAAGGTGGAAGCACCGCTTTTTTTGGTCATCAATAAGGTGGATCTGTCAGATCCGGAAGCTGTTGCCAATAAGATTTTGTGGTGGAAGGAGCAGGTTGAGTTTAAAGAAATAATTACCATTTCAGCACTTTTTAAGCAAAATACGGATACATTATTTCGCTTGCTAATGAAATATTTGCCGGAAGGCCCTGTTTATTATCCTAAAGATCAGCTGACTGACCGCCCGGAGCGTTTTTTTGTCAGTGAGATTATCCGCGAAAAAATTCTTTTACAATATGAACAGGAAATTCCTTATTCCTGTGAAGTGATTGTCACTTCCTTTAAGGAGACGCAAACCAATAAGGGAGAGGATCTCGTTAGGATAGCCGCGGAGATCTATGTGGCCCGAAAAACACAAAAAGCAATCATCATCGGTAAGGGGGGCAGTGCCATCAAGAAACTGGGGATGGCTGCCCGTAAAGACCTTGAAATTTTCCTCCAGCAAAAAGTGTTTTTAGAGCTCTTCGTCAAGATCAAGGAAAACTGGCGTGATGATGAAAATGCTCTTAAGCGTTTTGGCTACTGAAAAGAAATTTGTGAATGTCAGCGTGTTGTTTCTTTTTGCATTTGTTTCCTGTTGTTTACCTGAAATTAAACCTTCCTTTGTTTATTTAAAATCTGCTATCTTTGCGGTCACTAAAAAATTGACTAAATTTGGAATCACTCAAAGTGGATGTGATCATTCCCGCGTTTAACGAGGAGGATTCAATTGGGAGGGTCTTAGCAGATATTCCCAAAGCAATGGTAAGGGACATTTTCGTTTGCAATAATGCCAGTACGGACAATACTGCTCAAGTAGCTGCCAAGGCCGGAGCTATCGTTCTGGATCAACCTGTCATGGGATACGGCAGCGCCTGTTTAAAAGGTATTGAATATCTGAAGAATAAAACCCCCAAAGACCAACCCGACATAATTGTTTTTCTGGATGGTGATTATTCAGATCATCCGGAAGAAATACCGGAACTAATCAAGCCTATTGTCGAAAAGGATATTGACCTCGTCATAGGTTCAAGGGTACTTGGAAATCTTGAGAAAGGTGCCATGATGCCACAGCAAATTTTTGGAAATTGGCTGGCAACTACCCTTATCCGACTTTTTTTTAATTACAGGTTTACAGATCTGGGGCCTTTCAGAGCTGTAAAATGGACCAGCCTTTTGGAAATGGAAATGGCAGACCCCAACTATGGGTGGACCGTTGAAATGCAGGTTAAGGCAGCCCGACTCAAAATGAAAGTTGCAGAGGTTCCTGTTAGTTACCGGAAACGTATAGGCGTTTCCAAGGTTTCAGGAACCCTAAAAGGGACTATATTAGCAGGGTATAAAATTTTATGGACCATTTTTAAATTGCTTTAAAATGCCAATCTTAGGAGCTGTCGTTTTCGTTATTTATTCTATAGCGCTTGCCTATATTACGGTTTATTGCTTGTTTCAGTTCAATCTTTTGTACCACTACAAGAGAGGCCAGGCAAGGCAGGTGCTGAAGACCCAGACACGTGGAGTCCAGGCAGTCCAGGCTGCTAAACCGAAATTAGCCATCGCCGGAGGAACTGATGCAGAGGAGGACCATTTTGAAAATGATGCTGTTTTGGAATATCCCATGGTGACCATTCAGTTGCCTATATTTAATGAAATGTATGTGGTTGAGCGACTAATTGATGCGGTTGCTGATTTTGATTATCCCCGGGATCGTTTTGAAGTTCAGGTCCTGGATGATTCCACGGATGAAACCGTGGAGATTTCCCGTAAAAAGGTTGAAGAGTATCAGGCAAAAGGACTGGATATTGTATTAATTACCCGGCAAAATCGACAAGGCTATAAAGCGGGCGCCCTAAAGGAAGCAACAGCCTCGGCCAAAGGAGATTTCATTGCCATATTTGATGCGGATTTCCTGCCCAGAAAAGATTTCCTGAAAATAACCATTCCTTATTTTAAAGATGAAAAGGTTGGTGTCGTCCAGACCCGCTGGGAACATATCAATGGGGATTATTCCCTGATTACCCGACTTCAGGCCCTTCAGTTAAATGTACATTTTACCGTAGAGCAGCGGGGCAGGATGGAAGGTGGCCATATGCTCCAGTTCAATGGAACTGCAGGGGTATGGAGAAGAAAGACCATCGAAGATGCCGGAGGCTGGCAGGCAGATACACTCACCGAAGATCTGGACCTGAGCATCAGGGCTCAGTTAAATGGCTGGAAAATTCATTTTTTGGAAGAAGTAGGTTCTCCTGCAGAACTCCCCGTTGAAATGAATAGCCTTAAGTCTCAGCAATTCCGCTGGATGAAGGGCGGGGCAGAAACAGCCAAAAAAATGTTGCCGGCCATTTGGCGATCCAATATGCCCGCTATGGAAAAAATCCATACAACCGTACATCTGCTCGCCAGTTCGATATTCCTTTTTGTGTTTATCATTGGAGTATTCAGTGTTCCGATGTTATACTACTTGGGAGATGTTTTTAGTGCCGGGATCAGCAAAAACTTTTTTGGCATTTTTCTTGCCGGCTTCCTCTCTGTTATTGCCGTTTATTATGTTGCCAACGTGCAGGCTGTCGGGCATAAAGATCAATCTCCCCTAAAACAGATTGTGAATTTCCTGATGCTATTTCCCCTTTTTCTGAGTTTATCCATGGGGCTGGCACTGCACAATTCCATTGCGGTTTTAGAAGGGTTCCGTGGTAAAAAATCTCCATTTGTGAGAACCCCGAAATTCAATATCAAGCATATGGCAGATAAGGTCAAAAGTAAAAAATACATCAATTATAAATTGTCCTGGACGACGATTTTTGAAGGGCTCTTATCCCTGTACTTTTTATTGGCAATGTTCCTGGGCCTTTATATCCAAAACACTACTTTTTTCTTTTTCCATTTGATGTTGTTTTTGGGCTATGGGGGTATTTTTTATTACACCATCAAACATTTAAGATTGAAAGGGTAGGAGCGTCAATATGCGAGGATTAACCACTAAAAAAGTACCTGCTGCCTTTGCCGTCGTTTTTTTGGCAGGCGTACTTGTCCTCGGTTTTCTGGTTTCCCAATCCAGTTTCAGGCTCATCTTTGGAGGCTATTTCTTGGCTTTCCTCGCATTTGTGTTTATTTTAAGATCTGTTGCCGCTGAAGATATTCCTTTTTATTTGGGAGTTGCCGTTCTTGCCAGACTGGTACTTGTTTTTGCTTTTCCACAACTTTCAGATGATGTTTTCCGATTCATTTGGGATGGAAGACTGATAAACCACGGGTACAATCCTTTTCATTACCTGCCACAAGATATTATGGCTGAAGGTTGGGCAACTCCCTGGTTGGATCAGGAGTTGTATGAACAATTAAATTCTCGCCAATATCATACCATTTACCCTCCTGTTGCCCAAATAACCTTTGCTATTGCCACATGGTTATTTCCAAACAGCATCTATGGCAGTACTTTGGTGATGAAAATAATAATTTTCCTTTTTGAAATTGGAACATTATTACTTATCCCGCGGCTGTTAAAAATATTGAAGCTGCCCCCTGAAAATATCCTGATCTACGCACTGAATCCCCTGGTGATTGTGGAGGTTGTCGGGAATCTGCATTTTGAAGGAGTGATGATTTTCTTTTTACTTTTAAGTCTTTACTGGTTGTACATAACCCGGTATTATTGGTCAGCGGTGGCCATGGGACTTTCCATCGCTTCCAAATTGCTGCCACTTCTGTTGCTTATGTTTTTGGTTAAGCGCCTGGGTTGGCGGTTGTCGTTGATTTATTTCACTATTGTGGGTTTGGTACTTTTGCTGTTATATTTACCGCTTTTTGACGGCCTGTTCCTGAACAACTTTGGCAGCAGCCTGGATCTTTATTTTCAAAAATTCGAGTTTAACGCAAGTATTTATTATTTACTGAGATGGCTTGGTTTTGTTTTTACGGGATATAATCTTATCGCTTATACTGGCCCGATTCTGGCTTTTTTTACTTTTTTGGGAATACTGATTACCTCTGTAAAAGAAAAAGGCTACACTTTAGCCAATCTGCCTGATAAAATGCTGTTTGCCATTTGTTTGTACCTGGCCTTTACGCCTACGGTTCATCCATGGTATGCGATTTTGCCTTTGGCTTTAGGTATTTTTACACGATTCCGATTTCCGGTTTTATGGACGGGGTTGATAACGCTGACCTATATTAATTATAGCTATCTTCCTATGTTGAAAAACCTCTGGATAGTAACACTGGAGATATCTTGCGTAGTTCAATGGGCATTTGGGAGCTTAAACGACCAAAACATGTAAATTTGACACAAATATTTCTAAATTTTAAGCATAAGTAGGCTCTGATTTTTTATGGAAATTGATTGTTTGGTTTTGGTTCCGGAGGTTTCGCAAAGGGTAAGTTATACCTTCCAATTTATTTTGGAGGAAAATCTTGGCCTGAAAACAGGTTTTACGGATAACCTCGAGAACTATCTTGCATTCGATGAAATTAAAATCAATTACAGCAGAGAAAGGCATTCTGAACGAGAAGTATTTTTGCCTTCATGCGGTTTGTTGCTGGAAAAGGGAATTAGCCATTTGGACATCGACATAACTGAAAAGAAAGATATCCCTTATTTTTTTCCTGTACAGACGTCAGGCTCAGATCTCGATTACATGATCTTCCTTCCGGCTATGATCTTTTTTGGTGTTGAGCCGTTATGAGAATACTGGCATTTCGGGGGGACGGATATGGGCGATTTACGGCAAGCCAAAGTCTGGCATCTAAACATGGGTTCCTCAGGATTCCTGTGGTTAACATCTGGATCGATCTGATAAAAGAGCAGGTCAGGAAAAAATATCCTGATGTGATTTTGTCGGAAAAAAAATACCTTTTTCAGCCAACTTATGATGTAGATCTGGCCTGGGCATTTCGCAACAGAGGATTAAGATCTGCAGGAGGTTTTATCAGGGATTTTATTAAGTTAAATTTTAAAAACCTTAGAGAAAGACAGCTTTCCATTTCTAACAAAAGAAAAGATCCGTTTTACACCTTCGGTCAACTGGAGGACTTACATCGGAAAAATGATCCTCTATCCGTTTTGGTTTTTCCCAATGGGTAAATTATGGTGGAGTGGACAAAAGCATTTTCTGTTGAAAAAGCCAGAATTCGAAGAGAACTGATCGGACAGTAGCGCAGCCGGCATCCATTGGCATTCATCCCTCCATGGCATCCAATAAAAATTTTGATTTACTGGAGAAAGAAATTTTCAGACTTGGAGTGATCAAAAAAGGGCCTGTTCACCGTAGCAGACAACATTACCTGATGCTCTCCTTTCCGGAAACCTATAAAAATCTCCTGCGTGCCGGTATTCGGGAGGATTTTTCCCTCGGATATGCTGATGACATCGGCTTCCGCGCAGGATTCGCAGGAGATTTCTTCTGGTATGACCTGGAAGCTGAAACCTCCACAACCCTGAGGATATTTCCTTTTCAGGTAATGGATGTCACGCTTAAAAATTACCTGCAACTAACCGCCAGTGAAGCCATTGAGGAGATAAATGATATTGTCAAACAAGTTAAATTTTACGGTGGAACCTTTATTTCTCTTTGGCATAACAGCTCCTTTGCTGCAAGTCATGGCTGGGCGGAATGGGCCATGGTTTATGAAGCATTGATAAAAGTGGCAAAGGAATAGCAGCTCTGTCTCTTTTGATGGAGCAATTCCAGAAGATAAATTGGGTGGAATTTTTATTTTTTCCTATATTGGGGTTATAAAAAACCGCCTTAAATGATTGTCAATCTAAGTGATCAAAACAGCTTGGTAAATAAGTATCTCAATCAACTGAGAGACCAGGATGTTCAGCAGGATAGTATGAGGTTCAGGATTAACCTTGAACGCATGGGAAAGATATTTGCCTACGAGATAAGCAAAACTTTCGAATACAGTAAATGTATGGTAGAAACTCCGCTGGGTGTCGCCAAATCCATGAAATATGATGATCAGGTAATTCTTGCAACCATCCTTAGGGCGGGGTTACCTCTCCACAACGGATTATTGAGTTTTTTTGATGATGCGGCCAGTGCCTTCATCTCTGCTTACCGAAAACATCATAAAGGCGGATCCTTTGACATAAAAAGCGGGCTATGTTACTTGTCCGGACATAGAAGGAACCACCTTGATCCTTTCAGATCCCATGATTGCAACCGGCGCTTCTATGAATGTCGTGTTGAATGCCTTGTCGGATTACGGGGAGCCAAAAGCCATTCATGTCGTAACGGCTATAGCTTCTACCGAAGGGTTGAATTATCTTCGACGCAAGCACCCTGATATTCAAATTTGGGTAGGAGATATTGATGAGGAACTCACCGGGAAAGCCTATATAGTGCCAGGGCTGGGAGATGCCGGTGATTTGAGTTTCGGTGCCAAGATACAGGAATAAATATAGATGGTATTATGTTTCTTCCTGGAACCAGCCCGAATATTTTATATAATTCTGTGCGAGGGATTTAAATTTTTCTTCCAAAAATTCAGGAGCAACAGACTTGACTTTCCTGGCCGGCACCCCGGCATAAATGCCACCGGATTCACATACCGTGTTTTCCAAAATTAGTGCACCGGCGGCTATCAGGCAATTGTTTTCAATAACAGCATTGTCTAAAATTATGGCACCCATCCCGATCAAAACATTATCCTTGACCGTACAGCCATGGACCATAGCACGGTGGCCGATGGAGACGTTATTGCCAATGGTCGTAGAAAATTTTTCATAGGTACCATGAATGATAGCCCCATCCTGAACATTGACATTTTGACCAATACGGATACTGTTAACATCACCTCTGATAACCGCCTGGAACCAGACACTACAGTTATCACCCATAATGACATCTCCGATAATGGTTG
Source organism: uncultured Bacteroidota bacterium (assembly GCA_942492125.1). Lineage (GTDB taxonomy): Bacteria > Bacteroidota > Bacteroidia > Chitinophagales > Saprospiraceae > BCD1. Next base: position 486,370 of record CALODM010000013.1, read on the forward strand.
CATTTTCTGTTAAATAACAATCTTTACCGTGAATTGAGGCGTAAAACCTCTTACTTTTTTAATTAAGGCCATAAGGTATTGATTCGGTTTATGATGGATAATTATCCAGTAATTCTTTGACAGCTTTTAATTGTTTTCTGCTGCCAAGGATGATGAAACTGGTGTTGGGTTCGAGCTGGGCATCAGGCTCAGGATTGACGACGTATTGATTTTTCGCATTGATATAGCCGATAACATTGGCGCTACAGTAATTTTTCAAATATTCATGTCCCGCAGCGATTTTCCTTTACAGCCTTGGTGGCATATTTTCGTATAGCCTTAGTTCTTCGAAGCCTATGTCCGAATCCATATCCCTGGTTATAAAACTGAAAAATTCAACGGCACCCGGTTTACTGACAAGGGTAGCCATATAATAACCCCCGATCTGCTCGGGCATAATGACGTGAGTAGCCCCTGCCAGCAATAAGGTTTTCTGGGATTTGGGTTCAGAAGCACGACTGATGATATTAATTTTTGAGTTGATGTTTTTTGCAGTAATAACGATGTAAACATTTTCCGAATCATCCGGTAATGCGGAAATCAATGCTTCTGCATTTTTTATTCCCGCATTAAGCAGGGTTTCATCCATGGTGGCATCAGCATGGATGTACAATAAATCATCTTTATGGGCTCTTATTTGATCAATTATTTCCGGATCATTGTCGATGATCACAAAGGGGATGTCGTGTTGTGCAAGGTGGAGGATGATTTCTTTCCCGTATTTCCCATAACCACATACGATCACGTGTTCTTTGAGTTTACTGATCTTCTTTTGAATAGTCTGATAGTTCATCTTTTTAAAAATTTCTCCCTGGATGACGTAATAGCTGAAAACAGATAACAGGTAAGCAAAAATACCTATGTTTAATAGAATTAAAACAGACGTTAACAACTGCCCCGTTGGGCTGAGTGGTCGTATCTCTGAAAAACCCACCGTGGAAATGGTAATTATGGTCATATAAAAGGCTTCCCTTAAGGTGTAGCCTTCCAAAATTACATATCCCCCTATTCCCAGGATCAATTCCCCTATCAATAACCACAATGCAAGTCTCAAACTAAGAAAGGAAGAGGAGACTTTCCGGCCATATTGTTCTGAAGTAGTAGAGAATTTTGAGCTCATTGGTCAATTCTGATGTTGGGACAAAATTAAGATTATTTTGCAATGCCCGTCATTAAAATATTGATTATCCCTTCTTCAAGTGTTTCTGCAGGCACATCTCGATCCGGTTTGTACCAGTCATAAACCCATCTTACCGAAGAAAGGATCGTATATAGGACAACAGTTGGATCACCTTTCTGGATTTGCCCTTGCTTGATGCCATTGCTGATGATCGATTTGAAACGCACTTCGTAGGCTTTTCTAATCGATTTGAATGTTGACAAATGAGGTTCGCTAAGGTGCCGCCATTCGTCGTTGAAGGCGGTAATAGAGGTAACATCTGTCATCGCTGTTTTGATGTGTAGGCGAATAAGATATTTAATTTTTTCCGCACAGGAAATATCTTGTTTTTCAACGGTTTCCATGGCATTCAGGAAACGCTGTGAAGTTTCAAAACAGATTTCTTTGAGGATTTCCTCCTTGCCACTTATATGATTGTAAAGACTTGAAGCTTTTAGGTTTACCGCTTCAGCAAGGTCTCTCATAGAGGTGGCAGCATATCCGCGATCCCTGAATAATCTGGCAGCGGCTATCTGTATGACTTCTCTTTTGGATTTAGTCATGATTCGGTTTTTTACCCATAGATCAGGCATCAAAATCTACGGCTATCTTTCGCGACTTAGGCCTTGCCTGACAGGTGAGAATATATCCTGCTTCCAGTTCATCTTCCTCAAGGGCATAATTGACATCCATAACCGCCTCCCCTTCAGTTAGTTTAGCTCTGCAGGTACAACATACCCCACCTTTACAGGAGAAAGGCAGATCATGTCCGGCTTCGCTGGCCAGGTCCAGGATGGTTCCTTTGTTTGAAGGCGACTGGATGGTAAAGGATTCATTGTCCATGCGTATATCTACAGTGACTGCGAAGGTTTGAGTATCTGTTTCTTTGGTGAGTGGTTGAGTCTGTTTTTGATCGGGTGCCGTAAATAATTCAAAATGTACTTTGTCCGAGGATACGCCTGCATTTTTCAGACATTGCTTTACGGCCTCAATCATACCTACCGGTCCACACAGGAAAAATGCATCGATGGTTGCAGGGGCAATCAGTTTTTTACAATATACCTGGCATTTATCTTCATCAATTCTGCCAAAGAATAAATCACTGCCCGGATTTTCCCTGCTGAGTATATGATAAATACTCAATCGGTTCAAAAATTGGTTTTTCAGGAAAGCCAGGTGTTCGTTAAAAATGATCGACTGTTGGTCTTTGTTTCCATAAAAAAGCGTAAAATGGCTATCCGGATCGGATTCCAATGTAGACTTAATGATGGAAATAATGGGCGTAATTCCGCTTCCGGCAGCGAAGGCTACGTATTTTTCATTGGTTTTGCGCCCTTGTCGGCTCCCGAAATTTCCATTGGGGAGCATGACGACGAAATTATCACTCTGTTTCAAATACAGGTTGGCAAAAGTGGAAAAAAGGCCGCCCTCGATCTGTTTAACGGCTACCCGTAATTCGTTTTCCGCAGGGCTGGAACAAATAGAATAGGACCTTCTTACTTCTGTGCCGTTGATGATTGTTTTTAATACCAGGTGCTGTCCGGGTTCAAAAACAAATTCATCCTTAAGGTCTTCGGGAATATTAAAAGCAATGGAAACGCAGTCCTTTGTTTCCTGTTGTATATCTTTAATGCTTAGGGTGTGAAATCTGGTCATATTTTGTTTAGGTTCGCATGAGGCACAAAAGTACGAATGAACGTTTGTTTGTGCAAGGAATCTTTGCAAAAAGGGAAACGGGAACTCTGGCGTTATTTTTCGAGTACCTGGAGGATTTTATCAAAAAGGGTTTGATTATTATAGGGCTTTTGAAGATAGGCGTCCATGCCTGCCTCAAGACATAGCTGTTTTTCCTTAGAGGAAGGGTAGGAGCTTATCCCCAAAACAGGAATATTTAACTTTCCCTTTATTTTTTACTAAATCTATTCCACTCGAATCCGGCAGCTCAACGTTTACCAGGATGAGGTCGTAAGGATTTCTTTTTATTTCTTTTAAAACTTCGGCCCCAGTATTGACTTCTTTGAGTTTGATTTTATCTGACCATGCTTTAATGGTGTTTTTCAAAACAATTTTGTTCATAACATGGTCTTCTGCCAGTAAGAGGTGAACCGGGGCAATGATTTTACCGTCAATTACTTTTTTTTCTATGGCCTTTACGGGAACAAGCAAGGTAAATGTACTCTGGTTATGATCATTGGTTACGTAGGATATTTCTCCCTTTAAATTCTGGATCATATAAGCAGAGACCACTACATCCAGGGGGTATTTGCTGAAAAGATTTTTCAGGTTGTCGATCTCAAAAATGTGCTCTGTTTTTATCAATTCCATCTATGTGGCGACAATGGGAAGA